>NZ_CP158815.1:0-905000 GCF_050989985.1 Pseudomonas putida
GTGGAGCTTCTGCGCGATGAGCTGCCTGCCCAACAATTCAACACTTGGATCCGTCCACTACAGGTCGAAGCCGAAGGCGACGAGTTGCGTGTCTATGCGCCCAACCGTTTTGTGCTGGACTGGGTCAACGAAAAATATCTGGGCCGTGTCCTGGAATTGCTCGACGAGCATGGCAACGGGTCGACGCCTGCGCTTTCCTTATTAATAGGTAGCAAACGCAGTTCGGCGCCACGTGCCGCGCCGAATGCACCGCTGGCCGCCGCTGCTGTTGCAGCCCAGGCCCAGGTCGCGCCCGCACCTGCCGCTCCGGCGCCAGTCGCCGCACCGACCAAGCGTTCGACGCAAAAGGCCGCTGAGGTCATTGAAGAAGAACCTTCGCGTGAAAGCTTCGATCCGATGGCCGGAGCCAGTTCGCAACAGGCCCCGGTTCGTGCTGAACAACGCACCGTGCAAGTCGAGGGTGCGCTCAAGCACACCAGCTATCTGAACCGCACCTTCACCTTCGAAAACTTCGTCGAGGGCAAGTCCAACCAACTGGCCCGGGCTGCGGCCTGGCAAGTGGCGGACAATCCCAAGCATGGCTACAACCCGCTCTTCCTTTATGGCGGCGTGGGCCTGGGTAAAACCCACTTGATGCATGCTGTGGGTAACCACCTATTAAAGAAGAACCCGAATGCCAAGGTCGTGTACCTGCATTCGGAGCGATTCGTGGCGGACATGGTCAAGGCGCTGCAGCTCAACGCGATCAACGAGTTCAAGCGCTTCTACCGCTCGGTGGACGCCTTGTTGATCGACGACATTCAGTTCTTCGCCCGCAAGGAACGTTCCCAGGAAGAGTTTTTCCACACCTTCAACGCCCTGCTTGAAGGTGGCCAGCAGGTCATTCTCACCAGTGACCGCTACCCGAAAGAGATCGAAGGCCTCGAAGAGCGCCTGAAATCCCGCTTCGGCTGGGGCCTGACGGTTGCCGTCGAACCTCCGGAGCTGGAAACCCGCGTGGCGATCCTGATGAAGAAGGCCGACCAGGCCAAAGTCGAACTGCCACACGATGCGGCGTTCTTCATTGCCCAACGCATTCGCTCCAACGTCCGTGAACTGGAGGGCGCGCTTAAACGTGTGATCGCCCACTCGCACTTCATGGGTCGCGATATCACCATCGAGCTGATTCGCGAATCCCTCAAGGATTTGTTGGCGTTGCAAGACAAACTGGTCTCTGTGGATAACATTCAGCGCACCGTCGCCGAGTACTACAAGATCAAGATCTCCGACTTGCTGTCCAAACGCCGGTCGCGTTCGGTCGCCCGTCCGCGTCAGGTCGCCATGGCGTTGTCCAAGGAACTGACCAACCACAGCCTGCCGGAAATCGGCGATGTGTTCGGCGGACGTGACCACACCACCGTTTTGCACGCCTGCCGCAAGATCAACGAACTTAAGGAATCCGACGCGGACATCCGCGAGGACTACAAGAACCTGCTGCGTACACTGACCACGTGATGACTCCAGCGCAGCTTATTAAGGCAAGGGACTAGACCATGCATTTCACCATTCAACGCGAAGCCCTGTTGAAACCCCTGCAACTGGTCGCAGGCGTCGTCGAGCGCCGACAGACCTTGCCGGTGCTCTCCAACGTGCTGCTGGTTGTCGAAGGCCAGCAACTGTCGCTGACCGGTACCGACCTGGAAGTCGAGCTGGTCGGTCGGGTTCAACTCGAAGAGCCGGCGGAATCGGGCTCCATCACCGTGCCTGCGCGCAAGCTGATGGACATCTGCAAAAGCCTGCCGAACGATGCGCTGATCGACATCAAGGTCGATGAGCAGAAGCTCGTTGTGAAGGCGGGTCGTAGCCGTTTCACCCTGTCGACTCTGCCATCCGATGACTTCCCGACGGTGGAAGAAGGCCCAGGTTCGCTGACTTGCAGCCTCGAGCAAAGCAAGCTGCGTCGCTTGATCGAGCGCACCAGCTTCGCCATGGCCCAGCAGGACGTACGTTACTACCTCAACGGTATGCTGCTGGAAGTGTCCGCCGGCGTTATTCGCGCCGTGGCCACCGACGGTCACCGCCTGGCAATGTGCTCCATGCAAGCCGACATCGGCCAGCCGGATCGCCACCAGGTTATCGTGCCGCGCAAGGGTATCCTAGAACTGGCGCGCTTGCTGACCGAGCCGGAAGGCATCGTCAGCATCGTTCTGGGTCAGCATCACATTCGCGCCACCACCGGCGAGTTCACTTTCACCTCGAAACTGGTCGACGGTAAATTCCCGGATTACGAGCGCGTGCTGCCTAAAGGCGGTGACAAGCTGGTACTGGGCGATCGTCAGGCGCTGCGTGAAGCCTTCAGCCGTACCGCGATCCTGTCCAACGAGAAGTATCGCGGCATTCGTCTGCAACTGGCCAACGGTCAACTGAAGATTCAGGCGAACAACCCGGAGCAGGAAGAAGCGGAAGAAGAAGTGGGCGTTGAGTACAACGGCGGCTCCCTGGAAATCGGCTTCAACGTGAGCTATCTGCTCGACGTGCTGGGCGTGATGACCACCGAGCAGGTTCGCCTGATCCTGTCCGACTCCAACAGCAGTGCGCTGGTGCAAGAGTCCGACAACGACGATTCGGCTTACGTTGTCATGCCGATGCGTCTGTGATCATGCTCAGCAGAAGCTAGATGTCCTTAAGTCGCGTTTCGGTCACCGCGGTGCGCAATCTGCACCCGGTGACCTTCTCCCCCTCCCCCCGAATCAACATTCTTTACGGCGCCAACGGCAGCGGCAAAACCAGTGTTCTGGAAGCCATTCACCTGCTGGGGCTTGCCCGTTCGTTTCGCAGCACCCGCCTTTTACCCGTCATCCAGTACGAGCAGTTGGCCTGCACGGTATTCGGCCAAGTTGAATTGGCTGAGGGCGGGCACAGCGCGCTCGGTATTTCCCGTGATCGCCAGGGGGAGTTCCAGATCCGCATCGATGGGCAGAACGCTCGCAGTGCGGCACAACTGGCGGAAATGCTGCCGTTGCAGTTGATCAACCCGGACAGCTTTCGCTTGTTGGAGGGGGCGCCGAAGATTCGCCGCCAGTTTCTCGATTGGGGTGTGTTCCACGTGGAACCACGCTTCATGTCAACCTGGCAGCGTTTGCAGAAGGCCCTGCGCCAGAGAAACTCTTGGCTGCGGCATGGTACACTTGACGCCGTTTCGCAAGCGGTTTGGGACAGGGAACTGTGCCAGGCCAGCGCTGAAATCGATGAATACCGCCGCGCCTACATCAAAGCATTGAAACCTGTCTTTGAACAAACTTTGAGCGAACTGGTAGAGCTTGAGGGCTTAACGCTCAGCTATTACCGAGGTTGGGACAAAGACCGCGAACTGAGCGATGTGCTCGCCGGCTCCCTTCACCGGGACCAGCAAATGGGTCATACCCAGGCAGGACCACAACGCGCTGATTTGCGTCTCAGATTGGGCGCACACAATGCTGCGGACATCTTGTCCCGTGGCCAGCAGAAGTTGGTGGTGTGTGCATTGCGGATTGCCCAGGGGCATCTGGTTAGCCAGGCTCGGCGCGGTCAGTGTATTTATCTGGTGGATGACTTGCCGTCCGAGCTGGACGAGCACCACCGCCGCGCGCTTTGCCGCTTGTTGGAAGACTTACGCTGCCAGGTGTTTATCACCTGTGTAGATGACGAATTATTGAGGGAGGGCTGGCAGACGGAAACGCCAGTCGCTCTGTTCCACGTGGAACAGGGCCGTATCACCCAGACCCACGACCATCGGGAGTGAAGGCATTGAGCGAAGAAAATACGTACGACTCAACGAGCATTAAAGTGCTGAAAGGCCTGGATGCCGTACGCAAACGTCCCGGTATGTACATTGGCGACACCGATGATGGTAGCGGCCTGCACCACATGGTGTTCGAGGTGGTCGACAACTCGATCGACGAAGCACTCGCCGGCTATTGCGACGACATCAGCATCATCATTCACCCGGATGAATCCATCACCGTTCGCGACAACGGCCGTGGCATCCCGGTAGACGTGCACAAAGAGGAAGGCGTTTCCGCTGCCGAGGTCATCATGACCGTCCTCCACGCTGGCGGTAAGTTCGACGACAACTCCTACAAGGTATCCGGCGGTCTGCACGGTGTAGGTGTTTCGGTAGTAAACGCCCTCTCCGAAGAGCTGGTCCTGACCGTTCGCCGCAGCGGCAAGATCTGGGAACAGACCTACGTCCACGGTGTTCCACAGGCTCCGATGGCCATCGTTGGCGACAGCGAAACCACCGGTACCCAGATCCACTTCAAGGCTTCCGGCGAAACCTTCAAGAACATTCACTTCAGCTGGGACATCCTGGCCAAGCGCATTCGTGAACTGTCCTTCCTCAACTCCGGTGTCGGCATCGTCCTCAAGGATGAGCGCTCCGGCAAGGAAGAGCTGTTCAAGTACGAAGGCGGCCTGCGTGCGTTCGTTGAATACCTGAACACCAACAAGACTGCGGTCAACCAGGTGTTCCACTTCAACATCCAGCGTGAAGACGGCATCGGCGTGGAAATCGCCCTGCAGTGGAACGACAGCTTCAACGAGAACCTGTTGTGCTTCACCAACAACATTCCGCAGCGCGATGGCGGTACTCACCTGGTGGGCTTCCGTTCCGCACTGACGCGTAACCTGAACAACTACATCGAGCAGGAAGGCCTGGCCAAGAAGCACAAGGTCGCGACCACCGGTGACGACGCCCGTGAAGGCCTGACGGCGATCATTTCGGTGAAAGTGCCGGATCCGAAGTTCAGCTCCCAGACCAAGGACAAGCTGGTGTCTTCCGAAGTGAAGACCGCTGTCGAACAGGAAATGGGCAAGTACTTCTCCGACTTCCTGTTGGAAAACCCGAACGAAGCCAAGCTGGTTGTCGGCAAGATGATCGACGCCGCCCGTGCCCGTGAAGCAGCGCGCAAGGCCCGTGAAATGACCCGCCGTAAAGGCGCTCTGGATATCGCCGGCCTGCCGGGCAAACTGGCTGACTGCCAGGAGAAGGACCCTGCCCTGTCCGAACTGTACCTCGTGGAAGGTGACTCTGCTGGCGGCTCCGCCAAGCAGGGACGTAACCGCAGGACCCAGGCGATCCTGCCTCTGAAGGGTAAAATCCTGAACGTCGAAAAGGCGCGTTTCGACAAGATGATCTCTTCCCAGGAAGTGGGCACCTTGATCACCGCGCTGGGCTGCGGCATCGGCCGCGAAGAGTACAACATCGACAAGCTGCGTTATCACAACATCATCATCATGACCGATGCTGACGTCGACGGTTCGCACATCCGTACCCTGCTGCTGACCTTCTTCTTCCGTCAGCTGCCGGAGCTTATCGAGCGCGGCTACATCTACATCGCCCAGCCGCCGCTGTACAAGGTCAAGAAAGGCAAGCAAGAGCAATACATCAAAGACGACGAGGCCATGGAAGAGTACATGACCCAGTCGGCCCTGGAAGATGCGAGCCTGCACCTGAACGAAGACGCCCCGGGCATCTCTGGCGAAGCGCTGGAGCGTCTGGTGAATGACTTCCGCATGGTGATGAAAACCCTCAAGCGTTTGTCGCGCCTGTACCCGCAGGAACTGACCGAGCACTTCATCTACCTGCCGGCCGTGAGCCTGGAAAAGCTTGGCGACCATGCAGCGATGCAAGACTGGCTGGCCCAGTACGAAGCCCGCCTGCGCACCGTCGAGAAGTCCGGCCTGGTCTACAAGGCCAGCTTGCGTGAAGACCGTGAACGTGGCGTGTGGCTGCCGGAAGTGGAACTGACTTCCCACGGCCTGTCGAGCTACGTCACCTTCAACCGCGACTTCTTCGGCAGCAACGACTACAAGACCGTCGTTTCGCTGGGGGCTCAGTTGAGCACTCTGCTGGATGAGGGCGCGTACGTTCAGCGCGGCGAACGCAAGAAAGCGGTCACCGAGTTCAAGGAAGCCCTGGACTGGCTGATGGCTGAAAGCACCAAGCGCCACACCATTCAGCGATACAAAGGTCTGGGCGAAATGAACCCGGATCAGCTGTGGGAAACCACCATGGACCCAAGCGTACGCCGGATGCTCAAAGTGACCATCGAAGACGCCATCGGCGCAGACCAGATCTTCAACACCCTGATGGGTGATGCGGTCGAGCCTCGCCGTGACTTCATCGAAAGCAACGCACTGGCGGTTTCCAACCTGGACTTCTGATTCCGATCTGCCGCCAAAAAAAGGCCAACGCTCAAGCGTTGGCCTTTTTTATTGCCTTCAGTAAACCGCGATTTACGAAGTCACAGGTGTCACGCTCTCCAGGCGATACCCATATCCATAAATGGTCAGCAGCTGCCAACCACGGTCGGCGGTCAGGCCGAGTTTGTTGCGCAGTCGATAGATGTGCGTATCCAGTGGCCGGGAGGAGTCCATTTCTTCGTGAGTCCAGAACCGCTGATACAGGTATTCCCGCGACAGCGGTCGGCCGAGATTGGTGAACAGGCAGCGCGCCAGTCGATACTCACGCTCGGTCAGCACGATAGGCGTGCCTGCGCGCTTGATGGTCAGGTCTGCATCGTCGAACAGCAGGTCATTGAAGCTGAGAACTTCGGCTGCCGCGGTACGCTGTTGGCTGCGTCGACGCAGCACCGCCGTCACACGGGCTTTCAGCTCGTTGGGTCGGAAGGGTTTGCTCACGTAATCATCGGCCCCGGCATTCAGCGCCTGGACGATGTCGCTCTCGGTATCGCGGCTGGTGAGCATGATGGCCGCAGGGGGGGCGTCCATGTGTTCGCGGGTCCATTGCAAAAGCGCAATCCCGCTGAGATCCGGCAGCTGCCAGTCGAGTATGAGCAGGTCGTAGGTTTCCCTGCGCAGTTGACGCAGCAGGTCCTCTCCCCTCTCAAAGCTGTGCAAGGCCCAGGCATCCTCGCCGGGTTCGGCCATCTGATGAAGTGTCTGTTCCACCCGGCGCAATTCAGCCGGTTCGTCGTCGAGAACTGCAATACGCATGGGCGGTGGTTCCTTGGCTTTGAAAGCGCTCCACTATCAAAGGACGATAGCTTCTCGGTTGAAGGAGTGAAAGTAAGAAGCCCACCGCTGGTCGACGTCCGCTATGATTTCAGTCATCCATCCAGACCTGTGCCCCATGAACGAATTCTCTCGCGACAGGGTATCCAAGATAAAAGAGCGCCGTCGGGAAAGCCGGGAGCCAACCCAAGTCCAACGCCTGTTCCGGAAAATGGTCCGCGAATGGTTGTGGATAAGTGTGGTGTTGTTGCCGCTGACCGCCCTGTTGTCGTATCGAACGCAGATGAACCTGCACGATGACACTCCAGCCCTGGGCGCATTTCTATCGTTTTTGCTGCTGATCTCGGTGCTGGGATTGTTGCTGTGGCTACCACGCCTGGCGCTTTGGCTGACATTGGCAGGCATGGGCTGTGCGTTCCTGACCAGTGCCGGTCTGGCGGAGCAGCGGTACTGGTGGTCGCCGACCCCGAGTGTATTGGGGATTCTGTTCGGCTACCTGATCTGGAACTGGCGGCGCCTGAGTGTGGTGTTGACCTATTTCGGTTGGGAATTGGCGCGACTCGATAGCGAACCGAAAATCTTCCCCGAGCGCCGTCGCTCACATTTCCCCACCGGTGACCGCCTGCGCGGCCAGGTCATCGCGCTGGAGCAAGCCATCAGCCGTACTCGCGATGCCCGCCGTTTCATCGCGGATGGGCTGGAGTACCTGCCTGTCGCGACACTCATCAGCGATCCCAAGGGACGAATCCTGTTGGGTAACCGCAAGGCCCGCGAATTGTTCAGCGGTGATCTGGTCGGCGATGATGTTCTCGAGCAATTGAGACAATTGGGCTATCCAGCGTTGGCTCAAGGCGCGCCGACGCTGTTATCGGAATTACCGGCGCTGGAGTTCCGCGATATCAAAGAGCGCAGCCTGCGTCTGGAACGCGCGCCCCTGCTTCCAGTGGGTGGTGATACACCCGTTGGCTGGCTGTTGAGCCTGACTGATCTGAGCGTTGAGCGCGAAGCGGAGGAACAGCGCAGCGTGATGCTCAGGTTCCTGTCCCACGACCTGCGGGCGCCCCACTCGGCCATTCTTGCCCTGCTGGATGTGCATCGCCATCAGGTGGGTGGCGATGCGCAATTGTTCGATCAGATCGAGTTGCAGGTGCGTCGGGCACTGAATTTGACTGACGGCTTCGTCCAGCTGGCCAAGGCCGAGTCCGAAGCCTATGAATTCCAGCCGAGCCTGTTTGCCATGGTGGTACTGGATGTGTTCGACCAGGCCTTGCCCATTGCTCAGCAGAAGCAGATCGAATTGTCCCAGGAGATTGACGAGCAGGCTCAGGAAAGCCTGATCATGGCGGATCAGGCCTTGCTCACCCGGGCGATGTTCAATTTGCTGGAGAACGCGATCAAGTACAGCCCGAATGGAACCTGTGTGAGGTTGCAGGTCAGTCGCAGTGACGGATGGCTCAATTGCGAACTCATGGACCAAGGCAAGGGGATCGCCACGCATGAGCTACCGGATCTGTTCAGCCAATACCGACGGTTTTCTTCGGCTCAGGGTATTGATGGGGTGGGTCTTGGACTGTCGATGGTCAAGGCCGTGGTGGATCGTCACGGTGGGCGTATCGATTGCCACAGCGTGGTAGGAGAAGGCACCTGCTTCAGTCTGCAGTTCCCCTTGTATGAAGAGTGAAACAGCCTAATCGCGGGCATAAAAAAACCGGCTATATCAGCCGGTTTTTTTGCGCCCGAAAAAAACTTATGCACGTTTTTCGGAGTTTTAGAGCTTTAAAAAATATCTATATAAATCAAATGTTTACTGAGTGATTTCGGAAGCTGTCAATAAACTGGTACACAGGTTATCCACAGAAACTCAGACGGCCACCTGATCGCTGGCAGCCGGGGCCTGTGCAGACGGTGGCAGAGAGCCCATTTCCCGCTGCGTTTGCTCGTTCCAGGCTTGCACCCGATCGTTCAAATCGGCGATGGCGCGTGGTCCGCTACCCTCGGCATACATCGGTGCGCCGATGACCACGGTAATCACACCCTGCTTCTTGGCCCAACCCAACTTTGGCCAGAACTTGCCAGCGTTATGCGCAATCGGCAGCACTGGCAGCTCGGCATTGACCGCCAGCGCGGATCCGCTGCGGGAGAATTTGCCGATGGTGCCGTAAGGAACGCGGGTGCCTTCAGGGAAAATCAGTACCCAGACATTGTCCTTGAGTAGCTCGTCACCCTTCGACGCGACTTGCTTGAGCGCGGCTTTCGGATTGTCACGATCGATGGCGATCGGTCGCAGCATCGCCATGGCCCAGCCGAAGAATGGTACGTATAGCAGCTCGCGCTTGAGCACCTGGCTCAGCGGGGAGAAGTAGGCGGAGAGAAAGAACGTCTCCCAGGTGCTCTGGTGATTCGAAACAATCACACAGGGCCGGTCAGGCACGTTCTCTGCGCCCTTCACTTCGTAGCGGATACCGAGGAACACCTTGCTCAACCACAAGGCGCAGCGGCACCAATAGACATTGATGAAGCGATAGCGCGCCTTGAATGGCAAAAAGGGCGCAATAAAAAAGCTGAGGCTGCACCACAGCAAGGAGCTGGTACCCAGCAGCAGGTAAAAGAGGAAGATTCTGATGGCCTGCAGTATCGACATGGCGACGTTTACCGTTACGGGCACTGCCCGACTATTCAAGCGCACTCCCGAACATTCCCTGGTCAGGATGTCGAAAGCACTTTAATTATGGATAAGTTCCGCGGCAATCGCCGCCAGATCGTCGAAAATCAAGGTGCCCGGCGGCAGGGTTTTGCCCAAGGTCTTTTCGCCTTTCCCGGTCTTTACCAAAACTGGCTGAGAATCGACGGCTTTGGCAGCTTCCAGGTCACCGATACTATCGCCGACGAACCATAGATTGGTCAGCGATACGTTGTAATGCGCGGCGATGTTTTTCAACATCCCGGGGTTTGGCTTGCGGCAATCGCAGCCATCGTCCGGCCCGTGCGGGCAGTAGACGATCAGCCCGACTTCCCCACCCTGCTGCGCCACCAGCGAGCGCAAGCGCTCGTGCATGGCATCGAGGGTGGCGATGTCGTAATAGCCGCGAGCGATGCCCGACTGGTTGGTAGCGACCGCTACCGTCCAGCCGGCCTTGCTCAACTGCGCGATGGCTTCGATCGAACCGGGAAGTGGAATCCACTCCTCCACCGATTTGATGTAAGCGTCGGAGTCGTAATTGATCACTCCGTCCCGATCGAGAATCAGCAGTTTCAAACAGACTTACCCCAGCAACGAAATGTCGGCGACGCCGAGGAACAACCCACGCAGACGCGCCAGCAAGGCATAACGGTTGGCACGGACCTTGGCATCTTCCGCATTGACCATCACGGCTTCGAAGAACGCATCCACCGGCTCGCGCAGGGCAGCCAGGCGAGCCAGGGACTCGCTGTACTGACGCGAGGCTGCCATCGGCTGAACAGCCTGGTCCGCCTGCTGGATCGCCGAGTACAGGGAGAACTCGTTGGCGTTGTCGAAGTACTTGGCTTCCACGACGGTCGGCACGGAGCCTTCGACCTTGCTCAGCAGGTTCGATACACGTTTGTTCACTGCCGCCAGCGCGGCTGCTTCCGGCAACTTGCGGAACGCTTGCACCGCTTGCACGCGCTGGTCGAAGTCCAGGGCGGAGCCCGGCTTCAGGGCGCGGACCGACAGGTATGTCGCAACGTCGACGCCTTCGTCTTCGTAACGCGCACGCAGACGATCGAAGATGAACTCCAGCACCGCATCGTTCAGACCGGCCGCCTTGACCTTGGCGCCGAACGCATTCACGGCGAAAGCCACGGCGTCGTTCAGGTCCAGGTCCAGTTGTTTCTCGATCAGGATGCGCAGCACGCCCAGCGCAGCACGGCGCAGTGCATACGGGTCTTTACTGCCGGTAGGCAGCATGCCGATGCCGAAGATACCCACGAGGGTGTCGAGCTTGTCGGCAATGGCCACGGCCGCACCGGTCAGGGTGGACGGCAGTTCAGCGCCAGCACCGCGCGGCATGTATTGCTCGTTCAGCGCCAGGGCGACGTCTTCCGGCTCGCCATCGTTGAGGGCGTAGTAGTAGCCGGCGACACCTTGCATCTCCGGGAACTCGCCGACCATTTCGGTCGCCAGGTCGCACTTGGACAGCAGGCCTGCACGAGCGGCCCAGGAAGCATTGCCGCCAATGCGCGCGGCAATGTAGGCGGCGAGCTTGGAAACGCGCTCGGCCTTGTCATAGACGCTGCCGAGTTTTTCCTGGAACACCACGTTTTGCAGGCGCTGGTTGAAGTCTTCGAGTTTCTGCTTCTTGTCTTGCTTGAAGAAGAACTCGGCGTCGGTCAGGCGTGGGCGAACCACCTTCTCGTTACCGGCGATGATCTGCTGCGGGTCCTTGCTCTCGATGTTGGCCACGGTAATGAAGCGTGGCAGCAACTTGCCGTCGACATCCAGCAGGCAGAAGTACTTCTGGTTGTCCTGCATGGTGGTGATCAGGGCTTCTTGCGGTACATCGAGGAAGCGTTCTTCGAACGAGCACACCAGCGGTACCGGCCACTCGACCAGTGCGGTCACTTCGTCAAGCAGGTCCGGCGGCACGATGGCGGTGCCTTCCTGGCGGGTGGCCAGTTCTTCGGTGCGCTTGCTGATGATCTCGCGACGCTCGTTGGCATCGGCCAATACATAAGCGGCACGCAGGTCGGCCAGGTAGCTGGACGGCGAACCGATGCGCACCTTTTCCGGGTGGTGGAAACGGTGGCCACGGGAGTCGCGGCCGGCCTTCTGGGCAAGGATGGTGCAGTCGATGACCTGGTCACCGAGCAGCATCACCAGCCACTGGGTCGGACGCACGAACTCTTCCTTGCGCGCGCCCCAGCGCATGCGCTTTGGAATCGGCAGGTCGTTCAGGGAATCTTCGACGATGGTCGGCAGCAGGCTCGAAGTCGGCTTGCCGGCGATGCTCTGGCTGTAGCGCAGTTTCGGGCCGCTCTGATCGATTTCGCTCAGGTCGACGCCGCACTTCTTGGCAAAGCCCAGTGCCGCTTGGGTCGGGTTGCCTTCGGCATCGAAAGCGGCCTGACGTGGCGGGCCATCGAGGTTGATGCTGCGATCCGGCTGCTGGGTGGCCAGCGCGGTGATCAGCACGGCCAGGCGGCGCGGCGCCGCATAGACGGTTTTGGTCTCGTAGTTCAGGCCGGCAGCTTGCAGGCCCTTGTCGATACCGGCAAGGAACGCCTCGGCCAGGGTGTTCAGGGCTTTGGGTGGCAGTTCTTCAGTGCCCAGTTCAACCAGAAAATCCAGAGCACTCATTGTGCAGCCTCCAGCTTGGCCAGTACTTCGTCACGCAGGTCCGGGGTCGCCATCGGGAAGCCCAGCTTGGCGCGAGCCAGCAGGTAGGCTTGCGCAACGGAACGCGCCAGGGTGCGAACACGCAGAATGTATTGCTGACGCGCGGTCACGGAAATCGCCCGGCGCGCATCCAGCAGGTTGAAGGTATGGGAGGCCTTCAACACCATTTCGTAGCTCGGCAACGGCAGCGGCTCATCGAGCTCGATCAGGCGCTTGGCTTCGCTTTCATAGAAATCGAACAGTTCGAACAGCTTCTCGACGTTGGCGTGCTCGAAGTTGTAGGTCGACTGCTCCACTTCGTTCTGGTGGAACACGTCGCCGTAGGTCACCTTGCCGAATGGACCGTCGGCCCAGACCAGGTCGTAGACCGAGTCCACGCTTTGCAGGTACATGGCCAGGCGTTCCAGGCCGTAAGTGATCTCGCCGGTCACCGGGTAGCATTCGATGCCGCCCGCTTGCTGGAAGTAAGTGAACTGCGTCACTTCCATGCCGTTGAGCCAGACTTCCCAGCCCAGGCCCCAGGCGCCGAGGGTCGGCGATTCCCAGTTGTCTTCGACGAAGCGGATGTCATGCACCAATGGGTCCAGGCCCACGTGCTTGAGGGAGCCCAGGTACAGCTCCTGGAAGTTGTCCGGGTTCGGCTTGAGCACGACCTGGAACTGGTAGTAGTGCTGCAGGCGGTTCGGGTTTTCCCCGTAGCGGCCGTCAGTCGGACGGCGGCTTGGCTGCACGTAGGCGGCGTTCCAGGTTTCCGGGCCAATGGCGCGCAGGAATGTAGCGGTGTGGAAAGTGCCGGCGCCTACTTCCATATCGTAGGGCTGAAGTACCACACAACCTTGCTCGGCCCAGTATTGCTGGAGGGCGAGGATCAAGTCTTGGAAGGTACGCACGGCTGGCGTAGGCTGGCTCACGAAATTCACCTGTTTCTTGGGCTGCGATTTAAAGAGCGGGAGTATACCCGATTCATTGCTGCGCACGCCCCCTGGAGCCTTATGCCACGCTGCTTTTGGTGTTCCGAAGATCCGCTGTACATGGCTTATCACGATCAGGAGTGGGGCACGCCGCTACGCGATGCGCAGGGTTTGTTCGAGTTGCTTTTGCTCGAAGGGTTCCAGGCCGGGCTTTCCTGGATCACCGTGTTGCGCAAACGCGAGCATTATCGCCAGGTCATGTTCGGTTTCGACGTGCAGCGCGTGGCCCAGATGAGCGATGCCGAAATCGATGAATTGATGCTCGACCCGGGCATCATCCGCAATCGCCTTAAGCTCAATGCCGCCCGGCGCAACGCCCGGGCCTGGCTGGAATTGCATGACCCGGTGGCGTTTCTCTGGTCGTTCGTCGGTGGTGTGCCGAAGATCAACCACTTCAAGGATCGCAGCGAAGTGCCCGCCATCACGCCCGAGGCGGTGGAGATGAGCAAAGGCCTGAAAAAGGCCGGCTTCACCTTCGTCGGGCCGACCATTTGCTACGCCTTCATGCAGGCTTCGGGCATGGTCATGGACCACACGCAGGATTGCGACCTCTACGCGATGCTGGCGAACGGCGGTTAGAATAGCCGCCTCGCGCACAGCACAAGATCAGGAGTGACCTGTGGATAAGTTTAAAGGCGCCTTGCTGGTAGGCGCTCTGCGGCTGTTTGCCCTGCTTCCGTGGCGGGCAGTGCAGGCCGTTGGCTCGGCCATTGGCTGGGTGATGTGGAAAACCCCCAACCGCTCCCGCGACGTGGTGCGGATCAATCTCGCCAAATGCTTTCCCGAAATGGACCCCGCCGAACGCGAGCGCCTGGCTGGCCAGAGCCTGAAAGATATCGGCAAGTCCCTGACCGAAAGCGCCTGCGCCTGGATCTGGCCGGCCCAGCGCTCCATTGACCTGGTGCGCGAAGTCGAAGGCCTCGAGGTGTTGAAGGATGCCCTCGCCTCCGGCAAAGGCGTGGTTGGCATCACCAGTCACCTGGGCAACTGGGAAGTGCTCAACCACTTCTATTGCAGCCAGTGCAAACCGATCATTTTCTACCGTCCGCCAAAGCTTAAGGCTGTGGATGAGTTGCTGCAGAAACAGCGCGTGCAACTGGGCAACAAAGTCGCCGCGTCGACCAAGGAAGGCATCCTCAGCGTCATCAAGGAAGTGCGCAAAGGTGGTGCAGTGGGCATCCCCGCTGACCCGGAACCGGCCGAGTCCGCCGGTATTTTCGTGCCGTTCTTCGCCACCCAGGCCCTGACCAGCAAATTCGTGCCGAACATGCTTGCCGGCCACAAAGCGGTCGGGGTGTTCCTGCATGCACTGCGTCTGCCGGACGGTTCGGGCTACAAAGTGATCCTGGAAGCCGCGCCCGAAGCCATGTATAGCACCGACACCGCCACCTCCTGCGCGGCCATGAGCCAGGTGGTCGAGCGCTATGTGCGGGCGTATCCGAGCCAGTACATGTGGAGCATGAAGCGCTTCAAGAAGCGTCCGCCGGGAGAGGAACGCTGGTACTGAGTCGATTGGCATGATCTGTGGATAACCTTGGGTTCAGGGTTATCCACAACGGTTCATCAAAGGGCGCAGAAGATGTCCGAACAACGAAAATCCTTTCGCATCAAGATCAGTCACGAAAGCTTTGGCGAATGCCTGGGCCAGACGCGCAATCTTTCGACCACCGGGGTGTACGTCAAACACCCGGCATTGTCGGCATTGCCCAGAGGCGCCGTGGTGTATGGGCAGGTTCAGGACTTACCCACAGGCGCGCCGAAGGTGAAGATGGAAGTGGTGCAAGTGGACGCTGAAGGCATAGGCCTTCGTTATCTCTGATCAGTGTGCCTGGCGGTCGAGCTTCTTCAGAAACACCGTCATTTCCTTCTCGGCCTGTTTATCGCCGTGATTTTGCGCTGCTTCGATTCCTTTCTCCCAAACCTGGCGCGCAGCCGCGTAATCCGCCAGCGCCAGATGGGCCTTGCCCAGCAGTTTCCAGGCCGCCGAATACTTCGGATCAAGCTCCACGCAGCGCTGGAAATGCTCCACAGCCTTGGCGTTTTCCCCCAGATCCAGATAGCCCTTGCCCAGGCCGAAGCGCAGCAACGGGTTATCCACGCCCTTGGCGAGCATTTTTTCCAGGGATTCGATCATGGGAACTCCTTGCGTTGATTTTTTGTAGGAGCGAGCTTGCTCGCGATGAACCTGAGAGCGACGCGGGGTGTCTGGTTTCCAGCGTTATCGTTGACGACCATCGCGAGCAGGGCTCGCTCCTACAAAAGCGGGCCATCTCGGATCAGAAGAAACTAAGTCCCACATGGAACAGCTTTTCCACATCGCGAATATGCTTTTTATCCACAAGGAACAGAATCACATGGTCGCCGGCCTGGATCACCGTGTCGTCGTGGGCAATGATCACTTCTTCATCGCGGATGATCGCGCCGATGGTCGTTCCCGGTGGCAGGCCGATGTTTTCGATGGCCTTGCCAATGACCTTGCTCGATTTCGCATCACCATGGGCGATGGCCTCGATGGCTTCCGCCGCGCCCCGGCGCAGTGAGTGCACGCTGACAATGTCGCCGCGCCGCACGTGGGCCAGCAAAGTGCCGATGGTTGCCAGTTGCGGGCTGATGGCGATGTCGATGTCGCCGCCCTGGATCAGATCCACGTAGGCCGGGTTGTTGATGATGGTCATCACCTTCTTCGCACCCAGGCGCTTGGCCAGCAGCGACGACATGATGTTGGCCTCGTCGTCGTTGGTCAGGGCCAGGAAGATGTCCGCGTCGGCGATGTTCTCTTCCAGCAGCAGATCGCGGTCCGAGGCACTGCCCTGCAGCACCACGGTGCTGTCGAGGTGGTCAGAGAGATGGCGGCAGCGGGCCGGGTTCATCTCGATGATCTTCACCTGGTAACGGCTTTCGATGGCCTCGGCCAAACGCTCACCGATCTGCCCGCCACCGGCAATGACGATGCGTTTGTAAGTCTCATCGAGGCGGCGCATTTCGCTCATGACTGCACGAATGTTCGCTCGGGCAGCGATGAAAAACACCTCGTCGTCCGCTTCGATCACCGTATCGCCCTGGGGCAGGATCGGCCGGTCCCGACGGAAAATCGCCGCAACGCGGGTTTCGACATTGGGCATGTGTTCGCGCAGTTGCCGCAGTTGCTGGCCCACCAGCGGCCCGCCGTAATAGGCCCGCACTGCAACCAGTTGAGCCTTGCCTTCGGCGAAGTCGATCACCTGCAAGGCGCCCGGATGCTGGATCAGGCGCTTGATGTAGTTGGTGACCACTTGTTCCGGGCTGATCAGCACGTCCACCGGAATCGCTTCGTTATCGAACAGTTCATCAGCGCGGGTCAGGTACGCGGCTTCGCGCACGCGAGCGATTTTCGTCGGCGTGTGGAACAGGGTGTGGGCGACCTGGCAGGCGACCATGTTGGTTTCGTCGCTGTTGGTGACGGCGACCAGCATGTCGGCATCATCCGCGCCGGCCTGGCGCAACACGCTCGGTATCGAGCCGCGACCCTGTACCGTGCGGATGTCCAGTCGGTCACCGAGGTCGCGCAGGCGTTCGCCGTCGGTGTCGACCACCGTGATGTCATTGGCCTCGCTGGCCAGATGTTCCGCCAGCGAACCACCCACCTGCCCTGCACCAAGGATGATGATTTTCATCCAGTCACTCCATTGAATCCGTTTAACCGCGCGCGGCGGCGATCTTGATCAGCTTGGCGTAATAGAAACCGTCGTGCCCGCCTTCCTGGGCCAGCAACTGGCGGCCATGGGGCTGCTTGATGCCCGCTGCGGTGGCGAGGTCCAGCTCACGGGCCCCGGGCGTGCGGGCGAGGAACGCCTCGATGACTTCAGTGTTCTCGGTCGGCAAGGTGGAGCACGTGGCGTAGAGCAGGATGCCGCCGACTTCCAGGGTTTTCCACATGGCGTCGAGCAACTCGCCTTGCAGCAGCGCCAGCGCGGCGATGTCGTCAGGTTGGCGGGTGAGCTTGATGTCGGGGTGACGACGAATCACGCCGGTGGCCGAGCACGGTGCGTCCAGCAGGATGCGCTGGAACGGTTTGCCGTCCCACCAGGTTTGAGTGTCGCGGCCGTCGGCGGCGATCAGTTCGGCGCTCAGGCCCAGGCGGTCGAGGTTTTCCTGCACCCGCACCAGGCGCTTGGCTTCCAGGTCCACTGCCACCACGCCGGCCAGTGCCGGTTCGGCTTCGAGGATGTGGCAAGTCTTGCCGCCCGGGGCACAGCAAGCGTCCAGCACACGCTGGCCCGGGGCGAGATCGAGCAGATCGGCAGCCAGTTGCGCCGCTTCATCCTGCACGCTGATCCAGCCTTCGGCGAACCCTGGCAGGCTGCGAACGTCGGCGGCCGCGTCGAGGATGATGCCATCGCGACTGTAAACGCATGGGCTGGCGGTGATGCCGGCTTCGCCGAGCAATTGCAGATACGCATCGCGAGAATGATGGCGGCGATTGACCCGCAGGATCATCGGCGGGTGCGCATTGTTCGCCGCGCAAATCGCTTCCCATTGCTCAGGCCAGAACGCCTTGAGGGATTTTTGCAGCCAGCGTGGGTGGGCGGTGCGTACCACCGGATCGCGCTCCAGCTCCGCCAGCAGCGCTTCACTTTCCCGTTGGGCGCGGCGCAGTACGGCGTTGAGCAGGGCTTTGGCCCAGGGCTTTTTCAGTTTGTCCGCGCAACCGACGGTTTCGCCGATGGCGGCATGGGCCGGCACGCGGGTGTAGAGCAATTGGTAAAGGCCGACCAGCATCAGCGCCTCGACATCGGCATCGGCGGCCTTGAACGGCTTCTGCAGCAGCTTGGCCGCCAGCTCCGACAAGCGCGGTTGCCAGCGGGCGGTGCCGAACGCCAGGTCCTGGGTGAAACCTCGGTCGCGGTCCTCGACCTTGTCCAATTGCGTGGGCAATGAGCTGTTGAGCGAGGCTTTGCCGCTGAGAACAGCGGCCAGTGCCTTGGCGGCGGCCAGACGTGGATTCATTGAGCGTCCGCCGCTTGGCCGAGCACCGTACCGATGGCGAATTTCTCGCGACGGCTGTTGAACAGGTCGCTGAAGTTCAGCGCCTTGCCGCCGGGCAATTGCAGACGGGTCAGGCACAGGGCCTGTTCACCGCAGGCGACGATCAGGCCGTCCTTGCTGGCGCCGATGATTTCCCCGGGTGCGCCCTTGCCTTGCGAGAGGCTGGCGGCCAGGACTTTCAGGGCTTCGCCATTGAGGGTGCTGTGGGTGATCGGCCAAGGGTTGAAGGCACGCACCAGGCGCTCCAGTTCGACCGCCGGGCGGGACCAGTCGATGCGGGCTTCGTCCTTGTTCAATTTGTGCGCGTAGGTGGCGAGGCTGTCGTCTTGCACTTCGCCTTCCAGGGTTCCGGCGGCGAGGCCGGCAACCGCTTGCAGCACGGCCGGCGGGCCCATTTCGGCCAGGCGATCGTGGAGGCTGCCGCCGGTGTCTTCGGCGCTGATCGGCGTGGTGACTTTCAGCAGCATCGGCCCGGTGTCGAGCCCGGCTTCCATGCGCATCACCGTCACGCCACTTTCATGGTCACCGGCTTCGACGGCGCGCTGGATCGGCGCCGCTCCGCGCCAGCGCGGCAGCAGGGAGGCGTGGCTGTTGATGCAACCCAGGCGCGGAATATCCAGCACCACTTGCGGCAGGATCAGGCCGTAGGCGACCACCACCATCAAGTCCGGTTTCAACGCGGCCAGTTCGGCCTGGGCGTCTGCGTTGCGCAAGGTTGGCGGTTGCAGCACAGCAATGTTGTGCTCCAGCGCCAACTGCTTGACCGGGCTCGGCATCAGCTTCTGTCCACGACCTGCCGGGCGATCCGGTTGGGTGTAGACCGCGACGATCTCGTAAGGGCTGCTCAGCAGGGCCTTGAGGTGTTCGGCGGCGAATTCCGGGGTGCCGGCAAAGACAATGCGCAGTGGCTCGGTCATGGGTGGCTCTCTATTGCAAAGCTTCTTGAAAAGAAAAAGGCTTGCCGCGGCAAGCCTTTGAAGAGGGGCATCAGGCGTTCTGGCGATGAAGCTTTTCCAGTTTCTTCTTGATGCGATCGCGTTTGAGCGTGGACAGGTAATCGACGAACAATTTGCCGTTGAGGTGGTCGCATTCATGTTGGATGCACACGGCGAGCAAATCTTCGGCGATCAACTCGTAAGGCTTGCCGTCGCGGTCCAGTGCCTTGACCTTGACCCGTTGCGGGCGATCGACGTTTTCGTAGAAGCCCGGTACCGAAAGGCAGCCTTCCTGATACTGACCCATTTCGTCGGTCAGGGGCTCGAGCTCGGGGTTGATGAACACTCGCGGCTCGGTGCGGTCTTCGGAAAGGTCCATGACGACGATGCGCTTGTGGACGTTGACCTGGGTCGCGGCAAGGCCGATGCCTGGAGCCTCATACATTGTTTCAAACATGTCATCGACCAACTGACGTACTTCGTCGTCCACTTCGGCCACCGGTTTGGCGATGGTGCGCAGGCGCGAGTCAGGGAATTCGAGGATGTTCAAAATGGCCATAAGCTTGATGACTGCACGTGTGAGATATGGTCGGGTCGGTGCCTGGCGAGTCCGAAGATGCAGGCTACCGTTGTAAAACGTAGCTCCCTTCTTCTCATAAGCAAGCGGGAGCGAGCCACTGACGGCTCTGGCGTTTCACGCGAACGGACATAATAAAGGGATTCACCGCATGAGGAAATCACTACTCGCCCTGCTCCTTCTGGTCTCTGCCGGTTGGGCGCACGGGCAAGTGCAACTCAAGGAAGGTTTTCCACAGCAATACACAGTGGTCTCGGGGGACACACTCTGGGCTATCTCGGGAAAATTCCTCCGTGAGCCGTGGCAATGGCCGCAGCTGTGGCAAGCCAATCCGCAAATCGAAAACCCCAATCTCATCTACCCCGGCGATACGCTTTCGCTGGTCTACGTCAACGGCCAGCCCCGCTTGACCCTCAATCGTGGCGCTTCGCGCGGCACCATCAAGCTTTCGCCGAAAGTCCGCAGCAGCCCGGTGGCCGATGCCATTCCGAGCATCCCGCTGAAATCGATCAACAGCTTTCTGCTGAGCAACCGCATCGTCGACAAGGCCGAGGATTTCGACAAGGCACCGTACATCGTGGCCGGCGATGCCGAACGCGTACTCAGTGGCATGGGGGACCGCATCTTCGCCCGTGGCCACTTCGACATGGCGCAGCCGGTCTACGGCATCTTCCGCCAGGGCAAGGTCTACACCGACCCGCAGACCCAGGAATTTCTGGGGATCAATGCCGATGACATCGGTGGCGGCGAGATTGTCGCCACCGAAGGTGACGTCGCCACCCTGGCATTGCAGCGCACGACCCAGGAAGTGCGCCTGGGCGATCGTTTGTTCAGCAGTGAAGAGCGCTCGATCAACTCGACGTTCATGCCCAGCGCACCGAAAGACAAGGTCGACGGCTTGATCATCGATGTACCCCGCGGCGTTACCCAGATCGGAGCACTGGATGTAGTCACGCTGAACAAGGGCCAGCGTGATGGCCTGGTCGAAGGCAATGTGCTGGCGGTGATGAAAACCGGCGAAACCGTGCGCGACCGGATCACCGGCCAGCCATTGAAGATCCCCGATGAGCGCGCCGGGCTGCTGATGGTGTTCCGCACCTACGACAAGCTCAGCTATGGGCTGGTGCTCAACGCATCGCGTTCGCTGGCGGTGATGGACAAAGTACGAAATCCGTAAGCAGGCTTCACAAGTTACCAACAGAGTTATCCACAGCTTATTCCCGTCTGGATGCGGGCTTATAACGATCAAGGATGATCCATGTCGCCATCTGCTTTTGCACCGGTTTCCCCTGCGGAACTGGAAGCTCGTCTACGCCTGCACCGGCTGCCGGAACTCGGCCCGGCGCGGTTCAAGAAACTGCTGGAAGCCTTCGGTTCAGCTTCAAAAGCCATCAGCGCACCGGCCAGTGCCTGGCGGGCGCTGGGCTTGCCGCTGGCCTGTGCGGAGGCTCGGCGCTGCGCTGAAATTCGTGATGGTGCGAGCCACGCATTAGCCTGGCTTGAGCGTCCGGCCCAGCATTTACTGATGTGGGACCAGCCCGACTACCCCGCGCTGCTGGCGCAAATCAGCGATGTACCGCCCCTGCTTTTCGTGGCAGGGGATCCTGGCATTCTGGAAAAACCGCAGCTGGCGATGGTTGGCAGTCGTCGCGCTTCGAGGCCGGGCATGGACACCGCTGCCGCGTTTTCCCGCAGCCTGGCCAGTGCCGGTTTCGTGATCACCAGCGGTCTGGCCCTGGGCATCGATGCCGCCGCGCATCAGGCTGCATTGGATGTTGGTGGTCAGACAATCGGCGTGCTGGGTACGGGCCTGGAAAAGTTTTATCCACAGCGTAATCGGCGGCTCGCCGACGCGATGATCGCCTCGGGTAGCGCGGTACTGTCCGAGTTCCCCCTGGACGCCGGCCCCAGCGCCAGCAATTTCCCTCGGCGCAATCGAATCATCAGCGGCCTGTCCCTCGGTGTACTGGTGGTGGAGGCCAGTGTTGCCAGTGGTTCATTGATCACCGCGAGGCTGGCGGCGGAGCAGGGTCGCGAGGTGTATGCGATTCCCGGTTCGATCCATCATCCGGGCGCCAAGGGGTGTCATCAGTTGATCCGCGATGGCGCGGCGCTGGTGGAAACCGTCGAGCATATCTTCGAAGCCTTGCGCGGCTGGCAGCAGCCCTCCTTGTCCCCCGCGCCCGTCATGCCTGCACGCCATCCACTGTTGGCGTTGCTGCACGCCGCGCCCCACACCAGCGAAGCATTGGCCGATGCCAGCGGCTGGGCCTTGCCCAAAGTGCTGATTGCGCTGACTGAACTGGAGATGGAGGGCAGCGCCATCTGCGAAAACGGGCGCTGGATTGCGCGGGTGAGCTAGGTTTTATAAACAAGATCGGTAAACTGCGCAGAGCCTTATTCTGGAGAGTTTATTCATGGTCAACAGTTGGCGTGTGCAACAAGCCGCACGAGCTATTCGCGCCGGGGCGGTGCTTGCCTACCCAACCGAAGCTGTCTGGGGTCTGGGTTGCGATCCATGGGACGAAGAGGCAGTGGAGCGTTTGTTGCTGATCAAGGGCCGGTCTGTGGATAAGGGGCTGATTCTGGTCGCCGATAACATTCGCCAGTTCGACTTCCTGTTCGAGGACTTCCCTGAGCTGTGGATGGACCGCATGGCCAGCACCTGGCCGGGGCCCAATACCTGGCTGGTGCCGCATCAGAACCTGTTGCCGCAATGGATTACCGGCGTACACGACACTGTGGCCCTGCGGGTCAGCGATCATCCACAGGTGCGGGAGTTGTGTGCCCTGGTCGGGCCGCTGGTGTCGACGTCCGCCAACCCTCAGGGCCGTCCGGCGGCGCGCACGCGGCTTCGCGTCGAGCAGTATTTCCGCGGAGAGGTGGATATGGTGCTTGGTGGCATGCTGGGCGGGCGCAAGAACCCGAGTGTCATCCGTGATTTGGCGACGGGGCGGGTGGTTCGCCCGGATTAAGACCGCGTTGCCGCCATTCGCGAGCAGGCTCGCTCCCACAGGGTACTTGTGATCGACACATAACCCATGTGGGAGCGAGCCTGCTCGCGAAAGCGTTCTTAAGGCAACAACACAACCGACCCAGTCGTGCGCCGCGCCGACAATTCAGTCTGCGCCTTCGCCGCATCAGCCAGTGCAAATCGCTGGGTGATATCCACCTTCAGCTTGCCGCTGATGATCATCTCGAACAGCTCATCAGCCATGCGCTGCAGGTTTTGCGCGTTGTTGGCGTAAGTCCCCAGGGTCGGCCGGGTGACATACAGCGAACCCTTCGCCGCGAGAATCCCCAGATTCACCCCGTCCACCGCGCCGGATGCATTGCCGAAGCTCACCACCAGCCCCCGCGCCGCGACGCTGTCGAGGGATGTCAGCCAGGTGTCCTTGCCCACGCCGTCGTACACCACCTGGACTTTCTTGCCGTCGGTTAATTCGAGCACCCGTTGCGCGACGTTTTCAAAGCTGTAGTCGATGGTTGCCCAGGCACCGTTGGCCTTGGCCAAGGCGGCTTTCTCCGGTGAGCTCACCGTGCCGATCAACTTCACGCCCAGCGCCTTGGCCCACTGGCAGGCCAAGGAGCCGACACCGCCGGCAGCAGCGTGGAACAGGATGGTCTCGCCACCCTTGAGCTCATAGGTCTGACGCAACAGATACTGCACGGTCAGGCCTTTGAGCATCACGCCGGCAGCCTGTTCGAAACTAATGGCGTCCGGCAGGTGCACCAGATTGGCCTCGGGCAGGACGTGCACTTCGCTGTAGGCACCCAGCGGGCCGCTGCCGTACGCGACGCGATCACCGACCTTGAACCGGCTGACTTCGCTGCCGACCGCCTCGACTACGCCCGCGCCCTCGGACCCTACGCCCGATGGGAGCGAGGGTGGTGGGTAGAGACCGCTGCGGTAATAGGTATCGATGAAGTTCAGGCCGATGGCCTTGTTGCTCACGCGGACTTCCTTCGGGCCGGGCGCGGCGGGTTGGTAATCCACATACTCAAGCACTTCGGGGCCGCCATGGGCTCGGAACTGGATACGCTTTGCCATCTGCTCTCTCCTGAGATCGACGCTGATTGTGTAAATGCGAAGCCCCCTATCGAACTCCTTGGTTTGATCTTCGTCAACTGCGATGCACCTATGTGCGGTGTTATCCTGTGCAGCAATTTGCCGCCGGCATTTAGAACGCCGTGTAGCTTTGCCCGATCCAAGGTGATGACATGACTACCCGCACCGAGGCCGTAAAAGCCTATCTGCTCGACCTGCAAGACCGTATCTGCGCCGCGCTGGAAGCCGAAGACGGCGGCACGCGCTTTGTCGAAGATGCCTGGACCCGGCCTGCCGGCGGTGGCGGGCGCACGCGGGTGATCGAAAACGGTACGGTCATCGAAAAGGGCGGCGTCAACTTTTCCCATGTGTTCGGCAGCGGCCTGCCACCGTCCGCCAGCGCCCATCGGCCGGAGCTGGCCGGGCGTGGCTTCGAAGCCCTGGGCGTGTCGCTGGTGATTCACCCGCACAACCCGCACGTCCCGACCTCACACGCCAACGTGCGTTTCTTCATTGCCGAAAAAGAAGGCGAAGAACCGGTCTGGTGGTTCGGCGGCGGCTTCGACCTGACCCCGTACTACGGCAACGTCGAGGACTGCGTGCACTGGCACCGCGTCGCCGAACAGGCCTGCGCGCCGTTCGGCCCGGACGTCTACCCGCGCTACAAAGCCTGGTGCGACAGCTATTTCCACATCAAGCATCGCCACGAGCCTCGTGGCATCGGCGGCCTGTTTTTCGATGACCTGAACGAATGGGACTTCGACACCAGTTTCGCCTTCATGCGCGCCATTGGTGATGCCTACATCGATGCTTACCTGCCGATCGTGCAGCGTCGCAAGCACGAGGCATTCACTGCGCAGCAGCGCGAATTCCAGGAATTCCGCCGTGGCCGCTATGTCGAGTTCAACCTGGTGTACGACCGTGGCACGTTGTTCGGCCTGCAATCGGGTGGCCGTACCGAGTCGATCCTCATGTCCCTGCCGCCGCAAGTGCGCTGGGGCTACGACTGGAAAGCCGAACCCGGCAGCGAAGAAGCGCGCCTGACCGAATACTTCCTGCAAGACCGCGATTGGTTGGCCGAGGCCTGAACGAGGATTGTTGATGGACCGCTATGTTGTTTTCGGTAATCCGATTGGCCACAGCAAGTCGCCATTGATTCATCGTCTGTTCGCCGAGCAGACTGGCCAGCAACTGGACTACAGCGCTTCGCTGGCGCCGCTCGATGGCTTTTCCGACTTTGCGCGGGCGTTTTTCATCGAGGGGCGCGGCGCGAATGTGACGGTGCCGTTCAAGGAGGAAGCGTTCCGCCTGGCCAGCAGCCTGACGGCGCGCGCGCAGCGGGCTGGTGCGGTGAACACCCTGAGCAAGCTCGACGATGGCACCTTGCTGGGTGACAACACCGACGGCGCGGGCCTGGTGCGCGACCTGACCGTCAATGCCGGGTTCAGCCTCAAGGGCAAACGCATCCTGCTGCTCGGTGCCGGCGGCGCGGTGCGCGGTGCACTGGAGCCATTGCTGGCGGAACAGCCGGCGTCGGTGATCATCGCCAACCGCACCGTGGACAAGGCCGAGCTGCTGGCGGAACTGTTCTGCGACCTGGGGCCGGTATCGGCCAGTGGTTACGACTGGCTGGAGGAGTCGGTCGACCTGATCATCAACGCCACGTCCGCCAGCCTGTCGGGGGATGTGCCGCCGATTGCCGCCAGCCTGATCGAACCGGGCAAAACGGTCTGCTACGACATGATGTATGGCAAGGAACCGACCTCGTTCTGCCGTTGGGCCAGCGAGCATGGCGCGGCGGTGTCGATGGATGGCTTGGGGATGCTGGCCGAACAGGCGGCTGAAGCCTTCTTCCTGTGGCGCGGCGTGCGTCCGGACACGGCGCCGGTGTTGGCCGAGTTGCGTCGACAACTGGCCGCGTAACCCCTGTAGGAGCGAGCCTGCTCGCGATGGACGTCAACGATAACGCGTGTGTTCAGAATGCATGCGTTGTCCTTGCGCCCTTCGCGAGCAGGCTCGCTCCTACAGGGAATGGTGTTTCAATCTTCGAAACGAATCGGGCATTTCTCCGCCCCTTCGAGCTTGCGTAACTCTTCCACCACCTGCGGCCGCGCCCGGCGCAAGGTCAGGCTGCGATCCTGGCGCAACAGCCGGCGCGCCTCCTGATGCAGCATCTCCACGCCTGAATAGTCGATGAAGTTGATCTGCTGCGCTTCGATCACCACCCGCGCGCCGTGCATCCGTTGCAGGCGCACTTGCAGGTAATGGCTGGCGCCGAAAAAAATCGAACCGCCCACTCGCAGAACGTCCTCATCGCCATCGCGCACGTGCTGTACCCGCGGTTGCGAGGTGCGCTTGAGATAAAAGAACAGCGACGCCAGCACCCCGGCATAGATCGCCGTCTGCAACTCCAGCAGCAGCGTGGCGACACAGGTCAGGGCCATGACCACGAATTCGGCGCGACTGACCCGCAGCAACGCACGAATGCCACGATGGTCCACCAGGCCCCAGGCGATCAGCAAAATGCTGCCGGCCATGGCCGGGATCGGAATGTGTTCAATCAGTTGTGCGCCGAATACCGCGAACAGCGCCACCCACATGGCCGAAAAGATACCCGCCATCGGTGAGCAGGCCCCTGCTTCGTAGCTCAGGCCCGAGCGGGTGAAGGAACCGGCTGACAAGGAGCCGGAAAAAAACGCACCGACGATGTTGGATAGGCCCTGGGCGCGAACTTCCTGGTTGGCGTCGAGCAATTGCTGCGAGCGCGCCGACAGCGAGCGGGCAATCGACAGGCTGGTGACCAGGCCGAGCATGCCCACGGCCACTGCACTGGGCAGCAGGCGCAGGATCAGGTCGAGGTCCAGCGGCAACGGGCTGAAGGGCGGCAGTTTGCCGGTGAAGGCGCTGACCAGCGCCACATGACCGAGCATCGAGGGCCAGAGCCAGACCAGCAGCGAGGCCAATACCAGGGTTATCAACAGCGTCGGCCAGCGCGGCAGCCACCACTTGAGAATCACGCCGGTCACCACCGTCGCCAGCCCCAGCAACAGCGAGGGTTTGTCGATTTCCCCGAGGTGTCTGAACAACGTGATGAAGCTGTCCAGCGCGGTGGCCTGGCTGGGCAGGTCCAGCCCAAGCAGGTTGGGCAACTGGCCGATGGCGATGACCACCGCAGCGCCCAGGGTGAAGCCGAGCACCACCGAGTGGGAAACGAAGTTCACCAGCGCACCAAAGCGCAACAAACCCAGCAACCACTGGAAAATCCCGGCCAGGAACGTCAGCAACAGGATCAAGGTGACGTAGTCCTGTGACGCCGGCACGGCCAGGGGACTGACACTGGCGTAGAGGACAATGGAGATGGCCGCCGTAGGACCGCAGATCAAATGCCAGGACGAGCCCCACAGGCACGCAATCAATACCGGGATGATCGCCGCATACAAGCCGTACTCCGGTGGGAGACCGGCAATCAGGGCGTAGGCAATGGATTGCGGCAGCGCGAGAATCGCGCCGCTGAGGCCGACGATCAGGTCGCGGCCGACACTGTTGCGGGTTTGGCGAGGCAACCAGCTGAGAAAGGGGAAGAGTGAATGGCGGCTGGGAAGGGCCATGAAGCCTCTCGGTTGGGGTTTTGTACAAGGGTAACAGGAGCAAACAATCATTGTGGCGAGGGAGC
The DNA here is from genome assembly GCF_050989985.1 of Pseudomonas putida. Taxonomy (GTDB): domain Bacteria; phylum Pseudomonadota; class Gammaproteobacteria; order Pseudomonadales; family Pseudomonadaceae; genus Aquipseudomonas; species Aquipseudomonas putida_AI. The sequence continues at coordinate 27,579 of NZ_CP158815.1, forward strand.
TTGCTCCCGCTGGAGCGCGTAGCGCGCCCAATCCGGTCAATACGGTACCAGCCTTATCGAGTTGTCCGGATTTGCGTCTGCTGCGCAGCCGAGCGGGAGCAAGCTCCCTCGCCACAGGTAATCATTACAACTTGGCTTTGACCACCGGCAACGCATCCTTGCCGTCCACGGTCTTCACGCCGTCGAGCCACTTGTCCAGCACCGCCGGATTGGCCTTGATCCAGGCCCTGACCGCATCGGCATTGCTGACTTTCTTGTTCACCACCTCGGCCATGATGCTGTTCTCCATTTCCTGAGTGAAACTCAGGTTGGTCAGCAGCTTGCCGACGTTCGGGCAGGCCTGTGCATAACCTTTGCGGGTCAGGGTATGGACGGAGCCGGTGTCGCCGAAGTATTTCTCGCCGCCCTTGAGGTAGTGCATCTTCAACTGCACGTTCATCGGGTGCGGGGTCCAGCCGAGGAAGGTCACGAACTTCTGTTTCTTCACCGCGCGGGACACTTCGGCCAGCATCGCCTGTTCGCTGGACTCGACGAGTTTCCATTGGCCCATGTCGAAATCGTTTTTCTTGATGATTTCCTGCAGGGAAATGTTCGCCGGTGCACCCGAGCCGATGCCGTAGATCTTGTGGTCGAACTTGTCCGCGTACTTGTTCAGGTCGGAAAAGTTATGCACACCCGCGTCCCACACATAGTCCGGCACGGCGAGGGTGAACTCGGTGCCATCGAGGTTCTTGGCCAGTTGCGTGACATCGCCCGTGGCCACGAACTTGTCGTAGAAGCCCTGTTGCGCCGGCATCCAGTTCCCCAGGAACACGTCCACCTGGCCGTCCTTGAGCCCGCCAAAGGTAATCGGCACCGCGAGGGTATCGACCTTGGCCTTGTAGCCCATGCCGTCCAGCAGAAACCCGGTGATGGCGTTGGTCGCGGCGATGTCGCTCCAGCCAGGATCAGCCATTTTCACCGTCTCGCATTGATCGGCGTACGCCGATGCACTGCCCAGGGCCAGGAGCCCGACCGTCAGTACTGTGGATAACCGTTGCATGGACTTCCCCTTAACATTATTGGTTTTGGCAGGGTTGTGGATAACGTGCTTTACGCTCCAGATCATCAAGGTCGATATGGTTGCGCATGTATTGCTGGCTGGCGTCCACCAGCGGCTGGTGATCCCAGCTCTTCAGTTTGCCGAGGGTCAGCGCCTCGGCGACGAAACGCCGGCGCCGCTGGCTCGCGAGCACCTGCTGGTGAATCGATGGGATGTCCCATTTGGCCCGTGCTTCGGCGAGAAATTCGTCGAACAGCTGGCGATGTTGCGGCGATTGGCTGAGTTCTTCCAGCTCTTTCGGGTCATTGTGCACATCGAAGAGTAGGCAAGGGTCGTCTTCGCTGTAGATAAATTTGTAGGCGCCGCGGCGAATCATCATCAACGGGCTGATGGTGCCTTCGGCCATGTATTCGCCGAATACTTCGTCATGCCCGCCCTGCCCTTGCAGATGCGAAACCAGCGAGCGGCCGTCCAGCGGCAGGCCTGGTTCCAGTGTCCCGCCCGCCAGTTCGACGAAGGTTGGCAGCAGGTCGGCGGTGGACACCGAGGCGCTGACGCGACCGGCAGCGAATTGCCCCGGCGCACTTATCAACAGGGGCACCCGTGCGGCCATTTCATACCAGTGCATTTTGTACCAGAGGCCGCGTTCGCCGAGCATGTCGCCGTGGTCGCCGGAGAAGACGATGATGGTGTCATCGATCAGCCCTGTTTCCTCGAGGGTTTGCAGGAGTTTGCCGACGTTGCTGTCGATATAGCTGCACGCACCGAAGTAGGCGCGGCGGGCGTCGCGAATCTTATCCACAGGCAGTGGCTTTTCCCACAGGTCATAAACCTTGAGCAAACGCTGGGAGTGCGGATCGAGATCCTGTTGATCCGGGGTCACCGGCAAGGGGATGTCGGCATCGTCGTACAGATTCCAGAAGGACTTGGGAATGGTGTACGGATCGTGTGGATGGGTCATCGAAACGGTCAGGCAGAACGGTTGATCGCCGTCCTCGCGAACATGATCGAAGAGGTATTGCTGGGCCTTGAACACCACTTCTTCGTCGAAATCCAGTTGGTTGGTACGTACACAGGGACCGGCCTGTAGTACGGATGACATGTTGTGGTACCAGGTCGGACGTACGTCCGGTTCGTCCCAGTTCACCGCCCAACCGTAGTCGGCCGGGTAAATGTCGCTCGTCAGGCGCTCTTCGTAGCCGTGCAATTGGTCCGGCCCACAGAAATGCATCTTGCCCGACAGCGCGGTGCGGTATCCCAGACGGCGCAGATAGTGGGCGTAGGTGGGTACATCGGCGGGGAAATCCGCGGCGTTGTCGAAAGCGCCGATCTTGCTCGGCAATTGACCGCTGACCAGGGTGAAACGCGAAGGCGCGCACAGCGGGCTGTTGCAGTAAGCGGAGTCGAACACCACGCCTTGGGCGGCGAGGCGGCTCAAATTAGGCAACTTGATCGGCGAAGAGCCGTAGAACGGCAACATTGGCGCGGCCATTTGATCGGCCATGATGAAAAGAATGTTCTTGCGCTTCATGTGATCGCGGCATTCCATAGTGGATGTTTATGCGAGAGTGCTGGGATTGAGAATGGAACCCCCGCACTTTGCGGTAAAGCCCATGCGCGACAATGACTAGGATAAGCACAGCTTATGTATGACGCCCTCGGTGACCTGTCCCTGGATCTGCTGCGTGCCTTTGAAGCGGCGGCCCGACACCGAAGCTTCACGGCGGCGGCGGTGGAACTGGGCACCACGCAGCCGGCGATCAGCCAGCAGATCAAGCGCCTGGAGGAGCAACTGGCGACGCGGTTGTTCGACCGTATCTATCGCGGCATCGAACTGACTGAGCCTGGAATGATACTTTTCGAGCAGGTTCAGCTCGGTTTGCAGAACATCGACGCGGGATTGAGCGCAATCAGCGCACAGCAGCAACATGAAGTCCTGCAGGTCGCGACCGATTTTGCCTTCGCCGCGTACTGGCTGATGCCGCGCCTGCATCGTTTTCACGCGGCGAATCCGCAAGTGGATGTCAGCCTGGTCACCAGCGAACGCAGCCACAACATGCTGCGTACCGATATCGACGTGGCGGTGCTGTTCGGCGATGGTCGCTTCAAACAGGGCGAAAGCCATTGGTTGTTCAGCGAAGAAGTCTTTCCGGTGTGCAGCCCGCAACTCTTGAATGAACGCACCCTGCCCTTGCCGGCCAAGGCCTTGCTGGAGTTTCCGCTGTTGCACCTGCGCGGGGAATACAGCAGCAACTGGTTTGACTGGAGCGGCGTGTTCCGCGAGTTGGGGATTACCTCGCCCCCTGCCCCCGGCCAATTGCGCTTCGACAACTACACCTTGCTGATCCAGGCCGCGATTGGCGGCCAGGGCGTGGCGATCGGCTGGCGGCACCTTGTGGATAACTTGCTGGCACAAGGGTTGTTGTGCCGGCCGATTGCCGAGACCGCGGTTTCACGGCTCGGATACTACGTGGTACTGCCGCAACGCAAACGGCGCGGTGCGTTGATTCAGCGGTTCGTTGACTGGTTGATGGCTGAGCAGGCCAGCAGTGCGCAGTCGCTCAATGGCCTGTCGTTTCCTTCCATTGCGGTTTAGAAGCAAAAGATCGCAGCCTGCGGCAGCTCCTACAGAGGTACGCACATTCCTCCTGTAGGAGCTGCCGCAGGCTGCGATCTTTTATGTCGCGACGAAATCCACGTGTTCACCGATGTGCAGGTTCAGATGCAACTCATCGGCAATCCCCACCGCCGTGCGCATCAGTCGCTCCAGCGGTTCGGCCAGACCGGGCTCCAGGGTGCCCCCGGTCTGGCTGAAATGCTCGATGGTCAAGCCGGGCACTCCTCGCGGAGCATTCACCAGCGTCCATCGCAACCCACTGCTTTGCAGGGCTTCGCGGATTTCCTCGGCGGCGTGGCGTTGCAGCGGATCGAAGGTGTCCGGATCGTCCAGTACGTCGAAATTGCCCACCAGAAACAACCGGCCAATGCCCGCGGCCTGCATCCCGTCGATCAACGCATCCGCCGCCAGCACTTGCTCGACCGGCCCCGGCACAATGGTTTTTTCTACGTATTCGCTGTTGAGCGGCAACCCTGGCGAGTCCAGCAAACAGACCACCGCCGAACTGCCGGCGACGCTTTGCTTGACCCGTTCAGCCTCGAACAGATTGCCGGTCTTGGTACGCAAGCCCGGTCGCGGCGCGAGGGCGGTCAGGTCATCGAGAATGGCGATCACTTCATGCTGGCGCCGCAGCAATTCAGCCATCAGCGCGCTGCCCAGGCTACTCATGGCACCATAGAGCACCACTTTGACCACCGGCGTTTCGGCATTTTTCATGGCTGAGCTCCTTGTTTGTCGCCTATATGGTGTGTGACAGGCAGGAAACAACGAGGGTTCGAACCGATTCAGAGGGCTTCAGATGCAAGCGATCAAGGGTTATCACGCCCATGTTTATTTCGATGCCGGCACCATCGATCAGGCGCGCAAGCTGTGCGAGCAGGCGGCGCAATTGTTCCCGTTGAAGATGGGGCGCGTACACGAGCGCCCGGTCGGCCCACATCCGGACTGGAGCTGCCAGCTGGCTTTCGGGCCCGAACTGATCGGTGAAGTGCTGCCGTGGCTGGCGCTCAACCGCAAGGGGCTGGTGGTGTTCCTGCATCCCGATACGGGCAACGATCTGCTGGACCACAGCGAGCACGCAATCTGGATGGGTGCGATTCGCCCGCTGGACCTGTCTATTTTTTGATCAAGCTATAGGGTTTCTTCTGGCTCACTGGGCAGATGCTCGTCCAGATGCAGCCATGGCAGGCGGCTATCAGTCCAGATGTGGCGCTCGGCCGGCGCTTGCTCGGGATGGTCGAGGGTCGCGATGGTCACGTCGATGCTCTCGGGGCTTAGGTGGGTCGTCAGTGCCATCTGCGCCCCGCAGTGGCCGCAGAAATATCGCACGCAGGTGGATGACGAGTCGTACAGCGATGGCGTGCCGGCCAGCCATTGGAAGGCCGATGAGGGGACGGTGATCCAGGTGGTCACGATGCCGCCACTGACCCGTCGGCAAATCGAGCAATGGCAGTGGACGATGTCTTGCAGCGGCCCGCTGAACTGGTAGCGCAGTTGCCCGCAATGGCAGCCGCCGGTGTGGATGTTGGCCATGCTGGTGCCTCCCGATGTGTTTTTACTGGCGCCATCGCGAGCAAGCTCGCTCCTGCAGGGGATCTGTGTCGCCCACAAATCATTGTGGGAGCGAGCCTGCTCGCGAAGCATTCAACTCGGTGTAACTCCCCGCCCTGTCCGACGATCGGTCGTACTTCCGGTCAACCCTTTCATTGGCGAAAGCTGGCTGAAAGCTTCCCCGATTAGGATCGCCCCCACTGCCGGCAATAGACCGGTTGGCCAATGCGAGTGTTCGATTGCTCGCCAGGTCCATTTAACAACAACAATGGTGATCCTGATGTCCTTTACCCGCCGCTTCGCCACAACTCCACCCGTACGTCTCGTGCTTCCCGTTTTGCGCTGATCCCGCCCGGTCCGCCCATTCCCTAAGCTGCGCTACGCCTGGAGTATTCCCATGCTGACTTTCCTTGGCTTCGCCATGGTCATCACCTTCATGTTCCTGATCATGACCAAGCGCCTGTCCGCGCTGATCGCTCTGATCATCATCCCGATCGTCTTCGCCCTGTTTGGTGGCTTCGGCCCGAAAATCGGCCCGATGATGCTCGAAGGCATCACCAAGCTCGCGCCGACCGGCGTGATGCTGATGTTCGCCATCCTCTACTTTGCCCTGATGATCGACTCCGGCCTGTTCGACCCGGCCGTGCGCAAGATCCTCAAGATGGTCAAGGGCGACCCGCTGAAAGTGTCGGTCGGCACTGCCGTACTGGCCCTCGTCGTATCCCTGGACGGTGACGGCGCGACCACATACATGATCTGCGTCGCCGCCATGCTGCCGCTCTACAGCCGCATCGGCATGAGCCCGCGGATCATGGCCGGCCTGATCATCCTCGCCGGCGGCGTGATGAACATGACCCCATGGGGTGGCCCGACTGCCCGTGCGGCCAGTGCGCTGCATGTGGACCCTTCGGCCATCTTCGTACCGATGATTCCGGCGATGGCTGCCGGCGTCGTGGCGATCCTCGCCATCGCCTATTTCTACGGCAAGCGTGAACGTGCGCGCCTCGGTGAATTGCACCTGGTGGGCGATGAGATCGATCACAGCGAAATCACTGTTTCGCAGTTCCCGGACGCTCGTCGTCCGAACCTGATCTGGTTCAACGGCGCTCTGACCCTGGCCCTGATGTGCACCCTGATCGCCGGCCTGTTGCCGCTGCCGGTGCTGTTCATGGTGGCCTTCAGTATCGCGATGATCGTCAACTACCCATGCCTGCAAGCGCAGAAGGACCGCATCGCGGCCCACGCCGGCAGCGTTCTGGCGGTGGTCGGGCTGATCTTTGCCGCCGGTATCTTCACCGGTATCCTCTCCGGCACCGGTATGGTCGACGCGATGTCGAAAAGCCTGTTGTCGGTGATTCCGGACTTCCTCGGCCCGTACCTGGCCGTGATTACGGCGCTGGTGAGCATGCCGTTCACCTTCTTCATGTCGAACGATGCATTTTATTACGGCGTGTTACCGGTGCTTGCCGAAGCCGCCAGCCACTACGGTATAACCGCGGTGGAAATGGCACGTGCCTCGATCGTCGGTCAGCCCGTCCATTTGTTGAGCCCGCTGGTACCATCGACTTATCTGTTGGTGGCCCTGGCCGGTATCGATTTCGGCGATCACCAGCGTTTCACCCTGAAGTGGGCAGTGCTGGTGTGCATGTGCATACTGGTCGCCGCGTTGCTGATGGGGATTTTCCCGCTGTTCAGCACTCTATAAGCCCAAGACTCGCCATAAGGGGTCCCGGCTTCGCAGTCTGAAGCCCGGACCCCTTGTGGTTTAACACTCGCTCAAAGGAATACACATGGAATGGCTGACCAACCCTGAAATCTGGGTTGCCTTCTTCACCTTGACCGCCCTGGAAATCGTTCTGGGTATCGATAACATCATCATGATTTCGATCCTGGTCAGCCGCATGCCCAAGCACATGCAGGCGCGCACCCGAATCTTCGGTCTCGCGCTGGCCATGATTACGCGGATTCTGTTGCTGCTGTCGATCACCTGGGTCATGCGCCTCACCGCCGACCTGTTCGAAGTGTTCGGCCAGGGCATTTCCGGTCGCGACCTGATTCTGTTCTTCGGTGGCCTGTTCCTGCTGTGGAAAAGCTCGCAGGAGATGTATCACGCGCTGGAAGGTGAAGACGAAACCGACGAAGCGCCAAGCGGCAAGGGCGGCAATTTCCTCTACACCATCGTCCAGATCGCGATCATCGACATCGTGTTCTCCCTGGATTCTGTGATCACTGCAGTGGGCATGGTGTCCCATGTACCGGTCATGGTCGCGGCGATCATCGTGGCGGTACTGGTGATGATGTGGGCTTCCGGCACCATCAGCGCGTTCATCGACAAGCACCCGTCGCTGAAAATGCTGGCACTGGCGTTCCTGCTGATCGTCGGTACCGTGCTGATCGCCGAGTCCTTCGACGTTCATGTGCCAAAAGGCTACGTCTACTTCGCCATGGCGTTCTCGCTGGCGGTGGAAGCGATCAATATCAAGATGCGCACCGCTATCGCAAGGAAGAAGCAGCAGCAAGAGCCTGTGAAACTGCGCAAGGACATTCCCGGGCAGTAAATCGGGACATTGAAAAGGGGCCTTCGGGCCCTTTTTTCATACCTGCATGAAGCTGTTTTCATGACAGTTTTGTTTCAATCGCTTGTTTAGCTATGCGATGCTGGCGCCCAGACCGTTAGCCAACTACAGCTTAAGTACAACACGTAGAACGTCGCGGTACCGTCAACTTGCTCCTTTGGGGCGCTACCACCACAGGGGGCCGTCATGCTCACCCTGCTCAATTTGCTCTCAGCCGTGGCCTTGCTGATCTGGGGCACGCACATCGTCCGAACCGGCATTCTGCGGGTCTACGGCTCCAACCTGCGCCATGTCATTGGCCGCAACATGTCCAAGCGCTGGCTGGCCTTCTTTTCGGGGATCGCGGTGACGGCGATGGTCCAGAGCAGCAACGCCACGGCAATGCTCGTGACCTCCTTCGTCGGTCAGGGCCTGATGGCATTGACCCCGGCCCTGGCGACCATGCTCGGTGCCGATGTCGGTACGGCGCTGATGGCGCGGGTGCTGACCTTCGACCTGTCCTGGCTGTCGCCGCTGCTGATTTTCATCGGGGTGATTTTCTTCCTGTCGCGCAAGCAGACCCGCCTGGGCCAGATGGGCCGCGTTGCGATCGGCCTGGGCTTGATCATTCTGGCGCTGCAACTGATCGTCGAAGCCGCCGCCCCGATCACCCATGCCAAAGGGGTGAAGGTGATCTTTGCCTCTCTGACCGGCGACATCCTGCTCGATGCCCTGATGGGCGCACTTTTCGCGATGATTTCCTACTCCAGCCTGGCGGCGGTGCTGCTGACCGCGACCCTGGCCGGCGCCAAGGTGATCGGCCTGCCGGTGGCCCTCGGCCTGGTGATCGGCGCCAATATCGGCAGCGGCGTGCTGGCGTTCCTCAGCACCAGCATGCAGAACCCCGCCGGGCGTCAGGTGGCACTGGGCAGCCTGCTGTACAAGTTGATTGGTCTGTTGCTGATCATTCCGGTGCTCGGCCCCCTGGTGCACTGGATCGACAGCCTCGACTTCAGCCCCCAGGAAATGGTCATCGGCTTCCACCTGCTCTACAACACCACGCGCTGCCTGATCCTGTTGCCCAGCGTCGGGCCGATGGCCAGGTTCTGTGCCTGGGTGCTGCCGGAGCGCCCGCAAGCCAATGGCACGGCCAAGCCCCGGCACCTGGATTTGACCGCGCTGGCCACGCCCAGCCTCGCGCTGGCCAATGCGGCGCGGGAAACCCTGCGCATGGGTGACCTGATCGACAGCATGCTCGAAGCCATGCTCGACGTGCTGCATGGCAAGCAAACTGCCGTCACCCAGGAAGTGCGTCGTCTGACCGATGATGTGGAATCGCTCTACAGCGCGATCAAGCTGTATCTGGCGCAAATGCCCCGGGAAGACCTCAGCGACCAGGACAGCCGGCGCTGGGCTGAAATCATCGAGCTGGCGATCAACCTGAAACTGGCCAGCGACCTGATCGAGCGCATGCTGCGTAAGGTCCAGCAGCAGAAAACCGCCCAGCGCCGCTCGTTTTCCGAGGTGGGCCTGGAAGAACTGGCGGGGTTGCAGGGGCAATTGATTGCCAACTTGCGGCTGGGACTGTCGGTGTTCCTCAGTGCCGACAAGGAAAGCGCCCGTCAGTTGTTGCGTGAGAAACGTCGCTTTCGCGCACAGGAACGCCGCCTGGCCCATGCGCATGTCAGCCGTTTGCAACGTAAGATCGTGCAGAGTATCGAGACCAGTTCCCTGCACCTGGAGCTGATCGCTGACATGAAACGTTTGAATTCGCTGTTTTGCAGCAGCGCTTATGTGGTGCTGGAAACCTCCGAAACCGGTGCGCTGGCGGTCGATGATTTGGCGGATACCACGCATTCGCCTTGAACGTCTGGCGGTGTGGTCAGTCAGTAACATGGGTTCGACTTCAAAATCATCGCGAGCAGGCTCGCTCCCACAGTGGATCCGTGACGAATGTGGGAGCGAGCCTGCTCGCGATGGCGTCCTGGAAAGCGACACGGATCTTCAATCAGCCGTATGGAAGCTCGTTATGCGTTGCCTGCTGTTCGCCTGTCTATTGCTGGGTTCACTCCCCTCCCTTGCCCTGGATCGCTTCCAGGTCGAGGGCTACACCCTGCGCAATGGCCTGCAAGTGCTGCTCAAGCCGGGGGTCGAGCGCGGGCATGTGGCGATTCGGCTGGTGGTGGGCGTCGGGATCGATGACTTCAGCTGCGCCGACAAGGAACTGCCGCACCTGCTCGAGCACTTGTTGTTCAGCGGCATCGATGCCAGCGGCGAAGGCGGCCTGGAAGAGCGCATGCAGGCGCTGGGCGGCGAGTGGAACGCGTTCACCAGCAACGCCGACACCACGTTCGTGATCGAAGCCCCGGCGAAAAACCAGCGCAAAGTCCTCGATTTGCTGCTGGACCTGCTGACCCAGACCCAATTCGACGACAACGCCGTCAATGCTGCCAAGCAAGTGGTCGAGCGCGAAGACGGCGGCCATTACTCGCATTTGCAGCGCTGGCTGGATCGCCAGGATTTGGGGCACACCGCCAGCAAGCAACTGGCCGTCGAACTGGGCCTCAAGTGCTCCGAGCGTGCGCAAGTCGATCAACTGACCCGCGCGCAACTGGAGAAGGTACGCAAGGACTGGTACGCGCCCAACAACATGACGCTGATTGTGGTCGGTGACCTCGAACGCTTGCTGCCGGCCTATCTGGAGCGCACTTATGGGACGCTCAAGCCGATCGATCCAACCGATCACCCGGAGCTGCCACAAATCAAAACCAGCGCCGCCCATGAGCGCAACTTGATACGCGGCTTTGTCGGCGACGGGGCCAAGCTGCACTGGCTGGTTCCGGAGCCGGTGCTGGAGGATCAGCACGACCAGACCTTCGACCTGCTCAAGGACTATCTGGATTGGGCGCTCTATCGCCAGTTGCGCCTGGCGCACGGCTTGTCCTACGGGCCGTGGGCCGAACGCGAGGTCTTCGGTGGCGTGGGTTTCATGAGCCTGAATGCGGATCTTGAGCGAGACGATGTAGCCAAGGCGCAGCAGGTGCTGGAGGAATTGAAAGCGCAATTGCTCAAGGACGGCCTGAACGCCGAGACCTTCAACCGCCTCAAACAGGCGGCCATCGCCCGCCAGGCCTGGGCGGTACAAGGCAACAGTGCGCTGGCCGATTACTACTGGAGTGCCATCGGCGACTACGAGGACGGCCGTTTCGCCAACCCTGCCAGAGAGCTGCAATCGGTGACCCTGGCGGAAGCCAACAAGGCCATGCGCGAACTGCTCCTGCAGCCGGGGTACATACGGATCGAGAAGCCGTTGCTCAGTGATGATCAGGTGCTGTGGGTTATAGCCGGGGTGTTGGGGCTGCTGGTATTGGGTCTGGCGGCATGGCGCTTTCATCGAACGGAATAACCGGTCCTTGTGGGAGCGAGCCTGCTCGCGATAGCGTCGGCACATTCAGTACTGATGTGACTGATGCACCGCCATCGCGAGCAGGCTCGCTCCCACAGGTTACGCGCGTTGACTGACCGTATCCCCTCGCCACGCAGCCCCGCCGGCGGTACCCTGTCGAGGTTTTTCCCTACGACTAATGCGAACCTCCGAATGCCGAACCTGACCCTTTTCGTACAGCGCATCCTCGAATTGATGAAGCGCTACCCCGGGGTCATCGCGCTGGGTGGTTTTATCTCCGGGATCGGCAGCTTCATCCTGGTGGATCGGCAACAGGGGCTGGCGAGCTGGATCACCACCATCATGCTGGTCAGCTGGGTCTGGCTGATGCTGGAAAACAGCCTGACCAAGCTGTTCACCAAAATCTTCAAACGGGAAATTCCCCAGCCTCTGCTGCGCTACGCGACGCAGATGATTCACCAGGAAAGCCTGTTCTTCGTCCTGCCGTTCTTTTTCATCACCACCACCTGGAACAGCGGCCAACTGGTGTTCACCGGGCTGTTGGGCATCGCCGCGCTGATTTCCATCATCGATCCGCTGTACTACAAGTGGCTGGCGCCGCGGCGCTGGGCGTTCCTGGCGCTGCATACGCTGACCCTGTTCGCCGCCCTGCTCACCGCGTTGCCGGTGATCATGCACCTGACCACCTCGCAGAGTTTCAAATGGGCGCTGGGCATCGCTGTGCTGTTGTCCTTCCCCAGCCTGGCGTCGATCTTCCCGATCCGCACCGTGCGCAACGCCCTGGCGATCCTCAGCATCACCCTGGGCATCGGCGGCGTCGGCTGGGTCCTGCGTTCGTGGGTGCCGCCAGCGACGCTGTGGATGACCGACGTGGCGATCAGCACGCAATTGCAGGACCGCACCCCAGGCAAGAGCCTGGACGAAGTCAGCGCCGCGCAGATCCGTGCGGACGGGCTGTACGCCTACACCGCTATCAACGCCCCGCGTGGCCTCGACGAGCGGATTTATCACGTCTGGCAATTCAACGGCAAAGAGGTCGACCGCATTGCGCTGGACATCCACGGCGGCCGCAAGGAAGGCTACCGGGCCTGGACTCACAAGCAGAACTTCCCCGGTAACCCTGCCGGAAAATGGCAGGTCCGGGTGCTGACCGAAGATGGTCAGGTCATCGGTGTACTGCGTTTTGATATCACCGACAGCACACCGACCAAAGAAAAGTAACCGCGTTCGTGCTATTACGTAGATCTGCGTAATCACTTGAAAGCACGGAGCTTATGAGCAGCGACACAGTGGCCGGCGATGCCCGACTCGACACCTCGCACAGCCCGCCTCAGATACGGGTTACCGGGGACTGGACGCTTGCCCATTACGCCGACCTCAAGCGCCTGAGCGAGAAGCTCGAAGGTCAATACGACGTCAACACCCGCATCGACCTCAACGGCCTTGGCGCCCTGGATACCGCCGGTGCCTCGCTGCTGGTGGAACTGCTGGGCTCCGAGCGCCTGGGCCGCTCGGCCGAACACCCCGATTGCACGATCTCCGCCGCTGACCGCGCATTGCTGCAGACGGTCTATCGCTCGCTGACCGACTTCTGTGTCCCGATCAAGGAGCCTGAAATCAGCGTCGGCATTCAATTGCTGACGCGCATCGGGCGCGCGGTGGACACGGTCTGGCAGGACACCCTGCAACTGCTGGGCTTCGTCGGCCTGATCCTGGAAACCATCCTGCGCGGCCTGTTTCGCCCGAAATGCTGGCGCGTCACGCCGATGGTCGCGCACATCGAACAGACGGGCCTCGACGCCGCGCCCATCGTCGCCCTGCTGACGTTTCTGGTGGGCGCCGTGGTGGCGTTTCTGGGGGCGACGGTATTGGCCAACTTTGGTGCCACGGTGTTTACCGTGCATCTGGTGGCATTTTCTTTCCTGCGTGAGTTCGCGGTGTTGCTGACGGCGATCCTGATGGCCGGACGAACCGCCAGTGCCTTCACCGCGCAGATCGGCTCGATGAAAGCCAACGAAGAAATCGACGCGATTCGCACCCTGGGCCTCGATCCCATGGAGCTGCTGGTGGTGCCCCGGGTCCTGGCCCTGCTGGTTGCGCTGCCAATGCTGACGTTTGTGGCGATGGTGTCGGGGATTGTCGGTGGTGCCCTGGTCTGTGCGGTGTCCCTGGATATTTCCCCGGCGATGTTCCTGTCGTTGCTGCAAACGAACATCGGGGTTCAGCACTTTCTGGTGGGCATGATCAAGGCGCCGGTGTTTGCCTTCCTGATCGCTGCCATCGGTTGCCTTGAAGGCTTCAAGGTCAGTGGCAGCGCCGAGTCTGTCGGCGCGCACACCACCTCCGCCGTGGTGCAATCGATTTTCGTGGTGATCGTGCTCGACGCCGTGGCCGCTTTGTTCTTCATGGAGATCAGTTGGTGAGCCGTATTCCCCGAGCGCCCGCCGAGGCGGTGATCGAAGTCCGCGGGCTGTGCAATCGCTTTGGCCGGCAGAGCGTGCACGAGAACCTCGACCTGGATTTGTACAAGGGCGAGATCCTTGCGGTGGTCGGCGGCTCCGGTAGCGGCAAGTCGGTACTTTTGCGCAGCATTGTCGGCCTGCGCCAGCCCAGCGAGGGCATGGTGAAGGTCTTCGGCAAGAACCTGCCGAGTCTGCCCGAGCGCGAACGCTCGCTGGTGGAACGGCGCTTCGGCGTGCTGTTCCAGAAAGGCGCCCTGTTCTCTTCGCTGACCGTGACCGAGAACGTCGCGCTGCCCCTCATCGAACATTCCGGCCTGAGCCGCGACGACGCCGAGCATCTGGCGGCGGTGAAAATGGCCCTGGCCGGGCTGCCGCTGTCGGCGGCGGACAAATACCCCGCGTCCCTGTCCGGCGGCATGATCAAGCGTGCGGCGCTGGCGCGGGCCCTGGCGCTGGACCCGGACATCCTGTTTCTCGATGAACCCACCGCCGGCCTCGATCCGATTGGTGCCGCCGCCTTCGATCAACTGATCCTGACCCTGCGCGATGCCCTGGGCCTGAGCGTTTTCCTGGTGACCCACGACCTCGACACCCTCTACACCATTACGGATCGGGTGGCGGTGCTGGCGCAGAAGAAAGTACTGGTGGCCGATGCCATCGATGTCGTCTCGGAAACCGATGACGCGTGGATTCACGAATACTTCCATGGCCCTCGCGGCCGCGCGGCACTGACAGCCGCCCAACAGCTCAACGAGGTCTGACGTGGAAACCCGAGCCCATCATGTGTTGATCGGCCTGTTCACCGTGATTGTGGTGGCAGGCGCCCTGCTCTTCGGCCTGTGGCTGGCCAAGTCCAGCGTCGACACCGAGTTCAAGGATTACGAAGTGGTGTTCAACGAAGCGGTCAGCGGCCTGTCCAACGGCAGCTCCGTGCAATACAGCGGGATCAAGGTGGGTGATGTGGTGTCGCTGCGCCTGGACCCGGAAGACCCGCGCCGGGTGCTGGCGCGAATCCGCCTGGCGGGCGATACGCCGGTCAAGGAGGATACCCAGGCCAAGCTGGCGCTGACCGGCGTTACCGGGACCTCGATCATCCAGCTCAGTGGCGGTACGCCTGAGAGCCCGGCGCTCAAGGGCAAGGACGGCAAGCTGCCGGTGATCGTCGCCAAGCCCTCGCCCATCGCTCGTTTGATCAACGACAGCAATGATCTGTTGTCCGGGGTCAATTCGCTGATGCAGAACGCGAACCAGATGTTTTCCGAGCAGAACATCGAACATATCAGCAAGATCCTCGAACATCTGGATGTCACCACCGGCACCATCGCCGACCAGCGCGAAGATATTCGCCAGGCCATGCAGCAACTGGGTTCGATCGGCAAGCAGGCCGGCAGCATGCTGGAACAGACGACGGCGTTGATGCGCAATGCCAACGGGCTGCTCAATGAGCATGGCAAGGACATGTTGGGCAACGCCGAACAGGCGATGAAGTCGCTGGAACAGAGCAGCGCGACGATCAACAAGCTGATCACGGCCAACCAGGATTCGCTCAACAGTGGCATGCAAGGCCTCAATGGCCTGGCCCCTGCGGTGCGTGAGCTACGTGAAACCCTGACCTCATTGCGGACCATCACGCGACGCCTGGAGGCCGATCCCAGCGGTTATCTGCTGGGTAGCGACAAGCACAAGGAATTCACCCCATGAAGCTGACCCGCCTCGCCCTCCTCGCCAGCTTCACGCTGCTCGGCGCCTGTTCGATCCTGCCCGAGCCCGAGCCGTTCACCCTTTATCGATTGCCCTCGGCGCAGAGCGGCCTGCCCGCCAGTCATGGCACGCCGCAACGCTGGTCGCTGCGTTTGAACAAACCCCAGGCCAGCGAGGCGTTGAACAGCCCGAATATCGCGGTCATCCCTGCGGGCGACGTGATCAGCAGCTACAAGGCATCGCGCTGGAGCGACCCGGCGCCGGTGCTAGTGCGTAACCGTCTGCTGGACGGGTTCCAGCGCGATGGCCGGGTGACATTGCTCAGTACCGACGACAGCAATTTCCAGGCGGATCTGGAGCTGGGCGGCAGCCTGCAGGCGTTTCAGACGGAGTATCAAGGCACCGCCGCCAGTGTCGTCGTGCGGTTCGATGCGTTGCTCGTGCGCGGTTATGACCAGCGGCTACTCGCCAGTCGCCGGTTTGAAGTGCGCCAGCCTGTGGCTGATGTGAAGGTGCCGGCGGTGGTCACCGGGTTCGGCCAGGCCAGTGATCAACTGACGGCGCAGGTGGTGGCCTGGGCGGTTGAGCAAGGGCAGAAAGTTGCGCCGCCACCCAGACCCTGAGTCCAGCGAGGGACTACTTGTGGGAGCGAGCCTGCTCGCGATAGCGATTTCCCATTCAACATAGATGTTGACCGGCAAGCCGCCATCGCGAGCAGGCTCGCTCCCACAGAGGGATGTTCCACATGGGGATTTGTGGTTAACCGAAGAACCAGTAACAGACCCCAATGGCCCCGAGAACACCGGCCAGCTCCGCCAGCAACGCACACCCCACCGCATGCCGCGCCCGCTGGATGCCCACCGCGCCGAAGTACACGGCCAGCACATAGAAGGTGGTTTCGGTACTGCCCTGAATGGTCGCCGCCACCAGCGCCGGGAAGCTGTCCACGCCAGAGGTTTTCATGGTTTCGATCAGCATCGCCCGCGCGGCGCTGCCCGAGAATGGCTTGACCAGCGCCGTCGGCAGCGCGTCGACGAAGCGCGTGTCCCAACCGGCCCATTCCACGAAATGGCGAATCCCGTCCAGGCCGAAATCCAGCGCCCCGGAAGCCCGCAGCACGCCCACCGCACAGAGCATTGCCACCAGGTATGGCAGCAGGTTCTTCGCCACGTCGAAGCCTTCTTTGGCGCCTTCGACGAAAGCTTCATAGACCTTCACTTTGCGCAACGCGCCGATCACCAGAAACAGCATGATGATGCCGAATAGCGTCAGATTGCCGAGGATCGACGACAAACCAGCCAGTGCGGTGGACGACAGCGTTGCCAGCAACGCCATGAAGCCGCCGAGGGCGAGGGCGCCGGGAATCAGATAAGCCAGCACCACCGGGTCCCAGACCCGCAGGCGTTGCATGAAGGCGACGGCCAGGAAGCCGACGATGGTCGAGCAACTGGTGGCCAGCAGGATCGGCAGGAACACCAGGGTCGGGTCGGGTGCGCCTTGCTGGGCGCGGTACATGAAGATCGTCACCGGCAGCAGGGTCAGGGAGGAGGCATTGAGCACCAGGAACAGGATCTGCGCATTACTGGCGATGGTGTCGCTGGGGTTGAGTTCCTGCAGGGCCTTCATGGCCTTGAGGCCGATCGGCGTGGCGGCGTTGTCCAGGCCCAGGCCATTGGCGGCGAAGTTGAGGGTGATCAGGCCGATGGCGGGGTGACCGGGTGGGACTTCCGGCATCAGGCGCAGAAACAACGGGCCGAGGGCCTTGGCCAGCCATTCGACGATCCCGGCTTTCTCGGCGATCCGCAGGAAGCCCAGCCAGAGGGTGAGGGTGCCGAACAGCAACACCATGACCTCGACCGACAGCTTGGCCATGGCGAATATGCTTTCCACCATCGCCGCGAAGATGCCGGCATTGCCACCGACCAGCCATTGCGCCAGCGCCGACACGGCGGCCACGATAAAGAAGCCAAGCCACAGGCCATTGAGCATCAGTCAAATCCCCCAGAAGATGCGCGAATGATAGCGGGGTGGCCAGAAACGACAAACCCCGGATTTCTCCGGGGTTTGTTTGGCATATGTAGGGTCGGCAATTGGAATTTGTGATCTGACACAAAACCCCTGTAGGAGCGAGCCTGCTCGCGATGAAGGCGGCACATTCAACATCTCTGCTGTTTGATGAACCGCTATCGCGAGCAGGCTCGCTCCTACAGAAAAGCCAATTCCAGAACGCCTTGGTTAGTTGCTGGAAGTCTCACCAGCCGGCAGTTTTTCCTTGCTGCGCCAGTGCGGCAGGGAGTTCCAGTAGCGCTGGCCCTTGGCTTCGTCGTACATGCCTTCCCAGCGAGCGATTACCAGTACGGCCAGGGCGTTGCCGATCACGTTCAGTGCGGTACGGGCCATGTCCATGATGCGGTCGACACCGGCGATGAACGCCAGGCCTTCCAGCGGAATACCCACGCTGCCCAGGGTGGCCAGCAGCACCACGAAGGACACGCCCGGTACGCCGGCGATGCCTTTGGAGGTGACCATCAGGGTCAGCACCAGCAGCAGTTGCTGGCTGATCGACAGGTCGATGCCGTACAGCTGGGCAATGAAGATGGCCGCGATGCTCTGGTACAGGGTCGAACCGTCGAGGTTGAACGAGTAACCGGTCGGCACCACGAAGCTGCAGATGGCTTTCGGTGCACCGTAGGCTTCCATCTTCTCGATCACACGTGGCAGCACGGTTTCGGAGGAAGCGGTGGAGTAGGCCAGCACCAGCTCATCCTTGAAGATGCGCATCAGCTTGATCACCGAGAAGCCGAAAAGGCGAGCGACCAGGCCCAGAACCACGAAGGCGAAGAAGGCGATGGCGAAGTAAACCAGGATGACCAGTTTCGCCAGCGGCAGCAGGGACGCGAAGCCGAAGTTGGCCACGGTCACCGCGATCAGTGCGAACACGCCGATCGGGGCGTAGTTCATGATCATGTGGGTGACCTTGAACATGCTTTCCGATACGCCCTGGAACATGGTTACCAGCGGGTCGCGCATTTCTGGCTTGAGGCTCGACAGACCAAGACCGAACAGCACCGAGAAGAAGATGATCGGCAGCATTTCACCGCGGGCCATGGCCGCGAAGATGTTCGACGGGATCAGGTTGAGGATGGTTTCGATGAACGCATGTTCATGCTGAACCTCGGCCGCCGTCGCCTGGTACTTGGAGATATCCACAGTACCCAGGGTGCTCATGTCGATGCCGGCACCCGGATGGAACAGGTTGGCCAGCAGCAGGCCGACCACGATGGCGATGGTGGTGACGACTTCGAAGTAGATGATGGTCTTGAGGCCGATGCTGCCGAGTTTCTTCGCGTCGCCGACGCCAGCGATGCCGACGATCAAGGAGGAAATCACGATCGGGATCACGATCATCTTGATCAGACGGATAAAGATATCGCCTGCCGGTTGCAGAACGTTGCTGATCCACCAGGCTTTCTCGGCACTGAAATGGTTAAGCAGCGCACCGATTGCAATCCCCAATACCAGACCGATGAGGATCTGCCAGGCGAGGCTAAGCTTTGCCTTCTTCATATCTTTACCCTTACTTCAGTTTGACTCGAACAGATGCGCGAGCTGATCCGCTTGTGGCGAAAAAGTCGCGTGCAACTGCCCCCGTATAAGGAGCCCCGGAGCGCTTGTTGTGGCTCTCTGGCAGGCGAAAAAAGGCGCAACTATTCCGATGCGGGGAAGCGACGTCTAATGCCGTAAACGCCTACCCTATGCCGAATCGGCATGAGGTCTTTTAGCTGAAAGCGACGTCGCAATCGGTTCGAATACGACATTTCGGCAGACATAGGTGCCGTGAACCGGCCATTGCAGCGCTATCTGAGTGTTTTTTGATCAGCGGCACGGGGGAAGATTTCCGGGAAATTCCTACATAGGGCGCGACAAATTTCCCGTCTGGTGAGGGCGTCTTTTCTCGATATACGGTCGCAAAAGCAGCGCCTGGAAAAGCATTTTTCCGGCGAGGAAGGAGGGGTTGCAGCGGGGATGATCGAAAAACCGATGGATCGCTCTAACTCAATACTTTGCCTGTACAAGCTCTTCGCAGGTCCGTCGACTCATGCAAGATCGGCGAACCTGCGTAGCAGCTTTTCCTGACCCGGCCCTTGCGCAGGCACTCCCTGTACCCGTAGGTCACTCCGCCCCTGACACAGGCAGAACGTCCCGACCCCCTGGTCATGCGCCTGCCTTCCTCGGGTGGGCGCACTGGGAAAGAGGCGATGCGCCTCTTTCTTTGTCATGTTTTCAGTCAGCCTCGGCCGCGGCGGCCAAAGAAGAAGGATGCAATGAACATCACCAGGAAGACGACAAAGAGAATCTTGGCGATACCCGTGGCGGTGCCCGCGATACCACCGAAGCCCAGTACGGCAGCGACAATGGCAATGATCAAGAATGTAATTGCCCAGCTCAACATGGTGATTCTCCTTACGCTTCTATTTATTTAGAGGTATTGCGTTTCCCGGCGTATCGAGCGCGCCGGGGGTGTGAACCTAGAACACCCAGCGTTCCTGACGAGGCGATTGATCCAGCGACTGGTGCTGGTCGACATCCATCATTCGCATCGAAGTGCTGTCGTCCATGCCGCTTCGGGCGGCGCTGAAGTGGGTTTGAGTCGGGTGTTGAAACGACACGCTTGGCCTTTCCTGCTGCTGGTTCTGTTCCCAGCGCAAGAATTGCTGACCGGCAATCAAGGTGATCAGCAGTGCCAATACGGCGAAAAGACCTTGCTGTAGATACAAGGGCGAGAGCCGCAATTGGGTGGCACGTTGGCGATTCATCCTGAAGCTCCTCCCACTTTGGGGTAATCGGTTGAGGGCGGTTTGTTGTTGCCCTGCGATATTTTGGATATTGCAGCCTGCGTGCCAGAATTTTTCCGATAAAAAATCTATATAAATCAATTATTTATGATGATGGTGTTTTGACCTTCGGACGCATCCTGCACGATGGGCTTTTGCGCGGTCGTGCGTAATGCACGATCGGCGAGGCTGGCGGCGCAATTTTTTTGAATTGAGAGGGGGGCGTAGCTGTCAGAAATAAACGCGATTGCGCGTTTGATCAGTGCCTTTCTATAAAAGGCTCACGAAATCAGCGCGCGAACCGGCGAGGCGGGAGATAACTATCCTGTCTTCGCAGGAATGGATCAGAATGAACCATGCAACTTGCCCGATTTTTCCGGGACTAAACCAAGATCATTCATAAAGGAGCGTAGGAAAATGGAATCAGCCACAGAGCATCAAGGCCGTATTCTTCTTGTGGATGATGAATCCGCCATCCTGCGTACTTTCCGTTATTGCCTCGAAGACGAAGGCTACAGCGTGGCGACGGCCAACAGTGCCGCTCAGGCTGACATGCTGCTGCAACGTCAGGTCTTCGATCTGTGCTTCCTCGATTTGCGCCTGGGTGAGGACAACGGTCTGGATGTCCTGGCCCAGATGCGCATTCAAGCGCCCTGGATGCGCGTGGTGATCGTCACCGCGCACTCGGCGGTGGATACGGCGGTAGATGCCATTCAGGCCGGCGCCGCTGACTACCTGGTGAAACCCTGCAGCCCGGATCAATTGCGCCTGGCCACCGCCAAACAATTGGAAGTGCGGCAGTTGTCGGCGCGCCTGGAAGCGCTGGAAGGTGAGGTGCGTAAGCCCAAGGATGGCCTGGATTCCCACAGCCCGGCCATGAAAGTGGTGCTGGAAACCGCCCGCCAGGTCGCCGGCACCGATGCCAACATCCTGATTCTCGGCGAGTCGGGCACCGGTAAGGGTGAGCTGTCCCAGGCCATTCACGGCTGGAGCAAACGCGCGAAGAAATCCTGCATCACCATCAACTGTCCGTCGCTGACCGCCGAGCTCATGGAAAGCGAGCTGTTCGGTCATAGCCGAGGGGCGTTCACCGGGGCCAGCGAAAGCACGCTGGGGCGGGTCAATCAGGCCGACGGCGGAACGCTGTTTCTCGACGAAATCGGCGATTTTCCCCTGGTCTTGCAACCCAAGTTGCTGCGCTTCATTCAAGACAAGGAATACGAGCGGGTCGGCGACCCGGTTACCCGCCGTGCGGACGTGCGCATCCTGGCGGCCACCAACCAGAACCTCGAGGATATGGTCCGCGATGGCCGCTTCCGCGAAGACTTGCTGTACCGCCTGAACGTCATCACCTTGCACCTGCCGCCGCTGCGCGAACGCCGGGAAGACATCCTGAACCTTGCCGACCGTTTCCTGGCGCGCTTCGTCAAAGAGTACGCACGCCCGGCCCGGGGGTTCAGCGACGAAGCCCGCGAAGCGCTGTTGGGCTATCGCTGGCCCGGGAACATTCGTGAACTGCGCAACGTGGTGGAGCGCGCGAGCATCATCTGTGCGCAGGAACGGGTAGAGGTCAGTCACCTCGGGATGGCGGAAACGCCGATCAACAATGCGCCGCGCATCGGCGCTGCCCTGAGCCTGGACGAGCTGGAGAAGGCTCATATCGGTGCGGTCCTGGCCACCGCCGGCACGCTGGACCAGGCAGCCAAGACCCTGGGGATCGATGCATCGACGCTGTACCGCAAACGCAAGCAATACAACTTGTGAGACGCCGCCGATGAAACTGGCGATGAAGTTGCGGACCCGGCTGTTCCTGAGCATTTCCGCACTGATCACCGTAGCGCTGCTCGGGCTGTTGCTCGGCCTGGTCAGCGTGATGCAGATGGCCGGAACCCAGGAAGCGCTGGTGCGCAACAACTTCGTCACCCTGGATATCGGCCTCAAGTTGCGCCAGACGCTGGGCGATCAGTTGATCATCATGCTCAGCGAGCAACCGGACTCTTCGGCCTTCGAAGCGTCCAAGCAGCATTATCTGCAATTGCTCGAAGAAGGCATTGCCCAGGAGCCGCAGGACGAGGGCAGCGAATTCGGATTCAAGAAAGCCAGGGCGGACTACCTGAGTTTCATCAAGGCGTACGAAGTGGCGCCTGATACCACCCATGTCCTGAGCGGCAACGACGAGCTCACGGACAGATTCAATGCCCTGCGCAATGGCCTGATCGCCGAACACAAGCGCGCGCTGGATAACATCAACGATACCGAGCGCCAGGCCCGTGAGCGTGCCTTGCTGATCGCCGGCCTGCTGGGGCTGGTCGGGTTGGCAGTGCTGATCATCGGTTTCGTGACCGCCCATGCCATCGCCCGGCGTTTCGGCGAACCCATCGAGGCACTGGCGCAGGCGGCGGACAATATCGGGCAGGGCAATTTCGACGTCACGCTGCCGGTGTCCTCGGCTGTAGAGCTGAACCAGCTGACCCGGCGTTTCGGGATCATGGCCGAGGCGTTGCGCGAGCATCAGGCCACCAATGTCGATGAACTGCTGGCCGGTCAGCAGCGCTTGCAGGCCGTGCTGGACAGCATCGATGACGGCTTGCTGATGATCGATCGCCAGGGGCGCCTGGAGCATCTCAACCCGGTGGCCCAGCGCCAGTTGGGCTGGGACGCCGATCGGGTCGGGCAAGCGCTGGACGTGGCCCTGCAGCGCCCCGAACTCGATGTACAACTGCAAATGGTGCTGCGCGGCGGCACGCTGGAGCGTCCGCCGGAAGACTTGAGTATCGAAGTCGATGGCGAGACCCGCGTGCTGACCTTCAGCCTGACCCCCGTCGTTCATACCCAGGGGCATATTCTCGGCGCAGTGATGGTGCTGCATGACGTTACCGAGCAGCGTGCCTTTGAACGAGTGCGCAGCGAGTTCGTGTTGCGCGCCTCCCATGAGCTGCGCACGCCGGTGACCGGCATGCACATGGCGTTCGGCCTGTTCCGCGAGCGCGCGCGTTTTGCCCCGGACTCCCGTGAAGCCGATCTGCTGGATACGGTGAACGAAGAAATGCAGCGCCTGATGCAGTTGATCAACGACCTGCTGAATTTCTCGCGCTATCAGAACGGCCTGCAGAAACTCAGCCTGGCGCCTTGCTCCATCGACGACCTGCTGGAGCAGGCGCAGACACGCTTTAGCAGTAACGCCGAGGAAAAGGGCATCGAGTTGCTGGTGGAAGTGCAAGGACCGTTGCCGCGCTTGCAGGCCGACCAGCCGCAGCTGGACCGGGTACTCGACAATCTGATCGACAACGCGCTGCGTCATACGTCCGCCGGTGGCCTCATACGCTTGCAGGCGCGACGCCACGGAGATCGGGTGATCATCAGTGTCGAGGACAACGGCGAGGGCATTGCCTACGGGCAGCAGGGGCGGATCTTCGAGCCCTTTGTGCAGGTGGGCCGCAAGAAAGGTGGGGCCGGCCTCGGCCTGGCGTTGTGCAAGGAGATCGTGCAGTTGCACGGTGGGCGGATGGGCGTTTATTCGCGGCCGGGGCAGGGTACGCAGTTCTACATGGCGTTGAGTGTGTAGCGAGCTCTACGCTTCATCATCCAGGCGTCGGCCGGCCAGCCGACGACCACGGGTAATCAACTCGATGAATTGCACGGCGCTCAGGGCATGGGCGAACAGCCAGCCCTGACCGAACTTCACCCCTTCACTGCTCAAGAGTTCCGCCTGGGCTTCATGCTCGATGCCTTCGGCGATCACCTTCAGGTGCAGCGACTGCGCCATATGAATGATGTGTGGGGCGACGCCGCTGCTGGCCGCGTCATGACCCAGCGCATCGATGAAGGCCTTGTCGATCTTCAGGCAATCCACCGGCAAGGTTTGCAGATAGGCGAGGCTGCAATAGCCCGTGCCGAAGTCATCGATCAGCACCTGATGGCCGACATCGCGCAGCGCTTGCAGGTTTTCCCGTGCCACCACCACGTCGATGAGCCCGCGTTCGGTGACCTCGAAGGCTATTTGCCGGGCGGCGACCCGATGCAGTGTCAGCAGGCGAGCCATGACCTGGCCAATACGCGGCACCATCACATCGCACGCCGCCAGGTTGACCGAGATATAGAGCTGCGGATTGGCTCGCAACAATTGCCCCAGTTGCTCCAACAGGCGTTGCAGGACGAAGTCGGTCATCTGGCGGATCTGCCCGGTGTTCTCCGCCATGGGAATGAACAGGTCGGGGCTGGTCAGCGTTCCATCCGGTCGACGCCAGCGCAGCAAGGCTTCGGCGCCGACGCAGTTGCGACTGTCGAGGTCGAAGATCGGTTGATACAAGACCTGCAATTCGCCGCGGCGTATGGCGCCGGTCAGTTCCGCATCCAGAGACTGGCGTTGACGCACCAGCAGGAACACCAGAAACCCCACGCACAGGGACAAGCTCAGGCACACCGGCAGCAGCCACCACCACATCGGCGGTATGTGAGTGCCGCCACGGGGGCTGATCAGCACCAGCTGGTATTCCGGGTTGTCGGTGGGCATGCGGTAGATCAGGCGCTTCTGCGTGACTTGCAGGGCATCCCGGCTTTTCGGCGGCCAGTGCTCCGACGGCGGCCACACCTGCGCGGCGCCCAGTACCGGGATCGCCCGGGTGCCACGGTCAAGGACGACCAGCAGGCTGCTGCCGGGCGACAAATCGACCATGTCGGTCAAATGCCCGCGAGACGTGGCGACACGAAAATTGCCGCGCCCGAGCATCAGTGCTGCGCGGTTTTCATCGGGTTCGGTGGTGGTGTTCAGCCAGTAGCTGTAGGTGGGACCTTTGATGTCGGGAGGACGTATCAGCGACAACCCTTCCTGACGCGGTCGGTTGGAGCAGATGCGCGTGGAATCCATGTACGCGGCTTCGTAGACGAAGCGGTAGTTGAAGGTGACTTGCTGCAATGTCGCGATCATTTCGTCATCGCAGCCACGAAGCGGCTGGGCTTCCAGGTCGTCGAGGCTTTCACGCAGCTGCCCGAACAGTTGCTCCAGGCGGGCGAGGAAACGCTCGCCCTGGGCATTCATTTCCAGGCTTTCGTTCTGCTGGACCTGGTGCAGGGCGATGAACAAACTGCCCGACATCAATAGCGTTGCGCTCAAGACAGCCGCCATCATCGCCAGAAACCAGGGGCGATAGAACCAACTACGGAATGTCTCTCTGGCAGCAGGCATCGTGGAATATCCGGCGGATTACCAATGAGTTATAGCTGCTGATTGACAAAGGCGCGCTGACCGTCGGGCGGCCGTCGCTATTTTGTCTGATTTAACACCTGAAGCAGCGCCGCGGTTTGCGCGTCCGGCGTACCGTCGAAGCGCGATGGACGGAAATGCATCTGGAAAGCGGCAATCACATGGCGTGTGGCAACGTCGAGTTCACCGGTCTGCGCGATTTCGTAACCGAAACGGGCCAACTGGGCCTGGTACCAACTGATGCTCGGCGGCTGCGTTTCAAAGTGTAGCTGCTGGCGCGCCACGGCCTGCTCGTTGGGCCAGATGCCGAAACCTGCCGCAGCCAGGCGCTTCCAGGGAAACAGCGGGCCCGGGTCCAGTTTGCGCAGGGGGGCAATGTCACTATGGCCGACGATGCTGCGAGGACTGATGGGGTAGCGGGTAGTGATGTCCTTGAGCAGGACAATCAAGGACTGCACCTGCGCTTCGCTGTAGGGGTACCAGAGACGTCCGGTGGGAGTGTCCTTGAACCCCGGGTTGACGACTTCGATGCCGATGGAACTCGAATTCAGCCAGGTCCGGCCTTGCCATTGGCTTTCTCCGGCGTGCCAGGCCCGCTGGTTTTCGTCCATCAATTTGAAGATGGTCGCCTTTTTGTCGTCGCCGATCAGGTAATGGCTGCTGACCTCGCCTTGGGTGAGCAATTGCAGCGAACGTTCCTGCGAGGCGTTGGTGTAATGCAGCACCACGAACTGGATGCGACTGTCGTGATTGGCGGAAGGATGACTGGTGTCGTAACGAGGGCCACTGGCACAACCGGCCAGAAGCAGCAGTGACATGATGATGAACGCGAGAAATTTCATAGCTGGGCAATACACGCAAGACAGTAATGCAACAGTGTAACGTACTGCCTTGCGTGCGGAGGGCATTCACAAAGTTTTAAACAAATGGGCGTGCTGCCCCTCAGCCCAGCTCCACTCGATTGCGCCCGGCATTTTTTGCACGATAAAGCGCCTGGTCGGCTCGCTTGAGCACCAGATCGCTGTTTTCACCGGGTCTGAACGCCGTCAAACCCATGGAAATCGTGACAGTGACTGGCTCACCCTTGAAGTGGAACGGGCAGGCTTCGATCGATGCGCGCAGGTGTTCCAGCAGTTTCATCCCGGCGGCTGGCACCGTCGATGGCAAGAGCAGGACAAACTCCTCACCACCAAACCGGGCAATGAAGTCCGTACCGCGCAGGCGCTTGCGCAGCACCGTGGCAATGATCTTCAGCACTTTGTCACCGGCCAGGTGACCGTAGTTATCGTTGATGCGTTTGAAGTGATCGAGGTCGAGCATGGCCAGCATCAACGTGTTGCCGTGTTGTTGCCATTGGCCGACTTCATGGTCCAGACGTTCGCTCCAGGCCGCGCGATTGGGCAGTCCCGTCAGCGGGTCGATCAAGGCTTTCTGGCGCTGTTCTTCGAGGTGTTCGCGAAAGCCCAGGGCCTCCTGTTCCATGTGCGCCACTCGTTCGGCCAGGCTATTGAGGCGGGCCGCCACCTCCTGCTCGCGCTCGTCGCGCTGCTGGCGATGGCGATCCATGGTGCCGAGCAGGCCTTCAAGATGGTTTTCCAGGACGACTTTGAGATCGTCCAGGTTGGACGCCGCATGCACGCTGCTCTGCAGACCGTCGACTTGTTCGCGGATCTGCGTGTCCATGGCCTGGGCGGCGCTGCGGTTGTCGGCATGGCCGTCGCTGGCGGCTTGCAGATTGCTCTGGAACGATTCGAGGCGTTCGTTGAGGTGCTGCAGGTAGGTTTCGAACTCGTGCTGGCCGCTGCCCGAGATTGCCAGCATCAAGGTAGCCAGGTCGTCGAGGATCGGCAGCAACTCGTACCAGTTCAAGCCGTTCTTCAGGCGATAGCGCATCGACTCCGCCTGCGGGCGATGGCGCTCGGGGATCGTCAGATCGTCGAGCAGGCCCAGCAATGTCTCCTCGATATGCTTGGCCACCGAGCTGTAGGACGGCTCGGGGGAGTCCGGCAGGGCATAGAGGATGTCATGGGCGGCAGGTTGTTCAGGCTCGTCGGCGGTTGGTTCCGAGGGGGCTGGGGCGACAGGCTCAGTGTGTGTCAGCTCGTCGGGATTGATTGCCGGTTCAGTTGGGGATTCGGAAGCTTCGCAGACGATTACAGCTGGTTCGGGTTGATCCGCCTGGGGTTTTGCTTCCTCAATCGAGGCGGGCTCTGGCTGCGCTTCGAGTACCGTTGATTCAATGACTGGAGCAGCCGGTACAGGCGTTACCACTGTGGTTTGTGGCTCGGTGGCGACGGTTGGCGTTTCTGGCGCTTCGACGTGCAGCTCAACGTCAACCGGGGTGTGTGCGGTTTCCATCGGTTGGACGGGGTGTTGCTCGGCGACCGGAGTGGCCTGCGTCGCTGCATCATCGGCTTCACGGTGACCGAACAGGCGTTGCAGCAGGCTGGGGCGATCGGGTTCCGGCGGGGTATCCAGCTGGCTCAAGGCCTTGCCCTGCAAACCGCTTAGCTCACTGAGCAGCAACGGGATCTCGCGAGCCTGGCGAACCCGGTTATCCAGGGTTTTGGCGAAACTTTTCAGCGGGCGGCTGACTTCCCGGGGCAGCGGCAAGGTTTGCAGCTGAGTGACGAGTGCCGTCAGTGCGGCGCTGGTCTGGTTGATCCGGGTTTCCCGGCGTTGCTCGGAGTCGAGTACGGCTTTTTCCAGGCGCGGGAGCAGGGCGGCAAGGCCGGCATCCATGTCGTCGGTGCGCACGACTTCACGCATTTCCTTCATGCATTGATCAACGACGCGATCGGTGCCTTCCGCCGCCAGCGTGCTACGCACCAGGCCGCGGCGCAGCAAGTCGAGGCGGGCATCCCAGCGGCGTTCGAGCTTTTCCTGTTGTTCGATGCTTTTGAGGTATTTCTCTTTCCAGCGCTGGGCGTCGTCGCTCATTCAGGGGTTCCGCGAAGGGTAGGACTCAATGCGGGCAATGCATCGGCCGTGAGCGAACTCGGCAGACGAATCTCTACCGCGACCGGCAGGTGATCAGAAATGGGTTGGGCCAGCACCTCGACCTTTTCCAGGGTCAGGCTCGGGCTCAGAAGAATGTGGTCCAGGCAGCGTTGTGGACGCCAGCTGGGGAATGTCGCTTCCAGTTGTGGCGCGAGCAGGCCGAGGTCACGCAACGGCGAATGTTGCAGCAGATCACTGGCATGGGTGTTCATGTCGCCCATCAGTACCTGGTGCTTGTAGCCACCAATCAACTCGCGGATGTAGGCCAGTTGCAGGCTGCGGGTCCGTGCGCCGAGTGCCAGGTGCATCATCACCACCACCATGGCATCCGGGCCTTCGCCGAAGCGCACCAGAATCGCTCCGCGACCTTTCGGCCCTGGCAATGGATGATCCTCAATCGCCCACGGCCGCAGGCGGCTCAACACCCCGTTGCTGTGCTGGGCGAAGCGTCCGAGATTGCGATTGAGTTGCTGATACCAGTAGGGAAAGGCGCCGAGCTGGGCCAGATGTTCGACTTGATTGACGTAGCCTGAGCGCAAGCTGCCGCCATCGGCTTCCTGCAAGGCAACCAGGTCGAAGTCGCCGAGAAGGCTGCCGATTTTCTGCAGATTGTCGGCACGCCCGTGGTGCGGCAACAGGTGTTGCCAGCCCCGGGTCAGGTAATGCCGATAGCGTTCGGTACTGATGCCGACCTGGATATTGAAACTGAGCAAACGCAAACGGCTGTCTTCGGGCAGACCCGTCGATTGCAGATGATGCTCGTTGACCCGCGGATCATGCAGGCCAACGCTGCGTTCACTTCCCCAGCGGCGCATGGTGGGTAAAGCCTTTTAGTTGGAGGCCGCCTTGTTGGCTGCTCGCTCTTTGTCGATCAGCTTGTCGGCCAGTTGCAGGGCTTCTTGAGCGCCGCCGGCAGAGCCTACGTCAAAACGATACTTGCCGTTGACGATCATGGTTGGAACACCGGTGATCTCATATTTCTTGGCCAGTTCAGTAGCCTTCACGATCTGGCCCTTGATGGCGAAAGAGTCGAAGGTGGCCAGGAACTTGTCCTTGTCGACGCCCTGGGTGGCCAGGAAGTCCGCCATGTCATTCTTGTCGGTCAGCTTCTTGTGTTCTTTCTGAATCGCGTTGAACACCGCAGCGTGGACCTTGTGTTCAACACCCATGGCTTCCAGAGTCAGGAACATCTGGCCGTGTGCGTTCCACGGGCCACCGAACATGGCGGGAATACGGACGAAGTTGACGTCCGAAGGTAGCTTCTCGACCCAAGGGTTGATCACCGGCTCGAATGCGTAGCAGTGCGGGCAGCCGTACCAGAACAGCTCCACCACTTCGATCTTGCCTGGAACGGCTACCGGAACCGGATTGCTCAGTTCGACATAAGGGGCGGCTGGGGTTTCGGCGGCCTGGGCAGTCATGCCGAACAGGCTGGCAGCGACCAGTGCGGCGCTGATGATCAGATTACGCATGCTTTACTCCTGGACAAATTTTGTCGCCTCGCGCGACCTGTTTTCAGACAGGTCATGGCGGGCGTGAGTTCTGTAGTGTAACGGCAGCGACCACAAAAAAGGGCGGCCAAAGCCACCCTTTTTATACTTCCTGCAATGGATTAATCGAGCGTTAACGTTGCAAGCGTTGTATGCCCCGCGCCACGCCCGATTCACCGGCTTTAGTGCAGGCCTTGAATGTAGCTCGACACTGCGGCGATGTCTTCGTCGCTCATTTTCTTGGCGATGGTCTGCATCGGCTTGCTGTCGCCGTCGTTGGTCCGGCCGCCTTCTTCCTTGCGGAATTCGGTCAGTTGCTTGGCGACGTATTGAGCGTGCTGGCCGCCCAGATGCGGGAAGCCGGCAGCGGCGTTACCCGCGCCGTTTGGCGAGTGGCAACCGGTGCAGGCGGGCATGCCCTTGGCCAGGTCGCCGCCACGGAACAGCGCTTCACCGCGT
Organism: Pseudomonas putida; assembly: GCF_050989985.1. GTDB lineage: Bacteria > Pseudomonadota > Gammaproteobacteria > Pseudomonadales > Pseudomonadaceae > Aquipseudomonas > Aquipseudomonas putida_AI. The sequence goes on from NZ_CP158815.1 coordinate 57,900, forward strand.
GTGACGACTTTAGGATCGGCGGCGCCGACACTGCCTTTCTGGCTGGCGAAGTAGGCGGCGATGTCCGCCAGGTCCTGATCGCTCAGGTTGGTCAGCAGGCCGGTCATTTCCAGAACGGTGCGCTTGCCCGACTTGATGTCGTGCAGTTGCTTGGTCAGGTAGCGTTCACCCTGGCCCGCCAGTTTTGGAAAGTTTGGCGCCATGCTGTTGCCATCCGGGCCATGACAGGCGCCACATACGGCGGCTTTTGCCTGGCCTGCGGCGGCGTCACCAGGTTTTACTGGCTCACCTGCGGCATAGGCAGCGCCGGAGATCCCCACGGTCAACAGCAGACTCACGATCAGTTTGTTCATCAGCTAATCCAACTACGGCTAAGGGTTAAGAGTTATGGACCGGGCTTACTCGCTCATCCACTGGATGATGGCTCGGTAATCCTCGGCACTGCAGTCCATGCACAAACCACGCGGCGGCATCGCCTTGAAACCCTGGGTCACGTGTTGCACCAGCGTCTCCATACCTTTCGCCAACCTCGGCGTCCAAGCTTCCTGATCGCCCTTTTGAGGCGCCATGGGGAGTTGGCCGGAATGACAGGCACCACAAACACGGTTGTACACAGCTTCCGGATTCTGTGTAGCCTGAGCGCTGTAAAGCGGTATCAGGACACCGGCAGCTAGCAGCCATTTCGTCATAAAACGACCTTTTCAGGGTTGAGAGCGTGCTGCGTTCTAGTGCGCAATCTAGGTCTGTCGCTCTCGTGAACTTCGTCCTACGCTGGGACAAAGCGCACACAAAATCTGCGGCATTATATACTGGCGTCACTGAAACGGAAGCGACACCGCTTGCCGGGCCCATTCCAGGCGCCGCCCACATCGGAAATCCCATGCAACTCAAGAATCCCATCCTCGGTCTGTGCCAACAGTCTACCTTCATGCTCAGCGCCGCCAAAGTCGACCAATGTCCGGATGACGAAGGTTTTGAAGTCGCCTTCGCCGGGCGTTCCAACGCCGGCAAGTCCAGTGCTCTCAACACCCTGACCCATGCCAGTCTGGCGCGAACCTCGAAAACGCCGGGGCGCACGCAACTGTTGAATTTCTTCAAGCTAGACGATGAACGCCGTCTGGTCGACCTGCCGGGCTACGGTTATGCAAAAGTCCCTATCCCGCTCAAGCAACACTGGCAGCGTCACCTCGAGGCGTACCTGGGCAGCCGCGAGAGTTTGAAGGGTCTGATTCTGATGATGGATATCCGTCACCCGATGACCGACTTCGACCTGTTGATGCTTGATTGGGCCATCGCCAGCGGTATGCCGATGCACATTCTGCTGACCAAGGCGGACAAGCTGACCTATGGCGCGGCCAAGAACACGCTGCTCAAGGTTCAGTCGGAAATCCGCAAGGGTTGGGGCGACGCTGTGACGATCCAGTTGTTCTCGGCGCCAAAACGCATGGGGCTGGAAGAGGCCTACACCGTGCTGGCGGGCTGGATGGAACTGGCGGATAAAGGCGCCGAAGCAGAGGCGCAGTAAGGCTCGGGAACTGCCTGCGGTGCGCCCCGGGCAGTTTTCTACGGGCAAAAAAAACCCCGGACTTCTATGGGGAGGGGGAAGTTCCGGGGTTCAAGTTCTAGACCGCTAGGGCGGGGTCCAGATATCTGCCAACACTTAACACAACATAGGAGCATCGAAGGGCTTCACCAGCCATTCAGTATCTCTGAGTGGTGCTTCTTCAGATTAGTTCAGATTTTTTTTCAATGTCTTTGGAATTGACAGACGGATTTTCCGGACTAAGGACCTTTTGGCGGTCCGGCGCGGCACTATGCCGCAGCCAAACTCAAGGATTTCGGGCCTTCCGAGGGTGTGTCGGGCGCTTTGACTACGACTGACACACCGCTGAGAGCAAGCTCACGCCTGAAAATTAGCCGACAGACGGCTTAGTGAGCCTCATCCCAATTGTTTCCCACGCCGACTTCGACCAGCAGTGGAACATCCAGTTTCGCCGCGCCACTCATGTGAACGCGAATTTCATCGCGAACCTGATCGACCAGATCCTCACGCACCTCCAGCACCAATTCATCGTGCACCTGCAGGATCACCTTGGCGTCGAGCCCGGACGACGTCAGCCAGTTATCCACAGCCACCATGGCTTTCTTGATGATGTCAGCCGCGGTGCCCTGCATCGGCGCATTGATCGCCGTGCGTTCGGCGGCGGCGCGTTCCTGTGGTTTGTTTGAGTTGATGTCCGGCAGGTACAACCGGCGGCCGAAGAAGGTCTCCACATAACCTTGGTCCGCCGCCTGGGCGCGGGTGCGGTCCATGTACTCGCGCACACCCGGATAGCGGGCGAAGTAGGTATCGATGTAGGCCTTGGCGGTCTTGGTATCGACGCCGATGTCCTTGCCGAGCTTTTGCGCGCCCATGCCGTAGATCAGGCCAAAGTTGATCGCCTTGGCGCTGCGGCGCTGATCGGAGGTCACGTCGGCCAGTTCGACCTTGAACACCTCGGCAGCGGTCGCAGTGTGCACGTCCAGATTGTGGCGGAAGGCATTCATCAGGCCTTCGTCCCGGGACAGGTGCGCCATGATCCGCAGTTCGATCTGCGAATAGTCCGCCGCCAGCAGCTTGTAGCCGGCCGGAGCCACGAAAGCCTGGCGGATGCGCCGGCCTTCAGCGGTGCGCACCGGAATGTTCTGCAGGTTCGGATCGCTGGACGACAGGCGCCCGGTAGACGCCACCGCCTGGTGGTACGAGGTGTGAATCCGCCCGGTGCGCGGGTTGATCTGCTCCGGCAGGCGGTCGGTGTAGGTGCTTTTGAGCTTGCTCATGGAACGGTATTCCATCAGCACCTTGGGCAGCCGATAGTCTTCCTCGGCCAGCTTGGCCAACACTTCTTCGGCGGTGGACGGCTGGCCCTTGGCGGTTTTCTTCAGCACCGGCAGGCCGAGTTTCTCGTAGAGGATCACGCCCAGTTGCTTGGGCGAACCGAGGTTGAACTCTTCGCCGGCAATTTCGAAGGCTTCACGTTCCAGCGCGACCATCTTGTCGCCCAGCTCGATGCTCTGCACCCCGAGCAGCGCGGCATCGACGAACGCACCCTGGCGTTCGATGCGCGCCAGCACCGGCACCAGCGGGATTTCGATGTCGGTCAGTACGCTGGCCAGGCTCGGAATGGCGCTGAGCTTTTCGAACAGTGCTTCATGCAGGCGCAGCGTGATGTCGGCGTCTTCGGCGGCGTAGGGGCCGGCCTGTTCCAGCGCGATTTGATCGAACGTCAGTTGCTTCACACCTTTGCCGGCAATGTCCTGGAAACTCACGGTGGTGTGGTGCAGATATTTCAGCGCCAGGCTGTCCATGTCATGGCGAGTGGCCGTGGAGTTGAGCACATAGGATTCGAGCATGGTGTCGAAGGCGATGCCGCGTACGGTGATGCCGTTCGCCTGATCGCCGCCGATGGCGCAGTTGGCCAGGATGTTCATGTCGAACTTGGCGTGCTGGCCGACCTTGAGTTTGTTCGGGTCTTCCAGAATCGGCTTGAGGGCGCGCAGGACGGTGTCCCGATCCAGTTGCTCAGGCACGCCGATGTAGGAATGGGTCAGGGGAATGTAGGCCGCTTCGTTGGCCTGCACCGCAAACGAAACGCCCACCAGCTGCGCCTGTTGCGCGTCGATGCCGGTGGTTTCGGTGTCGAAGGCGAACAGTTTGGCGTTGTTCAGCTTCTCCAGCCAGACGTCGAAACGCGCCTGGTCGAGGATGGTCTCGTAGCGGGTTTCAGACGTTGCCGCCGGCGCTTCGGCCTCAACGGCGCTGAACAGGTCGACCACTGGCTCCGGCTCGGCAGCCGTGCTCAGCTCGACGCGCTTGGCATCGCGTTGCAAGTCGTTCAGCCAGCTCTTGAATTCCAGCAGGTTGTAGAGCTCGGTGAGTTTGACCGGGTCTTCCGGACCCATTTGCAGGTCATCGAGGCCGATCTCCAGCGGCACATCGACCTTGATCGTCGCCAGCTGATAGGAGAGGAACGCCATCTCCTTGTGTTCTTTGAGCTTGGCCGGCAGGGTCTTGGCACCGCGGATCGGCAGGGTTGGAACGATATCGAGCTGCGCGTAGAGTTCGGTCAGGCCGCCATTCACGCCCACCAGCAGGCCGGAAGCGGTCTTTGGGCCAATGCCCGGAACGCCCGGGATGTTGTCGGAAGAATCGCCCATGAGCGCCAGATAATCGATGATCTGCTCGGGAGCGACGCCGAATTTCTCCTTCACGCCCTCCACGTCCATGCTGCTACCGGTCATGGTGTTGACCAAGGTAATGTGCCCGTCGACCAGTTGCGCCATGTCCTTGTCGCCGGTGGAGATGATCACCGGGCGATTGGCCGCGGCGCTGCTGCGGGCCAGGGTACCGATCACGTCGTCGGCTTCGACGCCTTCGACGCACAGTAGCGGAAAGCCCAGGGCGATCACGCTCTGGTGCAGGGGCTCGATCTGAACGCGCATGTCGTCAGGCATGCTCGGACGGTTGGCCTTGTATTCGGCGTACATCTCATCGCGAAATGTCCCACCCTTGGCGTCGAAAACCACGGCGAACGGGCTGTCCGGGTACTGCTTGCGCAGACTCTTGAGCATGTTCAACACGCCCTTGACCGCACCGGTCGGCAGGCCTTTGGAGGTGGTCAGCGGTGGCAGCGCGTGAAAGGCGCGGTACAGGTAAGAAGAACCGTCCACCAGGACGAGGGGGGCTTGGCTCATGAGCAGGATCAACCTTTTCGGCGGGTCCGGCGCTAGAATAGCGGGACCGTTGACGACAAAGGGACAAGGTTATCATGCGCACACTAAATCGCCTGTTGCTGGCTGGGTTGTTTGCAATCGCACCATTGGCCGTGATGGCGGCAGACGATGCGCCAACACCGGAACCGGATGTAACCATTCGCACGGAAGGCGACAATACGATCAAGGAATATCGCCAGAATGGCTTTCTGTATGCCATTCAGGTCACGCCGAAAGGCGGCAAGCCGTACTTTCTGGTGCGCGCCGATGGATCGGACGGTAACTTCATCCGCTCGGATCAGCCGGATATGCTGATTCCGTCGTGGAAGATTTTTGAGTGGAAATAGTTTCCTAATTTCAATTGGCGCTGGCTCGCAAGCGGCGCCCGTACTGGCAGCTTAAACATGTCTGTGTTCACCCCCCTGGCTCGGCCCGAGCTGGAAACCTTTCTCGCCCCTTATGGCCTTGGCCGCCTGCTTGATTTCCAGGGGATTGCCGCCGGTAGTGAAAACACCAATTTCTTTATCAGCCTGGAGCAGGGCGAATTTGTCCTGACACTGGTCGAGCGCGGCCCGGTCCAGGAGATGCCGTTCTTCATCGAACTGCTCGATGTCCTGCATGAAGCCGACCTGCCGGTGCCTTACGCACTGCGCACCACCGATGGCGTGGCGTTGCGCGAACTGGCGGGCAAGCCGGCGCTCCTGCAACCGCGCCTGGCCGGCAAGCACATCAAGCAAGCCAACGCGCAGCACTGCTCTCAGGTGGGGGAGTTGCTGGCGCATCTGCACCTGGCGACCCAGGCCGACAACATGATCAAGCGCAAGACCGATCGTGGCCTGGACTGGATGCTGGAGGAGGGCACGCAGTTCCTGTCGCACCTCGATGCGGAGCAGAAAGCGCTGCTGGAGCGAGCGCTGGATGAAATCACCCTGCAGAAAGAGAAAATCCTGGCCCTGCCTCGCGCCAACATCCACGCGGATCTGTTCCGCGATAACGCGATGTTCGAAGGCACGCACCTCACCGGGTTGATCGACTTCTACAACGCCTGCTCGGGGCCGATGCTCTACGATGTGGCGATTGCCTTGAATGACTGGTGTTCGGACGACGACGGCTTGATCGACGGACCTCGGGCGCGGGCATTGCTGGGTGCCTATGCCGCGCTGCGTCCGTTTACCGCCGCTGAAGCCGAGCTGTGGCCGACCATGCTGCGGGTGGCGTGCGTGCGGTTCTGGTTGTCGCGCTTGATCGCGGCGGAATCCTTCGCCGGGCAGGATGTGTTGATTCACGATCCGATGGAGTTCCAGCTGCGGTTGGCGCAGCGGCAGGCTGTTAGCATCCTGTTGCCTTTCGCCCTTTAAATTGTGGCGAGGGAGCTTGCTCCCGCTGGACTGCACAGCAGGCCCTTTTTTGGGGCCGCTTCGCTGCCCAGCGGGAGCAAGCTCCCTCGCCACAGTGTTATTGCGTTAACTAAAGCGACTCCAGGCACCCCGCCAGATCATTCCCCAACTTCTCCAGCACCTGCTCATACCCCTGGGCAGTCGCCGGCGTGTACCCGCCCAGCGCATCCAGCTCCGCCAGTTTCACCGGCAGCCCGGCCACCAGGGTTTCCGCCAGGCGCGGGCGCAATGGTGGTTCGCTGAACACACAGGTCTTGCCGACTTCCTGCAACCGCGCGCGCATTGCCGCGACGTGCTGGGCTCCTGGCTGCACTTCCGCGGCCACGCTGAACACGCCGGTGTGCTTGAGGCCATAGGCATCTTCGAAGTAGTCGAAGGCTTCGTGGAAGACGAAGTAGGGTTTGCCTTCAATACCGGCCAGACGTTTCTTCAGGCGCAGGTCGAGGGCGTCGAGGCGATCATCAAAGGCCTTGAGGTTGCTTTCATAACGTGTCGCGTTGGCAGGATCGGCTGCGCTGAGGTCGGCAGCCATTTTCGCCGCGATCACCCGGGCGTTGACTGGCGACAGCCACAAATGCGCATCCAGGCTGCCTGGACGGTGATCGTGGTCGTGTTCGTCGGCTTCTTCGGCGTGGGAGTGACTGTCTTCGGCGAAACGGCGCAGTTTCATACCGGGCAAGTCCTGCACGGCGACGCTGGGCAGCGAACGACCGTTGAGCACGCGAGGCAGGAAGCCTTCCATGTCCTGCCCAATCCAGTACAGCAGATCCACCGACTGCACCTTGCGCACATCGGAAGGCCTCAAGGCATAGTTATGCGGCGAAGCGCCGGGTGGCAGCAAGACCTCCGGAATCGCCACGCCATCCTGTACGGCGGCGGCGATCAACTGCAGCGGCTTGATGCTGGTGAGGACCCTGACCTCGGCTTGCGCCTGACCGATCAGCAGAAAACTTGCGATAAATGCGACAAAGATAGAAAAAAGTCGGGGCACGATGAACACTCGGAGAGGCGAGAACGGGTAACATAATAACGTCTCTCACCAAACTCGTCGCCGCTCATGCCTAAAACTCCGATTGCCAGTCGCCCCCATGACCACTCTCATTGCGTGCACAGCGCTTTGTCCGAGGCCGATGCTCTGTGCGAACGACAGGGCCTGCGGCTGACGGCCTTGCGCCGGCGGGTGCTGGAATTGGTGTGGCAAAGCCACAAGCCGCTGGGCGCCTACGACATTCTCGCGGTGCTCAGCGAACAGGACGGCCGACGCGCCGCGCCGCCGACGGTGTACCGCGCGCTGGATTTCCTCCTGGAAAACGGCCTGGTGCACCGTATCGCCTCGCTCAACGCCTTCATCGGCTGCAATCACCCGGAGCACGCGCACCAGGGCCAGTTCCTGATCTGCCGCGACTGCCACGCCGCCATTGAACTCGAACAGAAATCCATCAGCGACGCGATCATCGCCAGCGCCGCCGATGTCGGGTTCGTCGTCGAAGGTCAGACCGTCGAAGTGGTCGGTCTCTGCTCGGGTTGCCAGGGGGCTTGATGAGCAATGCGTTGATCCGTCTGCAGCAGGTCGCTGTCACGTTCGCCGGGCAGCCCGTGCTGGATAACATCGAACTGAGCGTCGAGCCCGGGCAGATTGTCACCCTGATCGGCCCCAACGGTGCCGGCAAGACCACGCTGGTACGTGCCGTGCTGGGGCTGTTGAAGCCCGACAGCGGTACGGTCTGGCGCAAGCCGAAACTGCGTGTCGGCTACATGCCGCAAAAACTGCATGTCGACCCGACCCTGCCGCTCTCGGTCCTGCGTTTCTTGCGCCTGGTGCCGGGTGTCGACCGTGCCATGGCCCTGTCCGCGCTCAAGGAAGTGGGTGCCGAGCACGTCATCGACAGCCCGGTGCAAAGCGTCTCCGGCGGCGAAATGCAACGTGTCCTGCTGGCTCGTGCGCTGTTGCGCGAACCGGAACTGCTGGTGCTCGATGAGCCGGTACAAGGCGTCGATGTGGCCGGCCAGGCCGAGCTCTACAGCCTGATCACTCGCCTGCGCGACCGTCACGGCTGCGGCGTGTTGATGGTTTCCCACGATCTGCATCTGGTGATGAGCACAACCGATCAAGTGGTGTGCCTCAATCGCCACGTCTGCTGCTCCGGCCACCCCGAGCAGGTCAGCGGTGATCCGGCATTCGTCGAACTGTTCGGAAAAAACGCACCCAGCCTGGCGATCTATCACCACCATCACGACCACGCCCACGATCTGCACGGCTCGGTGGTCAAGGCGCCCGCGTCGGGCCATAACCATGTGCACGGAGACAACTGCAAGCATGGCTGATTTCTTGCTCTACGCCCTGCTTGCAGGTCTGGCCTTGGCTGTGGTCGCAGGCCCCTTGGGGTCTTTCGTGGTCTGGCGGCGCATGGCCTATTTTGGTGACACCCTGTCCCACGCGGCGCTGCTGGGGGTGGCGTTGGGCTTCTTGCTGGATGTCAGCCCAACCGTTGCGGTCACCGTGGGCTGTCTGCTGCTGGCGGTGCTGCTGGTGACGTTGCAACAGCGCCAACCGCTGGCGTCCGACACGCTTTTGGGAATTCTCGCACCGAGCACCCTCTCTCTCGGTCTGGTCGTACTAAGCTTCATGCACGAAGTACGGATCGACCTGATGGCCTATCTGTTCGGCGACCTGCTTGCGATCAGCCCGACCGATCTGGCCTGGATCCTCGGTGGCAGCGCGGCGGTGCTGGTGTTGCTGGTGACCTTGTGGCGGCCATTGCTGGCCATCACCGTGCATGAAGAACTGGCCAGGGTCGAAGGCCTGCCCGTGGCGGGGTTGCGCATGGCGCTGATGTTGCTGATCGCCGTAGTGATTGCCGTGGCGATGAAAATCGTCGGTGTCTTGCTGATCACCTCGTTGCTGATCATCCCGGCGGCTGCGGCACAACGTCACGCCCGCTCGCCGGAGCAGATGGCGCTGGGTGCGAGCCTGCTGGGTATACTGGCCGTGTGTGGCGGGCTTGCATTGTCATGGTTCAAGGACACCCCGGCCGGTCCGTCCATAGTTGTGACGGCCGCCGCACTGTTTCTGCTGAGTTTTGTTCTGCCCCGTCGAGGGGTGTAGACTTGCTCGCTTTTTGCGCAATTAGAGAGTCGCAGGAATGAAGCTGTTCACCTCCCGTTATGTGCTCCTTGTCGCATTTTCCCTGCTGCTGGGTGCATGCCAAAGCACGCCACCGGCCGCCGAGACCCCGGACGCGCGGGCCACGGCCATTGCCCAGCTTGAGCAAAGCCTGGCCAGTAGCGAACTGGCGACGGCCGAAGATCAACTGGCCGCTTTGCAGGCTGAATCGCCCAACGATCAATCCCTGGAGCAATACCAGCGGCAATTGGCCGAAGCGTATTTGATGCGCAGCCAGATCGTGCTGCAAAAAGGCGACGTCAACGCCGCTGCCACGGCCCTGGCCCGTGCCCGCGCACTGATGCCCAAGGCGCCCGCGCTGACCGGAGGCGTCAACGGCGCCGTCGCGCAAGCGCGCAAAGCCGAACTGGATAAAGCCGAAGCGGACCTGAAGTCTGCCGAAGCCAAGCGCAAGGCCAAGGTCATCGACCCGGAAGCCGAGAGCACCACGGTGAAGCTGAAAATCACCGATATGGGCAAAATGCGTCGTCAATTGGATGCTATTGCCGCCGATGTGGTGAATTTCCAGTGCGATGTGAGCATCCAGGTGCCGCGTACCGATGATTATCCATGGTTGGCTAACTTGCTGACCAAGCGGGTGAACAAGCTGGATCCGCAGTTCGATTTGAAGCTGGAGCGACAGATTGATCGCAGCGTTCCGGCGCAGATGGTTCTCAGCCCCCGTAAACAACCTTAAAAGCTTCGCGAGCAGGCTCGCTCCCACAGGTTTATGTAGACCTTGTGGGAGCGAGCCTGCTCGCGATGGCGTCCGCCCGGATAACAATATTCTCAGGCCGGAATCCCCTTGGCCTTCGGCTCCCTCTCCCAAACCCGATGCTGCCCGATCGCGGCAAAAAACGCCTTGAACACCTTGGCGTCTACCCCGACAAGCAACCCGGCATCCACCTCCAGCTTCAACACATCCAGCAACTGCTTCGCCTCACCATGCAAGGCGATCGCTTTCAGGTGCTTGTAAGCCTCCAGCAGGTAATGCAACGCCACGCCGTCACCGCTCAATGCCTTGATCGATGCAGCGCCCCCGGGCACGAACACCGCATCGAACGCCACTGACGGCAAACCTTCCATCGACGCATCCACCGGCAACGACTTGCCGTCGGCGGTTTTCACCGGCGCTGAGGTCGGGCCGAGCAATTTTACGTGGGCACCTTCGGCCTTCAGCGCTTTCTTCATTGCCTCAATCGCTGCCCCGTCGACGCCATCGGCCGCCAGGATCGCGACTTTGCGGGTCTTGATATCGGCGGGCAGCAAATTGGCCTGGCTCAGGGCCGGCGAGCGTTCGAGGGAAGTTTTCGCAACCTTGACCGTCCCGGCCTTTGGCACCGGCAAGCCCAGGTTCTGCGCGACTCGCCTGGCCAGTTCCAGATCAATGTTGGCGAGGATTTCATTGACCTGCCTCGCCCGGATGGACTCGCGCTCGACCTTGCCCAGCTCAAAGCTGTAGGCGGCAATGATGTGTTCCCGTTCATGCTCGCTCATGCTGTGGAAAAACAGACGCGCCTGGGAGAAGTGGTCGCTGAACGATTCGCTGCGTTGACGGATTTTGTTGGCGTCGATGCGCTCGTGGTAACTCTCGAAACCGCCGTCGGCCGCCGCAGGCGGGGTCTCTTTCGGCCAGCCGTTATCGATGGAGTTCGGCTCGTAGGCCGCGCGTCCCTTGTCGATTGTGCTGCGGTGCTGTGCGTCGCGCTGGCCATTGTGGACAGGGATCACCGGACGGTTGATGGGGATCTCGTGAAAGTTCGGCCCACCAAGTCGGCTGATTTGCGTGTCGGTGTAGGAAAACAACCGACCCTGCAGCAACGGATCGTTGGAGAAGTCGATTCCCGGGACGATATGCCCCGGGCAGAACGCAACCTGTTCGGTCTCGGCAAAGAAATTGTCCGGGTTACGGTTGAGGATCATTTTGCCCAAGGGCGTGATCGGCACCAGTTCTTCCGGAATCAGCTTGGTCGGATCGAGGATGTCGAAATCGAAAGCGTGTTCGTTCTCTTCCTCCACCACCTGAACGCCCAACTCCCACTCCGGGTAATCGCCCATCTCGATGGATTCCCAGAGATCGCGGCGGTGATAGTCGGTGTCCTTGCCCGCCAGCTTCTGGGCTTCATCCCACACCAGCGAACAGGTCCCGGCGGTGGGGCGCCAGTGGAATTTGACGAAGCGCGATTTGCCTTCGGCATTGATCATGCGAAAGGTATGAACGCCAAAGCCCTGCATGCTGCGCAGGCTTTTCGGGATCGCCCGGTCGGACATGGCCCAGATCACCATGTGCGCCGACTCCGGCTGCAATGAAACAAAGTCCCAGAAGGTGTCGTGGGCCGAACCGCCGGTGGGCATTTCGTTGTGCGGTTCGGGTTTCACCGCGTGGACGAAATCGGGAAACTTGATGGCGTCCTGAATGAAAAACACCGGCATGTTGTTGCCCACCAGATCGTAGACACCTTCGTCGGTGAAGAACTTCACGGCGAAACCTCGTACATCGCGCACGGTATCGCCTGACCCGCGCGGCCCCTGCACCGTCGAAAAGCGCACGAACACCGGGGTTTTTTTACCCGGGTCCTGCAGGAAGCCGGCCTTGGTCAGCGCGCTATGGTTTTCGTAGGCCTGGAAGTACCCGTGGGCCCCGGTGCCGCGGGCATGCACGATGCGTTCGGGGATGCGTTCATGGTCAAAATGCGTGATCTTTTCACGCATGATGAAGTCTTCCAGCAGCGAAGGCCCGCGAGCGCCGGCCTTCAGCGTGTTCTGATTGTCTGCCACCTTCACGCCTTGATTGGTGCGCAGGGCCTGGCCTGTGGCATCGCAGCGGAATGTTTCCAGGCTGTCGAGCTTGGTGTTGGTGTTGCTGCGGTCCAGGGTATCGGTCCCGGCCAGTTCGCTCTTGGGTGCGGCAGGCTTTTTGGTACTCATCGGGCATGACTCCTCAGGCTGATTCGAGTTGCCTAAGTAGTGACTGATGAGGTTTTTTGGCGTTCCTTTTATCTGACCTTTGATCGCGTTATTGCCAAAACGCTGGATGAAAGCGAAATAAATGCTAAGAACCTCTATACGGACAGGCTAAAATGCGCGCCCGGCTAACCGCTGATCCTTTTCCAACGCGCCCCACAAGGTTCGCTACGTGATCGAGTTTCAAAACGTCCATAAAACCTACCGCGTCGCCGGTAAGGATATCCCCGCCCTGCACCCGACCAATCTGACGATTGAGAACGGCCAGGTCTTCGGCCTGATCGGCCATTCCGGTGCGGGAAAAAGCACCCTGCTGCGTCTGATCAACCGCCTGGAAAACTCCAGCGGCGGCAAGATCATCGTCGACGGCGAGGAAATCACCGCGCTCGACGCCAACGGCCTGCGCCGTTTCCGTCAACAGGTCGGGATGATTTTCCAGCACTTCAACCTGCTGGCTTCCAAGACCGTGGCCGACAACGTCGCGCTGCCGCTGACGCTGGCCGGTGAAATGTCCCGCAGCGACATCGACCGGCGCGTTGCCGAGTTGTTGGCGCGGGTTGGACTGTCCGATCACGCCAACAAGTACCCGGCACAGTTGTCCGGTGGGCAGAAGCAGCGCGTCGGCATTGCCCGCGCCCTGGCCACCAAGCCGAAAATCCTGCTGTGCGACGAGGCCACCAGTGCCCTGGACCCGCAGACCACCGCGTCGGTCCTGCAATTGCTGGCCGAGATCAACCGCGAACTGAAACTGACCATCGTGTTGATCACCCATGAAATGGACGTGATCCGCCGGGTCTGCGATCAGGTCGGCGTGATGGACGCTGGCGTGATCGTCGAGCAGGGTTCGGTGGCCGATGTGTTCCTGCATCCGAAGCATCCGACCACCAAGCGCTTCGTACAGGAAGACGAGCAGATCGACGAAAGCGAACAGCGTGACGACTTCGCCCATGTGCCCGGTCGCATCGTGCGTCTGACCTTCCAGGGCGAAGCGACCTACGCGCCATTGCTGGGTACCGTCGCCCGCGAAACCGGCGTGGACTACAGCATCCTCGCCGGTCGCATCGATCGCATCAAAGACATCCCTTACGGGCAACTGACCCTGGCCGTGACCGGCGGTGACATGGAAGCGGCTTTCGCCCGCTTCACCGCGGCCGACGTCCACATGGAGGTGCTGCGCTAATGGAAGCCCTGATGAGTTTCTTCTCCAACATCGACTGGTTCGAAATCTGGCTGGCCACCGGCGACACCCTGCTGATGCTCGGCGGCTCGCTGCTGTTCACCGTATTGCTCGGCCTGCCGCTGGGTGTGCTGCTGTTCCTGTGCAGCCCGCGCCAGTTGCTGGAAGCCAAAGGCGTCTACGCGATGCTGTCGCTGGTGGTGAACATCCTGCGTTCGCTGCCGTTCATCATTCTGCTGATCGTGATGATTCCGTTCACCGTGCTGATTACCGGCACCTCGCTGGGTGTCGCCGGTGCGATTCCGCCGCTGGTGGTCGGCGCCACGCCTTTCTTCGCGCGACTGGTGGAAACCGCGCTGCGTGAAGTGGATCGCGGCATCATCGAAGCGACCCAGGCTATGGGCGCGACCACCCGGCAGATCATCACCAACGCGTTGTTGCCGGAAGCCCGTCCGGGTATCTTCGCGGCGATTACGGTGACAGCTATTACACTGGTTTCCTACACGGCGATGGCCGGTGTGGTGGGCGCCGGTGGCCTGGGTGACCTGGCGATCCGTTTCGGCTACCAGCGTTTCCAGACTGACGTGATGGTGGTCACTGTGGTCCTGCTGCTGGTGCTGGTACAGGTCCTGCAAACCGTCGGCGACAAGCTGGTGGTGCACTTCTCTCGTAAATGATTGTTTTCGTACATTGCAAATGAGCCGGCCATTCGCTGGCAGGCGCCGAGACGGGCGCCTCACATGGAGTTAGCTGAATGAAAAAACTACTCGTCGCGTTCGCTGCCGCAGCAGCCTTTTCCGCCCACGCCGACACCCTGACCGTAGCCGCCACCCCGGTACCGCACGCCGAGATCCTCGAGTTCGTGAAGCCGGCCCTGGCCAAAGAAGGCGTCGACCTGAAGGTCAAGGTCTTCACCGACTACATCCAGCCGAACGTGCAGGTGGCCGAGAAGCGTCTGGACGCCAACTTCTTCCAGCACCAGCCGTACCTCGATGAGTTCAACAAGGCCAAGGGCACCAACCTGGTATCGGTTGCCGGCGTACACCTGGAGCCGCTGGGCGCTTACTCCAGCAAGTACAAGAAGCTGGACGAGCTGCCAAGCACCGCCACCGTGGTGATCCCGAACGATGCCACCAACGGCGGCCGCGCGCTGTTGCTGCTGGACAAGGCTGGCGTGATCAAGTTGAAGGATGCGAACAACATCCTGTCGACCGTCAAGGACATCACCGAGAACCCGAAGAACCTGAAGTTCCGTGAACTGGAAGCCGCGACCATCCCGCGCGTGCTGACCCAGGTCGACCTGGCGCTGATCAACACCAACTACGCGCTGGAAGCCAAGCTCGATCCGGCCAAGGACGCACTGGTCATCGAAGGCAGCGACTCGCCGTACGTGAACATCCTCGTTGCCCGTCCGGACGACAAGGACAGCGAAGCGATGAAGAAACTGGTTGCTGCACTGCACAGCCCGGAAGTGAAGGCATTCATCGTCGAGAAGTACAAAGGCGCGGTGGTGCCGGCGTTCTGATCTGCTGATGTAACGAAAAAGGGGACGCCATGAGCGTCCCCTTTTTATTGCCTGAAATACGGACCCTGTGGGAGCGAGCTTGCTCGCGATGGCGGTGTGTCAGACAACAAATATGCCGGATGTGCGGGCCTCATCGCGGGCAAGCCCGCTCCCACAGGTTCGGCGGTGTTTTTACGGCCGTTTGAGCATCACCGGCAACTGCGCCACCAGCTTCACGTTGTTCAACGGTGCCCGGATAAATCCGCGCTGCGTCCCGTCCGGGCCGATCACCGCGAGGTTACCGCTGTGATCCACCGTGTAGTTCGGCTTGCTGGTATCGGCTGGAATGAACGGAATGCTCACCGCATTGGCGACTTTCTGCAGTTCATCGGTGGAAGCAGGTGTCAGTCCGATGAACTGCGGATCGAAGTAGCCCAGGTACTGCTTGAGCTGCTTGGGCGTGTCGCGATTGGGGTCGACGCTGACCAGGATGATCTGCAACTTGTCCACAGCCTCCGGCGGCAGTTCGCTCTTGATCTGGCGTAGCTGGGCGAGGGTGGTCGGGCAGATGTCCGGGCAGAAGGTGTAGCCGAAGAACAGCAGGCTCCACTTGCCCTTGAGCTCGTTGATCGCCACCGGCTTGCCGTCCTGGTCGGTCATGCTCACATCCGGCAGATTGCGGCTTTGCGGCAGCAGGATGATGCCGGCATCGATCAATGCCGTCGGGTCGCCCTGGCCTTTGCCCGAGAGCACTTTGTTGATGGTCAGGCCCAGGACCAGTGCAATCAGGGCGACAAGGATGAAGACGGTTTTCTGGGTACGAGTCATAGGTTCAACATCAGGTAGTGGTCTACGAGCAGGGCGATAAACAGCAGGAACAAGTAATAAATAGAGTACTTGAAGGTGTTGATCGCCGCGTGCGGCCGAGTGCCACGGTACAGCACCACGGCCCATTGCAGAAACCTTGCGCCAAGGCCGGCGGCACAAATCAGGTAGAGCAGGCCGCTCATGTGGATCGCGTAGGGCATCATGCTCACGGCCAGCAGCGCGCCGGTGTAAAGCAGGATGTGCACCTTGGTGTAATGCTCGCCGTGGGTGACCGGCAGCATCGGGATGTCGGCCTTGGCGTATTCCTCTTTGCGATGGATCGCCAGCGCCCAGAAATGCGGTGGGGTCCAGGCGAAGATGATCAACACCAGCAACAGCGGTTCGGCGCTGACGTGGCCGGTGGCGGCAGTCCAGCCGAGCAGTGGCGGGGCGGCGCCGGCGAGGCCGCCGATGACGATGTTCTGTGGTGTCGCGCGTTTCAGGAAGCCGGTGTAGATCACCGCGTAACCGAGCAGGGACGCCAGGGTCAGCCATGCCGTCAGTGTGTTGGTGAACGCCAGCAGCAACGCCTGGCCCAGCACCGCCAGCACCAGGGCGAACGTCAGTGCCGCCGCCGGTGAAACCCGCCCTTCGGCCAATGGCCGCTTGTGGGTGCGGGCCATCACCGCATCGATTCGCCGATCCACCACATGGTTCACCGCCGCCGCACCCCCGGCACACAAGGCGATGCCCAGGTTGCCGAACACCAGCACGGTCCAGGGCACGCCGGCGCGGGTTGCCAGGAACATCCCGACCAGCGAGGTGATGAGCATCAGCACCACCACCTTGGGCTTGGTCAGCTCCAGGTAGTCCCGCCAGATCGCCTGGCTGGGGCGCTCGCCAATCAGAATCGCCATGGCATCTCTCCTTTTATTGTTATGGGCCCGGCTGAATGTTTACGCGGGCGCAAGCGCCAGCGTGTCGGCTGCGTGACCCGCACCAGGCTGGTTCGCGCGTGATAATTGACCAGCACCATCGTCAGCAGCAGCGCCGCGCCGCCGGCGTTGTGCGCCACGGCCACGGGCAGCGGCAGATGAAACAGCACGTTGCTGATGCCCAGGGTGATCTGCGCGGTCAACGCGACCAGCACCAACCCCGCAAGCCGCGTCATGCCGACGACTTTCAGCTGCCAGGCAAGGCCCAGCAGCACCAGCGTCACCAGCAATGCACCGATGCGATGGGTCAGGTGAATCGCCGTGCGGGCATCGCTGTCCAGCTGGCCGCCGAGGTAATTCGGGCCGATGTGTTGGGTCAGGTGGAAGCCGTTGGCGAAGTCGGCCGGGGGCAGCCATTGGCCGTGGCAGGTGGGGAAGTCGATGCACGCCACGGCGGCATAGTTGGAGCTGACCCAGCCGCCGAGGGCGATCTGCCCGATCACCAGCAACAGCCCGGCGGTGGCCCAGTACTGCAAGCGGCGTGGCACCGTCAGCGCCGGCAGCACCCCGGACAGCCGCAACGTCAGCAGGAACAAAAGACTCAAGGTGGCGAATCCACCGAGCAAATGCCCGGTCACCACCTGCGGCCAGAGTTTGAGCGTCACCGTCCACATGCCGAAGGCTGCCTGGGCGAACACCACCCCCAGCAGAAACAACGGCAGCTTCACCGGTTGCCCCGGATGCCGCCGATGCACCCAGGCGCGACCGGCCAACACGGAAATCAGCAGGCCGAGGGTGCCGGCGAAGTAGCGATGGATCATCTCGTTCCAGCCCTTGTGGGCTTCCACCGGTGCCTCCGGGAAATGCAGTTCGGCATGGGCCAGCTGGGCTTCGCTTTTCGGCACGCTGATGAAGCCGTAGCAGCCGGGCCAGTCCGGACAGCCCAGGCCAGCATGGGTCAGGCGGGTGTAGGCGCCGAGCAACACCACAATCAGCGCCAGCAGGGTGGCAAACAGCGCGAGGCGAAATCCAGGTTTGGCCATGACGATGCCCTTATCCGATGTTCGACAGTTTCAGCAGGTGGCGCAGGTCGTTGAGCAGGTCCTTGCCCTTGACCGAGGGGTCGTAGCGCAGCACCAGGTTGCCGTGGGGGTCGACGATCCACAGGTGCGGCAGGGTCTGCTCCGTCGAGGTTTTGCGGTACGTGCCCAAATCCAGCGGATAACGCTGCAACTGTGGGTACTCGCGGGTCAGCTTGGCGTCGTAGTCGCCGCTCAGTGGCTGGGCCGTGGCGATGGCGTGGCTGGCGCGCGAGGCATCCTTGCCCAGGCCGATCTGAATCTGCCGGGCCAGATACACCAGTTGCTGACAGTCCACGGCGCACTCCTGCGGCGCGGTCACCAACAGCTGCCAGCGCTGCTCATCGGCTTGCACGCCAAGGTCGGCGCGGGACTGGCCGTTGCCGATCAGCTCGCCGTGATAGCTGCGGCCCTCCGGCACCCAGAACTGCAATTTGTACATGCCGGTGGCGAGGATCATCGGGCCGATCACCCCGAGCAGGATCAGCAGCAGTTGGATGCGTCCCTTGCGCCGGGTCGCCGGCGTTTTGGCCTCAGACATGCTGGGTGGATTCATGGCCGCTCCCATGGTGTTTCTCCTTTGCGTTGTGCCAGCCGAGGTACAGATAAAGGCCGAGCAGGGCGATCGACATGGCGAACCACTGCACGGCATAAGCGATATGTTTTTCCGGGCCCATGGCGACCACCGGCCAATCGGCCTGGTAAGTCGCGGGGCCGGTTTCTGCGCGTAATTCGTAGGTAAAGCCGTCGCGGTCCAGGGCGGTCCAGAGTGCTTTCGGATCAACTGCCGTCAGCAGTTTTGGCCAGGTGCTGGTGCTCGGGTCGGCGTGAAGCTGGAAGGCTGCACCGGGGGATACGTAGACCCAGGCGTCGAGGCTCAGGACTTCAGTGGGTGTGGTGAATTGCGGCGGGGTACGGCGGTCCGGCCAGGGTAGCCAGCCGCGATTGACCAGCAGCCATAACCCCGTTGCCTGATCCTGAAACGGTTGCAGCAACTCGACCCCGACCTTGCCGCCACGCTGGCGGTTATCCAGCAACAGGCTGTGGGCGGCGTCGAATTGGCCGTGCAGGCGTACTCGACGGAAAGCCGGGTCTGCGCTGTGTTGCAGTTCGGTGCTGGCCATCGGCTCGGCGGCCCGGCGTTCGGCGTAGCTTTGCAGCAGCGCGCTTTTCTCCGCGCCCCGGCTCAATTGCCAGAACCCGAGCGACACCAGGAGCGGCAGCAAAAGGGCGACCACCAGCGTCGGCACAATGCCCGGCCGAAAGCGCTTCATGGCGTGGCCAGAAAGTCGGTCAGCGCGATAGCTATACTCAAATGCATCGCTTGTCCCCCGGAGTTTCCCCATGCTCAAAGCAGCTATCGTCCTGATGCTGATTGCCACGGTTGTCAGCCTGTTCAGCGGCCTGTTTTTTCTGGTCAAGGACGACAGCCGTTCGAACCGCCTCGTCATTGCCTTGAGTGTCCGTGTTGCCCTGGCCGCCGTTACCGTGGGCTTGATTGCCTGGGGTTTTTTCAGCGGCCAGCTTGTCTCTCACGCGCCGTGGTAACTGTAGGAGCGAGCAAGCTCGCTCCTACAGCACGTAAACGAAAACGAACAACCCGATCCACACCACGTCCACGAAGTGCCAATACCAACTCGCCGCCTCGAAGCCGAACTGATGCTCGTTGTCGAAGTGCCCGCGCATGATCCGCATCAACATCACGAACAGGATGATGGTGCCGATGGTCACGTGGGCGCCGTGGAACCCGGTGAGCATGAAGAACGTGGCGCCGTAGATGCCCGAGCCCAGGGTCAGGCCCAGTTCGCGGTAGGCGTGCATGTATTCTTCGGCCTGGAAGCCGAGGAACGCGCAGCCCAGCAGCACGGTGATCGCCAGCCACAGTTTCAACGCGCCGCGATGGCCTTTTTTCAAGGCGTGGTGGGCGATGGTCACGGTGACGCTGGAGCTGACCAGCAACACGGTGTTGAGCAGCGGCAGGCCCCAGGGGCTGATGACTTCCTTGGGCGGCGGGAAGAGTTTGGAGTCGGGGTTGTCCAGCAGCGGCCAGGTCCACTGGAAGTTCGGCCACAGCATATGGGCAATGCCCTTGGTGCCTTCACCGCCAAGCGCGGGCCCGGCAATGTGGCGCACATAAAACAGGGCGCCGAAGAAGGCGATGAAGAACATGACCTCCGAGAAAATGAACCAGCTCATGCCCCAGCGGAACGAGCGGTCCATCTGCGCGCTGTACAACCCGCTGCGGCTTTCCTTGATCACCGTGCCGAACCAGCCGAACAGGATGTAGGCCAGCATCAGGCCGCCAACGAAAAAGATCAGCGGACCGTGGGATTCCGGCCGCGCGGCCTTCAGATCGTTGAACCAGGTGCCCAGGCCGAACATGGTGACGAACATCCCGACGGTGGCGATGATCGGCCATTTGCTCTGGGCCGGAACGTAATAGTGCTCATGAGTTGCCATTTATTGTTCTCCTTATCGGGCACGCTCAACCGCCAGTGTTTACTGCGACCGGTGGATGTCGGGCGGTGATATCGAACAGCGTGTAGGACAGCGTCAAATGCTTCACATCCTTGGGCATGTCACGGTCAACAATGAAACGCACCGGCATTTCTATTCGTTCACCGGGCTGCAGCACTTGCTGGGTAAAGCAGAAGCATTCGGTCTTGTGGAAGTACGCCGCCGCAGCGCTCGGTGCGATGCTCGGCACGGCCTGAGCACTCATCGGGCGATCGGTGGGGTTGTGTGCGATGAAGATCATCTCGTTCACTGCCCCCGGGTTGGTCGTCAACTCTTCGCCCTTGGGGTAGAAATCCCAGGGCATGTCGGCGGAGTTGGTCGACAGGAACTGCACGCGGACCTGCCGCGAAGCGTCCACCGTCTGCTCGCCCTCGTACTGCCCGGCAGTCTTGCCGTTGATGCCGAACGCCTTGCACATCACGTCGTAGATCGGCACCAGGGCAAACCCGAAGACAAACATCGCCACCACCACCAGCAACAGGCGGGTGACGAGTTTTTTCAGTGAAATCGAGTCAGCCATGATTTCAGATCTCCGCGCCAAACCCTGTAGGAGCGAGCATGCTCGCGATGGTCGTTAACGATGACGCTGGGGGCCTGAAACCCCACGGCGCTCTCGGGTTTTTCGCGAGCATGCTCGCTCCTACAGGGGTGGCGACAGCCAAGGTGTTCATTTCACTTCCGGCGGCGTAGTAAAGGTGTGGTAAGGCGCCGGTGACGGAATGCTCCACTCCAGACCTTCAGCCCCATCCCAGGGCTTGGCCGGTGCAGGCTCGCCGCCGCGGATGGTCTTGATCACGATGAACAGGAAGAAGATCTGCGTGGAGCCGAACAGGAACGCGCCGATCGACGACACCATGTTGAAGTCGGCGAATTGCAGGTTGTAGTCCGGAATCCGTCGCGGCATGCCCGCCAGCCCTACGAAGTGCATCGGGAAGAAGGCCATGTTCATGCCGATGAACGACAGCCAGAAATGCAGCTTGCCGAGGGTTTCGTCGTACATGTGGCCGGTCCATTTCGGCAGCCAGTAGTACGCCGAGGCGAAGATGCCGAAGATCGCCCCAGGTACCAGTACGTAGTGGAAGTGCGCGACCACGAAGTAAGTGTCCTGGTACTGGAAGTCCGCCGGGGCGATGGCCAGCATCAGGCCGGAGAAACCGCCGATGGAGAACAGGATCACGAACGCCACCGCGAACAGCATCGGCGTCTCGAACGTCAGCGAGCCCTGCCACATGGTGCTGGCCCAGTTGAACACCTTCACCCCGGTCGGCACCGCGATCAGCATGGTGGCGTACATGAAGAACAGCTCGCCCACCAGCGGAATGCCCACCACGAACATGTGGTGCGCCCAGACGATGAACGACAGGAACGCGATGCTCGCCGTGGCGTAGACCATTGAGGTGTAGCCGAACAGCGGCTTGCGCGAGAACGCCGGGATGATCGAGCTGACGGCGCCGAAGGCCGGCAGGATCATGATGTACACCTCGGGGTGGCCGAAGAACCAGAACACGTGCTGGAACAGTACGGGGTCACCGCCACCGGCCGCGCTGAAGAAGCTGGTGTGGAAGTGGATGTCCATCAGCATCATCGTCACGCACCCGGCCAGCACCGGCATTACCGCGATCAGCAGGAACGCGGTGATCAGCCAGGTCCAGACGAACAGCGGCATTTTCATCAGCGTCATGCCGGGGGCACGCAGGTTGAGGATGGTGGCGATCACGTTGATCGCCCCCATGATCGAACTGATCCCCATCATGTGGATGGCGAAAATGAAGAAGGTCACGCTTTCCGGCGCATAGGTGGTCGACAGGGGGGCGTAGAAGGTCCAGCCGAAGTTGGGACCGCCTCCGGGCATGAACAGCGTCGACACCAACAGCAGGAAGGCTGCCGGCAACAGCCAGAAGCTGAAGTTGTTCATGCGTGGCAGGGCCATGTCCGGCGCACCGATCATCAGCGGCACCATCCAGTTGGCTAGGCCGACGAAGGCTGGCATCACCGCACCGAAGACCATCACCAGGCCGTGCATGGTGGTCATCTGATTGAAGAATTCCGGCTGGACGATTTGCAGCCCGGGCTGGAACAGCTCGGCGCGAATCACCATCGCGAACGAGCCGCCGAGCAGGAACATGCAGAATGCAAACCACAGGTACAGCGTGCCGATATCCTTGTGGTTGGTGGTCAGCACCCAGCGCATCAGGCCTTTGGCGGGGCCGTGGGCGTGGTCGGCATGACCATGGTCATCGATGACGGCGCTCATGGCCTGTCTCCTGTCAACGAATGGGCTGGGCGGGCCGGGGCGCGTAGCCCCGACCGGTTGCTTGTGTGCGCAATGGACCGGGTCATTTGCTTTCCGCCTGTTTCAGCTCCAGCACTTCTTTCGGCGTGACCATGTCGCCCTTGTTGTTGCCCCAGGCGTTACGTTCGTAGGTCACGACGGCCGCGATATCGACTTCCGACAACTGCTTGCCGAACGCCGCCATGGCGGTGCCGGGCTTGCCGTGGAAGACCAGGCTCAGGTGGGCTTCTTTCGGTCCGGTGGCGATTTTCGAGCCCTTGAGTGCCGGGAACATCGGCGGCAGGCCCTGGCCTTCAGCCTGGTGACAGGCCACGCAGGTGGTGTGATAGACCTTGTCGCCACGATCCTTGAGCTCGTCGAGCGTCCATTCCTTGCTGGTCAGCTCTTTGAGTTGCGCGGCTTCAGCCTTGCGATCGGCCAGCCATTTTTCGTAGTCGGTCTTTTCCTTGACGTCGACCACGATCGGCATGAACCCGTGATCCTTGCCGCACAGCTCGGCGCACTGGCCACGGTAGAGGCCGGGTTTTTCGATGCGGGTCCAGGCTTCGTTGACGAACCCGGGGATCGCATCGCGCTTGACCGCGAAAGCCGGGACCCACCAGGAGTGGATCACGTCCGCGGACGTCACGAGGAATCGCACTTTGGCGCCAACAGGCAGCACCAGTGGCTTGTCGACCTCGAGCAAGTAGTGCTCGCCCTTGGTTTCCTTGTTGTGGATCTGATCGGCGGGGGTAGTCAGGTTGCTGAAGAACTCGACGTCCTGGCCCAGGTATTTGTAGTGCCACTTCCACTGATAGCCAGTGACCTGGATATCGATATCCGGCTCACTGGCGTCGTACATCTTGATCAGGGTCGCAGTCGCGGGAATGGCCATGACCACCAGAATCACAAAGGGCACGACGGTCCAGAGGATTTCGACGGTTGTACTTTCATGAAATTTTGCGGCGACCTGCCCGGTCGAGCGGCGATGCAGAATCATCGACCAGAACATGGCGCCGAAGACGATGATGCCGATCACTACACAGATCCAGAAAATGGTCATGTGCAGGTCAAATACAGCGTGACTGATTTCAGTCGCTCCAGGCGCCATATTCACAGTCCAGGCCGCTTGCGCCGGGCTGAAAATCGACCACAACAGGAGGCCCATCCAGACATGTGGATGTCGCATCATTGCGGGTTCCCCTTATCGTTCTTGTTATCCCGCCGGCTTTCACCTGCGGCAAGGGAGCGGCTGCATCAGACTACGAACTTGAATTGCCGGGCCTTGCTGCAGTTGCAGTCGGGCGTCATCAGCTAACTCCATTCATGAGCGAGTATAGACAGCGACTCTCACCTCGCAATGTGAAGGCGTAAATCATCTGAAACAGCATTAACTTGCTTTGCAGGCCAAGATAGGAGAAGGATGCAGACGAGTGGTGGCAAACCGATATAACGGGGGCGTCTCAAGGATGAAACAATTATGACAAATGCGTCTTAGCATTTTTCGTAAGCCAGCTAAGTTATGTCTTCCCTATTTCATTGCCTTGTTTCCTGGAGTTTTCATGAACACCGCCGCATTGCGCGAGCAGATCCAAAAAGCCCAACAACACGAAGCCGAAACCGGCCTGCTGACCCGTCAACTGGAAAGCAAACTGCCTCATCTACACCCGGCGATCCAATTGCCGGAAGCCGATGCCAACGGCGTGCTGACGCGTTTTGTCGCCGCCTACATCGACGAAGTGCCTGATCTGCTGGAAGCAGCCAATGAAGTCGCTAGGGAAGCGGGTATCGAGTCGCAGATCAAACCGGTGCTGAAAATTGCCGAGCAGTATTTCCTCCAGCCGCCAGCCATCATGGCCGGCCACGTGGGGCTCGACAGCCTGCTGGATGAAGCTTATCTGGCGCACCGATTCGTCGAAGAGGTCAACGACCTGTACATCAAGCATTTCGGCCAGCCATTGATCCCCCTGGACATGACGGTCGCCAATTTGATTGCGCACCAATTGATCGGTGAGGAATTTGCCAACCAACTGGACGAGGCGGTGCATCACGCCGTGGACGAGATGCTCAACGACGACAGCTTTGCGCTGGAGTCGGTAGAGGCCTACCGCGAGAAACTCAGCAGCCCGGACACCGGTGCGGCGTGGAAGCGCTGGCCGTGCATGTCCCGCCGTTTGGGCGTGGGCCTGGAGCTGGATCAGACCGTGGCTTGATCTACCTCTGAACCTGTGGGAGCGAGCCTGCTCGCGATTCAGACGACGCGATTTGTCAGGCAGACCGCGTTATCGTTCATCGCGAGCAGGCTCGCTCCCACAAGGAGACTTAGCCCGCCGCGCCGATACCGATGTTAGTCCGCACCCGCCCCTCCAGCCTGCGCTTCAACCCTCGCGATTCGATCAACAGCTTCGAGCCCTTGGCCGCATTCGCCCGACCCCATTCCTCCAGCAACTCCAGGCACGAGTGATCGATGTAGCTCAGGTTATTGAGCGGCACGTGCACTGTTGCACCTGGGGGAATGCTGCCCAGCACCTGGGTCAGCGCCGGTACTTTGAGGAAGGTTGCCGCGCCCGTCAGACGCAGTTCCATTTCACCGGCCTGGGGCAAGTCGATCAGGCTGATTTTCAACCGTGAAGCCTTCAGCGCCAGTTTCACCAGGGTCAGGCCGAAACCGATCAGAACGCCGGTCAGCAAGTCGGTGAAGATGATCGCCAATGCCGTCGCGGCGTAAGTGAACATCGGCATCCGGCCATAGCGACCCAAACCGCGGAAGGCCTTGAGATCCACCAGTTTGAAACCGGTGTAGACCAATACGCCCGCGAGGCTCGCCACCGGAATGCTTTGCAACACGCTCGACAGCAGCAACACGAACCCCAGCAGCCACAGGCTGTGGAAGATCGTCGAGTAGCGGGTCGTGGCGCCGGCCT
Source organism: Pseudomonas putida (assembly GCF_050989985.1). Classification (GTDB taxonomy): domain Bacteria; phylum Pseudomonadota; class Gammaproteobacteria; order Pseudomonadales; family Pseudomonadaceae; genus Aquipseudomonas; species Aquipseudomonas putida_AI. The sequence continues at coordinate 83,391 of NZ_CP158815.1, forward strand.
GCACGTTGGCCGAGCTGCGCACGATGACTCCGGTCATCGGCAAAGCGCCGAGCATCCCGCACAGCATGTTGCCCACCCCTTGCGCCGACAGTTCACGGTCGAAGTCCGCACGCTGACCGCTGTGCATGCGATCCACGGCCGCTGCGGAGAGCAGGGTTTCAGCGCTGGCGATGAAGGCCACGGCGAAAGCGGCGATCAGCAGGGCGGGATCGGCCAGGTTGAGCAGATCGGCCGGTTTGAGCCAATCGATGGCTTGCGCCAGATTGGCTGGAACTTCGACCCGTTTCACCGGCAATGCCAGAAGCAGACTGGCGATCGTCGCCAGGCCCACCCCGAGCAACGCCCCGGGAATGAAGCGCAGCGAATGCGGACGCAGTTTTTCCCATAGCCACATCACGGCGATGGTCGACAGCCCCAGCAGTCCGGCCTGCCAGCCAAACGACGGCAGCGCCTGGGCCACTGCACCGGGGAAGGCCGTGAGGTTATCCAGGCCAGAGGGCTTCGGCGCGGCGTCGAGCATCACATGCACCTGTGATAGCACGATCAGCACGCCAATCCCGGCGAGCATGCCGTACACCACCGCAGGCGCCGTCACCCGGAACCAGCAGCCGAGCTTGAATCGCCCGGCCAGCAATTGCAGAAAGCCGGCCAGGAGCAGGATCGGCCCGAGCATGGCCACACCATGCTGGCGCACCAGTTCGAACACCAGCACCGCCAGACCCGCCGCCGGGCCGCTGACTTGCAACGGAGAACCCGCCAGCCAGCCCACGACCAGGCCACCGATGATCCCGGTGATCAGGCCTTTGGCAGGGGGCAGCCCCGAGGCGATGGCAATGCCCATGCACAAGGGCAGGGCGACCAGAAACACAACCACCGAAGCCAGCAGCTCCCGTGGCAGAACAGCTTTGAGTTGAGCAGCACGCATGGTGATTCTCCCGAAGTTTTCTTCAGGCGTGGCAAGGCCGGACCGCTGAATCAGCGGCCGGCATCAAACCACACGGATTTTTTAGGAGGACTTAGAAGCGCGCTTTGGGCGTCGCCATCGGAATCGGCAGGCTGCCATCAAGCGGCAGGAAACGACCCTGATCCGCGTCGTAGGCTTTGATCTTGCTGGATTCGATGTCGTAGACCCAGCCGTGGATGAACAGTTGACCGTTCGCGATGCGCGAGGCTACCGAGGGGTGGGTGCGCAAGTGTTGCAGTTGAGCGATGACATTTTCCTCGGTGAGGACATGCATGGTCTCGTTTTCGTCGGCGCAGTTGCAGTTGTCGTGCACCATGGTTTTCGCCACTTCCGCATGCTGCAGCCAGGCTTTGACCGTGGGCATTTTTTCCAGGGTGTGAGGGTTGAGCACTGCCCGCATCGCACCGCAATCGGAATGGCCGCAAATGATGATGTGCTGCACGCCCAGTGCCAGTACCGCGTACTCGATGGCCGTGGAAACGCCGCCATTCATCTGCCCGTAAGGCGGGACGACGTTGCCGACGTTACGGGTGACGAACAGATCGCCGGGAGAGCTGTGGGTGATAAGTTCGGGAACGATGCGCGAGTCAGCGCAGGTAATGAACATCGCCCGAGGCGTTTGGGCCGTGGCGAGTTTCTTGAAGAGCTCTTCCTGCTGCGGAAAGACCTCATGATGAAAATGCAAAAAGCCGTCAACGATATGCTTCAACGCTGCATCGGCGGTTTCCACCTCGGGCTGGGTGGAGGCCGACGCAGCCAACGGCTGTTTATCCTTGTCACTCATGATTCATCCTCTTTGGCGGGCTCAGGGAATTGTCCCGTTTGTCCGGCGTGAAGCCAGTGGCTGGTTAAAAAACATCCAGGTCATGGATCTCGACCCGTCAGTCACTCGATGAACAAGGTAGCGGCCGAATCTTAACTCAAACTGAATCAAAGGCTCTAGAACGTGTGTTCCAGGTCACAAAAAACGTGACCAGCCTAGCGATGGCGCCTGTTCCCCCGTACTCAAACATAGGCCAATTGTCCTCAAATCAGTGACATTTGGCGACCGGGCGGACAGAAGGCGTCGCAGTCCAGATTGAAACCTTCCCGTTGATTGAGTCCCAGGCGCTTGATGGTCTTGGCAAAACGTTGCGCCAGCAAGTCGGCAAACGGGCCTTCGCCACGCATCCGCGCACCAAAGCGACTGTCGTACAGTTCACCGCCCCGGCTCTGGCGAATCAGGCTCAGCACGTGCGCGGCCCGTTGCGGGTAGTGGGCCGCCAGCCATTCTTCAAATAGCGGAGCCACTTCCAGCGGCAGGCGCAGCATCATGTAGGCGGCGCTTTGCGCTCCGGCGGCATGGGCTTCGGTGAGCAGGCTTTCGAGCTCACTGTCGTTGATCATTGGAATCATCGGTGAGCACAGCACACCCACCGGGATCCCCGCGTCGCGCATGACCCGGATCGCCCGCAGCCGGGCCTTTGGCGCCGCGGCGCGAGGTTCGAGGATGCGTTTGAGTTCGTCATTGAGGCTGGTCAGGCTGATCATCACCGCCACCAGCCTGTGCCGGGCCAGTTCGGTGAGCAAATCCAGATCACGCAGAATCAGCGAACCCTTGGTGACGATGGTCACCGGATGGCGGTATCGCAGCAGCACTTCGAGGGTTTGCCGGGTGAGTTTGTATTCGCGTTCGATCGGTTGATAAGGATCGGTATTGGAGCCGAGGTTGATCGGCGCGCATTGATAACCGCGTTTGGACAGCTGTTGTTCGAGCACGTCCACGGCGTTGGTCTTGGCGATCAGCCTGGTTTCGAAATCCAGCCCTGGCGACATGTCCCAATAGGCATGGCTGGGGCGCGCATAACAGTAAATGCAGCCATGCTCGCAACCACGGTAAGGATTGATCGAGCGATCGAAGGGCAGGTCCGGCGAGTTGTTGCGGGTGATGATGGTCTTCGCCGTCTCGATTTGCACCTCGGTGCCCTGGGTCATCGGCACTTCCTGATACCAGCCGTCGTCCTCGGCCACCGAGCGGTTGGGGGCGAAGCGGTTGTGCGGATTGGTCGCGGTGCCGCGACCGCGAGGAGGCAGTGGGGTAGCCATCGGAGCGATCCTTTAACTGTATGCGCATACAGTATCCGAGGTTCGGCAGACAGGCCAGTGCCGTTCGGCACCCGAGGCATTTGCGATTGCGCTCATGTCACGACGGGAAACATAAGACTCGTAGTGTTCTGTTATTTCATCGTTACTCTTTTCAACGCACGAATTGGTCGTGCACTCATTATTAAAAGGATTTAAATAATGTCGACTTACAATCAGCGCGGTGTGTTTCTGCAGTTATTACGCCCTACTGTTAACAATCCAAAGGAAGTCAGGGTTTCCATGCAATTCGCACTCAAGGAAGAAGGCTACGACCCGGTAAACCGTGATGTCACCAGTACCTTGCTCGACTCGACCTTGCGCGAGGCCGTGTCGAACGATGGCGGCGTCACCTTTACGATAAGGGCCAACACCGATGTGGACGCCGATGGCGTTATCGACTTGCAGGACAAGGCGGTATTGGTGGGGTTGGCGAAGGCTTATACGAAGATCATTAATCCCTGATTCACCAAAAGTACCGTGCACTTTCAAGTGAATGAAACTGCATAAGCTGGAACATAAGAACGGCACGAACACTTCGTGCCGTTCTTGCATTTGATGGATATGTTTTTCAAATAAGCACAGATTAGGAATCCAGAAATTCACGATTCTTTGACAGTCACCTCACAGGCCCTTAACCAGCAAACCGTGAAACTGTACTCACTCATCCACATTTGCCAGGGTCGTCCGAGCATGCGCTTACCGCGTCTTTCATCTGCGGCGTTACTGCTGTCACTGTTTGCGTTTTTCAATCTGTCTGTGGTCCATGCCGACGACGCCACGGTGACCCGTCCAGCGGAGTGGGCGCAGCCCGTCGAAGCGCAATACAACCTGTTCCAGATGTCGCCAACGCTCTACCGAAGCGCGCTGCCGGACAGTGCCGCGGTGCCATTGCTGGAAAAGCTCAAGGTCGCCACCGTCATCAACTTTTTGCCCGAATCGGATTCGCGCTGGTTGTCCAACCCTGGCATCAACCAGGTGCAATTGCCTTATCGCACCAACCATGTGGATGACGCCGATGTACTCAAGGCGCTGCGTGCCATTCAGGAGGCCGAAACCAAAGGCCCGGTGCTGATGCATTGCAAGCACGGCTCTGACCGGACTGGCCTGATGGCGGCGATGTATCGGGTTGTGGTGCAGGGGTGGAGCAAGGAAGAGGCGCTGAGCGAGATGACCCGGGGTGGCTTTGGTGACAACGGTCACTTCAAGGATGGTGTGCGTTACATGATGCAGGCCGATGTCGAAAAGCTTCGCACGGCGTTGGTCAAAGGCGATTGCAGCACCAGCCCGTTCGCGGCGTGTTCAATGAAGAGCTGGTTCCAGTCGGCCCACGTGCAGTAATGACAGCGCAGTAATGACACCTTCCACTGCATTGCGCAGTGGAAGGTGGTTCTGACGGATTACTGCTGTTCGTCAGGCTTCTTTTTCAGCTTCGGGTTCGGGAAAAACTGCACCGCCTGAACCTTGGCATCCGCCACTTTCACCGCAGGTGTATTGACCCGCGTGCCCAATTCCTTGGGCACGGACAAACCTTGTTCATTCAGCGTGTCGGAGTAACCGCAGGCCACGCACTCGCGATGGGGCACGCTGTCTTCGCTCCACATCATCAGTTTGTCCGGCTCGCTGCAGGCCGGGCACACCGCGCCGGCGATAAAGCGTCGTTTGGTAATCACAGTACTCTCACTCATGCTGCGGCGCCTTCGCTCAGGCCGCTGTGGCGCAAGAGTGCGTCAATCGACGGCTCACGGCCACGGAAGTCGACGAACAGCACCATCGGCTCCTGGGAGCCACCACGCGCCAGGATCGCCTCGCGGAACGCGCGACCGGTGTCGGCGTTGAGCACGCCTTCTTCCTCGAACTTCGAGAACGCATCGGCCGACAGCACTTCGGCCCATTTGTAGCTGTAGTAACCGGCCGCATAACCGCCGGCGAAAATGTGCGCGAAGCTGTTGGGGAAACGGTTGTAGGCCGGTGGACGCATCACCGACACCTCGTCGCGTACACCTTCGAGCACTTGCAGCACGCTGCGGCCGTCGCCGTGGGTGGCGTGCAGTTCAAAGTCGAACAGCGAGAACTCCAGCTGGCGCACCATCATCAGGCCGGACTGGAAGTTTTTCGCCGCGAGCATTTTTTGCAGCAGGTCCTGAGGCAGAGGCTCACCGGTTTCGTAGTGACCGGAAATCAGGGCCAGGCCTTCCGGCTCCCAGCACCAGTTCTCCATGAACTGGCTCGGCAGTTCGACCGCATCCCAGGCCACGCCGTTGATGCCGGAGACGCCGGCATGTTCGACACGGGTCAGCAGGTGATGCAGGCCGTGGCCGAACTCGTGGAACAGGGTGGTGACTTCGTCGTGGGTCAGCAGCGCGGGCTTGCCGCTGTCGGCCGGGGTGAAGTTGCACACCAGGTTGGCCACCGGGCTTTGCAGTGCGCCTTGCGCGGTGCGACGACGGTCGCGGGCGCCGTCCATCCAGGCGCCGCCGCGCTTGTTGGCGCGGGCATAGAGGTCGAAGAAGAAGCGGCCGACGTGCTGGCCGTTTTCCTTGATTTCGAACAGGCGGACATCCGGGTGCCAGGTGTCGAAACCTTTTTGCTCGGCGATCTCGATGCCATAAAGGCGCTGGACGATGGCGAACAGGCCGCCCAGTACTTTATCGATCGGGAAGTAGGCACGCAGGGCTTCCTGGGCAACGCTGTAACGTTGTTCACGGAGTTTTTCGCCGTAGAAACCGCTGTCCCAGCTTTGCAGGTCCGGGCAGCCCTGTTCGGCAGCGTAAGCCTTGAGCTGTTGCAGGTCCTGAGCGGCGAACGGCTTGCTGCGCTTGGCCAGGTCGCGCAGGAAACTCAGCACCTGATCGCTGGATTCGGCCATTTTGGTCGCCAGGCTCAGCTCGGAGAAACTGCTGAAGCCCAGCAGCTTGGCAAGCTCCTGACGCAGGTCGAGGATTTCCTCCATGACCGGGCCGTTGTCGTTCTGACCGGCATTCGGGCCTTGATCCGACGCGCGGGTGCAGTAGGCGGCGTAGACTTCCTCGCGCAGCGCACGATCCTGGGCGTAGGTCATCACCGCGTAGTAGCTGGGGAATTCCAGGGTGATCAGCCAGCCGTCGAGGTCTTTGGCCTGGGCCGCGGCAGCCATTTGCGCCTTGGCCGAGTCGGTCAGGCCGGTGAGGGCTGCTTCATCGGTGATGTGTTTGGTCCAGGCCTGGGTCGCGTCCAGCAACTGGTTGGAGAAGCGGCTACCCAGCTCGGACAGCTTGCTTTGCACTTCGGCGTAACGCTTCTGTTCGGCTTCCGGCAGGTCGATACCCGACAGGCGGAAATCGCGCAGGGCATGTTCCAGGATGGTTTTCTGCGCCACGTCGAAACCGGCGGCTTCCGGGCTGCTGGCCAGGGCTTCATAGGCCTGGAACAGCTCGCGGTTCTGGCCCATCTCGGTGGAGTAGGCGCTCAGGGCCGGCAGGCAGGATTCATAAGCTTCGCGCAACTCGGCGCTGTTGCACACGGCATTCAGGTGGCTGACCGGGCTCCACGCAGCGCCCAGGCGATCATTGAGTTCGTCCATCGCCAGCACCAGGCCGGCCCAGGTCGGTTGTTTGCCCTGGGTCTTGAGGATCTCGATAATGGCGGCGCGGTTGTCAGCCAGGATCTGTTCAATGGCCGGTTGCACATGTTCGGCACGGATCGCGGAGAACGGCGGCAGGTCGTAGGACTGCAAAAGAGGGTTGTTCACGCTCACGGTTGACACCTTGGCTGGAAGAAACATGCAGCCATCTTAATTACAATCGACGTTCACCGCAGCTATCAGCGACAGAGAGAAACCCTATCGTGAACCTTCGCAAGTACCAGAACCACACGCCGTTGCTCGGCAAAGGCGCTTTTGTCGACCGCTCGGCCGTGGTGATCGGCGACGTCGAAATCGGCGAAGACAGCTCGGTCTGGCCATTGACGGTGATTCGTGGCGACATGCACCGCATCCGCATAGGTGCGCGCACCAGCGTGCAGGACGGTTGCGTGCTGCACATCACCCACGCCGGGCCGTTCAACCCCGATGGTTTCCCGCTGCTGATCGGTGATGATGTGACCATCGCCCATAAAGTCATGCTGCATGGCTGCACCGTGGGCAGCCGGGTGTTGATCGGCATGGGCAGCATCGTCATGGACGGTGCGGTGGTCGCCGATGATGTGATCATCGGCGCCGGCAGCCTGGTGCCACCGGGCAAGCGCCTGGAAAGCGGTTTTCTGTACGTGGGCAGCCCGGTGAAGCAGATCCGGCCGCTGACGGACAAGGAACAGGCATTTTTCACCTACAGCGCGGCGAACTACGTGAAGCTCAAGGACCTGCATCTGGCCGAAGGCTACGACCAGGCCTGACTTCGACGCACTTATTCAGGATTCAACATGCATTACCAAACCATTCTGTTCGACCTCGATGGCACCCTGACCGACCCGCGTGAAGGCATCACCCGTTCGATTCAGTTCGCCTTGAGCAAGCTGGGCATCGAAGAGCCCGACCTGACCAAACTCGAACACTTCATCGGGCCGCCGTTGTTGCAGGCCTTCATGCAGTTCTACGACTTTGACGAGGCCAAGGCCTGGGAAGCGGTGAATTTCTACCGTGAACGCTTCAAGGTTACGGGCCTTTACGAAAACCGCGTGTTCGACGGTGTCATGCCACTGCTGGAAACCCTTGGCGGGCAAGGTCGGCAGCTGTACATCGCGACGTCCAAGCCATGGGTCTTCGCCCGGGAAATCGCCCGTCATTTCGACTTCGCCAAGCACTTCAAAGTGATCTACGGCAGCGAACTGGATGGCACCCGTACCAACAAGGTCGAGCTGATTGCCCATTTGATGGCCGAAGAAGGCCTGGACCCGACTGACACCCTGATGATCGGCGACCGCAAACACGACCTTATCGGCGCGCGCAGCAACGGGCTGGATGCGGCGGCGGTGGGCTACGGGTTTGGCAGTCGGGAAGAACTCAGCGCTGAAGCGCCGGCCTGGCATTTCGAAACGCTGGAGGAGATGCATCAGGCGTTTTTGCGGCGGTAGTTAAATCGCTATCGCGAGCAGGCTCGCTCCCACAATGGACTTATGTTCACAAACCTGATGTGGGAGCGAGCCTGCTCGCGATGACGGCCTGTCAGCCATTGGTACTCTTTGATTCCGACAGTACTTTCAGTTCTTCCTTGCGCTTATCTGCCGACAATGCCCCAAGCTTTTGCGCTGCCGCATAAAACCTCACCCAATCCCCATCCATCTGCCTGAACAACGCCGCAAACGCCGGTACCCATTGGTCATAAAGCCCAAAGGGCAGAAGCCGCGCATTGTTCATCGGCGCATTGATCCACGCGTCATAACGTTTGTCGCCGGCCCATTGGCTATCGCGCAGTTGCCGGTACTCGCCGCGCAGGCGCTCGAACTCCGCCGCCTTGCGCTGGCGCATCTGGTCGGGTGGCAGTGGCAGGGTGTACAGCTGTTCCAGTCGGGAACGGGTGTCCAGGACCAGCTGGGTGAACTGGTCTCGCCGCTTCGCCTGGTCACCGTTGTCCGGCGGCAACCCGCGATAAGCACGCCATTGGCGGGTGCCTTCCTGCTCGACGAACGTGGCAAACGACTCGTTGAACTCGGTGTCGTCCTTCACATAAACACGCTGATGCGCCAGCTCATGAAAAATCAGCGTGGCCAGGCGCTCATCGCCCCAGTTCATCATCGAACTCATGATCGGATCGTTGAACCAGCCCAGGGTCGAATAGGCCTCGACGCCACCGATGGTCACATCCATGCCCTGCAGGCGTTGCAGCGCCGCTTCACCCCGCGCGGCACTCTGGCTGTAGTAGCCGCGATAGGCCACGCAGCCGGCGATCGGGAAGCAATGGTTCTGGGGCTTCAGGGAAAATTCCGGGGTGACGAACACGTTCCAGACCACATAGGGCCGGCCAATATCCACGTAGAACCGGTAGCTCTGGTTGTCCGGCAGATGCAGCTGCTGGCTGGCGAAGGTCCTGGCTTTTTGCGATTGGGCCAGGTGAGCGCGCAGTTTCTCATCCCGATGGTCGTCGGCGATGACCTCGGAAACCGGCTCCCTGGCCCGCAACAATTGCACCTGGCCACTGACCAATTGGCTGTAGTAGCTGACGGTGGAACAACCGTTGAGTAACAAAAGCAAAGCAGCCGGAAACAAAACGCGCAAAACGCGATCAAGTAACCCAAGGCTTGGACACGGCCTCATCAAAATAAAAAATCCCTGGAAAGTCTGCTCGCAAGACTATCCCGCCTGACTGGAGCTCCGCTATGCGCAAATTGATGCTCACGGGAGGCCTGCTGACGCTGGCCGGTTGTGCCGGGTTCGGCTTGCCTCATCATGATCCGACGCAAGCCTGGATTGATCTGGAATCCCATCAGGAAGATACGGCGCTGCTGGCGCTGGGGGTGGATAACAAGGCGACTACCGATAAACGCTACTTCCAGGTGCAGCCCGGTAGTCACGAGTTGAGGGTTCGTTATCAGTTTCCCGTGCAGCCGACCAATATCGGCCCGGACGCCAAGCCGCTGTGGCGTGATTGTCAGATGAACGTGAAATTCAGCGAATTCAACGCCGGGGAGCGCTATCAGTTACAGGCGGGGAATATCGGTTTTCGGCCTTGGGCCAAGCTATACGATCAGCAGCGAAGGGTGATTGGCCAAGGCACACCGGCAGGCTGCCAACGCACCTGATCGGCGCTATTCTGAATACTCGGTATTCAGGACATTCATCATGCGCAGGTTGATGCTGTTGCTCAGTGCAATCGCGGTTACCGGTTGTTCGGCGCCGATGCCCGCGGCCAATCCACAAAAGGCGTGGGTCGATTTTTCCACGCCATTTCCCAATGACAAATTGCTGATGGCCGAGCGGCTGGACGGCCAGCGAATGAGAGACGGGCGATATTTTGAGGTGGCCCCCGGTAGCCACGAATTGACCGTCCGCTTCGATTTCGAAGTGCCCAGTGGCGGCACTGACATGTTCGGCGGTTCAACGGAAAGGCTGTGCTACATGATCATCAAATATGACCATTTCGAGGCCGGCCAACGTTATCTGCTGCAAGCGCGCTCCATGGCGTTCACCCCCGAAGCCCGCCTGTATAACGCCAAGCATGAAATCGTCGCCGAAGATCGCCAGACCAACTGTGTGCCGTAAGGCAGTCAGCGGTCGTTTTTCTGGTAGATGATTTTCTTGGTGCCGTTTTCGCACGACCCCACGACCATGTTCTGATCGTGTACTTCACTGTTGGTGACAATCTCCAGGGTGTAGGACGTGACCCCACGGGCCTGGATCTTTGCTTCGATTTCGGCCTTGAGTTCTTCGCAGGGTTTCGGAGCCGCCATGGCCGAGGTAGCCAGTGCGCAGCAGATAACCGTCAAGGCAAAACGTTTCATGGTTGCAGCTCCCTTGAAGCAGCACGCAGGGTTTTGCGTTTTGGCTGCTGTCACTTATTCGACAACAAATTTGTAAACGCTGTTTTGCCTCAACGCAAAAAAAGATCGCAGCAGGCAGCAGTTCCTACGTGGGATCGCGTTTCCATGTAGGAGCTGCCGAAGGCTGCGATCTGTTCATTTCAACGCTTAACTGAGCAAAGTCGCTTCCAGGCTGATTTTCGCATTCAGCACCTTGGACACCGGGCAGCCTTCCTTGGCTTTTTTGCTCAACTCATCGAACTGTGCCTGGCTGGCGCCGGGGATCTTCGCCTTGAGGATCAGTTTTACCGCGGTGATCGCAAAGCCGCCTTCCACCTGGTCGAGGGTGACTTCGGCGTTGGTATCGATACTGTCGGCCTTGAGGCCTGCCTCGCCAAGGATCATGGAGAAGGCCATGGAGAAGCACCCGGCGTGGGCCGCGCCGATCAGTTCTTCCGGATTGGTGCCCTTGCCGCCTTCGAATCGTGCCTTGAAGCCGTAGGGCGCTTCCCTGAGCACGCCGGTTTCGGTGGAAATCGAGCCGATGCCGGTTTTCAGATCACCGGCCCAATGCGCCGATGCCTTCTTGATGATAGCCATGCCTGTCTCCTCGGGTTCCGGCGCAAAGTGTTGCGCCCGTGTGGTTGTCGGTTACAGGTTTCTGAGGATAGACCGTGGCGCAAAGTTCACTTGATCCGATTGACCTACTTCTTTGGTAGGAAATTTTCCCTGTGCTATTGAAACTCGGGTATATGCCCACATTGCATGAAACACGCTTTTGGATTCGGCAGGTTTTCGTTCGCAAGAAAAAACCTGCGCCCTCAATTGGAGAAGCAGGTTTATGAAACGACTGTCCGACATCAAGTTCTCGACCCTCGACCTGGTGCCCGTGAGAGAAAACGGCAGCGCGGCACAGTCGCTGCGCAATTCGCTGGACCTGGCGCAACACGTCGAGAAATTCGGCTACAACCGGTTCTGGGTCGCCGAACACCACAACATGGATGGCATCGCCAGTTCTGCGACATCGGTGTTGTTGGGGTATCTGGCTGGCGGCACGTCGACGATTCGCGTGGGGTCGGGCGGGGTGATGCTGCCCAACCACGCGCCACTAGTCATCGCTGAACAATTCGGCACGCTTGAAAGCCTTTATCCGGGGCGTATCGACCTGGGCCTGGGCCGTGCGCCGGGTTCCGATCAGCTGACCGCCCGTGCATTGCGCCGCGAGCGCTCCGGCAGCGCTGACGACTTCCCGGAGGATGTGGCCGAGCTGGTGCGCTACCTTGGCCCGCGTACGCCGGAGCAGCGTGTCATCGCGATGCCGGGGACCAATACCAACGTTCCGATCTGGCTGCTGGGCTCGAGCCTGTTCAGTGCGCAACTGGCGGGCGAGCGCGGCTTGCCCTACGCCTTTGCCTCGCATTTCGCACCGCGCTATATGCATGAAGCGATTCGCGTCTACCGCAATCACTTCAAGCCTTCAGCGGTTCTGGACAAGCCTTACGTGATGCTTGGTGTGCCATTGGTGGCCGCCGATACCGATGAGCGGGCCGACTACCTGGCGACCTCGGTGTTCCAGCGCATCCTCGCCCTGATGCGCGGCCAGAGCCTGGTGCAGCGTCCACCGGTGGAAACCATGAACGGCCTGTGGTTGCCCCATGAGAGAGAGGCGGTCATGGATTTCCTGGGCCTGGCGATGATCGGCAGCCCGCAGAAAATCCGCGCCAAGCTTGAAGTGCTGATCGAGCAGACCCAGGCCGATGAGCTGATTTTCACCTGCGACCTGTATGAACACGCTGATCGCCTGCATTCCTACGAGCTGTTGGCGCAGGTCATGAAAGGCTGAGGTTTTGCACGACTCATCACTGTGGGAGCGAGCCTGCTCGCGATGAGCCTGAGACCCTCGCGGGGTGTCAGGCCTCCAGCGTTATCGTTGGCGACCATCGCGAGCGAGCTCGCTCCTACAGGAGATTGTGAACTAGTGTTTGTAGACGATTTCCTTGGTGCCTTTCTCACAGGTACCGACGACTTTTCCGCCAGCTCCGGCGCCTTTGTCGACAATTTCCAGCGAATAATTGGAAACGCCCTTGGCATCGAGCTTTGCGGCAATCTCGGCTTTGAGTTCTTCGCAGGACTTGCCCTCAGCCAAGGCAGTGCCCGCCAGGCTTAACAAACCTATCGCCAAAATAAACTTCTTCATCAGTGGCATTCTCTGGTCGGATCAAAAGGGAGCATCCATCCTTCGGCCGGATTTGCTCATCTAGCGCTTCGCCATTCCCTACGGCACTCGGCCACCGCGCAAGTTCAGAAGACTAGACCAGCATCAGCTGCTGGCAATCCGGAACCCGACCTTGAGTGTCACCTGGAAATGCGCCGCCTTGCCGTCCTTGATATGTCCGCGAGTCTCGGTCACTTCAAACCATTCCATGTACTTGAGGCTTTTGCTGGCTTCGGCCAGTGCATTGTTGATCGCGTCTTCAATGCTGCTGGTGGACGAACCAACCAGCTCGACTTTCTTGTAGGTGTGATGGTCAGACATGGCGTTCTCCTTAGGGTGTGAAATACAGCCTAGCAGTGATTTTCTGACTTACTTCTGTCGGTCAGTCCCACAGGCAAGTTCACATTTACTGCACTTTCTCGAACCCCCGAAGTCCCAACCAACACACGCCACTCATCAACAATGCAGGAGAGCCACCATGGCCAACAGCTCGTTACGCAAAGCCTCATTGCAAAGCATGGAAGCGGAGATCGAGAGTCTGCTCAAGTCCCTGGAAAGCCTGAAGGACGACGCCTCGGACGAGTCGCGTAGAACCCTCAAGGTACTCAAAGGCAACGCCGAGAACGCGCTGAGGCATTCGCGCCACCTGCTCTCGGATGCTTATGAAGAAGTCAAAGTGAAGACCCGGGAAACCGGAATTGCCACCCGGGACTACGCCCAGGAGCATCCTTGGACGACGGCGGGTGTTGCCGTCGGTGCGCTGGGCCTGCTGGCGGCTTACCTGATGTGCAGACGCGGTAACTAATCCGTCTGGCGCAGCTCGTTCTTGAGCCACTGCGCCAGTTGCCGGGCGCGTCCGTCCGCGGCGCGCTTGGGCAACCACAGCGCCAATTGCGCCGGGGTTTCGCTGAAACCCCAGGGCGCCACCAGTCGACCGGCCTTCAAGTCCTCTGTCACCAGCGGCTCGGGGGCGATTGCCACGCCCAGTCCGGCCACGGCTGCCTCCAGCAAGTAATACAAATGCTCGAAACCCTGACCGTACTTCAACGCCTTGGCATCAAGGCCGCTTTGCTGTGCCCAGCTTGGCCAGGCTTGCGGGCGCGAAGTGGTGTGCAGCAATGATTCACCGAGCAGGGCGGTCGGCGGCGCGGTTTTGAGCCTGTCGTAGCCGACGAACCGGGGACTCATCACCGGGCCGATGCGTTCGCTGGCCAGTTCGAACACCTGCATGTCCGCCGGCCAGGGTGGCTCGGCGAACACCAGCAAGGCATCCAGCCCCGGACGCCGGGGATCGAGATCGCCTTCTCCGGCGGACAGATGCAGGCGCAAATCCGGCAGGTCAGCGTTCAGTCGGCCCAGGCGCGGAATGAACCAGCGGGCCAGCAGGCTGCCCGAACAGCCCAGCACGAAGGGCGCATCGGCGGTGCTGCGGGAAATGTCGGCGCATGCCGCGCGCAGGCGCTCGAAGGCTTCGGCGCTGGCATCCCGCAGGCGCATGCCGGCATCTGTGAGTTTGAGGCCGCGACCCTCCTTGGTGAACAGGCTCACTCCGAGGTGTTCTTCCAGCACCTTCAATTGCCGGCTCACTGCCCCATGGGTAACGTGCAGCTGTTCGGCGGCCTGACTGACGCTGTTCAATCGGGCAGTGGCTTCGAAGGCGCGCAAGGCGTTCAGCGGTGGCAGTTCATGGCTCATGGGATCTGTGAGTTTTCCTGACAGGTTGCAGCGATCTTATCGGTTTTCACCGTGCAGCGTCAGGGGTAGAGTGAAGCCCACTCTCTCTTCAAAAGCTGCATTTCACGCATTCAACTGGAGCGCCCCATGACCCAGACTAATCTGCGCAACGGCCCAGATGCCAACGGCCTGTTCGGCGCGTTCGGCGGCCGTTACGTCGCTGAAACCCTGATGCCGCTGATTCTCGACCTGGCCCGCGAATACGAAGCGGCCAAGGAAGATCCTGCATTCAAGGAAGAATTGGCCTACTTCCAGCGCGACTATGTCGGTCGTCCGAGCCCGCTCTATTTCGCTGAACGCCTGACCGAGTTCTGCGGCGGCGCGAAGATCTACCTCAAGCGCGAAGAGCTGAACCACACCGGCGCGCACAAGATCAACAACTGCATCGGCCAGATCCTGCTGGCGCGGCGCATGGGCAAGAAACGCATCATCGCCGAGACTGGCGCCGGCATGCACGGCGTGGCCACTGCAACCGTGGCTGCGCGTTTCGGTCTGCAGTGCGTGATCTACATGGGCACCACTGACATCGAGCGCCAGCAGGCCAACGTGTTCCGCATGAAGCTTTTGGGCGCTGAAGTGATCCCGGTGGTTGCCGGCACCGGCACCCTGAAGGATGCGATGAACGAAGCCCTGCGCGACTGGGTGACCAACGTCGACAACACTTTCTACCTGATCGGCACCGTGGCCGGTCCGCACCCGTATCCTGCAATGGTCCGCGACTTCCAGGCCGTCATCGGCAAGGAAACCCGCGACCAGCTGCAAGCCCAGGAAGGTCGCCTGCCGGACAGCCTGGTGGCGTGCATCGGCGGTGGTTCCAACGCCATGGGCCTGTTCCACCCGTTCCTCGACGACAAGAGCGTCGAGATCATCGGCGTTGAAGCGGCCGGCTACGGCATCGAAACCGGCAAGCACGCGGCGAGCCTCAACGGCGGTGTTCCGGGCGTGCTGCACGGTAACCGCACCTTCCTGTTGCAGGACGAAGATGGCCAAATCATCGACGCCCACTCGATCTCCGCAGGCCTGGACTACCCGGGCATCGGCCCGGAACACGCCTGGTTGCATGACATCGGCCGCGTTCAGTACACCTCGGTGACGGACGACGAAGCGCTCGCCGCCTTCCACCAGTGCTGCCGCCTGGAAGGGATCATCCCTGCGCTGGAAAGCGCCCACGCCCTGGCCGAAGTGTTCAAGCGTGCCCCAGCTCTGCCGAAGGATCACCTGATGGTGGTCAACCTGTCCGGTCGTGGTGATAAAGACATGCAGACCGTAATGCACCATATGGAACAGTCCCAGCAGGAGAAACACTGATGAGCCGCCTGCAAACGCGTTTTGCCGAACTCAAGGAACAGAACCGCGCCGCCCTGGTGACCTTCGTCACCGCTGGCGACCCGGGCTACGACACTTCCCTGGCAATCCTCAAGGGCCTGCCCGCCGCTGGCGCCGACGTCATCGAACTGGGCATGCCCTTTACCGATCCGATGGCCGATGGCCCGGCGATCCAGCTCGCCAACATCCGTGCCCTGGGTGCCAAGCAGAATCTGGCGAAAACCCTGCAGATGGTTCGTGAGTTCCGCAAGGACAACAACGAAACGCCGCTGGTGCTGATGGGTTACTTCAACCCGATCCACAAGTACGGCGTGCCACGTTTCATTGCCGAAGCGAAGGAAGCCGGTGTCGATGGCCTGATCGTGGTCGACATGCCGCCCGAGCATAACGGCGAGCTGTGCGACCCGGCCCAGGCTGCCGGTCTGGACTTCATCCGCCTGACCACCCCGACCACTGACGACGTGCGTCTGCCAACCGTGCTCAACGGCAGTTCCGGCTTTGTTTACTACGTGTCCGTGGCCGGTGTGACCGGTGCTGGCGCGGCGACGCTGGAGCACGTCGAAGAGGCGGTGGCTCGTCTGCGTCGCCATACCGATCTGCCGATCAGCATCGGTTTCGGGATCCGTACACCGGAGCAAGCGGCGAACATCGCGCGTCTGG
Source organism: Pseudomonas putida (assembly GCF_050989985.1). GTDB lineage: Bacteria > Pseudomonadota > Gammaproteobacteria > Pseudomonadales > Pseudomonadaceae > Aquipseudomonas > Aquipseudomonas putida_AI. The sequence continues at coordinate 99,842 of NZ_CP158815.1, forward strand.
CCGATGGTGTGGTGGTGGGTTCTGCGCTGATCGACCAGATCGCCAACGCAGCCACTCCAGAGCAGGCGGTGGACGGTGTTCTGAGCCTGTGCTCGGCACTGGCCGACGGCGTACGTAAGGCCCGTGTCAGCTGAGAGTAAAGTTCCTGATACAGAGGAATTAGAGCCTCCAGACACAGACTAAGCAGCAAGACCGAGGGCTTCAGGACTACGTTCTGAAGCCCTTTTTGCTGTAAGTGTTGCGAGGAAAGTCCGAATGAAAATGCCGAAACGTCTGATTGCCAGCCTGGGCGTGCTGATGCTCAGTGCGACCCCGTTGCTGCACGCCAGTGCCGATCAACGCGACGATCACGACCACGGCGGCCCGCAGGGCCATTACGAACACCACGATGACGATCACCGAGATGGGCAGGACCATCATCGCGGCGGGCCACCGCCACGGGACTTCGGACCGGTCCGTCAGACCATTCACGATCACCGCGACTACTTCGTGCGCGGCGCACCTCCACCGCCCGGTATCTACGTGGTCCGGGGTCAACCCTTGCCTCATGGTTACTACGGCGAACGCCTGGATAATCGCGCCTTGAGCCGGCTGCCGTATTACCAGGGCTATGAGTGGCGACGTGCGGGCAGCGATATCGTTCTGATCGCGGTCGGCACCGGGATCGTCTATGAGGTGTTGCAGGGCGTTTTGTACTGAGCAGGAATTGAACCGATGGATGTATTCCTACGCGAGTGTAGGAATGCTTAGGTGTAAATTCGTGACTTGGTAGTCATCAGCGTCAAAAAGCAGTCCATCTTCCGCTAAGTAAACGCGATAGTGGCTTTATTGCCTTCGCTCGCTACAATGCGCCGGCCGTTCATTTTTCTCTTGAGGCTTGCGCATGAAATTTCGTTTTCTGCTGTGGATGCTGGGTTTGTTGATGGGCAAGGCGAGTCGCACCAATCCTGCGTTTCAGCAGCAGTTGGGTGACAAGGAGCTGGTGTTCCAATTGCAGACCCTGGACGGGAAGGTGGCACGACATTTCCGGGTGAAGGATCAGCGCATCACCAGCAAGGGCGGGGTGTATGCCGAGCCTGCGTTTGCCATTGCCTTCAAGGACGCGGCCTATGGCTTTGCCACGATGCAGGCGAAGAACAAGCAACTGGCGTTCATGACGGGGATTCAGGACAAGTCGATTCAGATCAAGGGCAACCCGGCGCTGGTGATCTGGTTCCAGGGGTTGACCAAGTACTTGAAGCCGAAGAAGGCCAAGCCCAAGGCTTGAGACAGTCAGTTAGACCGGGGTGAATTCATCGCGAGCAGGCTCGCTCCTACAGGTTCCAGATGGTCCTTGTGGGAGCGAGCCTGCTCGCGATTGTTTTTAGCTCTGGGAAAACTGCGAAGCCAGTTCGCGCAACAGCACCTCGGCTTCGAGGACTTTGCTGACCACGTCGTTGGCTTTTTCGCGGCTCAGGCCCAGACGTTCCAGCAGGGCGTCGGGGATGTCCTCGTCCGGGCCCGACCCGATGCCACGGCTGCGCAGCAGGCGCACCGACAGGCACACCAGGTTCGGGTACTCGGCGAAAGCGCCGTCGTAAAGAGGGTCGTGCTGGAAGCGCAGCGCGGTGGCCAGTTCTTCGGGCATGTCCCAGAAACGCATCAGCCACGAACCGATCTGCTCACGGCTGATACCCAGCAGGTGCTGCTCGATATAGCTGTGGCACAGGTGTGGGTTGACCTCCAGATGGCGACAGATCAGCGAGAAGTGCGGCGGGAACACATGGGCCAGCAGCAGGTAACCGAAGTTGTGCAGCAGACCTGCCAGGTAGGTCAGGCCGGCTTCCGGGCGCTGGGTGCGCGGCATGGCGCGGGTCAGGCCTTCGATGACGGCGGCGGTGTAGATCGATTGCTGCCAGTACGGCGTGCTGTGTTGCGGGTGGTCCTTGGGCAGGCTCAGGGTTTTACCCAGGGCCAGGCCCAGCGCCAGATTGATCACCAAGTCGAAACCCAGCACCCGCACGATGGCGTCTTCCACCGAGCGGATCTTGCCCGGCGAGGCGTAGTACGGCGACGCGGCCCAGCTCACCACTTGGGCTGCGAGCGCCGGGTCGGTTTCGACCACGCCGGTGATGTCGTCGATGGTCGCGTTGGGGTCGACACGCAGCTTGATGATCTTCTGTGCGGTTTCGGCCAGCGGCGGAATTTCGATGGTCGCTTCCAGGCGTTGCTGAATGCGCCGTGCGGTGAACGCCTGAACCGCCTGGGTGATTTCCTCGCGGTCATCATCGGGGCGATCCAGGTTCGGGCGAATACTGCTCAGCGGCTCACCGAAATTGGCGGCGCTGGCCTTGTTGAGCATGGACTTGAAGGCTTCGCTGGAGATCTCCAGCAGTACTTCCGGCTCCCCCGAATTGACCAGCACTTTCGGCTCGCGCAGCAGGCTTTCTTCGTACAGGCACGGGGCGCTGGTGAGGGCCGGCATGCCCGGCAGCAGGCTCAGGTTGTGCTTGCCGAGCATCTTGATCAGGCGCTCGGTCGAGACGGCAGTCAGGCGACGGCCAGTGAGTTCGGTCAACCGGTTGAGGTCGAGCAACTGGCTCTGCGGGAACAGCACCATCAGCGAGCCGACGGCGTCGTCGAGGAGCACAGCCTGGACCTTGCGCGCCGGATTCAATCCGTGATGGTCGAGCACTTCTTCATAGGCAATGCCCAGCTTGTCCAGCAGCATCCGAATGACCGACGGAGTGTGCGGGGTAGCGGGTGCAAGGGCAGCTTCGGTCATGGTCTGTATCCGTACTAAAACAATTGCAGGAGTATAACCAGCTTGCTCATGCCCATCCTCCAGAAACTGAGACGGTGCTCACACTTGTCCATATTGCTGCCCGTGGCGCAGCCAGCGGTCGAGTAATGGGCTCACGTGATCCGGCCAGCGTTCGAGCAAGGCTTGGGCTGCGTCGCGTACCGCGGGCAGCAGGTCGGCGTCGCGCATCAGGTCGGCGACCTTGAATTGAAGCAGACCTGTCTGCCGCGTGCCGAGCATTTCACCCGGGCCGCGCAGTTCGAGGTCTTTTTCGGCGATGACAAAGCCATCGTTGGTTTCACGCATGATACCCAGGCGCTGACGGCCGATCTGCGACAGCGGTGGATGGTAGAGCAGTACGCAATGGCTGATCGCGCTGCCTCGCCCGACGCGGCCGCGCAACTGGTGCAGCTGCGCCAGCCCCAGGCGTTCCGGGTTTTCGATGATCATCAGGCTGGCGTTGGGCACGTCCACGCCGACCTCGATCACGGTGGTCGCCACCAGCAGCTGCAAGTTGCCGGCCTTGAATTCGGCCATGACTGCGGCCTTCTCGGCGGGCTTCATGCGACCGTGGATCAGCCCGACCTTCAACTCGCCCAGCGCGGCGGTCAGGTCTTCATGGGTGCTTTCGGCGGCCTGGCAGGTCAGCTCTTCCGATTCTTCGATCAGTGTGCACACCCAGTAGGCCTGGCGCCCTTCGGCACAGGCGCTGCGCACCCGCTCGATGACTTCGACGCGGCGGGTGTCGGTGATCAGCACGGTGTTGACCGGGGTCCGGCCAGGGGGGAGTTCGTCGAGGATCGAAGTATCGAGGTCGGCGTAGGCGCTCATGGCCAGCGTGCGCGGGATTGGCGTGGCCGTCATGATCAACTGGTGCGGGCACATGCGTCCGCCGACACCTTTCTGGCGCAGAGCCAGCCGCTGCTGCACGCCGAAGCGGTGCTGCTCGTCGATGATCACCAGCGCCAGATTCTTGAATTGCACCTCGTCCTGAAACAGCGCGTGGGTGCCCACCACCATCGGTGTGCCGCCAGCGATCTGCTCCAGCGCGGCGGCGCGGTTCTTGCCCTTGAGCTTGCCGGCCAGCCACGCCACTTCAATGCCCAGTGGTTCGAGCCAGCGCTTGAAGGTGATGAAGTGCTGCTCGGCGAGAATCTCGGTGGGCGCCATCAGCGCCACTTGATAGCCAGCTTCCAGTGCCTGCAATGCGGCGAGGGCAGCGACTACGGTTTTACCCGCGCCGACGTCGCCCTGAATCAGCCGCAGCATGGGCTCGCGCTGACTCAGGTCGTAGGCAATTTCATTGCCCACCCGTTGCTGGGCGCCGGTGGGGTTGAACCCCAGGTTGGCCAGGTATTTGGGCGGCAACTGCGTGGCTTTGGGCATGGCCGGTGCGCGCAGCGAACGCATGCTTTCGCGCAGGCGTTGCTGGGACAATTGATGAGTGAGCAATTCTTCAAAGGCCAGGCGGTGCTGGGCCCAGTGATGCCCGAGGGCCAATTCGTCGACATCGGCATCGGCGGGCGGGTGGTGCAGATAACGGATCGCATCGGCCAGCGGTGCCAATTGGTAATCGCGGGCCAGTTCGGTCGGCAGCCAGTCGGGCAGGCTGGTGGGGCCGAGCATGGTCAGGGTCTGCATGCACAACTGACGAAGGCGTTGCTGGGTCAGGCCTTCGGTGAGCGGATATACCGGGGTCAGGGTTTCATCCACGGGCGGCGGTTCGTCGCCGGAGATGGCGCGATATTCCGGGTGGTAGATTTCCAGCCCCGAGGCGCCAGGTCGTGCTTCGCCATAGCAGCGAATCCGAGTGCCGCGCTTGAGGCCTTCCTTCTGCGCGTTGCTGAAATGGTAAAAGCGCAGGCTCAGCCCGCCGGTGCCATCCTGCAGGCGCACCACCAGGCTGCGGCGACGGCCCATCACCACGTCGGCACCGCTGACGGTGCCTTCGATCACGGCGTCCTGCCCAGGGCGCAGCGCACCGATCGGCACCACGCGGGTGCGGTCCTGATAACGCAGGGGCAAGTGAAACAGCACGTCCTGGAGATTCTCCAGGCCGACCCTGGCCAGTTTTTCGGCCATGGCTTCGCCGACGCCCTTGAGCGCCGTCACCGACACTTGCGACAACTCGGTCATGACGCTTGCTTAGCCCGCCACCACCTGCGCGGACGGCTTGGCCACCGAGCACAGGCGAATGGAGTCAGCGAGGATTTCAATGGCCTTGGGGCGCGGGAAGCTGGCGCGCCAGGCGATCGCCACCGTGCGATAGGGCGTTGGTGCCGACAGCGGCCGGACTTCGATCACGCCAGGGGCATAGTGATGACTGTCGACCGCCGACAACGGCAGGATCGACACGCCCAGGCCGGAGGCAACCATGTGGCGAATGGTCTCCAGCGAGCTGGATTCCACCGTGGTGTGCTTGGCACCGTCGTTGCCCTTGGTCAGGGTCGGGCAGGCTTCCAGGACCTGATCGCGGAAGCAGTGGCCTTCGCCCAGCAACAGCAGGCTCTTGTCGTTGAGCAGGCTGGCGTCGATGGATTCCTTCTGGGTCCACGGATGCTGGGCCGGCATCAGGACATAGAACGGCTCGTCGTAGAGTTGCAGCGTCAACACGTCGGCTTCGTTGAACGGCAGGGCGATGATGATCGCGTCGAGTTCGCCGTTGCGCAGCTTGTCGCGCAGCACGTGGGTGAAGTTTTCTTCGATATACAACGGCATCTGTGGGGCGACCCGGTGCAGTTGCGGAATCAGGTGGGGAAACAGATAGGGGCCGACGGTATAGATCGCGCCGACTTTCAGCGGTGCGGTCAGCTGGTTCTTGCCGGCCTGGGCCAGTTCGCGAATGCCCTGGGCCTGTTCCAGCACCTTTTGGGCCTGGGCAACAATGCCTTCGCCGACCGGGGTCAGGCGCACGGCGCTTTTGCTGCGCTCGAAAATCAGCACACCGAGTTCGTCTTCAAGCTTTTTCACACCCACCGACAGGGTCGGTTGGCTGACGTGGCAACGCTCGGCCGCGTGGCCGAAGTGCTGCTCTTGGGCGAGGGTAACGATGTAGCGTAATTCTGTAAGAGTCATAGCAAGCGTCCATGAAGTTGCGGGCCAAGCATACCGGCTGCAATCGATAGACGCACGTTATCAGAAGGTATGTGTCGGGTGACACCGGGCAATGCTTGTTTGCCGCTGGCAGATAGGTAAAAGGCACCTTTCGGTGCCTTTTGGGGATTCTGTATACGCCGCAAAACTCTGTAGGAGCTGAGCTTGCTCGCGATGGCGGTGATCAGTCAACGATAATGCTGAATGATATGGCCTCATCGCGAGCAGGCTCAGCTCCTACCGGGTCATGCGTTTATGTTTAACGCCGGTGTTTGTCTATCGAGTAGACAAAGGGTGCAACAATCTCAATCGAGCCGTTGGTAAGCATGTGTGCCGGTGGTTTTGGCAGCGGCTGGGCGCGGCGGATCATGTCCAGGGTGGCCCGGTCCAGATCGGCAGTGCCTGAGGCGCCCACCAGCTCGAATGACAAGACATTGCCTTCGGCATCCACTACGAAACGCAGGCGGTTCATGCCTTCCTTGCCCCGGGCCTGAGCGCTGGCCGGGTACTTCTTGTACTTCTGCAGGTGCGCGAGCAGAGTGCCTTCCCAACTGGCCTTGGCGGCGACTTGAGCAGCTGAAGGACCCGGCGCAGGTGCGGCGGATTTTTCAGTCGGTGCCGGCGTCGGTGGCGCTTCGCTCGGTTTGGCTTCGGAAGGTTTTTCCTTCGGCGGCTCCGGCTTCTTCTCCACCGGCTTGGGCGGTTGCGGCTTGGGCTTTGGCTTGACCGGTTTCGGAACGGCGATCTCGGCCTTCGGCGCTTCGGCGAGTTTCGGGATCGGCAATTCTTCAACCGGAGCCGGTGGCTGCGGTGGGGTGACGACCTTCGGCGGTGCAGGCGGTGGCGGGGCCGGGACCGGTGCCAGCTCGACCATCATTGCCTGGGGCGGCAATTCGATGGGCGGGCGGGCGGTCCAGTTCACGGCCAGCGCGATGGCCAGCGCGTGAACGCCCAGCACAATGGCCAGGCTACCGCTGTAACGCGTCAGCTTATGGCGCGTTGTGATCATTTCTTGACTGCCGACTCGAGCCCAACCAAACCAACCTTCAGGTAACCGGCCGAGCGCAGGTTGTCCATCACGCTCATCAGGTCGCCGTAATCCACGCCTTTATCGGCCTGGAAGAAGATCGTCGTGTCTTTCTTGCCCTGGGTCTTGGCGTCGAGCGTGGCGCCGAGTGCTTCGGCCTTCACTTCGTCGTCGCCCAGATACAGGCGCTGGTCAGCCTTGACGCTGAGGAACACCGGTTTCTCGGGCCGCGGCGCCGGTTTGGCGGTAGAGGCGGGCAGGTCGACCTTGATGTCCACGGTGGCCAAGGGTGCCGCCACCATGAAGATGATCAGCAGCACCAGCATCACGTCAATGAACGGCGTGACGTTGATTTCGTGGTTTTCGGACAGATCGTCGTCTGCCCCTTCTTTCAAATGCAGGCCCATGGCCGATTACCCCACTTTCACCATGTGCGGTTGCGAGCTGCGCTCAGGCTGGTGATCGAGGTCACGGCTGACCAGCAGCAGGACTTCTGCCGACGCGTCGGACACCTGCGCCTTGTAACCGGCGATTGAGCGGGCAAACACGTTGTAGATCACCACCGCAGGAATCGCTGCGACCAGGCCCAGCGCGGTCGCCAGCAGGGCTTCGGCGATGCCTGGAGCCACGACGGCGAGGTTGGTGGTCTGGGTTTTGGCGATGCCGATGAAGCTGTTCATGATGCCCCACACGGTACCGAACAGACCGACGAACGGCGCGGTGGAACCAATGGTGGCGAGCACGCCGGTGCCGCTGCTCATGTTGCGACCGCAGGCTGCTACCAGGCGCTCAAGACGGAAGCTGACGCGTTCCTTGATGCCTTCTTTTTCCCGGGCGCTGGCCGACAGGTGCATTTCTTCCAGAGCGTCGTGCACCAGCAGATTGGCGAGGGTGCCTGGCTTGGTGGCGGTAGCGCTGGCTTCCTTGAGGGTGGCGGCTTTTTTCAGGTGTACGATCTCGGTGCGCAGGCGACGCTTGGCGCCCATGAGCTCGAGGCCTTTGGCGATCCAGATGGTCCAGGTGATGATCGAGGCGATGGCCAGGCCGATCATCACGGTTTTCACGACGACATCGGCATTCTGGTACATGCCCCACGGCGACAGGTCATGGGCCATGCCCAAGGTGTTGTCGGCTTCGAGGACTTCAGGCGCGTTTTCACCGAGGGCTTCTTGAGCCGGTGCGGCCTGGGTCGGGTCGGTTGCGGCGGGAGCGGCAGGGGTGGCATGGTCGGCTGGCGCCGCAGCGGTGGCCTGCGTGGCCGGTGCCTGAGCGTCAGCGAAAGCGGCAACCGGTGCCAGCATCAGGCTGAGAAGCAGGGCGGCCATGGCGCTCCAGGCGCGAGGTCGTTTGGTTGGCGAAGCGAAGGTTTGGTTGCGTGTCATGCTGGCCGGACCTGAGATAGAAAAACGATGGTGCTCTTCCAGGCCTCGTAAGGCCGAGAACAAAAGTGGCGCGTATTATTGCAAGTAATTCTTGTTAACAAAAGTAATAGAGTCTCTTTTTTTCCTGTACTGCTAGCCGCTCGTCCAGTGCCAGCGCTAGTCTGTCCGTTTCCAAGGGGAGTTTTCTGATGTCCGTGCCTTCTGTTTTGATCGCCGGTTGCGGTGATGTCGGCAGCCGTCTTGCCACGCAATTGCTGGCCGGTGGCTGGGAGGTTCATGGCTTGCGGCGCGATGTTTCACGCCTGCCTGACGGGGTGATCGGCGTAGCCGGCGACCTGTTCAACAAGGATTGCCCGGCGACCTGGCCGATTGGCGCGGTGGATTACCTGGTGTATTGCGCGGCCGCCACCGATCACGATGAGGCGGGCTACCGCGCCGCTTACATTCAAGGCTTGCAGCATGTACTGGAGTGGCTGGACGACTACGGACAAGTGCCCAATCGGCTGTTGTTCGTTTCCAGCAGCAGCGTCTACGGCCAGCAGCAGGGCGAGTGGGTCGACGAGACGTCGCCGGCAGTCGCGTCCGGCTATTCAGGGCGGGTGATGCTGGAAGCCGAGCAGATTGCACTGGATAGCGACATCCCGGCCAGCATCGTGCGGTTGACCGGTATCTACGGTCCGGGGCGTGAGTGGTTGCTGACCCAGGTGCGCCGGGGTTATCGCGTGGCGGTAGATCCGCCGTTGTATGCCAATCGAATCCATGCCGACGACGCCGCCGGCCTGTTGGCGTGCCTGCTTGAAGCGGATCGACGTGGCGTGGCGCTGGATGATGTCTATATCGGTGTCGATGACGCGCCGGCCGCGCTGGCGGATGTGGTGGGCTGGTTGCGCGAATACCTGGGTGTGACGGAGTGGGCGGAGGACGCCAGTGTGCGTCGCACCGGGAGCAAGCGTTGCAGCAATGCGCGAGCGAAGGCGTTGGGGTGGGAGCCGAAGTATCCGAGTTTCCGCGAGGGGTATGCGGCGATCCTTGAGGGGCGCTGCTGACTTCTATTCTCCCCATAACAACTGTGGGAGCGAGCCTGCTCGCGATAGGTCTTAACATTCAACATCATCGTTGACTGTTACACCGCCATCGCGAGCAAGCTCGCTCCCACATGGGGTCTACTTTGCAGTTAGATCCGGGTTATTGCTTCTCGAGCAACCACTTGCGATCACCCGGCGTGAACTGCGGCTGCTCATCCGCCAAGGCGGTGTTCACGGCCTGGAAAATTTCCAGCTCCTTGCCTTTGCGCGCAAAGATCCATGGGTTTCCCTGGCCATTGAGTTGCAGCCACATGTTGTCGTTGCCGCCGCTCATCGAGGCGCAATCACCGGCCAGGCACAACGCATAGCGATCAGCCCCTTGCAGGCCAGTCACCTGGCCGTCGGCCAGGAACTGCACGGTTGCCCCTTCACCGGGGCCGCTGATGATTTTCCAGCTGCCGCCCATGTAGGCCGAGTACAGCGCGCGTTCAAAGCTGGCACCGATCGGTGCGCCATCGGGCACCGGGATCAGCGCGCGATCGAAGACCTGGGCAGGTTCGTTTTCAGTCGCGGCCTGGCTCAATTGCTTGCCGTCGCGCTTCAGTTCACTGCCGGAACTGCCATAAAAGTCGATTTTCCAGGCGCCGGACTCTTCGCCCGACAGCTTGCCGTCGACATTCTCAAAACCATTGGTATAGCGGGCCTGACCGGCCTTGGTGTTGACGTCCCATTCCAGGTTAGGACCATAGGCCTGGAGCGCTTCGCGCAGGGGAACGCCCTTGGAGGCTGCATCGATCGCCACCTGATTGATCCAAGTGCCGCTGATATCACGGTCGGCAGGGTCGCTGGCACAACCGCCCAAAAGCAGGGCGAGCAGCGAGAGAGCAAGCGCTTTGCGCATGGTGGAATCCTTTCAAGCTTTACTTTACAGCAGAGCGGTGGCGCAGCCCGGGGCTGCGCCGGACACATTATTCGATGACCAGGATGGCATCCATTTCAACCTGTGAACCCTTTGGCAGGGCTGCGACGCCGATGGCGGCGCGGGCTGGGTATGGCTGTTCGAAGTATTTGCCCATGATCTCATTGACCTTGGCGAAGTGGCTCAGGTCGGTGAGGAAGATGTTCAGTTTGACGATGTCCTTGAACGAGCCACCGGCAGCTTCAGCCACGGCCTTGAGGTTCTCGAACACCTGGACGGTCTGGGCTTCGAAGCCTTCGACCAATTCCATGGTTTTTGGGTCCAGAGGAATCTGACCCGACATGTAAACGGTGTTGCCAGCCTTGATCGCCTGGGAGTAAGTACCGATGGCGGCCGGGGCCTTGTCGCTGGTGATAACAGTCTTGGTCATGTATGACTCCTTGTAATGGATGGATGGCTACGCACGCATGCGGGTGATGCGAATCACCCCGGTCAGGGCGCGCAGTTTCTTGATCACGCGAGCCAGGTGCACGCGGTCGTGCACGCTGACCACCAGTTGGACGACGCTGATGCGACCATCACGCTCGTCCATGCTGATTTTCTCGATATTACCGTCTGCCGCGTTGACGCTGCTGGCCAGCAGGGCGATCAGGCCGCGCTGGTGTTCCAGCTCGACGCGCAGTTCGACATTGAATTCGCCGGTGACATCCTTGGCCCACGAGAGCTGGATGCATTTTTCCGGGTTGTGGCGGATTTCACTGATGTTGCGGCAATTGTCCAGGTGCACAACCATGCCCTTGCCGGCGGACAGATGGCCGACAATCGGGTCGCCCGGGATCGGCGTGCAGCACTTGGCGTAACTGAGCACCAGGCCTTCGGTACCGCGAATCGCCAGCGGGCCTTCCGGGCTCGGCAGCTGTTCGCCTTCGCCGAGCAGCCGGCGCGCCACGACATAGGCCATGCGATTGCCCAGGCCAATGTCTTCCAGCAGGTCTTCAGCCAGTTCGAGGCGATATTCGGCGAGAATGGCCTTGATTCGCTCGGCCGGGATTTTTTCCAGCGAGCTGTCGAAGCCGTTGAGGACTTTGTTCAGCAGGCGTTCGCCCAGGCTGATGGACTCGGAGCGGCGTTGCAGTTTCAGCGCGTGACGGATGTGCGTGCGCGCCTTGCCGGTCACCACGAAATTGAGCCACGCCGGGTTCGGACGTGCGCCCGGAGCGCTGACGATCTCGACCGTGGAGCCACTTTGCAGCGGCTCGGACAGCGGTGCGAGACGACGATTGATCCGGCACGCGATGCAGCTGTTGCCCACGTCGGTGTGCACCGCGTAAGCGAAGTCGACCGCCGTGGAGCCTTTGGGCAGCTCCATGATTCGGCCTTTGGGCGTGAACACGTAGACCTCGTCCGGGAACAGGTCGATCTTCACGCTTTCAATGAATTCCAGCGAGTTGCCGGCGCGTTGCTGCATCTCCAGCACACCCTTGACCCACTGGCGGGCGCGGGCGTGAGTGCCTTTTGGCTGCTCGTCGCCACTGGATTTGTACAGCCAGTGGGCGGCGATGCCGTTGTTGGCCATCTCTTCCATTTCGCGGGTGCGGATCTGGATCTCGATCGGAACGCCGTGCATGCCGAACAGCGTGGTGTGCAGCGACTGATAGCCGTTGGCCTTGGGGATCGCGATGTAATCCTTGAAGCGACCCGGCAGCGGTTTGTACAAATTATGAACAGCACCAAGCACGCGGTAGCAGGTATCGACCTTGTCGACGATGATCCGGAACGCGTAGACGTCCATGATTTCGTTGAAGGCCCGACGCTTGCCGCGCATCTTCTTGTAGATGCCGTAGAGGTGTTTCTGGCGACCGCTGACCTCGCCCTGGATGCCGTCGACGGCCAGGCAGTGGCTGAGGGATTCTTCGATCTTGTTGACGATTTCCTTGCGATTGCCCCGGGCGCGCTTGACGGCCTGGTAGATACGCGCGGAACGCATCGGGTGCATGGCCTTGAAGCCGAGGTCTTCGAACTCTATGCGGATGGCGTGCATGCCCAGCCGGTTGGCGATGGGCGCATAGATTTCCAGGGTTTCCTTGGCGATGCGTCGGCGTTTTTCGCCAGACAGCACTTCCAGTGTGCGCATGTTGTGCAGGCGGTCGGCCAGCTTGACCAGGATCACGCGAATATCGCGGGCCATGGCCATGGCCATTTTCTGGAAGTTTTCGGCTTGTGCCTCGGCCTTGGTCTCGAAGTTCATCTGGGTCAGTTTGCTGACCCCGTCGACCAGTTCGGCCACGGTTTCACCGAACTGCGCTTGCAGCGCTTCCTTGGCGATACCGGTGTCTTCGATCACGTCATGCAGCATGGCCGCCATCAGGCTCTGATGGTCCATATGCATGTCGGCAAGAATATTCGCAACCGCGAGTGGGTGCGTGACGTACGCCTCACCGCTACGACGGCGTTGACCGTCGTGGGCTTGTTCGGCGTAGAAATACGCTCGGCGGACCAGGTTGACCTGGTCTTTGCCGAGGTAGGTCGATAAGCGATCGGCGAGGGCGTCTATGCTCGGCATGATGTCTCCTGCCAAAAGCTGTGATCCCGCGCCGTGCTACGTCGACCAGGCATAGGCTTAGACGGCCTCGTTGGACTCGTCCTCGAATGCAGCAAAAAGCGGTTCATCTTCAACGATTTCGGCTTCGGCGATAGCGGCGTAGTCGATCAGGCCTTCAGCGATTTCACGCAGGGCGACAACGGTAGGCTTGTCGTTTTCCCATGCTACTTTCGGCTCTTTGCCGCCGGTGGCCAGTTGACGGGCACGCTTGGTAGAGAGCATGACCAGCTCAAAGCGGTTATCCACGTGTTCTAGGCAGTCTTCAACGGTTACGCGGGCCATGGTCTTCCTCGTAGCAAATGCAATATGCGCGCTGCCCGGATGGGCGAGCGGACTCGACAGTTTAAAAAATCACCAGCGATTAGGGAAGCGCTGATTTTTTGATCAAGCCCTTCAACGCGCTGCAAGTGCCAATGTAAAGCCCTCGCAGCGGTTTTGGGAAGAGCGGATCAGCCCAACAATTCAGCCAGCAATTTGCCGTGGCGCTGCTGTTGACGCTTCTGCTGCAGCTGATTGGCACGGAAAATCGCTTTCAAATCGTGCAGTGCGTGGGCGAAATCGTCGTTGATGATCAGGTAGTCGTAATCGACGTAGTGGCTCATTTCGCTGACGGCTTCACGCATCCGGCCATCGATGATCTCGTCGCTGTCCTGGCCACGGTTGGTCAGGCGCTGGTGCAAGGCCTGCAACGACGGCGGCAGAATGAAGATCGAGCGGGCCTGAGGCATCAGCTTGCGCACTTGCTCGGCGCCCTGCCAGTCGATTTCCAGAATCAGGTCATGGCCTTCATCCAGTGTCTGCTGCAGGTGGCTTTGCGAGGTGCCGTAGAGATTGCCGAAGACTTCGGCGCGCTCGAGGAAGTCCCCGTGCTCGATCATCTTCACGAATTCGCTGCGGTCGACGAAGTGATAGTTCACGCCGTTCACTTCACCGGGGCGCATGGCGCGGGTGGTGTGGGAGATCGAGACGCGGATCTCCGGATTGGCGTCGGTCAGGGCCTTGACCAGGCTGCTTTTGCCCGCGCCGGAGGGGGCGGAAATGATGTACAGGGTGCCGGTGCTGTGGGTCATGTCAGGTATGCCTTACTCAATATTCTGCACTTGTTCGCGCATCTGCTCGATCAACACCTTGAGGTTGACCGCTGCCTGGGTGCTGCGCGGATCGAAGGCCTTGGAGCCCAGTGTGTTGGCCTCGCGGTTGAGCTCCTGCATCAGGAAGTCCAGGCGCCGCCCGGCCGCGCCGCCGGATTTGAGCACCCGGCGAACTTCGATGATGTGAGTGCTCAGGCGGTCCAGTTCTTCGGCGACGTCGCTTTTTTGCGCGAGCATGACCATTTCCTGCTCCAGGCGCTGCGGGTCCATCTCGGCCTTCATGTCGGCGAAACGGTCGAGCACTTTCTGGCGCTGGGTGGCGAGCATCTGCGGAACCAGTTCCCGCAGGGTTACCACGTCTTCTTCGATGGATGTCAGGCGATCGTCGATCAGCCGTGCCAGCTCCGCGCCTTCGCGCTCGCGGCCGGCCTTGAGCTCCTTGAGTCCCTGGTTGAAGAGTGCCAGCGCTTCAGCGTTCAAGGCTTGCGGGTCGGTTGCGTCGCCCACGAGCACGCCGGGCCAGGCCAGCACTTCCAGGGGGTTCAGCGCTGCCGGATTCTTGATCAGGCTGGCGACGGTCTCGGCAGCTGCGACGAGTTGCGCGGCGCGTGCCTGATCCACTTGCAATGGTTTACCGGTATTTTCTTCAGTGAAGCGCAGGGTGCATTCGAGCTTGCCTCGGGACACGCCCTGGCGCAGCGCTTCGCGGACGGCGCCCTCGAGATCGCGAAAGGACTCCGGCAGGCGCACGTGGGGTTCCAGGTAGCGGCTGTTGACCGAGCGCAGCTCCCAGCTCAGGGTGCCCTGGACGCCGGCTTTCTCGACGCGGGCAAAGGCGGTCATGCTGTGCACCATGGAGGCACCTCGCAATGCAGATCGGCCAGAATCTGGCGTTCCGGGGATCCGATATGAATGAATTAAAGCCGACTGGCAGCAAAGGCGCAGGATTGTAGCGCAGTGCGGCAGGTGCGCCCAAACACAGGTAGTGACAAAGAGCTGCAGGTCGTCGGCGACAGGCTGTTCAGAGCCTTTGCTCGTCGGAGGATTTTTTTAGAAGTGCCCACGGGTGGCTGGCGGCTCTATAATGCTCCGCAGTTTTCCGTCCCCGTACAGGTATCCCTTATGAAACGTCCAAGTGGTCGCGCTGCCGATCAGCTCCGCTCGATCCGCATTACCCGCAACTACACCAAACACGCCGAGGGATCTGTACTGGTCGAGTTCGGTGATACCAAGGTCATCTGCACCGTCAGCGTCGAAAACGGCGTGCCGCGGTTCCTCAAGGGCCAGGGCCAGGGCTGGTTGACCGCCGAGTACGGCATGCTGCCGCGTGCCACCGGCGAGCGTAACCAGCGTGAAGCGAGTCGCGGCAAGCAAGGTGGCCGTACCCTGGAAATCCAGCGCCTGATCGGCCGCTCCCTGCGGGCTGCGCTGGATATGTCAAAGCTGGGCGACGTTACCCTGTACGTCGACTGCGACGTGATCCAGGCCGACGGTGGAACGCGTACCGCGTCCATCACCGGTGCCATGGTTGCCCTGGTCGATGCGTTGAAAGTGATCAAGAAGCGCGGCGGCCTGAAAGGCGGCGACCCGCTCAAGCAAATGATCGGTGCGGTTTCCGTCGGCATGTACCAGGGCGAACCCGTACTCGACCTCGACTATCTTGAAGACTCGGCCGCCGAG
This sequence comes from Pseudomonas putida, assembly GCF_050989985.1. Classification (GTDB taxonomy): domain Bacteria; phylum Pseudomonadota; class Gammaproteobacteria; order Pseudomonadales; family Pseudomonadaceae; genus Aquipseudomonas; species Aquipseudomonas putida_AI. The sequence continues at coordinate 115,443 of NZ_CP158815.1, forward strand.
ACCGACCTGAACGTGGTGATGACCAGCACTGGCGGCTTCATCGAGGTTCAGGGTACCGCCGAAGGCGCGCCGTTCCAGCCTGAAGAGCTGAACGCCATGCTGGAACTGGCGAAAAAAGGCATGAACGAAATCTTCGATCTGCAAAAGGCTGCACTGGCTGACTGATCGGATGGCCACAGGCAAGGAGGACGCCATGAGTGACGAGCAACAACTGCTTCCCACCCCGAGTAAAGAAGTCCGGCAGTGGGCGATGTTTTGTCACTTGTCCGCCTTGCTGGGGATCTGGATTCCGTTCGGCACTTTGATCGGCCCGCTGGTCCTGTGGCAAATGAAGCGCGAGATGGACCCGTTCATCGATGCCCAGGGCAAGGAAGCGCTGAATTTTCAGATTACCGTGGCTATCGCTTCCGCCATCAGCTTCCTACTGATGGTGGTGATCATCGGGTTCTTCCTGTTTGGCTTGATCGCCATTGGCGCGCTGGTGCTGACGATCATTGCCGGGGTGAAGGCCAATGACGGGTTGCCTTACCGGTATCCGTTCACCTGGCGGTTGATCAAATAACGAGCAATCGTCACCCACAAAAAAGCCGACATCGCTGTCGGCTTTTTTGTGTCTGTCGCTTAAATGGTCAGCGTCCAGTCGTAGTCCACGATCAACGGCGCGTGCTGCGAGAACCGTGGCTGACGTGGCAGGCGTGCGCTGCGTACGAAGCGGCGCAGGCCCGGCGTCAGGATCTGGTAGTCGAACCGCCAACCGAGGTTGAGCATTTCGGCCTGCTCGGTGTCCGGCCACCAGCTGTACTGGTCGCCTTCGCGGCTGACTTCGCGCAAGGCATCGACGTAGCCCATGTTGCCGACAATTTCGTCCATCCAGGCACGTTCAGGTGCCAGGAAGCCCGGAGATTGCTGGCTGTCGCGCCAGTTCTTGATGTCGAGCTTCTGTTGCGCCACGTACAGCGAGCCACAATAAATGTACTCGCGGCGTTTGCGCCGTTGCTTGTCCAGGTACTTGGCGAAGTCGTCCATGAGCTTGAACTTCTGGTTCAAGTCCTCATCGCCGTTCATACCCGATGGAAGCAACAAGGTTGCAATACTGACTTTGTCGAAATCGGCTTGCAGGTAGCGCCCGTAGCGGTCGGCCGTCTCGAAACCGAGACCGCTGATGACAGCCTTCGGCTGCAACCGCGAGTACAAAGCCACGCCACCTTGGGCGGGGACTTCGGCGTCGCAGGCATAAAGGAAGTATCCATCCAGTTGGAAGGCTGGATCGTCCAGTTCAAAGGCGGAGGCACGGGTGTCCTGCAGGCAGATGACGTCGGCATTCTGTGCCTGCAGCCAACTGAGCAAACCTCGCTCGACTGCAGCCTGAATACCATTGACGTTCACACTGATGATCCGCATAAATGGCCCCAAAAATCGCGTGCGTGTATGATACACGGCGTCAAGCTAATTAGCTAAATCCGTGGTATTTGGGGTTTTTTTCATGCAAGCGTATCAGCGCGATTTCATTCGTTTTGCCATCGATCGCGGCGTTTTGCGCTTCGGTGAGTTCACCCTGAAGTCCGGGCGTACCAGTCCCTACTTCTTTAACGCCGGGCTGTTCAACTCGGGTTCGGCCCTGGCGCAACTGGGGCGTTTCTACGCTGCAGCCATTGCCGAAAGCGGCATTCCCTTCGACGTTCTGTTCGGTCCGGCCTACAAGGGTATTCCCTTGGCGGCGACCACCGCCGTGGCGTTGGCCGAGCATCACAACCGTGACTTGCCGTGGTGTTTCAACCGCAAGGAAGCCAAGGCCCACGGCGAAGGCGGGAGCCTGGTGGGTGCTCCGCTGACCGGCGACGTGCTGATCATCGACGACGTGATCACGGCTGGCACCGCTATCCGTGAAGTGATGCAGATCATCGCTTCGCAGGATGGTGCCAAGGCAGCGGGCGTATTGATCGCCCTGAACCGTCAGGAGCGTGGCAACGGCGAGCTGTCGGCGATCCAGGAAGTGGAGCGCGACTTCGGCATTCCGGTGATCAGCATTGTTTCGTTGAACCAGGTGCTTGAGTTCCTGGCTGACGATCCACAGCTCAAGCAGCATTTGCCGGCCGTCGAAGCCTACCGCGCTCAGTTCGGCGTTTAGCACACGCGGCCCCTGTAGGAGCGAGCATGCTCGCGATGGAAATCGGGGCACCGCGGGTTGTCAGGCAGCCCGCATTATCGTTCACGACCATCGCGAGCATGCTCGCTCCTACAGGGGAGTGCAGGCAAAAAAAGACCCCGCTCAGCCAGGCTGAGCGGGGTCTTTTTGCATCCGCTATCGCTTAGTGACGCTTGCGATTACTGATCAGGGTGCCCACGCCGGTATCGGTGAAGATCTCCAGCAGGATCGCATTCGGCACGCGACCGTCGATGATAAGCGAGCTGCCCACGCCACCCTGAACCGCTTCCAGCGCGCAACGGATCTTCGGCAGCATGCCGCCGTAGATGGTGCCGTCGGCGATCAGATCGTCGACCTGTTGCGTGCTCAGACCGGTCAGGACCTTGCCCGACTTGTCCATCAGGCCGGCGATGTTGGTCAGCAGCATCAGCTTCTCGGCTTTCAGCGCCTCGGCCACTTTACCGGCGACCAGGTCAGCGTTGATGTTGTACGACTCGCCGTTTTCGCCAACGCCGATCGGCGCGATCACCGGAATGAAATCGCCTTTGACCAGCAGGTTCAGCAGGTCGGTGTTGATCCCGACCACTTCGCCGACGTGACCGATGTCGATGATTTCCGGCTGGGTCATCTCCGGGGTCTGGCGGGTGACGGTGAGCTTTTTCGCGCGAATCAGCTCGGCGTCTTTACCGGTCAGGCCGATGGCGCTGCCGCCATGACGGTTGATCAGGTTGACGATGTCCTTGTTGACCTGGCCGCCGAGGACCATTTCCACCACGTCCATGGTTGCGGCGTCGGTGACGCGCATGCCATCGACAAAATGGCTCTCGATCGACAGGCGCTTGAGCAGATCACCGATTTGCGGACCGCCACCGTGAACCACCACCGGGTTGATGCCGACGGCCTTCATCAGCACGATGTCGCGGGCGAAGCCGGTTTTCAGCTCCTCGCTTTCCATCGCGTTGCCGCCGTATTTGATCACCAGTGTCTTGCCGACATAACGGCGAATGTAAGGCAGCGCTTCGGACAGGACCTTGGCGGTGTTGGCGGCGGCTTCGCGTTCGAGGGTCATTCAGGGCTCCGGGTGAATCAGAACGGTAGTTGGAGATCAGGTGCAACACGCTTCAACTGGACGTGGAAGACGTCCTTGATGCGCGAAAGTTCTGCCTCGTCATCGGCCTCGAAGCGCAGTACCAGCACCGGAGTGGTGTTGGATGCGCGAACCAGGCCCCAGCCTTTGGCATAGTCGACTCGCACGCCGTCAATGGTGGTCAGGTCGGCGCCTGCGCCCCACTGCGCGTCATGCAGTGCATCAATGATGCTGAATTTGCTCTCTTCGGTCACATGGATATTGATTTCCGGCGTAGAAATATCGTTCGGGAAGGTGGCGAACAGCTCTTCCGCGGTGGATTTTTCCTTGCTGAGGATCTCCAGCAACCGTGCGGCGCTATAAATGCCGTCGTCGAAACCGAACCAGCGCTCCTTGAAGAAGATGTGCCCGCTCATTTCGCCGGCCAGCAGGGCGCCGGATTGCTTCATTTTCTTTTTGATCAACGAATGACCGGTCTTCCACATTAACGACCGGCCACCGTATTCCTTGATCAGCGGTGTCAGGCGGCGGGTGCATTTGACGTCGAAGATGATCTCGGCGCCCGGGTTGCGCGCCACCACGTCGCGGGCGAACAGCATCAGCAGGCGGTCGGGATAGACAATGCTGCCAGTGTTGGTCACCACACCGACGCGGTCGCCGTCGCCGTCGAAAGCCAGGCCGATGTCAGCTTTGGTTTCCTTGACCTTGGCGATCAGGTCGACGAGGTTCTCGGGCTTGCCCGGGTCCGGGTGGTGGTTCGGGAAGTTGCCGTCGACTTCGCAGTACAGCGGGATGACTTCGCAGTTCAGTGCTTCGATCAGTTGCGGAGCAATCACCCCGGCAGCGCCGTTGCCGCAGTCCACCACGACTTTCAGGCGGCGGGCCAGCTTGATGTCCTGAACGATTGTGGTGGTGTAGCCGTCGAGAATTTCGACTTTGGTGATGCTGCCTTTGCCGCTGCTCAGGTTGTTGCTCTTGAGGCGGTCGTGCAGGGCCTGGATCTGTTCGTTGGCCAGGGTGTCACCAGCGATGACGATCTTGAAGCCGTTGTAGTTCGACGGGTTGTGGCTGCCGGTCAGCATCACGCCGGACTTGCCGGCCAGTACGTTGGCGGCGTAGTACAACGCAGGCGTCGGCACCAGGCCAACATCGCTGACATGGCAACCGCTGTCGGCCAGGCCCTGGATCAATTGCTCCACCAGCTCCGGGCCGGAAAGGCGACCGTCGCGGCCGACGGACACATTGGGCTCGTCCTGGGCCAGACTCTGGGCACCGATGGCGCGACCGAGCCAGTAAGCCGTCTCAGCGTTCAGAAATTCCGGGACGGTGCCACGAATGTCGTAGGCGCGAAAAATACTGTCGGGGAACTTGGGGGCGACGCGGGCGGGGGTGCTCATCTGCGGAAATGCTCCATCTTGAAAGTGGCTGGACCTGCCATCGAATCATTCGCTGGCAGGTTCAAACTGAAGGTATGACGGCGTTTTTCACAGAGAGTTCGTGGTGCGAAAAGGCCATGCCACCACCACAGTGCAGAAATCAGCACAAATTTTGTGGCGAGGGAGCTTGCTCCCGCTTGAGCGCGCAACGCTCACAAAATTATTGGGCCGCTGCGCAGCCCTGCGGGAGCAAGCTCCCTCGCCACAGTCAGATCAATGGCTGCCGGAATGGCCGAAACCACCGGTGCCGCGCTGGGTCTCGACGAACTCTTCGACCATCTCGAAATGGGCCTGAACCACCGGCACCAGCACCAGCTGTGCCAGGCGTTCGCCTACGGCCATGGTGAAGTCGGTCTGGCCACGGTTCCAGCAGGACACCATCAGCGGCCCTTGGTAGTCCGAGTCGATCAGGCCGACCAGGTTGCCCAGCACGATGCCGTGCTTATGGCCCAGGCCGGAGCGCGGCAGGATCAGGGCGGCGAGGCTCGGGTCGCCGATGTAGACCGACAACCCGGTCGGGATCAGCACGGTCTCGCCCGGCTTGATCACAATGTCTTTTTCCAGCATGGCGCGCAGGTCCAGGCCGGCGGAGCCTGGGGTGGCGTATTGCGGCAGCGGGAATTCGGTACCGATGCGAGGGTCGAGGATCTTGGCTTGCAAAGCGTGCATGTAAATTAAACCTGGTTCAGTCGTTCAGCGATGAAAGTGATCAGCTGGCGAGCAATCTTGCTCTTGCTGGTCTGGGCGAAAAGTGTGGCGTGAAGGTCGCGGTCGATCACGCTGCAGGCGTTCTCTTCGCTATTGAAGCCAATGCTCGGGTTGGCGACGTCGTTGGCGACGATCAAATCGAGATTCTTGTCCTTCAACTTGCGGGCAGCGTAGTCGAGCAGGTGTTCGGTTTCGGCGGCGAAGCCGACACTGAATGGGCGGTCTGGGCGTGTGGCGATGCTGGCCAGAATGTCCGGGTTGCGCACCATTTGCAGCAACAAGCCGTCGCCGTTCGTAGGATCTTTCTTGAGTTTCTGTGGCGCGACGACTTCCGGGCGGTAATCCGCAACCGCTGCCGAGGCGATGAACAGGTCGCAAGGGATCGCGGCTTCGCAGGCGGCGAGCATGTCGCGGGCGCTGACCACGTCGATACGGGTGACGCGATCCGGGGTCGGAAGGTGCACCGGGCCAGTGATCAGGGTCACCCGGGCACCGGCTTCCACCGCGGCTTCGGCCAGGGCGAAGCCCATTTTTCCGGAGCTGTGGTTGGTGATGTAGCGCACCGGGTCGATGTTTTCCTGGGTCGGGCCAGCGGTGATCAGCACATGCTTGCCGGTCAGCGCCTGGCGCTTGAAGCAATCCGCGGCGAGCTGCGCCAGGTCGGTGGCCTCGAGCATGCGACCCAGGCCGACATCGCCGCAGGCCTGGCTGCCGGAAGCGGGGCCGAAGACTTTCAGGTCGCGGCTTTCAAGGGTTTGCAGGTTGGCCTGGGTGGCCGGGTCGCGCCACATGGCCTGGTTCATCGCCGGAGCCACGGCGACCACCGCATCGGTGGCCAGCACCAGCGTGGTCAGCAAGTCGTCGGCAATGCCTTGGGCCAGCCGGGCGATCAGATCGGCGGTGGCCGGGGCGATCAGTACCAGATCAGCCCATTTGGCCAGCTCGATGTGGCCCATGGCCGCTTCAGCGGCCGGGTCCAGCAGGTCCAGGTGCACGGGGTGCCCGGACAGAGCCTGCATGGTCAGCGGGGTAATGAATTCGGCGCCGCCACGGGTCATGACCACGCGCACTTCCGCGCCCTGGTCCATCAGGCGGCGAACCAGGTCGGCGCTCTTGTAGGCGGCAATGCCGCCGCCGACGCCCAGAACAATGCGTTTCCGATACAGCCGCTGCATAGGCCTGCCTTTCAATTCGTTGGTGACAAGCGTGGCGAAACCCCCTCCCCAGGGTGAATTCGCCCGCAAAAAAGATGGGCTACGATATCACAGCGACCGCTATGGAACAGCGGGGCCCACAGACAGGGAGGTGCTATGAGTATTCGCGATTGGCCGGCGGCGGAACGGCCGCGGGAGAGGTTGTTGAAGTTGGGATCGGCCAGTCTTTCGGATGCGGAGTTGCTGGCGATTTTTTTACGAACCGGCGTGTCCGGCAAAAGCGCCGTTGATCTGGCGCGCTACCTGTTGACGGAGTTTGGCAGCCTGCGCGCGCTGCTCGAGGCTGATCAAGCAGCCTTCAGCACACATTTGGGGCTTGGGCCGGCAAAGTTTGCTCAATTGCAGGCCGCTCAGGAAATGAGTCGCCGACATTTGGCCGAGCGTGCACGGAAAAAGCCGACGCTGGAGAATCCGCACACGGTTCGTGAATACCTGAAATCGATGCTGCGTCACGAGCGTCATGAGGTGTTCGGCTGCCTGTTTCTGGACTCCAAACACCAGGTCCTGACCTTTGAGGCGCTGTTTCGCGGCTCCATCGACAACACCAGCGTTCATCCACGCGAGGTGGTCAAGCGCGCTTTGGCACACAATGCCGCGGCCCTGATCCTCTGCCACAACCATCCGTCGGGCAATTCCACCCCCAGCCAAGCCGATCGGGTGCTGACCAAGCGCCTGCAAAAGGCGCTTGAGCTGATCGATGTGCGGGTGCTTGACCATTTCATCATCGGTGACGGTGATCCGCTTTCGATGGCTGAGTACGGGTGGATGTAGGTCTGGCGGGGGGAATGCAGAACCCTGTGGGAGCGAGCCCGCTCCCACAGGTTTGGTGGTGGCGCTGTTATTTGATGTTGACCTTCGAATAGTCCTGCCGCCCGAACGGGCTGACCGAATAACCCTCGACATCCTTGCGCGTCAGGGCGAATGCCGTCGGGTGTGCCAGGGGCAGCCACAACGCCTGTTGCTGGATCTGCGCCTGGGCCTGTTCGTAGAGCTTGGTGCGCACACCTTGCTCGCCGGTGGTCTTGCCGGCACTGATCAGCTTGTCCAGGTCCTGGTTGCAGTAGCGGGCGAAGTTGGTACCCGACTTGACCGCGGCGCAGGAAAACTGCGGTGTGAGGAAGTTGTCCGGGTCGCCGTTGTCGCCAGCCCAGCCCATGAACAGCAAATCGTGCTCACCGGCCTTGGCGCGGCGGATCAGTTCGCCCCATTCGATCACGCGAATCTCGGCCTGAATGCCGATTTCCGCGAGGTCCGACTGCAACAGCTGTGCGCCAAGGCTCGGATTGGGGTTCAGCAAGCTGCCCGACGGACGCGTCCAGATGGTGGTCTGGAAACCGTCCTTCAGCCCGGCCTTGGCCATCAATGCCTTGGCTTTCTGCACGTCATGGGAGTAGCCAGGCAGGTTTTTGGCGTAGCTCCAGGTGTTCGGCGGATAAGGACCGTTGGCAGGCTCTGCGGTGTCTTCGAACACGGCTTTGACGTAGTTGGCCTTGTCGAAAGCGAGGTTGATCGCCTGGCGTACTTCAGGCTTGTCCAGCGGTGGGTGCTGACTGTTGATGCCGACGAACGCGGTCATGAACGCGTCAGTCTTTTCCACCTTCAGTGTCGGTTCTTTCATCGCAGCCTGTACGTCCAGGGGCTTGGGCGACAGGGCGATCTGGCATTCATTGCGGCGCAGCTTCTGCAGGCGCACGTTGGCGTCCGGCGTGATGGCGAAGATCAGCGGGTCCACCGACGGCTTGCCGCCGAAGTAGTCCGGGTTGGCCTTGTAGCGAACCGAGGCGTCCTTCTGGAAGCGCGTGAAAACAAACGGACCAGTGCCGATTGGCTGGCTGTTGAGCTTGTCCGTCGCGCCGGCCTTCAACAGTTTGTCGGCGTACTCGGCCGAATAGATCGAGGCAAAACCCATGCTCAGGGTCGCCAGGAAGGTCGAGTCGGCGTGATCGAGGGTGAAACGCACGGTCAGCGGGTCAAGAGCGTCGATCTTCTTGATGAGCGCCGGCAATTGCATCGATTGCGCGTGGGGGAAGCCGCTCTGGGCGACTTGGTGCCACGGGTTGGCCGGGTCGAGCATGCGGTCGAAGCTGAACTTCACATCTTCGGCGGTCAGTTCGCGGGTCGGGCTGAAGTAGTCGGTGCGGTGGAATTTCACCTGCGGGTGCAGCTTGAATACATACGTCAGGCCATCGGGACTGATTTCCCAGCTGTCGGCAAGACTGGGGACCACTTTGCCGCTGGCTGTGTCGAAGTCCACCAGACGGTTCATCAGTACGTCGGCAGAGGCATTGGTGGTGGTCAGCGAGTTGTACTGCACCACATCGAATCCTTCCGGACTGGCCTCGGTGCAGACACTCAAGGCAGCTGCCTGGGCCAAAGGGCTCAGCAGAAGAGGGGCGAGCAACAGGGGTAGAGCAGCGAGGCGCATGGTCGGATTCCTTTACAGATCGAAGGCCCATCTGCAAGTGCAGTCTGGAAAAGGCTTACCCTAGTGGGCTGCCTTGCAAATGACTATCCCCTTTTTCATTTTGAGTGGACTATAGGCGCCTGTTTTTGCTGTGCCCGGTTGGGAAACCCGCGATTACGGTGTCGAGTGGATTTTCTGCGACGAGCGGTCGAAATCCCCCATAGCCCTTATCCAAAGCGCTTGAGGCGGGAAAAACCGGGTTTTTATCGATTCATGGCACAGCGAATGTTGTTGCTCTCCAGTCTTTCTGGTATAAAGCAGCGCTCTTTTCTAGGGGCCCGGTTCCTTCACTGTAGGTGTAGCCGGTAAGACCTCTAAAGAATCGCGGCGCCTGGCGCCACAATGACTAGAGATTAAGCGGCCAACCCATGCCGGGTTGGGCATGTGGTTTTAGAGGGCTGAGGCATGTCTAGAGTATGTCAAGTTACCGGTAAGGGTCCGGTGACTGGGAACAACATTTCCCACGCAAACAACAAAACCCGTCGTCGTTTCCTGCCGAACCTGCAGCATCACCGCTTCTGGGTTGAAGAAGAGAAACGTTTTGTGCGTCTGCGCGTATCTGCCAAAGGCATGCGTATCATCGACAAGCGTGGCATCAGTGTCGTGCTGGCCGAACTTCGTCGCGATGGCAAGGTTTAAGGGAGCTAATCATGCGTGAATTGATTCGTTTGATTTCGAGCGCCGGTACTGGTCACTTCTACACTACCGACAAGAACAAGCGCACTACTCCGGACAAAATCGAGATCAAGAAATATGATCCGGTTGTTCGCAAGCACGTGATCTACAAGGAAGGCAAAATCAAGTAATTGATTTTTCCCGACTTACGAAAAAGGCCCGTATCGCAAGATACGGGCCTTTTTTGTTGCCTTCTGGTTATGCATTGCCTGTCAGTACCTCATCGCGAGCAGGCTCGCTCCCACAATGTCCGGGTTCACTCTGATCCCCTGTGGGAGCGAGCCTGCTCGCGATAGCGCCGGGTCAATCAACGCAAATGCTCAGGCCTTCTGCTCAAACGCCACATAGACCTTGCGGCAAGGCTCCAGCACTTCCCAGGTGCCCCGGAAGCCTGCCGGGATGACGAAGCGATCACCGACCCGCAGCGTCTTGGCGTTGCCATCGAGGTCGCGCAGTACGGAAACACCCTGCAGGATTTCGCAGTATTCGTGTTCGGTGAAGTTCACTGTCCAGTGGCCGACGGCTCCTTCCCACACGCCGGTGTTCAACTGGCCGCAAGGGCTGTTGTAGTGGTTGTACACCGCTTGCTCGGGATCACCCTTGAGCACTTTCGCCGGGTCGGGGCGATAGCGTTCGGCGGCGGTGGTGGCCTGGCTGAAGTCGACGATGTTCTGGATGCTCATTGTTGTATTCCCCCGTCATTGCGGTGCGAGTGGTAAGTGTCCGGTCATGCCAATACTGTTCCTTTTTGACGGCATCTGTTGCTGTCATGCTGCGTTGCCGCTCCTCGCCATAGCGGGCTATGACTCGTCGCGGCGCCTTGCCTGACATCAACAGCTGCTCGTCAAAAGAGGAACGTATTGGCAAGACCGGACACGGATAGATCCAAAGTCTATGTTTATTAAATTGAACGTCGCAAGGCCGTTTGCCGGCCTTATGTCAAATATATTGAAACTTTACCGGCCGCTGGTTTAGGGTGGCGGTTGCCCTGGGCCGAAGACAGGCTGGCCGGGCGGAATTCCTGACAGCACCCGCGAAGAGCGCGGGTGTCGTATTCAATAAGAGGAGGACACTCGTATGACCACCCTGACTCGTGCCGACTGGGAACAAAAGGCTCGCGACCTGAAGATCGAAGGCCGCGCTTACCTCAATGGCGAGTACACCGATGCCGTTTCCGGCGAGACTTTCGAGTGCATCAGCCCGGTCGATGGCCGCCTGCTGGGCAAGATTGCCAGCTGCGACGCCGCCGATGCCCAGCGCGCTGTGGAAAACGCTCGCGCCACTTTCAATTCCGGCGTCTGGTCTCGCCTGGCGCCGACCAAGCGCAAAGCCACCATGATCCGTTTCGCCGGCCTGCTCAAAAAGCACGCCGAGGAGCTGGCCCTGCTTGAAACCCTGGACATGGGCAAGCCGATCAGCGACTCCCTGTACATCGACGTTCCCGGCGCGGCGCAAGCCTTGAGCTGGAGCGGCGAAGCCATCGACAAGATCTACGACGAAGTGGCAGCCACACCGCACGACCAACTGGGTCTGGTGACCCGTGAGCCGGTGGGTGTAGTTGCCGCCATCGTGCCGTGGAACTTCCCGCTGATGATGGCTTGCTGGAAGCTGGGCCCGGCACTGTCCACCGGTAACTCGGTGATCCTCAAGCCTTCGGAAAAATCCCCGCTGACCGCCATCCGCATCGCGGCACTGGCTGTCGAGGCCGGCATTCCGAAAGGCGTGCTGAACGTGTTGCCGGGCTACGGCCACACCGTCGGCAAGGCCCTGGGCCTGCACAACGACGTCGACACCCTGGTATTCACCGGTTCGACCAAGATCGCCAAGCAACTGATGATTTACGCTGGCGAGTCGAACATGAAGCGCATCTGGCTGGAAGCCGGTGGCAAGAGCCCGAACATCGTGTTCGCCGATGCCCCGAACCTGCAAGAAGCCGCCGAAGCCGCTGCGGGCGCCATCGCCTTCAACCAGGGCGAAGTGTGCACCGCCGGTTCGCGTCTACTGGTGGAGCGCTCCATCAAGGACAAATTCCTGCCGCTGGTGATCGAGGCCCTGAAAGCCTGGAAGCCGGGCAACCCGCTGGACCCGGCGACCAACGTCGGTGCGCTGGTCGACACCCAGCAGATGAACACCGTGTTGTCCTACATCGAATCCGGTCACGCCGACGGTGCCAAGCTGGTGGCCGGTGGCAAGCGTACCCTGCAGGAATCCGGCGGTACCTACGTTGAACCGACGATTTTCGATGGCGTGAGCAACGCGATGAAAATCGCCCAGGAAGAAATCTTCGGGCCAGTCCTGTCGGTCATCGAATTCGACAATGCCGAAGAAGCCGTCGCCATCGCCAACGACACGCCATACGGCCTGGCCGCTGCGGTGTGGACCGCCGACATCTCCAAGGCTCACCTGACCGCCCGGGCGTTGCGTGCCGGTAGCGTCTGGGTGAACCAGTACGACGGCGGCGACATGACGGCACCGTTCGGTGGCTTCAAGCAGTCCGGCAACGGTCGCGACAAGTCGCTGCACGCGTTCGACAAGTACACCGAACTGAAGGCGACCTGGATCAAGTTGTAAGCTCGTGAGGGAGTCCGGTGGTAAGCCGGACTCCTGAACGACGCAGATCCCTTGTGGGAGCGGGCTTGCTCGCGAAGGCGCCATGACAGTCAACATTGATGTTGGATGTAATGGCCTCTTCGCGAGCAAGCCCGCTCCCACATTTGCTTTGTGTCGCCTGTAAAAAATCAATATCCACAGGAGCGTGGAACATGCGTTGGGCGACGTATTTCGCCGTGTTGGCGTCTGTCTTGAGTGTCGGCCTGGCCCTGGGTGTCAGCATGCCGCTGGTGTCGTTTCGCCTGGAAAGCTGGGGATATGGCTCGTTTGCAATCGGTGTGATGGCGGCGATGCCTGCCATCGGCGTGCTATTGGGCGCGAAAATTTCCAGTCATCTGGCGGCGCGCCTCGGCACGGCCAACCTGATGCGCCTGTGCTTGTGGGGTGGGGCTTTATCCATTGGTTTGCTGGCGCTGTTGCCAAGCTATCCGGTGTGGCTGGCGCTGCGCTTGATGATTGGCGTGGTCCTGACTCTGGTGTTCATCCTGGGCGAGAGCTGGATCAACCAGCTGGTGGTCGAGGAGTGGCGCGGCCGACTGGTGGCGCTGTATGGCAGCAGCTACGCGCTGAGCCAGCTGGCCGGGCCGATTCTGCTGGGCGTGCTGGGCACCGAACATGATTACGGTTTCTGGGTTGGCGTTGGTTTGCTGGTGGCGGCTCCCTTCCTGTTACTGGGGCGCAGCGGTGCGCCCAGCAGTGAATCCTGCAGCGTGACCTTTGGTGATTTGCTGACGTTCTGCCGCGGTTTGCCGGCGATCGCCTGGGGGGTATCGCTGTTCGCAGCGTTCGAAGCCATGATCCTGACGCTGTTGCCGGTCTACTGCCTGCGCCAGGGCTTCACCACGGAAATCGCCCTGGCGATGGTCAGTACGGTAGTGGTGGGCGATGCCTTGCTGCAGTTGCCCATTGGCGCGCTGGCGGATCGCGTGTCGCGGCGTACGTTGTTTACTGGCTGCGCGATGGTCCTGCTGGTATCGAGCCTGGCCATCCCGTTGCTGATCGACACACTGCTGATCTGGCCGTTGTGGGTGCTGTTCGGTGCCAGTGCCGGCGGCTTGTTCACCCTGTCGCTGATCCTCATTGGCGAGCGCTATCGCGACGACGCGCTGGTTCGGGCCAATGCGCACATTGCGCAGCTGTGGGGAATCGGTTGCCTGCTCGGGCCGTTGATCGCCGGAGCCGGCAGCCAATGGATCAGCGGGCATGCCTTGCCGTTGCTGATGGCGGCGGGGGCGTTCGGGTTGGTGATTCTGGTGTCGCGCCAGGGGGCTTTTGGCGCGGCTCCAGAGCCGGCTTAAAAACAAACATCAAAAGATCGCAGCCTTCGGCAGCTCCTATAGTTGAAATGCGATCTTCTGTAGGAGTTGCCGAAGGCTGCGATCCTTTAAAGCATCCGCTCAAGCCCGACGGTATTGCTGAACCAGGCATTGAAGCGGCGCCACCAGTTGCCGGGCTCCCTGGTCAGTGTGTGCATTTTGCCGTCGTCTTCGGTGACCCAGACAACCTGGCCGTTTTCCAGTTTCACTTGATAACTCAGGGCTGGCGCCATGCCCTGTAGTGCCAGTTCGCGGACGCGGGCTGCGAGCTCGGGGCTGTCCACCAGCACGCCCACTTCGGTGTTCCACAGCGTCGAGCGCGGATCGAAGTTGAACGAGCCGATGAAGGATTTTTGCTCATCGAAGACGATCGCCTTGCTGTGCAGGCTGGAGTCGGATTCGCCATAGGATCTGCTGGAAAACAGGCGCGGTCCGCTACCGCCTTCATCACCGGGTTGGCGGCGCAACTCGAACAACTGCACGCCGTGCTCCAGCAGCGCCTTGCGGTACGGCGCATAGCCGCCATGCACCGCGGGTACGTCCGTGGCTTCCAGGGCATTGGTCAGCAGTCGCACCGAGACCCCGGCATCGGCGCGCCCGGTCAGGTAGACCAGTCCGGGTTGGCCGGGTACGAAATAGGCCGAGACCATGACCAGCTCTTTGCTGACGCGATTGAGCTCAGGCGCCAGTTGGGTGGTCAGCAGTAATTGCGAATCGGGCTCGTCCTTGGCCAGCACCTTGCTCGGCGCATCCCACAGCGCCTGGTTCCAGGCCCAGATCAGCTCCTTGCGCCAGGCCTCCAGGCGCGGGTCGGTGGCGAACTTAATCAGCTGTTGATAGAGCGCGTGGTTCTGCTTGCGGGACTCCTCCAGGGATTGCTCCAGCCGGGTCCGGGTGTTTTCCAGGTCCCTGGCCGTCGGCTTGCTGGATACGAACGCGTCGATCGGTTTGCTCAGGGCGCTGTTCCAGTATTGGTCGAAGCTGTGCCCCAACTGCTCGGCGACCGGGCCGACGCCCAATATGTCGATGTCGGTGAAGTTCAGCTTGGGTTCCGCGTCGAAGTACTCATCCCCCAGATTGCGCCCGCCGACGATGGCCATGCTGTTGTCGGCCAGCCACAACTTGTTGTGCATGCGCCGGTGCTGTTGCGAGAGGTTGAACAATCGCCCCATGGTGCGCGTCACACCGGTGCTGCGCCCAAGATGCAGGGGGTTGAACACGCGAATCTGGATTTTTGGATGCGCGGCCAGGGTGGCGATGGTGACGTCCTGGCCATCACTGGTGGTGTCGTCGAGCAGGATGCGCACGCGCACGCCGCGATCGGCGGCCTTGAGCAGTTCTTCCACCAGCATTCGCGTACTGATGCCGTCATGGACGATGTAGTACTGCAAATCGAGGCTGCGCTGGGCGTTGCGAATCAGCTCGGCGCGGGCGGTGAAGGCCTCGGTGCTGTCCGACAGCAGGCGAAAGCCTGATTTGCCTTCGTGGGTCGCGGCCTGGGCCTGGACCGAACGGCCAAAGGCCGAAGCGCTCGCCGGCAACGCCTGGCTCGGCTCGCGCTGCACGTCATGGCTGGCGCAACCACCAAGGAACGAAGCAATTAACAACAGAGTGATCAGGGGCTGTCTGACTCTCACGTAGGATCGTTCCGATTGGCGGATGTTGGCATATGGATGCTGGTCTTCGCAGAAAGGTCAGTCGGTCAGCCCATCGGTCTCCGCCAGCAGTCTGATGGCTGCGGCGCCGACCTTGCGCACGGCTTCTTCAATCTGTGCCGTTGGTTTGGCAGCGTAGTTCATGCGCAGGCAATTGCGGTATTTGCCCGAGGCGGAAAAGATACTGCCGACGGCAATCTGTACGCCTTGGTCGTGCAAGTCACGATTCAGTTTCAGGGTGTCGAAGCCTTCCGGCAGTTCAACCCAGAGCATGAAGCTGCCCTGCGGACGGCTGGCGCGGGTGCCGGCGGGAAAGTAGCGGGTGACCCAATCGATCATCATGTCGCGATTGCGCTGGTATTGCGTACGCATCCGCCGCAAATGCGGCTCGAAGTGGCCGCCTTTGATGAATTCGGCGATGGCAATCTGCGGCTGCGGCGCGGTGGAGCCGGTGCTGATGTATTTCATGTGCAGCACCCGTTCCAGATAGCGACCAGGCGCCACCCAGCCAATGCGCAGGCCGGGTGCGAGGGTCTTGGAAAATGAACTGCACAGCAGGACGCGACCATCCTCGTCGAAGGATTTGATCGTGCGTGGGCGCGGATAGGTGTAGGACAGTTCGCCATACACATCGTCTTCGATGATAGCCACGTCAAAACGCTGGGCGAGCGTCAACAACGCGCGTTTGCGCGACTCCGGCATGATGTAGCCCAGTGGATTGTTGCAGTTGGGAGTCAACTGTATGGCCTTTATCGGCCACTGCTCCAATGCCAGTTCCAATGCATCCAGGCTGATCCCGGTGAGCGGGTCGGTGGGGATTTCCAGGGCCTTCATGCCCAGCCCCTTGAGGGTCTGCATGGCGCCATGAAAGCTGGGCGAGTCCACGGCCACGATGTCTCCCGGCTCGCAGATCGCGCGGATGCTGGTGGACAGCGCCTCGTGGCAACCGGTGGTCACCACCAGGTCGCCGGGGCCCAGTTGGCATCCGGAATCGAGCATCAACCGGGCGATCTGTTCGCGCAGTTCCAGGTGCCCGTGAATGTTGTCGTAATACAGGCCGGGCATGTCCTGCCGCCGGCTCAGTTGCGCCAGCCCGCGCAATAGAGGCTTGAGGGTCGGCGTGGTGATGTCGGGCATGCCCCGGCCCAGTTGCACCACATCCTTGCGTGGTACCGCGCGGATCAGCTCCAGCACCTGGTCCCATTGCGAAATGTCCACCGGCCGCTGGGCCGGACGACCCACCGCCGGCAGTTCCGGCAGCTCGCGCCCCACCGGTACGAAATAGCCCGACTTGGGTTTTGGCGTGGCCAGCCCGCTGTCTTCCAGCATGCGGTAGGCCTGCTGCACCGTACTGAGGCTGACCCCATGCTCCACGCTTAACGCCCGTACGGACGGCAGCCGGTCACCGGGGCGATAGAAGCCCTGTTCGATACGCGTGCCGAGCAATTCGGCGAGGTTGACGTAGAGGGTCATGGCGCAGCCTCGATAAAGGTGGTTCGGCTAACCAGTACAGATGGGGCAGAAAATCAGGATTCAGAGCCGGAATCGGCAAATCTGTATGGAAATAATACAGTTTCGTTGGATCTGTAATGCTTTTCGCCGTCCGCGCATCATGAAACCTCTGGCTACCCAAGTAAACAGGAGCATTCAAGATGAACGGTTTGAGCGATGTGCGGCTGACGTTACGCAGTCAGGAACTGGAGATCGGGCAAAGGGACAACGCTCGCCATGCGCCAATGCGCAATGCGCCGTCCGGCCTGAGTCGCTGGGACCTGTTCTGGCAACGCCTGCACACGCGCAAGGCGTTGCTGGCCCTGACACCCGAACAGCTCAAGGATATCGGGCTGACTCGTGAGCAGGCGCGGGAGGAGGGGCTCAAGCCGTTCTGGAGGATTTGATCTTTGTGGTGATCATTAGATCCATTCGCGAGCAGGCTCGCTCCCACAGGAGATCAATTGTGGGAGCGGGCTTGCCCGCGATGAGGTCCTGGAGGACACCGCCAAATTTTCAGACCAACTCTTTAAACCGATGCCACAACATCCCCAACGCCAACAGCGGCGAACGGAAATGCCGGCCACCCGGGAATGTCATGTGTGGGACCTTGGCAAACAGATCGAACCCGCCGCTTTGCTGCCCGCTGATGGCCTCGGCCAGCAACTGTCCGGCCAGATGCGTGGCATTCACTCCATGACCGGAATAGGCCTGGGCGTAATACACGTTTGGCTGATCCTTGAGCCGGCCGATTTGCGGCAGGCGGTTGGCACCGATACCGATCATGCCGCCCCACTGGTAATCGATCCGCACATCGCCCAGCTGCGGGAAGACCTCCAGCATCTTCGGGCGCATGTAGGCCGCGATGTCTTTCGGGTCGCGCCCTGAGTAATGGCAGGCGCCCCCGAACAGCAAGCGGCGGTCGGCCGAGAGTCGGTAGTAGTCCAGCGCCACCCGTTGATCGCAGACCGCCATGTTCTGCGGCAGCAGCGAGTGCGCCAGTTCCTCGCTCAGGGGCTCGGTGGCGATGATGTAGCTGCCGGCGGGCAGCACTTTGCCGCTCAGTTCCGGGTTGAGTTCGTTGAGGTAGGCGTTGCAGCCCAGCACCAGCGTCCTGGCGCGGACCGAGCCTTGCGCGGCATGCACCCGGATCTCGGGGCCGTAATCGATTCGGGTGACCGCCGATTGTTCAAATAACATCACACCCAATTGCTGCGCAGCGGCCGCTTCGCCCAACGCCAGGTTCAGCGGGTGCAGATGCCCGGAGCCCATGTCGATCAAGCCACCCACATAGCGATCGGAGCCCACCACCGTGCGCATCTCGTTGGGTTGCAGCAGCCGGGTTTCGTAGCGATAGCCGAGGCTGCGCAGTTCTTCGGCGTCTTCGGCGAAGCCTTCGAGGTCGCGGGGTTTGTTGGCCAGGTCGCAGTAACCCCAGGTCAGGTCGCAGGGGATCTGAAAACGCTCGACCCGTCGTCGAACGATTTCCACCGCTTCCAGGCCCATGAGTTTCATCTGGCGTACACCTTCGGTGCCGATGACGTTGGCAAACTGATCGAGGCCGTGACCAACCCCGCGAATCAGCTGCCCGCCATTGCGCCCGCTGGCGCCCCAGCCGATTTTCCGGGCTTCTAGCAGCACCACGCTGAGCCCGCGCTCGGCCAGTTCCAGCGCCGTGTTCAGCCCCGAAAACCCGCCGCCGACCACGCACACATCGGCCACCACATCGCCCTTGAGCGTCGGGTAATCCGGCTGCGGCAGGCTACTGGCGGCGTAGTAGGAGGCAGCGTGCTGGGCACCGGGATTCATGGGCGTCATCCTGATTCTTGTGTTTAGAAAACTTGACGGAGAATAAGCCGGACCTTTGCGGGCGGGCAACATTGGTCGGTTGCCGCTGTCTGGATCGCGGCTTTTGCCGCAGAATCACAGGCTGTTCCGATACCGGTCGATGTCTCGATGAGCTGCAACAGTCAGAAAATCCGTACGCTGCGCCAGCAGATCCCTTCGTTTGAGTGCGTGCCCGGCTGCCACGATTGCTGCGGGCCGGTGACTACTTCTCCGGAAGAAATGTCGCGCCTGCCGCGCAAGACCCGGGCCGAGCAGGAAGCGGCCATGGAAGAACTCAATTGCGTGCACCTGGGACCCAATGGCTGCACAGTGTATGACGAGCGACCGTTGATCTGCCGGCTGTTTGGAACCACTCAGACCTTGCCGTGCCCCAATGGGCGGCGGCCGGTGGAGTTGATTCATCCGCGGGTCGAGAAGCAGATATTCGAGTACATGGCTTCGAACCGGCAGGTGCTCGTTTAAGCGTCAGACCGAGTCGCCTGCCTTCGCGAGCAGGCTCGCTCCCACAGTTGATCTTCGGTGGCCACAAATCCCGTGCGCGACACGAACCCATTGTGGGAGCGAGCCTGCTCGCGAAGAGGGCCGAACAGGCGCCATAAAAACTCAATCCGGAATCGGCAAACTCAAGCTCTCCTTCACCTCTTCCATCACGATGTAGCTCTTGGATTCGCGCACATGGGGCAGCTTGAGCAGGATGTCCCCCAGCAGCTTGCGGTAGGACGCCATCTCGGAAATCCGAGCTTTCACCAGGTAGTCGAAATCCCCTGATACCAGGTGGCACTCCAGCACATGGGGCAACTTCAGCACCGCGCGTCGGAACTCCTCGAAAGTATCGCCGGATTTGTAGTCGAGGCTGATCTCGACGAACACCAGCAGACTACCCTTGAGGTGCTGCGGATTGAGCCGCGCGTTGTAGCCCATGATGATCCCTTCGCGCTCCAGGCGCCGGACCCGCTCGGTGCAGGGCGTGGTCGACAGCCCGACCTTTTCCCCAAGCTCCGTAAAGGAAATACGCCCGTCCGCTTGCAGGATCCGCAGGATGCTGCGGTCGATCTTGTCCAGTTCCCGCTTGGTTTGCGTGTTGGTACGCATAGGGGATGCGCCTCCGTGAAAAGGGTTTTTGCCGAGAATTGTCGCCAAATATAGGCGCTTATATAGTGAAAATCACTGCTGAATCTTTTTTAAACTGCGCGCATCTAAAGCTTTGTATTACACACGTCAGCGGTCAGCCGCGATGAGGATATGAAAATGCGCGTTATGGTCTTGGGTAGCGGCGTCATCGGTGTCACCAGTGCCTATTACCTGGCCCGTGCCGGGTTTGAAGTGGTGGTGGTCGACCGGCAGCCGGCTGCTGCCATGGAGACCAGTTTCGCCAACGCCGGGCAGGTATCGCCGGGTTATGCCTCGCCGTGGGCCGCGCCAGGCGTGCCGCTCAAGGCCATCAAGTGGCTGTTGCAGCGCCACGCACCGCTGGCGATCAAGGCCACTGGCGACATCGACCAGTACCTGTGGATGGCGCAGATGCTGCGCAACTGCACCGCCAGCCGTTATGCGGTGAACAAGGAGCGCATGGTCCGCCTGTCCGAGTACAGCCGTGACTGCCTCGACGAACTGCGCGCCGAAACCGGCATCGCCTACGAAGGCCGCAGCCTCGGCACCACCCAACTGTTCCGCACCCAGGCCCAACTGGACGGCGCCGCGAAAGACATCGCCGTGCTGAAAGAGTCCGGTGTGCCATTCGAATTGCTCGACCGCGAAGGCATTGCCCGCGTTGAGCCGGCCCTGGCCAGCGTCACCAATATTCTCTCTGGCGCCTTGCGTCTGCCGAACGACCAGACCGGCGACTGCCAGATGTTCACCACCAAGCTCGCGCAAATGGCTGCGAAACTGGGTGTGCAATTCCGTTTTGGCCAGGATATTCAACGCCTGGACTTCGCCGGCGACCGCATCAATGGCGTGTGGATCGATGGCAAGCTGGAAACCGCCGACCGCTACGTGCTGGCCCTGGGCAGCTACTCGCCGCAACTGCTCAAGCCGCTGGGCATCAAGGCACCGGTGTATCCGCTCAAGGGTTACTCCATGACCGTGCCGATCACCAACCCGGCCATGGCTCCGACCTCGACCATTCTCGACGAGACCTACAAGGTCGCGATCACCCGTTTCGACAACCGCATCCGTGTCGGCGGCATGGCGGAGATCGCCGGTTTTGACCTGTCGCTGAACCCGCGTCGCCGTGAAACCCTGGAGATGATCGTCAATGATCTTTATCCTCAGGGCGGCAACCTGGCTGAAGCCAGCTTCTGGACCGGCCTGCGTCCGACCACTCCGGATGGCACGCCAATCGTCGGTGCCACACCGTTCAAGAACCTGTTCCTGAACACCGGTCACGGTACGCTCGGCTGGACCATGGCTTGTGGTTCCGGTCGCCTGCTGGCGGATCTGATGGCGAAGAAAAAGCCGCAGATCAGCGCCGAAGGCCTCGATATTTCCCGCTATGGCAGCAAGAGCCCGGAAGCTGCCAAGCATGTCAGCCCGGCACCGGCTCACCAGTAATTGCACAAGCGGTCGGCTGTGGCCGCTTTACCCCAAGCCAGTCAGATAGATCCCTCTCCCGGCGCTACTGGCGGTTCATCGCCGCCAGCCAGTGCCGGTTTTTCTTCCCAACGACCGACCAGAAGTCTGCCGCCATGCGTCCTGCCCGTGCCCTGATCGACCTTCAAGCCCTGCGTCACAACTACCAGATCGCCCGTGAAGTCACGGGTGCCCGCGCCCTCGCGGTGATCAAGGCCGATGCCTATGGTCATGGCGCGGTGCGTTGCGCCCAGGCGCTCGAAGCCGAGGCCGATGGTTTTGCCGTGGCCTGCATCGAAGAGGCCTTGGAGCTGCGTGCCGCGGGCATTCGCGCTCCGGTGTTGCTGCTGGAAGGTTTCTTTGAAGCCGATGAGCTGTCGCTGATCGTCGAGCATGATTTCTGGTGCGTGGTGCATTCGCTGTGGCAGCTCGAAGCCATCGAGAAGGCGGCATTGAGCAAACCGATTGTGGTCTGGCTCAAGCTCGATTCGGGCATGCATCGGGTGGGGCTGCATCCGAAGGATTATCAGGCCGCATATCAGCGCCTGCTGGCGAGCGGCAAAGTGGCGAAGATCGTGCTGATGAGCCACTTCGCCCGCGCCGACGAACTGAACTCCCAGGCCAGCGCTGAGCAGGTCGCAGTGTTCGAAGCGGCACGCCAGGGGCTGTCGGCCGAGGTCAGCCTGCGCAACTCGCCAGCGGTGCTGGGTTGGCCGCAGATTCCGAGCGACTGGGTGCGTCCGGGCATCATGCTCTACGGCGCTACCCCGTTCGAAGAAGCCAACGCCGTGGCTTCGCGCCTGCAACCGGTAATGACCCTCGAATCGAAAGTGATCAGCGTGCGTGAGCTGCCGGCCGGCGAGCCGATCGGCTATGGCGCGCGCTTCATCACGCCCAAACCGATGCGCGTAGGTGTGGTGGCCATGGGTTACGCCGATGGCTACCCGCGGCTGGCGCCTACCGGTACGCCGGTACTGGTGGCCGGGCAGCGCAGCCAGCTGATCGGTCGGGTATCGATGGACATGCTGTGCGTCGATTTGACCGATATCCCCCAAGCCGGCCTGGGTTCCACCGTCGAGTTGTGGGGCAAAAACATCCTGGCCAGCGACGTCGCGATCGCGGCCGGCACGATCCCCTACCAGATCTTTTGCAACCTGCGCCGTGTGCCAATGCTCTATTCCGGGGACTGACGCCGGGCGGTACGAACCGGAAGTCGCCTGACCGCACAGGATTCAGGTCGAGGTGTTGTAAATACTGAACGCTGTCGCCATGATAACGATCAATATTTCAACAACCCTGATTCCTGGAGGCGCAAGCTTTGGACGTCGGTGAACGACTGCAATCGATCCGTAAGCTCAAAGGGCTTTCCCAGCGTGAACTCGCCAAACGTGCGGGCGTGACCAACAGCACCATTTCGATGATCGAAAAGAACAGCGTCAGCCCCTCGATCAGTTCGCTGCGCAAAGTGTTGGGCGGGATTCCCATGTCCATGGTCGAGTTCTTTTCCGAAGAAATCCTCCAGGAAAAACCGACCCAGATCGTCTACAAGGCCAACGAGCTGATCGACATTTCCGATGGCGCCGTGACCATGAAGCTGGTCGGCCGGGCTCACCCGAGCCGGGCAATCGCATTCCTCAATGAAATCTACCCGCCTGGCGCCGACACCGGTGACGAGATGCTCACCCACGAAGGCGAAGAGACCGGCATTTTGGTGGAAGGTCGGCTTGAGCTGGTGGTCGGGCTTGAAACTTTTGTGCTCGAAGCCGGCGATAGCTACTACTTTGAAAGTACCAAGCCGCATCGTTTCCGTAATCCGTTCGATGCGCCGGCGCGACTAATCAGCGCAGCTACACCCGCGAATTTTTAAGAAAAGAGGCGCCCTGCCAGTATGGCCGAGGCCCCGAGCCGTTTTACCGTTGCGCAACAAAACCCCTTCGACTTTGGGGTTGTTTCAGTGTCGCGGGCTAACCGCTATACTTGCGCCCGCCTGCGAACCGTGGCCGTAGGCGTGACTAGCCACCATTGAGGGTGAACGCGTGAACCTAATTATGAAAATGCTGGCCGCACCAGCAACCGTATTGGCCCTCTGGGCTGTCAGCGCTCAAGCTGCGACGAATGACGACATTGCCAAACGCCTTGAGCCAGTCGGCCAGGTTTGTGTACAGGGCAAGGAATGCAAGGGGATGGAAGTGGCTGCCGCCGCAGGTGGCGGTGGTGCGAAAACCCCGGATGAAGTGATTGCCAAACACTGCAACGCTTGCCACGGCTCCGGCCTGCTGGGTGCACCGAAAATCGGTGATGCCGCAGCCTGGAAAGAACGTGCCGATCACCAGGGCGGCCTCGACGGCATCCTGGCCAAAGCCATTACCGGTATCAATTCGATGCCGCCTAAAGGCACTTGCGCCGACTGCTCCGATGCAGAGCTCAAAGGCGCTATCCAGAAGATGTCCGGCCTGAAATAAGCCGATACCTTCAGCCAAAAAGCCGCTTTCGAGCGGCTTTTTTGTGCCTGCGATGTCGATGAACGCCGCGGCCCCATGTAGGAGCGAGCTCGCTCGCGATGGTCGTCAACGATGACGCAGGGAAGCCTGACACCCCGCGGTGCCTTCTGATTCTTCGCGAGCAAGCTCGCTCCTACAGGGGGCATTGGCGGCCAAATGGTTTTAAGGCTATTCAATGCAGCAAAGACCCGGCAAGCTCGGTCCAACCCTACGTCATGGAATGCAAGGGAGGTCCCGATGGTGCAGCTGTGTTCTATCGAGCAGGCGGTCGATGAGGTGTTGGCGCGTTTGCCGGCACATATCCACATGGGCCTGCCCCTGGGGCTGGGCAAGCCCAACCCTTTCGTCAACGCGCTGTATCGGCGAGTCGCGCAGTTGCCGCAGCGGCAGCTGACGGTCTATACCGCACTGTGCCTGGGGCGCCCGGCCTTGGGCGATGGCTTGCAGAAGCGCTTTCTCGAACCTTTCCTGGAGCGGGTTTTCGGTGATTATCCGGAGCTGGATTTCCTCGCCGACCTGCGCCGCGATCAGTTGCCGGGCAACATTCATATCCAGCAATTCTTCATGCAGCCCGGCAGCCTGCTCAACAGCGCCACGGCCCAGCAGGACTATGTCAGCAGCAACTACAGCCACGCCGCGCGGGATATCAATGCCGCCGGTTTGAACCTGGTGGCGCAAATGGTCGCCAGCCATGCCGATCATCCCGATCGCCTGAGCCTGAGTTGCAACCCGGACATCACCCTAGATCTGTTGCCGATGATCGCCAGGCGCCGGACCGCCGGGGAGACGATCCTGATGGTCGGCCAGGTGCACAACGACTTGCCCTATATGCCCGGCGATGCCGAGGTGGGCATCGACACCTTCGACCTGCTGATCGATGAAAAGGACAACAGCACGCTGTTTTCCACGCCGAACATGCCGGTGGGCTTCCAGGACCACTTCATCGGTTTGCACGCCAGTACGCTGGTGCGCGATGGCGGCACCCTGCAGATCGGCATCGGCTCCATGGGCGATGCGCTGACCGCAGCATTGCTGGCGCGTCAGGCGGATAACGATGGCTACAAGTCGCTGCTGGCGCAGGTGAACCTGAGCCCGTGGGCGCAGTTGATCGAGCGCGAGGGCGGCCTCGAACCCTTCGCCCGGGGCCTGTACGGTTGCAGCGAAATGTTCGTCAACGGCCTGCTGGTGCTGGCCGATGCCGGCATTGTACGGCGCAAGGTCTACCCGGATGTGGCGACGCAACATCAGGCGAATGCCGGCACCCTGGATGAAGCGGCGCAGACCGATGGCATCTCGGTACACGGCGGCTTCTTCCTCGGGCCGCGCAGTTTCTATGAACGGCTGCGCGACTTGCCGCACGGCAAGCACCGCGAATTCAACATGACCCGCATCAGCTTCATCAACGAACTCTACGGCCAGGAAGAACTCAAGCGCTTGCAGCGCCTGGATGCACGGTTCATCAACACCGCGTTCACCATGACCCTGCTGGGCGCCGGCGTGGCGGACCAACTGGAGGACGGGCGGGTGCTCAGCGGCGTCGGGGGGCAATACAACTTCGTGGTGCAGGGGCACGCGCTGCAAGGCGCGCGCTCGGTGTTGCTGCTGCGCAGCTGGCGCGAGTCGGGCGGCGACGTCAGTTCCAACATCGTCTGGGAATACGGCCACTGCACGATCCCACGGCACCTGCGGGACATCGTGGTCACCGAATATGGCATCGCCGATCTGCGCGGCAAGACCGATGCGGCGGTGATCGAAGCGCTGCTGAACATCACGGATTCACGGTTTCAACCGGGGCTGACCGAGCAGGCGCAGAAGGTCGGCAAGCTGCCCGGGGATTTTCGTCTCGATCCGCGCTTCACGGACAACCACCCGCAGCGATTGCAGGGCATTCAGGCGCGGCATGCGCATCTGTTTCCCGAGTATCCGTTGGGGAGTGATTTCAGTGAGGTGGAGAAGGATTTGTTGCGGGCGCTGAACTGGCTCAAGAGCAAGTTCAAGCTGAGCGAGATGTTGGAGCTGGGTAAAGCTGCGCTGGATGCACCGCCGGCTTCGGAGTTTCCCGGGCATCTGGAGCGGATGCAGCTGAGCAGTCCGGATGGCCTGAAAGAGGACCTGTATCAGCGATTGCTGCTGACGGGCCTGAAGGCCACCGCGCAATAACGGGCTACCCAAAACCTGTAGGAGCCGAGCTTGCTCGCGATGAGGCCATAACATTCAACGTCAATGTCGGCTGCCCGGCCGCCATCGCGAGCAAGCTCGGCTCCTACAGGGATCGAGGCGTTATTCGATGAAAGTCACAACGCCACCGGCCAGCGACTTCACGCGTGCCAACGACTCAACGCGATAACCCTGCGAATCCAGCTCTGCACGGCCGCCCTGGAACGACTTCTCGATCACGATGCCCAGGCCCGCCACGGTGGCGCCGGCCTGCTTGATGATCGAGATCAGCGCCTGGGACGCCTTACCGTTGGCCAGGAAGTCGTCGATGATCAGCACGCGGTCGCTGCTGGTCAGGTGGCGCGGGGAGATGGCCACGGTGCTTTCGGTCTTCTTGGTGAACGAGTACACGGTCGCCGACAGCAGGTTTTCAGTCAGGGTCAGGGACTGTTGCTTGCGGGCGAAGATCACTGGCACGCCGAGGTTCAGACCGGTCATGATCGCCGGGGCGATGCCCGAAGCTTCGATGGTGACGATCTTGGTGATGCCCGAATCCTTGAACAGCGTGGCGAATTCGTCGCCGATCAGCTTCATCAGGGCCGGGTCGATCTGGTGGTTCAGGAAGGCGTCGACCTTCAGGACCTGGTCGGAAAGCACGATGCCTAGTTCGCGGATTTTCTGGTGCAATGCTTCCATGAAGCTGTCCTCATTTGGCGCTTTTTGCGCCGAAGGTCTAGTAAAAAGTGGTCAATTCTAGCGCTTTAACATCGCGCGTATATCTGCCAATGCGTTATTACCGCGAACGGCTTTAACCTCGGTCGGGGTGTCGTCATTGCCTTCCCAGGCCAGGTCGTCCGGTGGCAGCTCATCGAGGAAGCGGCTGGGCGCGCAGTCGATGATTTCGCCGTATTGCTTGCGTTTGGCAGCGAAGGTGAAGGCCAGGGTCTGGCGCGCGCGGGTAATGCCCACATAGGCCAGGCGGCGTTCCTCTTCGATGGTGTCGGCTTCGATGCTGGAGCGGTGCGGGAGGATTTCCTCTTCCATGCCCATGATGAACACGTAGGGGAATTCCAGGCCCTTGGAGGCATGCAGGGTCATCATCTGCACGCCTTCGGCACCGTCTTCCTCTTCCTGCTGGCGCTCCAGCATATCGCGCAGCACCAGCTTGCCGATGGCGTCTTCGACGGTCATCTCGCCGTCTTCGTCTTTTTCCAGGGTGTTCTTCAAGGCTTCGATCAGGAACCAGACGTTGCTCATCCGGTAGTCCGCGGCCTTGTCGCTGGAGCTGTTGGTGCGCAGCCAGTTCTCGTAGTCGATGTCCATGACCATGCTGCGCAGGGCGGAGATCGGGTCTTCGCCGGCGCATTGCTCGCGGACCCTGTCCATGAAGCGCTTGAAGCGCGACAGGCGATCGGTGAAGCGGCTGTCCAGGTGCTCGCCCAGGCCGATCTCGTCGGTGGCGGCGTACATCGAGATCTTGCGTTCGGTGGCGTAGTTGCCGAGCTTTTCCAGGGTCGTCGAGCCGATTTCCCGGCGCGGGACGTTGATCACCCGCAGGAAGGCGTTGTCGTCGTCCGGGTTCACGATCAGGCGGAAGTAGGCCATCAGGTCCTTCACTTCCTGGCGTCCGAAGAAGCTGCTGCCGCCGGACAGGCGATACGGCACCTGGTGGTGCTGCAGCTTCAGTTCGATCAGCTTGGCCTGGTAGTTGCCGCGATAGAGGATCGCGAAATCGCTGTAGGGGCGATCGGTGCGCAGGTGCAGGCTGAGGATCTCCATGGCCACGCGCTCGGCTTCGGCGTCTTCGTTGCGGCAGCGGATCACGCGGATCTCGTCGCCGTGGCCCATTTCACTCCACAGCTGCTTTTCGAATTCGTGGGGGTTGTTGGATATCAGCACGTTGGCGCAGCGCAGGATGCGGCTTGTGGAGCGGTAGTTCTGCTCCAGCATCACCACTTTCAAGGACGGATAGTCTTCCTTGAGCAGCATCAGGTTTTCCGGGCGTGCGCCGCGCCAGGCGTAGATCGACTGGTCGTCGTCGCCCACCACGGTGAACTGGTTGCGCGTGCCGATGAGCATTTTTACCAGCAGGTACTGGCTGGCGTTGGTGTCCTGGTATTCGTCCACCAGCAGGTAGCGCACCTTGTTCTGCCACTTTTCCAGGATGTCGGCATGGTCTTCGAACAGCTTTACCGGCAGCAGAATCAGGTCGTCGAAGTCCACGGCGTTGAACGCCTTGAGCGTGCGCTGGTAGTGGGTGTAGACGATGGCGGCGGTCTGTTCCTTGGGGTTGCGCGCGTTTTCCAGGGCCTGGGCCGGCAGGATCAGGTCGTTCTTCCAGGCGCCGATCATGTTCTTGATCTCGTCGACGCCGTCGTCGCCCGAGTATTCCTTCTGCATGATGTCGGTCATCAGGGCCTTGACGTCGGTCTCGTCGAAGATCGAGAAGCCCGGCTTGTAGCCCAGTCGCGCGTGTTCCTTGCGGATGATGTTCAGGCCCAGGTTGTGGAAGGTGCAGACCGTCAGGCCACGGCCTTCGCCGGCTCGCAGCAGCGTCCCGACCCGTTCCTTCATCTCGCGCGCGGCCTTGTTGGTGAAGGTCATGGCGACGATGTACTGGGCGCGGATGCCGCAGTTCTGGATCAGGTGCGCAATCTTGCGGGTGATCACGCTGGTCTTGCCGGAGCCTGCACCGGCGAGCACCAAAAGAGGGCCGCCGACGTAGCTCACGGCCTCTTGCTGCCGGGGATTGAGTCGGGACATAGGTAAATTCAGGGGTCAGTCACGAAATGGGCCGGCATTTTAACAGGCTCAGAGAATTGTGCTGCTCTCTCCGACTTGTGACGCATAACGCGATCTCTAATTGCCGGTTTTGATACTTTCACGCAGGATGCGCAAGGAATTTAGGGCTAATGTTCGTAATTCCGGATACAAAGGCCTCGTTTGATAAGTGATGTCATTTGGTCATTGCCTATCAGATCGGCATAATGCCTGTCGCCTACATCTTTGCAGAGTCTAGGGAGCTAGCTTGTCTACGCCTGTCGAACCCTTGCGTTTGCTGCTATTGGCCGAAGAGCCAGCGTGGGCAGCGTTGTTGCGCGAGTGTCTGGCTCCGATGGGGAGCTCGGCCGTGCTCATCAGCGCGCCGAGTTGGGAGTCGGTCAGCAGTCTGTTCGATGACAACCGCAGCGCGGTGTTGTTGACGATCCCGGCCCTTCAGCCGGCGCCGGGCCGTTGCTGTCTGCCAACGGTGCTGCTGCTCGAACACGAGCCCCTGACCCCGCCCGACGGTGTAAGCGACTGGCTGGTACGCGACCATCTCGACCCTGTCATGTTGCGCCGGTGCCTGCGCCATGTGCGTGAGCGCGGCGTACTGGAAACCACGCTGCAGCGTCTGGCCGAACAGGACCCGCTGACCGGCATCGCCAATCGCCAGGGCTTCCAGACCTTGCTCACCGCGCGCCTGGCGGAAAACGACGGCCGCGGCCTGGCACTGGGTCACCTCGATCTCGACAACTTCCGTTATGCCAACGATGCCCTCGGCCACCAGGCCGGTGACCGGCTGATCCTGCAAGTGGTCGCGCGGCTCAAGAGCCAGCTCGAGGCTGGCGATCAGCTGGCGCGGTTGGGCAGCGACGAATTCGCCTTGCTTATCGACACCCGCCGCGCGCCGCAGCGTGCCGAATGGATGGCCGAGCGCATCACCGAAGCGCTGGCCGAGCCCTATTGGGTCGATGGCGAAAGCCTGTTGATCGGCTCCAGCCTGGGCATCGCCCACGCCCGTGCCCAGGCCGGTGCCGACCCGCTGATGTGGCACGCCCACATCGCCATGCAGCAGGCCAAGAGCACCCAGGGCTGCACCTTTCACATATTCAACGAGCGCATCAACCGCAACGCCCGCAGCATCGCCGACCTCGAAACCGAGCTGCGCCGGGCGTTGCGCCGCGATGAGCTGGAACTGCATTACCAGCCACGGCTGAACCTTGAGGACGGCCAGATCGTCGGCCTCGAAGCCCTGGTGCGCTGGCGCCATGCCGAGCGTGGCCTGCTGCCACCGAGCGAGTTCGTGCCGCTGGCCGAGCAGAGCGGTTTGATCGTGCCGTTGGGTTACTGGGTGATTTCCCGGGCCTTGCGCGACATGCAGGCTCTGTTGGAACTGGGACTGCCACCGTTGCACATGGCGATCAACCTGTCGTTCC
The DNA here is from genome assembly GCF_050989985.1 of Pseudomonas putida. GTDB lineage: Bacteria > Pseudomonadota > Gammaproteobacteria > Pseudomonadales > Pseudomonadaceae > Aquipseudomonas > Aquipseudomonas putida_AI. The sequence continues at coordinate 145,521 of NZ_CP158815.1, forward strand.
GCCAGTTCCAGGACAGCCAGCTGCTGTCGACCCTGAGCCGGCTGATTGCCGAGCGCGGTGTCGAAGCGCAATGGCTGGAATTCGAACTGACGGAAACCGCGGTCATGCGCCGCAGCGATCTGGTCAAGCAGACCATGGACGCCCTCGGGCGCCTGGGTGTGCGCTTCTCCCTCGACGATTTCGGCACCGGGTTCTCCTCGTTCGTGCACCTCAACAGCCTGCCGATCACCTTGCTGAAGATCGACAAGAGCTTTGTCGGCGGTATGGAACAGCGCGAAGAGAACCGCAAGCTGGTCCACGCCATGATCAACCTGGCGCACAACCTCAACCTCGAAGTGGTTGCCGAGGGTGTGGAAACGCCTGAGCAAATGGAGTTGTTGCGCGGGTTTGAGTGCGATCAGGTGCAGGGATACCTGATCAGCAAGCCGCTGGCGCTGGCCGAACTGGTGGAATACCTGATGTTTGGCAGCAACCAGCAGCCGGCCCTGGAAGTAGTTGTTTAAGCCAAAACCTGTGGGAGCGAGCCTGCTCGCGATAGCGGAGTATCAGTCGATATCAATGCTGACTGACACGGCCTCATCGCGAGCAGGCTCGCTCCCACAGTGATCTCAGTCAGGCTGGGCGACCTCGAAGCGCTGCTCTGACGTCGTGTCGCGCTTGATCATCCGCTTCATCTTCCACTCAAACGCCAGCGTCAGGCTCACCGCCGAACACGCCAGTCCCAGCGCCAGTCCCCACCAGACGCCCGTCGGCCCCCAGTGCAGGTGGAACGCCATCCACCACGCCGCTGGCGCGCCAATCAGCCAGTAACAGGCCAGGCCCACCAGGAACGTGGTCTTGGCATCCTTGAGCCCGCGGATGCAGCCCATGGCGATGGTTTGCGTGCCGTCGAACAGTTCGAACCACGCCGCCACCGCCAGCAGGCTCACGGCCAGGTTGATGACCTCGCGAAACGCCGGGTCGTTGTGGTCCAGGAACAGGCCGATCAACTGGTTCGGCAACAACCAGAACACCATCGCAAAACACAGCATCGCCGCCGCACCGAACGCGATGCCGACCCGCCCGGACAGTCGCGCATCCTGCAGTTGCCCGGCGCCGTAGTGCTGGCCGATGCGCATGGTGATCGCATAGGAAATCCCCGCCGGCACCATGAACGCCACCGATACGATTTGCAGGGCGATCTGGTGCGCCGCCAGTTGCGTACTGCCCATGGTGCCCATGCACAGCGCCGCGAAAGCAAACAACCCGACCTCCACGGCGTAAGTGCCACCAATGGGCAGGCCCAGGCGCCACAGTTCCTTCAGGTACTGACGGTTGAGTTTCAGCAGCCCATGCCGCAGCGGATAGGCGTCGTAAGCTGGGTGCCGGCGAATGTGCCACGCCAGCGCCAGCGCCATGAGGTTGGCGACAATCGCGGTGACCAGGCCGATACCCGTCAAGCCCAGCTTCGGCAGGCCGAACATCCCGGTAATCAACGCGTAGTTGAGCAGGAAGTTGGCCGCCGTGCCGCCCAGGCTGATGACCATCACCGGCGTCGCCCGGCCGATGGCGCTGGTGAAGCCGCGCAAGGCCATGAAGGTCAGGTAGCCGGGCAGGGCGAAGGGCAGGAACACCAGGAATTGCCCGGCGGCCTGAACGTTGCTTTCGGTCTGGCCGAACAGCAGCAGGACCGGCTTGAGGTTCCACAGCAGCAACCCGCCGCCCAGCGCCATCAGCCACGCCAGCCACACCCCGGCCTGGGTCAGCCGGGCTGCGCCGAGAATATCGCCCGCGCCCTGACGGATCGCCACCAGGGTGCCGACCGCGGCAATCACGCCAATGCAGAAAATCGACACGAACGAATAGCTGGCCGCACCCAGCGAACCACCGGCCAGCGCCTCGGGACTCAGGCGCGCCATCATCAGGGTGTCGGTGAGGACCATCAGCATGTGCGCCAACTGCGAGGCGATCAGCGGCCCCGACAACCGCAAAATGGCCCAGAGTTCAATACGTGCTGGATGTTGCATAGTCATCACGCTCTGTAGGAAAAGTCGACAGGAAAGGGTCGATTCTCGGCGCTCTGCGGGGTTTGCACAAAGGGATAAAAAGGATGGATGGCATGATTCAAACTCATGCTGGAAAGTTTCTGCTAGGGTGGCCGAACCCCGGTGCAGGAGCTTTTCCCTATGTCACGTCGTCTTCCTCCCCTGTATGCCCTACGCGCATTCGAAGCGGCGGCTCGGCACAGTTCGTTCACCCGCGCCGCCGAAGAGCTGTCGATTACGCAAAGTGCGGTCAGTCGGCATATTCGTACCCTCGAAGAACATTTCGCCTGCCGCTTGTTTCACCGCAGTGGCCGCCACCTGCAGTTGACCGAATCGGCCCGCTTGCTGTTGCCGGGAATTCGCGAGGGCTTTACCGCTCTGGAGCGTGCTTGCAACACCTTGCGCGCCGAGGACGACATCCTGCGCATGAAAGCCCCGTCGACCCTGACCATGCGCTGGTTGCTGGCGCGCTTGAGTCGCTTCCGCCATTTGCAGCCGGGCAACGAGGTGCAACTGACCAGCGCCTGGATGGATGTCGATTCGGTGGACTTCAACGATGAGCCGTTCGATTGCGCGGTGCTGCTGAGCAACGGCCATTTCCCGCCGGACTGGGAGGCGAGCTACCTGTTTCCCGAGGAGTTGATCCCGGTGGGCGCCCCGAACCTGCCGAGCGATCAGCCGTGGGATGCCACGCGCCTGGCCAACACCGAGCTGCTGCACCCGACGCCGGACCGGCGCGACTGGCGCAACTGGCTGGAGCGCATGGGCCTGGCCGAGCAGGTGTCGCTCAAGGGCGGGCAGGTGTTCGATACGCTGGAGCTGGGGATGATCGCCGCCGCGCGGGGCTACGGGGTGTCCATGGGCGATTTGCTGATGGTGGCCGAGGATGTCGCCCAGGGGCGATTGAGCCTGCCGTGGCCAACGGCGGTCGCCAGTGGCGAAAAGTATTACCTGGTCTGGCCGAAAACCCGCCCTGGCGGTGAGCGCATGCGCCGGCTCAGCGACTTCCTGCAAAGTGAAGTCCGGGCCATGGAATTGCCGGATGTCGTGCACCTGAGCTGAATCGATAGAGCCGCCGCAACGGCGGCCTTTCGCTATATCCCGGTCAATTACTCAAGTATTGCCGTGAGCCGCCGAAAATCTGCTCGTGGGACCATCGTGCAGGTCCGACGCTTCACCCTAATTATTAGAAATTTTGCTGAGTGCGCGCTGCGATCAGGATGATCCGGCTGCTCGGCCAGGAGCCGTCATGTCTCAACCCCGTGCCCGGATCGCTTCACAGCTTGGCCTTGCGCTTGCCGTGATACTGGCGATTGTCATCACCGGCAGTACCCTGTTCGCCCTGCGCTCGCTGGACACTGCCAACCTCGCCACCCGCGAAGAGCACCTGGCCAGTGAAGCCCGGTTGCTGGCCGATCAGCTGAGCACCTTCCACGGTACGTTGCGTGAAAGCACCCAGCGTCTGGCGGGGCTGTTCGAGAAGCGCTTCACGGGTGGGCTGAGCGTGCATCCGGATGAGCCGGTGACCGTGGCGGGCGTGCAGACACCGGGCCTGCACCTGGGCAGCGAAGTGCTGAACAACAACTTCAAGGAAGTGGACGAGTTCAAGCAAATGACCGCAGGCGTGGCCACGGTATTCGTGCGCAGCGGCGAAGACTTCATTCGGGTCAGTACCAACGTCAGCAAGCAGGACGGCAGTCGTGCAATCGGCACCGTTCTGGACCATGCGAACCCGGCTTACGCGCGCTTGATGGCGGGGCAGAGTTTCGTGGGCCGGTCCCTGCTTTTTGAGCGCCTCTACATGTCGCAATACACCCCGGTGCGGGACAGCAGCGGCAAGGTCATTGCGGTGCTGTATGTCGGCTTCGATTACACCGACGCGCAGAAAGCCCAGTTCGAAAACCTCAAGCGGTTCCGCATCGGCCAGACCGGTTCCCTGGCGCTGCTCGACGAGCAGAACAAATGGCTGGTGCCAATTGCCGGTGTTGAGGCGCTGGATCAAGCGGTCCCGACCGTTGTGGCACTGGCGAAAACTCCTGGCAAGGGTGACTTCTGGAGCGACAAGGCCGAAGACTTCTACAGCATCGTGGTGCCGTTCGAAGGTGGGCCGTGGTCGGTCGTGGCGAGCATGCCAAAAAGCGAAATCAGCGCCGTGACCTGGAGCGTGGGCCTGCGCCTGGCCATTGGCAGTTTGCTGGCGATGCTGCTGGCGGTTGGTGCGGCGGTCTGGCTGTTGCGCAGCAAACTCGCGCCGCTGGGGGATCTGGTGCGTCAGGCCGAAGCCTTGGGCGCCGGTGACCTGAGCGTGCGTCTTGGCGTATCGAGCAACGACGAAATCGGCCAGTTGGCCCGGGCTTTCAACCAGATGAGCCAGGCGCTGTCGACCATGGTCGAGCACATCCGCAATGCCTCGCTGGAGGTCAACAGCCGCGCCCAGGCGTTGTCTGGTTTGTCCGGTGGCGCCTATGAAGGGATGGAGCAGCAGTCCGGCGAAATCACCAGCATGGCCGGGGCCGTGGAAGAGTTCAGCGCGACGTCTTTGAACATCGCCGACAACATGGGCAACACCCAACGCCTGGCCCAGGACAACGCCCGACAAACGCAGATCGGACGCACCTCCATGGACGAAGCCTCTTCGTCGCTGGAGCAGATCGCGGGCGCCTTGAACAGCACGGCGACGGTGATCAATACCCTGGGGCAGCGCTCTCAGGAAATCGGCGGCATCGTGGGGGTGATTACCGCGATTGCCGATCAGACCAACCTGCTGGCGCTCAATGCTGCGATCGAAGCAGCCCGTGCCGGTGAGCAGGGCCGTGGTTTCGCGGTGGTTGCCGATGAGGTTCGTAACCTGGCTTCCCGTACCCGTGAAGCCACCGACGAAATCTCCGGCATGATTCAAAGCATTCAGCATGAGACCGGCAACGCCATCAGCACCATGGAGCAGGGCAATGTGTTGATGCAGGAGGGCCTGTCGCGCAATGCCAACGTCGCCGCAGCGTTGGCGCGCATCGACGAACAGAGCCGCTCGGCCGGCCAGCAGTTCGCCGCGATCACCACCGCCACCCAGGAGCAGAGCAGCACCGCGACCTTGCTCAGCAGCAACTTGCAGAGCATTGCGCTGGCCAACAGTGAGCAGCGTGAGGTGGTTTCCAACCTGGCGGTGACGGCCAAGGAACTGGAGAAGCTGGCGGCGGACTTGCGGTCCGAGGTTGACCGGTTTCGGTGAGGCATCCTTGAAATAGCGTTCGCGAGCAGGCTCGCTCCCACAGAAGATCTTTGGCGATGCCGAGTTCCATTGTGGGAGCGAGCCTGCTCGCGATTGGGGCAACTCGGTCTCCATCTACTGAGTGGCCGGCCGATACTGCAACGCCTCGGCCAGATGCTCCCGGCTGATGTTGTCGACCTTCTCAAGATCCGCCAGCGTCCGCGCCACCTTGAGCAACCGATGCGCCGAACGCAACGACAGGGTCAGTCGCTCACAGGCGGATTCCAGCCAATGCTCATCGGCTGTGGATAACTTGCAGTGTCTTTTTAACCCCGGCAGATCGAGGAAGGCATTCGCGCAACGCTGGCGTTTCTGCTGGCGTTCGCGCGCGTCGCAGACCAGTGCCGCAGCGCTGTGGCTGTCGTCTCCGGCCTTGGGGGCAGGGTTCAATGCTGTGGCTTCCCGGGCAACCGTCAGGTGCAGGTCGATGCGATCGAGCAGCGGCCCCGACAGCTTGTTGCGATAGCGCTGAACCATGTCTGGTGTACACGAACAGCGGCCAGTCGGCTCGCCAAGATATCCACAGGGGCAGGGATTCATCGCCGCCACCAGTTGAAAGCGCGCCGGAAAACGCACGCGCTCCCTGGCCCGGGAAATCACGATATGACCCGACTCCAGTGGCTCTCTTAAAACCTCCAGCACCTTGCGATCAAATTCCGGAAGCTCATCCAGAAACAGCACGCCGTGGTGGGCAAGGGTGATTTCACCGGGTTGCGGTTTTGAACTGCCGCCGACCAGCGCCGGACCGGACGCGGAATGATGGGGCTGGCGGAACGGTCGCTGCGGCCAATGGGTCAGCGGCGCACCACTGGCGACCGACTGAATCGCCGCCACCTCCAGGGCTTCACCCTCGGTCAGCGGCGGCAGCAAACCCGGCAATCGACTGGCCAGCAAGGTTTTGCCCGTTCCCGGCGGCCCACTGAACAGCAGGTTATGCGCCCCCGCCGCCGCAATCAGCAGCGCGCGCTTGGCCGCCATTTGGCCCTGTACCTCATTGAGATCGGGATAGGGTTTGGCGGCGTGGATCAAGCCGTCCGAGACATAGGGCTCGACCGGCGTATGCCCGTTGAAATGCGCCACCGCTTGCAGCAAGTGATCCACTGCAATCACCTTCAGCCCCGACGCCAGGCACGCCTCCTCGGCATTCGCCCGGGGCACCACCAGCGTGCGTCCGGCCTTGCGCGCCGCCAGCGCCGCCGGCAATACCCCGCGCACCGGTCGTACCTCGCCGGACAATGCCAGCTCGCCAAGGCATTCCACATCATCGAGCGTCAACGTTGGCACCTGCACACTCGCCGACAGAATCCCCAAGGCAATGGCCAGATCGAACCGTCCGCCATCCTTGGGCAAATCCGCCGGCGCCAGATTCAACGTGATGCGCCGCGCCGGAAACTGCAGTCCCGAATTGATGATCGCGCTACGCACCCGATCCTTGCTCTCCTTCACCGCCGTTTCGGGCAAGCCGACCATGGTCAGTGACGGCAAGCCATTGGCCAGGTGGACTTCGACGGTAACAGCGGGAGCATCCACGCCAATCTGGGCGCGGCTGTGGACGATGGAGAGAGACATGGTCGTTCCTTGAAATGACGAGGGGCCGCTTCCTGCGGTTTTTCAAGGGTAGTCGGGGGAGGGGATGCTGGCGGGGAGGTTGCGCAGGCAGACTTTCACTGGATGTAACTGCCACCCGCGGGAGCGAGTTCGCTCCCACAGGGACTGTGGTGTTATTCGGTGGGCGGGTTCAGCTTCGCTTCCATTTCCGCCACTTTCGCTTCGAGGCTTTCCAGGCGAGCGCGAGTGCGGGCCAGCACCACCATCTGACTATCGAACTCTTCACGACTGACCAGATCCAGTTTGCTGAAAGCGCTTTGCAGCAGCATTTTGAACTGGCTTTCGATTTCGGCTTTCGGCAGTGGAGTGTCGCCGCTGAAAAGGCGGGAGGCGGTGCCGGTCAGGGCGTCGAGGAAGTCTTTGGGCGCGAGCATGGGGAAAGGTCCTGGAAACAATGGCGAGCAGTGTATCACGCACTGTCTATAGTCAATTTCGCGGGCAAGGGATGCACGCTTTTCGCGCATGCGGATGGACGGCGTCGCACCGTTGTTGTGCGTATCGTGTTGGCTGTTGTGGCGAAGTGGTAGCCATCAACCGACAAAGGCTTGAAAACTATGAATTTTGTAGAGATGGCAAGCTTTCTGCTTAGACACAGGTAACCCATGCACTGATGCAGTCGCTGTGACGAATGCAGTGCGCCAGGCGCAACGCGGGGAGCGTTTCGCAAGGAGCGGTTAGCTGGCGTCGGATGGGCGGGTAAGGCCGACGATGCGTTACAAAGCCAGGCACTGCGCTTAGACTTGAGACGGGTTTGTTTTCCTGGGGCAAGTCCACCAATTCGGGAGAGAGTTTTCATGAAGCTAGTCACTGCCATCATCAAGCCGTTCAAGCTGGACGACGTACGCGAGTCGCTGTCCGAGATCGGCGTGCAGGGCATTACCGTCACTGAAGTCAAAGGCTTTGGTCGGCAGAAGGGTCACACCGAGCTGTATCGCGGCGCGGAATACGTGGTCGATTTCCTGCCCAAGGTGAAGATCGACGTCGCCATCGACGACAAGGATCTGGACCGGGTAATCGAGGCCATCACCAAGGCTGCCAACACCGGCAAGATCGGTGACGGCAAGATCTTCGTGGTCAATCTGGAACAGGCGATTCGCATCCGTACCGGCGAAACCGATACCGACGCCATCTAAGCCGCCACAAACCCAACGCCCCAGGAGAAAACAATATGACTCTGCGTAAATTCGCAGGGCTAGGAGCCCTGTTGTCCATCGTAATGCCCGGCCTTGCTCTGGCGGCAGACGAAGTGGCGGCCCCAGTCCTCAACTCCGGCGACACCGCCTGGATGTTGACCTCGACAGCTCTCGTGCTGTTCATGACCATTCCCGGCCTTGCGCTGTTCTACGGCGGCATGGTTCGGTCGAAAAACATTCTTTCCGTGATGATGCAGTGCTTCGCCATTACCGGTCTGATCAGCATCCTGTGGGTCATTTATGGCTACAGCATCGCGTTCGACACCACCGGCATGGAGCAGGGCGTCGTCAACTTCAACTCCTTCTTCGGCGGCATGGGCAAGGCCTTCCTCGCCGGCGTCACGCCAGCCAGCCTGACCGGCCCCGCGGCGCTGTTCCCTGAAGCGGTGTTCATCACCTTCCAGATGACGTTCGCCATCATCACCCCGGCGCTGATCGTCGGTGCCTTCGCCGAGCGCATGAAGTTCTCCGCGATGCTGGTGTTCATGGGCATCTGGTTCACCGTGGTGTATGCACCGATTGCGCACATGGTCTGGTCCGGCAACGGCGGCCTGATGTGGGACTGGGGCGTGCTCGATTTCGCTGGCGGCACCGTGGTGCACATCAACGCCGGTGTGGCCGGCCTGATCGCCTGCCTGGTACTGGGCAAGCGTAAAGGCTTCCCGACCACCCCGATGGCCCCGCATAACCTGGGCTACACCCTGATGGGCGCCGCGATGCTGTGGATCGGCTGGTTCGGTTTCAACGCAGGCTCGGCAGCTGCCGCCAACGGCACCGCCGGCATGGCGATGCTGGTGACTCAGATCGCAACGGCCGCTGCGGCACTGGGCTGGATGTTCGCCGAGTGGATCACCCACGGCAAACCGAGCGCACTGGGCATCGCCTCGGGTGTGGTTGCCGGCCTGGTCGCCATCACTCCGGCGGCTGGCACCGTAGGCCCGATGGGCGCTCTGGTGATCGGCCTTGCGGCGGGCGTGGTGTGCTTCTTCTGCGCGACTACCCTGAAACGCAAAATGGGCTATGACGACTCGCTGGATGCCTTCGGCGTGCACGGTATCGGCGGTATCCTCGGCGCGATCCTGACCGGTGTTTTCGCTGCACCGTCCCTGGGTGGCTTCGGCACCGTGACCGACATCGCGGCACAAGTCTGGATTCAGTGCAAAGGCGTTGGCTTCACCGTTATCTACACCGCGATCGCCACCTTTATCATCCTCAAAGTGCTGGATGCAGTGATGGGCCTGCGGGTTACCGAAGAAGAAGAGGCAGTCGGCATCGATCTGGCGCTTCATAACGAACGCGGCTACAACTTGTAAGCACGCGCATGTAAAAACTTGCCCGGCTTGCCGGGCATTTTTTTGTCTGCGATTTGTCATTGCGGGTGCAGCTGAAAGGTTTTTTCCGACAGCTTTTTGAACGTTTACGCGGGGTGATTTTCTACGGTCAAAGGCTTGAGCGTTCCAAGGGATATTAGGGCCTTTGTTTTTTCCCAGAGCGCGCTAGAATGCGCCCCGAACGTGCGGAGAACTGTATGTGGCAACAGACTCTGATAACCCTGCGGGCGAGGCCCCGGGGCTTTCATCTGGTAACGGACGAGTTACTCGCCGGCCTGCCCGAACTCAAGGCATGTCGGGTCGGTCTGTTGCATTTGTGGCTACAGCATACCTCGGCGTCGTTGACCATCAACGAGAACGCCGATCCGGCGGTACGTCGCGACTTCGAACGATTTTTCAATCGTCTGATCCCACAAGGAACAGTCGGCTATGAGCATAACGACGAAGGCCTGGACGACCTCCCGGCGCACTTCAAGGCCAGCGTGCTTGGCTGTCAGATCAGTCTGCCGATTTCGGCGGGCCGACTGGCGTTAGGGACCTGGCAAGGCGTTTACCTGGGCGAGCACCGTGATTTCGGCGGTGCCCGTAAAGTCCTCGCCACCTTGCACGGTGAGGAGGCATGAACCGCTGGTCACCAGCGGTTATTGAATTTTTCCGGCGGCCTTCGACAGATAGCTAAGCTGGGCTATAACTAATCTGCTTTTCGCAAGTCATGAGGTAGAACATGAGCGACGATGATCTGGAAAACGACGACCTCGAAGTAGGCGACGACGACGAAACCGAAGAAGGTCTGGAAGCAGCGGCGGAAGACGTCGCTGAAGATGATGGCGGTGATGCACCCGTCCCGACCGCCAAAGGCAAGGCCAAGGCTGCGGTATCGGTCGATGAGCTGCCGAGTGTCGAGGCCAAGAACAAAGAGCGTGACGCTCTGGCCAAGGCTATGGAAGAGTTCCTGGCCCGTGGTGGCAAGGTGCAGGAAGTGGAGGCCAATGTGGTCGCCGATCCGCCCAAGAAGCCTGACAACAAGTACGGCAGCCGGCCTATCTGAGCCTGCTGCGCGCTGACTGAAAAAGCCCGCCGTCGCTGCGGGCTTTTTCATGCCTGTCACAAAATTCTGAATTCGACACGATCCTGTGGGAGCGAGCCTGCTCGCGATGAGGCAGGCACATCCATCATCGATGGCGCCTGGCCCACCGCCATCGCGAGCAGGCTCGCTCCTACAGGGTTTTGTGTCAGGCGGACATGGAGTTCCACAATGCCAACAACGCCGGCAACTCGGTCAGGCTGCGAATCTCGGCATCCGGCAAGCGTTCGGCTTCCCAGACCTTTCCCGCCGGGTTGAACCAGATTGCCCGCAGCCCCGCTTGCTGGGCGCCGGCAATGTCATCGCCCGGATGATCGCCGATATGCACTGCGGTCTCAGCGGTTGCACCACCGCGCTGCAAGGCCTCATGGAACAGTCGCGCATCGGGCTTGGCGATGCCGATGTCTTCGGCACACAAGGCAAACTTGAAGTAATCCGCCAGGCCCAACCGGCGTACATCGGCGTTGCCGTTGGTGACGACGCCCAGGGCGTAATGGTTGGCCAGCACTCGCAGCGTCGGTTGCACCTCCGGGAAGATCTCCAGCTGATGCCGGGCATGCAGAAACACTTCGAAGCTGCGCTCGGCCAGGTCCGATGCTTCGGCCTGGGTATAACCGGCTTCTTCCAGGGCCAGGAACAGGACGCGCCGGCGCAGGGCACTGATGCGGTACTTGAGGCCGGGTTCGCGGCTCAGGATGCGCTCGCGAATGGCCCACAGGTGTTCCACCGGAACCGCGCCCAGGTTGGGTGCATGCTCGGTCAGCCATTCACGCAATACGGCTTCGGCGCTGACGATCACCGGGGCGGTGTCCCACAGGGTGTCGTCGAGGTCAAAGGTGATGAGTTGGATCGTCATGAATCGTCGCCTTTAATGCGTTTGGCCCGTGGATGGGCACTGTCGTAGACCGAAGCCAGGTGCTGGAAGTCCAGGTGGGTATAGATCTGCGTGGTCTTTATATCCGAGTGGCCGAGCAGTTCCTGCACCGCCCGCAGGTCCTGGGAGGACTCAAGCAAATGGCTGGCGAAGGAATGTCGCAGCATGTGCGGGTGCAGGTTTTGCCCCAGTTCGCGCTCTCCCGCCGCCTTGACTCGCACCTGTATCGCCCGTGGGCCGAGTCGTCGGCCTTGCTGGCTGACAAACACCGCGTCGTCCGCCGGGTTGGCCAGTGCACGCAAGGGCAACCATAACTCCAGCGCTTCGCGCGCCTTCTTGCCCACTGGCAGCAGGCGGGTCTTGCTGCCCTTGCCGAGTACTTGAACCATGCCATCAGCCAGATCGAGCTGATCCAGGTTCAACCCGGTCAGCTCCGACAGGCGCAACCCGGAGGAGTAAAACAGCTCGAGAATCGCTTGGTCGCGGCGCGCGAGGAAATCATCTTCGACCCCGCCTTCCAGCAGTTGCAGCGCACGGTCGGTGTCGAGGGTTTTCGGCAGCCGGCGTTCGCCCTTGGGCGGCGCCAGGCCATTGGCCGGGTCGTGATCGCACAGGCCTTCGCGGTTCAGATAGTGATAGAGCCCGCGTACCGCCGACAGCAGGCGCGCCAGGCTGCGGGATGATTGGCCCTGGGCATGCAGGCGGGCGATCAGGCTGCGCAGGCGCTGGATGTCCAGGGCTGCCCAGCTGCCGATGTTCTGTTTGACACACCAGCCCAGGACTTTATCGAGATCGCGACGGTAGGCCGACAGCGTATGCGGCGACACCTGCCGCTCACTGCGCAGGTGTTCGCAGTAAGCGTCCAGTTGCCGTTCCATGATCAGCGTACCGAGCGCAGGGAGCTGTTGATCCGTGGCAGCACGCGGCCCATGACTTCGGCGATGTAGCTCAGGAACAGCGTGCCCACCGAACTCTTGTAGTGCTGCGGGTCACGGCTGGCGATGGCCAGGATGCCGTGGACGCCCTGATGGGTAATGGCGACGACGGCGGTGGAGCCGATCTGCTTGCGCTGTTCTTCGCCGAACAGGAAGTCCAGTTCGTGCTCGCGCAGGCTGCCGCTGACGCTCTTGTCTTCCTGCAACAGGCCGCCAATGGCCACCTGTGCTTCGGCGTGAGTCACCCAGCGGCCCACCGGCATGGCGTTGTCGCCGAGCAGGATGAGGCTGACGAAGGGGACCTGGAAGTCCTGGCGCAGGCTGTCTTCGACGCTCATCACCACGTCTTCCAGGGTGTTGGCGTCCATCAGTGCGAGGATCAGGCGGCGGGTCTTTTCGAAGAGTCGATCGTTGTCCCGGGCCACGTCCATCAAGTGCGAAAGACGGTGGCGCAACTCGATGTTGCGGTCGCGCAGAATGGTCAACTGCCGTTCCACCAGGGACACGGTATCGCCGCGTCGGTGGGGAATGCGCAGAGCCGGGAGCAGTTCTTCGTGTTCGACGAAGAAGTCCGGATGAGCCTCCAGGTACGCGGCAATCGCCGCCGCCTCCAGGCTTTCGGACGCTGATTCGTCGGGCTGTCGGGCGGGTACCTGAGGCTTATCGGTCATGGCTTTGGCTCACTCAAAGACGCACTTGTCCTTCGTATACACGCACTGCCGGGCCGGTCATCAAGACCGGTTGGCCGGGGCCTGCCCATTCAATGGACAGGCGCCCGCCTGGCAGGTCGATCAATAGCGGCGAATCCATCCACCCCTGGCTGATCGCGGCTACCGCGGCGGCGCAGGCGCCAGTCCCGCAGGCCTGGGTTTCCCCGGCACCGCGCTCCCAGACGCGCAATTGCGCACGATTGCGGTCGATGACCTGGATGAAGCCGACATTGACCCGTGCCGGGAAGCGCGGGTGATGTTCGATCTTCGGTCCCAGTTCATGCACCGGTGCATTGTTGATATCGCTGACGCGCAGCACGGCATGGGGGTTGCCCATCGACACTGCGGCCAGATCGACCGGCGTACCGTCGACGTCAACCTGATAACTCAGGGCCTGTTCGGCGGCCTGGAACGGAATGTCCGCAGGCACTAGGCGCGGGGCGCCCATGTTGACGCCAATCTGCCCGTCGTTGCGCACATCCAGTTCGATGATGCCGCTTTTGGTTTCAACGCGGATCTGCTTCTTGGCGGTCAGGCGCTTGTCGAGCACAAAGCGGGCGAAACAGCGGGCACCATTGCCGCACTGTTCCACTTCGGAACCGTCGGAGTTGAAGATCCGATAACGGAAATCCACGTCCGGGTTGCTCGGTGCCTCGACGATCAGCAACTGGTCGAAACCGATACCGGTATGCCGGTCGCCCCACAGCTTGGCGTGCTTGGGCAGAATGTGCGCGTGCTGGCTGACCAGGTCGAGAACCATGAAGTCATTGCCCAGGCCGTGCATCTTGGTAAAACGCAGCAGCATGGTTTTACTCCGGCAGCAGGCTTTCGCCAGCAAACAACTCGGCTACCGTTTCACGGCGACGCACTTCAAATGCCTGATCACCGTCCACCAACACTTCGGCGGTACGGCCGCGGGTGTTGTAGTTGGAGCTCATGACAAACCCATAGGCGCCCGCCGAGTGCACGGCCAGCAGGTCGCCTTCTTCCAGGGCCAGCTCACGCTCCTTGGCCAGGAAGTCACCGGTCTCGCAGATCGGGCCGACGATGTCGTAGGTGCGGGCAGCGGCGTTGCGCGGGCGCACGGCAGTGACGTCCATCCAGGCCTGGTACAGCGCCGGGCGGATCAGGTCGTTCATGGCCGCGTCGACGATGGCGAAGTCCTTGTGTTCGGTGTGCTTGAGGTACTCGACCTGGGTCAGCAGCACGCCGGCGTTGGCCACGATGAAGCGGCCCGGTTCGAATACCAGCGCCAGGTCACGACCGTCGAGACGCTCGCGCACAGCCTTGATGTAGTCGCCGGCCAATGGCGGCTCTTCATCGCGATAACGCACGCCCAGGCCGCCACCGAGATCGATGTGGCGCAGGTAGATGCCGCAATCGCTCAGGCGATCGACCAGGCCCAGCAGGCGGTCGAGGGCATCGATGAATGGCGGCAGGGTGGTCAGTTGCGAACCGATGTGGCAGTCGACGCCGACCACTTCCAGGTTCGGCAGCTGCGCGGCACGCACGTACACGTCTTCGGCGTCGGCGATGGCGATGCCGAACTTGTTCTCTTTGAGACCGGTGGAGATGTACGGGTGAGTGCCGGCATCGACGTCCGGGTTCACGCGCAGCGAGATCGGTGCGCGAACGCCCAGCTCGGCGGCCACTACTTGCAGGCGTTCCAGCTCGTCGGTGGATTCGACGTTGAAGCAGTGCACGCCGACTTCCAGTGCGCGACGCATGTCGTCACGGGTCTTGCCGACGCCGGAGAACACGATCTTGTCGGCGCTGCCGCCAGCGGCTAGTACGCGTTCCAGCTCGCCACGGGAAACGATGTCGAAACCGGCGCCCAGACGCGCCAGGACATTCAGTACGCCCAGGTTGGAGTTGGCCTTGACTGCGAAGCAGACCAGGTGCGGCATGCCGGCCAGCGCATCGGCGTAAGCCAGGTATTGGGCTTCGATGTGGGCACGGGAGTAAACGTAGGTCGGTGTACCAAAGCGATCGGCGATAGCAGACAGGGCAACACCTTCCGCGAACAGTTCACCGTCACGGTAGTTAAAAGCGTCCATGATGTTCCCTTATTGGTAGACGTCGTGCTTGTGCTTGGACGACTGCTTCTGCGAAGACTGGGCCTGCTGTGCAGGGTCCTGGTCTTCGTCGGGCAGGTACAGCGGGCCTTTTTGACCGCAGGCCGACACAAGGCAGGCAACCGCGACGAGCGCAGCAAGGGAAGAGATCAGGCGCTTCATGGCGAAATCCTTGAAAATGCATTAATTGGGCCGGAGTATACCGGCCACCCGGCAGATTGCCTATGCGAGGGGGCTCCCGTCCGGCGGGGCTCGCCAATGCCGGTCGGTATCGTCCAGGCCCTGTGGGAGCGAGCCTGCTCGCCAAAGCGGTGGATCAGTCAGCCATAATGTTGAATGGACTGGCGCCTTCGCGAGCAGGCTCGCTCCCACAGGTAGAGCTTCCTGGGCGTTATTCTTTGCAATCGACGGGGCTCGGCCGTATCTTGCGGCGCTTGAACCTGATCAGACACTTTTTGAGGTTGCCGTAATGAGTTTGTCCGAAGCGCGTTTCCACGATCTGGTCGATTCCACCCAGCAAACCCTGGAAGACATCTTCGAGGACAGCGACCTGGATATCGATCTGGAGAGCTCGGCCGGTGTGCTGACCGTCAAGTTCGAAAACGGCACTCAGTTGATCTTCAGCCGCCAGGAACCTCTGCGGCAGTTGTGGCTGGCGGCGGTATCCGGTGGCTTCCACTTCGATTACAACGAAGAGAGCGAGCGCTGGATGTGCGACAAGAGCGAAGAGCAGCTGGGTGAAATGCTTGAGCGCATCGTCCAGCAGCAGGCCGGTGTCGAGTTCGATTTCGAAGGCCTGTAACACGTGACTCAGCCAGCTCCGGTCCGCCCGCCCAAGCCGCTCTACAGCAATGTCAGCCCGGCAGTACCCTCGCCCTGTTGCGGTGTGTGTCGCCTGGACGAACACAAGGTCTGCCTGGGATGTTTCCGCCATGTCGAAGACATCCGCGAATGGCGTTCGGCGGATGACGAGCGGCGGCGGGTGATTTGCCTCCAGGCTTCAGATCGCAAGCACGCCGCCGATCCGCTGTAGGAGCCGCCGGGTGGCAGCTTGTATATTTTTTGAGCTGTGATAGTGTCCGGATATGCCTCAACCCATCGAGGCTTGTGAAAACCCCGCCTTGTTTTTGGCGGGGTTTTGCTTTTTTCGCGCAGAAGAAAGGAGTCTGCCCTGATCATGACCGCACCTTCCATCACCCTTACCCGTCTGGACGTTCAGCGTCTGGAGCGTCTGATCGACACGCTGGATGAAACACTGCCGGGCGTTATTGCACTGCAAACCGAGCTGGATCGCGCCGATACGCTGGTGGGCCACGATGAAGTGCCGCCTGACGTCGTCACCATGAATTCCCGCGTTCACTGCCGTGAGGAAAGCAGCGGCAAGGACTATCACCTGACTCTGGTTTACCCGAAGGACGCCAATGCCGACGAAGGCAAGGTCTCGATCCTGGCACCGGTGGGCAGCGCGTTGCTGGGCCTGAAAGTCGGTCAGCACATCGACTGGCCGGCACCCGGCGGCAAGACCCTGAAACTGACTCTGCTCGCAGTCGAATCGCAACCGTCCAATGGTGGCGATTACAACGTTTGACCACGCCTCACACCTGATCGAGCGCCTCGTTCAATGCGCGCTCCAGGTCCGCCTTGTAACGCAGATACAAATTGCTGGATCCCTGACCGTCACCGAGCAGACCCGACAGGTCCAGATCGGTGATGTAGCAGCGGTAGCGTTTGGTCTCGCGGCGTTGTTCGACGATTTCCCTGGCGACCACGCTGAACAGCTGGTCGCCATGCTCCAGCTCTGAAAACTCCCGCTGATTGCAATACAAGGTGACCTGCACCTCGCCGGGCGCGGCCTTGCCGACGATCGCCTGCACGTCATAGAAGGGTTTGTTGGCCGGCGTGTGCGGCGCCGGCCGCGCTTCAACGCGGCGCGCCCGGGCGGAACCTGAAGGCAGGAGCTGGTAATACAAGGTTTCCAGGCTGCGGGGCTGAGCTGACTCCATGGGCAGCAAGGCGTCGCGCCGGTACTGGATCGATTGCAGGAACCGCTGCAGCGGCACCAGCAGGCTTTGCTCGTCATGCCATGGCAACCGTTGCTGCCACAACGCATTGAATTCATCGAGCACGTACAGCTCGGCCTGATCTTCGTTGATCCGGTAGAACACCTGAATGCTGTCTGGTTGGCCCATGGGCAGCAACAGGGCGAGGTCGTGGTCTTCCAGGGCCATCGGATCCAGGTGCAGCGGGCTGTAACTGGCCAGTTCCTCGCTCAGGTAATCGACCAGCGCCGGCAGCGTCGGCAAGGCGACATGGTTGACCTGGCCCGGCACCAGCTCCAGCACGTGATAATGCTGCTGGACCTGGATCAGGTAGCGGTGATTGAGCTTGCTCAGCAACAGGTTCTGCGCCGTATCGAGGATGCCTTCCACGCGCTGCGCGATGAATTGCGCGCGGTTGTGGCAGAAGCAGCGCACGCGCAGTCGGGGTTGCTGCGGACCGTCGGGCAGGTTGTTGAGGTAATCGCGCAGGCAGTCGAGAAGAGCGTGGGGGCCATCGAAGCGATTGACCAGCACTTCGTTCCAACTGTTGAGCGTGACCTGATCCAGGGTCAGCACCAGATTTTCCCGGACCCCCGCATAGCTCAGGGAGTCGGTGCGCTCGGTGGTCATCAGAATGTTCAGATCGCGGTGGTGTTTGAGCGGGTCGACACCGACGTTCACCAGAATCAGCACTTCGCTGGGGACGCTGGCCCGCAGCAGGGGCTCTTCGTCCACGGTCGGCATCGGCAGGGGGATGCTCTGTTGCAGGCTGCCGAGCAGGTTGAACAGTTCGAACTCGCTCAAATCGCTGCTGCCCGGATGCAGGGCCAGGCGGGTGCTGCTGTCGATCACGCCGTTGCGGTGACACCAGCTGAGTAGCTCGAGCAACTGGCGGCTGCGCTTGATCGGCGCGAAGTGCTCCCACTCAAGGGCGGTCAGGCTGCCGTTGTACAGGCCCCACTGAGATTGTCCCTCTTCACGTTTGTTCGGCGCATGCACCAGCGTCAGGGTGTCTTCCGCCAGATCCGGGGCAATGCCGGGATTGATGAACTCGACCTTGTCCGCCTTGCGCTCGAAAGCGGCATACAGACGCCGACCGAGTACGCTGAGGTCGCGTTTATTGATCAGGCTGACGGTTTGTTCCTGGCGGGCGAACTGGGTCAGGAAGCGGTAGCTGTAATTGAGTTCGTTGACCAACGCCCGCCGCTCGGAACTGACCTGGCGGACTTTCCACTGGCTGCGGCTGTCGAGCAGGGCCAGTTGCCGATGATCCCAGTGCCATTCATGGGCCAGGCGCTCCAGCAGCGAGCGCTGCCAGCTCTGGGTGCGCGTGCTGCCGGTGAGCTTGCGATTGACCTTCAGGTACAGCGCGCGGCGTACCAGTTCCAGACGCTCCGGTTCGTTGCGGGCAATGAGGTATTCCTCGATACGCCGGTAAACGACAACGTACGGGTCCAGTTCATCGAGGTCGAGCCGGTTGGCGAACACCGCCTGTTTGAAACGCAGGCTCAGGCATTGGACCCTCGGGTGTTCGCTGGCGTACACCTCGGTCAACAGCAGCTTGAGCACCGACTTGTAGGGTGACTCGATCCCCTTGAACAGCTGCCACAGGCCCGCGCCGATGAATTCCCCGGGCGGGATGAAGGCCAGGTTGCCCAGGTCGAGGGTTTCGTCGGCACGGATGAAGCGCTTGGAAATCAGCGTATGGGTGTAGCGGTCATAGCTGGACTCTTCATAGACCGGTACCAGCCACCAGATCGGAGTGCGCCCGGCCAGCCAGATCGCGGTGCGATAGAACTCGTCGAGCAGCAGGTAGTGTTGCGTGGTGCCGCAATTCTCGGAGCTGAGTTGATTGTCGCGCTCACCCCGTACGAATCGGACCGGGTCGATCAGGAAGAAATGCGCCTCGGCGCCCTGACTGGCCGCCCAGGCTTCCAGCAGCTGGCATTTCTTGCGCAGTTCGTTGAGTTCGTTCTCGCTCAAGTCCGGGCTGTGGCACACCCACACGTCCATATCGCTCTGGTCGGCCTGGGCCAGGGTGCCGAGGCTGCCCATCAGGAACAGGCCGTGAATCGGGCGCGGCGGGTTGCTGCCGTGGCGAGGCTTATAGGTAAACGAACGGGTCAGGCGCTGGGCTTCGGCCAGGAGGTTGGCGTCAGGTTCGAAATTCGACAGTCCGGCCGGGGTGCTGCCCGAAACATAGCCTGGCAACAGCGGATGATTGACGTGGAAAAACAGCGGCAGAAGGCTCAGTACGCCTTGCTGGCGAGTCGACAAACCCTCCATGGCGCGGGCCATGCGGCCTTCGTTGAGCTTCAGGAAGCGGGCGCGCAGCTGGCTCAGGACCTTGCGGTCGATGCCCTCGTCCAGGTCGGGGCGGATTTCATGGTTGCGGGTCATGTCAGCTCAAACCGGCTCGCAGGGCTCGGACGTGGGGCTCTCGGGTGGTGGCAGTTTAGCCTCTCGGCCCGGGGACATTTAAGCTGATTCTGTTTTTTTGACGTCAGATTTATAACGTTGGAAAAGGTCAGCCAGCTGAGTAGGCCCACGGATATCCCATGTCGGGCTTTCCGTGGGCGATACAGCGAAATTCAGGCCGTTTCCTGAGCGCGAAGAATGGTCAGGACGGTTTGTACGTTTTGCGCGGCATCACGCCCCAGGCTGGTCAGGTAACCACCATCGGGCTGGCTGGTAAGTTCTTTTTCGTACAGGCGCTGGGCAGCCGCAATGGCTTTGGGGGCGGCAGTGTGATGAATTTTCAAACCTTCCTGGGAACTGTCCAGGTTGAAGAGTGCGAGGATTTCCAGTTCGGCAACCAACTCAGGGGTAAGCGACATAAGGACTCCAGACTTTCTAGGAATTAGACGACAGCGCCCCTAAGGTGAACCCGCTTGTGCGGCATGTCCAGTGCTCGCAGCAGCCTTTTTTCTCACTTGTAGGAGCGAGCTTGCTCGCGATGGTCGTGAACGATGACGCTGGAGCCCTGACAGCCCACGGC
This sequence comes from Pseudomonas putida, assembly GCF_050989985.1. GTDB lineage: Bacteria > Pseudomonadota > Gammaproteobacteria > Pseudomonadales > Pseudomonadaceae > Aquipseudomonas > Aquipseudomonas putida_AI. Next base: position 165,657 of record NZ_CP158815.1, read on the forward strand.
GGTCTCAGGTTTTTCGCGAGCGAGCTCGCTCCTACAGGTTCGGGACTTTGGTTTACTTCTTCTCAGGTGGCAATTCTGGCAAGGCGCGCAACGCGGCTTCATACCATTCGGTGTTGAACGCGCGGTCTTCTTCGAGGATCGCGTCGATTTCTACCGCCAAAACGTGGGCCATCAGGTTGAGGATTTCCTCCCGCTCGTAACCCACCAGCGTCAACTTGTTGAACGTTGCCTTGGCCGCTGGCGGATTGTCGCTTTCGATCTGGTTCTCGATAGCTTCGATCAGCGTGTTCTCGGCGAACTCTTCTTCGTCGATGTCGTCTTGATTGTTATCGGGGGTTGGCTCGCTCATGGCAGGCTCCTCAAGGAAAGGTGGCCAGTTTACCTGCATTCAAGTCCGTGATGCTGCTGGCAAGAAAGGCTCGAGCGATCTATAAACAGGCACCGCCCACCCCGCACGGCCTGGAGGCTTTGTGATGATTCAGCTTTACGGATTCTCCGTCAGCAACTACTACAACATGGTCAAGCTGGCGCTGTTGGAAAAAGGACTGCCTTTCGAAGAAGTGCCGTTTTACGCCGGCCAGTCCCCAGAGGCTCTGGCCATCAGCCCTCGCGGCAAGGTCCCGGTGCTGAAAACAGAGCAGGGCTTCATCAATGAAACCATGGTGATCCTCGAATACATCGAGCAGAGCCAGAAAGGCACGCCGCTGCTGCCGAGCGATGCGTTCGAGCGCGCACAAGTGTTGGCGCTGGCCAAGGAAATCGAGCTGTACATCGAACTGCCCGCGCGCGCCTGCTATCCCGAAGCGTTTTTCGGCGCAAAACTGCCGGATGCAATCAAGGAAAAGACCAAGGCCGAGTTGCTGCTGGGCATCGCGTCCCTGGGCCGGCACGGCAAGTTCAGCCCCTATGTGGCGGGCGAGCGCTTGAGCGTGGCGGACCTGTATTTCCTGTACAGCGTGCCGCTGGCCTGTGGGGTGGCGAAAAAGCTGTTTGATATCGACCTGTTGGCAGAGCTGCCAGCGGCCAAGGCGCTGCTGGAGCGTCTGGGGGACAATCCGAACGTTCAGCGGATTGCGGCGGACAAGGAAGCGGCGATGCCGGCGTTCATGGCGATGATTGCGGCCAAGAAGTAAGGCTTTCAGTGCACTTGAAACAGTAATCGCGAGCGGGCTCGCTCCCACAGGGTTTATACCTCAACCCTGTGGGAGCGAGCCCGCTCGCGATGCTTTTAGCGGCTGGCGAGCAACGCCTGGCCACGCACGACGGCAGCTTTCACCTGGGTCGGTGCAGTGCCGCCAATGTGGTTGCGGGCATTGACCGAACCTTCCAGGGTCAGCACGGCGAATACGTCCTGATCGATCTGGTCGCTGAACTTGCGCAGCTCTTCGAGGCTCATTTCCGCCAGGTCCTTGCCGCTTTCCACGCCGTATTTCACGGCATGGCCAACGATTTCGTGGCAATCACGGAACGGCAGGCCACGACGCACCAGGTAGTCGGCAAGGTCGGTGGCGGTGGAGAAACCGCGCAGGGCCGCTTCGCGCATGATGGCGTGCTTGGGCTTGATCGCCGGGATCATGTCGGCAAAGGCTCGCAGGGAATCGCGCAGGGTGTCGGCGGCGTCGAACAGCGGTTCCTTGTCTTCCTGGTTGTCCTTGTTGTAGGCCAGGGGTTGGCCTTTCATCAGGGTCAGCAGGCCCATCACCGCGCCGAATACACGACCCGTCTTGCCACGCACCAGCTCTGGCACGTCCGGGTTTTTCTTTTGCGGCATGATCGAGCTGCCGGTGCAGAAGCGGTCTGGCAGATCGATGAACTGGAATTGCGCGCTGGTCCACAGCACCAGCTCTTCGGAGAAGCGGGACAGGTGCATCATCGCGATGCTCGCGGCCGAGCAGAATTCGATAGCGAAGTCACGATCGGACACGTTGTCCAGGGAGTTGCCGCCGACGGCTTCGAAGCCCAGCAGCTGAGCGGTGTATTCGCGGTCGATCGGGTAGGTGGTGCCGGCCAGTGCGGCGCTGCCCAGCGGCATGCGGTTGGTGCGCTTGCGGCAGTCGACCAGGCGCTCGTAGTCGCGGCTGAGCATTTCGAACCAGGCCAGCATGTGGTGCCCGAAGGTCACCGGCTGCGCGGTCTGCAGGTGGGTGAAGCCCGGCATGATGCTGCCGGCTTCGCGCTCGGCCTGCTCCAGCAGGCCTTTTTGCAGGCGGGTGATTTCGCCCAGGATCAGGTCGATTTCGTCGCGCAGCCACAGGCGGATGTCGGTGGCGACCTGGTCGTTACGGCTGCGGCCGGTGTGCAGCTTTTTACCGGTTACGCCGATGCGGTCGGTCAGGCGCGCCTCGATGTTCATGTGCACGTCTTCGAGGTCAATGCGCCAGTCGAACTGGCCGGCCTCGATTTCACCCTGGATGGTCTTCAGGCCATCGATGATGCTGTCGCGCTCGGCATCGGTCAGCACGCCGACCTTGGCCAGCATGGTGGCGTGGGCGATCGAGCCCATGATGTCGTGGCGATACAGGCGCTGGTCGAAGGTGACGGAGGCGGTGAAGCGGGCGACGAAGGCGTCGACGGGTTCACTGAAGCGGCCGCCCCAGGACTGATTGGTCTTGTCAGTGCTCATGAATTCGCTCGTATCGGCTGTAGAAAGATGGCGTTGAAAGCTGCGGCGGATAATAACAGGGTTGCCAGGGCTGTCGTTGACACTGGTCGACTGGTTTTCACCCCGCGCTCCTGCGGTTTTCCCTGTTGGCGCAACGATATTTTCCGATTGAGCAATATCGTCCCGGCAACCGTCTACAGTTGGACAGTAGGATCAGCGCACTTCTCGGTGCGGATACTGACTATAAGAAGAGGGGGTGTTCATATTGCGTAACAGCAAACCCTGTGGCGATCCATCGCCAAAGCGGGCCTGGACCGTCAATTGCCCGGCATTTGAAAATTTTGCTGCCGGACGAGCGGCACTTTTTGACGCTCGCGCTAGTCTTAGCGTGGATCGCGGTGACGGACGTCACTTCACCTGTCTACGCTATCCTTGTGCGAGACTCACGCAGGAATCCAGCGCAATATGAATGTCCTGATCGTTGATGACGACCCTATTGCCCGCGAGCGCCTGAGCCGAATGGTTGGCGAACTCGAGGGATACAGTGTCCTGGAGCCTAGCGCCACGAATGGCGAAGAAGCGTTGGCACTGATCGACAGCCACAAGCCGGATATCGTTTTACTCGATATCCGCATGCCCGGCCTCGATGGCCTGCAGGTGGCCGCGCGATTGTGCGAGCGCGAAACCCCGCCCGCCGTGGTGTTCTGCGCAGGAACCGATGAATATTCCGAGGGAGCCTTACAGGCCAGCGCCGTAGGCTATCTGGTGAAGCCGGTGAGAACTGAACAGTTAAATGACGCGTTGAAAAAAGCCGAACGCCCCAATCGCGTTCAACTCTCCGCCCTGACCCGGCCGGCGGCCGAAAGTGGCAGTGGCCCTCGCAGCCATATCAGTGCGCGCACCCGCAAGGGGATCGAGCTGATTCCCATCGATCAGGTGGTCTACTTCATCGCCGACCACAAATACGTGACCTTGCGCCACGAGTCGGGCGAAGTGCTGCTGGATGAACCGCTCAAGGCCCTGGAGGACGAGTTCGGCGAACGTTTCGTGCGTATACACCGAAATGCCCTGGTCGCCCGCGACCGCATTGAACGCCTGCAGCGCACGCCTTTGGGACATTTCCAACTGTTCCTCAAGGGCTTGAACGGCGATGCATTGATCGTCAGCCGGCGCCATGTGGCTGGCGTGCGGAAAATGATGCAACAGCTTTGATTCGCGGGTTGCATGTGAATCCCACACCCGATTCCCGGACATCCGGGGCCCGGGAGGCCGAGTAGTTTCTGATACAAGTCAAAGTGGATTTGGCTGAGCTGTTATCATCTGCCGTATCTATTCAGTACGGATTGATCCATGTCCACTCGCCAAATCCGCATCGCCACCCGTAAAAGCGCTCTTGCCCTGTGGCAGGCCGAATACGTCAAAGCCCGTCTGGAAGAGGCCCATCCGGGCCTGCTCGTGACCCTGGTTCCGATGGTCAGTCGCGGCGACAAGCTGCTCGACTCGCCGTTGTCGAAAATCGGCGGCAAGGGCCTGTTCGTCAAGGAACTGGAAACCGCGCTGCTGGAAAACGAAGCCGACATCGCCGTGCACTCCATGAAGGACGTGCCGATGGATTTCCCCCAGGGCCTGGGCCTGTTCTGCATCTGCGAGCGCGAAGACCCGCGTGACGCCTTTGTCTCCAATACCTTTTCCAGCCTCGATGCGTTGCCTCCAGGCAGCATCGTCGGCACCTCGAGCCTGCGTCGCCAGGCGCAATTGCTGACCCGTCGCCCGGACCTGGAAATCCGCTTCCTGCGTGGCAACGTCAACACACGCCTGGCCAAGCTGGATGCGGGCGAGTACGACGCGATCATCCTGGCGTCCGCCGGTTTGATCCGCCTGGGTTTCGAAGATCGCATCACCTCGGCCATCAGCGTCGACGACAGCCTGCCGGCCGGTGGCCAGGGCGCGGTAGGTATCGAGTGCCGCAGCGCCGACAGCGAAATCCACGCCCTGCTTGCACCGCTGCATCACCAGGACACCGCCACCCGCGTGACTGCCGAGCGCGCCCTCAACAAACACCTCAATGGCGGCTGCCAGGTGCCGATCGCCTGCTACGCCGTGCTGGAGGGCGAGCAGGTCTGGTTGCGCGGACTGGTGGGCGATCCGAATGGCGGCCTGCTGCTCAGTGCCCAGGCGCGTGCGCCCCGTGGCGATGCTGAGGCCCTGGGCGTGCAAGTGGCCGAAGACCTGTTGAATCAGGGCGCCGCCGACATTCTCAAGGCGGTATATGGCGAGGCAGGTCACGAGTGACGGGCTGGCGCCTGCTGCTGACGCGTCCGGCGGATGAGTCGGCGGCGCTGAGCACTGTTCTGGCGGAGCAGGGGATTTTCAGCAGTAGCTTGCCGCTTTTGGACATCGTGCCAATCCCTGCCTCTGACAAAATGCGCGAAGTGGTCCAGGGACTGGATCGCTACTGTGCGGTGATCGTGGTCAGCAAGTCTGCTGCGCGGATCGGCGTCGAACTGCTCAATCGGTTTTACCCGCAGACGCCACCCGTGAAGTGGTTCAGCGTTGGCGCGGCGACGGCGCAGATTCTTGAGGATCGCGGCCTGGATGTGAGCTTTCCCAAGGATGCCGATGACAGCGAAGCCTTGCTTGAGCTGGCGAACCTGCGCAGTGCCATCGCCCGGCCTGATCCTCGAGTGCTGATCATGCGTGGGGAGGGCGGTCGCGAACTGCTGGCTGAGCGCTTGCGCGAGCAAGGTGCTAGTGTCGATTATCTGGAGCTGTACCGCCGCGAGCTGCCGCAATACCCGGCGGCGGCACTGCCGGAACGGATCCGCGCGGAACGCCTGAATGCACTGGTGGTCAGCAGTGGACAGGGTTTTGAGCACCTGCATCAATTGGCTGGCGATGCCTGGCCGCAATTGGCGCGGTTGCCGTTGTTTGTACCGAGTCCCAGGGTTGCCGAGCTGGCACGTGCCGCCGGTGCCCTGACAGTTGTGGATTGTCGTGGCGCCAGTGCCGCGGCTTTGCTGACGGCGTTACGGGAGCATCCCGTACCCGTTTCCTAATGCAAAGGATGGATACGTGAGCGAAACAGCCTTGCCTAAAGAAGACGTCCGGCCAGTGCTTGATGCGCCGATTGAAACTCCACCACCTGCCGTAGAGCCGCGCCGAGGCAATGGGCTGGCCGTCGTCGCCCTGTTGCTGGGTGCTGCCGGTGTTGCGGTGGGCGGTTGGGGAGTCTGGCAGGTGCGCCACTTGCAGGCGACCAATCAGCAGCAGTTGAGTCAGGTGCAGGCTTTGAGCGATGAGGCGCAAAGCCTGAAACTCAATGATCAGCGCCTGAGCGCGCGTCTTGAGCAACTGCCCGCTGCCGATGTGCTGGAAGAGCGCAGCCGCCTGGTCGTCCAGTTGCAGGGCGATCAGCAACGACTCAATCAACGCCTGGAAACCGTCCTTGGCGCCAGCCGCAAGGACTGGCGCTTGGCCGAGGCCGAGCACTTGCTGCGCCTGGCCAGCCTGCGCCTGTCTGCGTTGCAGGACATCAGCAGCGCCCAGGCCCTGGTGCAGGGGGCTGACGATATTCTTCGCGAGCAAAACGACCCGGGCTCCTTCGCCGCGCGCGAACAGGTGGCCAAAACCCTGGTGGCGTTGCGCAGCACCGATCAGCCGGACCGCACCGGGTTGTTCCTGCGCCTGGGCGCGCTGCGCGAGCAGGTGGTTGGCCTTACCGAGCTGGCTCCCGAATACAAGGACCGGGGTGAATCCCTGCTGGGCCTGACCGCCGACGGTGACGGCGCCAGTCGCTGGGCGCAATGGTGGGATCAGATCTCGCGCTACATCCGCATCGATTTCAACGCCGATAAAAACGTCCGACCGTTGCTCGCCGGGCAGAGTTTGAGCCAGGTACGCCTGGCCTTGAGCCTGGCGCTGGAACAGGCGCAATGGGCCGCGCTCAACGGCCAGGCCGCGGTTTACAGCCAGGCCCTGGACGAGGCGCGTGACGTGCTCGCGAACAACTTCAATCCGGACAACCAACAGAGCAAAGTGATGCTTGAACAGGTGGCAGAACTGAGCAAGCAACCCGTCACCGTGGTCACCCCTGACATGACCGGCACCCTGAGCGCGGTGCAGGGCTACCTGGAGCGTCGCAACGTCAACGCCGAGGACTCGGTCAAACCGCTGGCCAAGCCTGCCACGAGCACCGTGCAGGAGGCCACGCCATGAAGCGCCTGTATGTGATCCTGTTTCTGGTCATCGCCGCCGCCGCGGCGCTGGGGTTGGCGATTGCCGAGCATTCCGGTTACGTGCTGATCGCCTATAAAAGCTTCCGTTACGAGTCGAGTCTGTGGGCGACATTGGCCCTGGTGGCGGTGCTGTGGCTGGTGTTCTGGGGCATCAAGACGTTGATCGAGCTGGTGCTGACTTCCGGCGGTGTGGTCAATCCCTGGTCGCGGCGCAACCGCAGTCGCCGGGTGCAGGTGGCGATCGAACACGGCCAACTGGACCTGGCGGAAGGTCGCTGGGCCAGTGCGCAACGTCACTTGCATCGGGCCGCAGAAGCCGAACGCCAGCCGCTGCTCTATTACCTCGGCGCTGCCCGCGCCGCGAACGAACAGGGACACTACGAAGAGAGCGACAACCTGCTGGAGCGTGCGCTGGAGCGCCAGCCGCAGGCCGAGCTGGCGATTGCCTTGAACCATGCGCAATTGCAGACCGATCGTGGCGATACCGACGGGGCGCTGACGACACTGCAAGCCATGCGTGAGCGTCACCCGCATAACGCGCAGGTGTTGCGCCAGCTGCAGCGTTTGCATCAGCAGCGCGGCGAATGGTCGGCGGTAATTCGCCTGTTGCCGGAATTGCGCAAGGACAAGGTCCTGCCCGCGGCTGAATTGGCGGAGCTTGAGCGCCGTGCCTGGGGCAAGAATCTGTCCCTGGCGGCGCAGCGGGAAGAGGACGGGACCGTCGGCCTGCAATCGCTCAAGGATGCCTGGCAGCAACTGACGTCTGCTCAACGCCAGGAACCGCAGCTGGTGCTCGCCTACGCCGAGCAACTGCGACAACTGGGGGCACAGGTCGAGGCTGAAGAGGTCTTGCGCACAGCCCTCAAGCGCCACTATGACAGTCATCTGGCGCGCCTCTACGGGTTGGTTCGCGGCAGCGACCCGGCGCGTCAGTTGCACCTTGCCGAGGGCTGGCTCAAGGAGCATCCCGCCGATTCCGGCCTGCTGCTGACCCTGGGTCGTCTGTGCCTGCAAAGCAGCCTGTGGGGCAAGGCCCGTGACTATCTCGAAAGCAGCCTGCGCATGGAACGCAACCCGGAGGCCTGCGCCGAGCTGGCGCGGCTGTTGGCGCAAATGGGTGATACCGAGCGCAGCAACCAACTGTTCCAGGAAGGTCTGGGCTTGCTGGATGAGCGCTTGCTCGCGGCGCCGTTGCCGGTACCCGTACGCGCGTGATTGTTGGTCCTTGTAGTCGCGGGTTACGCCAGCGGCTACAAGGAAATGTGTGGTTTTGAGTGGTGAAATTCGCTCTGTTTTTACCTTCCTACAGCGTCTTCAGCAGAGTCCTACAAAGGGCTGCACCAAATCCTTCAGCGTGCGTTGGGAATTCCCTACATCTCTGCTGAAGTGTCCCAGGCAGGCCGCCTTGAAACGCCAGATCGCTTTCCTCTACCGTAGCCGTCGGTCTTAATTGTTACGGAAAAGCCATGTCTTTGGCCTGCACACGCTCCTTGTTTTTCACGGTCTTCGTTGCGGGCGCCCTGGTCCTGGGCGTGTCCTACTATCTGGAATATTCCGTCGGCCTCAACCCCTGTGGCTTGTGTCTGTTGCAACGGGTTTGCCTGGCGCTGTTGACTGGCACCTGCCTGATGGCGGCGGTGCAGGGGCCCGGTCGACTCGGCTCTTCTCTCTATTGGTTGCTTGGTCTTCTCTGCAGTCTTGCGGGTACGGTCACCGCAGGGCGGCAGGTGTTGTTGCAAGGCAATCCGGCGCATCAGTTGGCAGCCTGTGCTTCAGATCTCTCGGACCTGTTCGCCGGCAAGTCATGGTTCTGCGTTGTGCAGCAGATGTTCAAAGGCTCTTTCGACTGCACCCAGCGCTCCTGGACTCTGCTGGATCTGAGCATCCCCGAATGGAGTTTGCTGTTCTTCGTCGCGATGTCGATTCTTGGTGTTTATCAGCTATTGCGCCTTGTCTGGATCGCCATGCGGTGACCGCTCAGCGGCGAGTCGTCGCACCCGGCCCTGTTGAATGATTAAACACTTGTATGAACATTATCTCCTGCGTACCTTGAAGCCTCAGTCGTGCGGGCATAATCTGGCCCGCACGTGTCATTGGAAATATGTCGCTCGATGACGCTCTGCCCCGAACGCCCATGACAAGAGGCAAACGGGCATAGAGCAGCTGACCCACAAGGGAAGAGAGATCACCATGCTCGAAAGTTGTCAGAATGCACAGGAACGCTGGGGTGGAGTGCACCTGCTGATCGATCGCTGGTTGCAGGAGCGTCGAGAACTGATCGGGGCCTATGATGCGCTTGGCGCAGAGCCTGCGGCTCTGAGTGAAAGCCGCAAACCCCTGCAGGAGTTCTGCGGCGTGCTGGTCGATTACGTATCGGCCGGTCACTTCGAAATCTACGAACAGCTGACGGGAGAGGCCAAGGCCTTCAACGACAAGCGCGGCCTGGAGCTCGCCGAGACGATCTATCCGCGCATCGATGTCATCACCGAGAAGCTCCTGGCGTTCAATGACCTGTGTGATGAAGGCAAGTGCGTCGCGGAGAAATTCAAGGAGCTCGGCGGCCTGTTGCACGAACGCTTCGAACTGGAAGACTGCCTGATCGAAGTGCTGCACACCGCCCACAAGGAAGCAGACTCGGTTCAGGTCTGAAGCACTTCCCGCAAGACACGAAAACGGTGCGCCATGGCGCACCGTTTTTCATTTGTGCGATCAGCCGGTCGCGCCGCGCAATTCGACTTCAAATACCAGGGGCGTGAACGGTGCGATCAGGTCCCCTGCACCGTCGGCGCCATAGGCCTGCGCCGATGGAATCACCAGGCGCCATTTCGCGCCGACCGGCATTTGCTGCAGCGCACTGCGCCAGCCACTGATGACGCTGTCGAGACTGAACCACTGCGGCTGATTGTTCTGATCGAACACGGTGCCGTCAGGCAGGCGTCCGATGTACAGCACCTGCACCTTTCCGTTCGGTCCGGCCTTGGCACCATTACCCGGTGCCAATTCCGTCAGCAGTATTCCATCTGCCAGTTCACGAACGCCGGGCTTGGCTTTTTCCTCGGCCAGAAAACGTTTTTCGTTTTCCACCGCCAGTTCGTTTTCCGGTGCCGGTGCCTGCATTGCAACCCGGGCTTCGTGCTCGGACAGAATCTGTTCGATCTGCTCGTCTTTCAATGCCAGTGGCTTGCCTTGATAGGCCTGCTGCAACCCTTCGACCAGAGCCTTGAGTTGCAGATCCGGAACCTCCTGGCGCAAGCGTTCGCCGAGGCTTGCACCGAGACTGTAAGCGAGATCGTGAGCGTCATTTTCCTGGGTTTTTTCGGCGGCCTGGGCCGCGGAAAAAATCACGCACAGCGATAAAAAAAGATAGCGCGACATGGGCACTCTCCGACCTGAAGTGCGGGCGATTATGCCAGTGTGAATGTGCTTAACGGTGAACTGCTTTTGCGCAAGCGCAGAAGTTTTTCACTCCTTTGCAACAGGACGCTTTCGATAGTGTCAACATGCCCTAGCGGCGGTTGCAGCAGAGGTCTAGTATGAGCCGCACTCACTTCAGCCAGGAGGTAAACCATGTCGGCCACCAAGAAGCCAGTAAACACTCCGTTGCATCTTCTCCAACAACTGTCAGGCAGCTTGCTCGAGCACCTCGAAACTGCCTGTTCCGAAGCCTTGGCTGATGCTGAAAAACTGCTCGCCAAGCTGGAAAAACAACGCGGCAAAGCACAGGAAAAATTGCACAAATCCCGCACCAAATTGCAGGACGCGGCAGCGGCCGGCAAGGCCAAGGCGCAAGCCAAGGCCAAGGATGCAGTGAAGCAACTCGAAGACCTGCTTGATGCTCTGAAAGAACGTCAGTCGGACACTCGCGGCTACATCCTGCAACTCAAGCGTGACGCTCAGGAAAGCCTGAAACTGGCCCAGGGCGTTGGTCGTGTTCAAGAGGCTGTCGGCAAGGCACTGTCCCTGCGTGCGGCCAAGTCTGCTGCGGCTCCTGCGAAGAAAGCCGCTGCCAAACCGGCTGCTGCAAAAGCACCGGCCAAGCCTGCCGCCAAACCGGTTGCCAAAGCACCGGTGAAAGCCGCAGCGAAACCTGCTGCCAAACCAGCGGCGAAAAAACCGGTTGCTGCCAGCGCTGCCAAACCAGCTGCTACTGCAGCGGCCAAGCCGGCTGCCAGGCCAGCCGCAGCTAGAACTGCTACCGCCAAGCCTGCTGCAAGAACCGCTGCCGCGAAACCCGCCGTGGCAAAAACTGCAGCGGCCAAACCAGCTGCAAAACCAGCCGCCAAACCAGCTGCAAAACCAGCTGCAAAACCTGCAGCTAAAACAGCTGCTGCGAAGCCGGCTGCCAAGCCTGCCGCGGCTAAAACCGCCGCCAAGCCAGCTGCAAAACCGGCCGCTAAACCGGCAGCGAAAACAGCTGCGGCCAAACCAGCAGCCAAGCCAGCCACTGCGGCAAAACCTGCTGCGGCCAAACCAGCAGCCAAGCCAGCCACTGCGGCAAAACCTGCTGCGGCAAAACCAGCAGCCAAGCCAGCCGCTGCCGCAAAACCAGCCGCTGCCAAACCGGCTGCCAAGCCAGTTGCAGCGAAGCCTGCAGCCAAGCCAGCTGCGAAACCTGCCGCCGCAAAACCTGCAGTGAAAAAACCGGTCGCTGCCGCCAAGCCGGCCCCGGCCCCGACAGCTGCTGCCAAGCCAGCAACGCCTGCGACGCCAGCACCTGCTGCTCCGGCCGCAGCTGCGCCAGCCGTCACCACCTCGACAGCCACCACTGCTCCAACGCCAGTGGCACCGTCGAGCGCCACCACCCCAACCAGCGCTTCCTAAGTGCCGGTTACCGCGACGCGCAGCTGATGCAGCGCGTCGCGGTGCAGGTGTGCGGCGTCTGTCGCCACACCTTCAAGCCAAGGCGATAAATCGCTCGCTTCATCCTGCTGCCAGCCCCGCGTCGACTGCTCCAGTCGCACGATCAAATGCCGTTCGGCTTCCAGTTCCAGTGCCTTCACTTTTTCGCGCAGTGCATGAAGATCGCCATCGCCCGTGGCGGCGGATTTCCATTGCATGCGCAATTCCCGCAACGGCTGCACCACAGTGGCGTCCCAGGGCTCCGTCACGCTGCGCAGTTGCTGCAAGCGTTGCGCATTGCAGGCAACGCCTCGCCGGCCCAGCCACGCCGCACACAGCAGCAGGCACACATTGACCCCCGCCGATTGCAATTGCAGGCAGGCCTGTTCAACGCCCGGGCGGGCGTAGACGGAAAGGGAAAAGCTCCACAGGTCAGAGGACATAGTGCTACTCGCGCCAGTTGCGAGCGAAGCTGGTAGACTCCGCCGCCATTATGATTCGACTTCAGAACCTGACTTTACAGCGTGGTCCGCAACGTCTGCTAGAAGACGCCGAGCTGACCCTGCACGCCGGCCAGAAAGCCGGCCTCATCGGTGCCAACGGCGCCGGCAAATCGAGCCTGTTCGCCTTGCTTCGCGGTGAACTGCATCCGGACTCGGGTGATTGCTTCCTGCCGGCCGACTGGCGTATCGCCCACATGCGCCAGGAGGTCGATACCCTCGAACGCCTGGCGGTCGACTACGTGCTCGATGGCGACCTGCGCCTTCGCCAGGTGCAACGCGACCTGGCGGCCGCCGAAGCGGCCCATGACGGTGCCGCACAGGCCCGCCTGCACTCGGAACTCGACAGCGCCGACGGTTATACCGCCGATGCCCGGGCACGCAAGCTGCTGGCCGGCCTTGGGTTCACCAACGAGCAGATGGATCGCCAGGTCGGCGATTTCTCCGGTGGCTGGCGGATGCGCCTGAACCTGGCGCAGGCCCTGATGTGCCCTTCGGACCTGCTGCTGCTCGATGAGCCGACCAACCACCTGGACCTCGACGCCATCATCTGGCTCGAAGAGTGGCTCAAAACCTATCCCGGCACCTTGATGCTGATCTCCCACGACCGGGATTTCCTCGATGCCGTGGTCGATCACGTGGCCCACGTCGATCAGCGCAAGATCACCCTGTACCGCGGTGGCTACAGCGCTTTCGAGCGTGCCCGTGCCGAGCGTCTGGCCCAGCAACAGCAGGCCTACGAGAAGCAGCAGGCGCAGCGCGCGCACATGGAAAGCTACATCGCCCGCTTCAAGGCCCAGGCCACCAAGGCCCGCCAGGCCCAGAGCCGGATCAAGGCGCTGGAGCGGATGGAAGAGCTGACTGCCGCCCATGTCGATTCGCCGTTCGACTTCGTCTTCCGCGAATCGCAGAAAATCTCCAGCCCGCTGATCGATCTGTCCGATGCCCGCCTGGGCTACGGCGAGAAGACCGTGCTGGAAAAGGTCAAATTGCAACTCACCCCCGGCGCGCGGATCGGTTTGCTCGGTCCGAACGGCGCGGGTAAGTCGACCCTGATCAAGAACCTGGCGGGCGAACTGTCGCCGCTGGCCGGCCGGCTGAGCCGTGGCGAAAACACCGTCGTCGGTTACTTCGCCCAGCATCAGCTCGATTCCCTCGATTCCAAGGCCAGCCCGTTGCTGCACTTGCAGCGCCTGGCGCCGACCGAACGTGAACAGACCCTGCGCGATTTCCTCGGCGGGTTCGACTTCCGTGGCGCGCGCATCGACGAGCCGGTACTGAATTTCTCCGGTGGCGAGAAAGCGCGCCTGGCCCTGGCGTTGATCGCCTGGGACCGACCGAACCTGTTGCTGCTCGACGAACCGACCAACCACCTGGACCTGGAAATGCGCCTGGCGCTGACCATGGCGCTGCAGGAATTCAGCGGTGCGGTACTGGTGGTCTCCCACGACCGTCATCTGCTCAAGAGCACCACCGATAATTTCTTCCTGGTGGCCGACGGCAAGGTCGAAGAGTTCGATGGTGACCTGGAGGATTACACCCGTTGGCTGGTGGATTACCGTCAGCGCAACGCGCCGGTCAGCAACACGCCGGTCAACCCGGACAAGACCGACAAGAAGGCCCAGCGTCAGGCCGCGGCCGCCTTGCGTCAGCAGTTGGCACCGCACAAGCGTGAGGCCGACAAGCTCGAAGCCGAGCTGGGCAAGCTTCACGAGAAGCTGGCGAAAATCGATGCCAGCCTCGGCGACAGCGATATCTACGAGCCGCTGCGCAAGAACGAGTTGCGTGACCTGCTGGCAGAACAGGCCAAGCTGAAGGTGCGCGAAGCGGAGCTGGAAGAAGCCTGGATGGAAGCCCTGGAACTGCTGGAAAGCATGCAGGCGGAGCTGGAGTCGCTGTCCTGATGGACGCGTTCAGGCTGCCGTTGCCGGCGGTGTGGGTCGAGCCGATCTGGCTCGGCGTGCAAATCCTGCTGATTCTGCTGGCCGGCTACCTGACCCAGCGTTTCGTGGCCCGGGTCCTGACTCGCCTGGGCGAGCGCTACCCGTTCCCGCCGCAATTGCTCATGCCCCTGCGTGGCGGCCTGCGCTGGCTGATCATGGGCAGTGCGCTGATCTTCGTGCTCGAACGCCTCGGGGTTTCAGCCACGGTGCTGTGGACGGCGCTTTCTGGTTTTGTCGCGGTCGCTGCAGTGGCTTTTTTCGCCATGTGGAGCGTGCTCTCGAACCTGCTGTGCTCGGTCCTGATCTTCACCGTTGGCCCGTTCCGCCTCGGCGATGTGGTCGAACTGGTGGACACCACCGACAAGCCTGGCGTGAAGGGGCGGGTGGTGGCGATCAATCTGCTGTACACCACGCTGATCGAGGCTGAAGAGCTTGGTACCGGCAGTGCCATGGTGCAGGTGCCCAATAGCCTGTTCTTCCAGCGCTCGGTGCGGCGCTGGCGTGGGACCGATGTATTTCCTTCCAGCGGGTTTGAGAAATAAGCCTTCTGTTTTCTGATCGATCGCCATCGCGAGCAGGCTCGCTCCCACAAGGTTTCTGCATTCACTGAAGATCTACTGTGGGAGCGAGCCTGCTCGCGATGGGGCCCGGAAGCTGCAAACGCTGGTCGGCAACCGCAACATCCTGCAAAAAATCGGTAGTCATCCGCCCAAAGCCGCATTAGCTTAGGTGTTTGTCACGAGTCTGAGTCGAGGTGTGCAATGGAGCTTCAAACATGGCTGGCGTTTTTTGCCGCCTGCTGGGTGATCAGTCTTTCTCCCGGTGCCGGCGCCATTGCGTCGATGTCCAGCGGTCTGCAATACGGTTTCTGGCGTGGCTACTGGAACGCCCTGGGCCTGCAATTGGGCCTGGCGCTGCAAATCGCCATTGTCGGCGCCGGTGTGGGCGCGATTCTTACCGCGTCGGCCACCGCCTTCTATGCGATCAAATGGTTCGGTGTGGCGTACCTGGTTTACCTCGCCATCAAGCAATGGCGCGCACTGCCCAGCGACATGAGCGATGAGGCGGCCATCCGCCCGATCGGCAAGCCGCTGGTGCTGGTGTTCCGTGGTTTTCTGGTGAACATCAGCAACCCGAAAGCCCTGGTGTTCATGCTCGCGGTATTGCCTCAGTTCATCGACCCGCACGCGCCACTGCTGATCCAGTACCTGATCATCGGCGCGACCATGATTTGCGTCGACCTGATCGTCATGGCCGGCTACACCGGGCTGGCGTCCAAGGTGTTGCGCCTGCTGCGCACGCCCAAGCAGCAAAAGCGCATGAACCGTACCTTCGCCGGGCTGTTCATTGGCGCGGCAGCGTTCATGGCGACACTGCGCAAAGCAGCGGTCTGAATCGTCAGGCACAAAAAAGGCGACCCTTCGAGGTCGCCTTTTTTTTGCTCACCGCAGGATGACCGGTGCCTCGTCCGCCGGCAGGTTGTCGCGCAATGGCGCCTGCGCAGGCTGTTCGTTACCACTGCCGAGCTGCTGGCTCAACTGCGCCGCCACGTCTTCGCCCAGTGCCTTGTAGACCTTGCGAACCACGTGTGGACGGCTCAGCGATACCTGATGTCCCGGCGCTGACGAGCGCGGGTGTAGACAAAGCTTGAGTGAAAATCATTGAGAGGGAACAATATGTTACTTCGTGTTTCCAAATGAGATTCATTCATGATTGCCCGCTCCCGTTTCCTGGCCTGGCTGGTCGCGCCGGTGTTCGCCCTATGCAGTCTCAACCTGCTGGCCGACACCGTGGAAGGCGCACCGCAAGCCCTGCATTTACTCGACTACATCGGTGCGGACTACCCGCAAGCGGTGCAGGCAGGCAAGGTCGTCAACGAGTCCGAATACCGCGAGCAACTGGAGTTCGTCCAGGCGGTGCAAGGCCTGGTGGGCGCCATGCCGGCCAAGCCGGAAAAAGCCGGGCTGGAGCAGGGCATCGACACACTGCGCGGTGCGATCACTGACCGCCAGGGCGGCGCGGATGTCGCCCGCCAGGCACGGCAGCTGGGGGCGAAACTGGCCGTGGCCTATGAAGTGAGCCAGGCGCCGATCATCACCCCGGACCCGACCCGTGGCGCGCCGCTTTACGCGCAGAACTGTTCGGTGTGCCACGGCGATACCGGCGCGGGTGACGGCCCGGCGGGCGTGGGCATGACGCCGCCACCGGCCAATCTGCGCGACAACGCGCGGCTGGATCACCTGAGCCTGTACGCGATCTACAGCACCCTGGGGCTGGGTGTTGAAGGCACTGACATGCCGGCCTTCGCCGATCAGCTGGACGATCGTCAGCGTTGGGACCTGGCCACTTACATCGCCAGCTTCAGCGCCGGTCCGGCGCCTGCCGGCAGTGACAAGGTCTACAACATTGCCGATCTGGCCCGCCAGACCCCGGCCGAGGTGCAGGCTGTCGACGGCCCGCAAGCCGCCGCGATCTTCCGCGCACAGCGGGCGCAACCGCCGCAGGTCAAACGTGGCCCGGCGCAGTTGCTCGACTACACCGCAGCGACCCTGGACAAGAGCATCGCCGCCTACCGTGCCGGTGACCACGATCAGGCCTACGACCTGTCGGTGGCGGCGTACCTCGAAGGGTTCGAACTGGTCGAGAGTTCCCTCGATAACGTCGACACCAACGTGCGCAAGGACACTGAGAAATCACTGATGGCCTACCGGCAGTCGTTGCAGGACGGCCTGCCGATGGAACAGGTCGAACAGCGCCTGGACGCGGCCAAGGCCAAGCTGAAGACCTCTGCCGGTTTGCTCGGCAGCGATGGCTTGAGCTGGTCTCTGAGCTACATTTCCGGCTTGTTGATTCTGCTGCGCGAAGGCCTGGAAGCGATTCTGGTGCTGGCGGCGATCCTCGCCTTCCTGCGTAACACCGGCCAGCAATCGGCGGTGCGCAGCGTCAACGCCGGCTGGGGCCTGGCGCTGTTGGCGGGCCTGGGCACCTGGGCGTTGGCGGCGTATGTGATCGATGTCAGCGGTTCGCAGCGTGAACTGCTTGAAGGCGCGACGGCGTTGTTCGCCAGCGTCATGGTGCTGTGGCTGGGCGTGTGGATGCACGACCGTCGTCATGCCGCAGCCTGGCAGGACTACATCAAGAGCAGCCTGGTGGGCGGCGGCGGGCGTTTCGGCTTTGCGATCCTGGCGTTCTTCTCGGTGTATCGCGAACTGTTCGAAGTGATCCTGTTCTACGAAACCCTGTGGCTGCAGGCAGGCCCTGCTGGCCACGACGCGGTACTGGCCGGCGGTGCGACGGCGCTGGTGCTGCTGGTCGGCCTGGCCTGGGTGATCCTGCGCGGCTCGGCGAAACTGCCGTTGGCGCTGTTCTTCAGCATCAACGCCGGCTTGCTCTGCGCCTTGTCGGTGGTGTTCGCCGGGCATGGCGTGAAGGCGTTGCAGGAAGCGGGGATCTTCGGCACGCGGCCGGTGCCGTTCTTTGAGTTCGATTGGCTGGGGATTCATGCCGATGCCTATTCGCTGAGTGCGCAGGCGGTGGCGATCATTGCGATTGTGGTGCTGTATGGCCGCAGTCGGGTGGCTGAGAAGCGGCGGGTGCAGGTTTCTTAAGAGCATTCGCTTCGCTCATATTCGCGGGCAAGCCACGCTCCCACAGGTTTAGCGTTAACCTTGTGGGAGCGAGGCTTGCCCGCGATGCTTTTTAGAAGAGGAAAACCTGATGCGCGTATGGATCGATGCCGACGCCTGCCCCCGGGCGGCCAGGGATCTGGTGGTGAAGTTCGCCCTCAAGCGCCAGTTCGAAGTGGTGATGGTGGCCGGTCAACCGCAGAACAAACCGGGCCTGGCCCTGGTGAAACTGATCGTGGTGCCGAGCGGTCCGGATGCGGCCGACGACTACCTGGTGGAGCACGCGGTGCCGGGCGAACTGGTGATCTGCAGCGATGTGCCGCTGGCTGATCGCCTGGTGAAAAAGGGCGTTGCTGCGCTGGACCCACGGGGCAAGGAGTTCGATGCGCAGAACATGGGTGACCGGCTGGCGGTGCGTAACCTGTTTACCGACTTGCGCGAGCAGGGGCAGATGAGCGGCGGACCGGCGCCGTTCGGGGAGCGTGAGAAGCAGGCGTTTGCCAATGCGCTGGATCGGATTCTTACCAGGCTGACCCGCAAAGCCTGAACCTTGCAACGAATCCTGTGGGAGCGAGCCTGCTCGCGATGGGGTCGGCACATCCAACATCAGCGTTGACTGTCAGGCCGCCGTCGCGAGCAGGCTCGCTCCCACAGGGAGGGGTGTCAGGCGTCGTTTTCGTGGGTCAGTTCGAGTACGCGGTCGACCAGTTTGTTGATGCCTGACGCGGCTTCGCTGATCGATTGGGCCAGCATGTAGGCCGGGGTGCTTACCAGTTTGCGCGCCTTGTCTTCGACGATGTCGCTCACGGCACAGTCCTTGTGGGTAGCCCCCATCTTGTTCAGGGCGGCGGCGGTGTCGGCGTCGTTGCCGATGGTGCAGGTCACGCCCGGGCCGTAGATCTTCGCCGCCAGGGCTGGCGAAATGCAGATCAGGCCGACGGGCTTGCCGGCTTCGGCGAAGGCTTCGGTCAAGGCCAGCACGTCCGGTTGTACGGTGCAGCCGGTGCCTTCGACGGCGAAGTTGGAAAGGTTCTTGGCTGATCCGAAACCGCCGGGAATGATCAGCGCATCGAACTCTTCGACATCTGCCTCACGGATATCCATGACCTGGCCCCGGGCAATGCGCGCCGATTCCACCAGTACATTGCGCGACTCGGGCATTTCTTCGCCGGTCAGGTGATTGATGACATGCAGCTGCGCGATGTTCGGTGCGAAACACTGCACCTGGGCACCACGCTGGTCCAGGCGCAGCAGCGTTATCACGCTCTCGTAGATCTCGGCGCCGTCGTACACGCCACAACCGGAAAGGATCACTGCAACTTTTTTGCTCATGGGCTTTTCTCCAGATTCATGGCGTTAAATGTCCACTAATTTGTCACTCGTTGCCATAGGGTTATTTCGCGACTACACATAGCATCTGTCCCTAAAAATTCCGTTCAGGACGCCTTATGGACTTCATTCTGTACGCGGTGCCGTTTTTCTTTGTGCTGATTGCCGTCGAACTGCTGGCCGACCGTTGGCGCGGGGTCAGCAACTATCGAGTGGCGGACGCGATCAACAGCATCAGCACCGGCGTGCTGTCGACCACCACGGGCCTCTTGACCAAGGGCGTGGGGCTGCTGACCTATGGGTTTGCCCTCAAGCATCTGGCGCTGTTCGAGCTCTCGGCGGACAGCGTCTGGGTCTGGATCTTTGCCTTCGTCTTCTATGATTTCTGCTACTACTGGCTGCATCGCATGGGCCACGAACGCAACATTCTCTGGGCAGCGCATTCGGTGCATCACCAGAGCGAGGACTACAACCTCTCCACCGCCCTGCGCCAGACCAGCACCGGGTTTTTGTTGAGCTGGATCTTCTACCTGCCCATGGCCGTGGCTGGCGTGCCGCTGCTGGTGTTTGTCAGTGTTGCCGCGCTGAACCTGCTGTACCAGTTCTGGGTGCACACCCGGCATATTCCCAAGCTCGGCTGGTTCGAATGGTTCTTCGTTACGCCGTCCAATCATCGGGCTCACCATGCACAGAACGCTCTCTACATGGATCGCAACTACGGCGGCGTGTTCATTATTTGGGACCGTCTGTTCGGCTCGTTCCAGGAAGAAGACGACAACGAACCGGTGATTTTCGGCGTGACCACGCCGCTGGCGAGCTGGAACCCGATCTGGGCGAATGTGCAGTTCTACGCGCAGTTGTGGGCCGATGCGCGACGCACCGAAAGCACCTGGGACAAGCTGCGGATCTGGTTCATGCGTACCGGCTGGCGGCCGGCGGATGTGGCGGCCAGGTACCCGATCCACAAACCGGACCTGAGTCAGTTCCACAAATTCGAAGTGCCGCTGGACGGGCGCCAGCAGATTTACGTGCTGCTGCAGTTCTGCGTGTACATCGCCCTGGGCAGCTATCTGATGAACCTGGAGCCGCACCTGTCGACGCCGGCCCTGGTACTGGGCTGGGGAGCGGTGGCGCTGGGGTTGTTCGTGTTGGGCGTGGCCCTGGAAAATCGCCCGTGGGCGTTGAAGCTGGAGTTGCTGCGGCTGGTGTCGAACGTGCCGCTGGTCTGGCTGGCGCCGGTGGTGGGGCTATGGCCGGCCAGCGCGGTGGGCTGGGTCGGCCTGCTCAGCTATAGCCTGCTCAGCGGCATCGGTCTCTATTGCTGCAGAAACCGTTTCACTCGGCTGGCGTCTTAGGTTCGCCGACCTGACTGGCCTTCTGCTCGTCGGCATAGACCTGTTTGGCCAGGCGCGCATTCTTGAAGCGGCGGCGCAGCCACAGGCCGACGCCCAGGATCAGCAGGGCACCCAGCACCCACAGCTCGTACTTCTTGATGCTGCCGAGCATGCCTTCCAGTACCGCACCGAAGTGATAGGCGGCCGCCGCCAGCGCGGCCGCCCAGATCGCCGCACCAATGCCGTTGAGCAGCAGATAACGTCCCGGTGGGTAGCCCGACAGGCCGATCGCCACCGGCATCACCGTGCGCAGGCCGTAAACGAAACGGAAGCTCAGGACCCAGATGTCCGGGTGTTTGCGGATATGCTCCAGCGCCCGGTCGCCCATCATTTGCCAGCGCGGTTTGCGCGCCAGCAGCTTGCGCCCGTGCTTGCGTCCCAGGAAGTACCACAGCTGATCGCCGGCATAGCTGCCGAAGAACGCCACGACCACCACTAGGTTGATGTCCATGTATCCACGGAACGCGAGGAAGCCTGCGAGTACCAGGATGGTTTCGCCTTCGAAGAATGTGCCGAGGAACAGGGCAAAGTAGCCGAAGTCATGCAGAAATTGTTGGAGCATTGTCTGGGTGCTGGCGAAATGAACGCGCAGCCTAACCCTTCGTACACATTCAGGAAAGTGTCCAAATGTGTCTCGACGTGAACATTTCCTACAACGACAATGGAATGCGGCTACGTGTCACAGGATGCACACAACTGTAATACCTTCGTCATAATGGCCGCTTATAACTGTCACGCTCGCCCGTACGCGCGGGCTCAGGAGTCTGCCGTGAGCTTTACCCCCGCCAACCGTCTGTTCCCCGCAACCCGCCTGCGCCGCAACCGCCGTGACGATTTCTCGCGTCGCCTGGTCCGTGAAAACGTCCTGACCGTCGATGACCTGATTCTGCCGGTGTTCGTGCTGGATGGTGAAAACCGCCGTGAAGCGGTGGCCTCGATGCCGGGCGTCGAACGCCTGACCATCGATCTGTTGCTGGAAGAGGCGGCCAAGTGGGTCGAGCTGGGGATCCCGGCGCTGGCGCTGTTCCCGGTGACGCCGTCGGAACTCAAGTCGCTGGACGCCGCCGAAGCCTGGAACCCGCAAGGCATCGCCCAGCGCGCCACCCGTGCCCTGCGCGCGCAATTCCCTGAGCTGGGGGTGATCACCGACGTCGCGCTGGACCCGTTCACCACTCACGGTCAGGACGGCATTCTCGACGAAGAAGGCTATGTGCAGAACGACATCACCGTCGATGCACTGGTCCGGCAGGCCCTGTCCCACGCTGAAGCCGGCGCGCAGGTGGTGGCGCCGTCGGACATGATGGACGGTCGCATCCAGGCGATTCGCGAAGCCCTCGAAGTGGCCGGACACGTCAATGTGCGGATCATGGCCTACTCGGCGAAGTACGCCAGCGCCTACTACGGCCCGTTCCGTGATGCGGTCGGTTCGGCGCTGAACCTGGGCAAGGCCAACAAGGCCTCCTATCAGATGGACCCGGCCAACAGCAACGAAGCCCTGCACGAAGTGGCGGCGGACTTGTCTGAAGGCGCAGACATGGTCATGGTCAAGCCAGGCATGCCGTATCTGGACATCCTTTGCCGGGTCAAAGAAGAATTCAAAGTGCCGACTTTTGTTTATCAAGTCAGCGGCGAATACGCCATGCACATGGCCGCGATCCAGAATGGCTGGTTGAGCGAAGGGGTTATTCTCGAATCCCTGACCGCTTTTAAACGCGCAGGCGCTGATGGCATCCTGACGTACTTTGCCGTTCGCGCAGCTCAATTGTTACGAGAGCAAAAATAGCCCTCCCAGGAACATTCGATGAATACCGAAGGACTCACTGAAGTTGCCGTAAAAGATGCTCAACCGATTGTGGAGCAAATCGACGAAACCCCGCCGGAGCTCGAGCCCGCTCCGCCCGCGGCGGTAGCCGAGGTCGCTGCGGCGACACCGGCGGCGATTGCCATTCCCGGCCTGGATGACAGCAGCCTGTACATCCATCGCGAGCTGTCTCAACTGCAGTTCAACATCCGCGTGCTGGAACAGGCGCTGGACGAGTCCTATCCGTTGCTGGAACGGCTGAAGTTCCTGCTGATCTTCTCCAGCAACCTGGACGAGTTCTTCGAAATTCGCGTCGCCGGCCTGAAGAAGCAGATCACCTTCGCCCGTGAACAGGCCGGTGCCGACGGCCTGCAACCGCATCAGGCCCTGGCCCGCATCAGCGAACTGGTGCACGGTCACGTCGACCGTCAGTACGCGATCCTCAACGACATTCTGTTGCCGGAGCTGGAAAAACATCAGGTCCGCTTCATCCGTCGCCGTCAATGGACGACCAAGCTGAAAACCTGGGTCCGCCGCTATTTCCGCGACGAGATCGCGCCGATCATCACCCCGATCGGCCTCGACCCGACTCACCCGTTCCCGTTGCTGGTGAACAAGAGCCTGAACTTCATCGTCGAGCTCGAAGGCATCGACGCCTTCGGTCGCGATTCCGGCCTGGCGATCATCCCGGCGCCCCGCCTGCTGCCGCGCATCATCAAGGTTCCGGAAGAGGTCGGCGGCCCTGGCGACAACTATGTATTCCTGTCGTCGATGATCCACGCTCACGCCGATGACCTGTTCCAGGGCATGAAGGTCAAGGGCTGCTACCAGTTCCGTCTGACTCGTAACGCCGACCTGGCGCTGGACTCCGAAGACGTCGAAGACTTGGCCCGTGCGCTGCGCGGCGAGTTGTTCTCCCGTCGCTACGGTGATGCGGTGCGTCTGGAAGTGGCCGACACCTGCCCGAAACACCTGTCCGATTACCTGCTCAAGCAGTTCAACTTGAGCGAGACCGAGCTGTATCAGGTCAACGGTCCGGTGAACCTGACGCGTCTGTTCAGCATCACGGGCCTGGACAGTCAGCGCGAACTGCAGCACCTGCCGTTCACCCCGCAGATTCCGAAGCTTTTGCAGAACAGCGAAAACATTTTCAGCGTGATCAGCAAGCAGGACATTCTGCTGCTGCACCCGTTCGAATCCTTTACCCCGGTGGTCGACCTGTTGCGCCAGGCCGCCAAGGACCCGCACGTGCTCGCGGTGCGCCAGACGCTGTATCGCTCCGGCGCTAACTCGGAAATCGTCGATGCGCTGGTGGATGCCGCGCGTAACGGCAAGGAAGTCACCGCGGTGATCGAGTTGCGGGCACGGTTCGACGAAGAGTCCAACCTGCAACTGGCCAGCCGCCTGCAAGCGGCCGGTGCGGTGGTGATCTACGGCGTGGTCGGCTTCAAGACCCACGCCAAGATGATGCTGATCCTGCGCCGCGAGGCCGGTGAGATCGTGCGTTACGCGCACTTGGGCACGGGTAACTACCACGCCGGCAACGCCCGCCTGTACACCGACTACAGCTTGCTGACTTCCGACGATGCCTTGTGTGAAGACGTCGGCAAGCTGTTCAGCCAGTTGATCGGTATGGGCAAGACGCTGCGCATGAAGAAGCTGCTGCATGCGCCGTTCACCCTGAAGAAGGGCATGCTCGACATGATTGCCCGCGAAACCCAGTTCGCCCTCGACGGCAAGCCGGCGCACATCATCGCCAAGTTCAACTCGCTGACCGATCCGAAGATCATCCGCGCGTTGTACAAGGCCAGCCAGTCGGGCGTGCGCATCGACCTCGTCGTACGGGGCATGTGCTGCCTGCGGCCGGGCATCGCCGGGGTCTCCCACAATATCCACGTGCGCTCGATCATCGGCCGATTCCTGGAGCACACCCGGGTCTTCTATTTCCTCAACGGCGGCGAAGAGCAGATGTTCCTGTCCAGTGCCGACTGGATGGAACGCAACCTCGACAAGCGCGTCGAGACTTGCTTCCCGGTAGAAGGCAAGAAGCTGATCATGCGGGTCAAGAAGGAGCTGGAGCTGTATCTGACCGATAACACCCACAGCTGGAGCCTGCAGTCGGACGGCCGTTACATCCGCAACACGCCAACCGGCAACCAGAACCCGCGCAGCGCCCAGGCGACCCTGCTCGAGCGTTTGGGCAGCCCGATCCTGCCGGTCAGCAGCTGACCTGCGGATTTGCGGCAATGAAAAAGGCGATCCCGAGGGATCGCCTTTTTTGATTCCACACTATCCATTGTGGGAGCGAGCTTGCTCGCGATGGGCGTGAACGATGACGCGTGTTGCTTGGATAAACGCGGCACCTGCAGGTTTTTCGCGAGCGATCGAGCGTCGACCGGCTGCTCCTACAGGGGGAGTCAGCGTACGTTCAAGACGATATCCACGCGGGTCAGCCATTCCGCTTCGATGGCGAAGTCGGCCTGGGTCAGCTGGTTGTCCTCCAGCCAGTGTTCCGGAAATACCACTTCCAGGCTGTTGCCTTTGGCGTTGAGTTCCACCTGAGGCATGGCTTGAGTGCCGCGGATGTGATGGAACAGGATCGCGAAGCGCAGCAGCACGCACAGGCGAATCAGCTTGGTGCCCTCGTCGCCGAAATCGGCAAACCTGTCCTTGGGAATGTTGCGGCGATGGCCACGCACCAGCAGCGCGAGCATCAACTGGTCTTCACGGGAGAATCCGGCGAGGTCCGAGTGTTCGATCAGGTAGGAACCGTGCTTGTGGTACTGATAGTGGGCGATGTCCAGGCCCACTTCATGGACCTTGGCCGCCCAGCCGAGCAGTTCGCGCCAGACGCCGTCTTCCAGGTCCCAGTCCTTGGCCACCTGGTCGAAGGCATGCAGGGCCTTGCGTTCGACTCGCGCGGCCTGTTCCAGGTCGACGTGGTAGCGCTCCATCAGCGAGCTCAGGGTGCGTTCGCGCACGTCCTCATGATGATGGCGGCCCAGCAGATCGTAGAGCACGCCTTCACGAAGCGCGCCTTCGCAGTGGTCCATGCGTTGCAATTCAAGGGAGTCGAAGATGGCTTCAAGAATCGCCAAACCGGCGGGGAAAATCGCGCGGCGGTCAGGCTTGACGCCTTCGAAGTCGATTTTCTCCACATCGCCGAGCTTGATCAGTTTGCGCTTGAGCCAGGCCAGGCCTTCGGCATTGACCTCGCCTGAACCTTGACCGCCAGCCTTCAGTGCCAGGCCGATGGCGCGGATGGTGCCCGAGGAGCCGATGGCTTCATCCCAGGTCAGGCGGTGCAGGGCGTGTTCGATGCTCATGATCTCCAGGCGCGCCGCGGTATACGCCTGGGCATAGCGGGCCGGGGTGATCTTGCCGTCCTTGAAGTAGCGCTGGGTGAAGCTCACGCAGCCCATTTGCAGGCTTTCGCGCAGCAGCGGTTCGAAGCGCTGGCCGATGATGAACTCGGTACTGCCGCCGCCGATGTCGGCGACCAGGCGTTTGCCCGGCGTGTCGGCGAGGGTATGGGACACGCCGAGGTAAATCAGACGCGCTTCTTCACGACCGGAGATGACTTCCACCGGATGGCCGAGGATCTCTTCGGCTCGATGGATGAATTCGGCGCGGTTGCGGGCTTCACGCAGGGCGTTGGTCCCCACGATTCGCACGGCGCCGGGCGGCATGCCGTTGATCAGTTGGGAGAAACGCTTCAGGCAATCGAGCCCGCGCTGCATGGATTCTTCGCTGAGATGGCGTTCTTCGTCGATGCCGGCGGCCAGCTGAACCTTTTCCCCGAGACGTTCGAGAATGCGGATTTCGCCGTTCTGGGCCTTGGCCACGACCATGTGAAAACTGTTGGAGCCCAGGTCGATCGCGGCGATCAGGGACAGATTCTTGGCTTGGGATTGCGGCATGGTCAGGGTCTCGGTCGATAACCCTGACATCGTGCCACGATCAAAGGCTGGCGCCAACGCGCAGTGTACAAAGCCTTGATCCTGAGCAGTCTCTCGGTGACCGTTGCCCGGTCAATCGTGGACAGGCTCGCTCGCACAGGCTTTTGTGCGGTCCTGGGCAAGAAACCGCTGGCCGATCCAGCTGAGCAACTGACGGGTCATCAAGGCCATGCACAGGTACATCAGCGTGGTCAGCGCGTAGGTTTCAAAGGCGTGCAGGTTGCGCGACTGAATGATGTTGGCGGCGAAGCTCAACTCTTGCGTGGCGATCTGCGAACACACCGCGGAGCCGAGCATAACGATGACGATCTGGTTGCTTAAAGCAGGCCAGGCGTTGTTCAGCGCGGGAAGTAGCATGCCATGGCGCCAGGCTTCGGAGCGAGTCATCGCCAGGGGCGCGCCGGCTTTCAGTGGTGCCCGGGGAAGTGCCTGGATGCTGGTGTGGATAATTTCGCTGGCATGCGCGCCCAGGTTGATCACCATGGCCAGTACTGCAGCCTGCCACCCGGAGATCGGCACGCCGAGTGACGGCAGGCCAAAAAAGATGCACAACAACTGCATCAGGAACGGCGTATTGCGGATCAGCTCGTCATAAACGCCAAAAATGGCCGCGAAGGGGCGAATGTTCCACGCGCGGATCAACGCGCCGATGATGCCGATGCTCACCCCGAGTACTGCGCCGATGACCGTCAGTTCGAGGGTGGACAGCGCACCGCGCAACAGCAGATCGGTGTTGTCCGCTATCGGCAGGAAACCGGATGGATTAGCCATAGCGTGTCCTCGAATCGGCCAGGAGTGATCTCTGCGATTCGATAGAGCACGTGCCATGCCAGCGTGCGTGCGGCCGCGTGGCTTGGGCTCTTCGCTTATTGAATGGTCACGGGATTGCACCGCAATGGCGCATCGATTGTCCGTATCGAGCGCCTTTGGGGCCGGGATACGGAATCGACCGTTCATCCGGACCGAGCGGTCATGATGAGCCGCCAAAGCGCCTCATTGCACGACCTGGGCTATACACAGACTCATGAAACACCATAGCGAGACTCAATCAACTGCACCTTCCTGAACGAGGGAAGGGCGGCTATGATGGGCCACGTTTTTTTGCTTACAACCCTGGAGAATTCCATGAGCAGCGATCTTATCAAACACGTTAGCGACGCTAGCTTCGAGGCCGACGTACTCAAGGCTGAAGGCGCTGTACTGGTCGACTACTGGGCTGAATGGTGCGGCCCTTGCAAAATGATCGCTCCTGTTCTGGACGAAATTGCAGAGACTTACAAAGGCAAGCTGACCGTTGCCAAACTGAACATCGACGAAAACCAGGAAACCCCTGCCAAGCACGGCGTACGTGGTATCCCGACCCTGATGCTGTTCAAGAACGGCAACGTTGAAGCGACCAAGGTCGGCGCACTGTCGAAATCGCAACTGGCAGCTTTCCTCGACGCCAACATCTAAGCGTCGTTGTAGCCTGTCATGCAAAAGGCCCCGCATATTGCGGGGCCTTTTCGTTATAGAGGGCTAGACGCTCCCAAACTCAAGTGATACATTCGGCCCCGCACTGGTTTCTCCATTGCCCCCTGCTAGCCGTCGCCGACGCTCTCCTTTTCGAATAAGTACGCGATCCTGTCGCCTTCTCCGCGGCGCGGCCTCATTAAGCCAAAAGCTTAATTTCCCCCCTCCATAAATGATTACGTCATTCCTATATGAATCTGACTGAACTCAAGCAAAAGCCGATTACCGAACTGCTCGAATTGGCCGAACAGATGGGCATAGAAAATATGGCCCGTTCGCGCAAGCAGGACGTGATTTTCTCCCTGCTCAAGAAGCACGCGAAAAGCGGTGAGGAAATCTCCGGTGATGGCGTGCTGGAGATTCTCCAGGACGGCTTCGGCTTCCTCCGCTCTGCAGACGCCTCCTATCTCGCCGGCCCAGACGACATTTACGTCTCGCCGAGCCAGATCCGTCGCTTCAACTTGCGCACCGGTGACACCATCGTTGGCAAGATCCGCCCTCCAAAGGAAGGCGAGCGTTATTTCGCGCTGCTCAAGGTCGACACCATCAACTTCGACCGCCCGGAAAACGCGAAAAACAAGATTCTCTTCGAGAACCTGACCCCGCTGTTCCCGACTGTGCGCATGAAGATGGAAGCCGGCAACGGTTCCACCGAAGACTTGACCGGTCGTGTGATCGACCTGTGCGCCCCGATCGGTAAAGGCCAGCGCGGTCTGATCGTTGCACCGCCGAAAGCGGGCAAGACGATCATGCTGCAGAACATCGCCGCGAACATCGCGCGTAACAACCCTGAAGTTCATCTGATCGTGCTGCTGATCGACGAGCGTCCGGAAGAAGTAACCGAAATGCAGCGCACTGTGCGCGGCGAAGTGGTTGCCTCGACGTTCGACGAGCCGCCAACCCGTCACGTGCAGGTTGCCGAAATGGTGATCGAGAAGGCCAAGCGCCTGGTCGAACACAAGAAAGACGTCGTGATCCTGCTCGACTCCATCACCCGTCTGGCACGCGCCTACAACACCGTGATCCCGAGCTCCGGCAAGGTGCTGACTGGTGGTGTCGATGCCCACGCCCTGGAGAAGCCGAAGCGTTTCTTCGGCGCCGCGCGCAACATCGAAGAAGGCGGCTCGCTGACCATCATCGCCACCGCGCTGGTTGAAACCGGCTCGAAGATGGACGAAGTGATCTACGAAGAGTTCAAGGGCACCGGCAACATGGAGCTGCCTCTGGACCGCCGTATCGCTGAAAAACGCGTCTTCCCGGCCATCAACATCAACCGTTCCGGTACTCGCCGCGAAGAGTTGCTGACCGCCGACGACGAGCTGCAGCGCATGTGGATTCTGCGCAAGCTGCTGCACCCGATGGACGAAGTGGCTGCCATCGAGTTCCTGGTCGACAAGCTGAAAACGACCAAGACCAACGATGAGTTCTTCCTGTCGATGAAGCGCAAGTAAGTCGATAGCTCAGCAAAAAGCCGGGGAAACCCGGCTTTTTGCTATCTGATTTTTGATCAACAGGCAGTTCGTGGTTCTGATGCGTCAGGTTCGGCGCTAAACTGCCTGCCCCCGAACGCCACGGCCAACACGAGGCTCACGCATGCAGTATCGCGACTTGCGCGACTTTATCAGCGGGCTGGAACAGCGCGGTGAACTCAAGCGCATCCAGGTTCCGGTGTCCCCAGTGCTCGAAATGACCGAGGTCTGCGACCGCACCTTGCGCGCCAAGGGCCCGGCCCTGCTTTTCGAGAAACCGACCGGTTTCGACATCCCCGTCCTCGGCAACCTGTTCGGCACCCCCGAGCGCGTCGCACTGGGCATGGGCGCCGAAGCGGTGAGCGAACTGCGCGAGATCGGCAAGTTGCTGGCGTTCCTCAAGGAACCTGAGCCTCCGAAGGGTTTGAAGGACGCCTGGTCCAAGCTGCCGATCTTCCGCAAGATCATCTCGATGGCACCCAAGGTCGTCAAAGACGCGATCTGCCAGGAAGTGGTCATCGAGGGCGAAGATGTCGATCTCTCGAAGCTGCCGGTGCAAACCTGCTGGCCGGGCGATGTCGCCCCCCTGATCACCTGGGGCCTGACCGTCACCAAAGGTCCAAACAAGGACCGCCAGAACCTTGGTATCTACCGTCAGCAGGTGATTGGCCGCAACAAGGTCATCATGCGCTGGTTGAGCCATCGTGGCGGCGCGCTGGATTATCGTGAGTGGTGCGAGAAGCATCCAGGTCAGCCGTTCCCGGTGTCCGTGGCGCTGGGCGCCGACCCCGCGACCATCCTCGGCGCGGTGACCCCGGTGCCCGATAGCCTCTCCGAGTACGCCTTCGCCGGCCTGCTGCGCGGCAATCGAACCGAACTGGTGAAATGCCGCGGCAACGACCTGCAAGTGCCTGCCACGGCCGAGATCATCCTCGAAGGCGTGATCCATCCGGGCGAGATGGCCGATGAAGGTCCGTACGGTGACCACACCGGTTACTACAACGAAGTCGACAGCTTCCCGGTGTTCACGGTCGAGCGCATCACCCACCGTACCAAGCCGATCTATCACAGCACCTACACCGGCCGGCCGCCGGATGAGCCGGCGATTCTCGGCGTGGCGCTCAATGAAGTGTTCGTGCCGATCCTGCAGAAGCAGTTCCCGGAAATCACCGATTTCTACCTGCCGCCCGAAGGCTGTTCGTACCGCATGGCCGTCGTGACCATGAAGAAGTCGTATCCGGGGCACGCCAAGCGGGTAATGCTCGGTGTCTGGTCGTTTTTGCGACAGTTCATGTACACCAAGTTCGTTATCGTCACCGACGACGATATCAACGCCCGGGACTGGAACGACGTGATCTGGGCCATCACCACGCGCATGGACCCCAAGCGCGACACGGTGATGATCGAAAACACGCCGATCGACTACCTGGACTTCGCTTCGCCGGTGTCCGGCCTGGGCTCGAAGATGGGCCTGGACGCCACCCATAAGTGGCCAGGGGAAACCACGCGCGAGTGGGGCCGGGTGATCGTCAAGGACGACGCCGTGACCCAGCGGATCGATGCCATCTGGAATCAGTTAGGAATAGATTGATGCGTGTAACCTTGCAGCCCTCCGGTGCAGTGCTGGACATTCAGCCCGGTGAGCGAATCCTCGATGGCGCACGCCGCCTGGGCTATGAATGCCCGCAAAGCTGTCGTAACGGCAATTGCCACGTATGCGCTGCACTTCTGGTGGAGGGTCGGGTTCAGCAGGCCGGCCTCGTGCGTGACCATGGCGAGTTCTACACTTGCATAGCAGAGCCGCTGGAAGACTGCATCGTGCTGTGGGATGGCGTGCTCGCGCTGGGAGAATTGCCGGTGCGCACCCTGTCGTGTCAGGTCACCAGTTGCACCGAAGTCGGCGGTGATACCTGGCGCGTACGTCTGCGGGCGCCGGCGGGCAAGCCACCCCGTTATCACGCTGGCCAGTACCTGATGATTCATCGGGACAACGGCGACAAATCGTCCTTTTCCCTGGCCTCGGCACCTTCCGCCGGGCGGGATCTGGAAATCCACGTGCTGGCGCGTGAAGCCAGTGCACTGAATTTGATTGAGCAATTGCAACGCGACTCGATGGTGCGGATCGATATGCCATTTGGCGATGCTCACCTGGCCGAGTTGCCGGAAGGCCCGTTGGTGCTGATTGCCGCAGGCACCGGCATGGGCCAGATCCATGGCCTGATCGAGCATTGCCGTGCCGAAGGTTTCAAGCATCCGGTGCATTTGTATTGGGGCGTGCGTCGTCCGGAAGACTTTTATGAAGTCGAACACTGGGATGAATGGCTGAAACTGCCGAATCTGTTTCTGCACAAAGTTGTCAGCGATCAATGCGGCTGGCAGGGGCGTTGCGGCATGTTGCACGAAGCGGTGTGCGAAGACTTCCCCGATCTCAAGGCCTTGCACGTATACGCCAGCGGCTCGCCGGCGATGGTCTACGGCACGCTGGATGCGCTGGTCGAGGCGGGGATGGATGCTCATCAGATGCGCGCCGATGTGTTTGCGTACGCACCCAGGTCCTGATACTGCCCCGCCCCCTGTAGGAGCGAGCTTGCTCGCGATGGACTCAAAAACACCGCGGGCACCCTGACTGCCCGCGTAATCGTTAACGACCATCGCGAGCAAGCTCGCTCCTACAGGTTTATAACCCCCTATATAGCCCATCGGTATTTATGAAATCTTATAAATGTCGGTAAGTTATATATCGTTCAAGTAATTAATTAAGAACTGCGCCAAGGCACTTAAATTACTTGAAATCAATGTGCCTTATTGTTTCGGCAGTGCGTTCTATTTAGTAACTGTTTACTCGCGGGGAGCTGAACGCTATTCGCCATGAGCGCCATCGAATCTTCATTTCTGAACCTGGCTTACCCTCCGCGCCTCGATCTGGGGCCGCAGCTCACGCACGAACAATTGCTCAGCTCGATGCAATCGACCATGGCTCGTCACAAGGGCGGGCCGGTGTGGCTGTTCGCCTATGGGTCACTGATCTGGCGCCCTGAATGCACGGCGGTTGAACGCGTTCGCGGACGCGTGCATGGCTACCATCGCGGTTTGTACCTGTGGTCGCATGAGCATCGTGGCACCCCGGAAATGCCCGGGCTGGTGTTCGGTCTGGATCGTGGCGGCTCTTGCAGCGGTTTCGCTTACCGTCTGCCGGAAGAACAACTGGATGCTTCGCTGTATGCGCTATGGAAGCGTGAGATGCCGTTCCCGTCGTATCGCCCGCACTGGCTCAATTGCCGGCTTGAAGACGGCAACCAGGTTCAGGCATTGGGATTCGTTCTGGAGCGACACTTGCCCAGCTACGCAGGCAACCTGCCGGATCACGTGTTGAGCCACGTGTTCGAAAACGCTTGCGGGCGCTACGGCACGACGCGCGACTATGTCGAGCAGACCGCCCAGGCCCTGCGGAGCCACGCCATGCCAGACCGGAATCTGGAGGCGCGGCTCAAGCGCTGCAAATCAAAAGCTGATCAGGCGAGCGCTTCGCGGGTCTGACTGGCCGCTTGCTTGTGCCACAGGGTTGGCGCAAGGAAGGCCATCGACAGCAGGCAGGCGCCGATGAGCAGGACGAAACCGCCGTCCCAGCCGAAATGGTCCACGGTGTAGCCCATCGCTGCACTGGCCGCGACCGAACCTCCCAGATAACCGAACAGACCGGTGAAGCCCGCGGCGGTGCCGGCGGCTTTCTTCGGTGCCAGTTCCAGTGCCTGCAGGCCGATCAACATGACCGGGCCATAGATCAGGAAGCCGATGGAGATCAGCGCGATCATATCGACCGTCGGGTTGCCGGCAGGATTGAGCCAGTACACCAGGGTCGCCACGGTTACCAGCGCCATGAACACCATGCCGGTTAGGCCGCGGTTGCCACGGAAGATCTTGTCCGACATCCAGCCGCACAGCAGCGTGCCCGGAATACCGGCCCACTCGTAGAAGAAGTAGGCCCAGGATGTCTTGTCCACGGTGAAGCCCTTGGCTTCCTTCAAGTAGGTCGGCGCCCAGTCCAGCACGCCATAGCGCAGCAGGTAGACAAAGACGTTGGCCATGGCGATGTACCAGAGCATCTTGTTGCGCAGCACGTACTTGACGAAGATTTCCTTGGCGCTGAATTCCTTCTCGTGGCTGGCGTCGTAGCCTTCCGGATAGTCATTCTTGTACTTCTCGATGGGCGGCAGGCCGACCGATTGCGGCGTGTCGCGCATGGTGATGAAGGCAAAAATCGCCACCGCCATAGCTACCGCCGCCGGCACGTAGAACGCCGCGTGCCAGTCGTTGAACAGGCCCATGCCGATCAGGAACAGCGGGCCGATCAGGCCGCCACCAACGTTGTGCGCCACGTTCCACAGCGACACCACGCCGCCGCGTTCCTTCTGCGACCACCAGTGCACCATGGTCCGGCCACTGGGCGGCCAGCCCATGCCCTGTGCCCAGCCATTGATGAACAGCAGGACGAACATGATGGTCACGCTGGACGTTGCCCAATGCGCAAAACCGAAAATGAACATCACCGCAGCGGAGACCATCAGGCCGAACGGCAGGAAAAAGCGCGGATTGGAGCGGTCGGACACGATCCCCATGAGGAACTTGGACAGGCCGTAGGCAATGGCGATCGCCGACAACGCCACGCCCAGCTCGCCACGGGTGTAACCCTCTTCGATCAGGTAGGGCATGGCCAGGGAGAAGTTTTTGCGCAGCAGGTAGTAACCGGCGTAGCCGATGAAGATGCCGGCGAAGATCTGCCAGCGCAGGCGTCGATAAGTGCTGTCTATTTTTTCTTCAGGCATGGGCGCCTGATGTGCAGCAGGGCGAAAGAAAGCAAACATTCAAGAGCTCCAAATTTCTTGTTTTTACTGCGGATGCGAATATTACAGTTTCGTTACCGAAAATAGCAGCGGTTCGCATTGCTGAAAATGCGGAAATGTTGGAAAGCGAGCGTTGCTTTACGAACATGTCGCACAGGCATAAATGGGGGGCGTGTAGGAAGAGTTACCCATGACCGCAGTAAGCGTCTGGTCCTTCCGGAGTAAGTCAGAATTTTGGGAAATGTCCTGCGCGGTTACAGGAAGTCATGATCTTCAGCCCATTGCCATTGATCTCTAGCCTTTTGTGCTGTTGCCAGGCCTGGCAATTCAGGTGCGAAAGGGAGGTGTTATGCGGTGGGTCGTTTGTGTGGTTTTGCTGATTTTGTTGTCTGTGGAAAGCAGGGCAGGAGATGTGTTTTTGATTCCGGAAAACAATCCCAAACCGGTTTATCCGCCGGCACTGCAACGAGCCGGGATCATCGGCGAAGTTCGGGTCGGGTTTACGGTCCATGCCAATGGCACGATCAGCAAAGTGAAAATTCTGAAAAGTGACCATCCTGATCTGACGGAGGCAGCCCGGGTTGCCATGGAGCAATGGCGGTTCAAGCCGTGGGCGGTTGAGGGGGGCAAGCCTTCTGAGCAGGACGTGACTGCGCCAATGATCTTTGGATTCGACGTGTATCTGCCGATGGACGTCAATCAGTCGCTCAAGAAACTGAAGTGTCGCGACGTTAATGAAACCTTCGTTCGTCTTCCGGAGCACAAGTGGGCCGACTCCGCACCGTTTCACTACACCCGAGCCTATCTGTCGAATTCGTTCTCCTCAGCGACATTGTCGCAGGAGCGGCGTCTGGGGCTGATAGCGAAGATGAACCGGATGGTGCCCACCATCGTCAGGCAATGCCTGAGCAGCCCGGGCTCCAGGTATGCGAGGTTTTTACCGAAGGATATTCGCGAGTTGCTTTAGTTTTGCTCGGGTCTGGACCGCGTTGAATGAAGTCCAGACCCTCAGGTTGGCTTAGCGAACCTGCACCACCACTTTCCCGACCGCCTTGCGCTGGCCAAGATCATTGATGGCTTGTGCTGCATTGCTCAACGGATACACCTGCGACACCAGCGGCTTCAACTTGCCTTCGGCAAACCAGCCAAACAATTGCTGGAAGTTCGCCGCGTTGTCCTGTGGCTGACGCTGGGCGAACGATCCCCAGAACACGCCGACCACGGCAGCGCCTTTGAGCAGGGCGAGGTTCACTGGAAGCTCGGGGATGCGACCGCTGGCGAAACCGACCACCAGCAGGCGGCCATTCCAGGCAATGGCGCGGACGGCCTGGTCGAACAGGTCGCCGCCCACCGGATCGTAAATGACGTCGGCACCCTGGCCATCGGTCAGGCGCTTGATTTCATCCTTGAGGCTGGTTTCGCTGTAGTTGATCAACTCGTCCGCGCCGGCGGCCTTGGCCACGGCCAGTTTTTCGGCGCTGCTGGCGGCGGCGATCACCCGGGCACCCATTGCCTTGCCGATTTCCACCGCCGCAAGGCCCACACCACCGGAGGCACCGAGCACCAACAGGGTTTCACCCGGTTGCAGGTTGCCGCGCTGCTTCAGGGCGTGCATCGAGGTGCCATAGGTCATGCTGAAGGCGGCTGCGGTGTTGAAGTCCATCGAGGACGGGATCGGCAGTACGTTGTAGCCCGGTACCGCGACCTGTTCGGCAAAGCTGCCCCAGCCCGTCAGGGCCATTACCCGGTCGCCGACTTTCAGATGACTGACTTTTTCACCCACCGCACTGACCACGCCGGCCGCTTCGCCACCCGGGGAAAACGGGAAGGGCGGCTTGAACTGGTACTTGCCCTCGATGATCAGCGTGTCGGGGAAATTCACCCCGGCGGCGTGCACGTCCAGCAGGATTTCATTCTTCTTCGCGACAGGACTGGCGACGTCTTCCAGCACCAGCGATTCGGCAGAACCGAAGGCTTTGCACAGCACGGCTTTCATCAGGGCTATTCCTTTGGGAGAGATGGCCGATAAGTGTAGGTGTGTGAGTCGACGGGTCAACGAGCATACCCGCCCCTGATAGCCAGCCATAAGCTTGTGCTTGAGCAGCGGGTCGTTATGCTAGGCCGCAAACCGGATGAGGAACGAACAGTGAAAGCGTGGATTGTGTTGATGATGGCCCTGTCTCTGCCTGCGGCAGCGATGGCCGAGGAAGCGGCGGAAAATGCAGCGCCGAAGGTCAATTACATCACCCTGAGCCCGCCATTCGTGGGCAACTATGGGCTCGATGGCACACCCAAGCTCAAGGTGTACAAGGCTGATGTGGCGCTGCGGGTCACCGGCGACGAAGCGACCAAGGCGGTTAAGGCCAACGAGCCCTTGATTCGTAATCAGCTGGTGGCGCTGTTTGCCCAACAGACCACCGAGACGATGAACAACGTCGAGGCCAAGGAAAAATTGCGTCAGGAAGCGCTGAAGCAAACCCAGCAGGTCATGAATGACGAAACCGGCAAGCCGGTGGTTGAGGACTTGTTGTTCAACAACCTCATCATTCAATAAGAATTCTGTTGTCCGGGCGGGCCCTATCGCGAGCAGGCTCGCTCCCACAGGGGATCTTCAGTGAATGCAGATCCAGTGTGGGAGCGAGCCTGCTCGCGAAAGCATTCTGAAAGTCGCCGAAGGTCTCACGGTTTAAGCGCAATCACCGCCGCCCACTGCTCCGCCGTCACCGGCATCACCGACAGCCGCGAGCCCTTCTGCACCAGTGGCATCTCCGCCAGCGCGGTTTGCTGCTTCAGATAATCCAGCTTCAACACCCTGGAAAACGTCTCGACATGCGCGACATCAATCGCGCTCCAGGCGTTTTTCTCGAGGCTTGCCTTTGGATCGAAGTAGTGGCTTTCAGGCTCCAGCGCAGTTGGGTCCGGGTATGCGGCTTCGACGATCTTGCCGATCCCGGCAATCCCGGGCTCCGGGCAGCTTGAGTGATAGAAGAAGAACTCGTCCCCCACTGCCATGGCCCGCAGAAAATTACGCGCCTGATAGTTGCGAACCCCGTCCCAGCGCGCTTTGCCGAGCTTTTCCAGGCCCTTGATCGAGAGCTCGTCGGGCTCGGATTTCATCAGCCAATAGGCCATGGTTTGGCTCCTTGCGAGGTGTGTGGACAGGTTGTCCGGCAATTTTATGACAAACCGACAGTCGGTTGACGCCAGCATTTGCGTGCAGGTTCACGTTGTCGCAAAATGCCGGCCTTCAATGCTTGACGCTGCTGCACGGCCTACAAATGGAAACCGCTGCTGTCATCGTATAGATATGCCTTTGGGGGGCAGTCGATGAAACGCAAACCGGATTTACTATGGATTTTGGTTATTTTGTTTGGCCTGGGCGTCGTGACCACTGGCTATGCCCAGAGCCTGTGGAACAGCAAGACCGATGCACCGGTTGAAGTCTCGCAGCTGCAGCAACAATCGACTGCCTTCAAGCGCTGATCCCTGCCTTCGACGCTGCTGACCCGCAGTGGTGTCTAGTCTGCGAAGTACCAGGCCTTGTCCGTGACCGTTCCCTGCAGCGGCACATCCCAGCTCGCCTGAGCCAATCGTTCTACCTTCTGACATTCATGAGCCAGTCCCAGTAGCGTCGGTTTGCGCCAGTCATTGCGGCGCGCCAGATACGCCAGGCTGCGATCATAGAAACCGCCGCCCATCCCCAGGCGCCCACCGACGTCGTCAAATCCCACCAAGGGTAAAAGCACCAGGTCCAGCGCCCAGACTTTGCGTTGCCGGGCGAGGTTGTGCCGGGGTTCCAGGATGCGGAAACGGTTGGGTTTGAGTTTTTCGCCGGGGCGAATGCGCTGGAACACCATTTTGGTCCGTGGCCACGCACTGAGCACCGGCAGATAGGTGGCCTTGCCCCGACGCTGGGCGGCGCGCAGCAGCAGGCGCGGATCGATTTCACCGTCGGTGGGCAGATAAAGAGAGATGTGGCGGGCGCGGCGGAACAGCGGTTGCTGGGCCAATTGCTTGTACAGCCCGCGAGCGGCCTGGCGCTGCTGACTGGCTGTCAGTGCGCGGCGGGCCTTGCGCAGCATGCGTCGAAGTTGCGGGCGGGGAAGCAGCGCAGGTTCGTTCATGGATTCAGGGCTTCGGCAGTGTGGATACACGAAGCGTATCCGTAAAAAAGCCGATGCCGGTATAAAAACCGGCATCGGCTTGGAATCAGGCTCCCCGAATGTGCCGCTGTCGACTTAGCCCTTGAACCCGAGAGTTCAAGGTGGAAGACGCAGTAGGCTTTAAGGCTTTCCGTCTAGCGGACATGCACACCAGCCCAACGTGCAACTTCCAGGGTATAGCAAATCGGCTCAGGGACGTCGTCAACTGGCAAGCACCCCAGGGAGTGATGGGAGTATACCCCATGCGCAACAGTGAATCAGCCTTTGGTGACGTCCGGATCGGTAGAGAGCACCAGATCGACGCGATCGAGCAGGTCACGCACCTGTTCGCGGGTCGAGCCGCTGACCTGAATATCGGGGCTGTCCTGCTTGTGCAGCAGATCATGGGTGATGTTCAGCGCGGCCATGACGGCAATGCGATCGGCGCCGATGACTTTGCCGCTGCTGCGGATCTCGCGCATCTTGCCGTCCAGGTAACGGGCGGCGCTCACCAGGTTACTGCGTTCTTCCTGGGGACAGATGATTGAATATTCTTTGTCGAGGATCTGCACGGTGACGCTATTGCTTGAACTCATGAGTCTTGCTCCAGGGCCTTGAGGCGCGAAATCATCGATTCGACCTTACGCCGGGCGATTTCGTTTTTTTCAATGAGGTGAGCGCGTTCCTCGCGCCAGGTTTTTTCCTGTGCCAGTAAGAGTCCGTTTTGGCTCTTAAGTTGCTCGACTCGGGTAATCAGCAGTTCGAGTCTGGCCATCAGCGCTTGCAGGTCGGTGTCTTCCATTGTGTCCACTGTTCGTCTGATGGGTGGTAGCGGGCAGTCCATCGTAGGAGCGAGCATGCTCGCGATGGTCGTCAACGATAACACTGGGCCTCTGACACACCGCTGCGTTATCGGGCTCATCGCGAGCAAGCTCGCTCCTACAGGGGTAGTCGATGTAGGATACAAGGCCTTCATTCTAGACATAGCGCCGTCTGGCGCCTAGCTGCCCATGCCCATGCCCATTCAGAATTCTCCGTACCAAGCCTTCGCCACCCTGCTGACTTCCAGCGGCCACAATGTTTCGCCCGCCGAATTGCACGGCCTCCTGCTCGGACGCAGCTGCGCCGGTGCGGGTTTCGATCACGAGAGCTGGCTGGTTGATGCCGCCGAGCTGCTGGAAACCGAACCGCAGGACAACGTTCGCGCGGCGCTGATCGGCCTGCAAGAGATGGTCAAGGGCGAACTCACCGGCGAAGACGTCACCGTCGTCCTGTTGCTGCCAACCGACGATGCCCCGCTTGCCGACCGCGCCGCTGCACTGGGCCAATGGTGCCAGGGTTTCCTCAGCGGTTTCGGCCTGAACTGCCGTGACAGCAGCATGCTGAGTACAGAGGCCACCGAAGTGCTGCAGGATCTGGCAGCCATTTCCCAGGTGCAGGACGCCCTTGAAGAATCCGAAGACGGCGAAACCGACTATATGGAAGTGATGGAATATCTGCGTGTCGCGCCGCTGTTGCTGTTCTCCGAAACCCGAAAAGCGGAAGAACCGGCGGCCGCCAAGCCGTCGCTGCATTAATCAACGCCAGGGAACGCCATCTGCCCATGATTCATATCCCGAAATCGGAATACGGCCGTCGCCGCAAGGCCCTGATGGCGCAGATGGAACCCAACAGCATTGCCATCCTGCCCGCCGCCGCGGTGGCCATCCGCAATCGTGATGTCGAGCACGTCTACCGCCAGGACAGCGATTTCCAGTACCTCAGCGGCTTTCCCGAGCCACAGGCTGTCCTGGTCCTGATCCCGGGGCGCGTACATGGCGAATACATCCTGTTCTGCCGCGAACGCAACGCCGAGCGAGAGTTGTGGGACGGCCTGCGCGCCGGGCAGGAGGGCGCGATCCGCGATTTCGGCGCCGACGACGCGTTCCCGATTACCGACATCGATGACATCCTGCCGGGCCTGATCGAGGGCAGGGATCGGGTGTATTCGGCCATGGGCAGCAACCCGGAGTTCGATCGCCACTTGATGGAATGGATCAACGTGATCCGCTCCAAGGCGAACCTCGGCGCCCAGCCGCCGAACGAATTCGTTGCCCTGGATCACCTGCTGCATGACATGCGCCTGTATAAATCGGCGGCAGAAGTGAAGGTGATGCGCGAAGCCGCGCGGATATCCGCCCAGGCCCACGTGCGTGCGATGCAGGCCAGCCGGGTCGGGTTGCATGAATTCAGCCTGGAAGCCGAGCTCGATTACGAGTTCCGCAAGGGCGGGGCGAAGATGCCGGCCTATGGCTCGATCGTCGCGGCGGGGCGCAACAGCTGCATCCTGCATTACCAGCAGAATGACGCCGTGCTCAAGGACGGCGACCTGGTACTGATCGATGCCGGTTGCGAAATCGACTGCTACGCCAGCGACATCACCCGTACCTGGCCGGTCAACGGCAAGTTTTCCGCCGAACAGAAGGCGATCTACGAACTGGTGCTCGCCGCCCAGGAAGCGGCGTTTGCCGAGATTGCCCCGAACAAACACTGGAACCAGGCCCACGAAGCCACGGTTCGAGTGATCACCACCGGTCTGGTGGAGTTGGGTTTATTGCAGGGTGAGGTCGATGAGTTGATCGCCAGCGAAGCCTACAAAGCGTTTTACATGCACCGCGCCGGTCACTGGCTGGGCATGGACGTGCATGACGTTGGCGAATACCGGGTCGGCGGCGAATG
This sequence comes from Pseudomonas putida, assembly GCF_050989985.1. Lineage (GTDB taxonomy): Bacteria > Pseudomonadota > Gammaproteobacteria > Pseudomonadales > Pseudomonadaceae > Aquipseudomonas > Aquipseudomonas putida_AI. The sequence goes on from NZ_CP158815.1 coordinate 206,567, forward strand.
GCGGGTGCTGGAAGTCGGCATGGCGCTGACCGTGGAACCGGGTATCTACATCGCGCCGAACAACCAGAACGTGGCGAAGAAATGGCGCGGCATTGGTGTGCGCATCGAGGACGACGTAGTGGTCACCAAAAGCGGCTGTGAAATCCTGACCAATGGCGTGCCGAAAACGGTCGCCGAGATCGAGGCCCTGATGGCCCAGGCAAGGACGCAAGCAGCATGAGTCGATTCAACCTGGCAATCATCGGCGGCGGTCTGGTAGGCGCGAGCCTGGCAATGGCATTGCAGGCCGGGGCGAAAGCCCGTGGCTGGAAGATCGTGCTGATCGAGCCATTTGCCCCGGGCGAAAGCTATCAGCCCAGCTACGACGCACGCTCCACCGCCTTGTCCTTTGGCTCCCGGCAGATCTATCAGCGGTTGGGCATCTGGCAGGAAATCTCCCGCCGCGCCGAACCGATCAAGCAGATTCACGTCTCCGACCGGGGGCGTTTTTCCACGGCGCGACTGTCGGCGATGGAAGAAGGCGTCCCGGCGCTGGGCTACGTGGTGGAAAACGCCTGGCTCGGCCAATGCCTGTGGCAAGGCCTGGACAAGGACGTGATCCATTGGCATTGCCCGGCAGAAGTCACGCGCATGGAGCCGCTCACCGACGGCTACCGGCTGACGCTCAATGATGAAACCACCCTCGATTGCGACCTCGCGGTGCTCGCCGATGGCGGCCGCTCGGGCCTGCGCGAGCAGCTGGGCATCGGCATCAAGAAGCGCTCGTACAACCAGAGCGCCTTGATCGCCAACATCACCCCGAGCGAAGCCCACGACGGCATGGCGTTCGAGCGTTTCACCGACGATGGCCCGATGGCGCTGCTGCCTTTGCCGGACAACCGCTGTGCCCTGGTCTGGACCCGCCTGGGTATGGACGCGCAACGTTTGGCCGCGCTCGATGAACGCAGTTTTCTCAGCGAGTTGCAGGGCGTATTCGGTTATCGACTGGGCAGCTTGAAGCAGGTCGGCGCGCGCCACCTGTACCCGCTATCGCTGGTGGAAGCCGAAGAACAGGTGCGCCCGCATCTGGCGATTCTCGGCAACGCCGCGCACAGCCTGCACCCGATTGCCGGCCAGGGTTTCAACCTGTCCCTGCGCGATGCCCAGGCCCTGGCCGATGCGTTGCTCGCCAGCGGACAGCCGTTGGGCGACTTCGCGACCCTGCAGGCCTATCGTGAGCATCAGCGTCTGGATCAGAACCTGACCGTCGGCTTCTCCGATCAGGTCACGCGCCTGTTCGGCAGCAAACAGCCACTGGTTTCCCTGGGACGCAATCTCGGGCTGCTGGGCCTTGATCTGTTGCCGCCGGCCAAGCGCTGGTTCGCCCGGCAGGCCATGGGACTGGGTACGCGTCCCAATGTCTAAGTGGTTGATCAATACGCTTGGCAAGGCAAGATTGCTCCGCTGGATGACGAACATTTACCCCCCGTACTTTGGCGCCGGGGTTCGGGTGCGGCATATCAGCGATGACTTTCGCGACATCCAGGTCTCCATGGGCCTGGGTTGGTACAACCGCAATTACGTCGGCACGCAGTTCGGTGGCAGCCTGTATTCGATGGTCGATCCGTTTTTCATGCTGATGCTCATGGAGAACCTGGGGCGTAACTACATCGTCTGGGACAAGGCCGCCGACATCGATTTCATCGCACCGGGCAAGGGGCCGGTGTACGCCCGCTTCAATATTGACGACACCTTGCTCGACGAAATCCGCCGGCAGACGGCCGATGGCCAGAAGTACCTGCCGCAATTGCAGGTCGATATTCACGACGGCGCCGGCCACCTGGTGGCGCGTGTTGGAAAAACCCTTTACGTGCGGCTCAAGCCGCAAGCGAGACAGGCTTAAAGCATGGAAATGCGCGCAGATCTGCTGATTGTCGGAGCCGGAATGGTCGGCAGCGCCCTGGCGCTGGCGTTGCAGGGCAGCGGGCTGGACGTCCTGCTGCTGGACGGCAGCCCCCTGAGCGTCAAACCCTTCGATGCCCAGGCCCCGTTCGAGCCGCGCGTGAGCGCGTTGTCTATCGCCAGCCAGCGGATTCTCCAGCGCCTGGGTGTCTGGGATGGCATCGCCGGCCGGCGTAGCAGTCCCTACAGCGACATGCAGGTCTGGGACGGCAGCGGCACCGGGCAAATCCACTTTTCGGCGGCCAGCGTGCATGCCGATGTGTTGGGCCACATCGTCGAAAATCGCGTGGTCCAGGACGCCTTGCTCGATCGTTTGCACGACTGCGACCTCGGGTTGCTGGCCAATGCCCGCCTTGAACAGATGCGCCGCTCCGGCGACGACTGGCTGCTGACCCTGGCCGATGGCCGCACCTTGCGCGCGCCGCTGGTGATCGCGGCCGATGGTGCCAATTCAGCGGTCCGGCGCCTGACCGGCATGGCGACGCGGGAATGGGATTACCTGCATCACGCGATCGTCACCAGCGTGCGTTGCTCGAAACCTCATCAAATGACCGCCTGGCAACGCTTTACCGATAACGGCCCGCTGGCATTCCTGCCGCTGCAGCGAGACGGCCAACACGACTGGTGTTCGATCGTCTGGTCGACCACGCCGAGCGAGGCCGAACACCTGATGGCGCTGGATGAAGAGGGATTCTGCAAGGCACTGGAGCGGGCCTTCGAAGGCCAGTTGGGCAGTGTGCTCAGCGCCGACCCGCGTCTTTGCGTGCCACTGCGCCAGCGCCACGCCAAGCGCTACGTGGCCGAAGGCCTGGCACTGATCGGCGACGCGGCACACACCATTCACCCGTTGGCCGGGCAGGGCGTGAACCTGGGTTTCCTCGATGCCGCGGTGTTGGCCGAAGTGCTGTTGCAGGCGGCCGGTCGAGGTGAGCGTCTGGCGGATGTGAAGGTGCTCAGCCGCTACGAGCGTCGCCGCATGCCCCACAACCTGGCGCTGATGGCGGCAATGGAAGGTTTCGAGCGGCTGTTCCAGGCCGATCCGCTGGCCGTGCGCTGGCTGCGCAATACCGGGCTGAAGCTGGTCGACCGGATACCCGAGGCGAAGGCGCTGTTCGTACGCGAGGCGCTGGGGCTGACCGGGGAATTGCCGGCGCTGGCCAAGGCCTGAGATCTTCATTGAAGCAAATGCCCTCTTCGCGAGCAGGCTCGCTCCCACATTGGAATAATTACAACTGTGGGAGCGAGCCTGCTCGCGAAGGCGTCGGTACAGTCACCATACATCCCTTACCATGCAACATCTGGTAACTCCTCCGCGAACTGTTCGATTGAGAACGTAAATGTGAGTCCTTATCATTTGGCCTCATTTTTTCAATCGAGAGACCGCTCCCATGTTGGTACCGAAGCGTCTGCTGACCGCACTGGCCCTCACCTTGATCGGCAGTACCGCCGCCCAGGCAGCCGACGAGGTGGTGGTCTACTCCTCGCGTATCGACGAGCTGATCAAGCCGGTCTTCGATGCGTACACCGCCAAGACCGGCGTGAAGGTGAAGTTCATCACCGACAAGGAAGCGCCGCTGATGCAGCGCATCAAGGCCGAGGGCGAGAACGCCACCGCCGACCTGCTGCTCACGGTTGACGCCGGTAACCTCTGGCAAGCCGAACAAATGGGCATCCTCCAGCCGTTCACCTCGAAAACCATCGACGCCAACATTCCGCTGCAATACCGCGCCGCTTCCCACGCCTGGACCGGCCTGAGCCTGCGGGCGCGCACCATCGCCTACTCCACCGACCGGGTGAAGCCGGGCGAACTGACCACCTACGAAGCGCTGGCCGACAAGAACTGGGAAGGCCGCCTGTGCCTGCGCACGGCCAAGAAGGTCTACAACCAGTCCCTGACCGCCACCATGATCGAAACCCACGGTGCCGAGAAAACCGAGAAAATCCTCAAGGGCTGGGTCAACAACCTGTCCACCGATGTGTTCTCCGATGACGTCGCGGTACTGGAAGCGATCAATGCCGGGCAGTGCGACGTCGGCATCGTCAACACCTACTACTACGGTCGCCTGCACAAAGAGAAACCGGACCTGCCGGTGAAGCTGTTCTGGCCGAACCAGGCGGATCGTGGCGTGCACGTGAACCTGTCGGGCATCGGCCTGACCAAACACGCCCCGCATCCGGAGGCGGCCAAGGCCCTGGTGGAGTGGATGACCACGCCTGAGGCGCAAAAGATCTTCGCTGACGTCAACCAGGAATTCCCGGCCAACCCGACCGTGAAACCCTCTGCGGAAGTCGCTGCCTGGGGCGAATTCATCGCCGATACCTTGCCTGTTGAAGTGGCGGGTAAGCGCCAGGCCGAGGCAATTCGCATGATGGATCGGGCTGGCTGGAACTGAGTCGCCCGCTATACTGCGCCCCGCCTATGCGGGGCGTTTTGTTTCCGACCCTGTAGGAGCGAGCCTGCTCGCGAAAAACGCCAACGTTAACGCGGGGTGCCTGATCGTCCGCGGTGTCGCGACGTTCATCGCGAGCAGGCTCGCTCCTACAAGGGTTTCTGTCGTAATTTCTATCCGTTAGAGAGCTTTCCCTTGGCCCACCCCGCCCAACGCCGCTGGTACCCCCTGGTCTTCGCCATCGCTGCGCTGGTCCTGCTGCCCCTGAGTGTCCTGCTGCTGTCCTGGCAATCGGTCGATCACCAGATCTGGTCACACCTGTGGGAGACGCAGATGCCGCGCCTGCTGGGCAACACCCTGACCCTGGTGCTGGGCGTTGGTGTCGGTGTGACGGTCCTCGGGGTGAGCCTGGCGTGGCTCACCAGCCTCTGCGAATTCCCCGGTCGGCGCTGGCTGGACTGGGCGTTGATGCTGCCCTTCGCGATTCCGGCCTATGTGCTGGCTTTTGTCTTCGTCGGCCTGCTGGATTTCGCCGGTCCCGTGCAAACGCTGCTGCGTGAATGGTTCGGCACTGGCCTGCGCTTACCGCGTGTGCGTTCCACGGGCGGGGTGATTCTGGTCCTGGTGCTGGTGTTCTATCCCTACGTTTACCTGCTGGCGCGCACCGCGTTCCTGGCCCAGGGCAAAGGCCTGATGGAAGCGGCGCGGGTGCTGGGGCAGTCGCCATGGCAAGCGTTCTGGCGGGTGGCGATGCCGATGGCGCGGCCCGCCATCGGTGCCGGCGTGGCATTGGCGTTGATGGAAACCCTCGCGGATTTCGGTGCGGTCTCGGTGTTCAATTTCGACACCTTCACCACGGCTATCTACAAGACCTGGTACGGGTTTTTCAGCCTTTCCACCGCCGCGCAACTGGCCAGCCTGTTGCTGTTGGTGGTGATGGTGGTGCTGTACGGCGAGCGTCGCGCCCGGGGTGCCAATCGGGCGAGCAACGAGCGACCACGGGTCAAGGCGCTGTATCACCTGCGGGGCATCAAGGCATTGTTGGCCACGGCCTGGTGCGGTCTGGTGTTCGCCTGCGCGTTCGTGATTCCAATACTGCAATTGCTGGCGTGGTTCTGGCAGCGCGGGCGCTTCGACCTGGATGAGCGGTACACCGGCCTGATCGTCCACACCCTTTACCTGGGTGCGATGGCCGCGTTGATCACTGTCAGTGTCGCCCTGGTCCTGGCATTCGCCAGGCGGCTGGCACCGACCCGGGGAATCCATGCCGGGGTCAGTCTGGCGAACCTTGGTTATGCCTTGCCCGGTTCGGTGCTGGCGGTGTCGATCATGCTGGCGTTCAGTTATCTGGATCGCGAACTGGTGATTCCGCTGTCCGGCTGGCTCGGTGGCGCCGGCAAGCCATTGCTGCTGGGCAGCTTGTCGGCATTGCTGCTGGCCTATCTGGTGCGCTTTGTCGCCGTGGCATACGGACCGTTGGAAAGCAGTCTGGCGCGTATACGGCCATCTTTGCCCGAAGCGGCACGTAGCCTGGGTGTCAGTGGGCCGCGACTGTTTTTCAAAGTGTATCTTCCGTTGCTGCTGCCCGGCTCGCTGAGCGCCGCGTTGCTGGTGTTTGTCGACGTGCTCAAGGAAATGCCCGCGACCCTTCTGATGCGGCCGTTTGGCTGGGATACGCTGGCGGTGCGGATTTTCGAAATGACCAGCGAAGGGGAGTGGGCGAGGGCCTCTTTGCCGGCACTGACCCTGGTCCTGGTCGGGCTGTTACCGGTCATCGGATTGATCCGGCGTTCAGCGCATCAAAACAGCTAGGTGCCAGTCCTACACCTTGCGGCTACAATGCGCGGCATTCGGTGCGGTACGTCTGACAGAAGAAGTAGTAAAAATCGGCTGTAAGCCCTTTGTTTCAAGGCTTTCACTCGATAGAGCTCTCGCCCGCACCTTCGCCACGCCCGGAAGGAGAAACCCATGGGACAGCGTACGCCTCTGTATGACCTTCATCTCGCCCTCGGCGCGAAGATGGTCGATTTTGGCGGTTGGGATATGCCCCTGCATTACGGATCGCAGGTCGAGGAACACCATGCGGTGCGCCGCGATTGCGGTGTTTTCGATGTATCCCACATGACCGTGATCGACGTCGATGGCTCCCATGCCAAGGTCTGGCTCCAGCACCTGCTGGCCAATGACGTCGAGCGCCTGCACAGCCCTGGCCGTGCCTTGTACAGCACCATGCTCAATGAGCGCGGCGGCATCGTCGACGACATGATCGTCTACCGCCTGGACGAGGGTTATCGTCTGGTGGTCAACGCCTCCACCCGCGATCAGGACCTGGCGTGGATGCAGGCCCATCTCGCCGGCTTCGATGTGCGGCTCAGCGAGCGCTCCGAGCTGGCGATGCTGGCCATTCAAGGTCCCCACGCCCGGCAGAAGGTCGCCGAACTGGTGAACCAGTGCCGGGGCAATCTGATTCAGCTGCTCAAGCCCTTCGAAGGCCTGCCTGACGGCGACTGGTTCTTCGCGCGCACCGGCTACACCGGGGAAGACGGCCTGGAAATCATCCTGCCGGCCGATCAGGCGCCGGGATTCTTCAATGATCTGGTAGGTGCGGGTATTTCCCCGATCGGCCTTGGCGCGCGGGATACCCTGCGGGTGGAAGCCGGCATGAACCTGTACGGCCAGGACATCGATCAGCAGGTGTCACCGCTGGTCTCCAACATGGCCTGGAGCATTGCCTGGGAACCGGCTTCCCGCCAGTTCATCGGGCGCACCGCATTGGAAGCGGAGCAGAGCGGTGGCGTACAGCACAAACTGGTGGGTCTGGTCCTTGAAGAGCGCGGGGTTTTGCGCGCTCATCAAGTGGTCCGTATCGCCGATGTTGGCGAAGGGGAGATCACCAGTGGTAGTTTCTCTCCTACGCTTAGCAAGTCGATTGCGCTGGCGCGCGTGCCAATGGCAACTGCCGACCGCGCGGAAGTGGAAATCCGTGGCAAGTGGTACCCGGTCCGAGTGGTCAAACCGACCTTCGTCCGCCATGGCAAAACCCTGATCTAATCTTTCTGGCGGACCTTGTCCGCTGACCATTTTCCTGAGGACACAGAACATGAGCGATATCCCTGCCGACCTGCGTTTTGCCGAAAGTCACGAATGGGCGCGCCTGGAAGCCGACGGCACCGTTACCGTGGGCATTAGCGATCACGCACAGGAAGCGCTGGGCGATGTGGTGTTCGTCGAGTTGACCGAAGTAGGAAAAGTCTTCGCGGCCGGTGATCAATCCGGAGTGGTGGAGTCGGTTAAAGCGGCATCCGACATCTATTCCCCGGTATCCGGTGAAGTGATCGCGATCAACGAAGCGCTGGGCGGCTCGCCGGAGCTGCTGAACTCCGACCCGTACGGCGCGTGGATCTTCAAGCTCAAGCCAAGCAACACCGCTGAGCTGGACAAGCTGCTGGATGCGGCCGGTTACAAGGCTGCCATCGGCGAATAAGCCTTGAGCGTCACCCCAAAGCCCCGACCTGTCGGGGCTTTTTTGTGGGCGACGCACCGCCGCTGCCACGGGTTCTTATGGATTTAGAACGGCCTTCACCGCGGCCACCGACCGCTCGACATCCGCTTTGCTCATGGCCGAAAACATCGGCAAGGAAACGATCAGGCGTCCCACGCGTTCGGCTGTCGGGAACATGCCCTCCTTGAAACCGCGCTCGCGGTAAAGGCTCAACAGATGAATCGGCGGGTAGTGATAGCCGATACCCACACCCAATGCCTGCATCTGCTCCATGAAGGTCGCTCGTGCCGGCTTGCCATCGTGGCGTTCCGGCAATACCAGCTGGAACAAATGCCAGTTGCTGTTCTCGAAATCCGCCGGGGGCAGTTGTGCTCCGTACCGGGCCTGGAAGTCCTCGCCAAAGCAGCTGAAGTAATGTTTGGCCAATTCGCGCCGATGAGCGGTGATCGCTTCGATATGGGCAAATTGCCCCAGGCCAATGGCCGCTGCAACATCGGTCATGTTGAACTTGCCGCCCAGCACATCGACGTCCAGGCCATCGAAGCCGCTGCGGGTTACGCCTTGCAGTCGGTACTTTTCCGCCAGCTTTGCTTCTTCGGCATTGTTCAGAACAAGGCAGCCGCCCTCCGACGAGGTGACGTTCTTGTTTGCCTGGAAACTGAACGACACGAAATCACCGGTAGAGCCAATGCGCTGACCGTTCCAGCTTGAACCCAGCGCCTGGGCCGCATCTTCCAGTACCCGCAGCCCGTGCTTGTGCGCCAGGGCATACAGGCGCGTCATGTCCACGGGCAGGCCGGCCAGGAACACCGGAATGATGGCTTTGGTGCGCGGGGTGATGGCGGCTTCTAGCTGCGCCAGGTCGATATTGCGGGTCACGGGATCGATGTCGGCAAATACCGGCGTGGCCCCGACTTCGAGAATGACGTTGGCGGTCGCCACCCAGGAAATCGGCGTGGTGATCACTTCGTCCCCCGGCCCGATGCCGGCGATGCGCAGGGCGATTTCCATGGTGCAGGTGCCGGAGTTGAACGTGCGCACCGGGCGTCCGCCAAAGTACTCCGACAGTTGTGCTTCAAAGGCCTGAACCTTGGGTCCGCTGGTGATCCAGCCGGAGCGCAGCACCTCGCCGACGGCCGAAATGGTGGCTTCATCGATGGTGGGTTTGGAAAAAGGCAGGAACGGCAGTTGGCTCATAAATCTGGACACCCGATCAGCGGAGATTAAGTAGGCGCGAGCATGATGGGCCCGATTGCCTGGCGGTGCCAAGCCATCCGTATCGGCACCGGCTGCTATGCTGGTTTGACCGTGTTGCATCGACGCTGAGCGCCAGTCAAGAGAGAGCCCGTCATGTCCCAGTTGCCGTCCTTGAGCCAGTTACGCGACCCCAATGCCTTTCTTCGCCGTCACCTCGGGCCGGATGCCGCCGAGCAGCAGGCGATGCTCGACAGCCTTGGTCTGGGCAGCCGGGTCGAGTTGATCGAACAGACGGTACCGCCGGGCATTCGCCTGAACCGGGCACTGGATCTGCCACCGGCCCTCGACGAGGAAGCCGCGCTGGCCAAGCTGCGAGGTTATGCCGAGCAGAACCAGATCTGGACCAGTCTGATCGGCATGGGCTATCACGGCACCCTCACTCCGGCCGTCATTCTGCGTAACGTGCTGGAAAATCCCGGCTGGTACACCGCTTACACGCCCTATCAACCGGAAATCGCCCAGGGTCGGCTCGAAGCCCTGCTGAATTTCCAGCAATTGACCATCGACCTCACCGGACTGGAACTGGCCAACGCCTCGCTGCTGGACGAAGCCACCGCAGCGGCGGAAGCCATGGCCTTGGCCAAGCGGGTCGCCAAGTCGAAAAGCAATCTGTTCTTCGTCGATGAAAACTGCCATCCGCAAACCATTTCCGTGGTGCAGACCCGCGCCGAAGGTTTCGGTTTCGAGCTGATCATCGACGCTGTGGATAACTTGAAACAGCACCAGGTGTTTGGCGCGCTGCTGCAGTATCCCGACACCCATGGTGAGATTCGCGACCTGCGCCCCTTGATCGATCACCTGCATGCCCAGCAGGCGCTGGCGTGTGTCGCCGCCGATCTGCTGAGCCTGCTGCTGCTGACTCCGCCCGGGGAGCTGGGGGCCGATGTGGTATTCGGTTCCTCCCAGCGCTTTGGTGTGCCGATGGGCTACGGAGGGCCGCACGCGGCCTTTTTCGCCAGCCGCGAGGAGTTCAAGCGAGCGATCCCCGGCAGGATCATCGGTGTGTCGAAAGACGCCCGTGGCAACGTTGCCCTGCGCATGGCCCTGCAAACCCGCGAGCAACATATCCGTCGGGAAAAGGCCAACTCGAACATCTGTACCGCGCAAGTGCTGCTGGCCAACATCGCCAGTTTCTATGCGGTGTACCACGGGCCGGAAGGGCTCAAGCGCATTGCCCAGCGGGTGCACCGGCTGACCTGCATCCTCGCCGCAGGCCTTGAGCGCAAAGGCATCAAGCGCCTGAACCAGCATTTCTTCGACACCCTGACCCTGGAAGTCGGCGGCACCCAGACCGCGATCATCGACAGCGCCCAGTCCGCACAGATCAACTTGCGCATCCTGGGCCGCGGGCAGTTGGGCCTGAGCCTCGACGAAACCTGCGACGAAACCACAGTGGCCCGGTTGTTCGATGTGTTCCTCGGTGCCGATCATGGGCTCAAGGTCGAAGAACTGGACGCTGAAACCCTGGTTGGGGGCATCCCCGCTGCGCTGGCGCGAACTTCGCCTTATTTGCGGCATCCAGTGTTCAGCGCCCACCACAGCGAAACCGAGATGCTGCGCTACCTCAAGCAGCTGGAAAACAAGGACCTGGCGCTCAATCAATCGATGATCCCGCTGGGCTCTTGCACCATGAAGCTCAACGCCACCAGCGAGATGATTCCCATCACCTGGCCGCAGTTCGCCAACCTGCATCCGTTTGCCCCGAAAGAGCAGGCCGTCGGTTATGCGTTGATGATCGAGGAACTGGAGCGCTGGCTCTGCGCGATCACCGGTTTCGACGCGATCTGCATGCAGCCCAACTCCGGTGCCCAGGGTGAGTACGCGGGGTTGCTGGCGATACGCAAATACCACGAGAGTCGCCACGAGGGCGGGCGTGATGTCTGCCTGATTCCATCCTCGGCCCACGGCACCAATCCGGCATCGGCGCAGATGGCCGGGATGCGTGTGGTAATCGTCGAATGCGACGAGGCCGGCAACGTCGATCTGGATGACCTGAAAGACAAGGCCGCGCAAGCTGGCGACAAGCTCGCCTGCCTGATGGCGACCTATCCGTCGACCCATGGCGTGTACGAAGAAGGCATCAGCGAAATCTGCGAGGTTATCCACAGCCATGGCGGCCAGGTGTACATGGATGGCGCCAACCTCAACGCTCAGGTCGGGCTGGCGCGGCCAGCGGACATTGGCGCCGATGTGTCCCACATGAACCTGCACAAGACCTTCTGCATTCCCCATGGCGGTGGCGGACCGGGCATGGGACCGATTGGCGTGCGCGCGCATCTGGCGCCGTTCGTGGCCAATCACCCGGTGGTGCCGATCGATGGGCCGCTGGCGCAGAACGGTGCGGTCAGCGCTGCGCCTTGGGGCAGCGCTAGCATCCTGCTGATCAGTTGGATGTACATCGCCATGATGGGCCCGCAACTGGCCGACGCCAGCGAGGTGGCGATCCTCGCGGCAAATTATCTGGCGCGGCATTTGTCCGGCGCCTTTCCGGTGCTCTACACCGGGCGCAACGAGCGGGTGGCGCATGAGTGCATTCTCGATCTGCGTCCGCTCAAGACGCTGACCGGCATCAGCGAGGAGGACGTTGCCAAGCGCCTGATGGACTATGGCTTCCATGCGCCGACCATGTCGTTCCCCGTGCCGGGAACGCTGATGGTCGAACCTACCGAAAGTGAGTCCAAGGCCGAGCTGGACCGGTTTATCGGCGCGATGCTGAGCATCCGCGCGGAGATCACCGAAGTGCAAAACGGCAACTGGCCCGCCGAGGACAATCCGCTCAAGCGCGCACCGCATACCCTGGCTGATATCACCGGGATCTGGGAGCGGCCTTACAGCGTCGAGCAGGCCGTCACGCCGGATGCACACACCAGGGCCCACAAGTATTGGCCGGCGGTGAACCGGGTGGACAATGTTTATGGGGACCGGAATCTGTTCTGTGCGTGTGTGCCGCTGGATGAGTACCGCTGATCCTTCAGGCAGCACAAAACAATGTGGGAGCGAGCCTGCTCGCGAAAGCGGTAGGTCAGTCGACGAATCTGTTGACTGTTAAACCGCATTCGCGAGCAGGCTCGCTCCCACAGGGGATTTTCGTAAACCATGAAAAAATGCCGCTCATGTGAGCGGCATTTTCGTTCAGCAAGAAGGCTTATTCCGAAGCCACGGCATTCTTCGCCAGGATCGCGTTCGCCAGTTCCATGTCCGTCGCCTGCAGGCCCGGGTTGTCGGCGCGGACTTTCTGCATCGCCGCTTCCAGGTACGGACCGCGGATGCCGCCATCGCTGGCGACGTAGCTGCTGGCATCATCCTGGGCGGCGACGATCAGCTTGTGGTCCTTGAACGTCAGGTAGGTCGATCCGGTGGTCGCACCGGAGGTAAGAACGTTACGCCAAAAGCTATCAGCCATCGCCGAACCGACAGGCAGGGACAACAGGGCGATGGTGGCGACAGCAAGTTTGAAACGCATGATGGGTGACTCCACTATTTAATCTACGCCCTTGGATTGTCTGCCCCTTACCGAGTTCCGTCCCCCCGCGTCTACTTCTGCTCGCTCTGCGGCGTGACGCGCAGCACCTCTTCGACCGTGGTCAAACCGGCCGCCACTTTCTGCGCACCGGACAGTCGCAAGCTGCGCATGCCCTCCTTGAACGCCTGGCGCCTCAGCGCCGTCAGATCGGTGTCGGGACTGATCAGGGCTTTCACGCCGTCGGTCAATTGCATGATTTCGTACACCCCGGCGCGGCCGTGGTAGCCGGTGTCGCGGCATTCCAGGCACCCGATGGCCCGTTGCGCGTTGGTGGGCAATGGTGCCTGCCAAGGCCGGGTCAGGGTCTGCCAGTCTTCCTCGCCCAGGGTTTGCGGGGCCTTGCAGTGTGGACACAAGGTTCGCACCAGCCGCTGGGCCATGACGCCAAGTACCGTGGCCTTGATCAGGTAATGCGGCACGCCCAGTTCCAGCAGGCGGCTGATGGCGCTCGGGGCGTCGTTGGTGTGCAGGGTCGACAGCACCAGGTGGCCGGTGAGGGCCGCCTGGATCGCCATCTCGGCGGTTTCGAGGTCGCGGATCTCGCCGATCATGATGATGTCCGGGTCTTGCCGCATCAGCGCGCGTACCCCGGAAGCAAAGGTCAGGTCGATGTTGTGCTGGACCTGCATCTGGTTGAAGGCTGGCTCGACCATTTCAATCGGATCTTCGATGGTGCAGAGGTTGACCTCCGGCGTCGCCAGTTTTTTCAGCGTGGTGTACAGCGTGGTGGTCTTGCCGGAACCGGTCGGCCCGGTGACCAGGATGATGCCGTTGGGCTGGCGGGTCATGTCCTGCCAGCGGCGCAGGTCGTCGGTGGAAAACCCGAGCTGGTCGAAATCCTTGAGCAGCACCTCGGGGTCGAAAATTCGCATGACCATTTTTTCGCCAAAGGCGGTCGGCAAGGTCGACAGCCGCAACTCCACTTCACCGCCGTCCGGGGTCTTGGTCTTGACCCGGCCGTCCTGGGGTTTGCGCTTTTCCGCGACGTTCATCCGGCCCAGGGTTTTCAGGCGGCTGACGATGGCCATGCTCACCTGCGGCGGGAATTGATAGACGTTGTGCAATACACCGTCGATGCGAAAGCGCACCGTGCCCTGCTCGCGCCGGGGTTCGATGTGGATATCGCTGGCGCGCTGTTGAAAGGCGTACTGGAACAGCCAGTCGACGATGTTGACGATATGCGCGTCGTTGGCGTCCGGCTCCTGGTCGCTGGCGCCCAGGTTGAGCAACTGTTCGAAGTTGCCCAGGGTGTTGATCTGCTGCTCACCGTTGCTGGCCCCGGTGACCGATTTGGCCAGGCGGAAAAACTCCACGCTGAAGCGCTGGATGTCCACCGGATTGGCCACCACACGTTTGATCGGCAATTTCAGCACGTGGGTCAGGTCCGCCTCCCAACTGCTGACATAGGGCTGGGCGCTGGCCACGGTCACGGCTTCGCGGTCGATGGATACCGCAAGAATCTTGTGGCGTTGGGCGAAGGCGTAGGACATCAGCGGCATGACGGCCGCGACGTTGATTTTCAGCGGGTCGATACGCAGGTAAGGCTGGCCCGCCTGCTGGGACAGCCACAGGGTCAGATTTTCCAGGTCGTGGTGTTTGCCGGGGCGGCTGAGGTCGTCCAGCTGTTGGCTGGCGATGAACTCCAGAGGATGCATCTGGCCGTGGGCGGCGTGGCGGCGACGGGCATTGAGCGCGTGTTCGGCCGAGTCCTGGCTGATGTAGCCCTGGGTGACCAGTTCACGCAGTACATCATTGAGATCCAGCCAGCGGTCCTGAATGGCGAGTTGAACGGACATGCGGGCTCCTTTTAGACACAAGTGCGCAAAGGATAGTCGTGGCGCTACAGACCGTTGGGCCACTACCCGATGAAGCCGTATCGATATTTTTCAGCCAGCAGCCTGAGCCGCTTCAACCCAGTCGACGTCTGCGGCTTGCAGTTCAACCGAACAGACGCTGATCAGGTTGCGCAGTTTCTGCGCAATCACCTGGGCGCGATGCCAGCTCAATCCGTCGATGACCACCTCGATGCTCAGGCTGTCTGCCTGGCGTTGCACGTTCACGTGTTGCGGCGTCAGGAACTGCAAGGCGAACAGGTTGAGTGCGCGACACAGCAGATCGGGTTCGGCATCGGCCAGCATTTGATAGCGAACGCGACAGTGCGCGTTGCTGGCATTCCAGACATCGACGCGGGTGGGTGGGGTATTCACGGCTTCCAGGTGCGGCATGTTTGCTCTCCAAAATCACTGGAGAAATATTTACATTCGGCGGCGGGTATTTCTTATCTAAGATAAGCGCTTTCAGGGCTCCATCGAATCAATCAATTCCTTAAATCATCAGTCGAAGGTTTTTTTATGCAAAGCGAGCTGGACGGTTACGACCGCAAGATCCTGGCGTTGCTGCAGGAGGACGCTTCGCTCTCCAGTGCGCAGATCGCCGAGCAGGTGGGACTTTCGCAGTCGCCGTGCTGGCGGCGGATTCAACGGATGAAAGAAGAGGGGATCATTCGCGCTCAGGTGACTTTGCTCGATCGCAAGAAAATCGGCCTGAACACGCAGATTTTCGCCCAGGTCAAACTCAACGCCCACGGGCGTTCGAACTTCACCGAATTTACCGAAGCGATTCGCGGCTTTCCCGAAGTGCTGGAATGCTACGTGTTGATGGGGGCGGTGGACTTCATGCTGCGGATCGTCGCGGCGGACATCGAGGCGTATGAGCGATTCTTTTTCGAGAAGCTGTCGCTGGTGCCGGGGATTCAGGAGGTGAATTCGATTGTGGCGTTGTCGGAGATCAAGTCGACCACCAGTTTGCCGGTTTGAAGCATTGCGGTGAATTTGCGGGCCTCATCGCGGGCAAGCCTTGCTCCCACAGGTTTGAGTCGATCGCCAGATTTTGGCTCGACACCGACACTGTGGGAGCAAAGCTTGCTCGCGATAGCGGTATTACAGGCGCAGTAGGGTTTTCCAGGCACGGTTCTGATACACCGCAATCGCCTGCTGCTTGCGCGCATCGAGCAATTCGTCAGTGATCGTCGGTTCGTTGGCCAGTTGCGCCAGTTTGTTCAGTTCGCCGTACAGACGATCCATTTCCGGAATGTCCAGCACGTTGCGCGCGTGGTGCAGCCAGACCTGGATGCGTTCGATACGCGGCAGTTGCTCGGCCAGGTCTTCAGGTTGCTGCTGGTAGCGTTGCAATTGCAGCGAAGTGGCTTCCTCGCTCAACAGGCGCGGCAGCCAGCTGCTCAGTTGCGCAGCGCCCTGGCGATTGCCACGGGTGTTGCGGTCGGCGGCCCAGGTACGGGCGAGCAACCAGCGCGAGGTGTTCAGCGAGAACTGGCCCCAGCGCGGGTCTTCGAGTTCTTCGAGGAATTGTTCCGGCGCGGCCTTGCGCACGTCTTCATCGTCCACACCGGCCTGGACCAGCGGGCGCCAGTCTTCCAGCAGGGCGTCCAGGGCGACGCGCAAGTCGTGGGTCGCTTGACGCGGCGCGGCTTGACCCAGGCTGCTGAGCAGCGCACGCAATTCGGCCAGGCTTTCGACCCAGTCCTGCAGCAGGCGCCAGTGACCGTTGAAGCGATACTGCTCGGCCAGACGCTGGCTGCTACCCAGCAAATGCCAGCTCAGCGCGGCGAATGCCTCGTCCAGCGGGGTTTCGGCGGTGAGTTGCGGGGCTGGCAGGCTCAGCGAATAGCTGTTGGCGTCGTACAGGCGATAGCCGCGTTCGGCCTTGCTGATATCGCAAGGCATCAGGGCCAGTTTCTCTGCCAGTTCGGCGGCCAGTTCCAGCAGCGCGGCGGGCTCGCCTTCGCGCAGTTCCAGTTCCAGTTCGCAGATCTCTTCTTTCTGCTTGCCGACCACTACGTGGCCCAGGTCCAGTGCGGCTTCGATGACCACTTTGGCCTTGCCACGGCCCCAGGCGATTTCGGCGCGTTCGCGGACGAAGTCGGTGGTGAAGATGGGCTTGAGGGTTTTCTTGTCCAGCTCGGCCAGCGCTTCGGGCCAGCATTCGCCGTCGAGCTTCTTCAGGTCGAGCTTGGCTTTTGGCAGGTGCCAGTCGTATTCGTTACGCACCGACAGGCCCGCGACGCTCTGGCCGCGAGTCTTGAGGGTCTGGATCACTTCTTCGCCATCCTTGCGCAGGCGCAGGGCGACTTTGGCGTGGGCCAGGTCGCGATCGGGCGTGTCGAAGTATTGATTCATCAGTTCGCGGCGTTCCCAGCCCGACTTGATGCGTTTTTTCAGGAGGGGGTGCTCGCGCAGGGCGGCGAGGGTTTCGCGGCTGACGCGGAGTTTGATTTCGGTTTCTTTCTGCATGGCCGGAAAATCCAGGATCGGGAGCGCAGCCGGGGGGAAGGTGTGGCTGCCAAGGTCGTGCAGTGTACAGGACTCGACCCGGCTTCGCCGTGCGACGGTTTATTCCTGTCGCCGGATGGTTCTATGATGGACTTCAATTCGGGGGTTGGAGTCTGTGATGCCTTTGCCGTCCATGAAAGATCAGTTCGCTGCGCTGATCGCTGCACCGTCCGTCAGTTGTACCCAGGCAAGTCTCGATCTATCCAATCGTCCGGTCATCGACCTGTTGGCCGCATGGCTGGGAGACCTGGGTTTTACCTGCGACATCCAGCAGGTCAGCCCCGGCAAATTCAATTTGCTCGCCACTTTCGGCTCGGGCCCCGGCGGCCTGGTGTTGGCCGGGCACAGTGACACGGTGCCGTTCGACGGTGCCTTGTGGCAGACCGATCCATTGAAGCTGACTGAAGTCGACGGTCGCTGGGTGGGTTTGGGCGTTTGCGACATGAAGAGTTTTTTCGCCCTCGCCATCGAAGCGGTCAAGCCACTGCTCGATCAACCGTTCAAGCAACCGCTGCTGATCCTCGCCACCTGCGATGAAGAAAGCTCGATGTCCGGCGCCCGGGCGCTGGCGCAAGCGGGGCGGCCATTGGGCAGGGCGGCGGTGATCGGCGAGCCGACCGGGCTCAGGCCGATCCGCATGCACAAAGGCATCATGATGGAGCGCATCGATATTCTCGGGCAAAGCGGCCACTCCTCGGACCCGCGCCTGGGCCACAGCGCCCTGGAAGCCATGCACGATGCCATCGGTGAACTGCGCGGCCTGCGCCTGTTGTGGCAGCGCGAGTTCCGCAATCCGCAGTTTGGCGTACCGACGCCCACCCTGAATTTCGGCTGCATCCATGGTGGCGACAACCCTAACCGCATCTGCGGGCAGTGTTCGCTGGAGTTTGACCTGCGACCGCTGCCGGGCATGGACCCCAAAGTCCTGCGCGCCGAGATCCTGCAGCGGCTCAAGCCGGTTGCCGAGCGGCATCAGGTCAAGATCGACTACGCGCCGCTGTTCCCCGAAGTGCCGCCATTCGAGCAGGCCGAGGATGCGGAGCTGGTACGGATCGCCGAAAAGCTCACCGGCCACAGTGCCGAAGCGGTGGCATTCGGCACCGAAGCGCCTTATCTTCAGCAGCTTGGTTGCGAGACAGTGGTGCTCGGCCCCGGCGATATCGCCTGCGCCCACCAGCCGGGAGAATTCCTCGAAATGTCACGTTTGCAGCCTACGGTGCATCTATTACGACAGTTGATTGAACATTACTGTCTGAAACCCGTGCAGATGGCATCTGGTTGAATGCAATCAATGTGGGAGCGAGCCTGCTCGCGATGAGGCCTGCAGTCGACATCAATGTTGTCTGTCCAATCGCCATCGCGAGCAGGCTCGCTCCCACAGAAGTTTGTGCATTGCCCGGGCAGCCGTTTAAATTGCCAGTACCCCAACCCGTATTCATGAGGAGAGCGCGCGTGTCGCCAAGCCTGTTCCGACGATAACCACCAGCCTGCTGTGCGTTTTCTGTTCGCCCTTTTTTTCGGCTGCTATTTATTACAGGCCCAGGTTCATGCCCGAATACGTCAATTGGCTTCGTCACGCTTCGCCTTACATCAACGCCCACCGCGATTGCACCTTTGTCGTCATGCTGCCCGGCGACGGCGTAGAGCACTCCAACTTCGGCAATATCGTCCACGACCTGGTGCTGCTGCACAGCCTGGGCGTGCGTCTGGTGCTGGTTCACGGCTCCCGCCCGCAAATCGAGGCGCGCCTGGCCGCCCGTGGCCTGACCCCGCACTATCACCACGGCATGCGCATCACCGATGCCGCGACCTTGGAATGCGTGATCGATGCCGTCGGCCAACTGCGCATCGCCATCGAAGCGCGGCTGTCGATGGACATGGCGTCCTCGCCGATGCAGGGCTCGCGCCTGCGGGTGGCCAGCGGCAACCTGGTGACCGCACGGCCGATCGGCGTGCTCGAAGGCGTCGACTACCACCACACCGGCGAAGTGCGCCGGGTCGACCGCAAGGGCATCAATCGCCTGCTCGATGAACGTTCCATCGTGCTGCTGTCGCCCTTGGGTTACTCGCCGACCGGTGAAATCTTCAACCTCGCCTGTGAGGACGTCGCCACTCGCGCGGCCATCGACCTCGGCGCGGACAAGCTGCTGCTGTTCGGCGCTGAGGAAGGTTTGATCGATGAGCATGGACGTCTGGTGCGCGAGCTGCGTCCGCAACAGGTGCCGGCGCATCTGCAGCGCCTGGGCAGCAACTATCAGGCGGAGCTGCTGGATGCGGCGGCCGAAGCCTGTCGCGGCGGTGTGGCCCGCAGTCATATCGTCAGCTACGCCGAGGACGGCGCGCTGTTGACCGAACTCTTCACCCGCGACGGTGGCGGTACGCTGGTGGCCCAGGAGCAATTCGAAGTGGTGCGCGAAGCGGCCATCGAAGACGTGGGTGGGTTGCTGGACTTGATCAGCCCGCTGGAAGAGCAGGGGATTCTGGTGCGGCGTTCACGCGAAGTACTGGAGCGTGAGATCGAGCAGTTCAGCGTGGTAGAGCGCGAAGGCATGATCATCGCCTGCGCGGCGCTGTATCAGATTGCCGATTCCGATGCCGGTGAGCTGGCCTGCCTGGCGGTGAACCCGGAGTACCGTCACGGCGGTCGCGGTGATGAGCTGCTGGAACGCATCGAAACCCGCGCCCGTGCTCAAGGGCTGAAAACCCTGTTCGTCCTCACCACCCGCACGGCCCACTGGTTCCGCGAACGCGGCTTTGCGCCGAGCAGTGTGGAGCGCCTGCCGTCGGCGCGGGCGTCGTTGTACAACTACCAGCGTAATTCGAAGATCTTCGAAAAAGCCCTCTGACCGAGGTGCTTTCATCGCGAGCAGGCTCGCTCCCACACAGGTTCAGCCGACAAACCCTGTGGGAGCGAGCCTGCTCGCGATCGGTTGCGAAGCAACCGTGAACCATCACTCCGTGACGAACTTCGCACTGACATAGGGCGAATAATCCGGCAGCACCGTCTCCACCTTCCCTTGCTCCTTCAAGAACTTCGCCGTCTCGCCAATCGCCTTGGCCGTGCCGCCAGCGAGCAGCGCGCCGGTCTGTTGCGCCTTGGCATCCGGGAACGCGGAGCCGGCCAGCAATTCCGGCACATCGGCGGCGTTGGCACCGGTCAGTTTGGCGATTTTCTGCACCGGCACGGAATCCGCCGTCCAGCTGTCTTTATGCGCCGCATAGTCAGCGAATGAGTCCAGGGTCACCTTGGCGAATTTCGCCACCACCTCCGGGTGCTTCTCGGCGTAATCCTTGCGCGCCACCCAGACCTCGAAGGTCGGCGCGCCCCACTGGCCGACCTGGGCGGCGTCAGTCAAGGTCTTGCCAGTCTTGCGAATTTCCCCAAGCGCGGGCGACCAGACGAACGCACCATCAATATCCCCGCGTTTCCAGGCCGCGGCGATTTCCGCCGGTTGCAGGTTCACCACTTTGACTTTCGAGGTGTCCAGGCCCCAATGCTTCAGCGCACCGAGCAGGCTGTAGTGGGAGGTGGAAACGAACGGAGTGGCGATGGTCTTGCCGATCAGATCTTGCGGTTTATCGATACCGCTGCCGTTACGCACGACCAGCGCTTCGGCGGCATTGATCTGCGCGGACACGATGAACGCCACGATCGGCAGGTTGCGCGATGCGGCGGCGGCCAGTGGGCTGGAGCCGAGGTTGCCGATCTGCACGTCGCCCGACGCGATGGCGGTGACCACCTCCGGGCCGCTATTGAAACGACGCCAGTCGATTTTCTCGCCGATGGTTTTTTCATACAGACCATCGGCCTGGGGGACTTTGCTCGGATCGATACCGGTTTGGTAGCCGACCGTGAGGTTGGCCGCCTGGGCGGTAAAAGAAAATAACAGCGACACACAAACTGTAACAATTGGTCTGGATAGTGCGCGTCTGGTGGTCATGGCGTTGTCCTTTTCGAATGGTTTTGTTTCAGAATTGCTTCTAAACCTAATCGATATAAGAAACGCAAAATAAATAACATTTAGGAATTAGCTTATTAGTCACCCGCTCTATTCTGAGGGGGTGCAGGAACAGTGAGCTAAATACCTAAATGGTATTAGAAAAAAAGACATCCGATCTTTTCAGGTTTGTGACAAATTCATGACCCTGCATGGACCAAAAAACCGGGGATTAGACTATGGTCGTAGACACACAAAGTTACGATTGACTTGTGAGTCACCGTCCGGCGCTAATCGCGCATCTTTGGATTTCGGGCATTTGACCTGGAACCAGGACTACAAGAATTAGAGACGAGAGGAGCTTAACAATGAACAAGTCCACCTTGGCCTTGGCCGTGGCCTTTGGGGTTCTGGCGCAGCAGGCAGGCGCCGCAGGTTTCATCGAAGACAGCAAGGCATCTGTTAGTTCGCGTACCTATTATTTCGACTCGGACAAGCGTGAAGGCGCCAGCACTCCTGCCAACCGTCAGCGCGAAGCCGCTGAAGGTCTGAAGTTCGATTACCAGTCGGGCTTCACCCAGGGTGTGGTCGGTTTCGGTATCGACGCTCAGGCACTGGTCGGCATCCACCTGGATGGTGGCAAGGGCCATCACCCGGACAGCAACTCCTTCTCCCCTAGCGATTCCGATGGTTCTGCAGAGAGCTCGTGGAGCCGTGCAGCGGCCAACGTCAAGGCACGCTTCTCGAAGACAGAGGCCCACGTCGGTGGCGCTCTGCAGCCGAACATGCCGATCCTGATCGCGAACGACAGCCGTGTGCTGCCACAGACCTTTGAAGGTGGCACCATCACCTCGAAGGAAATCGACAACGTCACCTTCAACGTCGGTCAACTCGAGCACGCGACCGGTCGCGCCTCCTCGAACAGCACCGGCCTGTCTGTGGCTGGCGCAACCAAGGACAGCAACCAGTTCCGTTATGCCGGTGCTGACTGGAAGGTCACCAAAGACCTGTTGCTGCAGTACTACTTCGCGAACCTGGAAGACTTCTACAAGCAGAACTTCCTCGGCCTGGTGCACGTCTACCCGATCGCGCCTAACCAGTCGTTCAAGACCGACATTCGCTACTTCGACAGCAGCTCCGATGGCAAGAACAGCAGCGGTCAGGCTGGCTATCAGTTCAACAACAACGCCGGCTTTGCCAAGACCCCGGGCGAGGTCGATAACAAGACCTGGAGCGCCACGTTCACCTACACCCTGGGTGGCAGCGCATTTCTGCTCGGTCATCAGCGTGTCAACGATGACGGCGGCTTCGTCTTCCTGAACCAGGGCAACGTTGTCGATGGCAATGGTCGTCCTGAAGGGGCCGGCGGCGCCAGCTTCTACTCCTTCACCGATGCCACCGTGGGCAGCTTTATCCGTGCCGGTGAAAACACCACCTACGGTCAGTACTCCTATGACTTCGCCTCTCTGGGCGTGCCAGGTCTGAAAGCTTCGGCTGCTTACCTGTACGGTCGGGACATCAAGGCCACCAACGGCGTGGGTGATGACCTGAACGAGCGCGAAACCGACCTGCGTGTGGACTACGTGATCCAGACCGGTCCGCTGAAAGGCTTTGGCACCACGCTGCGTCACGGTATGTACCGTGGCAACACCAGCACCCTTGATGAAGACCAGACCCGCCTGATCTTCAACTACACCTACAGCTTCATGTAATCAGTCGCTGTGAAAAGAGCCTCGTCTACGGACGGGGCTTTTTTTTGGGTCAGCTTTTTTATTCCATAAAAGTAACTATTGATGATTTTTTATTCTTTTTAGATTTTTACGCAAACGCCTACAGTAAGCCCACCTGAACCGCAGGCCGCGCATCACCCCAGTTCACCCCCGTTTCACCCTCCGATCACCACGACTACAGGAATCGGTTTGCTTGCCGATATCTTTTCTGGTCGGACATCGTACGACTGTTTATATTCCATCTCGATATAAATAAGGATCGAGTGATTCATTTCGGTTTTATGAACAGGTATGCTGCGCCGCCCAAATTTTGAGGGGTACGCGTTTTCAGGGGTAAATCACTGCGGATTCGTGGTGCAGGTCATACGAATCAAGGATCCAGGGCATTCGACCCCGGACCACAAAAACTAGAAACATTAGGAGCGAAGCAATGAACAAGTCCACCTTGGCCCTGGCTGTGGCCGTAGGGGTTTTGGCGCAGCAGGCAAGCGCCGCCGGTTTCATCGAAGACAGCAAGGCCACTCTGGGTCTGCGTAACTTCTACATCAACACCGACTACCGCGACGGCGCTGCCAATCCGAACAAAAACGAAGAATGGGGCCAAGGCTTCGATCTGCGTTTCACTTCGGGCTACACCCAAGGCACCGTTGGTTTCGGTATTGATGCGATCGGCCTTTTGGGCGTGAAGCTGGATTCGGGGGGCGGCACCAATGGTGCGAGCAACAACTCTTACGGCGGCACGGTTTTCCCGAGCAAGTCCAACGGCGAAGCGGTTGATGACTTCTCCAGCCTGGGCCTGACTGCCAAGGCCAAGATCTCCCAGACCGAGCTGAAGCTGGGCACCCTGATGCCAAAACTGCCGGTAATCGTGTCCAACGACGGCCGTCTGCTGCCACAAACGTTCCAGGGTGGCCAGATCACCTCCGGCGAAATCAAGGACCTGACGCTGGTCGGCGGTCAGCTTGAGCACGCCAAGGGTCGTAACTCCAGCAACAACGAAGAACTCTCGATTGCCGGTGCCAACAGCCGCACCGCTGCCGGTCGCGACAGCAACAAGTTCATCTACGGTGGTGGTGACTACAAAATCACCAAGGACCTGACTGCCCAGTACTACTACGGCAACCTGGAAGACTTCTACAAGCAGCACTTCCTGGGCCTGACTCACAACTGGGCAATCGGCCCGGGCGTACTGAAATCCGACCTGCGCTACTTCAACAGCCGTGACGACGGTGCCAATGGCCACGATCCGTTCTACTACACCACGGGCAACTACAACGCGCCTAGCGGTAAAGGCAAGGTCGACAACAACCTGTACAGCGGCCTGTTCCTGTACTCCGTTGAAGGTCACACCTTCGGTGGCGGTTACCAGGTCAGCAACGGCAGCAGCGACTTCCCGTTCCTGAACCAGGGTGACGGTGCGTCGGCCTACATCATCACCGACATGCAAATCCAGAAGTTCGCCCGTGCCGGCGAGAAAACCTGGCAAGCACGCTACTCGTTCGATTTCGCCAAGGTCGGCGTACCAGGCCTGACGGCTGGCGTGATCTACCTGCACGGCGACGACATCGATACCGTCAACGCTGCCGGTCGCCAGGCGGTCAACAACGCTTCCGAGTGGGAACGCGACCTGACCGTGGGTTATGTCGTGCAGTCCGGCGCCCTGAAGAACCTTGGCGTGATGTGGAAAAACGCCACTTGGCGTACCGACCTGCCGAACACCCGTTCCCAGGATGAAAACCGCCTGATCGTCAGCTACTCGATCCCGCTGCTGTAACAGCTTGTAGGAGCGAGCTTGCTCGCTCCTACAAAAAAAAGCCCCGCCCGGCATCGCGCCGAGCGGGGCTTTCGCGTTTCGAGGCGGGGTCACCCCCGTAATCCCGCCTTGAAACTCCCTTTTTGCAGCAACTCAAGGCCTTCTCGAACCTTGTGGGTGATGTTCGGCGCGATGGCTGATCGCGTCCAGTGAACAGATGTTTAATATTTCTTCTAGGTCTAAATAAATCGATATTTATTCTTTTTAATAGATAAGAAATGCAGGCACAGTTGGGCTCAACAAGCACTCAAAAGGAGCAGCACCATGGGCCTCAGACTCGGCGATATCGCCCCCGATTTCGAACAGGATTCCAGCGCCGGAACCATCCGTTTCCACCAGTGGCTGGGCGATAGCTGGGGTGTGCTGTTCTCCCACCCGGCCGACTTCACGCCGGTGTGCACCACCGAACTGGGCTTCACCGCCAGGCTCAAGGATGAATTCGCCAAGCGCGGGGTCAAGGCTATCGCGCTGTCCGTCGACCCGGTGGATTCGCACCACCGCTGGATCGAAGACATCAACGAAACCCAAAACACGGTCGTCAACTTCCCGATCCTCGACGATGCCGACCGCAAGGTCTCGGACCTCTACGACCTGATCCATCCCAATGCCAACGACACCCTGACCGTGCGTTCGCTGTTCGTGATCGACCCGAACAAAAAGGTGCGGCTGACCATCACCTACCCGGCCAGCACGGGCCGCAACTTCAACGAAATCCTGCGGGTGATCGATTCGCTGCAACTCACCGATAACTACAAGGT
The DNA here is from genome assembly GCF_050989985.1 of Pseudomonas putida. Taxonomy (GTDB): domain Bacteria; phylum Pseudomonadota; class Gammaproteobacteria; order Pseudomonadales; family Pseudomonadaceae; genus Aquipseudomonas; species Aquipseudomonas putida_AI. The sequence goes on from NZ_CP158815.1 coordinate 231,768, forward strand.
GGCCACCCCGGCCAACTGGCAGGACGGTGACGAGGTGGTGATCGTGCCGTCGCTCAAGGATGAAGAGGAAATCAAACAGCGCTTTCCCAAGGGCTATCGCGCGGTGAAGCCTTACTTGCGCCTGACGCCGCAGCCGAATCGGTAATCCATACATGTGTGGTGTGGCAGCTGCCGCCATCGCGAGCAGGCTCGCTCCTACAGTGATACGCGATCAATTGTGGGAGCGAGCCTGCTCGCGATAGCGGTGGATCGGGCACCGAAGAATCCAGATTGAACCAATCCATAAAGCAGGGGGACTTCAGGCCGTTTCGACGGCCTGTTTTTTTGCCTGGAGAAAATCGACACGCATATTTCTTTAACGAATAACCAAATGAATAAATATGATTTATGGATATATAAATCAGCTGTTAAGGTCACTCCATTGAAGCGAGATCGCAAACCGCGAATCGCCAACAACGTTCAAGGAATTGTCTGAATGCTGGTTGTCTCACTCGGTGGCAGTCCCAGTCAGCGCTCCCGTTCAGGGGTGCTGCTGGAGCGCTCCAAAGGTTGGTTGCAAGGGCAAGGTGTGGAGGTAGTGAGTTACCAGGTACGGGACTTCCCGGCCGAAGACTTGCTGCATGCGCGCTTCGACAGCCCGAAGGTGCTCGACCTGCTGCAACAGATTGAAAACGCCGATGGCCTGCTGATCGCCACCCCGGTGTACAAGGCGTCTTTTTCCGGTGCGCTGAAAACCGTGCTGGACCTGCTGCCTGAGCGCGCCCTGAGCCACAAGGTGGTGCTGCCGATGGCCACCGGAGGCAGCATCGCTCACATGCTGGCAGTGGACTACGCGCTCAAGCCGGTGTTGTCAGCCCTGAAAGCCGAGGAATTGCTCCAGGGGATTTTTGCGGTCGACAGCCAGATCGCTTATGGCGAAGGCAGTGCCGCGGCGCAACTTGCTCCCGAACTGGAGCAACGATTGAACGAGTCGCTGGAGCTGTTTTTCCACGCCATGGCGCGACGCCCCAAGCCGCTTGATCCACAGCTGTTGAATGATCGTTTGTTAAGTGCTCGCTGGAGCATTTGAGCCTTACACGAAACACGCCTCATCCAAAAATTGAAGTACTGGCCTTACTCGCCCGCCAACGGGCAAGCAGGTGCAGCCAAAACCCAACTGCAAAAAGGAGAGCGCCATGCGCCCTGTCATTTTGCGTCGCGGTCTGGTCGCTCTGTTTGCTGCGGCTGTAACCTTCGGCGCCATTACTCAAGCTCAAGCTGAAACCCTGCGAATCGGCTATCAGAAATACGGCACCCTGGTGCTGCTCAAAGCCAAGGGCACCCTGGAAAAACGCCTCGCCGCTCAAGGCGTGGATGTGCAATGGACTGAATTCCCCGGCGGCCCGCAACTGCTTGAAGGCCTGAACGTCGGCTCCATCGACTTCGGCGTGACCGGCGAAACCCCGCCAGTGTTCGCTCAAGCGGCCGGCGCGGATCTGCTCTACGTCGCCTACGAACCGCCAGCGCCTCACAGCGAAGCGATCCTGGTGCCGAAAGATTCGCCGATCAAATCCGTGGCCGAGCTCAAGGGCAAGAAAATCGCCCTGAACAAAGGCTCCAACGTGCACTACCTGCTGGTTCGTGCACTGGAAGACGCCGGCCTCAAGTACACCGATATCCAGACCGTATTCCTGCCACCGGCCGATGCCCGTGCGGCGTTCGAGCGCGGCAGCGTCGACGCCTGGGTCATCTGGGACCCGTACCAGGCCGCCGCCGAACAGCAACTGCAAGCGCGCACCCTGCGCGATGGCCAGGGCATCGTCGACAACCATCAGTTCTACCTGGCGACCAAGCCTTACGCGCAAAAGAATCCCGAGGTGATCAAGACCCTGGTGGAGGAAGTGCGTGGCGTCGGCGAGTGGTCCAAAGCCAACCCGCAAGACGTGACTCAACAGGTGTCGCCACTGCTTGGCCTGCCGGCGGACATCACCCTGACTTCGGTTAAACGCCAGGGCTACGGTGCGCTGTTCCTCACCCCGGAAGTGGTCGCCGCGCAGCAGAAAATCGCCGACAGCTTCTACCAGCTCAAGCTGATTCCCAAGCCGCTGAGCATCAAAGACGTGATCTGGACGCCACCGGCGGCCGTTGCCAAAGCTCAGTAAAGACAGCCCCGTAATCGATTTCCAAGGAGACCACTCCATGAGCCTCAATATCTTCTGGTTCCTGCCAACCCACGGCGACGGCCATTACCTTGGCACCGCCGAAGGCGCCCGAGCCGTTGACCACGGTTACCTGCAACAAGTCGCGCAAGCGGCGGATCGCCTGGGCTTCGGCGGGGTGCTGATCCCTACCGGTCGCTCCTGCGAAGACTCGTGGCTGGTGGCGGCGTCGCTGATTCCGGTGACCCAGCGCTTGAAGTTTCTTGTCGCCCTGCGCCCCGGGATCATTTCCCCGACGGTGGCGGCGCGTCAGGCGGCGACCCTCGATCGTTTGTCCGGCGGGCGTGCGCTGTTCAACCTGGTGACCGGTGGCGATCCGGAAGAATTGGCCGGCGACGGTCTGTTCCTCAGCCACGAAGAGCGCTATCAGGCTTCGGTGGAATTCACCCGCATCTGGCGTCGGGTACTGGAAGGCGAAACCGTCGATTACGACGGCCAGCACATCAGTGTGAAGGGCGCCAAGCTGCTCTATCCGCCGATCCAGCAACCGCGCCCGCCGCTGTATTTCGGTGGCTCGTCAGAAGCGGCGCAGGACCTGGCGGCAGAGCAGGTGGAAATGGTCCTGACCTGGGGCGAGCCGCCAGCTGCCGTCGCCGAGAAGATCGAGCAGGTGCGCGCCAAGGCCGCCAAGCTCGGGCGTACCGTGCGCTTCGGCATTCGTTTGCATGTGATCGTGCGTGAAACCAATGCCGAGGCCTGGCAAGCGGCGGATCGACTGATCTCGCACCTGGACGACGACACCATCGCCCGGGCCCAGGCTTCCCTGGCGCGCTTTGATTCGGTAGGCCAGCAACGCATGGCTGCGCTGCATGGCGGCAGTCGCGACAACCTGGAAGTCAGCCCCAACCTGTGGGCCGGTGTCGGTCTGGTGCGTGGCGGTGCCGGGACGGCGCTGGTGGGTGACGGTCCGACCGTGGCCGCTCGCGTCAAGGAATACGCGGATCTGGGCATCGATACTTTCATCTTCTCCGGTTATCCACACCTGGAAGAGTCGTACCGTGTCGCCGAGCTGCTGTTCCCGCACCTCGATGTCGAGCGTCCGGAACTGCCGAAGAGCGCGGGTTACGTCAGCCCGTTTGGCGAGATGGTGGCCAACGACATTCTTCCCAAAGCGGCGTCCCAGAGCTGAGGCGCGCCATGAAGAAGATCATTCACAGCCTCGCGCCCTGGGCGTTGCCGGTGTTGCTGCTGGCGGTATGGCAGTTGTCGGTGTCGGCGGGCTGGTTGTCGACGCGGATTCTGCCGGCGCCCATCGCGGTGATCGAAGCCGGCATCAGCCTGGTACGCAGCGGCGAGATCTGGACGCACCTGGCAATCAGCGGCTGGCGCGCCGCGCTGGGCTTCGCCATCGGCGGCAGTATCGGTCTGGCTCTGGGCTTCATCACCGGCCTGTCGAAGTGGGGCGAACGCCTGCTCGACAGCTCGGTGCAGATGATCCGTAACGTGCCGCATCTGGCGCTGATTCCACTGGTGATCCTGTGGTTCGGCATCGACGAGTCGGCGAAGATTTTCCTGGTGGCTCTGGGCACCTTGTTCCCGATCTACCTCAACACCTATCACGGCATCCGCAACGTCGATCCGGCGCTGGTGGAGATGTCCCGCAGCTATGGCTTGTCCGGTTTCAGCCTGTTCCGCCAAGTGATTCTGCCGGGCGCGTTGCCTTCGATCCTGGTCGGCGTGCGCTTCGCCCTGGGCTTTATGTGGTTGACGCTGATTGTCGCCGAAACCATTTCCGCCAGCTCCGGCATCGGCTACCTGGCGATGAATGCCCGGGAGTTCTTGCAGACCGATGTGGTGGTGCTGGCGATCCTGATGTACGCGGTGCTGGGCAAGCTGGCCGACCTCGCGGCTCGCGGACTTGAGCGTGTGTGGTTGCGTTGGCACCCGGCCTACCAGGTCGCCAAGGGAGGTGCCGCATGACCGCTCAACAACCTCCACGCCTGCTGCGCGGGATTCCGCTGGCGGTGCGCAAGCTGCAAAAAACATTTGGTTCGCGGCAGGTGCTGCGCGAGATCGACCTGCACATACCAGCCGGTCAGTTCGTTGCAGTGGTCGGCCGCAGTGGCTGCGGCAAAAGCACATTGCTGCGTTTGCTGGCCGGTCTCGACCAGCCCACGGGCGGCCAGCTGCTGGCCGGTTCCGCAGCGCTGAGCGAGGCGCGGGAAGACACTCGATTGATGTTTCAGGAAGCGCGTCTGCTGCCCTGGAAAAGGATCATCGATAACGTCGGCCTGGGGCTCAAGGGCAACTGGCGACCCCAGGCACTGGAGGCCTTGGAAGCGGTCGGCCTGGCGGATCGCGCCAACGAGTGGCCGGCGGCCTTGTCCGGCGGACAGAAGCAGCGTGTGGCACTGGCTCGCGCACTGATCCACCAACCGCGCCTGCTGCTGCTCGACGAGCCGCTGGGCGCGCTGGATGCCCTGACCCGTATCGAAATGCAGCAGTTGATCGAACGACTCTGGCAGCAGCACGGTTTCACGGTGTTGCTGGTCACCCATGACGTCAGTGAAGCGGTGGCGATTGCCGATCGGGTGATCCTGATCGAAGACGGCGAAGTCGGCCTCGACCTGCACGTGGAACTGCCGCGCCCTCGGGTTCGCGGTTCCCATCGGCTGGCGGCGCTGGAAACCGAAGTCCTCAATCGCGTGCTGTCACTGCCCGGCCAACCGCCGGAACCGGAACCTGTTTCACCCTTGCCTACGCAGTTGCGTTGGGCCCAATAACTCAAGCCTTATCCAACGACAGGAATCAACATCATGACTATCAAAGCCATCAACGTGCGTAACCAGTTCAAAGGCTCCATCAAAGAAATCGTCCTCGGCGACGTGCTGTCGGAAATCGACGTACAGACCGCCTCCGGCATCGTCACTTCGGTCATCACCACCCGCTCGGTGAAAGAGCTGGAACTGGCCGTGGGCAGCGAAGTGATCGCCTTCGTGAAATCCACCGAGGTGTCGATCGCCAAGTTGTAAGCCTGTGCGTAAACGACAACCCCGGAGGGTTTGAGCCCTTCGGGGTTTTTTATGTGCTTTTTTCAGTGGCTCGGCGGTGCGCCCATCGCGAGCAGGCTCGCTCCCACATTGGAGCGCGGTCAAATGTGGGAGCGAGCCTGCTCGCGAAGAGGTCTGTGAAGCCAGCAAAATTCTCAGGCGGGAATGTTGCGCTTTGGCAGGTAGGGCGGCAGATAAAGCCCCAGATACGCATCAAACACCCGCATCCCTTCCTCTGCCATGCGCGGGGTGATCTGACCGTGCTGTTGCACCGAGCGGGCATAGACGCGGTCGCCAAGTTCCATGGCCAGGGCAAACACATCGACATCCCCCGGCAGCCTCGGCAGCTCGAAATGGTGATCGAACAGTTTGTGCATCAGGTCGCCCAGTTCGATGTCGTGCTGACGGTCGGCCTGGGTGACTTCGGTGAGGCCGTGCTGGGCGAGGATCAACTGGCGGGCGGCGGCGTCGGCACCGTAGATATCCAGCATGCGCTGTTCCACCAGGCGCGACAGGTCACGCCAGCTGTTGAGCGTCTGGTGGTCGATGGGCGCTTGCAGGCAGGCGCGGAAGGCGGCGTGGACATCGGCGGTCAGCGCTTCGAGCAGGGCCGGGACGCTGGCGAAAAAGTGATAGACCGAGGAGGGCGGGATCTGCGCGCGCTCGGCGACGCTGTAGATCGATAGACTGGCCACGCCCTCGGCCGCCAGCAGCGTGCGTGCCGCATCGAGAATCGAGTCGATCCGGGCCTGGCTGGCTGCGCGGGGTTTGCGGGGGCTGGCTACGCGTGTCATGGGAGTCTCCTGCGGGGCAGGGGGCATTGTACGAGGCGGGTTGTGTGTTGTCTTGTCGGCCGCCATCGCGAGCAAGCTCGCTCCCACATTGGACTGCGCCCGTCCAGGCAACGCGATCAACTGTGGGAGCGAGCCTGCTCGCGATCCGCCAAAGGCGGCCATAAAAAAAACGCCGCTGGCTGATTCAGCCAACGGCGTTTTTCATTACGGCAGTGCGCTTACACGGTATGCAGATACCAGTTGTACTCAAGGTCGGAGATGGAGTGTTCGAACTCCTCCAGCTCGCTCTCTTTGCACGCGACGAAGATATCGATGTACTTCGGATCGATGTACTTGGCCATGACTTCGCTGTCGTCCAGCTCGCGCAGTGCATCGCGCAGGTTGTTCGGCAGGCTCTGCTCGTTCTGCTCGTAGCTGTTGCCTTCCACCGGAGCGCCCGGTTCGATCTTGTTGACCAGACCATGGTGCACGCCCGCCAGGACCGAAGCCATCAGCAGGTACGGGTTGGCGTCGGCGCCGGCTACACGGTGTTCCAGGCGCACCGCATCGGCGGAGCCGGTCGGAACGCGCAGGGCCACGGTGCGGTTGTCCAGACCCCAGCTTGGCGAATTCGGCACGTAGAACTGTGCGCCGAAACGACGGTACGAGTTGACGTTCGGGCAGAGGAAAGCCATCTGCGCCGGCAGGGTCTCGAGCACACCGCCGATCGCGTGACGCAGCGCGGCGTTCTGCTCGGGATCCTCGCTGGCAAAAATGTTTTTGCCATCTTTGTCGAGCACCGAGATGTGGACATGCAGACCGTTACCCGCCTGGCCTGGATAAGGCTTGGCCATGAAGGTGGTGTCCATCTCATGGTCGTAGGCGATGTTCTTGATCAGACGCTTGAGCAGGACTGCGTAGTCGCAGGCCTTGATCGGGTCGGCCACGTGGTGCAGGTTCACTTCGAACTGCGCCGGGGCACTTTCCTTGACGATGGCGTCGGCCGGAATGCCTTGCTCTTTCGCACCTTCCAGAATGTCCTGGAGGCAGTCGACGTATTCGTCGAGGTCGTCGATCAGGTAGACCTGTGTCGAGTGCGGGCGTTTGCCGGAAATCGGCGAACGAGGCGGCTGTGGACGGCCGTTCACGTTCTCCTGGTCGATCAGGTAGAACTCCAGTTCGAACGCGGCGCAGATGGTCAGGCCCAGCTCGTCGAACTTGGTCACGACTTGTCGCAGGACTTCGCGCGGGTCGGCGAAGAAAGGATCACCTTCGAGTTCGTGCATGGTCATCAGCAGTTGCGCGGTCGGGCGCTTCTGCCATGGCTCGTTGCACAGGGTATCGGGGATTGGATAGCAGATTCGGTCAGCATCACCGATGTCCAGGCCCAGGCCGGTGCTTTCCACCGTTGAACCATTGATATCCAGAGCAAAAAGAGAGGCCGGCAGGTTGATGCCTTTCTCGTAAACCTTGTGGAGGCTGGTGCGTTCGATGCGCTTGCCGCGCACCACACCATTCATATCCGCAATCAGAAGGTCAACGTACAGAACCTCAGGATGTTCCTTAAGGAACGCGTTCGCTTCGTTGAGCTGAACGGCACGCGGGGGTACCGACATGATGCAACACCTTTGTTGTTAAAAATATCAATCATTGATCTTTTCGGATTCCAGTCAACCCGAACGGCATGCCGAAGTCAAGCGAGGCCTTTTTTGCCCTCAAAAAGGGCTCGTGTGGCTTTTTTGAGGCACTTTGGGGCGTTTTTATAGCCTTCCACGCTATGGCTTGCGCAGGCTTGAGCGGGCCGTGTTGTATTTTTTACGGGGGTGTTGTGTAAAAAAATGAACAAGGCTAAGCTCGGATCAAACCCATAACAGCAATAATACCGGGGTGCTTCATGTCTCGCCTGCCGATAATCGGCGTCACCGCCTGCTCTGCGCAGAACGGTTTGCATGCTTATCACATCCATGGCGACCTTTTGGTCGGCACCCGGGCCTTCGCGGCCAAGGGCCTGTCGGCAATCCCCGCTTTCCCGGCTAAAGGATCATCCCCGTCCGTTATTCTGGACGGCTTCGATGGCACACCCATTACGGTTACTCCATTCAATATAGAACCGATTCACAATAGCGGCTCGGCCTTCGTGCAGGGTTCCGCTCTCGATTCTGCACGCCCTGTGTTTGCCGGGCTGTCCGCAAATCATTCGATGGCCTGTGGTAGATACACATTTCAACGCGACGCCGATGCGTCAAACATCGCCTGACACGCGGGTGTCAGGAAACTCAAAGCCTAGAGGCATTTATGAGTAACAACCTCGACCAGCTCACCGATTGGCTGAAAAGCCACAAGATCACAGAAGTCGAATGCATGATCGCTGACTTGACCGGGATTACCCGGGGCAAGATTTCGCCGACCAACAAATTCATCGCCGAAAAAGGCATGCGCCTGCCCGAGAGCGTGTTGCTGCAGACCGTGACCGGCGATTACGTCGAAGACGACATCTATTACGAACTGCTCGACCCGGCCGACATCGACATGATCTGCCGTCCCGACCAGAACGCGGTGTATCCGGTGCCATGGGCCATCGAGCCGACCGCCATCGTTATTCACGACACCTACGACAAGCAAGGCAACCCGATCGAGCTGTCGCCGCGCAACGTGCTCAAGAAGGTCCTGAAACTCTATGCCGACAAGGGCTGGCAGCCGATCGTGGCGCCGGAAATGGAGTTCTACCTGACCAAGCGCAGCGACGACCCGGACTATCCGCTGCAACCGCCGATCGGCCGTTCCGGACGCCCCGAAATCGGTCGCCAGTCGTTCTCCATCGAAGCGGCGAACGAATTCGACCCGCTGTTCGAAGACGTCTACGACTGGTGCGAACTGCAGGAACTGGACCTCGACACGCTGATCCACGAAGACGGCACGGCGCAGATGGAAATCAACTTCCGTCACGGCGATGCGTTGTCCCTGGCCGACCAGATCCTGGTGTTCAAGCGCACCATGCGCGAGGCCGCGCTCAAGCATGACGTGGCGGCGACTTTCATGGCCAAGCCGATGACCGGCGAGCCGGGCAGTGCCATGCACTTGCACCAGAGCATCATCGACATCGAGACCGGCAAGAACATCTTCTCCAATGAAGACGGGACCATGAGCCAGCTGTTCCTGCACCACATCGGTGGCCTGCAGAAACTGATTCCCGAGCTGTTGCCGCTGTTCGCGCCCAACGTCAACTCGTTCCGCCGCTTCCTGCCGGACACCTCGGCGCCGGTGAACGTGGAGTGGGGCGAAGAGAACCGCACCGTGGGCCTGCGGGTTCCGGATGCCGGGCCACAAAACCGTCGGGTGGAAAACCGCCTGCCGGGCGCCGATGCCAACCCGTATCTGGCGATCGCCGCGAGTCTGTTGTGCGGCTACATCGGCATGGTCGAAGGCATGAACCCGAGCGCACCGGTGGTGGGCCGTGGTTATGAGCGCCGCAACCTGCGCCTGCCGCTGACCATCGAAGACGCACTGGACCGCATGGAAAACAGCTCGACCATCGAGAAATACCTGGGCAAAAACTTCATCACTGGCTACGTCGCGGTCAAGCGGGCCGAGCATGAAAACTTCAAGCGCGTCATCAGTTCGTGGGAACGGGAATTCCTGCTGTTCGCCGTCTGATGCGCCGGGCGCTGTCGATGTCAGGCAGCGTTTTTACCTGATTTTTTTAGGAGACTTGTATGACCAGCAACAACCCGCAAACCCGTGAATGGCAAGCCCTGAGCAACGATCACCACCTGGCCCCGTTCAGCGACTTCAAGCAGCTGAAAGAGAAAGGCCCGCGGATCATCACCAATGCCCAAGGCGTTTACCTGTGGGACAGCGAAGGCAACAAGATCCTCGACGGCATGGCCGGCCTGTGGTGTGTGGCGGTCGGCTACGGTCGCGAAGAGCTGGCAGATGCCGCCAGCAAACAAATGCGCGAACTGCCGTACTACAACCTGTTCTTCCAGACCGCTCACCCACCGGCACTGGAACTGGCCAAGGCCATCGCCGATATCGCGCCGAAAGGCATGAACCACGTGTTCTTCACCGGTTCCGGCTCCGAAGGCAACGACACCATGCTGCGTATGGTTCGCCACTACTGGGCGATCAAGGGCCAGCCGAACAAGAAAGTCATCATCAGCCGCAAGAACGGCTATCACGGTTCCACCGTGGCCGGCGCGAGCCTGGGCGGCATGACCTACATGCATGAACAGGGCGACCTGCCGATCCCGGGCATCGTCCACATCGCCCAGCCGTACTGGTTCGCCGAAGGCGGCGACATGACCCCGGAAGAGTTCGGTATCTGGGCCGCCAACCAGCTGGAAGAGAAGATTCTGGAAGTGGGCGTCGACAATGTCGGTGCCTTTATCGCCGAGCCGATCCAGGGCGCCGGCGGCGTGATCATTCCGCCAGACACCTACTGGCCGCGCATCAAGGAAATCCTCGCCAAGTACGACATCCTGTTCGTGGCTGACGAAGTGATCTGCGGTTTCGGCCGTACCGGCGAGTGGTTCGGCAGCGATTTCTACGACCTCAAGCCCGACATGATGACCATCGCCAAAGGCCTGACCTCCGGCTACATCCCGATGGGTGGCCTGATCGTTCGCGATGAAGTGGTGGCGGTGCTCAACGAAGGCGGCGATTTCAACCACGGCTTCACCTACTCCGGTCACCCGGTGGCGGCGGCTGTAGGCCTGGAAAACATCCGTATCCTGCGCGACGAAAAAATCGTCGAGCGTGTGAAGTCGGAAACGGCACCGTATTTGCAGAAACGTTTGCGCGAGCTGAACGATCACCCGCTGGTGGGTGAAGTGCGTGGAGTGGGACTGTTGGGGGCCATCGAACTGGTTCAGGACAAGGCCACGCGCAAGCGCTACGAAGGCAAGGGCGTGGGCATGATCTGCCGGCAGTTCTGCTTCGATAACGGGCTGATCATGCGCGCCGTGGGCGACACCATGATCATCGCGCCACCGCTGGTGATCAGCAAAGAAGAAGTCGATGAGTTGGTGACCAAGGCCCGTAAGTGCCTGGACCTGACCCTGAGTGCATTGCAGGGCTAAGTGCTAGGCTCTGAGCGGGATACATGAAACTTTCGCTCGGGGCATCCTTAAACGGCGGCCTTTCCTTGAAAGACCGCCGTGGATCTTGCCAGACTAGCCGCGGTTCCAGTTGTCCGGGTTCGGCCGCTGAACAAAGTGGTTCAAAAAAAGAAAAATTTGGAGCATTAACGCATGAAGGCATTAGGAAAAAAGCTTGCTGGCAAGACTCTCCTCGCCATGTCCCTGATGGGCGTGATGGCGGGTGCGGTCCAGGCGGACGACAAGGTGTTGCACGTCTATAACTGGTCCGACTACATCGCTCCGGACACCATCAAGAAGTTTGAAGACGAGTCGGGCATCAAAGTTGTCTACGACGTCTTCGACAGTAACGAAACCCTGGAAGCCAAGTTGCTGGCAGGCAAGTCCGGCTACGACATCGTCGTACCGTCGAACAACTTCCTGGCCAAGCAGATCAAGGCCGGCGTTTACCAGAAGCTGGACAAGTCCAAGCTGCCTAACTGGAAAAACCTGAACACCGACCTGCTCAAGGCCGTATCGGTCAGCGACCCGGGCAACGAGCACGCTTTCCCTTACATGTGGGGCTCGATCGGCATCGGCTACAACCCGGAGAAGGTCAAGGCTGCACTGGGCGCCGACGCTCCAGTCGACTCCTGGGACCTGATCTTCAAGCCTGAAAACGCCGCCAAGCTGAAATCCTGCGGCATCAGCCTGCTGGATTCGCCAACCGAGATGATTCCGGTGGCGCTGCACTACCTGGGCCTGCCTACCGACAGCCAGAAGCAGGACGACATCAAGAAAGCCCAGGACCTGATCATGAAGGTTCGTCCTTCGATCGCTTACTTCCACTCGTCCAAGTACATCTCCGACCTGGCCAACGGCAACATCTGCGTGGCCGTGGGTTACTCGGGCGACATCTATCAGGCCAAGTCCCGCGCTGCTGAAGCCGGTGACAAGGTAAAAGTCAGCTACAACATTCCGAAAGAAGGTGCAGGCAGCTTCTACGACATGGTCGCCATCCCTAAAGATGCCGAAAACGTCGAAGGCGCCTACAAGTTCATGACCTTCCTGCAGAAGCCGGAAATCATGGCTGAAATCACCAACGCCGTGCGTTTCCCGAACGGTAACGCGGCCGCCACGCCACTGGTTGATAAAGACATCACCAGCGACCCGGGCGTTTATCCACCGGCTGAAGTGCTGGCCAAGCTGTACGCAATTGCCGACTTGCCGGCTGCGACCCAGCGCATCATGACCCGCACCTGGACCACCATCAAATCCGGTAAATAAGCCGGTTTGAAGCAATAACCTGTTGTCGTCGTCCGGGCGACGGCGGCAACAGGATTGGTTAAATGACAGAAAGTTTTGCTGGAATGGTTTTTCGAGGGTAAGTTGCGCGCCGGTTTTGTTGCCAGGCAGCCATGGCTGTCATGTAACGCGGGGCAACTTGGGCCCAACTAATTTTAGAGGACCTCCACTTGCCTATTTCTTCTTTGTTGCGCAATGCCATGTTGCTCGGCGCCGGACTGACGCTTGCCGCCAGTGTCCAGGCTGCCGGCACCGTGCATATTTATAACTGGTCCGATTACATCGGCGAGACCACCCTGGCCGACTTCCAGAAAGAGACCGGGATCAAGCCGGTCTACGACGTGTTCGACTCCAATGAAACCCTGGAAGGCAAGTTGCTGGCCGGGCGTACCGGATACGACGTGGTCGTGCCGTCCAACCACTTCCTGGGCAAGCAGATCAAGGCCGGCGCTTTCCAGAAGCTCGATAAGTCTCTGCTGTCGAACTACTCCAACCTCGACCCGGTTCTGCTCAAGCGTCTTGAGCAGAACGACCCGGGTAACCTCTATGCCGTGCCGTACCTGTGGGGCACCAATGGCATTGGTTACAACGTAGACAAGGTCAAGGCAGTACTGGGTGTCGACAAGATCGATTCCTGGGGCGTGCTGTTCGAGCCGGAAAATATCAAGAAGCTGCACAGCTGTGGCGTAGCGTTCCTGGATTCGGCTGATGAAATGATGCCGACCGTGCTCAACTACATGGGCCTGAATGCCAACAGCACCAACCCTGACGACTACAAAAAGGCCACCGACAAACTGCTCTCGGTGCGCCCTTACGTGACCTACTTCCACTCCTCCAAATACATCGCGGACCTGGCCAACGGCGACATCTGCGTGGCGATCGGTTTCTCCGGCGACATCTTCCAGGCCAAACACCGTGCCGAAGAAGCCAAGAAAGGCGTGAACATCGCCTACTCGATTCCGAAAGAGGGCGGTGCGCTCTGGTTCGACATGCTGGCGATTCCAAAGGATTCGAAAAACGTCAAGGAGGCCCACGCCTTCATCAACTATTTGCTGAAGCCTGAGGTGATTGCTCAGGTCAGTGATTACGTCGGCTACGCCAACCCTAACCCTGGGTCGGACAAACTGATGGAACAGTCCATTCGCACCGACGAAGCGGTTTATCCACCGCAAGAGGTGCTCGACAAGACCTATGTGTCGATCGAGTTGCCGCCGAATATCCAACGCTTGATGACCCGCAGCTGGACCACGGTCAAGACGGGCAAATAGCTTCAAGGCTCAAACTATCCAGGTTGGCTCACCTTGAGCGAACCGCACTCTTTTTTTTGGGAGTTTCGTAAATGGCAGTTGCCTCCGGCGCCTATAAGAAAGCCCTCGAGGGCGACCAGTCACCTAAGCAGGTGCTGGTCAAAATCGACCGGGTCACGAAGAAGTTCGACGAGACGATTGCCGTGGACGACGTGTCCCTGGAAATCAAGAAAGGCGAGATTTTCGCCCTGCTCGGCGGTTCGGGATCGGGCAAATCCACTCTGCTGCGCATGCTTGCCGGCTTCGAGCGTCCGACCGAAGGGCGGATCTTCCTCGACGGTGTAGACATCACCGACATGCCGCCCTACGAGCGGCCGATCAACATGATGTTCCAGTCCTACGCCCTGTTCCCGCACATGACCGTGGCGCAGAACATCGCCTTCGGCCTCAAGCAGGACAAACTGCCTGCCGCCGAGATCGATGCCCGCGTGGCGGACATGCTCAAGCTGGTGCAGATGACCCAGTACGCCAAGCGCAAGCCGCATCAGTTGTCCGGCGGCCAGCGTCAGCGTGTGGCCCTGGCCCGCTCCCTTGCCAAGCGTCCGAAGCTGTTGCTGCTCGACGAACCGATGGGTGCGCTGGACAAGAAGCTGCGCTCGCAAATGCAGCTGGAACTGGTAGAGATCATCGAGCGCGTCGGCGTGACCTGCGTCATGGTGACCCACGACCAGGAAGAGGCCATGACCATGGCCGAGCGCATCGCGATCATGCACCTGGGCTGGATTGCCCAGATCGGCAGCCCGATCGACATCTACGAAACCCCGACCAGCCGCCTGGTCTGTGAGTTCATCGGCAACGTCAACATTTTCGACGGCGAAGTGATCGAGGATGCCGAGGGTCACGCGACCATCACCTGCAAGGACCTGGATCGCCAGATCTATGTCGGCCACGGCATCAGCACCTCGGTGCAGGACAAGTCCGTGACCTACGCGATCCGTCCGGAAAAACTGCTGGTGACCCCGACCCAGCCGACCTGCGAGTACAACTGGTCCAGCGGCAAGGTTCACGACATCGCCTACCTGGGCGGGCACTCGGTGTTCTACGTCGAACTGCCGAGCGGCAAGATCGTCCAGTCCTTCGTCGCCAACGCCGAACGCCGTGGCGCACGTCCGACCTGGGGTGACCAGGTCTATGTGTACTGGGAAGACGACAGCGGCGTGGTACTTCGCTCATGAACATGCGCAAATTCAAACGCCGCCTCAATCGAATAATTCCCGGTGGCCGCCAGCTGGTCATCGGGGTTCCTTTCGTCTGGCTGTTCCTGTTCTTCATGTTGCCGTTCTTCATCGTTCTGAAGATCAGCTTCGCCGAAGCCGACGTGGCCATTCCGCCGTACACCGAAATCTACAGCTACGCCGAGCAGAAGCTGCAAGTGCTGCTCAACCTTGGCAACTACGCCATGCTCAGCGCCGACGAGTTGTACATCTCGGCATACCTGGGCTCGTTGAAGATGGCGTTCTTCAGCACCCTTCTGTGCCTGTTGATCGGCTACCCGATGGCCTACGCCATCGCCAGTGCCCGCAAAGAGCTGCAAACGGTGCTGGTGCTGCTGATCATGATGCCGACCTGGACCGCGATCCTGATCCGCGTGTATGCGTGGATGGGCATCCTCAGCAACAACGGTCTGCTCAACGGTTTCCTGATGAGCATGGGCTGGATCAGCGAACCGCTGCAGATCCTCAACACCAACCTGGCGGTGTACATCGGCGTCGTGTATTCGTACCTGCCGTTCATGATCCTGCCGCTGTACGCCAACCTGGTTAAACACGACGCAAGCCTGCTGGAAGCCGCATCCGACCTGGGTTCGAGCACCTTCAACAGCTTCTGGAAGATCACCATTCCACTGTCCAAGAACGGCATCATCGCCGGCTGCATGCTGGTGTTCATCCCGGTGGTGGGCGAGTTCGTGATCCCTGAGCTGCTCGGCGGTCCGGAAACCCTGATGATCGGTAAAGTGCTCTGGCAAGAGTTCTTCAACAACCGTGACTGGCCGGTGGCGTCCGCCCTGGCGGTGGTGATGCTGGCGATCCTGATCGTGCCGATCATCCTGTTCAACCGCAGTCAGGCCAAGGAAATGGAGGGTAAAGAATGAAACGCTTCCGTTTCTCCAGCCTGATGCTGGTACTGGGTTTGCTGTTCATCTACCTGCCGATGCTGATCCTGGTGATCTACTCGTTCAACGCCTCGAAACTGGTGACGGTGTGGGGCGGCTGGTCGATCAAGTGGTACGTCGGCCTGATGGACAACACGCAACTGATGGGCTCGGTGGTGCGCTCGCTGGAAATCGCCTGCTATACGGCGATTGCAGCGGTGGCACTGGGTACCCTGGCGGCGTTCGTCCTGACCCGCATCACCCGCTTCAAGGGTCGCACGCTGTTCGGTGGCCTGGTCACCGCGCCGCTGGTGATGCCTGAGGTGATCACCGGTCTGTCGCTGTTGCTGCTGTTCGTGGCCATGGCGCAGATGATCGGCTGGCCGCAGGAACGCGGCATCGTGACGATCTGGATCGCTCACACCACGTTCTGTGCGGCGTATGTGGCGGTGGTGGTGTCGGCGCGCTTGCGTGAGCTGGACCTGTCCATCGAAGAAGCGGCCATGGACCTGGGTGCCAAGCCGTTCAAGGTGTTCTTCCTGATCACCATCCCGATGATCGCGCCATCGCTGGCGGCGGGCGGCATGATGTCCTTCGCCCTGTCGCTGGATGACCTGGTGTTGGCCAGCTTCGTGTCGGGCCCGGGTTCCACGACCCTGCCGATGGAAGTGTTCTCGGCGGTGCGCCTGGGCGTGAAGCCTGAGATCAACGCCGTGGCCAGTCTGATTCTGTTGGCGGTATCGCTGATGACCTTCCTGGTCTGGTTCTTCGGCCGTCGCGCCGAGGAAGCGCGCAAGCGTGCGATCCAGCAAGCCATCGAAGAAGGCGCAGCCGACTCCTGGAAACAACCGGACGTGCGCCGCGCGCAAGCGCCGGAAGCGGCTTGAGCCTCAAATTGGGTTGACCACACTTTTGTGGCCAACCCAAATCCCTGTGGGAGCGGGCTTGCCCGCGATAGCGGAGTGTCAGTCGACGAATATGTCTCTGACACACCGCCATCGCGAGCAAGCTCGCTCCCACAAGTTTTTTTGTGCTCAGGAAACCCAGGGCGAGCTGCGGATGACCTCGACGAAGTTCATCGGCTTGAACCCCGGCTCCTGCTCCACCAGCACATCCGTCTTGACGTTGCCGAACGTCGTCTGCGGACGATGGCGCAAGCCGTTGGCAAAGGCGCAGATGATGCACTCCTTGAACCCTTCACCCCGTGGATGCGCATGCACCACCGCTTCGCGCTGCACGGTGGGGAACGCCGCGTAGTCCATGCCCAGCACGTCCATTTCAACGCCGGCCGTCACCAGCGCCACGGTCGGGCGCAGGTGTTGCGGTACACCCGGCGTGGTGTGCAGGGCGATCGACAGCCACACCTGCTCGATATCGTCATCACTGAAACCGTAAGGCTTGAGGAACGCTGCCGCCGCGTTGGCACCATCGACTTCAAAGCGCTCGGTGTCGCTGCGATAACCCTCCACCAGGCCGATGTCATGGAACATTGCGCCGACGTACAACAGCTCCGGATTGTAGGCCAGCTGCTTGCGTTCACCGCTCAACGCACCGAACAGAAACACCCGGCGCGAGTGGTGGTAGAGCAGGTCGGATTCGACGTCGCGGATGTATTCGGTGACGGCATTGGCCAACGTACTGTCAGGGATTTTGATACCGGCAATGGTGGTGCTCATGGGGGCTTCCTCGTGGTGAACGCCGGGGCGGCGCTGAGGGTTTCAGTGTGTTCGCGCACCCCAGGGCGGACAATCGATCCATGGCTGCGATCCCGGCCAATGAGCATCCATATCGTGCCAACCTCGCTTGTTGGCCACCGATTGGCTAGGGTTGCACGCGTGCCCTCTGTAGGAGCGAGCCTGCTCGCGATGCACGTGAGGGCGCCACGTTGATTCAGGCAGCCCTCGTCATCGTTGACGTCCATCGCGAGCAGGCTCGCTCCTACAAGGGGGTGTGCTCAGGTCCATAGAAGGCGATTAGTGTCATGAGTAAAACCGTTGCCATCGTCGTATTCGCCGGCGTCCAGTCGCTGGATGTCACCGGTCCCATGGATGTGTTTTCCGAGGCCAATCGATTCCTCGCGCCCGAGGATCACTATCGGCTGGAGGTGATTGGTGTCGAGCGTGGAGTGATGGCATGTTCCAACGGCCTGGCGCTGAACGCCCACCGGCATTTCAGCGAGGCGTTGGAGGCCTATGACTTGCTGTTGGTCGCCGGCGGACCGCAATTGCCGTTCATGGATTTCGGGGCGACGTTCGATGCCTGGCTGCGCGATGCCTGCGTGCGGGCGACGCGTTTTGGCTCGATCTGCAACGGCGCCTTCATGCTTGCCCGCGCCGGGTTGCTGGAAGGGCGCACGGTGACGACCCACTGGGATGACGCTGCGGCACTGGCGATGCTATGCCCGTCGACCAGGGTGGAAGCTGATCGCCTGTACGCGCAGGATGGCGAGCTCTACACCTCGGCCGGCGTCACAGCGGGGATCGACCTGTCGTTGTACCTGCTGGGCCGCGATCACGGCCCTGACGTGGCGCTGAGCGTGGCCAAGCGGCTGGTGGTGTTCACCCAGCGTTCGGGTGGCCAGTCACAGTTCAGCCCGTTCCTCACGCCCCACGCCGAACCGACTTCAGCGGTGGCCATGGTCCAGCATTACGTGTTGGCCAACCTGACCGGCGACCTGACCATCGCCGACCTGGCCAACGCCGCGAACATGAGTGCACGCAACTTTTCCCGGGTGTTCGCCAAGGAAGCGAAAGTCACCCCGGCCGAGTTCGTCGAACGGGCGAGGGTGGATGCGGCGCGGGTGATACTGGAGAGCACCAATGCGCCGCTCAAGACCGTGGCGTATCAATGCGGATTCCGCGATGCCCAGCACATGCGCAGTGTGTTCAACCGAAGGCTGGGGGTGACACCGCAGCAGTTCAGGCAGAACTTTACGGCGATGGTTTGAGTCATGAATCTTCGCTGTTGTTGAGGGCCTCATCGCGAGCAGGCTCGCTCCCACAGTGGTTCGGTGTAAGCAATGCCAATGTGGGAGCGAGCCTGCTCGCGATAGCGTCAGCCCGGCCAGCAAAAATCTATTGCCCCGACCGCGCCGGCAGAAGCTTCAACGTACTGCGAGTATTGGCCGTCACCTCTTCATCATTGAGATGCGCCTGGAAGTAAACCCCTTCGATGTACGCCTCGGCCTGATCGTCATAGTGGCTGTCGAACAGCACACCACTCTGGCCCACCGGGTTGACGGTCAGGCTGTGGGTCGGGTCGGCGAAGTCGATCAGGCGTCGGGTCGAAGGGCCATAGGTCACCGGCCACGGTGCCGGGCCGATCTTCGCCGACAGGTTGTTCGGTACTTCATGGGTGCCGGGTGCGGCGAACGGACCGATGTTGAACAGCCGGTCCAGCGGCTTTTGCTGGCCCAGCGGATGGCCGTGGGTCAGGGTGTGCGCCTTGCCCCATTGCCATTGCGTGAAATCCGCACCAAACGTGTTCTTGAGGTGGGCAATGCTGGCCTGCCATGCCGCCTTGACCGTATCGGCGCGGGATTCCTTGCCGAGGGTGTTGCGGTTGTCCCACCAGGGTGAATCAGGGTTGGCTGCCAGCCTTGGCAGCGCGGCGTCGATCACGCGAGTCGAGAGCAGGGTTTCGAAGAAATCATCGCCCAGTTCATCGTGCATCGTCGCGTCAGCCAGATTGAACAGGAACTGGTTGAACAGCGTGGCGTTGAGCGAGTCCAGTGGGTAATCGCCTTTCCACTGGGCCAGTTGTTCCACCAGTTTCAATTCGGCGGGATCGGTCACCACGCTGCGCAGCACCGGAATCAGCGGTGCCAGCAAACGCGGACCGTAGCCTGTGGTGGTGCCCAGTTGCAGGGCCTGGCTGGACTCCAGATTCCATTTGACGTTCTTGTCGCCGAGCTGATGGTTGAGCTGCTGGCCCCGGTCGGCCAGGTTGTAATAGCCGGGGATCTCCATGCCCGTCGGTGACAGCGGCTGGAAATTCGCCGAGACGATGTAACCCCGCGTCGGGTTTTCTTCCTGGGGGTTGGCACTGAACGGGTAGAAGCCATCCTTGTCGGCGTCGCTGGTGCTGCCGTCGAGAATGAACCACGGCCGCACACCTGCCGGGCGTTTTGGCAGTTGTGCCGCAGCCCACCAGCCGATGTCGCCCTTGGCGTTGGCCCAGACGATGTTCAGGCCAGGCGCCTGGACTTTAGCCGCGGCGCTGCGGGCCTTGGCCAGCGTATCGGCGCGGTTGAGCTGGTAGAAGCCTTCAAGAATCGGGTTCTGGGATTCGAGAAACGCCCACCACATGGCAATGGGGGTTTTGCCGACGCTCTTGCCCAGTGCATCGTTGACGATCGGGCCGTGGGGCGACTGGCGCAGCACCAGCGTCACCGGGTCCTGGCCCTTGACCGCGATCTGCTGTTCGCTTGTCACCATGTCCACCCATTTGCCGCGGTACCAGACCTGATTGGGGTTGTCCGGGTTGGTCTTTTCGGCAATCAGATCCAGGTCATCGTTCTGGAACATGGTGATGCTCCAGCCGAAATCCCGGTTCATGCCCAGCGAGGCAAACGGCATCAGCGACTGATAGTGGCCATAGAGCTCGAAGCCGGGCATCGAGAGGTGTGCTTCGTACCACACCGACGGCGCGGAAAAGCGAATATGCGGGTCACCCGCCAGCAGCGGCTTGCCACTTTTGGTGCGACTGCCGGCCACGGCCCAGGCGTTGCTGCCCTCGAATTGCGGCAGGCCGTTGTCGGCCAAGGCCTGCTCGCTCAGGCGGGCGAGGGCGTTGAGGTCCTTCCAGTCGACACTGGCCAGTGCTGGCGCGGTGTCGCTGTCGTGGCTGGTCAGCACGCCCTTTGGCTGCCAGTCGAGATCGAACACGCTCAGGTAGTCGGCGCCGAGTTGATCACGCACGAAGGTCAGCAGCGGTTCGGTGCGGAATGCCGCGGCAAAGCTGTAGGCCATGTAGCCGGCGATGCTGATGGTGTCCTGCGCGGTGAAAGGGCGTTTCGGGATGCCCAGCACATCGAACTCCACGGGTCTGGCGTGGCTGTCCTGATACTGGTTGATGCCATCCAGATAGGCCTGCATGGCGATGAAGGTGGGCGATTGTTTATCCAGGTTCGCCAGGTAGGTTTCGGCGCGTTCGCGAATGCGCAGGCTGCGCATCAGCTTGTCGGTGTCGAGCAGTTTCGGGCCGAGCACTTCGGCCAGCTCGCCACGGGCCAGGCGACGCAGGACTTCCATCTGGAACAGTCGGTCCTGGGCATGGACGTAACCCAGGGCGCGGTACAGGTCGGGTTCGTTTTCGGCACGGATGTGCGGCACGCCCCGCTCGTCGTAGCGCACGGTGACCGAGCCTTGCAGGTGTTGCAGTTCCACCATGCCCTGACGTGTCGGTTGCTTGCTGTAGAGGTATCCGCCGGCTCCTGCGGCGAGCGCGGCGATCAGCAATCCGAGAACGGTCAGGCTACGTTTCATGGTGACTCCTTGTTGTTATGGGTGGCAGCAGTTCCCTGGTGCCACTGTTTAACACGGCTCACAGAATGTATGCATCGCCCGTAGGAGGGATTCGCGGCGCGGGGTTTGACCTTATCGGGTGGTGTCGACCGGCCAGGGGCAGTAACACCCCACCGCGAGTGTGTGCGTGGCACTCACCGGGCGACCTTCGTTCAGCGCCTTGAGGATCGGCTCGATAAAGCTGTTGCTGGAGTTGCAGGTCAGGCCTTCGCTGTAGGGGCCGAAGTACGCCAGTTTGCCGCTGCGGTCCCAGATCGCCACGGCGGGGCTGGCGGGGATCTGCTCGGAACCGGGCAGGATGTCGAGGGTTTTCAGGCTGCTCAGGGTGTTCGGCAACTGGCCGTGGCTGCCGGCTTTTTGCACCGAATAGAATTCGACGCCCTGGGGACGGTATTGCTCGACCAGTTCGCTCAGGTGTTGTTGATTGCCGACATTGCACGGGCAGGCCGGGTCCCAGAAATGGACCAAGCGAATAGCGCCAGGGCCGGCAAGGGTGTCGGGAAGTCGCAGCGGATCGCCGGAGAACAGCGCCGTGTGCTCGCTGAACGCGCGCAGATAGCGCCCCTGGAACCAGTCATAGGCCGCCCACAGGACCGCGGCGCACAGCAGGGCAAGCAGGCTGATAAACAGGGTGGCGCGCAAGGGCGATCGCATGGGTTCAATCCTCGAAGGTCGGCTAGCTTGCCATGCTTGCCGCGACAGATGAATATCGCAGATCAATCAAGCCCGTTTTGCCCCCCTGGAATCGCTCATGTCCGCCACCTTCGACCCTGATCAACTGCGCGCCAGCCTGCGGCCCCTGACCGAAGGGCAGCCATTGTCTGCGCAGGCGCTGGCCTATCAGCGGTTTTACGGGCTGGACTTTTCCTCGCGTAACGTCAGCAGCCGGCTGGGGCGGTTTCAGGTCGACGGTTATGAATTGGTCAGTCAGGTCTGGTGGCCCGAGCGGCCGAAGGCGACGCTGTTTGTCATCCACGGTTTCTACGATCACACCGGCCTCTATCGGCATGTGATCGAGTGGGCGCTGGAGCAGGACTTTGCTGTCATCGCCTGCGATTTGCCGGGGCATGGGCTGTCCAGCGGCGAGCGGGCCAGCATCAGGGACTTCGCCGAGTACCAGGACACCTTGCAAGGGCTGTTTGCCGAAGCGCAGTCCCTGGGCCTGCCGCAACCGTGGCACCTATGTGGACAGAGCACCGGCGGGGCGATCGTGATCGATCACGTGTTGCATGCGGGGGCGGACAGTCCGGCCCAGGGCCAGGTGATCCTGTTGGCGCCGCTGGTGCGGCCGCGCTCGTGGGGTTGGTCGCAGCTCAGTTATTACCTGCTCCGGCCATTCGTCAAAGCCATCGCCCGGCGCTTCAGTGAAAACTCCAACGACCCGGCTTTTCTGCCATTCCTGCAGGCCGACCCCTTGCAACCGCTACGCCTGCCGACGGCATGGGTGGGGGCGTTGGCGCGCTGGATCAAGCGCGTGGAAGCCGCGCCGGCCAGCCCCCGGCGACCTCTGGTTGTGCAGGGGCAGGCGGACATGACGGTGGATTGGCAGCACAACCTGGAGGTGTTGAAAGCCAAGTTTGATCGGCCCCAGGTGTTGATGCTGCCAGAGGCGCGGCATCATCTGGCGAATGAGGCGGCAGTGTTGCGCGGGGAGTTTTTCGGGTTTTTGAGCAAGCGGATCAAGGGCAGGAATCTTTAGCGGCTTTGATGGCCCCATCGCGAGCAGGCTCGCTCCCACAGTGGTTCGGTGTAAACAGATCCATTGTGGGAGCGAGCCTGCTCGCGATGGCGGTTTGTAAGGTGCCGAAAGTTACTGGCTCAGGTTCGAATTGCTCTGCCCCACCGCCAATCCCGCCTTGATCGCCGCCAGCGCCGCCTGATAATAAGCCTTGCCCTCGGCCGACTCGGCAAAGGTGGCGAACTCTTCCAGCTCTTCATCCGACAGATCGCGATAGACGTACAACAGGGTGTTGTTCAGGTCGCTGCCGATCTGGTCCATCAGGCGCTGGCGTTGCCCGTTCAACATCCCCTGGGCCTGGCCTGCACCGAGCAGGCCGGGAATCATCGAACTCAGGCTGTCGGCGGCCACACCGGCGATCGCCAGGCTGACTTCGGCGCCGGCCTCGCGTGCGGGCAACGCCTGGGCCAGGTGGCCGATGATCAGCAGGCGGCTGTCGCTGGCCGTCATCTTTGGCAGGCCCTTGGCGTTTTTTGCCAATTGATCGCGGCGGGTCGCCAGCAGCTCGGCGGCCACGATCTTCTTGCCCAGCGGGGTCTGGAAAAACGCCAGGGCAGGCTTGGGGTCGGCGAGGTTCTTGCGCAATTGCGCTTCGGCGCGCTGGTCTACGGCCTTGGGATCGAAACGCTGGTTGCTGTTGTTGACCAGGGCCTGGAACACCGCTGGCGGCAGGCTGCTCTGGTAGCGTTGTTGGGCTGCGGAGAGGGCGTCGTTGAAATGCGCGCGTTGTTCCGGCCAGCCTGCGACCTTGTACAACTGGTCGTGGCCGTCTGCCCAGGCGGGCAAAACGCAGAACATCAGCAGAGAGAAAAGCAAACGGCGCATAGGGACTCCTGTCAGCAGGCGACTATTCTCCGTGTGGCATACGGTCTTGTCGAGAATTCGTATCAACCCGCCGCGTGGCTCTGTCGGATTTTCAAGCGCGGGAATACTATGCGCGCCATGCAAATATCTTCTGATCACCCATTGCTGTTACGAATCGTCGATGACCTGGCTGCCAATGGCTGGTCGCGGCAAAATATTTTCCTGCCTCTGGATCTGACCCGCGCGCTGGCGGCCGAGTGCCGTAAACGCAATGCCGAGGGCGAGCTGGCGCCGGCGGCGGTCGGGCGCGGGCCTTCCACGGAGATTCGCGAGGGGATTCGTGGCGATCACATCCAGTGGATCGAGCCAGGCCAGGCCGAGTCCTGCGACAGCTACCTGAACCTGATGGACAGCCTGCGCGAAGCGATGAACCGCCACCTGTTCCTGGGCCTGGAAGATTTCGAGTGCCATTTCGCGATGTACCCGCCCGGCGCGTTCTACCTCAAGCACGTCGACCGTTTCCGCGATGACGACCGGCGCACGGTGTCGGCGGTGGTCTACCTCAATGACACCTGGCTGCCGGAGCACGGTGGTGAGTTGCGCATGTACCTGGACGAGGATACGCAACACGATGTGCTGCCGACCGGCGGCTGCCTTGTGGTGTTCCTCTCGGGTGACGTGCCCCATGAAGTCCTGCCGGCGACCCGTGATCGTCTGTCATTGACCGGCTGGTTCCGGCGTCGCGGCAACGAGCCGTTCTGATCATGCAGAAAATCCTGGTCAGCCGTTGCCTGCTGGGTCATCGCGTCCGTTACGACGGCGGTGCCAGCGGGCCGTTCGATCAATTGCAACTGTGGCTCGACGAAGGTCGGGTCGTGCCCTTGTGCCCGGAAGTCGCCGGAGGCTTGCCGACACCCCGGGCGGCCGCGGAGATTCCGGGCGGGCAGGGCGCGCAAGTGCTGGATGGGCAGGCGGCGGTGATCACCACCGAGGGCGTCGACGTCAGCGCGCAGTTTCTCTCCGGGGCCCGGCAAGCTCTGGAACTGGTGCAAAAGCATGACATCCGCATTGCCGTGCTCAAGGCCAACAGCCCGTCCTGCGGTAATCGGCTGACCTATGACGGGACCTTCAGCGGGGTGAAGGTCAGTGGCGAAGGGGTGACGGCGGCGTTGCTCAGGCGCCATGGGGTGCTGGTGTTCAGTGAGCTGGAATTGGCTGAGGCGGCGCAGGCTTTGGCAACACAGGACCGACAATCACCATAAAACCCTGTGGGAGCGAGCCTGCTCGCGATGGCGGCTCAACGTTCAACAATTGTGTCGACTGTTACTCCGCTATCGCGAGCAGGCTCGCTCCCACAGTGGGTTCCTCATTGGTATCAGGGCTTCGGCATCTCACCCGATTCCGCCCCAAACCACTTCTCCTCCAGCGCCTGCATGCGGCCATCGGCCTTGATCCGCTGCAACGCGTTTTCCAGGCTGGCGTGAAACGCCGGGTTGCCCTTCTGGAACGGTATCGCCAGGTTCACCGTCGGGGAGGCCTTGGGCTTTGCTTCTGTCAGCGACTGCACCAACAGGATGGACTGCGGTTGCTCGTCTTTCTGCGCGATCAATTGCGCGCTGGTGCGAATGTAAGGCTCGCTGAAGTCGAAACGATCCGTGAGCGCCGGGGTCTGTGTAATGTGATTGATGGCGATGTCGTACTTGCCGCTTTCAACACCGGTCAACAGATCGTTGGTGTCGGTGACGACAAAGTCGGCGCGCACATCCAGTTCGTTGGCCAGCAATTGACCCAGTTCGACTTCGAAGCCTTCCAGCTTCTCGTCTTTCTTGAAATTGAACGGGGGGGTATTAGCCTCAAGGGCGATGCGCAGTTCGCCGCGGTCGTTTACATCGTCAATCAGTTCGGCGTGAGCCAATGGGCTCAAAAGGGGTAGCAGGCAGATCAGGCCAGGCAGAAAGCGCATGGTCACTCCTTGAATTCATTATTGCGACGCTCTGGTTCAGGCTCGCTTTGCTATGGTTGTCGAGTGCCTTCGACAACGATTGACCATGAAGTTGTGATGGTCACGGGAATTTTACGTAAAAACTGGAGAAGAGAATGAAAACCTTTATGTCACGTGCTGCCTTGGCTGGCCTGTTGATGGGTGTTTCCGTGCTGGCCAGTGCTACGCCGGCGCCGAAGGGTGCCGAAGTGTCCATCGTTTCTCCCAAGGACGGCGGCACGGTTCCGCAGACCTTCGTGGTCAAGTTCGCTGTTGAAAATGTTTCGCTGGCACCTGCGGGCGACCCCACCAAGAACACCGGCCATCACCATTTGCTGGTCGACGTCGACCAGTTGCCGGCCGCCGGCCAGCCGATTCCGAACGATGCCAACCACCTGCATTTCGGCAAGGCGCAGACCCAGGCCGAAGTGACGCTGAAACCGGGCGAGCACACCTTGCAACTGGAGTTGGGCGACGCCAACCACCTGCCGTTCGATCCGCCGATCCTCTCGGAGAAAATCACCGTCCACGTCAAATGACGCGCGGATGAAAAAAGGGAGCCATCAGGCTCCCTTTTTTTGTCGCTCAAGTCGCTATCAGAACAGTACGCGGCTACGGATGGTGCCGTTGACGTGCTGCAGCTTCTCTTGCGCCAGTTCCGAGTATTCGGCGTCTACGTCGATAACCACGTAGCCGACTTTCTCGTTGGTCTGCAGGAACTGACCGGAAATGTTGATGCCGTTTTCGGCGAAGACCTTGTTGATCTCGCTCATCACACCCGGGATGTTCTCGTGGATGTGCAGCAGGCGGTGCTTGCCAGGGTGAGCCGGCAGGGCCACTTCCGGGAAGTTCACGGACGATACCGAGGTACCGTTGTCGCTGTACTTGACCAGCTTCTCGGCCACTTCCAGGCCGATGTTGGCTTGCGCCTCGGCGGTGGAACCACCGATGTGCGGGGTCAGGATCACGTTGTCCAGGCCACGCAGCGGGCTTTCGAACTCTTCGTCGTTGGAGCGTGGCTCCACCGGGAATACGTCGATGGCCGCGCCGATCAGGTGCTTGTCCTTGATGGCGTCTGCCAGGTGGTCCAGCTCGACCACGGTGCCGCGCGCGGCGTTGATCAGGATGCCGCCCTTCTTGATGGCGCGGATTTCCTTCTCGCCGATCATCCACTGGGTCGCAGCGGTTTCCGGAACGTGCAGGGTCACGATGTCGGACATGCCCAGCAGTTCGTGCAGGTTGGCGACCTGAGTGGCGTTGCCCAGAGGCAGCTTGGTCACGGTGTCGTAGAAGTAAACCTGCATGCCCAGGCCCTCGGCCAGGACCGACAGTTGGGTACCGATCGAGCCGTAACCGACGATGCCCAGCTTCTTGCCGCGGATTTCGAAGGAGTTGGCCGCGCTCTTGATCCAGCCGCCACGGTGGCAGGAAGCGTTCTTCTCAGGGATGCCGCGCAGCAACAGGATCGCTTCGGCCAGTACCAGCTCGGCAACGGAGCGGGTGTTGGAGTACGGGGCGTTGAACACGGCGATACCGCGCTCGCGAGCCGCTTCCAGGTCAACCTGGTTGGTGCCGATGCAGAAGCAGCCGACAGCGACCAGCTTCTTCGCGTGATCGAAGATCTCTTCGGTCAGTTGAGTGCGCGAGCGAATGCCGATGAAGTGAGCATCAGCGATCTTTTCCTTGAGCTGGGCATCCGGCAGAGAACCTGTGAGGTACTCGATGCTGGTGTAGCCCGCCGCCTTGAGGACGTCGACAGCCGATTGGTGGACGCCTTCGAGAAGAAGGAACTTGATCTTGCTCTTATCGAGAGAAGTCTTGCTCATCTGCGTAAACCTGTATCCCGGAGAAAAATGGCAGGGAAGGGAGCAGCCCGGAGCTGACCCGGACGGCAGGAAAGCCGTCGCCGCAGAACAGCCGTTGGGCACTATCCTGCGGGGTCGGTATGCTAGCATACGCGCCCTGCTAAACACTCATTCCTGCGACGTGAAGCGTTCTCAGGATGACCATGAATTGTTCGAGAGTTCTGTCGATGACCAATCCTGCCCTGATTGAAGAACTGAAGACCCTGGTCGAGCCTGGCAAGGTATTGACCGATGCCGACTCCCTGAATGCTTATGGTAAGGATTGGACCAAGCACTTCGCCCCTGCCCCGAGCGCCATCGTCTTTCCCAAGACTACCGAGCAGGTCCAGGCCATCGTCCTGTGGGCCAACAAGCACAAGGTCGCGCTGGTGCCGTCCGGCGGTCGTACCGGGCTTTCCGCCGCTGCCGTGGCCGCCAATGGCGAAGTCGTTGTCTCCTTCGACTACATGAATCAGATCCTCGACGTGAACCTGACCGACCGCACCGCCGTTTGTCAGCCAGGCGTGGTGACCGAGCATTTGCAGAACGTGGCCGAAGAAAAGGGCCTGTACTACCCGGTGGATTTCGCTTCGGCAGGTTCCAGCCAGATTGGCGGCAACATCGGCACCAATGCCGGCGGAATCAAGGTAATTCGCTACGGCATGACCCGTAACTGGGTCGCCGGCATGAAAGTCGTGACCGGCAAGGGTGATGTGCTGGAACTGAACCGCGACCTGATCAAGAACGCCACCGGCTACGACATGCGCCAGCTGTTCATCGGCGCCGAGGGCACCCTCGGTTTTGTCGTCGAAGCCACCATGCGCCTGGATCGTGCCCCGAAAAACCTTACCGCGATGGTCCTCGGCACCGCCGATTTCGATTCGATCATGCCGGTACTGCACGCATTCCAGAGCAAGCTCGACCTGACCGCCTTCGAATTCTTCTCCGACAAGGCCCTGGCCAAGGTCATGGCGCGCGGCGACGTACCGGCGCCGTTCGAGTCCGATTGCCCGTTCTACGCGCTGCTGGAATTCGAAGCGACCACCGAAGAAGTGGCCAACCTCGCCCTGGAAACCTTCGAGCACTGCGTGGAGCAGGGCTGGGTGCTGGACGGTGTGATGAGCCAGAGCGAAACCCAGCTGCAGAACCTGTGGAAGCTGCGCGAGTACATCTCGGAAACCATTTCCCACTGGACGCCGTACAAGAACGACATTTCGGTCACCGTGTCGAAAGTCCCGGCTTTCCTGAAGGAAATCGACGCGATCGTCGGCGAACACTATCCGGATTTCGAAATTGTCTGGTTCGGCCACATTGGCGACGGCAACCTGCACTTGAACATCCTCAAGCCGGATAACCTGAGCAAGGACGAGTTCTTCGCCAAGTGCGCCACCGTCAACAAGTGGGTGTTCGAAACCGTCGAGAAATACAACGGTTCGATCTCCGCCGAGCACGGCGTGGGCATGACCAAGCGTGATTACCTGGCCTACAGCCGCTCGCCGGTCGAGATCGAGTACATGAAAGCGCTCAAGGCCGTGTTCGACCCGAACGGCATCATGAACCCGGGCAAGATTTTCGCTGTTTGACTTTCGCATCCAAGAGCTACGAACCAGGAGTCGGTCCATGAGCTATCAGCACCAGTATGTCGACGGTACGCGTATTCATTTCCCGCTGGGGAAAGTGGTGTGCATCGGCCGTAACTACGCCGAACACGCCAAGGAACTGGACAACCCGGTGCCTACCGAGCCGCTGTTGTTCATCAAGCCGGGCAGTTGTGTCGTGCCGCTGGAAGGTGGCTTCAGCATTCCGACCGATCGTGGTTCGGTGCATTACGAAGCGGAAATCGCGGTGTTGATCGGCAAGCCGTTGTCGACCAAACCGAGCCGTGAAGAAGTGCTCGACGCCATCTCCGGTTTCGCGCCGGCCCTGGACCTGACCCTGCGCGACAAGCAGGCCGAGCTGAAAGCCAAGGGCCTGCCCTGGGAAATCGCCAAGTCCTTCGACGGCGCGGCGGTGATCGCGCCGTTCGTGTCCGGCAGCACCTTTGCCGACCTGACCGACATCGGCATTCGCCTGACCATCAACGGTGAAGTTCGCCAGGACGGCAACAGCAGCGTCATGCTCAACCCGATCGTGCCGATGATCCAGCACATGGCCGGGTGCTTCTCGCTGCAGGCCGGTGATGTGATCCTGACCGGCACGCCGGTTGGCGTCGGGCCGCTGAATGTCGGCGATGAACTGGTGCTGGAGCTGCCAGGCGTGAGCCGTTTTACCAGTAGCGTTCGTTAGAACGCCACTGAACCCTGTGGGAGCGAGCCTGCTCGCGAAGAAGGCGTGCCAGTCGACATAAATGTTGTCTGATACTCCGCGTTCGCGAGCAGGCTCGCTCCCACAGTGGATTTGTGATTGCCTGCAATTTCCCGATTTTTTCACAGGGTGTCTGGATAATTCTCAGACTTCCCCATGCCTGATTTTCTGGAATCCATTCTCTGATGGCCACTCAACCGCTTTCCACGCTTAAATCTACCCGCCGCTCGCGCTTCGCCTTGCGTTGGTACACCTGGCTGTTGCTGCTGGCAGTGGTTGCCTATGGCCTGGCGTTCGCCATGCATTGGGATGATCGAGGCGTGCTGTGGGTGAAGGAGCGTTTCGAAAGCGCCGCCGAGAAGCAGCAGAGCGTCTGGCTGCCGGACTATCACGCGGTGATCGACGCCAAGCTGCTGCCGGGCATGGAAAGGGACGAGGCATCGGATGTGGCCTACGATCCCCAGACCAAAACCCTGTTTTCGGTGATGGGCAAGAATCCGTTCCTGGTCGAGCTGAACCTGCAGGGCGATGTGCTGCGCAAGATGCCGCTGGTGGGCTGGAGCAACCCGGAAGGTGTCACCGTGTTGGGCAACGGACTGCTGGCGATTGTCGATGAGCGCGATCACCTGATCACTATCGTCAAGGTCGATGCCGATACTCGCGAGCTGAACATCGCCAATTTCCCGAAATATGATCTCGGCCCTTCGAAAGACCAGAACAAGGCATTCGAAGCCATCACCTGGGATTCGAGCAATCAGCAACTGCTGCTGGGTGAAGAACGTCCGCCGGCGCTGTTCACCTGGAAAAGTGACGGCAAGGCCCTGAGCGGTGACAAGATCAAGCTTGCCAGTCACGCACTGGACGTTCGCAACCTGTCGGCCCTTGCCATCGATCCGCGTACCGGTCACATGCTGGTGCTGTCCGCCGACTCGCACCTGCTGCTGGAACTGGACAAGAAGGGCGAGCAGGTCAGCTTCATGACCCTGCTGCACGGCTTCAACGGTCTGAAAAACACCATCCCACGCGCCGAAGGCGTGACCATGGACGAGGCGGGCACGATATACATCGTGAGCGAACCGAACCTGTTCTACCGTTTCGAAAAACAGAAGTAATCTCCGCGCCCCCTGTAGGAGCTGCCGAAGGCTGCGATCTTTTGACTTTGCCTTTAAAAAATCAAAAGATCGCAGCCTCCGGCAGCTCCTACACAGGCGTGTTTATTTCGGTTTATGACCATTAAGCTTTAATTCAGACAGGCGTGATATTTCATCCGCCTGTTTTGACTCCGAGCTTGTGCCCATGCGTCGATTTGCCCGCCCCAAACCGCTGATTCTCCTAGTGTTGATGATTGCGCTGATCCTGTCGGTCGCGATCGGTCAGTACCTGCGCCTGTTCGAGCGCGCCTGGTTCAACCTCAATACGCTTTGGCAGCCGGTGAATGCTCAATCCATTGGACTGGATCAGTACCGAGTGGTGCTGGAGGGGCAGGTCATTGATGGGCTGGACGATGATGTTTCGGCGCTGACCTACGATCCGATTCGCAAAAGCCTGTTTACCGTCACCAACAAGAACTCAGAGCTGATCGAACTCTCCCTCGATGGCAAGATTTTGCGCCGGGTTGCGCTGGTCGGGTTTGGCGACCCGGAAGCGGTCGAGTTCATCAGCGCCGACACTTACGTCATCACCGACGAATACCAGCAGCGGTTGATCAAGATTCATCTGGAGCAGGACACCACCTTTCTGGACGCCGCGGATGCGGAACAGATGACCCTCGGCTTGCATATGGGCGGCAATTTGGGTTTTGAGGGGCTGGCTTACGACTCGGTGGGCAAGCGCCTGTTTGTCGCCAAGGAGCGCGACCCGATGCTGATCTACGAAGTGCACGGGTTTCCGCACTTCAATCCGGAAAAATCCTACGCGGTACACGTTATCAACAACCCCAAGCGTGATGCCGGGATGTTCGTACGCGACCTGTCGAGCCTGCAATATGACGAGCGCAGTGGTCACTTGCTGGCGCTGTCGGATGAATCGCGGCTGGTTCTGGAGCTGGATGTGGACGGGCGACCGCTGAGCACTATGTCGTTGAGAAAGGGGCGCCAGGGGTTGCAAAAGACCGTGCCGCAGGCGGAAGGGATCGCCATGGATGACGACGGTACGATGTACCTGGTGAGTGAGCCGAATCTGTTTTACGTCTTCAGGAAGCCACCACAACCCTGACAGACCCCGCAAAAACAACTGTGGGAGCGAGCCTGCTCGCGATGGGGCCCTAACATTCAACATCTCTGTTGGCTGTTACACCGCTATCGCGAGCAGGCTCGCTCCCACAGGTTTTGCTTTTGTTGGCTTAGTTAGCGCGCAGGGTTTTCACGCCTTCACTGGTCCCCAGCAACAGCAAATCCGCCGGCCGCGCCGCGAACAGGCCGTTGGTAACCACGCCAACAATCGCGTTGATCTGCGTTTCCAGCTCCACCGGGTTGGTGATTTGCATGTTGAACACATCGAGGATGATGTTGCCGTTGTCGGTCACTACGCCTTCGCGGTAGACCGGGTCGCCGCCCAGCTTGACCAGTTGGCGGGCCACGTGGCTGCGGGCCATCGGAATCACTTCCACCGGCAGCGGGAACGCGCCGAGCACCGGTACCAGCTTGCTGGCGTCAGCGATGCAGATGAAAGTCTTGGCCACGGCCGCGACGATCTTCTCGCGGGTCAGCGCCGCGCCGCCGCCCTTGATCAGGTTCAGGTGCTCGTCGCTTTCATCGGCGCCGTCGACGTAGAACTCCAGGTCGCTGACTGTGTTCAGTTCGTACACCGGAATGCCGTGGCCCTTGAGGCGGGCGGCAGTGGCTTCGGAGCTGGCGACCGCGCCATCGAACGCACCCTTGTGCTGGGCCAGGGCGTCGATGAAGCAGTTGGCGGTGGAGCCGGTGCCGACCCCGACGATGCTCTTGTCGTCGAGTTTCGGAAGGATGAAGTCGACGGCGGCCTGGGCCACTGCCTGTTTGAGTTGATCCTGGGTCATGCGGGCTCCGAGGTGTCGAAGGGGGGAAACGAGAGGCCAGCATTATAGGCCTCGGGGCGGGGAAGGTCATTGCCCGATTGGCATATTCGGCAGAGCGACGCGGTCCCCGTGGGAGCAAAGCTTGCTCGCGATGTTCGTGAACGATAACGCGCATATCCAGATACCCAGCGGCGCTCCAGGGTTTTTCGCGAGCAGGCTCGCTCCTACAGGGTGGTCGCCCGCCCAAAAGCCGGGTTAGACTCCTTGGTCCCGCCCAACCCGCTCAGTGATGCTTTCCGATGCTTGAACAGTACGTCAAAAAGATCCTCACCTCGCGCGTTTATGACGTTGCCGTAGAAACCCCATTGCAGACTGCCCGCCAGCTCTCCGAGCGGCTGGGCAATGAGATTTGGCTCAAGCGCGAAGACTTGCAGCCGGTGTTCTCGTTCAAGATTCGCGGCGCGTACAACAAACTCACGCAGCTGAGCGACGAAGAGCGCGCCCGTGGCGTGGTCACGGCTTCGGCGGGCAACCATGCCCAGGGCCTGGCGCTGGCTGCGAAGGTATTGGGTGTGAAGGCGACCATCGTCATGCCCAAGACCACCCCCGAGATCAAGGTCGAAGGCGTGCGTTCGCGTGGCGGCAAAGTGGTGCTGCACGGCGACTCGTTCCCCGAAGCCCTGGCCTACTCGCTGAAGCTCGTCGACGAAAAGGGCTACGTCTACATTCATCCCTATGACGATCCCCACACCATTGCCGGGCAGGGCACGGTGGCCATGGAGATTCTGCGCCAGCATCCGGGGCGCCTGGATGCGATTTTCGTTCCGGTGGGTGGTGGCGGCCTGATCGCCGGCATCGCGGCGTACGTCAAATACCTGCGCCCGGACATCAAGATCATCGGTGTCGAGCCGGACGACTCCAACTGCCTGCAAGCCGCCATGGCCGCGGGCGAGCGCGTGGTGCTGCCGACCGTGGGCATCTTCGCCGACGGCGTGGCGGTGGCGCAGATCGGTCAGCACACCTTCGATATCTGCAAGGACCACGTCGATGAAGTGATCACCGTCAGTACCGACGAGATCTGCGCAGCGATCAAGGATATCTACGACGATACCCGCTCGATCACTGAACCTGCCGGCGCCTTGGGCGTGGCCGGGATCAAGAAATACGTCGAGCAACGCGGTGTCACCGGGCACACCTTCGTCGCCATCGACTCCGGCGCCAACGTCAACTTCGACCGCTTGCGCCATGTGGCCGAGCGCGCGGAGCTGGGCGAGGGCCGCGAAGCCATCATCGCCGTGACCATTCCCGAGAAACCGGGCAGCTTCAAGGCG
This sequence comes from Pseudomonas putida, assembly GCF_050989985.1. Classification (GTDB taxonomy): domain Bacteria; phylum Pseudomonadota; class Gammaproteobacteria; order Pseudomonadales; family Pseudomonadaceae; genus Aquipseudomonas; species Aquipseudomonas putida_AI. Next base: position 266,030 of record NZ_CP158815.1, read on the forward strand.
TTCTGCGAAGCCATCGGCAAGCGCCAGATCACTGAATTCAACTACCGCTACAACACCGGCAGCGAAGCGCACATCTTCGTCGGCGTGCAAACGCACCCGGACACCGACCCGCGCAGCGCACTGATCGCCAGCCTTGGCGAGCAGGGTTTCCCGGTGGTCGACCTGACCGACAACGAACTGGCCAAGTTGCACATTCGCCACATGGTCGGCGGTCGCGCGGCGCACGTGGTGGATGAAGTGATCCTGCGCTTCGAGTTCCCGGAGCGTCCGGGGGCCTTGTTCAACTTCCTCAACAAACTCGGCGGGCGCTGGAATATCTCGATGTTCCACTACCGCAACCATGGCGCGGCGGATGGTCGTGTGGTCGCGGGGCTGCAGGTTCCCCATGACGAGCGTCATCTGGTGCCGGCGGCGCTGGAAGAAATCGGTTACCCGTACTGGGATGAAAGCGACAACCCGGCCTATCAGCTGTTTCTTGGCTGACCGGCTACGCTGAGGGGCAACGCATAAGGAGATCGAACCATGGAAACCTTAACTGCCCTCAAGACGGCGCACATGGTGGCGACGGTGGTTGTGCTGCTTTGCGCGCTGGGCCTGGGGGTCTGGGTCTGGCGCACCAAGCGTAATGGCGACGCGACGGCTCCGAGCCGCACCTTGCAAAGTCCGCGTGTGTTCATCTGGCTGTTGATGGGGTTGGCGCTGCTGAGCATGCCATTCACCGGATGGTGGATGGTGCATCTGGTGGGCTGGCCGCTGGGGCAAACCTGGCTGCTGGCCTCGAGTGTGCTGTACACCGTGGCGGCGCTGGCGTGGTTCTGGCTGCTGGTGCGGTTGAACAAAGTGCGCAAGACGCCGGGTGGCGTGGGCAAGTTCAGCTTTGCCTTGGCGTTGTTCAGCTTTGTCTGCTTTGTCGCCATTGCCGGGTTGATGGGTGCCAAGCCGGTTTGATGCCTTAACCTGTGTCGCCCCATTCGCGAGCAGGCTCGCTCCCACAGGGGGGGTGCGTCGATCGCAAATCCACTGTGGGAGCGAGCCTGCTCGCGATGGCGTAATCAGTCGCGCAACGAAATCACCGGCCAGCCACGCTTCTCGGCCTCAGCCCGCAGATTCGGATCCGGATCAACCGCCACCGGATTCGCCACCTGCTCCAGCAGTGGCAGGTCATTCATCGAGTCGCTGTAGAAGTAGCTGTCCTCCAGGTTGTACCCGGTCTCCTCCAGCCAACGATTGAGTCTCGTCACCTTGCCCTCACGGAAGCACGGCACGTCGGTGCTGCGCCCGGTGTAGCGGCCATCGACCATTTCGCATTCGGTGGCGATCAGGGTGTCGACGCCCAGGCGCTCGGCGATGGGGCCGGTAACGAAGCGGTTGGTGGCGGTGATGATCACCAGCTTGTCGCCAGCATCACGGTGTTTGGCCAGCAGTTCGAAGGCCTTGGGCAACATCAGTTGGTCAATGCAGTCGCGCATGAACTCGTTGTGCCACTGGTCCAGCGTGGCCATTTCTGTACGGCCCAGGACTTCCAGGCAGAAGTTCAGGTAGGCGGCGTTATCCAGCTTGCCAGCCAGGTAGTCCTGATAGAACTCGTCGTTGCGCGCCTTGTAGGCCACAGGGTCGAGGAAGCCGCGTTCACACAGGTAATCGCCCCAGGCGTGGTCGCTGTCGCCGCCCAGAAGCGTGTTGTCCAAGTCGAATAAAGCCAGCCGCATTGCAGTTACTCGCTGAAAAGTCTGTAGAAAGGCGTCCAGAATACGGACTTTTCACAAGAGTGCACATAAGGTAAGACGGCGCGTTGCTGCCCTCACGACCTTTGTGGAACAATGCGGCGACATGCGTTTGCGAGGTTGTTGCCGTGATCGACCCCGATGGTTTTCGTCCTAATGTCGGGATCATTCTTACGAATGATGCCGGCCAGGTGCTATGGGCTCGCCGAATCAATCAAGATGCCTGGCAGTTTCCTCAGGGCGGGATCAACCCCCAGGAGACGCCGGAAGACGCCTTGTACCGCGAGTTGAACGAAGAAGTGGGCCTGGAGCGCGAAGATGTTGAAATACTCGCCTGCACCCGGGGCTGGTTGCGCTATCGTTTGCCGCAACGTCTGGTCAGGACGCACAGCCAACCGCTGTGCATCGGCCAGAAACAGAAGTGGTTTCTCCTGCGCCTGATCTCCAACGAGCAGCGGGTGCGGATGGATTTGACCGGTAAACCGGAATTCGATGGCTGGCGCTGGGTCAGCTATTGGTATCCGCTGGGCCAGGTGGTGACATTCAAGCGCGAGGTGTATCGACGCGCTCTCAAAGAGCTTGCCCCGCGCCTTTTAGCGCGCGACTGACGACGGAGTTCGACCCCGAGCCATGCTCAATACGCTGCGCAAGATCGTCCAGGAAGTTAACTCCGCCAAGGATCTCAAGGCGGCGTTGGGGATTATTGTGTTGCGCGTCAAAGAGGCCATGGGCAGCCAGGTCTGCTCGGTCTACCTGCTTGACCCCGAGACCAACCGTTTCGTGCTGATGGCCACCGAGGGCTTGAACAAGCGCTCGATCGGCAAGGTCAGCATGGCCCCCAATGAAGGTCTGGTCGGCCTGGTCGGCACGCGTGAAGAACCCCTGAACCTCGAAAACGCCGCGGATCACCCGCGCTACCGCTACTTCGCCGAGACCGGCGAAGAACGCTACGCCTCGTTCCTCGGGGCGCCGATCATTCACCACCGTCGCGTCGTCGGCGTGCTGGTCATTCAACAGAAAGAACGCCGCCAGTTCGATGAGGGTGAAGAAGCCTTCCTCGTGACCATGAGCGCGCAGCTCGCCGGCGTTATCGCCCACGCCGAGGCCACCGGCTCCATCCGCGGCCTGGGCCGTCAGGGCAAGGGTATCCAGGAAGCCAAGTTCGTCGGCGTACCGGGTTCGCCGGGTGCTGCGGTGGGTACGGCCGTGGTCATGTTGCCACCGGCCGATCTGGACGTGGTGCCCGACAAGACCATCACCGACATCGACGCCGAGCTGGGGCTGTTCAAGACCGCCATCGAAGGCGTGCGCGCCGACATGCGTGCCCTGTCCGCCAAGCTCGCCACCCAGTTGCGCCCGGAAGAGCGCGCCCTGTTCGACGTCTATCTGATGATGCTCGACGATGCGGCGCTGGGCAGCGAAGTGACCACCGTGATCAAGACCGGGCAATGGGCCCAGGGTGCCCTGCGTCAGGTGGTGACCGATCACGTCAACCGCTTCGAATTGATGGACGACGAATACCTGCGTGAGCGGGCGTCGGACGTCAAGGACCTGGGTCGTCGGCTGCTCGCCTACCTGCAGGAAGAGCGTCAGCAGAATCTGGTCTACCCGGAAAAAACCATTCTGGTCAGCGAAGAGCTGACGCCGGCGATGCTCGGCGAGGTGCCGGAAGGCACGCTGGTCGGTCTGGTTTCGGTACTGGGTTCAGGCAACTCCCACGTTGCGATCCTGGCGCGAGCCATGGGCATCCCGACGGTGATGGGCCTGGTCGACCTGCCATACGCCAAGGTCGACGGCATCGAACTGATCGTCGACGGTAACCGTGGCGAGGTGTACACCAACCCCGGTGAAGTGTTGCGCAAGCAGTTCGCCGAAGTGGTGGAAGAAGAGAAACAACTGGCCCTGGGCCTCGATTCCCTGCGCGACCTGCCCTGCGTGACCACCGACGGCCACCGCATGCCGTTGTGGGTCAACACCGGCTTGCTGGCGGATGTGGCGCGTGCACAGAAGCGCGGCGCCGAAGGTGTCGGCCTGTACCGCACCGAAGTGCCTTTCATGATCAACCAGCGCTTCCCGAGCGAGAAGGAACAGCTGGCGATCTACCGCGAGCAGCTTGCCGCGTTCCACCCGCAACCGGTCACCATGCGTACGCTGGATATCGGTGGCGACAAGGCGCTGTCGTACTTCCCGATCAAGGAAGACAACCCGTTCCTCGGCTGGCGCGGCATTCGCGTCACCCTCGACCACCCGGAAATCTTCCTGGTACAGACTCGCGCCATGCTCAAGGCCAGCGAAGGCCTGAACAACCTGCGCATCCTGTTGCCGATGATCTCCGGCACCCATGAGCTGGAAGAAGCCCTGCATTTGATCCACCGTGCCTGGGGCGAGGTGCGCGACGAAGGCTGCGACGTGCCGATGCCGCCCGTGGGCGTGATGATCGAGATTCCGGCGGCGGTGTACCAGACCAAGGAATTGGCGCGGCAGGTGGACTTCCTGTCGGTCGGCTCCAACGACCTGACCCAGTACCTGCTGGCCGTGGACCGCAACAACCCGCGGGTGGCCGACCTCTACGACTACCTGCACCCGGCGGTGCTGCAAGCCCTGCAAACCGTAGTGCGCGACGCCCATGCCGAAGGCAAGCCGGTGAGCATCTGCGGCGAGATGGCGGGTGATCCGGCGGCGGCGGTGCTGTTGATGGCGATGGGTTTCGACAGCCTGTCGATGAACGCCACCAACTTGCCGAAGGTGAAGTGGATGCTGCGCCAGATCAACCTGGGCATGGCCAGGGAATTGCTGGCCCAGCTGATGACCATCGACAACCCACAAGTGATCCACAGCTCGCTGCAACTGGCGCTGAAGAACCTTGGGCTGGCGAAGATGGTCAACCCGGCTGCGGTCAAGGCTCTCTAAGCCTGCGGCGGCCCTATCGCGAGCAGGCTCGCTCCCACAATGGATCTCCCGTGTGTTGAAGATCCCTGTGGGAGCGAGCCTGCTCGCGATGAGGTCCGCCCGGACAGCGCAAAACTAAAGCCTGATCTCCACCTCCCCAAGATGCCCGCCATACGGCCCGAAACTCCTTTCGACCAGATGCCGAGCACCGTCGGCCTGCACAATCAGCGCCGTACTCGCCCGGGTCCCATAGCTCTGGCTGGCAATGAACACACTCGACAGCAGTGTCTCGGTGGCCAATCCCACCCCGGTGTCCGGCAGATCCGCAGCCGGCGCTTGCTGCGCATCGGCGAGTAATGCCAGCAACGCCTGAGGTTGCGGATCGTCGAGCACTTCGCTCAGCGCGGCTTTGGCCTTGAGCAATTTCGGCCACGGCGTATCCAGCCCCGCATTCGACAGCCCATACACGCCCGGTGCCAGCATCACCGCTTCCGATTCCCGGGCATTGAAGTGCCAGAGCTCATGGCTGTTGCCCACCAGTAGATTAAATCCGCCATATTCCGGCGAACGTGCAACAACGTCGCTCAAATAGTCATCAATTGGCAGTTCGCCGGTGAGAAAGCGCGCGACCAGTTCACCCCGGGACTTGCGCCCCGGCGGCCGCTGCGGATCGCGGATATTGGTCAGCGCGGCAAAGCGCCCGTGGCTGCCGACACCGAGCCAGGTGCCGCCGGCCTCCAGGTCGCGGCCGGCGTATACCTGCGGCGACTCAGGCCATTGCGCCAGCGGCAGGGTGGGGCGTGCATAGAATTCGTCGCGGTTGGCCGCCACGATCAGCGGCTGGGCATGCCCCGGTCGCCAGGCGAAAACAATCAGGCACATAAGGTGGTCCTTGTGTGTTTTTTGCCCACTCTACGCAGTCATCGTGCGGGTATCCATCGCCATCCAGTGGAGCCCGAGGCCATGCATCCGTTACCATGCCGCTCCGGTTTTGGGGTTGGGTGGGGAAACAGCATGGAATTTCTGCTCTATCTGGCGCTCGGCGCTTGTGCCGGTGTGCTGGCCGGGCTGTTTGGCGTGGGCGGCGGGATCATCATCGTTCCAGTGCTGGTGTACAGCTTTACCTTGCAGGGTTTCGATCAGTCGATCCTGACCCACCTCGCCGTCGGTACTTCGCTGGCGACCATCATCTTCACTTCGGTGAACGCAGTGCGCGAGCACCATCGTCGTGGCGCCGTGCGCTGGCCGATCTTCGTGTGGATGACGGTTGGCATTCTGATCGGTGCCGGATTCGGCGCCCTGACCGCCGAAGCGATTTCCGGACCCAACCTGCAAAAAATCATCGGTGTCTTTGCCCTGGTGATCGCCGCGCAACTGGCGCTGGACGTCAAGCCCAAGGCCAGTCGAACCGTGCCGGGCAAACTCGGCCTGACCGTGGCCGGCAGTGTGATCGGCTGGGCTTCGGCGATTTTCGGGATTGGCGGCGGTTCGCTGACCGTACCGTTCCTGACCTGGCGCAGCGTGCCGATGCAGCAGGCCGTCGCGACCTCGTCGGCCTGTGGCCTGCCGATCGCTTTTGCAAGTGCATTAAGTTTCATGATTCTGGGCTGGCACGATCCCCTGCTGCCGGCCCATAGTCTCGGTTTTGTTTATTTGCCGGCGCTGCTGGGCATTGCCCTGACCAGCATGGTGTTTGCCCGCATCGGCGCGCGACTGGCGCACAAGCTGTCGCCAAAGTTGCTGAAAAGGCTGTTTGCCGCTTTGCTGTTCTGCGTCGGCCTGAGTTTCCTGTTCTGACGCACGACACAATCCTGGCTTAATCCTGAGGTGGCAGCGTCGCCCGGGTATTTTGAAGATTTGAACGCTTACAAGGAGTCGCAATGCTGCCTTACCCGCAGATCGATCCGGTGGCCCTGGCCATCGGTCCGCTGAAAATCCACTGGTACGGGTTGATGTACCTGATCGGCATTGGCGGCGCCTGGCTGCTGGCGTCCCGCCGCCTGAACCGCTTCGATCCGACCTGGACCAAGGAAAAACTCTCCGACATGGTGTTCTGGATGTCGATGGGGGTGATCGTCGGCGGACGCCTGGGCTACGTGCTGTTCTACGATCTGCACGCCTATCTGGCTAACCCGACCCTGATCTTCGAGGTCTGGAAAGGTGGCATGTCGTTCCATGGTGGTTTCATCGGCGTGATGCTGGCGGCGCTGTGGTTCGGCAAGAAGAACAACAAGTCGTTCTTCCAGCTCATGGACTTCGTCGCGCCAATGGTGCCGATCGGCCTGGGCGCCGGGCGCATCGGCAACTTCATCAATGCCGAGCTGTGGGGCAAGCCGACCGACGTGCCGTGGGCGATGATCTTCCCGCCGTTCAGTGATCCGGCGCAGTTGCCGCGCCACCCGTCGCAGCTGTATCAGTTCGCGCTCGAAGGCGTGGCACTGTTCCTGATCCTGTGGCTGTTCTCGCGCAAGCCACGGCCGACCATGGCAGTGTCCGGCATGTTCGCGCTGTTCTATGGCATCTTCCGATTCATCGTCGAATTCGTCCGCGTCCCGGACGCGCAGCTGGGCTATCTGGCCTGGAACTGGCTGACCATGGGCCAGGTGCTGTGCGTGCCGATGATCCTCGGCGGTCTGTTGCTGATCTGGCTGGCCTATCGCCGTGCACCGGCAGCGCCCGCGGCAGCCGTATAAATTCGAACCCCGCAGCGGCTGCTGCGGGTTCAAGGACACAGGTAACTCATGAAGCAATATCTCGAACTGGTCGCCCACGTCATCAAGAACGGCACCAAGCAGGCCAACCGCACTGGTGTGAACACCATCAGCTTTCCCGGCGCGATGCTGCGTTATGACCTGCAGGAAGGTTTCCCGGCGATCACCACCCGCAAGCTGGCCTTCAAATCGGCCATCGGCGAAATGTGCGGTTTTCTGCGTGGCGTGAACAACGCCGCTGAATTCCGCGCGCTGGGCTGCAAGGTCTGGGACCAGAACGCCAACGAAAACGCGCAATGGCTGGCCAACCCGTTCCGTCAGGGCGAAGACGACCTCGGCGAAATCTACGGCGTGCAATGGCGCAAATGGCCGGCGTACAAACAGATTCCGCGCAGCAACCAGGCCGCCATCGAGCAGACGCTTAAGCAGGGCTATCGCCAGATCGCCGAAGGCGAGGAAGACGGCCAGGCCTATGTGGTGCTGTACAAGGCCATCGATCAGGTGCGTCAGTGTGTCGACACCATCATCAACGACCCGGGCAGCCGCCGCATCCTGTTCCACGGCTGGAACTGCGCGCAGCTCGATGAAATGGCCCTGCCGCCGTGCCACCTGCTGTACCAGTTCCACCCGAATGTCGAGACCAAAGAGATCTCTCTGACACTCTACATCCGCTCCAACGACCTGGGCCTGGGCACGCCGTTCAACCTCACCGAAGGCGCTGCCCTGCTGAGCCTGATCGGGCGCCTGACCGGCTACACGCCGCGCTGGTTCACCTATTTCATCGGCGACGCCCACGTCTACGAAAACCACCTGGACATGCTCAACGAACAGCTCAAGCGCGAGCCGTTGCCGGCGCCGAAGCTGGTCATCAGTGACCGTGTGCCGGAGTTTGCCAAGACAGGTGTCTATCAGCCGGAATGGCTGGAGCTGGTAGAGCCGGGCGACTTCTCGCTGGAAGGCTATGAGCACCATGCGCCGATGACGGCGCCGATGGCGGTCTGAAGCCAAACACCAATCAATTGTGGGAGCGAGCCTGCTCGCGATAGCGGTTTATCAGTCACATCATTGTTGGATGTGCCACCGTCATCGCGAGCAGGCTCGCTCCCACATTTGTTTTTGGGTGAGGCTTAATGGCCGTGACTACGCCCCACATGCGAATGCTCCACCTCCGTCGCCACCACCCCGCCACTCACTTCCAGCCGCTGCAAAATCCCGCATTGATCGATTTCCGGCCCTTCGCCGCAGCGTTGGCGCAGGTCGAGCAGTTGCGTCTGTAGCGCCAGCAGCCCGTCGATCCGTGCCTTGACGTGATGAATGTGTTCGTCGATCAGCGCATTGACGCTTTCGCACTGGTCCTGCGGGCTGTCGCGAAAGGCCAGCAGGCTGCGGATCTCTTCCAGGGTCATGTCCAGGGTGCGGCAGTTGCGGATGAAGGTCAGGCGTTCGGCGTGGGCCTGGGTGTAGACGCGATAGTTGCCTTCGCTGCGGGCCGGTTCCGGCAGCAGGCTTTCGCGTTCGTAGTAGCGGATCGTTTCTACCGCGCAATCCGTGAGTTTCGCCAGCTCTCCGATCTTCATGACGATGATCTCCAAAAAGGGTGCTTGACCCTATAGTCGCTACAGGGTCTTTACTTGGCAACAGGTACTCTTATGGACGAAACCAATGAGCGATTCCCTGCATGTTCACAAACCCGGCGACGGGCACGATCACAGTCACAAACTGCAGCCTGTGCACAAACATTCCCACGGCGGTGATTCCTGCTGTTCCTCCAAGGCTGCAGCGCCTGCGCTGATCCGGTTGAGCGAAGCGCCCAGCGCCGATGCGCGGCGCAGCAACTTCCGCATCGAGGCCATGGACTGCCCGACCGAACAAACGCTGATTTCGAACAAGCTAGGAAAACTGACCGGCGTACAGCAGCTGGAGTTCAATCTGATCAATCGGGTGCTCGGTGTGACCCATAATCTCCCCAATACCGTACCTATCATTGATGCCATCCAGTCCCTCGGCATGCAGGCCGAGCCGCTGGAAGAAGGTGTCGAACCACCGGCCCCGGCACCTGAAAAGAAACACTGGTGGCCCCTGGCGCTTTCCGGCGTAGGTGCGCTGCTGGCCGAAGTGATCCACTTCACCGGTGTCGCGCCGAACTGGGTGGTGGCGGTCATCGCCCTGGTCTCGATCCTCAGCGGTGGCCTGGGTACCTACAAAAAGGGCTGGATCGCCCTGAAGAACCTCAATCTGAACATCAACGCGCTGATGAGCATCGCGGTGACCGGCGCGATCCTCATTGGCCAGTGGCCGGAAGCGGCGATGGTGATGTTCCTGTTCACCGTGGCCGAGCTGATCGAGGCTCGCTCGCTGGACCGCGCGCGCAACGCGATCAGCGGCCTGATGCAGATGACGCCGGAGCAGGCCACGGTGTTGCAGGTCAATGGCAGTTGGGCCGAACAGGATGTGAAGAGCGTCGATCCTGGCGCCCGCGTGCGGGTGAGGCCCGGCGAGCGCATCGCGTTGGACGGTGAAGTGCTCAGCGGCAGCTCCACCATCGATCAGGCGCCGATTACCGGGGAAAGCCTGCCGGTGGAGAAAACCGTCGGCGACAAGGTGTTCGCCGGCACCATCAATCAGGCCGGCTCGCTGGAATACGCGGTGACCGCTGCGGCTAGCCATTCGACGCTGGCGCGGATCATCCACGCCGTGGAACAGGCCCAGGGTGCGCGGGCGCCGACCCAGCGATTCGTCGATCAATTCTCGAAGATCTACACCCCGGCGGTATTTGTGCTTGCCTTGGCCGTGGCGCTCATTCCACCGCTGTTCATGGGCGCTGCCTGGTTCGACTGGATCTACCGCGCGCTGGTGCTGCTGGTAGTGGCTTGCCCGTGCGCGCTGGTGATTTCCACCCCGGTGACTATCGTCAGCGGCCTCGCTGCGGCGGCGCGCAAAGGCATTCTGGTCAAGGGTGGCGTGTATCTGGAGGGCGGTTTCAAGCTCGACTATCTGGCGTTGGACAAGACCGGGACCATCACCCACGGCAAACCGGTGCAGACCGACTACCTGCCGCTCGACCCGACCGCCGAAGCCACGGCTCCGGCCCTGGCGGCAGCACTGGCCGGGCGTTCCGATCACCCGGTATCGCTAGCCATCGCCAATGCCGCTGTGGATAAACAGCTGGCGCAGCTGACTGTGGATAACTTCCAGGCGCTGGGCGGTCGTGGGGTACGCGGCGATATCAACGGCCAGACCTTCCACCTGGGTAACCATCGACTGGTCGAAGAGTTGGGCCTGTGCTCGCCCGCACTGGAAGAAAAACTGTTCGCGCTGGAGAAACAGGGCAAGTCCGTGGTGCTGCTGCTCGACCGGTCCGGCCCGTTGGCGCTGTTCGCCGTGGCGGACACGGTCAAGCAAACCAGCCGAGAAGCCATCGGCCAATTGCACGAGCTGGGGGTGAAAACCCTGATGTTGACCGGCGACAACGTCCATACCGCCCAGGCGATTGCGGCGCAGGTGGGTATCGATCAGGCCCGGGGCGATTTGCTGCCGACTGACAAACTGCAAGCCATCGAAGCGCTGTATGCGCAGGGGCACCGCGTCGGCATGGTCGGTGACGGCATCAACGACGCGCCGGCGCTGGCGCGTTCCGAGATCGGTTTCGCCATGGCCGCCGCCGGTACCGATACCGCCATCGAAACCGCCGATGTCGCCCTGATGGACGACGATCTGCGCAAAATCCCGATGTTCATTCGTCTGTCGCGGGATACGTCGAGCATCCTCAAGCAGAACATCGCGCTGGCGCTGGTCATCAAAGCGATCTTTCTTGGGGTAACCTTCGCCGGGCTCGCTACCATGTGGATGGCAGTGTTTGCCGACATGGGCGTGAGCCTGTTGGTGGTGTTCAACGGTTTGCGCCTGCTGCGCAAATAGACGAAGAGGGATGGTTGTGCTGAGTGCCGAGCTGAAGGCGTTTTACATGGTTGCCCGCCTGGGCAGCATTACCCTGGCAGCGAAGAAGCTCGGCCTGAGCCAGCCCACGGTGACCACCCAGATCCGGCATCTGGAAAGCCAGTACTCGGTGGAGCTGTTCTACCGTGGCGGCCGCCGCCTGAGTGTCAGCGAAGAGGGCGCGCGGCTGCTGCCGATGGTCAAGGCGCTGATGCAACAGGAAGCCGACATCGAGTTTTTCCTGCGCAACAGCGGTCAGGTCCAGGGCACGTTGCGCATCGCCGCCACAGCGCCGTATTACATCCTCGACCTGGTAAAAACCTTTCGCGAACGCCTGCCCCAGGTGGAAGTGTCGGTGGAGATCGGCAATTCCCAGCAGGTGCTCGAAGCGTTGGAGGAATACCGGGTCGATGTCGCGGCGTCCTCGCAGTTGCTGGAGGATGCGCGGTTGATTCGGCGGGTGCTCGGCAGCGATCCACTGGTGCTGGCGGTGCATCGCAATCACCCGCTGGCGGTGCACAACCATGTGCCCCTGAGCGCATTGGCCGGGCATACCTTGTTGATGCGTGAGCCGGGCTCGACCACCCGACGCATGACCGAAGAGTTGCTGGCAGGCGCGGGGGTGAATCTGGGGCCGTTGCTGGAGATTGGCAGCCGGGAGTCGATCCGCGAAGCGGTGTTGCGCAACATCGGCATCAGCCTCATCGCCCGCCAGGAAGTGCCCCATGACCCGCAGCTGCGGGTGCTGACCATCGAGAATGCGCCCTTGTTGCCGGAGTATCTGTACTGTCTCAAGGAGCGAAAGAACGCACGCTTGCCGGCGGCTTTTCTTGGGGTGGCGCAGGAAATGTCTCCGGCCTGAGATCTTCATTGCCTTCACTGGCCCCATCGCGAGCAGGCTCGCTCCCACAGTTGACGGCGTTCCTCTGTGGGAGCGAGCTTGCTCGCGATGGCGGCAGTTCAGGCCACACAAAACCTGAACCAAAATCCGCGAATACCACTATCGGCCGTTTTTGCCTCACTGCCATATGACGGACGCATTACAACTCTAGGATGGCCTGCATCTGTTAGATGAGGTCCGTCCATGAACAACTCGATCGCCACTGCCCTGACCAATCCCGGCGCGCCCATGAAAGTACGCGGCGTGCACAAGCGTTTCGGTGCCTTCACCGCGCTGGATAACGTGTCCCTCGACGTGGCGGCCGGTGAGCTGGTGTGCCTGCTCGGGCCTTCCGGGTGTGGCAAGACCACCTTGCTGCGCTGCATCGCCGGTCTTGAGCGCCAGGATAGCGGCGAGTTGTACCTGGGCGATCGCGACGTTTCCGACCTCGCACCTCAAGCCCGGGACTACGGCATTCTGTTTCAGTCCTACGCCCTGTTTCCCAATCTCACCGTCGAAGCGAACATTGCCTACGGCCTGGCCAACGCCAGCCGCGACGAAGTGCGCCAGCGTGTCGCGCAGATGCTCGAACTGGTCGGCCTGAGCGGTAGTGAAAAAAAGTACCCGGGCCAGTTGTCCGGCGGTCAGCAGCAACGGGTCGCACTGGCCCGGGCCCTGGCGCCCGCGCCGTCGTTGTTGTTGCTGGACGAACCGATGTCGGCCCTCGACGCCCGCGTGCGCGAGCACCTGTGCACCGAGCTGCGCCAGCTGCAACGGGAGCTGGGCATCACCACCCTGATGGTCACCCACAATCAGGACGAGGCCATGCTGATGGCCGACCGCATTGCCGTGATGAACAACGGCAAGGTCGAGCAGTACGCCACGCCGCAGGAAATCTACAACCGCCCGGCCACGCCGTTCGTGGCGGAGTTCGTCGGCCAGGGCAACTGGTTGCCGTTCGACAGCGGCAGCGACAGCCACGCCCGGGTCGGCGGGATGAACATGCGCCTGGTCGACGGCAGCGCCAAGACCAGCTCCGGCCGTCTGTTCTGCCGTCCGGAGGCGATCAACGTCAACCCGCTGGTGCACGAAGAAAACCTGTTCCCGGCCAAGGTTCGCGAAATCACCTTCCTCGGCAACCGCTGCCGCATGAGCTTCGAACTTGACCATCTGCCGGGCCACGCCTTGCTGGCCGAGCTGGCGCCGGAAGCCATGCCGCGTCTTGGCGCGCAGCAAATCATGGTCGCCTTGCCACCGCGCAGCCTGCAGGTGTTTGCCTGATGAGCGCGAACATCGCACTGCCGCTGCCGCGCAAGCAGGTTCGGCAGGCTTCTCGTGCCGAAATCGGCGACCGGATTTTCGTGGTCGGCGGTAAAGTCCTGCTGCTGGTGCTGCTCGGCGTCGCCGTATTGATGCCGTTGCTCGCCATCTTCTGGCGTGGCTTCAGTTCCGAAGCCGGGCAGGGTGGTGGATGGGTCGCAGCGAGGGAGCTGGTGACCAGTGCCAACTTCCACTGGCTGCTGGGCAATAGCCTGAAGGTTTCCCTCAGTGTCGCGGCCATCGTCGTACCGCTGGCCTACCTGTTTGCCTACGCCCTGCAACGCACCTTGATTCCGGGTAAAGGCATCTGGCGCGGCATTTCGCTGCTGCCCCTGATGGCGCCGTCGATGCTGCCCGGTATCGCGCTGGTTTATCTGTTCGGCAACCAGGGCATGCTGCGCGGTTTGCTCTCGGACAATATCTACGGCTTCTGGGGCATTGTTCTGGGTGAGGTCATCTACACCTTCCCACATGCCTTGATGATTCTGCTGTCAGCCCTGTCCCTGGCCGATGCGCGTCTGTTCGATGCCGCTTCCAGCATGGGCGCCAGTCCTGCCAAGGCCTTTCGCAGCATCACCTGGCCGGCCACCCGTCAGGCAGTGTTCGCCGCGTTCTGCCTGGTCTTCACCTTGACCATCACCGACTTCGGCGTGCCCGTGGTGGTCGGCGGTGACTATCAAGTGCTGGCGCTGGAAGCCTACAAGGCCGTGGTCGGCCAGCAGCAGTTCGGTCGCGGCGCCTTGATCGGCATGGTGTTGCTGTTGCCGGCGCTGTTCAGTTTTGGCGTCGATGCCTGGTTGCGTCGCCGTCATGGCGACTCCATGAGCGGTCGGGCGCAGGTCTTCAAACCGGCACCCTCGAACATGCGTGACGGCTGCTACCTGGGCATCGTGCTGCTGATCTGCGCCGCGTTGCTGCTGGTGTTCGGCATGGCGGTGTTCTCGTCCCTGGTGAAATTTTGGCCCTACAACCTGTCGCTGTCGCTCAACCATTACCAGTTCAACGACACCGCGGGCGGTGGCTGGCTGGCCTATGGCAACAGCGTGAAGATGGCGTTGTACACGGCGCTGATCGGCAGTGCGCTGATTTTCACCGGCGCCTACCTGATGGAAAAAAACCGGGGCCAGCGCGGCCTGAATCTGACCCTGCGCATGCTCAGTTTCGTACCGATGGCAGTGCCGGGCCTGGTGCTTGGCCTGGGTTACGTCTTCTTCTTCAACCTCACCGGCAACCCGCTGCACGTGTTCTACGGGAGCATGACTCTGCTGGTGGTCTGCACCATTGCTCACTATTTGACCACTGCCCAGATGACCGCCACCACGGCACTGCGCCAGCTCGACGCCGAGTTCGAAGCCGCCGCGCTGTCGCTGAAGGCGCCGCTGTATCGGCACTACCTGCGGGTCACCGTGCCGATCTGCCTGCCGGCGTTGCTGGACATCGTGCGCTACCTGTTCGTCTCGGCCATGACCACCGTCTCGGCGGCGATCTTCCTCTACAGCCCCGACACCATCCTCGCGGCGGTGGCGGTGCTGAACATGGACGATGCCGGCAACGTCGGCGGCGCGGCGGCGATGTCGACCCTGATTCTGTTCACCTCGGCGGGTGTGTCCCTGCTGCTGGCCTGGGCTTCGCGCGGTTTGCTGCGCCGCTCCCAGGCCTGGCGGCAGACCGCGCCCGGTCATTGATTGCCTGCTCCTAAAACCAAAAGCCCCTCAACTCAAAAACAGGAAAAGATCATGTTCAAGCCTATGGCCCTGGCCGCTGCTGTCCTCACCGCTTTCAGCCTGAACGCTTTTGCGGCAAAAACCGAGTTGACGGTGTACACCGCCCTCGAATCCGAACAACTGAAGACCTATAAAGAAGCCTTCGAGAAAGCCAACCCGGACGTCGAGATCAAGTGGGTACGCGATTCCACCGGCATCATCACTGCCAAGCTGCTGGCCGAGAAGGAACGCCCACAGGCTGACGCGGTGTGGGGCCTGGCCGCTTCGAGCCTGGCGATCCTCGATCAGCAAGGCATGCTGCAAAGCTACGCGCCAAAAGACCTGGGCAAGATCGGCGGCAACTACCGCGACGCCGCCAACCCGCCTGCCTGGGTCGGCATGGATGTCTGGGCCGCGACCATCTGCTTCAACACCGTCGAAGCCGAGAAGCAGGGCCTGACCAAGCCAGTGAGCTGGCAGGACCTGACCAAGCCTGAGTACAAGGGCAAGATCGTCATGCCGAACCCGGCTTCGTCCGGCACCGGTTTCCTCGACGTCAGCGCCTGGTTGCAGACCTTCGGCGAGAAGCAGGGCTGGCAGTACATGGACGACCTGCACCAGAACATCGGCCAATACGTTCACTCCGGCTCCAAGCCGTGCAAACTGGCGGCGGCGGGTGAATTCCCGATCGGCATTTCCTTCGAATACCCGGCCGTCCAACTCAAGCGCCAGGGCGCGCCGCTGGACATCATCCTGCCGAAGGAAGGCCTGGGCTGGGAGATCGAAGCCACCGCCGTGATCAAAGGCACCCCGCATGAAGACGCGGCGAAGAAACTCGCCGACTTCTCCGCCAGCCCGCAAGCGATGGAGCTGTACAAAGAGAACTTCGCCGTACTCGCCCAACCGGGCATCGCCAAGCCGCAGACCGAATTGCCGGCCGACTATGAGCAGCGTTTGATCAAGAACGACTTTGCCTGGGCCTCGAAGAATCGTGACGAGATCCTGACCGAGTGGCGCAAGCGCTATGACGGCAAGTCCGAGAAAGTGGCGGCCAAGTAAGATCTTCGTCGGCTGACAGGGCCTCATCGCGGGCAAGCCCGCTCCCACAGGGATTGTTGGTGTTCACGCAATTTGTGTCTCACCGAAAAACCTGTGGGAGCGGGCTTGCCCGCGAAAGCGGTCTACGATTCACCACACATCCCACTTCATCGAGAGACTTCTGATGAACCCCAACGAACAAACCGTCGCCAGGGTCTTCGCCCTGTACGAGCGCTTTGGCGATGCCGATTACATCGGTGAGCCGGTATCGCAGATCGAGCACATGTCCCAGGCCGCGCAGTGCGCAATGGCCGAAGGCTTCGATGACGAAGTGGTGCTCGCCGCATTCTTCCACGACATCGGACACATCTGCGCCGAAGGTGCGGAAAACATGGGCGGCTTTGGCGTGGTCAGCCATGAACGGCTGGGCGCCGACTACCTGCGCAGCGCAGGTTTCAGCGAACGCATGGCGCGCCTGGTGGAGTACCACGTCCAGGCCAAGCGCTACTTGACGCTGAGGGAGCCGGGTTACTACGACCGCTTGAGCGAGGCCAGCCGCCGTACGCTGGAGTATCAGGGCGGGGTGATGACCAACGCCGAAGCCGATGCCTTCGAGCAGGACCCGTTGTGCGAAGTGAGTCTGCGCATGCGCCAGTGGGATGAACTGGCCAAGGAGATGCACGTGCCGGTGATTGATCTGGGCATCTTGAAGGAAAAGGCGGCGCGTTTGTTGGCTGTATAAAACCTCTGGACCGAGGCGCGGCTTTCGCGAGCAGGCTCGCTCCCACAGGGAAATGCGATCAA
The DNA here is from genome assembly GCF_050989985.1 of Pseudomonas putida. Classification (GTDB taxonomy): domain Bacteria; phylum Pseudomonadota; class Gammaproteobacteria; order Pseudomonadales; family Pseudomonadaceae; genus Aquipseudomonas; species Aquipseudomonas putida_AI. The sequence goes on from NZ_CP158815.1 coordinate 283,035, forward strand.
CTGTGGGAGCGAGCCTGCTCGCGAAGGGGCCAGTTCAGACACGACAGTGTTTATAGTTGCCCCGCCAATTCCTCAACTTGCTCCTGCCGCTCCGCCTGATTCAGCTTCGCGTGGGCATTCAACGACGACCACTGCGGATGCGCCCGCGCTTTGGTCAGGGCTTCCGGCAGCTTGCCTTCGCGCCAGGTCTTGTCCTGAGGCGTGGCGACTTGAATGCTGTCCATCGCCGCATGGCCACGGGCATCCAGCGCTTGCAGCAGTTGACGCTGCCGCAGCGCCAATAGCCGCAGCACATTGTCATCGACGGTCAGTTCACGCTGCCCCTTGATCTTGCCCAGCAAGCGACTGCCATAACTGCGCGCCGTTTGCAGGGCGCCACCGGCGATGGCTCCGGCCAGGGCGGCGGCGCCGAGGGTAATGCCCCCCACCAGCAAGTCGACCCCGGCCCCGGCGGCTGCGCCGGCTGCGATCCCGCCACCTACCCGCACACCCAATTGCTTGAGGGTTTCCGGGTTGAACAGATCATCGCCCCAGCGACCGTCCAGCAGCGGCAAGTCACTGGCCGCCGCGTCCTGCGGGCGGAAGGCATAGAGCTTGAGCAAGGCTTCGACGCAACGCTGTTCCCGCTGGCGAACGGCTTTGCGCAGCTCGCTGATGGCCTGCTGTTCTTGTTCCGCATCGCTGACCACGCTGCGCCGGCAAGCAGCGCAGTCGATCAACAATTCGGCGATCAACCGCGCCGCACTCTGCTGCCGCGCCTGGCGTTGCGCCTGTTGATCGGCAATCAACCGCTCCAGCTGCGGGCGGGCGTGTTCGAGCAGGAGCGCGAGGCTTTCATAGAGTCGGCGTTCGCCATCCTCCGGAGGCGCCACGCTGTCGAAACGCACCAGCGCATGCAGGCCCAGACGCGCCAGCGCTTCACGCCACGCCGGTTCGCGGTGATTGTCGCTGCTGACGAAATTCAGCACCGGCAGCAGTGGTTTTCCACAGCCAGCCAGCACTTCAAGTTCATCGCGGTACTTGGCCAATACCGGCTCGCGGGCGTCGATCACATAGAGGCCGGCATCGCAGGTCAGCAGCTGCCGCAGCACCTTGGCTTCCTGTTCGAAACGCTGCCGCGCTTCGCTGCCTTCAAGGAAGCGCGCCAGTCGTGCCGGACCGTCCAGGCGTTCGCCGGGGCGCTCAAGGCGTTCGAGATAGTCGAGCAGGGCGATGGCGTCTTCCAGCCCTGGCGTGTCGAACAGGTCGAGCAAGGGCTCGCCGTCCACGGATAAACGAGCACCCTCTACATGCCGCGTGGTGCTGGGGCGATGGGAGACTTCGCCGAAACCGACATCGCGGGTCAGGGTGCGCAGCAAGGAGGTTTTGCCGACGTTGGTGTGGCCGACCACGGCGAGTTTCAGAGGTTTAGTCATGACCCGTCTCCAGCCAATTCAACGGCGCGCTGTCGGCAAAGGGCAGTTCCAGCTGTTGCAGGGCGGCATGCCAATCACCGAGGCGGTCGGCATCCAGCGCTTCACCGGGCGGCGCCTGCAACAGCCAGACGCGGGTGGCGCTGGCGTTGCGGGCCAGCTCGGCGATCAACGCCAGGCTGCCGCGATCCGGCGAGCGCCTTGGATCGCAGGCAATCGCCAGGCGGGCCGGGGGAAAACGGCTCAACTGTTCGAGCAATTTGTGCCGCGATTCGCGGCTGTCGAGGATGCCGGCATTGCTGACATTTTTCGGCAGTTGCGGCGGCCATGGGCGCTCGTCGTCCAGTTCGATGGCCACCAGCAATGCACCTTCGCTCTGCGCTTCGCTGACCCCGCTTTCGACCCGGTGAAGTTGCTCGGGCGCCGCATCGCTGATGCCCAGGCGTTCGCTGGTGGGCATCAGGCGCTCGCGCAGTTGCGCGTAGCCGGGCAGGTTCAAATCGAGCTGCAAGGCGGCGCGACCGGTTTTCCAGCGCCACAGGCAAAACAGCGCCAGCAGCAGGCGCGGCAATACGCCGTAAACCAGCAACACCCCAACCAGCCAGGCGGCCCAGGCCTGCCGGGCGCTTTCGATGTTCAGCGCGGCATCGCCACTGGCGCGGATCATCTCGACCGAAGGCACGCTGAAGCCGAGCAGGGCCGGCAGGGCGCCGAGGCCTTGGGTCATGGTGATAAAAGTATCCGCGCCGAGGATGGTGGTTTCCCAGACGAAACCGTAGCGCCGGGTAGCCATCAACGTCAGCAGCATCACCAGCGCACTGAGCATCGCCAGCAGCCACAAGCCATTGACCAGCACGCCGATGGCCCAGCGATTGAGCTTCTGTCGTTGCAGCAACAAGAGCAGGGCGGGTGCCAATTGCGCGGCCTTGGCGTCCCGGGCGAGTTTTTCACTGAGCCACAGCCACAGGCGCCCGAGGCTGGCGCCGTGTTCGCCGGCAAACACCAGGCCGAACGCCCAACTCAACAGCAGGATCAGATTCAGTCCAAGGAGGCTGCCCAAGGCCCAGAACACATTGACCGGCGTCTGTCCGTCACCCAGTGCGGCGAACGCAAGGCCGGCGCCGCTGACCACGGCCAGCACCGCCAACACGAGCAGGGCCAGTCGCGCGCCTTGCAGCCAATGCATGAGCGCGCTGCTCAAGCCATCCCGTTCGGCCAGCCACAGGGCACGGCGTTGAATGCGTGTCGATAGATCGCCGCCGGCGTTGCGGGCCAGGCGATTGGCTTCCAGATCTTCCAGGGGCCCGGCGTGTTCTTCGCGCAGGCGGATGGTTTCTGTCAGCCATAGGTTATTCAGTTCAGTCACGCGGCATCCCGTCGCTTAATTGAGCTGTGAGCATAACCGCTGTGGCGCTTGTCGGGGTGAGTTGCGGGATGTTGAGCCTCTGGTATCCTCGCCAGCATGAAAAAAACACTTACTCTTAGTCTGATCGCAGCTCTCGGTGAAAACCGTGTGATTGGCGTGAACAACACCATGCCTTGGCACCTGCCGGGCGATTTCAAATATTTCAAAGAAACAACGCTCGGCAAGCCGATCATCATGGGTCGCAAGACCTGGGATTCCCTTGGGCGTCCGCTGCCGGGGCGTCTAAACATCGTGGTTAGTCGCCAAGCCGAACTGCAGTTGGAAGGGGCGGAGGTTTATCCGTCACTAGAAGCTGCGGTGGTTCGGGCTGAAGAGTGGGCTCGTGAGCAGTGTGTCGACGAAGTAATGCTAATTGGTGGAGCGCAGTTGTATACGCAAGGTCTGCCACACGCTGATCGGTTGTACCTTACTAGTGTTGCGTTGAGTCCAGAGGGTGATGCGTGGTTCCCGGAATTCGATTCGAAGCAATGGAAACTGGTATGGGACAAGCCCAATCCGACTGAAGGCGACAAACCGGCGTATACATTTGAGGTTTGGGAGAAAGCCTAAAAGCATCGCGGGCAAGCCTTGCTCCCACAGGGTTTGAGTCGTACGCAATATTTGCGGTCGACATTAAACCTGTGGGAGCAAGGCTTGCCCGCGATAGCAATCTATCTAACGACGCTTAAGCGTGAGCCAACGCCGAATGCTCATCCGCCTCCAGCAGTTCCTTATCCGTCTGCTGCATCACCTGGCTGGTAATCGCACCAGCCGTGATCGAACCACTCACGTTCAACGCCGTGCGCCCCATATCGATCAACGGCTCGACCGAAATCAGCAACGCTACCAGTGACACCGGCAAACCCATCGCCGGCAGCACGATCAGCGCGGCAAAGGTCGCACCGCCACCCACCCCGGCCACTCCGGCCGAACTCAAGGTCACAATCGCCACCAGCGTCGCGATCCACAGCGGGTCCAGCGGGTTGATGCCCACGGTCGGCGCCACCATCACTGCCAACATCGCCGGGTACAGGCCGGCGCAACCGTTCTGGCCGATGGTCGCGCCGAACGACGCGGCGAAACTGGCGACCGACTGCGGGATGCCCAGGCGGCTGGTCTGTGCTTCGATGCTCAACGGAATGGTCGCGGCGCTCGAACGGCTGGTGAAGGCGAACGTCAGTACCGGCCAGATCTTGCGGAAGAAACGCAGCGGATTGATCCCCGCCGCGGACACCAGCACGCCATGGACGACAAACATCAGGCCCAGGCCGATGTAGGACACCACCACGAAACTGCCGAGCTTGATGATGTCCTGCAGGTTGGAACCGGCCACCACTTTGGTCATCAGCGCCAACACACCGTACGGCGTCAGCTTCATCACCAGACGCACCAGGCGCGTCACCCAGGCTTGCAGGGTGTCGATGGCGTTGATCACTTTTTGACCTTTTTCCACGTCATCCTTGAGCAGTTGCAGCGCTGCGACACCCAGGAAGGCGGCGAAAATCACCACGCTGATGATCGACGTCGGCTTGGCCCGCGCCAGATCGGCGAACGGGTTTTGCGGGATGAACGACAACAACAGCTGCGGCACATTCAGGTCGGCGACCTTACCGGCGTAATCGGACTGGATGATTTGCAGGCGGGCCAGTTCCTGGGTGCCAGCCACCAGGCCTTCAGCCGTCAGGCCGAACAGGTTGGTCAGGCCGATGCCGATCAGCGCCGCGATGGCGGTGGTGAACAGCAGCGTGCCGATGGTCAGGAAGCTGATTTTGCCCAGCGACGTCGCATTGTGCAGACGGGCCACGGCGCTGAGGATCGAGGCAAACACCAGCGGGATGACGATCATTTGCAGCAACTGCACGTAACCGTTGCCCACCAGATCGAACCAGCCGATCGAAGCTTTGAGCACTGGGTTGCCGGTACCGTAGACCGTGTGCAGCGCGACACCGAAGACCACGCCCAGCACCAGGGCGAGCAGGACTTTCTTTGCCAGACTCCAAGTGGTGTGGCGGGTTTGTGCCAGGCCCAGGAGCAGGGCGAGGAACACCAACAGATTGAGAATCAGCGGCAGATTCATTGGAACTCCCATTAGACATGTGCCAGCTGCCTTCCGGGGCAGCTGCGAACCGGCAAGCCTAACAGCTTGAAATCTAATGAATTAATATCAAAAACGACTTGAAACTGTCGTTTTTGGAATAAGAGGGTGTCGCCCTCAGGGATGCATCTGGCGCGAAGGGCATGATGACGGTCGCTGACAGACGAGGACTGTCACACATATTTGTTAGCGTCGATGTCTTTCACTCAGGGAGATTTTGCCGATGAAGTTCGCACCGAATTTGCTCGCTGCCGCACTTTGCCTGGGCCTCGCCAGCCAGGCATTCGCAACGGATTTGAAGCACTGGCCGGCCGATCAGGCCAAGGCGCTGGACGCGATGATCGCGGCCAACGCCAACAAGGGTAACTACGCGGTGTTCGACATGGACAACACCAGTTACCGCTACGACCTCGAAGAGTCGTTGCTGCCGTTCATGGAGAACAAGGGCCTGATCACCCGCGACAAGCTCGACCCCTCCCTGAAGCTCATTCCGTTCAAGGACACCGCCGACCACAAGGAAAGCCTGTTCAGCTACTACTACCGCCTCTGCGAAGTCGACGACATGGTCTGCTACCCATGGGTCGCCCAGGTGTTCTCGGGCTTCACGCTCAAGGAACTCAAGGGCTATGTCGATGAGATGATGGCCTCCGGCAAGCCGGTGCCGGCCACTTATTACGAAGGCGATGTGGTCAAGAAACTCGACGTCAACCCGCCGAAGATCTTCACCGGCCAGCAAGAGCTCTACAACAAGCTCATGGAAAACGGTATCGAGGTCTACGTGATGACCGCCGCCTCGGAAGAGCTGGTGCGCATGGTCGCGTCCGATCCGAAGTACGGCTACAACGTCAAGCCGCAGAACGTGATCGGCGTGTCCCTGCTGCTCAAGGACCAAAAGACTGGCGAGCTGACCACCGCACGCAAGCAGATCACCGCCGGCAAATATGACGAGAAGGCCAACCTCGGCCTGGAACTGACCCCTTACCTGTGGACCCCGGCGACCTGGATGGCCGGCAAGCAGGCTGCGATCCTGACCTACATCGATGAATGGAAGAAACCGGTTCTGGTCGGCGGCGATACCCCGAGCAGCGACGGCTACATGCTGTTCCACAGCGTCGACGTGGCCAAGGGCGGCATCCACCTGTGGGTCAACCGCAAGGACAAGTACATGACCCAGATCCAAGGCATGATGGCCAAGAACGCCGCGGCCCAGGCCAAGGAAGGGTTGACGGTGACGGCGGACAAGAACTGGGTGATCGTGAAGCCTGAAGAGATCCAGTAAGGATCTGGATCCCCTGTAGGAGCGAGCATGCTCGCGATGGTCGTTAACGATAACGCTGGGTGCCTGACACCCAGCGGCGTTCTTCAGTCCATCGCGAGCATGCTCGCTCCTACAGGGGAAAGGTGAAAGGTGACCGGTAGAAACAAAATACCCCGCACTCGGCGGGGTATTTTTTTGTGCGACGGTTAAGGCTTACAGCCCGTCCAGCATCGCCTTGTTACGCACAGCACCCTTGTCGGCACTGGTCGCCAGCAGGGCGTAGGCCTTCAGGGCGGTGGTCACTTTACGTGGACGCACTTCCACTGGCTTCCAGCCTTTCTTGTCCTGCTCGACGCGGCGCGCGGCCAGTTCTTCGTCGCTGATCAACAGGTTGATCGAGCGGTTCGGAATGTCGATCAGCACTTTGTCGCCGTCCTGCACCAGACCAATCGCGCCACCGGCAGCGGCTTCCGGCGAAGCGTGGCCGATGGACAGGCCCGAGGTGCCGCCGGAGAAACGGCCGTCGGTGAGCAGGGCGCAGGCTTTGCCCAGGCCCTTGGATTTCAGGTACGAAGTCGGGTACAGCATTTCCTGCATGCCCGGGCCGCCTTTCGGACCTTCGTAGCGAATGATGACGATGTCGCCTTCCTTCACTTCGTCGGCGAGGATGCCGCGCACTGCGCTGTCCTGGCTTTCGAAGATCTTGGCGTTGCCTTCGAACACGTGGATCGACTCATCGACGCCCGCGGTCTTCACTACGCAACCGTCCAGCGCGATGTTGCCGTACAGCACGGCCAGGCCGCCTTCTTGCGAGTAGGCGTGCTCGACACTGCGGATGCAGCCGTTTTCACGGTCGTCGTCCAGGGTTTCCCAACGGGTCGACTGGCTGAACGCGGTTTGCGTCGGGATGCCTGCGGGACCGGCCTTGAAGAAGTGGTGTACCGCTTCGTCGTTGGTCTGGGTGATGTCCCACTTGGCGATGGCTTCTTCCATGCTGCGGCTGTGGACGGTCGGCAGCTGGGTGTGCAGCAGGCCGCCACGGGCCAGCGAGCCGAGGATGCTGAAGATCCCGCCGGCGCGGTGCACGTCTTCCATGTGGTACTTCTGGATGTTCGGCGCGACCTTGCACAGTTGCGGCACTTTGCGCGACAGGCGATCGATGTCGCGCAGGTCGAAGTCGATCTCGGCTTCCTGGGCGGCGGCCAGCAGGTGCAGGATGGTGTTGGTCGAACCGCCCATGGCGATGTCGAGCATCATGGCGTTTTCGAACGCCTGGAAGTTGGCGATGTTGCGTGGCAGCACCGACTGATCGTTCTCGCCGTAGTAACGCTTGCACAGCTCGACGATGGTGCGGCCGGCCTGCAGGAACAGCTGCTCGCGGTCGCTGTGGGTGGCCAGGGTCGAACCGTTGCCCGGCAGGGCCAGGCCCAGGGCTTCGGTCAGGCAGTTCATCGAGTTGGCGGTGAACATCCCGGAGCACGAACCGCAGGTCGGGCAGGCGCTGCGCTCGTACTCGGCAACCTTCTCGTCAGAAGCGCTGGAGTCGGCGGCGATCACCATGGCGTCAACCAGGTCCAGACCGTGGCTGGCCAGTTTGGTCTTGCCGGCTTCCATCGGGCCGCCGGACACGAAGATCACCGGGATGTTCAGGCGCAGGGCGGCCATCAGCATGCCGGGGGTGATCTTGTCGCAGTTGGAAATGCAGACGATGGCGTCGGCGCAGTGGGCGTTGACCATGTACTCGACGGAGTCGGCAATGATCTCGCGGCTCGGCAGCGAATAGAGCATGCCGTCGTGACCCATGGCGATGCCGTCATCGACCGCGATGGTGTTGAATTCCTTTGCCACGCCGCCGGCGCGTTCGATCTCGCGGGCGACCAGTTGGCCCAGGTCCTTGAGGTGGACGTGGCCCGGTACGAACTGGGTGAAGGAGTTGGCAATGGCGATGATCGGCTTTTTGAAGTCGTCATCTTTCATCCCCGTGGCGCGCCACAGAGCGCGGGCACCGGCCATGTTGCGGCCGTGGGTGGATGTTTTCGAGCGGTAATCAGGCATGAAGCACTCCGGGCGGCTAATCAGGTATCAAAAGGGAAGTGAGCTTCTAGTGACGTCTGGAGTACTCGGAAATGGCCGTGTGTCCATAGGTTGCCGATAACTTTGCGGGATCGCCGCGCGCTTCAGCTTGAGCTCATAAACCCGCCGGGGATGACTGGCGATGAATGTTCGCGATTCTACACGGCTGGCGGCTGGAGGGAATGCCCGCAAGCGTGGCGGCAGCATTCACAAGACGTGCGGACAGCTCTTTGTAGGAGCGAGCTCTGCTCGCGATGAACCTGAGAGCGCAACGGGGTGCCAGGTTGTCAGCGTTATCGTTGACGACCATCGCGAGCGAGCTCGCTCCTACAGTTCTGGGTGCGTGCTAGAGCCACATGGCATCCCATAGCGGGTAGTCACCTACGTGAGTGACCAGTCCGGCCCGCAGAGGGTTGGCGATGATATATCGGGCTGCTGCTTTTAGATCCTCCTCGTGACGCAGGGCTCGGTCGAAGTAGCCCTTTTGCCATACGGGAGCACACAAGTCTCGCTTCCGATTGATGAGACGTGCACAACGGGATTTAGTGGTCTGCATCAGTTTCGGCAAATCACCGTTATGCAATTCGACCAGCCAGTGAAAGTGATCTGGCATGACCACCCAAGCTATAGACGTGGCATTGCCGTCTTCTTGAGCTTTTCTGAACTCATTCACGACTAATCGCCCCACGCGCCAATCCTGGAAGATTGGTTGTCGCTCGTAGGTGACGGCTGTCAGCAGATAAATGCGTCCGGATTCCGAGTGGCGGCCGGTGCGTAAGCGGTGGGCTTTTGGCTTGCTGGACATTCCGTTGTCCTCTTCTGTGATTTGAAGAGAAACGGTAGGTGTGGGGTGGGAGGTTGTCGTTACGACAGTGGGTCAGGATATGTCTAGCACCCTGTAGGAGCGAGCTCGCTCGCGATGAATCCAAAGACGCCGCTGGGTGTCAGGCTTCCAGCGTTATCGTTGACGTCCATCGCGAGCAGAGCTCGCTCCTACAGAGGACTGGGTTGTTAGCTGTTAGGCAGCAACCGGCAAGTAATGCTCTTGATATAACGGGTTTCCGGGATTGCCGGATGCACCGGATGATCCGGACCCTGGCCGCCGCGTTCCAGCATCTGGATGTTGCGGTCCAGGTGGCGGGCGCTGGTCAGGAGGATGTTTTGCAGGTCGTCTTCCGGCAGGTGCATCGAGCAGGAGGCGCTGACAAGGATGCCGTCCTTGGTCAGCAGGCGCATGGCTTGCTCGTTCAGGCGGCGGTAGGCGCCTTCGCCATTCTTCATGTCTTTCTTGCGTTTGATGAAGGCAGGCGGGTCGGCCACGATCACGTCGAAGCGTTCTTCGCTGGCTTTCAGTTCCTTCAGGGCTTCGAAGACGTCGCCTTCGATGCAGGTCATCTTGTCGGCGAAGCCGTTCAGGGCGGCGTTGCGCTCTACACCGTCGAGGGCGAAGGCCGAGGCATCGACGCAGAACACTTCACTGGCACCGAATGCGGCAGCCTGAACGCCCCAGCCGCCGATGTAGCTGTACAGGTCCAGAACGCGCTTGCCCTTGGCGTAAGGTGCCAGGCGCGCGCGGTTCATGCGGTGGTCGTAGAACCAGCCGGTTTTCTGGCCCTGAATGACCGGGGCTTCGAATTTCACGCCGTTCTCTTCCAGCGCCACCCACTCCGGCACCAGGCCGAACACGGTTTCGACGTAGCGGGTCAGGCCTTCGGCGTCACGGGCGGCGGAGTCGTTCTTGAACAGAATGCCGCTTGGCTTGAGCACCTGGGTCAGTGCCGCGATCACGTCGTCTTTATGGGCTTCCATGGTTGCCGAAGCGATCTGCACCACCAGGATGTCGCCGAAACGGTCGACCACCAGGCCCGGCAGCAGGTCGGAATCGCCGTAGACCAGGCGGTAGAACGGCTTGTCGAACAGGCGATCGCGGATCGACAGGGCCACGTTCAGGCGATGCACCAGCAGCGACTTGTCCAGCGGCAACTTGATGTCGCGCGACAGGACACGGGCGCAGATCAGGTTGTTCGGGCTCATGGCAACGATGCCCAGCGGCTTGCCGCCGGCGGCTTCGAGGATCGCCTGATCGCCGGCCTTGAAACCGTGCAAAGGCGTAGCGGCTACATCGATTTCGTTGCTGTAGACCCACAAATGACCGTTACGCAGACGACGGTCGGCGTTGGCTTTGAGGCGCAGGCTAGGCAGGGACATGACGTCGCTCCGAAAAAAAGAGCGGGAGTATAACGCGTTGCAGGGCGGGCGGGTTCGACAGTAGACATGTGGTGAGGAACAGGTAACCCGAGATTTGGTATGTCGGATCCAACTTTTAGAAGCTAGAATCTGCCCCTGGCCCAGAGTGTGTACTTATGTCCCAAGAGTTGACTCCCGAACAGATCCATCAATCCCTGCAAGGCATCAGTGTGCCTGCCCAACCGCAGATCATGGTGGATCTGCAGATGGAGCAGTACATGCCCGATCCGGATCTGGACGTGATTGCGAAGCTGATTTCCCAGGATCCGGGGCTCTCCGGTTCCTTGCTGAAAATCGTCAACTCGCCGTATTACGGTTTGAGCAACAAGATCGCCTCGATCCAGCGCGCCGTGAATCTGTTGGGCAGTCGCTCGATCATCAACCTGATCAACGCGCAGTCGATCAAGGGCGAAATGAATGACGAAACCATCGTCACCCTGAACCGCTTCTGGGACACCGCGCAGGACGTGGCGATGACCTGCCTGACCCTGGCCAAGCGCGTTGGCGTGCAGGCGGGCGACGAAGCCTATGCCCTGGGCCTGTTCCACGACTGCGGCGTGCCGCTGATGCTCCAGCGTTTCCCCGACTACATGACGGTGCTGGAACAGGCTTATGCCAACGCCGGTCCTGATTGCCGGGTGGTGGACACCGAAAACAAGGCGTTCAACACCAACCACGCCGTGGTCGGTTATTACACGGCCAAGTCCTGGCGCCTGCCGGACCACGTTTCGGCCGCCATCGCCAACCACCACAACGCCCTGGCGATCTTCAGCGATGAGTCCTCGCGCCACAGTTCGCTGAAGAACCTGCTGGGCATCCTGAAGATGGCCGAACACATCTGTGCCTCCTACCGAGTGCTGGGCAGCCAGACCGAGGACCATGAGTGGGAGACCATCGGGCCTCTGGTGCTCGATTACGTCGGTCTGTCCGACTACGACTTCGAAAACCTCAAGCAAACGATCCGCGAGCTTGGCGCTCACCGCTGAGTGGCGGGATCTTCCTGTATTTCCAGGTCTCGACCAGAGCGCCTGATGTAGAGAATCGCCATGCCTGAACTGCCAGAGGTCGAAACCACCCGCCGCGGCATCGCCCCGCATCTGGAAGGCCAGCGCGTCAGCCGGGTGATCGTGCGTGACCGTCGCTTGCGCTGGCCGATTCCCGAGGACCTGGATGTGCGCCTGTCCGGCCAGCGCATCGTGCTGGTGGAGCGACGCGCCAAGTACCTGCTGATCAACGCTGAAGTCGGCACGTTGATCAGCCACTTGGGCATGTCGGGGAATTTGCGTCTGGTGGAGGTCGGCACGCCTGTAGCCAAGCACGAGCATGTGGACATTGAACTGGAGTCCGGCCTGGCCCTGCGCTACACCGATCCACGCCGGTTTGGCGCGATGCTCTGGAGCCTGGATCCGCTCAACCATGAACTGCTGATTCGCCTGGGGCCGGAGCCGCTGACCGACCTGTTCGACGGCGAACGTCTGTTCCAGCTGTCCCGCGGGCGTTCGATGGCGGTCAAGCCGTTCATCATGGACAACGCAGTGGTAGTGGGCGTGGGCAACATCTACGCGACCGAGGCGCTGTTTGCCGCCGGTATCGACCCGCGTCGCGAAGCCAAGGGCATTTCCCGCGCGCGGTATCTGAAGCTGGCGATCGAGATCAAACGCATCCTGGCCGCCGCCATCGAGCGCGGTGGCACCACGTTGCGGGACTTCATTGGTGGTGACGGCCAGCCGGGTTACTTCCAGCAGGAACTGTTCGTGTATGGCCGCGCCAATGAGGCATGCAAGGTCTGCGGGACGCAATTGCGGGAAGTGAAGCTGGGGCAGCGCGCCAGCGTCTTTTGCCCACGCTGCCAGACCTGAATGACCGACGGTCTATAGTCAGTGTTCTGACTGTCTCGCCGAAGGACCGTGCCATGAAGCTGCATAAAACCCTCGCCTTCGCTCTGTTGTTGAGCGTCGGCACTTCAGTCGCCGCCAGCAACGGCAGCGGCGATCCGCTCTACACCATCCATAATCCGCCGGCATACGCCATGATCGGCGATCTGCTGATCGCCCGGCCTTTGCTGGTGGTGGCGACGGTGATCGGTGCAGGGGTGTTTGTCGTGTCGTTGCCGTTCACTGCAATGGGTGGTGGCGTGGGTGATGCGGGGCAGGCGTTGGTTGTGGACCCGGCGAAAGCGGCGTTCGTGCGGTGTCTGGGGTGTATCGGGGAGGGGTTTGAGCAGACGGAGTGAGTCAGTGGCATCATTACTGGGGCTGACGGACTCATCGCGAGCAGGCTCGCTCCCACAGGGATACGCATTTCAACTGTGGGAGCGAGCCTGCTCGCGATGGGGGTGCGACAGACGCCAGATGTATCAAGCCTTACCGGTAATCTTCCGGTACTTCTCCATCAACTCCTCTTGAGTCTCCGGATGGGCTTCGTCCAGGGGGATGCAATCCACCGGGCAGACCTGCTGGCACTGTGGTTCGTCGTAGTGGCCGACACACTGTGTGCACAGGTTAGGGTCGATCACGTAGATCTCTTCGCCTTGGGAAATGGCGGCGTTCGGGCATTCAGGTTCGCAGACGTCGCAGTTGATGCAATCGTCGGTGATGATCAGGGACATGCTAACTCCAGCCGGGGCGGCGAGCCCGGGCGCAATAAATCAATGCGCGTAATTGTGCCGCATTGGCGCCCGCTGTGCACGCGGGCGCCGATTGAGCGGTGGTTACTTCTTGAAGCGCAGGGTCAGCGCGTCCGCCACCGCAGGGTGCACGAACTTGGTGATATCGCCGCCCAGGGCTGCGATTTCACGGACCAGCGTCGAGGAAATGAACGAATAACGCTCGGACGGGGTGAGGAACAGGCTTTCCACGTCCGGAGCCAGTTGCCGGTTCATGTTGGCCAGCTGGAATTCGTATTCGAAGTCCGAGACTGCGCGCAAGCCACGCAGGAACACGTTGGCGTTCTGCTCTTTGGCGAAGTGCGCCAGCAGGGTCGAAAAGCCGACGACTTCAACGTTCGGCAAATGCTTGGTGACCTCGCGAGCCAGTTCAACACGCTGTTCCAGGGGGAACAACGGGTTTTTCTTGGGGCTGGCGGCGACGGCAATGATCACGTGATCGAACAGGCGCGAGGCGCGTTCGACCAGATCGCCATGGCCCTTGGTAATAGGGTCGAAGGTACCTGGGTACAACACTCGGTTCATCGCGGCGTCCTGGCGGGAGTGCGTTGGGGAGTCGGATGGTATCGCAGCCTTATCGGTCGGCCAAGTCGACTGTTGGGTAAGAAAGCACTATAGACGATGGGAATGTTCGTTGTTTTCATGGGTTTTTTAAACGTTCGGCCAGGGAAGTCGCCAGTTGCGCCGTCAGTCCATAGACCGACAATTGCGGGTTTGCGCCAATGCTGGTGGGGAACAGCGAGCCGTCATGAATCGACAGGTTGCCCAGCTGATGATGCCGGCCGAGGCTGTCGGCCACCGCACTTTTCGGGTCTTCGCCCATGGCACAACCGCCCATCACATGGGCGCTGCCGAGCCGTGTGCGGTACAACTCAAGGCTGAGCCCGTCGATCAGGGTGCGTGCTTCGCCCAGGGTTTTCACATAGCGCGCATCGGCGTGCATCGGCATCACGGCCCTGGCGCCACCGGCGAACTGGATCTCGGCCATGCTGTGGAAGGCCCGGCGCAAACCGTCCCGGACATACGGTGAAACCTGGTAATCGAGTACCGGTGAGCCATCGCCGCGCAGTTCGACGTTGCCGCCGGGGCTGTCCGGATGGAAGCCGTCGCGCAGCAACGCGAGCATGGCGTGGGTGTGCGGCAGGTTGGCCATGTGTTGCGCATTTTCCTGGCCGAAACCGCCGAGCAGCGTGGTGGCCAGCGCCGGGTGCAGCGGTGGGACCTCCAGCTTGTAGCCGATCTTGCCGGTGGTGCCGTCCTGCCATTGGAAATGGTCGGAGTAGATCGATTGCGGGGCGCCATAGAAGGGGTTGATCACTTCGTCGAACTGCCCGGCGGACATGTTCACCAGATGCAGAAAGGTCCGTTTGCCCAGCCGTTCATGGGGGTCCGGCGCATCGGAACGCAGCAACAGCGCCGGACTGTTGATCCCGCCGCCGGCCAGCACGTAATGCCGCGCCTTGACCGTGATGCGCCGGCCGGTGGGCTCGACGCAGCGTGCATCCATGGCCACGCATTGCACCCCGGTGACTTTGTCGCCGGTGATCAGCAGTTTCTCGGCTCGGGCCAGGTAGAGCAGCTCGCCGCCTTGCTCCAGGGTGGCCGGGATGGTGGTGACCATCATCGATTGCTTGGCGTTGGTCGGGCAGCCCATGCCGCAGTAGCCGAGGTTCCAGCAGCCGCGCACATTGCGCGGGATGACATGCCAGCTGTAGCCGAGCTGTTCGCAACCCTTGCGGATCACGTCGTTGTTGGCATTGGGCGGAACCATCCAGGGTGCGACACCCAGGCGCTGCTCCATTTTCTCGAACCATGGCGCCATATCCGTCGGGCTGTGTCCCTTGACGTTGTGCTCTTTGGCCCAGTGTTCCAGGGTCGGCTGCGGCGTGCGGAAACTGGACGTCCAGTTGATCAGTGTGGTGCCGCCCACGGCCCGGCCCTGAAGGATGGTGATGGCGCCGTCCTTGCTCATGCGGCCGATGCCTTCCTGGTAGAGGCTGCTGTAGGCCTGGTCTTCGAGCAGTTTGAAGTCGCTGCTGGTCTTGAGCGGACCTTCCTCGATCAGCAGCACCTTGTAACCGGCCGCGCTGAGGATTTCCGCCGTGGTCCCGCCACCCGCACCGCTGCCAATGATCGCCACATCCGCTTCGAGGGCCAGGTCCTGGGTCAGTTGCGAGCCGTCATGGGTTTTCCAGCCACGGGCCATGCCTTCGCGGAACGGGTCGGGTACGGGCATTGTTGTGATCTCTTATTGTTTTGAGTTTGGTGGTGATGCGGCTGACGCTATCGCGGGCAAGCCACGCTCCCACAGGTTTCGAGGTTGCCCATCCTTTTGTGAACGACTCAAACCCTGTGGGAGCGTGGCTTGCCCGCGAATGGGGCGACTCGGTCTCAAACTGTAGGCGGCCCGGGATACCCGCAATGCACCCACGACTCCTTGCGCCCATACCAGGCCATCATCACCAGTTGCAGCAATGAGCTGTGGCCCATGCGCAGCAGGCTCAGCGAGCTGTTTTCCCAGCGATCGAGAAAACGCCGGATCTCATCAGCGCTGGCGTTTTCCCAGCTGCCCCAGATACCGGTCAGCGGTCCGCGAGTCACGGCCATGCCCAGCACATCGAACAGCTGGCGGGTCAGCTTGAGCATTTCCGGCGACAGGTGATCGAGGTTGTAGTCCAGGCTTTTCAACGTGCCGTCGATGGCTGCGGGCATGCGTTCGGCGGTCACGGCACCGTCGAGCAGCACCGGAATCAGCGCGCGCAGAAACAGCAGGTCACCACCGCGCAGCGCCGCGAAGCCGCTCTCCGGGATGCTCGATGAGCAACCACTCAAGCTTGCGCCCAGGCCGGCGGTGGCGAGAAAGGCGCTGGCGCCCAGGCTGAACTTGAGCAGGCCGCGCCGTGACAGCGCGGGAGTTTCGGACAGGCTTTGGCCCATTATTGTTTTTATCCGTTGGCGTTGAGCGTTAGCGAATGAACAGCTTCTGGATCAGCTTCTGAATGGATTTGCCGTAAGGCGGGTAAATCAGTTTCGCCGCGTTGAAGCGCTGTTTGACCAGCACGCCCTTGGCCTTGCTGAAAGTCAGGAAGCCCTCGTGGCCGTGGTAATGGCCCATGCCCGAGGGGCCGATGCCGCCGAAGGGCATGTCGTCCTGGGCGACGTGCAGCAGGGTGTCGTTCAGGCACACGCCGCCGGAATGGGTTTCGTGGAGCACGCGCTGCTGTTCGCGTTTGTCGTAGCCGAAGTAATACAGCGCCAGTGGGCGAGGGCGCTGGTTGATGTAGGCAAATGCCTGGTCAAGATTCTCGTACGGCACGATCGGCAGCAGCGGGCCGAAGATTTCGTCCTGCATCACCGTCATGTCGTCGGTGACATTGAGCAGCAGGCTATGCCCCATGCGACGTCCCTGCCCCTGGTCAAACAGTGGAATCAGCAGCGCGCCCTTGCTGGTGGCATCGCTGAGGTAGCCGTTGAGCCGCGTCAGTTGTCGGTCATTGATGATGGCGGTGTAGTCCGGGTTGTCAGCCAGCGTCGGATAAAAGCCGCGGACCACCTGGCGATAGGTCTCGACGAACTCTTCGATGCGGTCGTCCGGCACCAGAACATAGTCCGGGGCCACACAGGTCTGCCCTGCGTTGAGGGTCTTGCCGAAAGCGATGCGTTCGGCGGCGTCTTGAAGGGGCACATCGCGGGACACGATGGCCGGGGATTTGCCGCCCAGTTCCAGGGTGACGGGGGTCAGGTTCTCCGCTGCCGCGCGCATTACGTGTTTGCCGATGCTGGTGGCGCCGGTAAACAGCAGGTGATCGAAGCGCAGCCTGGAAAATGCCGCCCCGATATCGGACTCGCCCAGCACCACGCAAACCAGGTCTTCGGGGAAGACTCGAGCCAGCAGTTGCTTCATCAGCAGGCCGGTGGCGGGGGTCGATTCACTGAGCTTGAGCATCACCCGATTGCCCGCCGACAGCGCGCCGACCAGTGGGCCGATGGCGAGATAGAGCGGGTAGTTCCACGGCACGATGACCCCGACCACGCCCAGCGGTTGATAGACCACTTTGGCCGAAGCCGGCTGGAAGGCCAGCCCGACCTTGCGCCGCGACGGGCGCATCCAGCCCTTGAGGTGTCGGCTGGCGTAATGAATGCCGTGCAGGCTGGGCATCAGCTCGGCGAGCAGGGTTTCGTCGGCGCTGCGGTTGCTGAAGTCCTGGCTGATCGCATCGATCAGGGCCTGGCGTTCGCTGTCGAGCAGGTCACGCAGTGCCTTGAGCCATTGCAGGCGCTGGGCCGCAGGTGGCATCGGGTTGGCGGCGTAAGCGGCGCGCTGCGCGTCGAACTGTGCCTGGAGCTCCGCCAGTGGTTGCTGCAGATCTTGCAGGTAGGAAATTTCAGCAGTCATGGTCGGCTCCGTTTTTATTTTATTGAAGCACTTTTTAGAGTCTATGCTCTATAAAGTCAAATGACACACCGGCGCAGCTTTATTTATCCCTCTGCGGATAGGTCGTAAGATGCCCGTCAACGCACTCTGAATTTAAGCTCAAGCCATGGCCCCAAGGATAAAAACCAGCGAGCGCATCGTGCAGAACAGCCTGGAGCTGTTCAATCAACAGGGCGAGCGCAGCATCAGTACCAACCATATTGCTGCCCACATGGAGATTTCTCCGGGCAACCTGTACTACCACTTCCCCAACAAGCAGGCGATTATCGCCGTGCTGTTCAGCGAGTACGAAAGCCTGGTGGACAGCTTCCTGCGCCCGCCCCAGGGGCGAGCGGCCACGGTCGAGGACAAGCGCTTCTACCTCAAGGAACTGCTCTCGGCCATGTGGCGATATCGCTTCCTGCACCGCGACCTCGAGCATCTGCTCGACAGCGACAGCGAGCTGGCCGCGCGTTATCGGCGCTTCTCTCAACGCTGCCTGATTCAGGGCGCGGCCATCTACAAAGGGTTTGTCGCCGCCGGCATCCTGACCATGGACAAGGTGCAGATCGAATCCCTGACCCTCAATGCCTGGATCATCCTCACGTCCTGGGTGCGCTTTCTGTGCACCACGCGGGAGAACTCCAGCCACCTCAGCGAGCAAGCGATCAAGCGCGGCGTCTACCAGGTGCTGGTACTGGAGGCCGGGTTCGTCACGGATCAGGCCCGTGATGAGGTCAATGCGCTGTTCGAAGAGTTTTACGTGCCGCTGGCGCAGGCGCTGGAAGAAGCCGTGAACTGAAGCTGTGAACTGACGCCGTGAATTGAAGCTGTGAATTGAAAAGTGCAGTAGGATCCAGACCCGGTTTAATCACAGGAGCCCGTTATGCCCATTGCGCAATTGATCAGCCCGCAAGCGTTGGACCTGAAAAAGGAGCAGCCGGGGCTGGTGATTCTGGATTGTCGTTTTGCCCTCGAAGACCCGGACTACGGTCAGCGCAGCTACGCCGAAGGTCATATTGCCGGGTCGAGTTTTGCTGATCTTGAACGTGATCTGAGTGGGCTCGTGGTCAAGGGCGTGACCGGACGTCATCCATTGCCCGAGCCTGCCGAGCTGATCGAGCGCCTGCAAGCCTGGGGCATCAACAACGACAGCGAAGTGGTTTTGTACGACGACGGCCCGGGTGCCTATGCGGCGCGGGCCTGGTGGTTGCTGGCGTGGCTGGGCAAGCGTGACGGTGTGTTCATTCTCGACGGCGGGCTCAAGGCCTGGCACGCGGCGGGTTTACCCTTGAGCCTGGATCCGCCATCGATCACGCGCGGCACCTTTAGCGGAACGGCGGACCCTTCGTTGCTGCTCAGTGCCGAACAATTGCACAAGCGTCTGCACCAACCCGAGCTGACCTTGATCGACGCCCGCGCCTTGCCGCGTTTCAAGGGCGAAGTCGAACCGATCGACCCGGTGGCCGGGCATATTCCCGGCGCGCAATGCGCGGCTTTCACCGACAACCTGGGCAGCGACGGGCGCTTCCTGCCGGCTGAGCAGCTCAAGCAGCGGTTCAGTGAAAAACTGGCGGGTCGCTCGCCGAACGATCTGGTGGCGTATTGCGGTTCCGGCGTGACGGCTTGCCACAACCTGTTTGCCCTGTGCCTGGCGGGTTATCCGCTGGGGGCGTTGTATGCCGGATCGTGGAGTGAGTGGATCAATGATCCTGCGCGCGGGATTGCCACCGGCGCCTGATCCCCACAATCTTTTCCTGTGGGAGCGAGCCTGCTCGCGATAGCGGAGTATCAATCGACTGAGATGTTGACTGACACGCCGTCATCGCGAGCAGGCTCGCTCCCACACTGGAAATGTGTCGTCAGTGATTGCCGCGCACTTCGATACGCCCCCGGCCCCACCCCATACACCTGCTTGAACTGCCGACTCAGATGGCTCTGATCGGCAAACCCCAGCTGTGTCGCCACCTCCAGTGGCAAACACCCGCTCTGCAACAACGCCCGTGCCCGGGCGATGCGTTGCTGCATCAGCCAAGTGTGCGGCGGCATGCCCGTCGCGCGGCGGAACACCCGGGCGAAATGGAAGGGCGACAGATTCACCGCCGCTGCCAGTTCTTCCAGCGAAGGCGGTGCCGCCAGTTGTGCGTGCAGCAGCTCCTTGGCCCGGGTCACCGCGCGATGTTCCTTGCCCGGTTTGCCGGCTTCGCCAACCGCCGCATGACGCTGCAACAACGACAACATCAGTTCGCGCCAGGCTGTCTGCTGTTGCAGCGCGGTGGCCGGGCTTTCCAGCAGGCGATGCAATTGGCAGAAACCGCTCACCAGGTCCGGATCGCGGTACAGCGTGGCGCCGAAGGCCGGCAGGCGGTGGGTCGGCAGTTCGAGTTCGGCCAACAGTGAGGTGATCTGCCGGCTGTCCGGATAAAACGCCCGATACAGCCAGCCATCTTCCGTGCCTTTGTGGCCGGTGTGCAGCTCATCGGGGTTGATCAACACCAGCGTGCCGCTGCCCGCCAGGTGCTCGGCACCGCGATAACGGTAGCGCTGGGCACCGGCCATGATCATGCCGATCACATAACCTTCATGCACATGGGGCGCGAATCGGTGTTCGATGTAGCGCGCCGACAGCAATTCAATCCCGGCCAGCGGCGCCGTTTGCCAGAAACGGATCGACTCGCCCTGATTGTCATCCATGGCTTAGACGAACCTCACGGTGTCTGGGCCCACAGTGCTCAGCCATTGCGGTATGCGCCGTTCCAGGTAGTAACCCGGTTGCCTGACCGAGCCGTCGACGAATCCGACATGCCCACCCTTTGCCTGCAGTTCGAACTGCGTGGAGGGCGACAGCTCCTCGGCTTGCGGCAGGCTGTGGGGAAAGACGAAGGGGTCGTCGGCGGCCTGGATGATCAGGGTCGGGGTGCGGATTTCCCCCAGGAAATAGCGGCTCGACGCCCGGCGGTAGTAGTCCTCGGCATCGAGGAAGCCGTTCAGTGGCGCCGTCACCCGGCCATCGAAATCCCAGAAGGTGCGCAGGTTTTCCAGTGAGCCCAGGGCTGCCAGCGTGGCCAGGCCATCTTCACGACCGTCATGCTGGAACTGGCGTTGCTTGTTCTTGATGTAGGCCAGCATCTCGCGCATGAAATGCGCCTGATAGACCTTGGAGAAGCCCTGGCCGATGCGGTCCGCGCACTGGTCCAGGCGAAACGGCACCGACACCGCGACCGCACCGAGCACGCCGCTGTCGCTGCCGGTCTCGCCCAGATGCTTGAGCAGAACATTGCCACCCAGGGAATAACCCACCGCATACAGCGGCGCCAGTGGCCGTTTGGCCCGCAGATGGCTGATGGTTTCGGCAAGGTCTTCGCTGGCGCCGGAATGGTAGCTGCGCGGCAGCAGATTGGGTTCGCCGGAGCAGCCGCGCCAGTTCAGCGCGACGCTGGCCCAGCCGCGGTCGCCAAGCGCCTTCTGCATCCCCGCCACGTAAGGCGAATTCGAAGAACCGGTGAGCCCGTGCAGCACCAGCACCAAGGGCGCTTCGGCGCTGTGGGGGCCGTGCCAGTCAAGATCCAGGAAGTCACCGTCCTCGAGCCACAAGCGTTCGCGCTCGCGCTCGATATGCGTGGTCTTGCGCCACAGCGGTCCCCACAAGGTCTGCAAGTGCGGGTTGCCGAGGCCGAAGGCGGGAGTGAAGCGTTCAGACAGATGGGACACGATTGTTCTCAAAGCAGGCGCGTACCCGGATCCAGGTGCGCGCCTTGTTCAGGCCGGTCGATCAACCGGCGATCTCTGCCATACGTTGCCACAACGAATAATAGACTCGCCCGGACTTTTGCTCCCGGTGCAGGCGCCAGTTGCCTGGCAGGCCGAGCGTCGACGGCGCGGATTCGCTCTCGGTGTATACCCACGCATCTTCGGCCAGCCACTGCCGCTCTTCGAGCAGCTTGCACACGGCTGGCAGCAGATTCTGGTTGAACGGCGGGTCGAGGAACACCAGGTCATAAGCCGTAGCGGGCTGGGTTTCCAGGTAGCGCAGGGCGTCGGCGGTCTGCACGTGACCGGTGGTGCAGCGCAGTGTGCCCAGGTGTTCCTTCAGGCTGGACACCGCAAGGCTGCTGGCATCCAGCGCCTGGCCCGTGGCGGCACCACGGGACAAGGCTTCAAGAAACAGCGCGCCACTGCCGGTGAACGGGTCGAGCACCTTGGCGCCGGGCACGTAGGGTGCGAGCCAGTTGAACAGGGTTTCACGCACCCGGTCCGGCGTCGGGCGCAGGCCCGGGGCATCGGGGAAGCTCAGTTTGCGGCTGCGCCATTCGCCGCCGATGATGCGCAGCTGGTTCACGCCGTTGTGCACGGGCTTTTTGGATTTCGATTGAGTGGCCATTAATGCTCCGGAACCCCGAGCGGTTGCTCGGCGGGTTTATCAGAAGGGGCCGGTAACGGCTTTTGCGGCACGGTCGGGCCAGCGCTGACGATGACCATTTTGTCCGTGCTCAAGTGTTTGTTCAGTGCGGCTTTGACTTGCTCGACCGTCAGGTTCTGCGACTGCTGCATGAAGTCTTCGAGGTGACTCAGCGGCAGATTATAGAAGCCGATCGCCCCGAGCTGACCGACGATATCGGCGTTGCTGGCGGTGGACAGCGGGAAGCTGCCGGCCAGTTCGCGCTTGGCGTCGTCGAGTTCCTTTTCGGTAGGGCCCGTCTTGAGGTAGTCGGCGAGGACGTCCTGCACCAGCTTCAGCGTGCCTTCGCTCATTTCGGCGCGGGTCTGCAGGTTGATCATGAATGGACCGCGCGCCTGCATAGGGGTGAAGCCCGAATATACGCCGTAGGCCAGGCCACGCTTCTCGCGCACTTCGCTCATCAAGCGGGTGCCGAAGCCGCCACCGCCAAGGATCTGGTTGCCCATGGACAGTGCCGCGTAATCCGGGTCGTCACGGTCGATGCCCAGTTGCGCGAGCATCAGGTTGGTCTGCTTGGACGGAAACTCGATATGGCCGATGCTGGCCTTGGGCTCAGCCGGCTGGGCAATTTTCGGCAGGGCAGGACCTTTGGGCAGGGCGGCGGAGACCTGTGCGGCTATGGCTTCGGCCTCGGCGCGGGACAGGTCGCCGACCAGCGCGATCACCACATTGCCCGCGGCGTAGGCTTTCTGATGGAACGCCCGCAGTTGCGCGAGAGTGACGGTCGGAACGCTTTTGGCCGTGCCATCGCTGGAGTGGGCGTACGGATGATCGCCATACAGACGGTTCATCAGTTCAAGGCTGGCCAGTTTGCCGGGGTTCTGTTTCTGGTATTCGAAGCCGGCGAGCATCTGGTTCTTGATGCGAGCAAACGAGTCATCGGGGAAAGTCGGTTTGCCGACGACTTCAGCGAACAGCTTCAAGGCAGGTGTACGTTTGTCCACGGCGCTGAGGCTGCGCAAGGACGCAACGGCCATGTCCTTGTAGGCACCGTTGCCGAAGTCGGCACCCAGGCCTTCAAAACCCTGGGCAATAGCGCTGACGTCCTTGCCGGCCACGCCTTCGTTGAGCATGGCGTTGGTCAGCAGCGCCAGGCCGGGAGCGTCGCCGTCCTGGCTGCTGCCGGCGGCGAAGATCAGGCGCATGTCGAACATGGGCAGCTCTCGGGCCTCGACGAACAGCACCTTGGCGCCTTCGGCGGTGTTCCAGGTCTGCACATCGAGTTTGCGGTGGCTCGGCGCCTTGCCGTTGAGCTCGTTCAGCGATTGCAGTTTCTGGCTGGCCTTGGCCTTGTCCAGTGCTTCGCTGGCCACGGACTCGCCCGTTTTGGAGAAATAGAAGGCAGCGGAGCCGATCAGGGCCACGGCGATCAGGCCAAGCAAGGCCAGGCGCGGTTTTTTATGTTCACTCATGAGGCGTCTCCTCCGGCAGTACATGGGCGACGCTGAGACGTTCGCGGGTGAAATACAGCTTGGCGGCGTTCTGAATGTCTTGCGGGGTCACGCTTTCCAGGTCGGCGAGCTCGGTGTCCATCAACTTCCAGGACAGCCCGACGGTCTCCAGTTGGCCGATAGCGGTGGCCTGGCTGGTGATCGAGTCACGCTCGTAGACCAGGCCGGCGATGACCTGCGCACGCACGCGCTCCAGTTCTTCAGCGGACGGTGCAGTGGTTTTCAGCTGTTCGAGCAGCTTCCACAAACCGGCTTCGGCCTGTTCGATGGTTTTCTTCTTCTGGCTGTTGGGGGTTGCCGACAGGCTGAACAGGCTGTCGCCACGGGTATAGGCGTCGTAGCTCGACGAGCCGCCGGACACCAGCTCCTCGCCACGTTCCAGCTGCGTTGGGATGCGCGCGCTGTAGCCGCCGTCGAGCAGTGCCGAGATCAGGCGCAAGGCATTCACCGAGCGTTTGTCTTCGGCGGTGGCGATGCTCGGTACGTTGAACGCCAGCATCAGGCTGGGCAGCTGCGTCTTGACGTGCAGGGTGATCTGACGCTCGCCGGGCTCGGCCAGCTCCAGCGGAATCTTCGCCGGTGGCACATCGCGCTTGGCGATCGGGCCGAAGTAACGCTGGGCCAGGGTTTTGACTTCGTCCGGGGTCACGTCGCCGACCACCACCAGCGTGGCGTTGTTCGGTACGTACCAGGATTCGTACCAGTGACGCAGCTCCTGGACTTTCATGCGATCCAGGTCGGCCATCCAGCCGATGGTCGGCGTGTGGTAGCCGCTGGCGGGATAGGCCATGGCCTTGAAGCGCTCGTAGGCCTTGGCCATCGGCTTGTCGTCGGTGCGCAGGCGGCGCTCTTCCTTGATTACTTCAATCTCGCGAGCGAACTCGTCGGGCGGCAGGCGCAGGCTGGCCATGCGGTCGGCTTCCAGTTCGAAGGCCACGGCCAGGCGGTCGCGGGCCAGCACCTGGTAATAGGCGGTGAAGTCATCGCTGGTGAAGGCGTTCTCTTCGGCGCCGAGGTCGCGCAGGATCAGCGACGCTTCGCCGGGGCCAACTTTCTCGCTGCCCTTGAACATCATGTGTTCCAGGGCGTGGGACAAACCGGTCTGACCCGGCGTCTCGTAGCTGGACCCCACCTTGTACCAGACCTGGGAAACCACCACTGGCGCGCGATGGTCTTCGCGCACAACGACCTTCAAGCCGTTGTCGAGGGTGAATTCGTGCGTGGGTTGTGGATCGGCAGCCAGGGCCGAGAGGGGCAGACAAACTGTGCTGAGCAGCAGGCCTGCGGCGCGGCGGGCTAGAGCATTCATTCGTTTTTAAACCTGTTGGGCTGCCCGCTTGGTCTTAGCGTCTGCGGGCGAGAGGGTGCTAGGATACTGATCCGTTTTAGCGGCGGCCACGCCTATCAGGCCTTTATGCTTGATCAGGTTGAATGGGTTTGCGACGAAAGGTGGATATTTATCAACCGATTTCTGCTTTTTCGCCGATTTTGCTGCTTTAGTCCATTGATAAATCGATTCCTTGAGGTGCTGTCCGCTCCTCGACAACATGTTGCGCGTGAACAAGCTGGATCAATCGCAGTCTGTTCTGCATCGAATATTTATTACCGGGGCGCCCATTGGCGCGTCGCTACCGTGAGATAGCCGTCCTCCATGTTTGGTTCCAACGACGACAAGAAGACCCCAGCTGCGGCTGGCGAGAAAAAAAGCCTGTTCGGATGGCTGCGCAAAAAGCCGCAGGAACCCGTCGTCGAACAGCCACAGCCCATTCCCGAGCCGGCTCCCGCGCCGGTTATAGACGCAGCACCTGCGCCAGTGGTGCAGCCAGTTTCCGAACCTGTGCCACAACCGGTGGCAGCTGAGCCGGCCGCTGTGGTCGAGCAGCCTTTGACGCCATCCGCCCAGCCGTGGCTGACCTTGCCGGTGGCGGAAGAGCCGGTGGCACTGGTCGAAGACGATCTGGCGCCGCACGTTACCCCACCGATTCCTGCGCCGACCGCGTTTGCACCTGAGCCGGTACATGCACCGGCTGCAGCTCCGGTTGTCCAGGCCGAGCCTGCACCTGTTGTTCCCGAACCCGTGATTCCTGCTGCTCCGATTGTCCAGGCAACGGCACCGGTCGCAGCCCCAGTCGCTCCTGTCGAAGCGCCCATCGAAAAGCCGGCCGAGCCACCGCGCACCGAAGAAACCAAGACCGGTTTCTTTGCCCGCCTCAAGCAAGGCTTGTCCAAGACCAGCGCCAGTATTGGCGAAGGCATGGCCAGCCTGTTCCTCGGCAAAAAAGCCATCGATGACGAACTGCTCGATGACCTGGAAACCCGCCTGCTGACCGCTGACGTCGGCGTTGAAGCCACATCGGTGATCATCCAGCGCCTGACGCAGAAGGTCGCGCGCAAAGAGCTGGCCGACTCCGATGCGCTGTACAAATCCCTGCAAGGCGAGCTGGCGGCGATGCTCCGGCCTGTCGAGCAACCGCTGAAAATCGCCTCGCAGAACAAGCCGTTCGTGATTCTGGTCGTTGGCGTCAACGGTGCCGGCAAGACCACAACCATCGGCAAACTGGCGAAGAAGCTGCAGCTGGAAGGCAAGAAAGTCATGCTCGCCGCCGGCGACACCTTCCGCGCCGCCGCGGTGGAGCAATTGCAGGTCTGGGGCGAGCGCAACAAGATCCCGGTCATCGCCCAGCACACCGGCGCCGACTCCGCTTCGGTGATTTTCGATGCCGTGCAGGCCGCCAAGGCCCGTGGCATTGACGTGTTGATCGCCGACACCGCCGGTCGCCTGCACACCAAAGACAACCTGATGGAAGAGCTGAAGAAGGTTCGCCGGGTGATCGGCAAGCTCGACGCCGATGCTCCCCACGAAGTGCTGCTGGTGCTCGACGCCGGCACCGGCCAGAACGCCATCAACCAGGCCAAGCAATTCAACCAGACCGTCGAACTGACCGGCCTGGCGCTGACCAAGCTCGATGGCACCGCCAAGGGCGGGGTGATTTTTGCCCTGGCCAAGCAATTTGGCTTGCCGATCCGCTATATCGGCGTCGGTGAAGGCATCGACGATTTGCGCACCTTTGAAGCTGAACCCTTTGTCCAGGCACTGTTTGCCGAGCGGGAGCGTTCATGATTCGTTTCGAACAGGTCGGTAAGCGCTATCCGAACGGTCACGTCGGCTTGCATGAGCTGAGCTTTCGAGTCCGTCGTGGCGAGTTTCTGTTTGTCACCGGCCATTCCGGCGCCGGTAAAAGCACCCTGTTGCGGCTGCTGTTGGCCATGGAACGCCCGACCAGTGGCAAGCTGCTGCTTGCCGGGCAGGACCTGAGCACTATCAGCAACGCACAGATTCCGTTCCTGCGCCGACAGATCGGTGTGGTGTTCCAGAACCATCAGTTGCTGTTCGATCGCACTGTGTTCAACAACGTCGCGCTGCCATTGCAGATCCTTGGCCTGTCCAAGGCCGAGGTCGCCAAGCGTGTGGATTCGGCCCTGGAGCGCGTTGCGCTGTCGGACAAGACCGACCTGTATCCCGGCGACCTGTCCACCGGCCAGCAACAGCGCGTCGGCATCGCCCGCGCCATCGTTCACCGCCCGGCATTGCTGCTGGCGGACGAACCGACCGGTAACCTCGACCCGCGTCTGGCGGCGGAGATCATGGGTGTCTTCGAAGACATCAACCGCCTGGGCACCAGTGTGCTGATCGCCAGCCACGACCTGGCACTGATTGCGCGCATGCGCCACCGCATGCTGACGTTGCAACGCGGTCGATTGATCGGCGACGGGGAGGCCGGAGTATGAGTGCGACACGCAGTCCAAAGGTTTCCGAGCGCGTGGCCCCCAAGGCCGCCGATCCGCAGCCGGCGAAGAAAAAACATGACGACGATGACGGTCCGGACTTCGCCACGCTGTTCCGTGCCTGGATCGAAAGCCATCGCGCCAGCATGGCCGACAGCTTGCGTCGACTGGGCAAGCAGCCCATCGGCAGCTTTTTCACTTGCATGGTGATGGCGGTCGCCTTGAGTTTGCCCATGGGGCTGTCACTTTTGCTAAGTAACGTCGAGCGTCTTGGCGGGTCCTGGCAGCGTGCGGCGCAAATTTCCCTGTACCTGCAACTCGAAGCCAGCCCGACTGAAGGCGAAGCGCTGCGTGAGCAGATCAAGGGCATGCCCGGTGTGGCCGATGCCGAATATGTGGGGCGCGATCAGGCGCTGGAAGAGTTCCAGCAGCAGTCCGGCCTGGGTGAGGCGCTCAAGGAGCTGCCGGAAAACCCGCTGCCCGGCGTGGTGCTGGTGACGCCGAAGGAAGTCGACAAGCCGACCCTTGAAGCATTAAGACAAAAACTTTCCGAATTGCCCAAGGTGCAGCAAGCGCAGCTTGATCTAGTCTGGGTCGAGCGTCTGGCAGCCATCCTCAAGCTGGGCGACCGGTTTGTCTTCGGTCTGACGGTGCTTCTGGTTTCTGCATTACTTTTGGTGATAGGCAATACCATTCGTCTTCATATTGAAAACCGCCGCACAGAGATAGAAGTGATTAAACTCGTCGGCGGCACTGACAGCTATGTGCGCAGGCCCTTCCTTTATATGGGCGCGCTTTATGGCTTTGGCGCGGGGATTCTGTCCTGGGGCGTTTTGGCGTTCGGCCTTGACTGGCTGAACGACGCGGTGGTGGGACTGGCCGGTTTGTACGGCAGTGATTTTGCGCTGGCCGGAGTGCCAGCTGCCGATGGTCTGTCTCTCTTGCTTGGCGCGGTATTGTTGGGGTATATCGGTGCGTGGATTGCAGTCGCTCGCCACCTGCGGGAGCTGGCACCAAAGTAATATCATTTTGCTCGTATTGACCTTTTCGTTTTTTTGGGAACTTGTTCTTCGGTTTCCGGTCAATTTTCGCAGTGCTTAACTGCACGAGTTTGTAAGTCGGAGGTTTTTTCGTATGACCAATTCTTTGCAGCCTGCATATGCTCTGGTCCCGGGTGCGAACCTGGAGGCTTATGTGCACACGGTAAACAGCATTCCATTGCTGTCGCCGGAGCAGGAGCGTGAACTGGCCGAGAGTCTCTATTATGAGCAGGATCTTGAGGCGGCTCGGCAGATGGTGCTCGCCCACCTGCGTTTTGTCGTACATATCGCCCGTAGCTATTCCGGCTACGGTCTGGCTCAGGCTGACCTGATCCAGGAAGGTAACGTCGGTCTGATGAAGGCTGTAAAACGTTTCAACCCGGAAATGGGCGTGCGTCTGGTTTCGTTCGCCGTGCACTG
Source organism: Pseudomonas putida (assembly GCF_050989985.1). GTDB lineage: Bacteria > Pseudomonadota > Gammaproteobacteria > Pseudomonadales > Pseudomonadaceae > Aquipseudomonas > Aquipseudomonas putida_AI. Next base: position 311,760 of record NZ_CP158815.1, read on the forward strand.
GATCAAGGCTGAAATCCACGAATTCATCCTGCGCAACTGGCGCATCGTGAAAGTTGCCACCACCAAGGCCCAGCGCAAGCTGTTCTTCAACCTGCGCAGCCAGAAGAAGCGTCTGGCCTGGTTGAATAACGAGGAAGTGCATCGCGTGGCGGAAAGCCTCGGTGTAGAGCCGCGGGAAGTGCGCGAGATGGAAAGTCGCCTGACCGGCCATGACATGGCCTTCGATCCGGCTGCCGAAGCTGACGACGACAGTGCTTTCCAGTCGCCGGCCAACTATCTGGAAGACCACCGGTACGACCCGGCCCGTCAACTGGAAGACGCGGACTGGAGCGACAACTCCAACCACAACCTGCACGAAGCGCTGGAAGTGCTGGACGACCGTAGCCGTGACATTCTCTACCAACGCTGGTTGGCGGAAGAAAAAGCCACGCTGCACGACCTGGCGCAGAAGTACAACGTGTCGGCCGAGCGTATTCGCCAGCTTGAAAAGAGCGCGATGAACAAGCTCAAGTTGTCGATTGCCGCATAACCTGCGCAAAAGGCAATAAAAAAGCCCCGATCATTGATCGGGGCTTTTTTGTTTGTGCCTATTTCTATGTGGCCCAGGACCTGTGGGAGCGGGCTTGCCCGCGATGGCGTCGTGTCAGCCACCACATCAGTCGCAGATACACCCCGATCGCGGGCAAGCCCGCTCCCACAGGGATATTCGATGTCCGAAAAATTTGTGCCCGACTACTGAGACCACGGCGCCCGGCGGGAGTCATTCAACCCCACCAGATAGCTGTCACCACCAAGCTGGCTCATCTGCCGCCGTATCCAGCCTGCCCGCCGCGCAACATAAGAGGTCGGATGGCTGGCGCTCCATACTCGCGGGTTCGGCAGTACGGCGGCCAGCAAGCTCGATTGCTGGCGACTGAGACCTTTTGCGCTGGTGCCGAAGTGATGCCGCGCCGCCGCTTCCGCACCAAACACCCCATCATCCCACTCGGCGCTGTTCAGATAGACCTCAAGAATCCGCTGCTTGGGCCATAACACCTCGATCAAAGCGGTAAACCAGGCCTCCAGCCCCTTGCGCAGCCAGCTGCGACCGGACCACAGGAACAGGTTTTTCGAGACTTGCTGGCTCAGTGTGCTGGCGCCTCGAACCGAGCCACCCAACTCGTTGTGAGCCAATGCGGCGCGGATCGCACCAATATCAAAACCCCAATGCTCAGGAAATTTCTGGTCCTCGCCAGCAATCACCGCGACCTTCAGGTCGTCGGAGATTTCTTCCCAGGGCTTCCAGGTGCGTTGCAGGTCGATGGGCTCGCCATCGATCCAGGATTCGATCTTGCGCTCGACCATCAGCGCCGTGCCCGGCGGCGGCACCACGCGAAAAATCAGCACCAGCAATACGCTGCCGCCCATGAACCAGAGCACGGCCTTGGTGAAACGACGGAAATAGATACGCAGCATAGAGATGGCTTGGCCGAACCCGTTGAGCGGGCCATTATACAGACCCTGTTGATCGAGTCTGACTGGAGTTCTTCATGCTGCGTGGCTTTCTGATGCTGGCCGCTTTTTTCGGCTTCACCGGTGTCGGCCTTGGGGCGTTTGCCGCCCACGGCCTGAAAAACCGCCTGAGCCCCGAGTACCTGGCGATTTTCCACACCGGCGTCACCTATCAACTGGTGCACACCCTGGCGCTGCTGGGTGTCGCGCTGCTGGCCACGCAGATTCCCGGCCGCCTGGTCACATGGGCCGGCGCATCCTTCGCCATCGGCATCCTGCTGTTCTCCGGCAGCCTGTATGTGCTGACGCTCACCGGTTTCAGCAAGCTCGGCATCGTCACCCCGTTCGGCGGCCTGGCCTTCCTCGCGGGCTGGCTCTGCCTGGGTCTCGCCGCCTGGCGCCTGCCGCTGACCGCTTGACGCTTGTTGCTGACCTTTAGGTCACGATCGGGCTAGAATGCCAGCCCTTTAAAATGATGGCGGCATTACGCATGCGCATTCAGTTGAACGGCGAATCCTTTGAACTGCCCGACGGTGAAACCGTTGCGGCCCTGCTGACCCGTCTGGAACTGACCGGACGCCGTGTGGCGGTCGAGCTCAATCTGGATATCGTCCCGCGCAGTCAGCATGCAGACACCACGCTCAATGACGGCGACAACGTCGAAGTCGTGCATGCCATCGGTGGCGGCTAGCCGTCAGGCCCGCATGGGCCGAGAATTCTGCAAGACCCTCACCCCTCAAGAGGATTTCCCATGAGCATCGTTCGTAGCGACAAGCCTTTCGTTCTGGCCGGTCGTACTTACCAGTCGCGTTTGCTGGTTGGTACCGGCAAATACCGTGACATGGAAGAAACCCGCCAGGCCATCGAAGCCTCGGGTGCCGAGATCGTCACCTTCGCCGTGCGCCGTACCAACCTGGGCCAGAACGCGGGCGAACCGAACCTGCTGGATTTCCTCTCGCCGGATCGCTACACCTTCCTGCCGAACACCGCCGGTTGCTACGACGCTGTGGAGGCCGTGCGCACTTGCCGCCTGGCCCGTGAGCTGCTCGATGGCCACAACCTGGTGAAGCTGGAAGTGCTGGCGGACCAGAAAACCCTGTTCCCCAACGTGATCGAAACCCTCAAGGCCGCCGAATCGCTGGTCAAGGAAGGCTTCGACGTGATGGTCTACACCAGCGATGACCCGATCATTGCCCGGCAACTGGCGGAAATCGGCTGCATCGCCGTCATGCCGCTGGCCGGTCTGATCGGTTCGGGCCTGGGGATCTGCAACCCGTACAACCTGCAGATCATCCTCGAAGAAGCCAAGATCCCGGTGCTGGTGGATGCCGGTGTCGGCACCGCGTCCGATGCCACCATTTCCATGGAACTGGGCTGTGACGCCGTGCTGATGAACTCGGCCATCGCCCACGCCCAGCAGCCGATCATGATGGCTGAAGCCATGAAACACGCCATCGTTGCCGGCCGCCTGGCGTACCTCGCCGGCCGTATGCCGAAAAAACTCTACGCCAGCGCCTCTTCGCCGCTGGATGGTCTGATCAAGTAAGAGCCATTGATGACTGAATCGAACGACACGCCTATCCAGACGGAAGAAGGCGACGAGCGCCAACACCGCCGCATCAAGAGTTTCGTGATGCGTGCCGGGCGCATGACCGAAGGCCAGCAACGTGGTCTGGAGCAGGGTGCGCCGCTGTACGTGCTGCCCCTGGCCGATGCACCGGTGGATTACGACCAGGTGTTCGGCCGTTCGGCACCGCGTTCGCTGGAAATCGGCTTCGGCATGGGCCATTCGCTGCTGGAAATGGCTGCCGCTGCGCCGGAGCAGGACTTCATTGGCGTGGAAGTTCACCGTCCGGGTGTTGGCGCGCTGCTCAATGGCGTGCTGACACAAGGCCTGACCAACCTGCGAGTCTACGATTGCGATGCGATCGAAGTGCTCAACCGTTGCGTGGCCGACAACAGCCTCGATCGCCTGATGCTGTTTTTCCCGGATCCATGGCACAAGAGCCGTCACCACAAGCGCCGCATCGTTCAGGCTTCCTTCGCGGAGCTGGTGCGCAGCAAGTTGAAGGTCGGCGGAATTCTGCACATGGCCACCGACTGGGAACCGTACGCCGAATACATGCTTGAAGTGATGAATGTCGCGCCGGGTTATCGCAACCTGGCCGAAGACGGCAAGTGCGTACCACGCCCGGCCGAGCGCCCGATCACCAAGTTCGAACGCCGTGGCGAACGTCTTGGGCATGGGGTTTGGGATTTGAAGTTCGAGAAGCTGGCGTAAAACCTGTGGGAGCGAGCTTGCTCGCGATGAGGCCATAACATTCAACATCAATGTTGGCTGTCAGGCCGCCATCGCGGGCAAGCCCGCTCCCACAGTGATTTTTATGTGGTTTGAGATCAGCGGCGGTCTGCAACGACGCCGATGAGCACCAGCACCACCAACAGCACCGGCGCCAAGCTGTAGTTGTTGAACTGGCTCAGGCCTTTGACGACCCACGGCGTGGCATAGATCAGCGCCGCGCCGCTGCCGATCATGCACAGCAGGGCCATCAGCGGAACGCGCAAGGCGCCGGCGATGCTGCCCAGGCGTTGCTCGACCCAGCCTTTGAAATCCGCACCGAACAGCACCAGCAGGCAGCCCACCAGGGCCAGGGCGATTTCCGAGAGATTACTGCGGCTCCAGCGAGACACGGTGGCGAGCAGGTCGAGTATCAAATCCATTCGATTTCCTTAGGTCAGAAAATTCTGCAGCAAGTCGTTGAGGAAGAGTTGTCCGCGCTCGGTGGCCACCAGACGTGACGGTTCGACCTGCAACAGGCCGCTTTGTTCGGCTTCGCGGCGGCTTTCGGCGAGACTCTCCAGGGGCATTCCGGTTCGCTCCGGGTACAGTCGCGCTTCGACGCCTTCAGTCAGGCGCAGGGCGTTCATCAGGAACTCGAACGGCATTTCATCATTGGCCAGCGCCTTTTCACCGGCCTGAAAGCTCTTCTCCGGGTTGAGGTAGTCCTTTGGCAATCGGGTCTTCCAGGTGCGCACGATGCGCCCGTCCGGATGACTGAGCTTGCCATGGGCGCCGGCGCCGATGCCGATGAAGTCGCCAAAGCTCCAGTAGTTGAGGTTATGTCGCGCCGCGCGACCAGGCTGGGCGTAGGCCGACACCTCGTATTGCACGTAACCGTGTTCTGCCAGCAACGCCTGCCCGGCCTCCTGAATGTCCCACAGCGTGTCGTCTTCCGGCAGCGTCGGCGGCTGGTTCCAGAACACCGTGTTCGGTTCCAGGGTCAGTTGATACCACGACAAGTGTGTCGGTTTCAGGGCGATGGCTGTGCGCAAGTCGTTCAAGGCGTCATCCAGGGACTGATCGGGCAAGCCGTGCATCAGGTCCAGGTTGAAGTTGTCGAACCCGGCCTGACGCGCCATGCCGGCCGCTCGCACCGCTTCGTCGCCATTGTGAATTCGCCCCAGCGCCTTGAGTTTTTCCTGCTGGAAGCTCTGGATGCCGATCGACAGGCGATTGATGCCCAGCGCCCGGTAAGCCACGAACTTATCCTGCTCGAAGGTTCCCGGATTGGCTTCCAGGGTGATTTCGATGTCGTGGGCAAACGGAATTCGCTGTTCGACGCCCTTGAGCAGGCGGCCCAGGGCTTGAGCACTGAACAGGCTGGGTGTGCCGCCGCCGAAGAAAATCGAACTGAGTTCGCGGCCGTAGACCGCATGCAGATCCTGATCGAGGTCAGCCAGCAGCGCGTCCACATACTCTTCTTCCGGCAGTACGGGACTGGCGGTGTGGGAGTTGAAGTCGCAATAAGGGCATTTGCGTACGCACCACGGGATGTGGATGTACAGCGCCAGGGGTGGCAGCACAGGCAGGGCCGCCCGAGGCGATTGGGCGTCGCCGCCGAAGATCAGCGGCGACGCGGATGATTCACCGGTCATTTCAAGCCCAGACGCTGGCGCAGCAGATCCATTGCACGGGCGCGGTGACTGATCTGGTTCTTGTCGCCCGGGCTCAGCTCGGCGCTGGAGCAATCACGCTCAGGCACCCAGAACAGCGGGTCGTAGCCAAAACCGTGTTCGCCACTGGCCTGGGTGAGGATGCGACCGTGCCACAGGCCTTCACAGAGGATCGGCAGCGGATCATCGGCGTGACGCACCAGCGCCAGCACGCAGACGAACTGCGCGCCACGTTCGGCTTGCGGCACATCCTTGAGCGCGTCGAGCAGCTTGGCGTTGTTCGCCGCATCGCCCTTGCCATCGGCATAACGCGCCGAGTAGATGCCCGGCGCGCCGCCGAGGAAGTCCACCGCCAGTCCCGAATCGTCGGCCAGTGCCGGCAAGCCGGAAATGCGCGCGGCATTGCGGGCCTTGAGGATGGCGTTCTCGACGAACGACAGACCGGTCTCTTCAGGCTCGATGTTGCTGAACTCGCCGATCGAGCGCAGCTGCACCGACTGACCGAGCATGGCCTGGAGTTCCTTGAGTTTGCCGGCGTTGTGGCTGGCCAATACGAGTTGCGTGAAGTTGATCATTCGCCGGGGAAGAGCTCTTGGTTGAAATTGATGGTGTTGATTTTGTCACCGGTCTGCACCTTGATGTCGAAGGTGCGGGTTTCCTGCTGTTCCACCGGGTATTGGGCGATGTAGTAGATCGCGCCTTGCTCGGTGATCTGGCGGAAGTTCAGGTTCACGCTCTGGCTGGTCAGGTCCTTGACCGTGCCGCTGATCTGGGCCATCTGCGGCTTGCCGTCCTTGAGTACCGAAATGTTGATCACGCCCTGGTTTTTGCTGCGCGTGAGTTGCGCGGCCTTGGCGATGTCCGGTGTCAGGAAGGTGGAGTTGAAGGTGTTGTAGTGCACCGTCGTGTCGCCAAAGACTTCCTTGCGATCACCCTTGATCGCATCGGCGGCCATGGCTGTGACGCTCAGGCAGGCGGTGAGTAGAAACAGCGCTAGACGACCCATGATCGTTCTCCTCGAATTAAGGTGGTCAGACCGCGACCTTGTGGTCTGCAAGTCCCGGGCTGCTGACGCGGTAAATGCCGATCTCACCTAACAGATTAGGCCATAGCTTACTGGCCCACCCGTGCCGATGCTGTTGATCCACGGCAAGCCGATCAATGACCTTCGCTTCACGTTCGCGACACAAGGCTTCAAAGTCGGCGAAGGTGCAGAAGTGGATGTTCGGCGTGTTGTACCAGGTGTACGGCAGGAACTCGGAAACCGGCATCCGGCCCTTGCTCGCCAGGTACCAGCGGCAGCGCCAGTGACCGAAATTCGGGAAGGTGATGATGCATTGGCGGCCAACCCGCAGCATTTCGTCGAGGATCTTGTCCGGGTAGTGCACCGCTTGCAGCGCCTGGGTCATGACCACGATGTCGAAGCTGTTGCTGGCGAAGTTACCCAGGCCCTTGTCCAGGTCCTGCTCGATGACGTTGATGCCCTTGGCCACGCACTCGGCGATGTTGTCCGCATCGTTTTCCAGGCCATAACCAGTGACTTGCTTGTTGTCGCGCAGCCAGGTCAGCAGTTCGCCGTTGCCGCAACCGAGGTCGAGCACGCGGCTGCCGGCGGGGATCCATTCCTGGATGATTTCCAGATCAGCTCTCATGGCTATCTCACAACGTAATTCGGTTCATGTAGTGGGCAAACGCCTGCAAGTAGCGCGGAATCGGAATCAGGAAGGCGTCGTGGCCTTGCGGTGCGTCGATTTCCAGGTAGCAGACGTCCTTGCGCGCAGCCATCAATGCGTCCACCAGTTCCCGCGAACGGGCCGGGGAGAAGCGCCAGTCGGTGGTGAAGGACATCACGCAGAACTTGGCGGTGGCGTTGGCGAACGTCTTGGCCAGGTCATCGTCGAAGTTGGCCGCCGGATCGAAGTAGTCCAGGGCCTTGGTCATCAGCAGGTAGGTGTTGGCGTCGAAACGCCCGGAGAACTCCTCACCCTGATAACGCAGGTAGCTTTCGACCTGGAACTCGACGCTGTGGAAGTCGTAGTTGAGCTTTTCGCTCTTGAGGCCACGGCCGAATTTCTCGCCCATCGAGTCGTCGGACAGGTAGGTGATGTGCCCGACCATCCGCGCCAGCATCAGGCCGCGCTTGGGGATCACGCCCTGCTCCTGGAACGAACCACCGTGGAATTCCGGGTCGGTGAGGATCGCCTGGCGCGCCACTTCGTTGAAGGCGATGTTCTGCGCCGACAGCTTGGGCGCCGAGGCGATGGCCAGGCAGTGACGGATACGGTCAGGGTACGTGATGCTCCATTGCATCGCCTGCATGCCACCCAGGCTGCCACCGATCACGGCGGCGAATTGGGCGATGCCGAGGCGATCGGCCAGGCGCGCCTGGCTGTGCACCCAGTCTTCCACGGTCAGCACCGGGAAGTCGGCGCCGAACGGCTTGCCGGTCTCCGGGTTGATGCTGCTCGGTCCGGTGGAGCCGTTGCAGCCGCCGAGGTTGTTCAGGCTGACCACGAAGAACTTGTTGGTGTCGATCGGCTTGCCGGGGCCGATGCAGCTGTCCCACCAACCGGGCTTGCGGTCTTCGGGGCTGTGGAAGCCGGCAGCGTGGTGGTGGCCCGACAGCGCGTGACAGATCAGCACGGCGTTGCTCGCCGTGGCGTTCAGCGTGCCGTAGGTTTCGTAAATCAGGTCGTAGGCTGGGAGCGAACGACCGCAGGCCAATGCCAGGGGTTCGCTGAAGTGCGCCACTTGCGGCGTCACCAGACCAACAGAATCGGGGGGAAAGGCAGCTGGCATCGACCCTGCTCTCGTTGAAATGAGGCGTAAGTCTAAAGACCGCTGGGGTTAGCGGCAAGCAAAGGCCGGGCCTGATTGCATTCAGCTAAAGCCGGGCGCTGCAATCGCGAGCAGGCTCGCTCCCACAGGGAAATGCATTCCATTGTGGGAGCGAGCCTGCTCGCGAAGAACGATGACGCGGTGTAACGGATCAGATCAGGCCAAACAGCTCACGCGGCATCACCGCGTAGTAGGCCAGGCGCGGGATCAGCCAGCTTTGCAGCAATTGCAGCGCGATGAAGGCGAAGATCGGCGAGATGTCGAGGCCGCCCATGTTCGGGATGATCCGGCGGAACGGCGCCAGGACCGGCTCGGTGATCTGCTGCACCAGTTCCGCACCCGGGTTGTGGCTGCCCGGAGCGACCCAGGACAGGATCACGCTGATGATCATTGCCCAGAACAGAATCTTCAAAAACAGCGCGAAGATGCCGATCAGCGACCATGGCACCAGGAACAGTGCATCGACCGAATAGCCATTGAGCAACAGGATCACCGCGAACAGCACCATCTGCACCAGCAGGGCCAGGACCAGCGACGACATGTCCAGGCCGAACATGCTCGGAATCACCCGGCGCAGCGGCTTGAGCAGGGGTTGCGTGGCTCGCACGACGAACTGGCAGAGCGGGTTATAGAAGTTCGCTCGCACCAGTTGCAGGATGAAGCGCAACAGCACGATCAGCAGATACAGGCTGCCCAGGGTTTGAATCACAAAAATGGCAGCGTCATTGAGTCCGAGCATTATTGATTCCTTTTTAAGTGCTGATTAGCGGCCAAGTTGCTCAGCCATCTCGGCGGAGCGGTGCGCGGCGGCGCCCAGTGCTTTTTCGACCAGTGCTTCAAAACCGCCGGCCTGGAACGACTTGATCGCCGCTTCCGTGGTGCCCGCAGGCGAGGTGACGCGACGACGCAATTCAGCAGCATCGACGTCGCTGGACACAGCCATGTGCGCGGCGCCCAGGGCGGTCTGCAGGGTCAGTTGCGCGGCGACATCCGCTGGCAGGCCGAGCTTCACGCCGGCAGCGGTCATGGCTTCGATCAGCAGAAAGAAGTAGGCAGGGCCGGAACCCGAGACGGCGGTGACGGCATCCAGTTGCTGCTCTTCATCCAGCCACAGGGCAATGCCGACAGCCGACAGGAGTTCCTGGGCCTGTTGGCGCTGTTCGGCGCTCACCTGGGCGGTGGCGAACAGGCCGCTCACGCCCTGGCGCAGCAACGCAGGGGTGTTGGGCATGCAGCGCACGATCGGCTGGGCGCCGAGCCAGTTGTTCATGCTGGCGCAGGTGATACCGGCGGCAATCGAAACCACCAGTTGCCCGGGCTTGAGGCTTGGGCGAATGGCTTCGCAGACGGTTTTCATCGCCTGGGGCTTGACCGCCAGCACCACCACATCGGCGCCTTCGATGGCCTGGGCATTGTCGGCGAACACTTCGATGCCATGCTCGGCGCTCACACGGGCACGGGTTTCATCACCCGGATCGCTGGCGCGGATCTGCGCGGCGTCCAGGCCCTTGGCCCGCAGGCCGCCGATCAGGCTGGCGGCCATGTTGCCGGCACCGATAAAGGCAATACGCGTCTTGCTCATGTCAGGTCCTTATAAAGAAAGTATCAAGGCTGGCCGTAGTCGCGGGCGCCAAACAGGGCGGTACCGATACGGACCCAGGTGGCGCCCTGGGCGATGGCCGACTCAAGGTCGTGGCTCATGCCCATGGAAAGTGTGTCGAGTGGCAAATTCAGGCTGGCTTGCAGGCTTTGCACGGCCGCGAAAGCCGCGTCCTGTGAGGCGCGATCTTCCGTCGGCTCGGGAATGGCCATCAAACCGCGCAACTTCAGTCGCGGAAGGGCGCTGATGGCATTGGCCAGGGCCGGCAGGTCGGCCGGGGTGCAGCCGGACTTGCTGGCTTCACCGCTGACGTTGACCTGGATGCAGATGTTCAAGGGCGGCAGATCGGCAGGGCGTTGCTCGGACAGGCGTTGTGCGATTTTCAGACGATCCACGGAATGCACCCAGGCGAAGTGCTCGGCGATAGCGCGAGTCTTGTTCGACTGAATGGGGCCGATGAAGTGCCAGATCAAGGGCAGGTCGGCCAATTCCAGCTGCTTGCTCAGGGCCTCTTGCAGATAGTTTTCACCAAAGTCGCGCAGGCCGGCGGCATAGGCTTCGCGCAGGTCTAGCGAGGGTTTGGTCTTGCTCACGGCCAGCAGTTGGACGCTATGTTCATCACGGTTGGCGGCGAGGGCAGCAGCCCGGATGCGCGAACTAACCAGTTGAATGTTGTCTGCTATGGTGGACATTTAAGAGGCGCCAGCGGGTCTGAGGTTGGCGGCATTCTACTGGAATTGAGAGGTGCTATGGATATCACTGAGCTACTGGCGTTCAGCGCCAAACAAGGAGCTTCCGACCTGCATCTGTCCGCCGGCCTGCCGCCGATGATCCGCGTCGATGGCGATGTGCGCCGCATCAACCTGCCGGCGCTGGACCACAAGGAAGTCCAGGCGCTGATCTACGACATCATGAACGACACCCAGCGTGTGGACTTCGAAAAGCATCTGGAAACCGACTTCTCCTTCGATGTGCCCGGCGTGGCGCGATTTCGGGTCAACGCGTTCAACCAGAGCCGTGGCGCCGGTGCGGTGTTCCGTACGATCCCGTCGAAAATCCTGAGCATGGACGAGCTGGGCATGGGCGACGTGTTCCGGAAAATGACCGACGCTCCCCGCGGCCTGGTACTGGTGACCGGCCCGACCGGCTCCGGCAAGTCCACCACCCTGGCGGCGATGATCGACTACCTGAACAACCACCGCCATCACCATATCCTCACCATCGAAGATCCGATCGAGTTCGTCCACGAATCGCGCAAATGCCTGATCAATCAGCGTGAAGTCCATCGTGATACCCGCAGCTTTGCCACAGCCCTGCGTTCGGCCCTGCGTGAAGACCCGGACGTGATTCTGGTAGGCGAGATGCGCGACCTGGAAACCATTCGCCTGGCGCTGACTGCCGCCGAAACCGGTCACCTGGTATTCGGCACGTTGCACACGACGTCGGCGGCGAAAACCATCGACCGCATCGTCGACGTGTTTCCGGGGGACGAAAAGTCCATGGTGCGCTCGATGCTCTCCGAATCACTGTTGGCGGTGGTATCGCAGACGCTGGTGAAGAAAATCGGCGGCGGGCGCATTGCCGCCCACGAGATCATGCTCGGCACATCGGCGATCCGTAACCTGATCCGTGAGGACAAGGTGGCGCAGATGTATTCATCGATTCAGTCGGGTGGGTCGCTGGGGATGCAGACGCTGGATATGAGCCTGAAAGACCTGGTGACCCGGGGATTGGTCAGTCGCGAGCAGGCAAGGGAGAAGGCGCGGTCGCCGGATAACTTTTGAGGAAGGGTTGCGGTGCTTTCAAGGGCCTCATCGCGAGCAGGCTCGCTCCCACATGGATCACATCAATCCTGTGGGAGCGAGCCTGCTCGCGATGGGGTCATCATGTCGATGAAGGTGTTGCGATCAGCGCTGAACAACCCGCATCGCGTTCTGTTCTTTTGGCAGAACCCGCTTGGCAACCACGTAGTGGTTTTCCCAGTACGGTTTCTTCAAGGTATCGATGCTGACCGACTTGCCACGGCGAGGCGCGTGGATGAAGCGGTCGTTGCCCAGGTAGATGGCAACGTGATTGACTCGGCGGCTCTTGATGTTGAAGAAAATCAGGTCGCCCGGCTTCAGGTCTTCGCGATCGACTTTCTCGCCGTGACCGCTGGCCATGGCATTGGAAGTACGTGGCAGGTCAAAGGTGGCGTCGTTGAACGCGTATTTCACCAGGCCGCTGCAATCGAAACCTTTGCTCGGGCTGCTGCCGCCCCAGCGGTACGGTGTACCGAGGACGTTCACGGCGCGGCTCAACACGTTGCTGCTTTCCTTGCTCGCCATGGGCGGAACCAGGCCGCTTTTGTTGCTGACCAACTCTGGAGCTTGTTTGGTCGATTTCTTGCTTTTGCTCGAAGGGGCAGAAGCATGGGATTTTGGGGTGTAACCATTAACGTTCGGAAGACGTTGCTCACGATTGGTGGCGTGGGCGGCCAGTGGCAATAATAGGCAAATGGTTAGCCATGTCTTGAAAAATGGACGCATTAGGCAAGGCTCGTATGGGTTAGCGCGAAACTTTATAACAGCTTTTTTTGGCATCTCGAGGCCGTTGGTCGATTCCACTTGGGTCTAAAGGAGCCCAAAATGCGGCAAATGGACGCAATTGTCGGACAGGAGTCAGGTGCTACAAGGGTTTGACGGGGGGCAAGGTAGCACTTGCCATCTGTCGGCTACTCGTAAAAAAGTCACAAAGATTTAAAGAATATTTATCTATCGTATGAATTGAGGTCATTCATGAACCCCTATCAGCAATCCGCTGCGCAGCAAGACACTCACAGCAAAGTGATCGGTTATCTGCTGTGGATTTTCGGGTTTACCGGGGCTCACCGCTTCTATTACGGCAAGCCGGTGACCGGGACGATCTGGTTCTTCACCTTCGGCTTGCTGGGGATTGGCTGGCTGATCGACGTCTTCCTGATCCCGGCAATGGACCGTGAGGCAGACCTTCGGTTCACCGCCGGCCCTATCGAATACAACGTGGCGTGGATTCTGCTGACGTTTCTCGGGGTTTTCGGCGTGCACCGGATGTATCAGGGCAAGTGGATCAGCGGCTTGATCTACCTGTTGACGGGCGGGTTGTTCGTCGTGGGGGTGCTGTATGACTTCTGGACGCTGAATGACCAGGTTTCGCTACGTAACGCCCAGCGACGCTGATTAATGTGGCGAGGGAGCTTGCTCCCGCTGGGTCGCGAAGCGGCCCCAATAGATGGGCCTGCTGCGCAGTCCAGCGGGAGCAAGCTCCCTCGCCACGGAGTCTTACGCCTGGTGGCTGATCCGCCCATCCACCAGGGTGTAACGCACCACGCCCGGCAGGCTGTGACCAATGAACGGGCAGTTCTCGCCCTTGGACAGCCACGTCTCACCGGCCACGGTCGAGGCCGTCGGGTCGAACAGCACGATGTCCGCCGCACCACCCACGGCCAGGTTGCCCACCGGCAGGCGCAATGCCTGGGCAGGGCCGGCGCTGAGGCGTGCCAGCAGCGTCGGCAGATCCAGCAATCCATCCTCTACCAGGGTCATCGCCAGCGGCAGCAGTAATTCAACGCTGCTGATGCCCGGTTCAGTGGCGCCGAACGGTGCCAGCTTGGCGTCCCGCTCGTGGGGTTGGTGATGGCTGGAAATGGCCGAGACCACTCCGGATTTGACCGCTTCGCGCAGGCCGTCACGGTCGGCGCGAGTGCGCAGTGGCGGCTGGACGTGATAGAGGCTGCTGAAGTCGATCAGAGCTTCATCGGTCAGGATCAGCTGATACAGCGCGACATCCGCCGTGACCTTCAAGCCACGGGCCTGGGCCTGGGCGATCAGGGCCACGCCGCGAGCACTGGTGAGCTGGCTGAAGTGCGCGCGCACGCCAGTCTGCTCAACCAGCAGCAGATCCCGGGCCAGGGCCACGGTTTCGGCGGTTTCCGGAATGCCCGGCAAGCCGAGGAAGCTGGCGGTCGGGCCTTCGTGGGCCAGGCCGCCATCGGCGAGGTCGTGATCCTGGGAGTTGAAAATCACCGTCAGGTCGAAGGTCGCCGCGTATTCCAGCGCCCGGCACAGGGTCCGGGTATTGCGGAAGCTCTCCAGGCCGTTGCCGAAGGCCACGCAGCCGGCATCGCGCAGGGCGACCAGTTCGGCCAGCTGTTCGCCGTCCAGGCCTTTGCTCAAGGCGCCGATCGGGAACACCTTGGTGTTGCCGGCCTCGCGGGCGCGGTCGAGGATCAGTTCGGCCACGGCCGAGGTGTCCAGCACCGGTTTGGTCTTTGGCGGGCAGCACAGGCTGGTCACGCCACCGGCCGCGGCGGCACGGGTTTCGCTGACGATCGAACCTTTGCGGCTGTAACCCGGCTCGCGCAGGGCGACATTGAGGTCAACCAGGCCAGGCGCGGCCACCAGGCCTTTGGCGTCAATGGTGTCGACAGCGACAAAACCGGCTGGCGCGGCGCCAATGGCGACGATCTTGCAGGCTTCGATGTGGATATCGGTGTTCTGGTCCAGGCCGCTGGCCGGATCGATAACGCGGGCGCCAAGAATACTGAGCTTCACTGCACGTTCTCCTGCTCGAATTGGCGCTGCGCAGTCTGCCCGCTCATGGCCATGGATAGCACCGCCATGCGAATCGCGATGCCGTAGGTCACCTGGTTGAGGATTACCGAGTGCGGGCCGTCGGCCACCGCCGACTCGATCTCCACGCCGCGGTTGATCGGCCCGGGGTGCATGACGATGGCATCGGGCTTGGCGCCGGCCAGGCGAGCGGTGGTCAGACCGAACAGGCGGTAGAACTCGCCTTCGCTCGGCAGCAGGCCGCCGGTCATGCGCTCACGCTGCAGGCGCAGCATGATCACCACGTCGACGTCTTTCAGGCCTTCGGTCATGTCGGTGTAGACCTTCACGCCGTATTGCTCGATGCCGATCGGCAGCAGGGTTTTCGGGGCGATGACGCGGATGTCCGGGCAACCCAGGGTTTTGAGGGCCAGCATGTTCGAGCGCGCGACCCGCGAGTGCAGGATGTCGCCGACGATGGCCACCGACAGATTCTCGAAACCGCCCTTGTGCCGGCGGATGGTCAGCATGTCGAGCATGCCCTGGGTCGGGTGCGCGTGACGGCCGTCGCCGCCGTTGATGATCGCCACTTGCGGGCACACGTGTTCGGCGATGAAGTGGGCGGCGCCGGAATCACCGTGGCGCACGACGAACATGTCGGCGGCCATGGCTTCCAGGTTGCGCAGCGTATCGAGCAGGGTTTCCCCCTTGCTCGCCGACGATGTCGACACGTTCAGGGTGATCACGTCCGCCGACAGGCGCTGGGCCGCCAGTTCGAAGGTGGTGCGGGTGCGGGTGGAGTTCTCGAAGAACACGTTGCACACGGTCTTGCCGCGCAGCAGCGGGACCTTCTTGACCGCCCGGGCACCGACTTCGAGGAAGGAGTCGGCGGTGTCGAGGATTTCCGTCAGCAACTCGCGGCGCAAACCGTCGAGCGAGAGGAAATGGCGCAGCTGGCCCTGGTCATTGAGCTGCAGCGGGCGCTTGGTTTCTGGAGGCGTCATCGCAATGGGACTCTCAATAGGGCGAATTAAAGGGCGAGGTCTTGTACTTCGAGCTCAAGCTCAGGGCCGGACAGCTTCACCCGTTCGTTGGCGGCCAGGGACAGGGTCGCACCCAGCACGTTCGGGCGGATCGGCAGCTCGCCGGCGTCCAGGTCGAGCAGGCACACCAGCGTCACGCTGGCCGGGCGACCGTAGTCGAAGAGTTCGTTCATGGCGGCGCGGATGGTCCGGCCACTCATCAACACGTCATCGATCAGCACCAGGTGCTGGCCTTCGATTTCGAACGGCAGGGCCGAGGGGCGCACTTGCGGGTGCAGGCCGTTCTGGCTGAAGTCGTCGCGGTAAAAGGAGACGTCGAGCGTGCCGAGGGGCGAGTCGCTGCCCATCTCCTTGAGCAGGGCCTGGGCGACCCAGACGCCGCCGGTACGAATACCGATATACCGTGGTTCGCTGATGCCACGTTTGGCCAGGTAGGCGTCAAGCCGGATCGCCATCTGGCTGATCAGTTCGGCGGGATTGGGCAGGCTCATGGTTGCTCCTTCTTGGGCCCGAAGCCGGTGATGCCTGAGTGGCTCGGGTTATCACTAAAAGAGCCGCTAGGCGGCTCTTCCGGGTTAAGTGCATCAGGTTTCGAACAGGGCGCCGTTTTCGTCGAGCCAGCCTTGCAGCAGCAGGGCGGCGGCGATGGCATCGACCGGGTTGTCACGGTAGCTGCCTTTCTGTCCACCACGGGCCAGACGCTCGCCCTTGGCTTCGAACGTGGTCAGGCGTTCATCGTGGGTATAGAAGGGCAGGTTGAAGCGGCCATTGAGACGGCGCGCGAACTTTTCCGCGCGGGCGCACATGTCGCTGGGCGTGCCGTCCATGTTCAGTGGCAGGCCGACCACCACGGCGTCGGGCTTCCATTCCTTTATCAACGCATCGACCTTGTCCCAGTCGGGAATGCCGTTCTGCGCTTTCAGGGTGCACAGTTCGCGGGCCTGGCCGGTAACGACCTGACCGACTGCCACGCCGATGGATTTGGTGCCGTAGTCAAAACCCAGGATCAGCCGCAGGGCCATCAGGCGTGCCCCGCCTGGCTGGTGAGCAGGCTGAGGTTGACGCCAAGGTGTTTGGCCGCCGCTTCCAGGCGCAGCTCGCTGCTGGTGTTGAACAGGATGTCGGCGTCGAACGGGCAGGTCAGCCAGGCGTTCTGGGCCAGTTCGGCTTCCAGCTGCCCGGCTTCCCAACCGGCGTAGCCGAGGGCGATCACGCTTTTCGACGGGCCGACGCCATCGGCAATGGCGAACAGCACGTCCTGGGAGGTCGACAGGGACAGCTGATCTTCCAGATCAACGGTGGCCTGGTAGCTTTGCCCCGAAGGATGCAGGACAAAACCGCGATCGGTCTGGACAGGGCCGCCGATGAAAATCGGTACATGCTGAGTGAGCGCTGGCGGTTCGACATCGGGCCGCAGCTGCTCAAGGATATCGGCCAGGTTCAGGTCCTGCGGACGGTTGACCACCAGCCCCATGGCGCCATTGGCCGTGTGCTCGACGATGTAGGTCAAGGTGTGCGCAAAGTTCGGGTCGACCATGTGAGGCATGGCGATCAGGAAGTGATGCTTGAGGTAGCTGGGGCTGACGTTTTTCATGACCGCTAGTGTGGCGTTCGAGGGGCGAACTGACAAGCTGGGGATGCACAGGAATTCCCTGATAACGACGCGGATCACTGTAGGAGCGAGCCTGCTCGCGATGGTGTATCAGCTGCAGTTGTGTCGACTGACACTCCATCGCGAGCAGGCTCGCTCCCACAAGGGAAATTCTCAGGGCTTCAGTTGCTGGAAAGTCTGTCCCCGCGGGCAAACTTCCAGGTACGGATGATTTCCAGGCGATCGATGTCCGACAGATCGCCCGTAAACGGCGCGAACGGCGCGGCCAGGCGCACGATGCGCTGGGCGGCCTGGTCCAGCAGCGGCTGTCCGGAGGACTCCAGCACCAGCACTTCATACAGCGAGCCATCGCGGTTGATCGAGACCATCAGGCGCAAGTTGCCGTAGATCTGCTTGCGCCGGGCTTCGTCGGGGTAATTGAGGTTGCCGATGCGTTCGACCTTCTTGCGCCATTCGTCCTTATACCAGGCGCCCTTGTCGCGCATGGTCGAGGCGGCGCTCAGGCGGTGAATGCGCGGGCGCTTGGCGTAGAGCTGCTGTTCGTTGGCCAGCTCCGCTTCCAGGCTGGCGATGTCGCTGGACAATTGCTCGCTGTCGAAGGTCGGCGCGGCCACTTCAGGCTTGGTGGCGGGCTTGGGCTCTTCGGTCTTGGTGGCGGCCTTTTTCGGCTTCGGCGCGACGGTGGTCACGGCAGCCTTGGGCGCGGTCTCCTGCACTTCGGGCTTGGCCGCAGGCGGTGGCGTGACTTTCTGTACCTTGTTGTCCTGGAAAGGCGCGACCTCGGTGGTCTTGGGGATGGCCTTCTTATCCAGGGTGCCGCTGCCCTGCTGATTCTCCTGGGCGAGGAAGTCGGCTTTCTCCGGCTTCTTTTCGCTTTTGAAGGTGGCGAGGGTGATTTCCAGGGTTCTGCTGATCTGCTTGGGCTCGACCACCGTGAAGCCGACGCCCAGCAGCAGCGCCAGGTGCACCAGTGCTGCCAGAAACAGGGTAAAACCGAGGCGATCGGCCGGGCGCACGCCACGATGGGCGAGTTCGGCAGGCAGATCGGAAGGGAGGGTCATGGCAAAAAAACCAACATCGCGTTTTTCACAGGCCGGGCATGATAACGCAATGTTGGTTTTAAGCTTCAAGCTTCAACGGGTAAGCGACAAACTGTTTGTCACGCCTTTCTGGCTTGCAGCTTCTTGTCGATCGCGTCCATGAGCATGCCGCCGATGTCGGTACCGAAGGCGTTGTCGATCTCGCGGATGCAGGTCGGGCTGGTGACGTTGATTTCGGTCAGGTGCTCGCCAATCACGTCCAGGCCCACGAACAGCAGGCCTTTCTCGCGCAGGGTCGGGCCGACTTGTGCGGCGATCCAGCGATCCTTCTCGGTCAGCGGGCGGGCTTCGCCACGGCCACCGGCGGCGAGGTTGCCACGGGTTTCGCCAGCGGCCGGAATGCGCGCCAGGCAGTAATCCACAGGCTCGCCGTCGATCATCAGGATGCGCTTGTCGCCGTCCTTGATGGCCGGCAGGTAGGCCTGGCCCATGATCTGCTGGGCGCCGAGGACGGTCAGGGTTTCCAGAATCACCGACAGGTTCGGGTCGCCTGCACGGTGACGGAAGATCGACGTGCCACCCATGCCGTCCAGTGGCTTGAGGATCACGTCGCCGTGTTTGGCGGCGAATTCACGCAGCACGTCGGCGCGGCGGCTGACCACCGTCGGCGGCGTGCACTGCGGGAACAGCGTGGCGAACAGCTTTTCGTTGCAGTCACGCAGGCTCTGCGGCTTGTTGACCACCAGCACGCCGGCGCTTTCGGCCTGTTCGAGCAAATAGGTGGAGTAAACGAACTCCATGTCGAACGGCGGATCCTTGCGCATCAGGATCACGTCCAGGTCGCTGAGCAGGGCATCTTGCTCGGCTTCCAGTTCGAACCATTTTTCCGGGTTGGCGAATACCTTGAGCGGACGCATGCGCGCTCGAGCCTGGCCTTCGGCCTGGTAGAGGTCGCGCTGTTCCATGTAGAACAGTTCCCAGCCGCGCTTCTGCGCGGCCAGCAGCATGGCCAGCGAGCTATCCTTTTTATAGGAGATGCTGGCGATAGGGTCCATGACAATCCCGACGCGAACGCTCATGGGGTTTTCCTCGAAAGTTGGGGGCCAAGTCGACTCCTGTAGGAGCGAGCTTGCTCGCGATGGACTTCAGGACACCGCGCTTATCCAGCCAGCACGCGTCATCGTAGGCGACCATCGCGAGCAAGCTCGCTCCTACAAGGATCAGGCTATAAAAGTGGCGTCAGAGTGGCGCCGAGTGTGTTTGCGGTCAAGGAAAAACCACTGCACCGGCCGGCCGATAGATTGGTATTGGAGACTGTGCTAAAAAGGCTGCCAAGCGGTACTGGCCCTTGAGTATCAAGGGCTTCGAGCCTTCCGGTTACCGGAAATGGACAAATAGATTCGCAAAGGCGACGGCAGAGCATTTATGGAACAGCACCCCAGCGCCTTGAAGGTTATGGTGATCGACGATTCGAAGACGATTCGCCGCACCGCCGAAACGCTGCTCAAGAACGTGGGTTGTGAGGTCATCACGGCCATCGACGGTTTCGATGCCTTGGCCAAGATTGCCGACAACCATCCCGGCATCATCTTCGTTGACATCATGATGCCGCGCCTGGATGGCTATCAAACCTGCGCCCTGATCAAGAACAACAGTGCATTCAAGTCCACGCCAGTGATAATGCTGTCCTCCAAGGACGGGCTGTTCGACAAGGCCAAGGGACGCATCGTCGGTTCCGATCAATTTTTGACCAAGCCTTTCAGCAAGGAAGAACTGCTGAACGCGATCCAGGCCCATGTTCCGGGCTTCGCCGCCGTTTTGCCGCAGTAAGACACCTACAGTGACGCTCGGCCAACGGGCCCTGCGTCGACAAGAATGGGGAAGACCATGGCACGTATCCTGATCGTCGATGACTCGCCGACCGAAATGTACAAACTGACCGGCATGCTGGAAAAGCACGGTCATGAAGTATTGAAAGCCGAAAACGGCGCGGACGGCGTGGCCCTGGCCCGCCTGGAAAAGCCCGACGCGGTGTTGATGGACATCGTGATGCCCGGCCTCAACGGGTTCCAGGCGACCCGCCAGCTGACCAAGGACCCCGAAACCGGGCACATCCCGGTCATCATCATCACCACCAAGGATCAGGAAACCGACAAGGTCTGGGGCACACGCCAGGGCGCGAAGGATTACCTGACCAAGCCGGTCGACGAAGAAACCCTGCTCAAAACCCTGAACAACGTACTGAACGGTTGATCGTCCGGTCATGACCGAATCGCTGACGGCTTTCGAGTTGCTGCTGCAGATCGACCAGCGCTGTCGACTGCTGGCGGCCGACTTGCCGTCGCAGCCGACCCGGCAGGATCACTGGAGCGGCATCGGTTTTCGCTTGGGCGATCACTGGTACGTCGCGCCCATGAGCGAAGTCAGTGAAGTGCTGCATGAGCCACGCTTTACCCAGGTGCCGGGGGTGAAATCCTGGGTCAAGGGCGTGGCCAACCTGCGTGGGCGCTTGCTGCCGATCATGGATTTGGGAAGCTTCCTGGGGCACGAACTGTCGACCGCGCGCAGGCAACGGCGGGTGTTGGTGGTGGAGCATCAGGAAGTGTTTGCCGGGCTGATGGTCGATGAAGTGTTCGGCCTCCAGCATTTCGCCCGGGACAGCCTGGAGCCGGTCGACACGCTGGATGGCCCGATTGCACCGTTCATTCAGGGGCGGTTCGAGCGCGAGCAGAGTTGGCAGGTGTTCAGCCCGTTTGCACTGGCGCAGTCACAAGGGTTCATGAACATCGCGGTGTAGTCGGGATATTGGCAAACCCTGTGGGAGCGAGCTTGCTCGCGATGAGGTCGGCACACTCGACATCTTTGTCGGCTGATACACCGCTATCGCGAGCAAGCTCGCTCCCACAGGTTCTTCAGCAGTCTTGGAAGGTGTGGTTAACAGGCGAAGACCGATGATAAAAGCTAAAACAGGCAAGCCAATGGAAGGGTCGCGCAGTCGTTCGCAGATCATCGCGCTGTTCATCGCGCTGATCATTTTCATCATGTTGCTGTTCGCCAACTTCGCGTACCTCAACACCCAGGCCACGTACGACAAACAGTACATCGGCCACGCCGGCGAACTGCGCGTGCTGTCCCAGCGCATTGCCAAGAACGCCACCGAAGCCGCCGCCGGCAAGGCCGCGGCGTTCAAATTGCTCAGCGATGCGCGCAACGATTTTGCCCAGCGCTGGAGCTATCTGAAAAAAGGCGACCCCTCCACCGGCCTGCCTCCGGCACCGGCAGCCGTGCGCCCGGAAATGCGCGCGGTGCAACTGGACTGGGAACGCCTGCTGAAAAACACCGACGCCATCCTGAGCAGCGAGCAGACCGTGCTGTCGCTGCATCAGGTCGCCGCGACTCTGGCCGAGACCGTGCCGCAGTTGCAGGTCGAATACGAAAAAGTGGTGGAAATCCTCCTGCAACGTGGCGCTCCCGCTGCCCAGGTGGCCATGGCCCAGCGTCAATCGCTGCTGGCCGAGCGCATTCTGGGGGCGGTGAATACCGTGTTGTCCGGCGATGAAAACTCGCAGCAGGCCGCCGACGCCTTCGGTCGCGATGCGGCGCGTTTCGGCCAGGTACTCAATGGCATGCTGTCCGGCAATGTGGCACTGCGGGTCAGTCAGGTCGAAGACCGCGATGCCCGGGCACGCCTGATGGAGATTTCCGAACTGTTCGAATTCGTCTCCGGTTCAGTGGATGAAATCCTTGAAACCTCGCCCGAGCTGTTCAAGGTTCGCGAGTCGGCCACCAACATCTTCAGCCTGTCGCAAACCCTGCTCGACGAGGCGTCGCACCTGGCCAGCGGTTTCGAAAACCTCGCCGGCGGGCGCGATACCGACACCATCGGCGGGTATGTGCTGGGCCTGGCGGCGCTGGCGTCGATCATCCTCATCGGCATGGTCATGGTCCGCGAAACCAATCGCCAGCTGCGTGAAACCGCCGAGAAAAACGAACGCAACCAGAACGCGATCATGCGGCTGCTCGATGAAATCGAGGATCTGGCCGACGGCGACCTGACCGTCACCGCCTCGGTGACCGAAGACTTCACCGGCACCATTGCCGACTCGATCAACTATTCCGTGGACCAGTTGCGCGACCTCGTGGCGACCATCAACCTGACCGCCGGCCAGGTCGCCGCCGCCGTGCAGGAAACCCAGGCCACCGCCATGCACCTGGCGCAGGCCTCGGAGCATCAGGCCCAGCAGATTTCCGAAGCCTCGACAGCGATCAACGACATGGCCGAATCCATCGACCAGGTGTCGGCCAACGCGGCGGAGTCCTCGGCGGTAGCCGAGCGCTCGGTGGAAATCGCCAACAAGGGTAATGAGGTGGTGCATAACACCATCCACGGCATGGACAACATCCGCGAGCAGATCCAGGACACCGCCAAGCGGATCAAGCGCCTGGGCGAGTCTTCCCAGGAAATCGGCGACATTGTCAGCCTGATCGATGACATTGCCGATCAGACCAACATCCTCGCTCTCAACGCGGCGATCCAGGCCTCCATGGCGGGCGATGCCGGGCGCGGTTTTGCGGTGGTTGCCGACGAAGTACAGCGGCTGGCGGAGCGTTCTTCGGCGGCGACGCGGCAGATCGAGACGCTGGTGCGGGCAATTCAGACCGACACCAACGAAGCGGTGATTTCCATGGAGCAGACCACCACTGAAGTGGTGCGCGGCGCGCGTCTGGCGCAGGATGCCGGTGTGGCCCTGGAGGAAATCGAAGGCGTATCCAAGACCCTCGCGGCGCTGATCCAGAGCATTTCCAACGCTGCACAACAACAGACGTCGTCTGCCGGCCAGATTTCCCTGACGATGAACGTGATCCAGCAGATCACCTCGCAAACCTCGTCCGGCTCCACCGCCACCGCCGAGAGCATCGGCAACCTGGCGAAAATGGCCAGCCAGCTGCGGCGTTCGGTGTCCGGTTTCACCTTGCCGGCGACCAAGGCGCCGGTGACGGACAATGCTTGAACGCCTGCGGGCGCATGCCATTTGAATGATGCAACGTGACTGAAGCGAAAAGTGGAGTGGTTATGGGTGATCGGCACGACTATGTGGCCCTCGAATGGGTCAAGGGCGAGATTGCCGAAACGCTGAAGCAGGCTCATCACGCGATCGAAATCCAGCTTGATGACCCGCAGGCGACGCACGCCCTGAGCGATTGCCTGGCGTGCATCCATCAGGTTCACGGCAGTTTGCAGATGGTCGAATTCTACGGCGCGGCCCTGCTCGCCGAAGAGATGGAACACCTGATCGTCGCCCTGCAGAACGACCGCGTCAGCCATCGTGACGAAGCGCTGCACCTGATGCTGCAAGCCCTGGGGCAACTGCCGATCTACCTCGACCGGGTGCAGGGCGCGCGCCGTGACTTGCCGCTGGTGGTGCTGCCATTGATCAACGACCTGCGCAGCGCCCGTGGCGAAAGCCTGTTGTCGGAAACCAGCCTGTTCAGCCCGCAACTGCCGGACTTGCCGCCACTGGACGCCGAGACCCTGGCGTTGCTGGAGCCGGCTGATCTGCCCAACGTGCTGCGCAAGTTGCGACAGATGCTGCAAATGGCCCTGGTCGGCCTGCTCCGCGAGCAGGATGACGACACTCACCTCGGTCTTCTGGCCAAGGTGTTCTCCCGCCTCGAAAGCCTGTGCGGCAATGCGCCCCTGAGCCCGCTGTGGCAGGTCGCTTCGGCGCTGGTCGAAGGCATGCGCGGCGGCGCGATCGCCAACAGTCCGGCCTTGCGCAGCCTGTTCAAGGACGCCGACAAGGAACTCAAGCGCCTGCTCGAACAGGGCATGCCCGCCATCAATCAACCGGCGCCGCCGGAGCTGCTCAAAAGTTTGCTGTTCTACATAGCCAAGGTCGAACACCCCACCGGGCAGATACTGATCATGAAAGATCGCTACGGACTGGATGACGCGCTGCCCGACAGCGCAATGGTCGATGAAGAACGCGCACGGCTCGCCGGCCCCGACCGCGATGCCATGCGTTCGGTGCTCGCTGCATTGTGCGAAGAGTTGGTGCGGGTCAAGGAGCGCCTGGACCTGTTCGTGCGCAGCGACCGGCAGCATGCCTCGGATCTCGACAGCCTGCTCGCGCCTTTGCGGCAAATCGCCGACACCCTGGCGGTGCTGGGTTTCGGCCAGCCGCGCAAGGTCATCATCGACCAGTTGGCGGTGGTGCTGAGCCTTGCCCAGGGCCAGCGCACCCCCGATGACGCGACCCTGATGGACGTCGCCGGGGCCTTGCTCTACGTCGAAGCGACCCTGGCCGGCATGGTCGGTACCGTGGAGCCCGAGAGCCAGGAGGAAGGCCGCCTGCCGACCACCGACCTGACGCAGATTCATCAGATCGTGATCAAGGAAGCCCGCATCTGCCTGCAGCAGGCCAAGGACATGATCGTCGACTACATCGACGCCGACTGGGACCGTCAGCATTTGCAGCCACTGCCTGCCCTGCTGACCCAGGTGCGCGGTGCGCTGGCGATGATTCCCCTGAGCCGCGCGGCGGGCCTGGTCGAAACCTGCAATCACTTCATTCGCGAACATCTGCTGCTCGACCCCGGCCAGCCCGACTGGCAGGAACTGGACAGCCTGGCCGACGTCATCGCCAGCCTCGAGTATTACCTCGAACGCCTCAACGATGACCCGGAAGCGCCGGGCGAGCAGTTGCTCGACATCGCCGAACAAAGCCTGGCGACACTCGGCTTCTTCCCTAACGAACAGCCCAGCGAACAACAGGTGCCGGTGCTGGAGGATGTGCTCAGCCCCAGTGAAGCGCAGAGCTTGCAACAACAGCAGGAGCTGGATGCCTCGGCCGTCGCCCGGTCCCTGGCCGATGTATTGGCCAGTCCCGTATCCGCCCTCAATCCTCCGGCCCGGAACACGCCGGGCAGCCTCTTGCCGCCACCGGCCGACGAAGAGCCGGTGGACGATGAACTGCGCGAAGTGTTCCTCGAGGAAACCGACGAAGTCCTGGAAATCCTTCGCGAGTACCTGCCTCGCTGGTCGATCAACCCTGACAATCGCTCGGCCCTGAGCGAACTGCGTCGCGCCTTCCACACCCTCAAGGGCAGTGGCCGGATGGTGCGCGCGCTGGTGATCGGCGAACTCGCCTGGACGGTGGAAAACCTGCTCAACCGCGTGCTTGAAGGCAGCGTCGAACCGGGTGCCACGGTGCAGCAACTGATCGGCGATGTGTTGCGCCTGCTGCCGGAACTGGTGGCCGAGTACGCCGCCCATGCCCAGCGTCAGCGCAGCGATGTCGATCAGTTGGCGGCCCGCGCCCATGCGCTGGCCAATAGCGAAGAGCCGTTATCCGATGAGGACACGCAGGACGTCTCGGCGCTGGATCCGCTGCTGCTGGAGATCTTCCGCAAAGAAGCGGAAACCCATTTGAGCAGCCTCAATCGCTTCCTCGACGAGACCGCCGATCACCTGCCGTTGCAGGCCAGTGATGCCTTGCTGCGAGCTCTGCACACCCTCAAGGGCAGCGCTTCGATGGCCGGGGTCTTGCCGATCGTCGAGCTGGCGGTGCCGCTGGATCAGCTGGTCCGGGAGTACAAGGCTCACCAGATCCCCCTGGACCTGGACGAAGTCGACGTGCTGCTGGAGGCCGAAGGCCTGTTCCGTCTTGGCTTGCGCCAGCTGAAAAAAGATCCGCTGGCCGAGATCCCCCATGCACGCGACCTGATCGAACGGACCCGGGCGATGCTCGCCGAACGCCTGCAAAGCCTGCTGGATGTGCCCAGCGACGCCCCGCGGATCAAGCGTGATCCGCAATTGATCAACAACTTCCTGGCCCAGGGCATGGACATCCTGCTGGACGCCGAGAGCCTGCTGCAGCGCTGGCAGCAGCACCCCGGCGAACGTCAGGAACTCAGTGCGCTGCTGGACGAATTGACCACGCTGGGCGAAGGCGCGCATCTGGCCGACCTGCATCCGGTGGATGAACTCTGCGAAGCCTTGCTTGATCTCTACGGTGCCGTGGAGGAGAGCAGCCTGGCGGTCAGCGAAACGTTTTTCCGGGAAGCGCAAAGTGCCCACGAAGCGCTGATCGACATGCTCGACGAACTGGCCGCCGGCCAGGAAGTCAGCCCCCGTCCGGACCGGGTTCGGGCCTTGCAAGGCTTGCTCAATGAAAGCCTCGATCCCTCGGCCATGGGCCTGATTCGCAGTGACGGCAGCCGGACCCTGAGCATTCGCGAACTGGGCGATGCCACCGCTGAACTCGAAGCCACATTCCCCCCTGTGGGAGCTGAAAACACTCTCCCCCCTGTGGGAGCGAGCCTGCTCGCGATGGACGTCAACGATGACGCGTTTTCATTGGAAGAACGCGGTGCCGGTGAGTCCATCGCGAGCGAGCTCGCTCCTACAAGGGATAGTGAGCTGGATGAAGAGATCGTTTCGATCTTCCTCGAAGAAGCCGTGGATATCCTCGACAGCGCCAGCCAGGCCTTGCATCGCTGGTTGAGCGAGCCGCAAAACGCAGCCCCCCTGTCGTCCCTGCAACGGGACTTGCACACCCTCAAGGGCGGCGCGCGGATGGCCGAGGTCGAGCCGGTCGGCGATCTGGCCCATGAGCTGGAAGGTCTCTACGAAGGCCTGGTGGATCGCCGCTACAACTACAGCGAAGCGCTGGCGCAATTGCTGCAACACAGCCATGACCACTTGGCGCAGCAGCTTGAGCAGTTGCAGCGCCACCAGTCGCTGGACGACCCCGGTGAACTGATCGAGGCCATCCACGCCTTCCGCCATGGCCATGGCAGCCCCGCCGAGGTGATTGAGCAAGAGCCCGACGACGCGCCCCATCACGACAGCGATTTGCTGGAGATCTTCCTCGAGGAAGGTTTCGACATCATCGAGAGTTCCGGCGCGGCGCTGTTGCGCTGGCAGGCCGAACCCTCGAACCGCCAGGAAGTGGAAACCCTGCTGCGCGACCTGCACACCCTCAAGGGCGGTGCGCGCATGGTGGAAATCACGCCCATCGGCGATCTGGCCCATGAACTGGAGTTTCTCTACGAAGGCTTGTCCACCGGCCTGCTCAAACCCACGGGCGCGTTGTTCGAGCTGCTGCAACGCAGCCATGACCGGTTGGCGCAAATGCTCGACGCGGCGCGCGCCGGGGAACCGTTGCCACCGGCCGACCGGTTGCTCGATGCGATCAGGAATTTCAGTCATCCCTCAGTCCCCGAAGCGCCAGCAGCGGCAGCGGCTGTGTCGCCCGTCGTGGTCAAGACCGAAGCGCCGTTGCAGCCGGCGGATGTCGGTGCGGACATGGTCAAGGTCTCGGCGGAGTTGCTCGACGACCTGGTCAACCTGGCAGGCGAGACGTCGATCTTCCGTGGGCGGATCGAACAGCAGGTCAGCGATGCGCAGGTGGCGTTGAACGAGATGGAAACCACCATCGAGCGCATGCGTGATCAGTTGCGCCGCCTCGACACCGAAACCCAGGGCCGGATCCTCAGCCGGCAACAGGACGCCGAGCGCCTGGGTTATGAGGAATTCGACCCGCTGGAGATGGACCGTCACTCACAGTTGCAGCAACTGTCGCGAGCCTTGTTTGAGTCCGCCTCCGACTTGCTCGACCTCAAGGAAACCCTCGACCGGCGCAATCAAGACGCGGAAAACCTGTTGCAGCAACAGGGCCGCATCAACACCGAATTGCAGGAAGGCCTGATGCGCACGCGCATGGTGCCGTTCGAGAGAATGCTGCCGCGCCTCAAGCGTATCGTCCGCCAGGTGGCGAGCGAGCTGGGCAAGGACGTGGAGTTCATCGTCGGCAACGCCGAAGGCGAGATGGATCGCAACGTGCTCGAACGCATGGCGGCGCCACTGGAACACATGCTGCGCAACGCCGTGGACCACGGCCTGGAATCCGCCGAGGTGCGGGTCGCGGCGGGCAAGCCGGCGCAGGGGCGGATCACCCTGGATCTATTGCGTGAAGGCGGCGACATGATTTTCGACATCCGCGACGACGGCGCTGGCGTACCGCTGGATGCCGTGCGGCGCAAGGCGGTCAAGCGCGGTCTGATCGATCAGAGCAGTGAAATCAGCGACCGCGATGTGTTGCAGTTCATCCTGCAACCGGGGTTTTCCACCGCCGAGAAAATCACCCAGATCTCCGGACGCGGCGTCGGCATGGACGTGGTGCATGAAGAGGTGCGGCAACTGGGCGGCAGCATGAGCATCGACTCTGTGCCGGGGCAGGGCGTGCATTTCCGGATCCGCCTGCCGTTCACCGTGTCGGTCAACCGGGCGCTGATGGTGCAATGCGGTGAGGATCAGTATGCGATTCCGCTGAACACCATCGACGGCATCGTTCGCGTGCTGCCCAACGAACTCGAAGGGCATTTCCGCCTCGATCCGCCGACCTATGAATACGCCGGTCAGCGCTATGAACTGTGCTATCTGGGCGAGCTGCTGAAAACCTGTCCCCGGCCCAAACTGCTGGGCCAGAGCCTGCCGCTGCCGGTGCTGCTGGTGCAATGCAACGAGCGCCACATCGCGGTACAGGTCGACGCCATGGCCGGCACGCGGGAGATCGTGGTCAAGAGCCTCGGCCCGCAGTTCGCCGCCGTGCAGGGCGTTTCCGGGGCCACGATTCTGGGCGATGGCCGGGTGGTGCTGATTCTCGATCTGCTCGCACCGATCCGCGCCTTGCAGGCCCATGTGCCGCAACGCACGCCCGTCCACGAAAGCGAATTCGAACCGCAAAAGCCGCTGCTGGTCATGGTGGTCGACGATTCGGTCACGGTGCGCAAGGTCACCAGCCGTCTGCTGGAACGGCATGGCATGAACGTGCTCACGGCCAAGGACGGCGTCGACGCCATGCAGCTGCTCGAAGAGCACCTGCCGGACATCATGCTGCTGGACATCGAGATGCCGCGCATGGACGGTTTCGAAGTGGCGACCCAAGTGCGCAACGATGAGCGCTTGCAGCACCTGCCCATCATCATGATCACGTCCCGTACCGGGCAGAAACACCGCGACCGGGCCATGGCCATCGGCGTCAACGACTACCTCGGCAAGCCGTACCAGGAATCGGTACTGCTCGAAAGCATTGCCCTGTGGAGCAAAACCCATGCATGAGCGGCGCCTCAACCCGCGCAGCATCAACCTCACCGGCCTGCTGCTGCCCCTGGCCGACCGCAACCTGATCCTGCCCAACGTCGCGGTGGCCGAGCTGATCGACTACCAACCCGCGGCTTTCGACCTCGACACACCGCCCTGGTACCTCGGCCGGGTCACCTGGCGCAATCGACAGATTCCCCTGCTCAGCTTCGAATCGGCCTGCGGCAACAAAATCGTCATCGGCGAGCGTGCACGCATCGTCATCCTCAACGCACTGGGTGGCCGGCCTGAACTGAAATTCATCGCAATGCTGGTCCAGGGCATTCCACGTTCGTACAAGCTCGACAGCCAGTTGAGCTATGTGGATGTGCCGTTGTGCCCGCTGGAACAGGCGGCGGTGCAGGTGGCTGACCAGGTGGCGAAGGTGCCGGATTTGATGGCGCTGGAGGAGTTGTTGGTGGAGGCAGGGTTGACCTGATTGGCCCCTTCGCGAGCAGGCTCGCTCCCACAGTGGAATGCATTTCAAATGTGGGAGCGAGCCTGCTCGCGAAGACGGCCTTCAATTCGCCAAAGACCTGTCTGCTAAACCTTGGCCTCAGCCAACACCTCATGCTGATCCAGCGCCCGCTCCACCAACAAATGCACCCCATCGGCCATCCTGCTCAGCGCCAAGGCGACAGAGCGACGCGAACCCTCCACATCGTCCGCCAGATCCGCCGCGATGGCACTGATCGACAGCAGGTCTTCGGAGGCGTTGGCCAGCAGCGCTTCGGTGCCGATATTGGGAGAGACGGCGAAGAGCTGAAATTTTTGGCGCCTGGCCGGTTTTTCGTGAGAGG
Source organism: Pseudomonas putida (assembly GCF_050989985.1). GTDB lineage: Bacteria > Pseudomonadota > Gammaproteobacteria > Pseudomonadales > Pseudomonadaceae > Aquipseudomonas > Aquipseudomonas putida_AI. The sequence goes on from NZ_CP158815.1 coordinate 341,852, forward strand.
GCGGGAAGTAGTGGGAGAAGGCGCGGTCGGCGGCTTCCTTGAGTTTCTCGGCTTCGAGGGGATCGGTGTCGGATTCTGGGGGATTGGGAGTGACTTTGAACATAGAGAATCTCCGTCTAACGAGTTTTAACTGCTCCCTTGGGTTCCAATCGAAGGGGTGGCAGCTGTACGCAGGTTGGAACCCGGGGTAAACGGACAAAACCCGGCAGACCAGAAGGTCTCCCGCGCACAGCCGCCATAACGGAGTGCACACATTCAAGGTGCGCAAGCATACGTTATGAAGGGCGCTTTTGCGTCGTCTACACCCCGGGGTTCCAAGCCCGGTCGCTGAATTTGCAGCGACACCCAAAACGATAAAGACCCGCGCAAAAGCCCACCAGTCAGCGGGCTCCGGCATTGTTGTAGGTCGCGACGCAAGAATGCGTAGCCGCACACCGCTCCTGCGGACAAGCTTTTAAACAAAAACCTCAAGCGTTCCTCGCCACGAAGGTTGCTGATACTGAATTGACGATTACCAAATTGGGACCGATCGGTCCTCTTTTGGGACTCATTGATCAATACATTCAGGCATTGAAGATTGCGGTGGCTGTGCTTGCCCGCAAAGGCGCCAGTGCTGACATTGAGATAAAGGCCGACTACCTATCAGTTCTGCTAGTGGACACATTCAGCGAACCGGTTGAATCTGGATGCCTGCACCAAGGAGCAGCAGGAACCCAGCCTATGCCTTCAAACACCCGAAACATCCTTTGCCGTTATTACTACGATGCACTGGATAGTCTGATTGGCTTGAATCGGACGGGGCAGGATGATCTGCAGCGGTTTTACTGTAAAAGCCGGCTGGCCACGGAAATTCAGGGCCAGACGCAGACCACAATAATGCAGCAGGGTGATCAGATATTGGCGCAACAGCAACGAATGGGCGGTAGTGTAGAAACAGACCTATTGGCTACCGATACGCAGCGTTCTGTATTGCATGCGGTCGGTCAGCGGCCGCGCCCTCGTATTGTTTATGGTCCATATGGATATCATCCCGCTGAGAGTGGTTTAACTAGTTTGTTGGAGTTTAATGGTGAGCGGCGGGATACGGTCACCGGATGTTATTTATTAGGCAATGGGCATCGGGCGTTTAGCTCGGTATTGATGCGTTTTAATAGTCCGGATCGTTTAAGTCCGTTTGATAAGGGTGGGTTAAATGCTTATTGCTACTGTTCCGGGGATCCAGTTAATCGAAGTGATCCAACCGGGAGAGCCTTCAATTGGGTAAGTGAACTGCCTAGTTCTTTTAAATTTAAGCAGTTGAATGACGTGGTTAATGCAAAAAAACCTTGGTTCATGTTAGATACTATGGAGATTGATTTAATTAAGGATCTTTACGGACCCCCTGATCCATTTAGAAAATTCCTTGAAGTTCAACCTGTGCGGAGAGTTGCAGCAAAGTTTAATCCTCGCGCCCATTCGCGAGTAGAAGGGCAGCAAAAAAATTGGGCGACACCGAGAAGTTTAGGGCAGCTAAGTAACGATTCAATAGATGGGAGAATGTATGTTGGTGCCCCCCAGAATCTTAAAAAATATATGGATAAAAATTATTATCGTAATGAATTGTCGGCAGGATATTTGGAAGCTCGAAAGAGAAAAATAACACCTGATATGGTGGCAGTTAATTCGTCGTCGACATTACAGAATAATGAGGGCTTTATGTCTTTGGCCCTGGCCCCGGATTTGTCTAGAAGTATCAGGTCATTTGATTATCTGAAAAGAGATTTAAAGCAAGTTGCCGAAAATGTTAGAAACGGTCTATTACCCTAACCGTAACAATCCACCACTGCGCTTGATTGATCCCCCGCACCCAACCCTCCTACTGTGACCCCCACGACAGCGAACCCGTGGAGTGGTCATGACAACAACAATATCCCCCGACTCGCGATGGACGCGGCGGCGCAGCGAAAAGCAGCGGCGTCTGGCGTTGGTCAAGGGCCTTGCCGATGGTGCGGTGTTGCCCACCGAGAACATCGTGGCCGCGCTGGAAGCGTTGATCCTGCCCGGCGACCGAGTGGTGCTCGAAGGCAACAACCAGAAGCAGGCGGATTTTCTTTCCCGCTCGCTGGTCAAGGCCGATCCGGCCAAGCTGCATGACCTGCATATGATCATGCCCAGCGTCGGGCGCTCCGAGCATCTGGATCTGTTCGAACGCGGCATCGCCCGCAAGCTCGACTTTTCCTTCGCCGGCACCCAAAGCCTGCGTATCAGCCAGTTGCTCGAAGACGGCCTGCTGGAAATCGGCGCGATCCACACATACATCGAACTTTATGCGCGGCTGGTGGTGGACCTGATTCCCAACGTGGTGCTCTCGGCCGGTTTCATGGCCGACCGCGCTGGCAACATCTACACCGGGCCCAGCACCGAAGACACTCCAGCATTGATCGAACCGGCGGCCTTCAGCGACGGCATCGTCATCGTCCAGGTCAACCAGTTGGTGGATGACGTCAGCGACCTGCCTCGGGTCGACATCCCCGCGTCCTGGGTCGATTTCGTGGTGGTGGCGGACAAGCCGTTCTACATCGAGCCGCTGTTCACCCGCGACCCACGGCACATCAAGCCGGTGCACGTGTTGATAGCGATGATGGCGATTCGCGGGATCTACGAGAAACACAACGTCCAGTCCCTGAACCACGGCATCGGTTTCAACACCGCCGCCATCGAACTGATCCTGCCCACCTACGGCGAATCCCTCGGCCTGAAAGGCAAGATCTGCCGCAACTGGACTCTCAACCCGCACCCGACATTGATCCCGGCGATCGAAAGCGGCTGGGTCGAAAGCGTGCACTGCTTCGGCACCGAACTGGGGATGGAAAACTACATCGCCGCCCGGCCCGACGTGTTCTTCACCGGGCGCGACGGCTCCCTGCGTTCCAACCGGATGTTCAGCCAGCTGGCCGGGCAATACGCGGTGGACCTGTTCATCGGTGCCACGCTGCAAGTCGATGGCGACGGCCATTCCTCCACCGTGACCCGTGGTCGTCTGGCCGGTTTCGGCGGGGCGCCGAACATGGGCCACGACCCGCGCGGTCGTCGCCACGGCACGCCGGCCTGGCTCGACATGCGCCACACCGATGTCGCCGAGCCGATGCTCGAACGCGGCAAGAAACTGGTGGTGCAAATGGTCGAGACCTTCCAGGAAGGCGGCAAACCGACCTTCGTCGAGACCCTCGATGCCATCGACGTGGCGAAGAAAAGCGGGATGCCGCTGGCGCCGATCATGGTCTACGGCGACGACGTCACCCACCTGTTGACCGAAGAAGGCATCGCCTACCTGTACAAGGCCCGTTCGCTGGAAGAGCGCCAGGCGATGATCGCCGCCGTGGCCGGGGTGACCGCCATCGGCCTGCGCCATAACCCCAAAGACACCGCGCGCATGCGCCGCGAAGGCCTGATCGCCTTGCCCGAAGACTTGGGCATCCGCCGCACCGACGCCACCCGCGAGCTGCTCGCCGCGAAAAGCGTGGCCGATCTGGTGGAGTGGTCCGGTGGCCTCTACAACCCGCCCGCCAAATTCAGGAGCTGGTAATGCACGCATTCAACCTGCAACCGAAAACCCTGACCCTGGCCGAGCGCCTGGCAGACCTGGCGGTGGACGCGCTGATCGACGAAGCGGACCTGTCGCCGAAGCCGGCACTGGTGGACCGTCGCGGTAGCGGCGCCCATACCGATTTGCACCTGGGGCTGATGCACGCTTCGGCGCTGGCCCTGTGGCCGGCGTTCAAGGAAATGGCCGAGGCCGCGATCGAGATTGGCGAGATAGGCCTGCCACTGCGCGAAGCCATTGGCCTGATCGGCCGTGAAGGCGAGCAAGCGATGCTCGCCACCACCGACGGTGTGAACACCCACCGTGGCGCGATCTGGGCCCTGGGTCTGTTGGTGGCTGCCGTGGCCCTTGAGCCCGAGTCCAGCGCTGCCGGTTCCATCGCGTTGCGCGCCGCACGCCTGGCCTTGCTTGATGATCGCCATGCGCCGCGCCCGCTCAGTCACGGCGCACAAGTTGCCCAGCGCTACGGTGCGCGCGGCGCCCGTGAAGAAGCGCAACTGGGCTTCCCGGCGGTGATCGAACGCGCGCTGCCGCAACTGCAACGCAGCCGCGCCGCCGGCCATGGCGAGCAGAACGCCCGGCTCGATGCGCTGCTGGCGATCATGACTCGGCTGGCCGACACCTGCGTGCTGTACCGCGCCGGGGAAGAAGGCCTGCACACCATGCAGCGCGGTGCCCAGGCGGTACTTGATGCGGGCGGCAGTGCCAGCCTCGCCGGGCGTCGTCGACTGCATGAGCTGGACCAACAACTGATCGCCTTGAATGCCTCGCCCGGTGGCGCTGCCGACCTGCTCGCAGCCTGCCTGTTCATCGACCGTATCGGGTCGGGCGACAGCCTCATCCACTGCCTTTCATAAAGGGAAGCTTCTTGATGGAAACCCTGTCTTTTGAATTCCCCGCCGGGCAGCCGCCACGCGGTCGCACACTGGTGGGTTGTGTCGGCTCGGGCGACCTGGAAGTGCTGATCCAGCCCGGCCAACCCGGCAAGCTGACGATCACCGTACAGACCTCGGTCAATGGCAGCGAACAGCGCTGGCAGCACCTGTTCGCGCGGATGTTCGACGGTCAGGTGCCGGCGGCGATGGACATCGATATCCACGATTTCGGCGCCACGCCCGGTGTCGTGCGCCTGCGCCTGGAACAAGGCTTCGAGGAGATCGGCCATGACTGACAGCGCCGCGTTGCTCAACAAGCACAGCTTCATCGAACTGGGTGCGCGGCAACGGGCGAAAGCCCTGCTCGATGCCCGCACCTTTCGTGAATTGATCGATCCGTTTCAGCGGGTCATGTCGCCCTGGTTGTCTCGTCAGGGCGTGGTGCCGCAAGCCGATGACGGCGTGGTGATCGCCAAGGGCAGCATCGACGGTTTGCCGGTGGCGATCGCCGCCATCGAAGGGGCTTTCCAGGGCGGCAGCCTCGGTGAAGTCGGTGGGGCGAAAATTGCCGGCGCGCTGGAACTGGCCGCCGAAGATAACCGCAACGGCATTGCCACCCGCGCCGTACTGCTGCTGGAAACCGGTGGTGTGCGTTTGCAAGAAGCCAACCTTGGGTTGGCGGCGATTGCCGACATCCATGCGGCGATTGTCGAGCTGCGCCAGTACCAACCGGTGGTGGGCGTGATTGCCGGCAGCGTCGGCTGCTTCGGCGGCATGTCGATTGCCGCCGGGTTGTGCAGCTACCTGGTGGTGACCCAGGAAGCGCGCCTGGGTTTGAACGGTCCGCAGGTGATCGAGCAGGAAGCCGGGCTTGAGGAATATGACTCTCGCGACCGCCCCTTCATCTGGAGCCTGACCGGTGGCGAGCAACGCTTCGCCACGGGACTGGTGGATCGCTATGCCGGGGACGACGTCGCGCAGATCCGCCAGCAGGTCAGCGAGTTGTTCAAGCTAGGTCTGCCGGCGCAGCAACGCAGCGCCCAGGCCGATCTGTACCTGCAACGGCTGGCGCAGCTGGATGCCGAACCGCAAATCGAACCGGCCACGGTTCGCGACCTGTATCAAGGAGCGCGCTCATGAGTTCGTATTCCCTTCGCGGCCTGCACTGGTTCAACGCGCTGGCTGCCGATGCCAAGCCTGTTGCTGGTTTGCCGGCCTCGCTGAAAGTGGCCGATGGCTTGTTGGGTGATCAGGCTGCGCGCTTTATCGCCGTGGTGGCCGATCCCGACAACCGTTTCGTCCGTGCCCGCAACGGCGAGGTCGGTCTGCTCGAAGGCTGGGGCCTGGCCAAGGCGGTGGATGAAGTGATCACCGCCGACCGGGACAAACCGCACAAACGCGCGCTGATCGCCATCGTCGATGTGCCGAGCCAGGCTTACGGTCGTCGCGAAGAAGCCCTCGGCATTCATCAGGCGCTGGCAGCAGCGGCGGACAGCTATGCCCGCGCGCGTCTGGCCGGGCATGCCGTGATCGGGTTGCTGGTGGGCAAGGCCATGTCCGGGGCGTTTCTGGCGCACGGGTATCAGGCCAATCGCCTCATCGCCCTGCGCGATCCGGGAGTGATGGTGCATGCCATGGGCAAGGCCTCGGCGGCGCGGGTGACCCTGCGCAGTGTCGAGGAACTGGAAACCCTGGCCGCCAGCGTGCCGCCGATGGCCTATGACATCGACAGCTATGCCAGCCTCGGCTTGCTCTGGGAAACCCTGTCGGTGGAACAGATCGAAACGCCAACCGTCGCTGATGTCAGCCGCGTGACCGAGTGCCTGATTCAGGCGATAGGCGATGTCGCCGGCAGCGGCCGTGACCTGAGCAGCCGCTTGGGTGCCAGCAACCGCGCGGCGTCGAGCCATGTTCGCCAATTGCTGAGAGAGCAGTGGTGAGCACGCTCATGGCCCATGACCTGCTCTGGGGAATGTCCCCGGAGCAGCTGCCGGCGGATGCGCCTGCCTGGGTGATCGAGTCGATCAGCCAGGGCCAGCCGGTGGTGGTGCGGCGTGCCGTGTCGACGCCGGGGCAGGTGGCAGTCGGCGTGCGTGGGCGTTTGCGTGAGCAGCGTTACGCAGCGTCTATGGCGATCGATTCGGTGTCGCGCCGGGTGCAGCCGGAACAGCTGTGTCATGTCGACATCGACCGGGATTTGCCGGCCGTACGGGCGCTCAAGCAATTGCGTCCGATGCTCGACCATTGCGGTTGGACATGGGGTGTCAGCGGCAGTGCCGGGTTTGAATTGGCCAGTGGTTTTGCAGCGCTCCACGAAGGCAGCGACCTGGATCTGATTCTGCGTGTTCCACAGCCAATGCCCCGTGCCCAGGCACAGGCGCTGGTGGCGCGGCTCGATGGGGCGGCGTGCGTGGTGGACATGCAATTGCAAACCCCGTTCGGTGCCGTGGCCTTGCGCGAGTGGGCCGGTTCTTCGAGTCGCGTGCTGCTGAAAAACGCCCGTGAAGCCTGTCTGGTACTCGATCCATGGAACCCGCAGGAGCAAGCAGCGTGAGCAGCTTGTTGGTGTTTCCGGGGCAGGGTGCGCAGCAGCCGGGCATGCTCCAGCGTGTGTCGCGTGAAACCCTGAACGAGGCCAGCGATGTACTCGGTGAAGACGTCTCGCGGCTGGATTCTGCCCAGGCATTGCAATCGACGCGGGCGGTGCAGCTGTGCCTGTTGATCGCGGGGGTGGCGGCTGCGCGGCAGCTGGCGATGCCGGCGGATTACGTCGCCGGGTTGTCCATCGGCGCTTATCCGGCGGCGGTGGTGGCCGGCGCCCTGGGTTTCAGCGATGCGCTGCATCTGGTCAGCCTGCGTGGCGAGCTGATGCAGCAGGCTTATCCACAGGGCTATGGCATGACCGCGATCACCGGGCTCGAACTGGCGACGGTGGAGGCTTTGCTGGCGCAGGTTCACCGCGAGGATTCACCGGTTTACCTGGCGAACATTAACGCCGATAACCAGGTGGTGATCGCCGGCAGCGACGGCGCGATGAAGGCGGTGGCGGATCTGGCGCGAAGCCGCGGTGCCGGCCTGGCCAAGCGTCTGGCAGTGAGTGTGCCGTCGCACTGTCCGCTGCTGGAAACGCCCGCGAAAACCCTGGCCGAAGCGTTCGCCCGCGTGACGCTGCAAACCCCGAAAATCGGCTACCTGAGTGGCAGTCGCGCACGGCCGATCATCAACACTGAAGCCTTGCGCGACGACCTGGCTTTCAACATGTGCCGCGTGGTGGATTGGCGCGGCACCGTACAAAGCGCTTATGAGCGCGGCGTACGTCTACACATCGAACTGCCGCCCGGTGCGGTGCTGACCGGGCTGGCGCGCCGGGTGTTCGAGCAAGGGACCGTGATGGCTTTCGACGGTGCCCGGCTCGATACCCTGCAGGCGCTGTTGCGTGAGGAGGGTAGCCGCCAACCCTAGACCACCCGACTTAAGGCCTTCGAACAACAAAAACAACATTCGACGATGCACTTTGAGGACAACAACAATGATTATTTACGGTGTGGCGCTGTTGGCGATTTGTACGCTGGCAGGGGTGATCATGGGTGACATGCTCGGCGTGTTACTGGGCGTCAAATCCAACGTCGGCGGGGTCGGGATCGCGATGATCCTGCTGATCTGTGCGCGGCTGTGGATGCACAAGCGCGGTGGCATGACCAAGGATTGCGAGATGGGCGTCGGCTTCTGGGGCGCCATGTACATTCCGGTGGTGGTGGCGATGGCGGCCCAGCAGAACGTGGTCACGGCCCTGCACGGCGGCCCGGTGGCGGTGCTGGCGGCGATCGGTTCGGTGGTGGTCTGCGGTTGCACCATTGCCTTGATCAGCCGGACCCACAAGGGCGATCCCTTGCCCGATGAGCCGGAGCCAGTAACCCCGGTCGCCGCGCCAGCAGGAGGTCGCTGATATGTGGGATCTCATCGAGAAAGGTCTTGAACATAACGGTCTGGTCACTGCATTCGCCTTCGTCGGCGTGATCATGTGGGTGTCGGTCATTCTGTCGAAACGCCTGACTTTCGGGCGAATCCACGGCTCGGCGATTGCCATCGTCATCGGCCTGGTGCTGGCCTGGGTCGGCGGCACCCTGACCGGCGGGCAAAAAGGCCTGGCGGACCTGACGCTGTTCTCCGGCATCGGTTTGATGGGCGGCGCCATGCTGCGGGACTTCGCCATCGTCGCTACGGCGTTCGAAGTGCAGGCCACCGAAGCGAAAAAGGCCGGGTTGATCGGCGTGATCGCGCTGCTGCTGGGCACGGTGCTGCCGTTCATTGTCGGGGCATGCATGGCCTGGGCGTTCGGTTATCGCGACGCGATCAGCATGACCACCATCGGCGCGGGCGCGGTGACTTACATCGTGGGGCCGGTGACCGGCGCGGCGATTGGCGCGAGCTCGGATGTGATGGCGCTGTCGATTGCCACGGGTCTGATCAAGGCGATTCTGGTAATGGTCGGCACACCGGTGGCGGCGCGCTGGATGGGCCTGGATAACCCACGGTCTGCGATGGTGTTCGGTGGCCTGGCCGGGACTGTTAGCGGGGTGACAGCGGGCCTGGCGGCGACGGATCGGCGGCTGGTGCCTTATGGGGCGTTGACGGCGACCTTCCATACCGGGCTTGGGTGCTTGCTGGGGCCTTCGGTGTTGTACTTCATTGTTCGCGGGATTGTTGGCTGATCCGGTAACTGTTTTTTGTGGCGAGGGAGCTTGCTCCCGCTGGGCTGCGCAGCAGCCCCAAGATCTACCACTGGGGTGTATCAGTTAAATCCGGTGGCCTGATTTTGCGGGTGCTGCGCACCCGAGCGGGAGCAAGCTCCCTCGCCACAACGTTTCAAGCCTGCCGATTGGCATACATCCGACACTCAGCCAGCAACGCCAGCAAGTTCGGATCCCTCTCCTTGGCCTTGAGAAACACCACGCCAATGTGCTGCTGCAACCGGTACTGTTCCTGCAACGGAATCAGCTTCACCCGGTTCTCGTACACCGCAGCGATCCTTCCTGGCAGCAACGCATAACCCACACCTGAACTGACCATGCTCAGCAGGGTGAAGATGTCATTGACCTGCATCGCCACCTTCGGCTCGAACCCCGCCTGGCTGAACACCCGATTGCCGTCCTGATGTGTGGCGAAGCCCTGGGTCAGGGTGATGAAGGTTTCGTCGCGTACTTCCGCCAGATCCACTTCTCGGCGATGGGCAAACTTCGAGTCGGCCGGGGTGGCCAGGAAGATGTCGTCGGAAAACAGCGGGAGATGCTCCAGGTCCGGGTCGTTGATGCTGTCGTCCAGGGACACCAGGATCGCATCGACTTCCATGTTCTTGAGCTTGTACAGCAGGTCGAAGTTAGAGCCGAGAATCAGGTCGATGTTGAGTTCGCTGCGGCGGATTTTCAGGCCCATGATCAGTTGCGGCACGGTCTTCACCGTCAGCGAATACAGGGAACCCAGCTTGAAGCGCTCGGCGGAAAACCCCGCGGCTTCGCGAGTCAGGCGCACGCTTTCGACCACGTCATGAATCAGCTTCTGCGCCCGCTCTTCCAGCACATAGGCGCTTTCCAGCGGCGTCAGGTTGCGGCCTTCGTGCTTGAACAGCGGGCAGCGCAGGGCGCTTTCCAGGGAGTGGATCGCGCGGTGCACGCTGACGTTGCTGGTCTGCAACTCGGCGGCCGCGCGGGCCAGGTTGCCGGTGCGCATGAAGGCGAGGAACACCTCGAGCTTTTTCAGGGTCAACTCTTCGTCGATCAGCATGGGGCGGACTCTTTTTGGAATGATCCGATTGTGCCCTTTAAACGCGGACCTTTGTAGGAGCTGAGCTTGCTCGCGATGGCGGTGTTTTTGTCAGTATTGAGTTGTCTGTCACACCGCCATCGCGAGCAAGCTCAGCTCCTACAGGGGAGGGCGTTGTTTCTGAAACATTGCGCTTTTAGGCTTGATGCCTGAGCCTTGCGATTTCGAGGGGTAGGCAACCGATGTATCACGGGGAAAAACTGAACGCCTGGACGCATCTGGTCGGGGCGGTGGCGGCGTTTGTCGGCGGGGTGTGGCTGATCGTTGTCGCCAGCCTCGACGGCAGTCCGTGGAAGATCGTCAGCATGGCGATCTACGCCTTTACCTTGCTGGTGCTGTACAGCGCTTCGACCGTGTACCACAGCGTGCGCGGGCGCAAGAAAGCGATCATGCAGAAGGTCGATCACTTCTCGATCTACCTGTTGATCGCCGGCAGCTACACACCGTTCTGCCTGGTCACGCTGCGCGGGCCTTGGGGCTGGACGCTGTTCGGGATCGTCTGGGGGTTGGCGCTGATCGGCATCCTGCAGGAAATCAAACCGCGCTCGGAAGCGCGGATTCTGTCGATCGTGATTTACGCGGTGATGGGCTGGATTGTGCTGGTGGCGGTCAAGCCATTGCTCGCCGCGCTGGGCGCCGCCGGTTTTACCTGGTTGGCGCTGGGTGGTGTGTTTTACACCGTGGGCATCATCTTTTTTGCCCTCGACGACCGTTTGCGTCATGCCCACGGGATCTGGCATTTGTTCGTGATTGCCGGGAGTCTGCTGCACTTTGTGGCGATTTGGTTTTATGTCCTCTGAGGCAGGCTGTGACTTCCCTTGTAGGAGCGAGCCTGCTCGCGATTGCGGTGGATCAGTCAATGGTGATGTCGGCTGAACTGACGCCTTCGCGAGCAGGCTCGCTCCTACAGTTGTTTTGTGATCATGTTCAAGAGGGGCTTGGGATCAGGCGATCCAGTTGTTCCTGAGCCCGGCGACTGAAGATCTGCAACAGGTCGTTCAGCGTATGGGGCGGCGGTTCGCTCGCGCGGGTCACGGCGTATAGGGTGATGGGCAGCGGCGGTGCCAGGGGACGGATGGTCGTTGCCGAGGGAGACGCACCGAGGGCCGTGAACGGGTCGATCACTGCCAGCCCGGCGCCGGACTCCACCATCGCCCGCGCCAGTGAATAGGTCTGTACGGCGATTCGCACCCGGGGTGGAGGCTCGACCGCTTCGAGGTAACTGTCCAGTCGCGCGGCCAAAGGGTCGGCGCTCGATAATCCAATCAACGGCGCACCCGCCAACGCCATCAGCGGCAGCGGCTGGCCGATCTCTTCGGCCGGCCAATGACCCTTGGGCGCCAGCGCCACCAGCACACCAGAAGCCAGGGCCTGGGCCTTGAGCCCCGGATGGTCCGGTCGCTGCAACGTCAGGGCGACATCCACTTCGCGCATCAGCAGGTTCTGCACCAACTCGCGGCTATGGGCGCTGGACAATTCGCAGGCAATGTCCGGGTAGCGCCCGGTCCACTCGTGAATGGCCGGCGGCAGCAGCGACAGGGCCAGTGCCGGGGTGGCGCCGACGCGCAGGCTGTGGCCCGGTTCACGGCGCAGGCTTTGCGCCAGGCGCCGCACACCTTGCAGGCTCTCGCTGACCTTATCGACCTCACGTTCCAGTTCCAGCGCTTCGGGCGTGGCCTGCAGCTTGCCGCGAACCCGCAGGAACAGCGGAAAACCCAACTGCTGCTCGGCGTGCTGCAACACCTTGGTCACCGCCGGCTGGGAGACGTGCAGCAACTGCGCGGCGGCGCTGATCGACCCGGTCTGGCGGATCGCCTGGAAAATCTCGATGTGACGAAGGCGCATGGCGAGTCCATAACCTTTGTTTATGGGTTGGCCATCTTTATTCATTGTTCGCCGCCTGTCACCTGGCTCTAACCTCGGCCTGGTCTTCACCACGGTATTAAGGACGGACATGGCTCAGCGTGTGTGCATCATCGGCGGCGGCGTGATTGGACTGGCAACGGCCTATGCGCTGGTGCGCGACGGCTTCGATGTGACGGTGATCGAAGCCCGGGACTCGCTGGGCAGCCAGACCAGTTTCGCCAATGGCGGCCAGCTCTCCTACCGCTACGTTGCACCGCTGGCCGACGCCGGTGTGCCGCTGCAGGCCATTGGCTGGATGCTGCGCGGCGATTCGCCGTTGAAGCTGCGTCCGCGCCTGGACCTTGCGCAGTGGCGGTGGATGGCCTCATTCCTCGCCGCGTGCCGCAGCTCGGTCAACCGGGAAAACGCAGCGCATCTGTTGCGCCTGGCGCTGCTGAGTCAGGAGACGCTCAAGCACTGGCGCGAAGACGATGGGCTGGCCGGCTTCCAGTGGCGACGCAACGGCAAGCTGGTGACCTTCCGCAGCCCCGACAGCTTCGAGCATGCGCGCAACAAGCTGGCCGACCCACAACAACAGCAGGTGTTGTCGGCTGCCGAGTGCGCGCAGCTTGAACCGGCACTGGCCGAGGGCACTTTTGCGGGCGGGATTTATACCCCGGACGAAGAGGTCGGCGATTGCCACGCCTTCTGCCAACTGCTGTCCGCTCGGCTGACGGCTTCCGGGCGCTGTGAGTGGCGGATGGGGCAATCGGTGACCGGCATTCGCCACGCCAATGGCAGCGTCAATGCCATCGAACTGGGCGAACAGGTGCTGACTGTCGATCAACTGGTGATCGCCGCCGGCCACCGCAGCCCACTGCTCAATCTCCCTGGTCTGCATCTGCCGCTGTACCCGCTCAAGGGCTACAGCCTGACCGTGCCGATTGGCGCCGGCCAACGGGCGCCGGAGGTGAGTATCACCGACTATGACCGCAAGATCGTCTACGCCCGCATCGGCGAGCAATTGCGGGTGGCGGCGATGGTCGACATCGTCGGCTTCGACCCCGCCGTAGACCCCAAGCGCCTGGCGCTGATCAAGCGCCAGGCCCGCGACACCTTTCCCGATGCCGGCGACTACGATGCCGCCGTGGAATGGGCCGGCATGCGCCCGGCGACGCCCAGCGGTGTGCCGCTGCTGGGGGCCACGGCGTATCGCAACCTGTGGCTCAACCTCGGCCACGGCGCACTGGGCTTCACCCTCGCGTGCGGCAGTGGACGCTTGCTCAGCGAGCTGATTGGCCAGCGCCAACCTTCCATCGACCTGCACGGATTCAATCACCGTGCCGCGTGAATTCCCGTCTCACAAGAGGACTCAGTCATGACCCTTCAACGTCTGCACAGCAACCCGCGCCTGTCTGGCGCCGTGACCTTCGGCGACCTGGTATTTCTCTCCGGCCAGGTGCCGGGCGACGCCCCGGATGCCGGTGGCCAGACCCGCGAAGTGCTGGCAAAGATCGACGCCTTGCTGGCTGAGGCCGGCAGCGACAAGGATCACCTGCTCAGCGCGACCATTTACCTGAAAAACATCACCGAGGATTTTGCCGCGATGAACGAGGTCTGGTCGGCCTGGCTATCGCCGGGGCAGGCCCCCAGCCGGACTACGGTGCAGGCCGAATTGGCGCGACCGCAGGTGCTGGTGGAGATCACCGTCATCGCGGCACGCATCTGAAATTTCCAACACCCACAACGGAGAATAACAATGCAAAAAATCACGTTGCTCGCCTGCACCCTCGGGCTCCTGCTCGGCAGTCAGGTCCAGGCCAATGAGGCGCCGCTGACCGGCACCCTGGGCAAGATCGCCAGTAGCCATAGCATCACCCTGGGGTATCGCGATGCGTCGGTGCCGTTCTCTTACGTGGGGGATCAAAGCGGCAAGCCGATGGGCTATTCGGTGGATCTGGCAGGCAAGATCGTCGAGCGTATCCAGCAGCAACTGGCGCTGCCGGATCTGAAGGTGAAGTACAACCTGGTGACCTCGCAGACGCGCATTCCGTTGGTGCAGAACGGCACGGTGGACCTGGAATGCGGCTCCACCGGCGTGACCGCCGAGCGCCAGAAGCAAGTGGCGTTCTCCTACGGTTTCATCTACGTCAAAGGCCAGTTGCTGACCGCCAGGGACAGCGGCATCAAGAGCTTCGCCGACCTGCGCGGCAAGAATGTGGTGACCACCGCGGGCACCACCAACGAGCGCTTCCTGAAAAGCTACAACGTCGATAACAAGATCGACATGTTCGTGATCAGCGCCAAGGACCACGGCGAGGCATTCCAGATGTTGCAATCGGGTCGCGCGGCGGCGTTCTACATGGATGACGCGCTGCTCTACGGCGAGCGCGCCAAGGCCCATGATCCGCACAAGTGGGTAGTGGTCGGGGAGGAGCAGTCGCGGGAGATCTACAGCTGCATGGTGCGCAAGGACGATCCGCAGTTCCTCGCGCTGGTCAACGGCGCGCTGAGTGACCTGTACAGCTCAGGCGAGATCAACGGCATTTACCAACGCTGGTTCGAACAGCCGATTCCACCAAAAGGCCTGAACCTGGAATTTCCGATGACCAGCGAGCTGAAGGCGATCATCGCCAAACCGGTGAGTGATCCGGTGCAGTAGTTATCTGCGGTGTTGCTGTAGACCGCGCCGCGGCCATCGCGAGCAGGCTCGCTCCCACATTTGAAATGCGTTCCCTGTGGGAGCGAGCCTGCTCGCGATAGGGCCCTAGAAATCACCCCAAAGCTGTTGGGCTACAGATAGCGCCACAACCGGCGCGGTTTCTGTGCGCAGTACTCGCGGCCCAAGGCGTGCCGCGTGGAATCCGGCGCCTTTGGCCTGCTCGACTTCCGCATCCGACAACCCACCCTCCGGACCAATCAGGAAGGCCAGGCTCGATGGCTTGGCATGACTGACCAACGGCTCGGCCACCGGGTGCAGCACCAGCTTGAGGTCCGCATTGGCGTGCTTCAGCCAATCCGCCAGCAACACCGGCGGATGAATCACCGGCACCCGCGAGCGGCCACACTGTTCGCAGGCGCTGATCGCCACCTGGCGCCAGTGCAGCAGGCGTTTGTCGGCGCGTTCGTCCTTCAGGCGCACTTCACAGCGCTCGCTGAAGATCGGAGTGATTTCGCTGACGCCCAATTCGGTGGCTTTCTGGATCGCCCAATCCATCCGCTCGCCACGGGACAGCCCCTGGCCGAGATGAATCTGCAACGGCGATTCGACCTGGCCGGCGAAGCTTTCATCGATCTGTACCACGACGCGCTTCTTGCCGACTTCGACCAGCCTGGCCCTGAACTCGTGACCTGAGCCGTCGAACAGCTGCAGCGCATCGCCCTCGGCCATGCGCAGCACCCGGCCGATGTAGTGGGCCTGGGCCTCAGGCAGTTCGTGCTCGCCAGTGCTCAGGGGGGCGTCGATAAAGAAGCGGGACAGTCTCATTTCTGGTCTCTGCAAAGGTGTGAATCATTTGAATCGGTGTTGACTGCAATCGCGAGCAGGCTCGCTCCCACAGGTATTGCGCTGTCCCTGTGGGAGCGAGCCTGCTCGCGATGGGGCCGGCCCGAACACCACAGAAACTCAGCCCGGATCACGGAAACCCGGGTGAAAGTCCTTCGGCACCGCCACGCTCACGCTATCGCGGGTGGCAATGTCGATGCCTTCGCTGGCCACCTCGGCCAGGAAATCGATCTGCTCCGGAGTGATCACATAGGGCGGCAGGAAATACACCACGCTGCCCAGCGGCCGGAGCAAGGCACCGCGTTCCAGCGCATGCTGGAAAACTTTCAGGCCCCGGCGCTCCTGCCACGGATAGGCCTCTTTAGTGGCCTTGTCCTTGACCATCTCGATCGCCAGCACCATGCCGGTCTGGCGAATCTCGGAAACGTTCGAATGCTCGGCCAGATGCGCCGTGGAGGAGGCCATGCGCGCGGCCAGGGCCTTGTTGTTCTCGATGACCTTGTCTTCTTCGAAGATATCCAGCGTCGCCAACGCCGCCGCGCACGCCAGCGGGTTGCCGGTGTAGCTGTGGGAGTGCAGGAAGGCGCGCAGGGTCGGGTAATCGTCGTAGAAGGCGCTGTAGACCTCGTCTGTGGTCAGGCACGCCGCCAGCGGCAGGTAGCCGCCGGTCAGGGCCTTGGACAGGCACAGGAAATCCGGGCGGATGCCGGCCTGTTCGCAGGCGAACATGGTCCCGGTACGACCGAAGCCCACGGCGATTTCGTCGTGGATCAGGTGCACGCCATAGCGGTCGCAGGCTTCGCGCAGCAGCTTGAGGTAAACCGGGTGGTACATGCGCATGCCGCCAGCGCCCTGGATCAGCGGCTCGACGATCACCGCCGCGACCGTGTCGTGGTGCTCGGCCAGGGTCTGTTCCATGGCGGCGAACATGTTGCGCGAGTGCTCTTCCCAGCTCATGCCCTCGGGGCGCAGGTAGCAGTCCGGGCTCGGCACCTTGATGGTGTCCATCAACAGCGCTTTGTAGGTTTCGGTGAACAGCGGCACGTCGCCCACCGACATCGCCGCCATGGTTTCGCCGTGGTAGCTGTTGGTCAGGGTGACAAAGCGCTTCTTGTTCGGCTGGCCGCGGTTGAGCCAGTAGTGAAAGCTCATTTTCAGCGCGACTTCGATGCACGACGAGCCGTTATCGGCGTAGAACACCCGGTTCAGGCCTTGCGGCGTCATCTTCACCAGGCGCTCGGACAATTCGATCACCGGTTGATGGCTGAAGCCGGCGAGGATCACGTGTTCCAGCTGATCGACCTGATCCTTGATGCGCTGGTTGATCCGCGGGTTGGCGTGACCGAACACGTTGACCCACCAGGAACTGACGGCATCGAGGTAGCGCTTGCCTTCGAAATCCTCCAGCCAGACGCCTTCACCGCGCTTGATCGGGATCAGCGGCAGCTGTTCGTGGTCTTTCATCTGGGTGCAGGGATGCCACAACACTGCGAGATCGCGTTGCATCCACTGATTATTCAGGCCCATTTTCACTCTCCTCGAGGCTGTCCGTGACACAGGCGGACATACAGTCGCGCAAGCCTATGCAATGCGTGCCCTGCGGACAACCCATTGTGTCGATTGAGCTACTTTGCATCGGGCGATAGACGTTGCTGGCGAGCGTCTGAAGCCTGACGTATCCTTCGCGCTTCTTTGAGCCGCCTGGCTCGCAAAACCGTTATTTCCCATGTGTTTTTCCGGAGTTCGCTGAATGTCTGTCGGTTGGCTGCGCGCCTGTGCGCTGGTGATGTTGGGGCTGTTCAGCGTGTCTGCGCTGGCCAAGGATAAAACCGCGATTGTCGTCGGTGGCGGGGTCGCGGGCCTCACGGCTGCCTATGAACTGCAAAACAAGGGCTGGCAGGTCACGCTGCTGGAAGCCAAGCCGAGCCTGGGCGGACGTTCGGGCATGGCCACCAGCGAGTGGATCGGCAACGACAAGACCCAGCCGGTGTTGAACAAGTACGTATCGACCTTCAAGCTGAGCACCACGCCGGCTCCGGAGTTCGTGCGGACCCCGGGCTACCTGATCGACGGCGTGTACTACAGCGCTGCCGACCTGGCCACCAAGGACCCGGTCACCGCGGACGCGCTCAAGCGCTACGAGAAAACCCTCGATGACTTGGCTCGCTCGATCGAAGATCCGCTGAACCCGGCGGCCAACAACACGTTGCACGCCCTGGACCAGATCAACGTGTCCGGCTGGCTCGACAAGCAGAACCTGCCGCCGACCGCGCGCCAGTTGATCAACCAGCAGATCCGTACCCGCTACGACGAACCTTCGCGCCTCTCGCTGCTGTACTTCGCCCAGCAGAGCCGCGTCAACCGTGGCGTCTCTGACCGCGACCTGCGCGCTTCGCGTCTGGTTGGCGGCAGTGCGGTGCTGGCCCAGGCCTTCGTCAAGCAGCTGAAAACCATCAAGACCGATTCCCCGGTCTCGGCCATCATCCAGGACAAGGACGGTGTCACCGTCAAGGCCGGCAGCGTCGGCTATCAGGCGGACTACGTAGTCCTGGCTGTGCCGTTGCGCGCTCTGAACAAGATCCAGATGACCCCGGCGCTGGACGCCCAGCACCTGGCCGCGATCAAGGGCACCAACTACGGCTGGCGCGACCAGATCATGCTGAAGTTCAAGACGCCAGTGTGGGAAAGCAAGGCGCGCATGTCGGGCGAGATCTACAGCAACACCGGTCTGGGCATGTTGTGGATCGAACCGGCCCTGAAGGGCGGCGCCAATGTGGTGATCAACCTGTCGGGCGACAACGCGCGTGTGATGCAGGCCTTCGGCGACAAGCAGATGGTCGATCAGG
The DNA here is from genome assembly GCF_050989985.1 of Pseudomonas putida. Taxonomy (GTDB): domain Bacteria; phylum Pseudomonadota; class Gammaproteobacteria; order Pseudomonadales; family Pseudomonadaceae; genus Aquipseudomonas; species Aquipseudomonas putida_AI. The sequence continues at coordinate 360,326 of NZ_CP158815.1, forward strand.
TACTGATCCGCCTGCACACGTTTTATCCACAGGCGCGCGGTTCGTTCACCGGCTATGAAATCCGCCGATACAGCACCGACCCATCGACCGGTGGCGCCTACCTGGCCTTCGGTCCGGGCCAGATCAGCAAGTTCTGGCGCTTGTGGGAACGTCCGATCCAGCGCGTAACCTTTGCCGGCGAACACACTGACACCCTGTACCCGGGCACCCTGGAAGGCGCGCTGCGCAGCGGCCAGCGTGCGGCCGGTCAGGTTGAAGACCTGGCGGCGGGCAAGTCGTTCGAGCCGGCGAAAGTGGTTCCTGCGGCTGCTGCGGTGGCTGGCGCGGGTGCCGTGGCGGCGAAGAAGGGCAACTTCTTCACCAACCTGTTCGGTGGTTCGGATGACGAGAAGAAGCCGGAACCGGTCAAGGCGCCAGAGCCGGTAGCTCCGGTTGCTCCAGCACCTGCCCCGGCTCCGGCTCCTGCCCCTGCTCCGGTCGAGGCACCGAAGCCTGCGGCACCGGTGAAGGCCGAGCCCGCCAAGAAAGCTCCAGCCAAGGCGCCGGCGAAAAAGCCGGCAGCCAAGACCGAAGCGAAAAAGGCCCCGGCCAAGGCTCCGGCAAAAAAGACTGAACCGGCGAAGAAGCCAGCGGCCAAACCGGCGGCGACCACTGAGACCAAGGCTTAGTAACGTTCAGGTGTAAAAAAAGCGCGGCCCGAGGGTCGCGCTTTTTTTTGCCTTGCCTACCGCCTTCCCAGGCAAACCCGCGAAGAAGGGCGGTTTGGCCACGACAAAATTCCGGCTTGGCGCTAACACCTCGTCAAACTTTCGCCTTTAATCTTTCCTTAACTCACTCATTTCAGACTCTTGATCGCATTTCTCGATATTTCAAAGCGAAATTTTCGGCTTTAATTCGATAGGTAAATCGATAGTCTTGGCCCAGCACTTACAGGAACCCGGCAATGCAGCTACGTAACTCTACATCCCGCTACGGCTGGATCAGCATCTTCATGCACTGGGGCGTGGCCTTGGCCGTATTCGGTCTGTTCGGCCTTGGGCTGTGGATGGTCGATCTCGGCTACTACGATCCGTGGCGCAAGGCAGGTCCGGATCTGCACAAGAGCATCGGTCTGATTCTGCTTGCGGTCATGGTGCTGCGGGTGTTGTGGCGCTTCATCAGCCCACCGCCGCCAACCCTGGCCAGCTATAGCCCCATGACCCGGCTGGGCGCCAAGTTCGGCCATATTTTCCTGTACCTGTGTCTGTTCGCTGTAATGATTGCCGGTTACCTGATTTCCACCGCAGAAGGTGTCGGGATACCGGTGTTTGACTGGTTTGAAGTGCCTGCGCTGGTTTCCGGACTACCGGACCAGGCGGACAACGCCGGTGTGATTCATCTCTATCTGGCGTGGGCGCTGGTGATTTTTTCCGGCCTCCATGCGTTGGCAGCACTGAAGCACCACTTTATCGACCGCGATGTGACCCTCAAGCGCATGCTGGGTCGCAAAGCCTGAAGTTCAACCTCGACTCCAAAGGAAAACAAAGTATGTTGAAAAAGACTCTGGCCGCTCTGGCAATCGGTTCGGCGCTGTTCGCCGCCGGCAATGCAATGGCCGCCGACTACGTGGTCGACAAGCAAGGCCAGCACGCCTTCGTTAACTTCAAGATCAGCCACCTGGGCTACAGCTACATCACCGGTACTTTCAAGGACATCGACGGCAAGTTCAATTTCGACGCTGCCAAGCCTGAAGACAGCAAGATCGAGTTCAACGTCAACACTGCCAGCGTGTTCACCAACAACGCCGAACGTGACAAGCACATCTCCAGCAAAGACTTCCTGAACGGCACCAAAGCGACGTTCGTTTCCACCAGCGTCAAGCCAACCGGCAAAAACGCCGCAGGCAAAGACACTGCTGACGTGGCTGGTGACCTGACCATCCTGGGCGTGACCAAGCCGATCGTGGTCAAGGCCACTTTCGTGGGTGAAGGCAAGGATCCATGGGGCGGCTACCGTGCCGGCTTCGAGGGTACTTTCAGCCTGAAGCGCTCTGATTTCGGCAAGATGATGGACCTGGGTCCACAGTCCGACGCGGTCGACATGTACGTTTCGTTTGAAGGTGTCAAAGCGAAGTAATTTTCGCGCCTGACAAAAAACGCCCGCGCTCTCCGAGCGCGGGCGTTTTTTATTGCGCGCCGAAACCTGTAGGAGCAAAGCTTGCTCGCGATGGGCGCACCTCGGTTTCTGTTGTGTCCCCGAAGACACCATCGCGGGCAAGCCTTGCTCCTACAGGTTATTGGTGACCCATAAAAAATGCCCCGGACCTTTCGGTACGGGGCATTTTTCATTTCAGCGACAACTCAGCGATTGCGGGTCAGCAACGCCGGCTTTTCGCCACGCGGACGGGTTGGCAGTTGATCCAGCTGCTCAGGCGTCGGGAAGCGGTCAGCCTTGGACTCCTTGTGCATGATCTTCGGCGCATTGCCGCGAGGGTTCTGCACTGCCGGTTCCGAACGGGACTGGTCGTCGCGAGCCGGACGGCGATTGCGCGAGTCTTCGCGACGGGCCTGGCCGTCACGTGGTGCGCCGTTGCGTGGACCGTTGCGCTTGCCCGCTGGCGTGCTGCTGGTGCCATCGCTGCTGCGCGGACCATTCTGGCGACCCTGTGGCTTGCCGCCACGTGGCGCGCCGGTACCTGCGGCTGCGCCTTGTGCCGGAGCACCCGGACGACGGCCACGGCCTTGGGCCGGTTTCGGTTGCGGTACGTAGTCGATACGGTTGCCGAAGTTGTCGATATCGTCGTCCAGGAATTCGTCCGGGGCACGATCAGCGGCGGCGCGCGGTGGCTGGCTTGGCTGGCGCTGTTCGCGAGCCGGGGTGCCTTCCCGTGGTTTTTGCTGACGGGCCGGGCGTTCACCGCGCTCGGTTTTCTCACCGGAGCCGGATTTTTCCTTGCCTTTGTCCTTGCCCTTGTCCTTGCGACCGCCACCGCTGCCGTTCGGACCCTCACCGCGCGGACCGCGGGCATTGCGCGGGTTGCGCATGTCCGGACGTTCGCGGGCTTCCGGTTTTTCGGCTTCCACGGCGCTGGCATCGAAGCCCATCAGGTCGCCGTCGGCAATTTTCTGCTTGGTCATGCGTTCGATGCTTTTCAGCAGTTTTTCTTCGTCCGGGGCGACCAGCGAGATGGCTTCGCCCGAACGACCGGCACGACCGGTACGGCCAATGCGGTGCACGTAGTCTTCATCGACGTTCGGCAGTTCGAAGTTGACCACGTGAGGCAACTGGTCGATGTCCAGGCCACGGGCAGCGATGTCGGTGGCGACCAGGATGCGTACCTGGTTGGCCTTGAAGTCGGCCAGGGCCTTGGTGCGCGCGTTCTGGCTCTTGTTGCCGTGGATTGCCACGGCCGGCAGGCCATGTTTGTCCAGGTACTCGGCCAGGCGGTTGGCGCCGTGTTTGGTGCGGGTGAATACCAGCACCTGTTCCCAGGCACCGGCGGTGATCAGGTGGGCCAACAGCGCACGCTTGTGGCTGGCGGGCAGGCGGAACACGCGCTGCTCGATGCGCTCGACCGTGGTGTTCGGCGGCGTGACTTCAATGCGTTCCGGGTTGTGCAGCAGCTTGCCGGCCAGGTCGGTGATGTCCTTGGAGAAGGTCGCCGAGAACAGCAGGTTCTGCCGTTTGGCCGGCAGACGGGCCAGGACTTTCTTCACGTCATGGACAAAGCCCATGTCGAGCATGCGATCGGCTTCGTCCAGCACGAGGATTTCCACGTGGGACAGGTCGACGCTGCCTTGGCCAGCGAGATCGAGCAGGCGGCCAGGGCAGGCCACCAGCACATCCACGCCACGGGACATGGCCTGAACCTGCGGGTTCATGCCGACGCCGCCGAAGATGCAGGCACTGACGAATTTCAGGTCACGGGCATAGACCTTGAAGCTCTCGTGCACTTGCGCGGCGAGTTCGCGAGTAGGAGTCAGGACCAGTACGCGCGGCTGGCGCGGGCCGTGACGCTGGGATTTGTCCGGGTGACCGTTGGGGAACAACCGCTCCAGAATCGGGAGGGCGAAACCGCCGGTTTTACCAGTACCTGTCTGTGCCGCGACCATCAGGTCGCGACCTTGCAACACGGCGGGAATGGCCCGCTGTTGCACCGGAGTAGGCTCGGTATAGCCCGCATCTTCGATGGCGCGGACCAAGGCCTCGGAGAGACCGAGGGAAGCAAAGGACATGAGTAATCCTGTTTTAGTTAGGGCTTGGCCCAATGGGAGTCTTGCCTGGCGCGAATGGCGTTCAAGAGGACGCAATCCCGTCCGGTCCTGCTGGGTTTCGAAAGCTCGTCTGGAGCGCTCGCGCGGGCTGAAAAGCTGCGCTGTAGCGGGGTCGAGATGCCTAGAACGATTCCGAGCGTCCGGGCGTAAGCCTGGCGGGAAGGCCGGAGTATAACAGAGCAATCACTGCGCGCCGCTTTCCTGCTGCTCAACGGTTTTCGAGCGGATGGCGGTGGCATTGGCGGCGTTCGCTGCGCTCGCCGGATCGGACGGTGCAGCGCCGTAGCGGGCGCTCAGTTCCGCATAGGCCGGTTCGCGCTTGAAGCGCTTGAGCTCGGCGCCGAAACGCTGGACCAGCAAATCCATCCCGGCATTGCGGCGCACCGCCAGAAACTGGCTCTGCTGGCTGATGATGGTCGGGTTCTCGGTGATCCTGTCGCGGATTTTCAGCTCGTCGAGCAAATGCTGGCCGACCCGGCGATCGGTGATCAGGAGGTCGATCCGCCCGCGCAGCAGCTTGCCGAAGTTGGCTTCATGGCTCGGCGCCGGTTCGCGGGTGAACAGCGTCGATTCCCTGAAATCCTCGCTATACAGGTAACCCGGCGAAGTGCCGATCGTCAGGCCGCGCAGTTCGTCGAGGGTGCGAAAGGGGTGAGGGTGCGCATTGGCGTAGAACATCACGAACTGCACTTGCGAGAGCGGTTCGCTGGGGTAGAGCAGGGTCGCGTCGCGTTCGTCGCTGTGAAAAATGTCCAGCGCGCCGTCGGCCTGGCCGGTTTCAAGCATCGACAGGCAACGTTTCCATGGCAGGAACTGCCACTCCACTTCGATGCCCAGGCGCTTGAAGACGATGGCCGTGGTTTCGTAGTCCAGCCCCAGGGATTTGCCGTTTTCCTCGTAGACGTAAGGCGCCCAGGGTTCGGTGACGATGCGCAGTTTCTCGCCCCGGGCAGCGAAGCTCAGGCAAGTAAAAAGTACAACGGTCAGAAGCTGGGAAATGACAGGCATCGCCTGAGGTTAGTACGCGGGGCGCCTAATGAGAAGCTCTGGCTTGCATGTTTCACCCTGACTTGAGCAGATTGGGCGCGACGTCTCTATTTGCTCGGCGAATTGAGCAAGTGTTCATGGATCGCCGTGCGTCGACGCCCGAGAATCATCCGGACCAGACGGTGAGTGAACCAGTGCTCCAGCAAATGCTCGCACACGGGCGTACCGACGCGTTCCTTCTGGTTTTGCAGCGCCTTTTCCCACCAGACCGGACCGCAGGCCCTGTCGAATTCGTTTGGATGGTCATAGCAGCCATAAAGGATTTCGCGAACGAACTGACGCAAATGCACGGGCAACGCCAGGGTGATGAGCTTGTAGAGCAATCGCTGGGAACGGGGTGGGCGTGGAAGCCGATCCGTTACGCGGTGGGTATCGTCCAGGGCGGCAGCGCTGGTCGGTTGCGCGGCATGTTTGGCGACCCAGGCCTGGACCTTGGCCCGAAACAACTGCTTGCGGCTCCAGTAATGATGGATCAGGTCCGGGCACTTTCGGATCTCCAGCGTGCGGTAGGCAGCGACCGCCAGGCAGAACTCCTCAAGGGTGTACGCGCCGCTTGCGGAAGGGTACAGCTCGTCGATCAGGGCGATCGAGTGATCCAGTATGTGGGCATCCTTTTGGTGCAGACCGATGACGCCGGAGTTGAGCAACATCATCTTGTCGTCCGCCAGGCCTCTTTCCTGGAGGGTGGCCGCCAGCGTGCTGTAGAGCAGGTTTTCTTTGTTGTTGCCGTAGGTGGTGTAGTAGTCGTTGCACAGTAGCGTGCCGGGCTGCACGCGTTCGAACAAGGCGAGCGGCGAGCAATGGAAAAAGGTGTCGGTGTCGATCAATAACGCGATTTCGGACTCTTGCAGCACCGTGCGCAGGGCGACATGTTTGGCGCGAAAGTGATAGCCATGGGGTTCGTTCCAGCGACGGCGTGTGGCCTCGTCGAGCGTTCGAACGCGAACCGGCAGTTTCTCGTAGGGCTGCGGGTTGTCACTGAAAACCTGAATGTCCAGTGCGACGTCCGGCGTTTCCCGCAGCCGGGCCAAGGCACTGGCAATGCTGAAGACGGCTTCCTGGTGATAGGTTTCGGAGCCGAAAACCAGGTAGACGAGTTGCGGGCGTGGTGTCGAAGGCGTCATTGCTAGAACTTTCCATGGTTACTACTTAAAAAAAGACCCTCCGAAGAGGGTCCTTGTTCCTGCGGGATAACGATCAGCGGGGAAGCTTCAGGTTATTCCACACAGCCAGGCTGGCATCGGCCTGATTCAGGGTATAGAAATGCAGCCCTGGTGCGCCGCCTTGCAACAAACGCTCACACATTTCGGTGATGACTTGCTCACCGAAGCGCTGAATGTTCTGGGTGTCGTCGCCATACGCTTCCAGCTGCTTGCGGATCCAGCGCGGGATTTCCGCACCGCAGGCGTCGGAGAAACGCGCCAGTTTGCTGTAGTTGGTGATCGGCATGATGCCCGGTACGACCGGAATGTCGACGCCCAGCGCCTGTACGCGATCTACAAAGTAGAAGTAGCTGTCGGCGTTGAAGAAGTACTGGGTGATCGCGCTGTTGGCGCCGGCCTTGGCCTTGCGCACGAAGTTGGCGATATCGTCTTCGAAGTTGCGGGCTTGCGGGTGCATTTCCGGGTAAGCGGCGACTTCGATGTGGAAATGATCGCCGGTCTCTTCACGAATGAATTCGACCAGATCATTGGCGTGGCGCAGTTCGCCGCTGGCCATGCCCATGCCCGAAGGCAGGTCACCACGCAAAGCGACGATACGGGTAATGCCGGCAGCCTTGTACTGGCTCAGCAGGCCGCGCAAATCTTCCTTGCTGTCACCCACGCAGGACAGGTGCGGTGCGGCAGGGATTTTGACTTCGCTTTCGAGCTGCAACACGGTGTTGAGGGTGCGATCACGGGTCGAACCGCCTGCGCCGTAGGTGCAAGAGAAGAAATCAGGGTTGTACGTGGCCAGCTGACGGGCAGTGGCGAGCAGCTTTTCATGCCCAGCATCGGTCTTTGTAGGGAAGAACTCGAAGCTGTAGCGACGATCTTGGGACATGGTCATATCCTTGGAAACGCAAGAACCAGCGAAGCAACACATGTTCCATGTGGGAGCGAGCCTGCTCGCGAAGAGGGTTCATCATTCAACGTTGATGTCGACTGATGCAACGCTATCGCGAGCAGGCTCGCTCCTACAGGAAGAGCGAACAATCGCTGCCTGTTAGTAGCGGTAAGCGTGCGGCTTGAACGGACCTTCGACGGTCACGCCGATGTAGTCGGCCTGGGTCTTGGTCAGTTGAGTCACGACGCCGCCGAAACCGCGGACCATTTCCAGGGCCACTTCTTCGTCGAGTTTCTTCGGCAGTACTTCAACGGTCAGGCGCTCGGCTTTCTGAGCTGGCGACAGGTCGGCGTACTTCTGGCCGAACAGGAAGATCTGCGCCAGAACCTGGTTGGCGAACGAACCGTCCATGATGCGGCTCGGGTGACCGGTGGCGTTGCCCAGGTTCACCAGACGGCCTTCGGCCAGCAGGATCAGGTAGTCGTCGTTCTGTGGGTCGAAGCTGCCAGCACCGGTACGGTGGATCTTGTGTACCTGTGGCTTCACCTCTTCCCATGCCCAGTTCTTGCGCATGAAAGCGGTGTCGATTTCGTTGTCGAAGTGGCCGATGTTGCAGACAACAGCACGCTTCTTCAGAGCCTTGAGCATGTTCGAGTCGCAAACATTGACGTTACCGGTGGTGGTCACGATCAGGTCGATCTTGCCCAGCAGCGCTTTGTCGATGCTTGCTTCGGTGCCGTTGTTGATGCCGTCGATGAACGGCGAAACCACTTCGAAACCGTCCATGCAGGCCTGCATGGCGCAGATCGGGTCGACTTCGGAAACCTTGACGATCATGCCTTCCTGACGCAGGGACTGAGCGGAGCCCTTGCCTACGTCACCGTAACCGATGACCAGCGCTTGCTTGCCGGACAGCAGGTGGTCGGTGCCGCGCTTGATCGCATCGTTCAGGCTGTGACGGCAGCCGTACTTGTTGTCGTTCTTGCTCTTGGTCACCGAGTCGTTGACGTTGATGGCCGGGATCTTCAGTTCGCCCTTGGCCAGCATGTCCAGCAGACGGTGAACGCCGGTGGTGGTTTCTTCGGTCACGCCGTGGACGCGATCCAGGACCTGCGGGTATTTCTTGTGCAGCAGCTCGGTCAGGTCGCCGCCGTCGTCGAGGATCATGTTGGCATCCCAAGGCTGACCATCCTTGAGGATGGTTTGCTCCAGGCACCACTCGTACTCTTGCTCGGTTTCACCTTTCCAGGCGAAAACCGGAATACCGGCAGCGGCGATGGAAGCGGCAGCCTGGTCCTGAGTCGAGAAAATGTTGCAGGACGACCAGCGTACTTCGGCACCCAGGGCAACCAGGGTTTCGATCAGCACGGCAGTCTGAATGGTCATGTGGATGCAGCCGAGGATCTTCGCGCCCTTGAGCGGTTGCTCTTCGGAGTACTTGCGGCGCAGACCCATCAGGGCCGGCATTTCGGATTCGGCGATGATGGTTTCGCGACGGCCCCAGGCAGCCAGGGACATGTCGGCGACTTTGTAATCGGTAAAATCTGCAGGCGTGGTTACAGCGCTCATGAAGAGCCTCCATTCGTAGTTATGCGAATGGGCGCCGTTGTGCGTTTAGTGTCGGGCCGGTCAGGCCTGGCAACGCCCCATCCGAGCCTGACAGGTTTTACCTGCTGCAGCGCCCCTCGGACAGGTGGCGGGAAAACGGTAGCAAGTGGAAGTTACCGTTTTGAAACGGGGGCGATTATAGCCGTCTATGCTGATCTTCCAAAGGGTTTCTGTCGGTCAATGTTCGAACGGTAATAGTGGCTATAGAAGATGCCAAATAGAGCTCTGGCAAAAGCTCTGCCATGATCCCGGGCATCTATCGGAAAGACGCTCAGGAGTGCATATGAATTTCCACACCCGCAAATGGGTCAAGCCCGAAGACCTCAACCCCAATGGCACGCTGTTCGGTGGCAGTCTCCTGCGCTGGATCGATGAAGAAGCGGCGATCTACGCCATCGTCCAGCTGGGCAATCAGCGCGTCGTCACCAAGTACATTTCCGAAATCAACTTCGTCAGCGCCTCGCGCCAGGGCGACATCATCGAGTTGGGCATCACCGCTACCGAGTTCGGTCGCACCTCGATCACCCTGACCTGCGAAGTGCGCAACAAGATCACCCGCAAAAGCATCCTGACGGTCGAGAAGATGGTCTTCGTCAACCTCGGCGAAGACGGCTTGCCCGCCCCGCACGGTCGGACCGAGATCAAGTACGTCAAGGACCAGTTCAAGGACGAGGCCAGCGTCGAATGACGCGCCCCCTGTAGGAGCGAGCATGCTCGCGATGGACTCGAGAACCCCGCTGGGTGTCAGGTGCCCAGCATTATCGTTAACGACCATCGCGAGCAGGCTCGCTCCTGCACAGAACGGAATGCCCGCCGCACAGGTCGTAGCTAAATAACTCGCCACCGGTGATACGGCCATGACTACGTCCCCAGAAGGCAAGACCCCCGGCCTCTCGCCCAAGGAAAAGCACGAAGTCGAGAAAAGCCAGCCACCGCGCGCGGCGGTGCTGCACGAAATCATCCGAACCCAGGGCGATCAGGAACTTGAGCGCAGCATTGCCGCGCTGTGGTGGTCGGCACTGGCCGCCGGCCTGACCATGGGCCTGTCGCTGATGGCCATGGGTTTGCTCAATTCCCGCCTGCCGGATGGCGAAGGTTTCAAGGTGATTGCCAGTTTCGGCTACTGCGCCGGGTTTCTCGCGGTCATTCTCGCCCGCCAGCAACTGTTCACCGAAAACACCCTGACAGCTGTCCTGCCGATCATGAGCAAACCCACGCTGGGCAACTTCGGTCGGTTGCTGAGGCTGTGGACAGTGGTACTGGTGGGAAACCTCTGCGGCACCTTGCTGGTAGCCTATGTGATGCTCGAACTGCCGATTTTCGACAGCAAGACGGACCTGGCCTTCCTCGACATCGGTCGCAAGGTCATGGAAAGCGACCGCAGCCAGATGTTCTCCAAGGGCATTATTTCCGGCTGGATGATTGCCACCATGGTCTGGATGATTCCGTCCATGGAGAGCGCCAAGATGTGGATCATCATCCTCATCACTTATTTCATGGCGCTGGGCGATTTCACTCACATCGTGGTCGGCTCGCTGGAGGTCTCGTACCTGGTGTTTGCCGGTGAATTGCCGTGGAAGGATTTCTGGCTGGTGTTCGCGGGGCCCACGCTGGTGGGGAATATCATCGGCGGCAGCTTTATCTTCGCGCTGATCAGCCATGCGCAGATTCGCAGTGAAAGCGGGCCACCGAAAAATTCGGCGGATCAGGGCGAAGAACCCGATCCGCAGAAGCTCAAAAAATAGCCGGCATCAAGTCGATGCATTGAACGCCAGGATGCTGCGGCGCTGGCGGTAGATGAAGTACAGGGCTGTCAGCACCGTCAACCCGCTGACCAGCGCGCCGGTCCAGGGCAAGTCCGCCAGGTCCGCGCCGCTGGCGACCACCAGGCCGCCGATCCACGCGCCGGTCGCATTGCCCAGGTTGAAGGCGCTCTGGTTCAAAGTTGAGCCGAGATTGGGCGCTTCGTGGGCCTGATCGATGATCAGCAATTGCAGAATCGGGCACAGCGCGAAGGCAAAAATCCCCCACAACACCAACGTAATCGCAGCCGGGACCACCGAGTGGCTGGTCTGGGTGAAGGCGGCCAATACCAGCACCACGGCCATCGCCATGCCCACCAGTGAAGGCAGCAGGCGACTGTCCGCCAGGCGCCCGCCGAGCATGCTGCCCCCGGTCAGGCCCACGCCGAACAACAGCAGCATGATGGTCACGCCATGGGGGCTGACGCCGGTGACGTCCTGCAGGATCGGGGCGATGTAGGTGAAGACGCTGAACAGGCTGGTCGATGCCAGCACACTCATGCCCAGCGCCATCAACACGTTGAGCTTGCCCAGGACCTTGAACTCGCTGGCGAGGTTGGCCTTGTCCATGGCGATGTTTTTCGGCAACCAGAGCCACTGGGCAATCGCAGCGATCACGCCGATCACCGACACGGCCCAGAACGTCGAGCGCCAGCCGGCAAATTGTCCGAGTGCCGTACCCAGGGGCACGCCCAGCACGTTGGCCAGGGTCAGGCCGGTGAACATCATGGCAATCGCCTGGGCCCGTTTGTTCGGTGCAACCAGCCCGGCGGCAACCACCGAACCGATACCGAAAAACGCGCCATGGCACAGTGCGGTCACCACGCGGGCGGCCATCAGCGTGGCGTAGTTGGGAGCCAGGGCGCAGAGCATGTTGCCGAGGATGAACATCAGGGTCATGCCCAGCAGCGTGGCCTTGCGCGGCATGTTGGCGGTGCCCACCGCAAGGATCGGCGCGCCGAACACCACGCCCAGGGCGTAGCCGGTAATCAATAGCCCGGCATGGGGAATGCTCACCGCGAGGTCGCGAGCGACGTCGGGCAACAGGCCCATGATGACGAATTCAGTGGTGCCGATGCCGAACGCGGCAACGGCGAGGGCAAGCAAAGCGAGTGGCATGCGCAAGGTCTCTGTCGGTAGTCTTGACGCTGTGATCAGGCATACGCATGCCGACGGCCATTCTCGGCGAGAGCGGCCAAAGGCAGATTTTATTGGAATTAGTCTGTGCGCAACTGAGTGCGGCGTGGTCGGTTGCAGTATAAACAGCTGCTGACATATCGCGAATCAATTCTCTGTGCCCAACTTGTAGGAGCGAGCCTGCTCGCGATGGTCGTCAACGATGACGCGGGTTGTCTGGATAAACGCGTTGTCTTGAAGTTCATCGCGAGCAGGCTCGCTCCCACAAGGGAGTTGTGGGGACTACAAAAAGGAGTGTGCCGTGCTTGCGACGGCTCTGGTGTTGGTGGCGGCGCTGTTGCATGCGGCGTGGAATACCCTGATCAAATTCAGCGCTGAGCGGTTGCTGGTGGTGGCCTGCATGGACAGCGTGGCGATGTTGTTTGTCCTCGTGATGCTGCCATTCGTGGAGCTTCCCCCGGTTGAAATCTGGCCGTGGATTCTGGCCTCGGCGGCGTTCGAGTTGCTCTATCGCTACCTGTTGATCCAGGCCTATCGGGTCGGCGACCTTGGGCTGGTCTATCCGCTGATGCGCGGGTTATCGCCGCTGGTGGTGCTGGCGCTGACCCTGATCTTTGCCGGAGAGGTACTGACCCATCAGCAGATCTTCGGGATCCTGTTGATTCCGCTGGGCATGCTGTGCCTGCTGTGGCAGGGCGGAGGCGGTGCGCGCCTGCCGTGGTCGATGCTGCCGGTGGTGGCATTGATCGGCCTGTGCATCGGTTGCTACACCTTCATCGATGGCCAGGCGCTAAGGCGCTGGTCGCATCCACTGGACTACCTGGTCTGGGTGACGCTGCTCAGCGCCTGGCCGTTCCCGTTGCTGGCCTGGGCGCGCAAGCGACCGGCGTTCAGGTTGTTCTGGCGCGAGCAGTGGCGATTGGGCCTGGCGGTCGGGTTATGCGTGTTGTTCAGCTACGCTCTGGTGCTGTGGGCCATGCAGCTGGGCTCGATTGCCGAAGCGGCGGCCTTGCGTGAGATCAGCGTGATTCTGGTGGTGCTGTTCGGCATGCGTTACTTGAAAGAACCTTTCGGCCGGCCACGGCTGCTGGCCTGTGGGCTGGTGTTGATCGGCATGCTGGTGATGAAATTCTGACTGCTCTGAAACCTGAAGAAGGGACTGCGTTATGACGGTTGCTCTGTGGTGCATTTTGGTCGCGATCTTCCTGCCCTATGTCTGTACGGGCATCGCCAAGGCCAGTGGCGGTTATCGCCTGCAAGACAACCATGACCCCCGGGACTTTCTCGAATCGCTCAATGGTTTTGCTAGGCGTGCCCATGCGGCGCAATTGAACAGCTTTGAAGTGACCCCGGCGTTTGCCGCAGCGGTGATCGTGGCGCACCTTGTGGGCAATGCCGAGTTAGTGACGATCAATGTGTTGGCGGTTTTGTTCATTACCAGTCGGCTGCTGTACATCATTTGCTATCTGGCGGACTGGGCGGTGTTGCGGTCGTTGGTGTGGTTTTTGGGGATGGGGTTGATTGCGGCGTTTTTTGTTGTGTCAGTCTGAATCTTCATTGCCGATAAGGGCCCCTTCGCGAGCAGGCTCGCTCCCACAGTTGGATCTTTTTCAAACACCAAATCTGTGTTCGCTGAAGATCGATGTGGGAGCGAGCCTGCTCGCGATGGCTATCTAACAACCAACTTTTGACTCAGGGCTTGGTCTTCTCTGCATCGGCGACCTGAGGCACCTGCGGCAGCGCCGCGCCTTTGGGCCACAACATCCAGATCTGTCCCTGCTGCTTCATGTCTCCGGCCAGTTGTCCGGCTGCATCACCGGTGCCCCAGAACAGATCCGCGCGGACCTCGCCGGCAATGGCGCCGCCGGTGTCCTGTGCCGCCACGGGTCGCACCAGCGCACTGCCATCCGGGCGGGTTGTGGATAACCACAACAGGCTGCCCAACGGAATCACCTTGCGATCCACCGCCGCGCTGTAGCCCGCCGTCAACGGCACGTTCAACGAGCCGCGAGGGCCTTCGTTGCTGTCGGGGTTGCGGGTGAAGAACACATAGCTCGGGTTGCTGCCCAGCAGCTCCGGAATGCGCGACGGATTGGCCTTGGCCCAGGCGGCAATGGTGCCCATGGTCACGTCTTCTTTCTTCAGTTCGCCTTGCTCCACCAGCCAGCGCCCGATCGGCCGATACGGGTGGCCGTTCTGGTCGGCATAAGCGATGCGCAACTGGCGACCATTGTCGAGCTGGATACGCCCCGAGCCCTGGATTTGCAGGAATTGCAGGTTCATCGGGTCGGTCAGCCAAGCCACCACCGGTGCCTTCACCCCCTTGGTTTCAATCGTTGCCGCATCGTCATAGGGCTTGAGTACCCGGCCTTCCAGCCGGCCGCGCAGGCGTTTGCCCTTGAGTTCCGGGTAGATGCTGTCGAGGGAGACGATGATCATGTCTTCGGGCACGCCGTACACCGGGATGTTGGCGCTGGCGGTCTGGGTCAGGCTGCCGGGGTAGACCGGCTCGTAGTAACCGGTGATCAGGCCGTTGGGGTTGTCGTTGGCGGCGCGCAGGCCGTAGACGTCGAGGTTCTGCTTGAGGAAGCCACGAATGTCACCAGCGGTTTGCGGCACGTTGGCCGCTGCCGCACAGGTGCCGCCCCAGACCGGGTCGGCCTTGAGTCGCGTACAGGCGCTGCGCCACGACCCGAAGCCGGCGACGAGGTCGTTGTCGGACACCGTCGGCAGAGCTTCCCATGTGGCGGCGGAGTAGGTGGCCAGTGCGTGGGTTTTCGGTGGTTGTTTTTCGCCACCGGTGCAACCTGCGAGCAGGGCCACCATCGGCAGGGTCCAGCTCAGGTTGCGACGCCAGGCCTTGAATCGGCTGTTCATGGAGTAATTCCTTTGCCGGTTGCCTGGGTGCTCCATGCGCTCAGGCAATCCGTATTAATGTTAGGGCTATTGGTGTTTGCCGAGGACGCGAGGATACTGGCCGCCGTTTCCCGTGACCTGAAGCCACCATGACTCTTAAAAGACTTTCTGTTGTATTGCTGGCCTGCCTGACGTTGTCCGCGTGCGGCGGGGTCGACCCCAATTCGCCGCTCGGCCAACGCAAGGCCATTTTCAAGCAAATGCTCAAGACGGGCGAAGACCTGGGTGGCATGTTGCGTGGCCGTATTCCGTTTGACGGCCCCAAGTTCGCCGAAGGCGCGGTGAAGCTCGACGGCCTGTCCCATGAACCCTGGAAACATTTCCCGCAGGTGCGCGAGGAAGACCACACCAGTGCGAAAAGCGATGTATGGGAACAGCAGGCACGCTTCCAGGCAATGGCCCGCGACCTTGAAAGCGCCACCGGTGAATTGGTGATCGCCAGCCGGATCCAGCCCTACAAGGCCAGCAATCTGGGGCCGGCGGTGCAGAAGGTCGAGGATGCTTGCAGTGCGTGTCATAAACGGTTTCGGGATCATTGATTGGCAGTGCCTGTCTTGACGCCATCGCGAGCAGGCTCGCTCCCACAGGGTATGCGGTTGACTGTAGGAGCGAGCCTGCTCGCGATGGCTGATTCGGCAACACCAACGATCCGTGTTCCTATGTGTACTTACTTATCCAGCTCGTCGACCGCTTCCTGCAATTCCTTGCGGGACTCGGCGAGTTTGTCCTTGCGCTTGTTGATCTTCTCCGGATCGCCTTTTTTCATGGCCTTGTCCAGGTCGGCCTGACGCCGGCTGACTTCGTGCTTGGCCTCGAGCACCTTGTTTTCCCGTTCTTTCTTCAGCGAAGCGTCGGTGCAATTGGCGGTGACTTCGCTCAGGGCTTTTTCCAGGCCGGCCTGCTGATCGGCGTTGCCGTGGGACTTGGCCAGTTCGATCTGATTGATGATGCCTTGCTTCTTGGCGGCACAGCCCGTCAGCCCCGGCGCTTCTTCGTCGGCCATCAACGGGGTGGCCAGTACGCTGCAAAGGGTCAACAGGGCGAGCGGTGAAAGAAATTTCATAAAAGCTCCATGTGAAAAAGGCATTCGGTTCGCTGCGGCGATGGCTTGTTTGAACTCATTGGTGAGGGTGGGTTCCCAAGCCTGAAAGCATGGTCGGTTGCTGGAAGCCGTCAATCCCGGCCTCTCTTAATGTTTCACTCAAGGCCAGGACCTGCGGGTCGCGGAAAAATGCGCTCAATTGCGCGGCGCGTCCCGGACCGATCCCGGCTTGCGCCTGCCATTGTCCGATGTCTCGTTGCGCCAGGGCCTGCCATGAATCCGCAAGGCGTGCCTGACCTGTCGGGGGCATGCCCAATGCCTTGAGCCAACGGGTGAAAGGGCGCTGGCGGGCATTGTCGAAACTGGTCGAAAGGCGCGCGGCACTGCGCGCGCCCAAGCCGTCAATGTTAGCAAGCTCTTGGGTATCGAGGGTCAACCAATCCAGCAGACCGTTCAGGCGGCCTGCCTGGAGCAGTTTTTCCCAGGTGCCTGGGCCGACATGGTGCAGCGCCAGCCCCTGTTTGCCACTGAGCCAGGTCAGGCGTGCGAGAAACTGGCTTTCGCATCCCTGTGTCGGCTGCCAGCAACTCAATGGGTGAAAATCCGTGGCTCGGGGCACGTTCATTTCAGCGCGCTCGGTGCTGCGCAGCACCACGCTGTCGAGTCTGGGAATGGTCAGGCCGGCCAGGCTGATGGCGACCTGATCCCCCGGTCGTATGTCCAGCGCCTGCCAGCGCTGCAGGGAGCTTACGCTGACGCGTTTGATTTGCCGGTCATCCAGCATCACCGGCATCAGTTCCAGCACTGGGGTGATCCGCCCGGTGCGGCCAACCCTGAAGTGAACCTTGCGCACTTCGGCCAGTGCCTGGGCGTAGGGATATTTCCATGCAACGCTCCAATAAGAAGGTTTGGCTTGCCAGCGCTCAGCCGGCGGGCGTTGTGCCTGGCGCAGGACGATCCCGTCGCTGGCAAATGGCAGGGGTGAGCGATACCAGTGATCGCGCCAACGCTGCGCATCGACCAGCGTGCTGACCGGTTGGCTGAACACGGTGGTGTCGGGAAAACCCAGTTCCTTAAGTATTGCGGTGCGTTCTGGCAAGCTCGCCGGGCCCTGTGGCCAATCCCAGGCAAACAGGCCTATCGCGCTGGCCTGATCTGCACTCAATGTCTTTCGAGCCATCAGGCCAGCGACAGTGGCGCGGGCATTGAGGCTGCCGGCCCGGGCCTGAACATGCTCGGTCAGGCGCCAGTAGAGCTCACCTTGCACCAGTAGATCCTGTGGTTGTGTCAGTTGCTGAGGAACGGCAGCAATCTGGCGTACCGAAGCCGTCCAGTCCTGGCCCTGCGATCCGTCGCCGCGACTGATCGCCTGGGCCAGCAGACCCTTGTGGTAAATCAGGGTCACGGCAACACCGTCAACCTTGGGCTGCGCCCAGACGTCCTTGCGATGGCGCAGCCACTGTTCGACGGCCTTCTCATCGTGCAGCTTGTCCAGGCCGGTATGGGCGACAGGATGAACAACCGTGCCGCGCGCCGTACGCAACGGATCAGCGGCTGCCCCGATATTGAAGCATTGTCGCCACTGGGCAAGGCGCGCGCGGGACTGGTCGTAGAGTACGTCGGCGACCAGGGACTTTCCTTCGCGGTGATAGCTGTCGTCCCAGAGATCGATCTGATTTTGCAGGGCGGTGAGTTCGGTCGCGGCGCGTTCGGGTGGCCAGTCGGGGCATTGGGTGGCGTTGGCGCTCAGGCAGGAAAGGGACAGCAGGCAGGTGAGAAACAGGCGCGGGGAGAGGGGCATCGCGAGCGTCCTTGCTCAGTGGGGAGCTTGAAGGCTAGGTCAGTTTGGAGGGCGCGAAGAAAGGGTGTTTTGCGGAATATTTTTGTTGGCTTGTAGTGCCTCATCGCGAGCAGGCTCGCTCCCACAATGGAATGCGGTCGACTGTGGGAGCGAGCCTGCTCGCGATGGCGGCGACGCGGTGCAAAGCCAAAAGCAAAAAAAGCCCCGCACGGCAAAACCGTGCGGGGCTTTTGGTACTGCGAGGGAAGTCTTACAGGCCGGCAGCAGAACGCAGGGCGTCGGCGCGGTCGGTTTTTTCCCAGGTGAAGGTGGTGAAGGTATCGTCACCGACAGTCTTGGTGCCCGGGATGCGACCGAAGTGGCCGTATGCCGCGGTTTCCTGATACATCGGGTGCAGCAGGTCGAGCATTTTGGTGATTGCGTATGGACGCAGGTCGAACACTTCGCGGACCAGTTTGATGATCTTGTCATCGCTGATCTTGCCGGTGCCGAAGGTGTTCAGCGAGATCGAAGTCGGCTGGGCCACACCGATGGCGTAGGACACCTGAATCTCGCAGCGCTCGGCCAGGCCGGCGGCAACGATGTTCTTGGCCACGTAACGACCGGCGTAGGCCGCCGAACGGTCAACCTTCGATGGATCCTTGCCGGAGAACGCGCCGCCGCCGTGACGGGCCATGCCGCCGTAGCTGTCGACGATGATCTTGCGACCGGTCAGGCCGCAGTCGCCCACCGGGCCGCCGATAATGAACTGGCCGGTCGGGTTGATGTGGAACTGGGTGTCCTTGGACAGCAGTTCGGCAGGCAGTACGTGCTTGACGATCAGCTCCATCACGCCTTCGCGCAGGTCGCTGTAGGACACTTCCGGGTTGTGCTGGGTCGACAGAACAACAGCGTCGATACCGACAACCTTGCCGTTTTCGTAACGGCAGGTCACTTGCGACTTGGCGTCCGGACGCAGCCACGGCAGCAGGCCGGATTTACGGGCTTCGGCCTGACGCTGCACCAGCTGGTGCGAGAAGGTGATCGGTGCCGGCATCAGCACGTCGGTTTCGTTGCTGGCGTAGCCGAACATCAGGCCCTGGTCGCCGGCGCCCTGATCTTCAGGCTTGGCACGGTCGACACCCTGGTTGATGTCAGGGGATTGCTTGCCGATGATGTTCATCACGCCGCAGGTCGCACCGTCGAAGCCGACGTTGGAGCTGGTGTAGCCGATGTCGGTGATCACGTCACGAACGATCTGTTCCAGGTCGACCCAGGCCGAAGTGGTGACTTCGCCGGCGATGATCGCCACGCCCGTTTTCACCAGCGTCTCGCAGGCCACGCGGGCGAACTTGTCTTCAGCGATGATTGCGTCCAGCACCGCGTCGGAAATCTGGTCGGCGATTTTGTCCGGATGCCCTTCGGACACGGACTCGGAGGTGAAAAGGGAGTATTCGCTCATCTCGATGTTTTCCTGAAATTACCGATGGTGAGTGTCGCCAGCCGGCCGCTGAAAGTGGCGGACCTGAATCTGGAAACCATTACGTAAGCCTACATAGAGGCTTTCCCCGGGAACGAGTCCCGCAGCGGTGGCCCAACGGGCCAGATCGTCCTGTTCAAACCCCAGCCAGAGATCACCGCAGGCCTCCTTGGCCCAACTCTGGTTGTGGCTGCATAACTCTGTCACTAACAGGCTACCGCCTGGTTGCAGCAAGTTGGCCATGTGCTTGAGCGCATCGGCCGGCGCGGCGAAGTGGTGCAGCACCATGTTCAGCACCACGCAATCGGCCTTGAGGCTCACGCCGTTCAAGGCATCGGCCAATTGCAGGGTGACGTTTTCCAGCGCCTGGCGTTCGCACACTTGGCGCGCCAGTTCGAGCATCGCCTGGCTGTTGTCCAGCGCCGTGACCTGGGTGAAGCGGCGCGCCAGTTCCGGCAGGAAGGCACCGTCTCCGGGGCCGACTTCGATGGCGGTCGCGCCTTCGCTGAAACTCAGCTTTTCGAGCAGGGCCACCACGCTGTCGCGGTATTGCGGCAGGCCGGCGATCAGGTCTTGCTGGGCGCGAAACTTCTCTGCAACCCGTGCGAAAAAATCCTGACTGGCCGCTGCCCGTTGCCCATGGACCTGAGCGATCCGCGACTGGACATCGGCAGGCAGCATCAGCTCATCCACTTCTTCCAGCAGGGCCGCGTGCAACTTGCCACCCGGCAGATCAGTGTGGGGCAGGGCGCGACGGTAAAAAATCGCGTTGCCTTCACGGCGGGTCGCCACAAGGTCGGCCTGGGCCAGTACCTTGAGGTGATGACTCATGCCCGACTGGCCGATGCCGAAGATCTGCGCCAGTTCCAGCACGCCAAACGAATCGTTGGCCAGTGCGCGCAAGACATTCAGGCGCAGCGGATCGCCGCCGGCCTTGCAGAGGGCCGCCAGCTCATCGCAATCGTCATGGCGAATGGAAGGCACACGTAGGTTCATAAGGCCGGCAGTCTAGTCACGCACTGGTAGCACCGCAAGCGCAATATCAAAAAGTTTTGATATTGCTCGATAGATGGCACTTCCAGGCGTTAGCTTCAGTCAACAAACGGAAGGCGGAAAGGTTTCACCCACCGAAACCGCCGTTATCGATTGGAAAAACGCCTCCAGATGACTATCTGTCATTGCCCCGAGGCGGCTCGGTGAGGGAAAATGCTCGCCTTTTTTCCGTTTCGTTTTATTCACTCTCGATTCAGACCCGCAGGAGAACAGCGATGCCTAGCCGTCGTGAGCGCGCCAACGCCATTCGTGCCCTCAGCATGGATGCCGTGCAAAAAGCCAACAGCGGCCATCCCGGTGCCCCTATGGGTATGGCGGATATCGCCGAGGTGCTGTGGCGCGACTACCTCAAGCACAACCCGAGCAATCCATCGTTCGCCGACCGTGACCGCTTCGTGCTGTCCAACGGCCACGGCTCGATGCTGATCTACTCGCTGCTGCACCTGACCGGCTATGACGTCACCATTGATGACCTCAAGAGCTTCCGCCAGCTGCACAGCCGCACCCCGGGTCACCCGGAATTCGGCTACACCCCGGGCGTTGAAACCACCACTGGCCCGCTGGGTCAGGGTCTGGCCAACGCCGTGGGTTTTGCCCTGGCGGAAAAAGTCCTGGCGGCGCAGTTCAACCGCCCGGGCCACAACATCGTCGACCACCACACCTACGTGTTCCTGGGTGATGGCTGCATGATGGAAGGCATTTCCCACGAAGTCGCTTCCCTGGCCGGTACCCTGGGCCTGGGCAAGCTGATCGCCTTCTACGATGACAACGGCATCTCCATCGACGGCGAAGTCGAAGGCTGGTTCACCGATGACACGCCGAAGCGTTTCGAGTCCTACAACTGGCAAGTGATCCGCAATGTCGACGGTCACGACCCGGAAGAAATCAAGACCGCGATCGAGACCGCCCGCAAGAGCGAGCTGCCGACCCTGATCTGCTGCAAGACCACCATCGGTTTCGGTTCGCCGAACAAGCAAGGCAAGGAAGACTGCCACGGCGCCCCGCTGGGTGACGCGGAAATCGCCCTGACTCGTGCTGCGCTGAAGTGGAACCACGGTCCATTCGAAGTCCCGGCCGACATCTATGCCGAGTGGGATGCCAAGGAAGCCGGTCGCGCCGTCGAAGCCGAGTGGGACCAGCGTTTCGCGGCCTACTCCGCAGCCTTCCCGACCGAAGCCAACGAGCTGATTCG
Source organism: Pseudomonas putida (assembly GCF_050989985.1). GTDB lineage: Bacteria > Pseudomonadota > Gammaproteobacteria > Pseudomonadales > Pseudomonadaceae > Aquipseudomonas > Aquipseudomonas putida_AI. The sequence continues at coordinate 381,682 of NZ_CP158815.1, forward strand.
TCGCCTGAGCGGCGAACTGCCGGCTGACTTCAGCGAAAAGGCCGATGCCTACATCGCCGAAGTGGCTGCCAAGGGCGAAACCATCGCCAGCCGCAAAGCCAGCCAGAACGCCCTGAACGCGTTCGGCCCGCTGCTGCCTGAATTCCTCGGCGGTTCGGCTGACCTGGCCGGCTCCAACCTGACCCTGTGGAAAGGTTGCAAAGGCGTCAGCGCTGAAGATGCCAGCGGCAACTACATGTACTACGGCGTGCGCGAGTTCGGCATGACCGCCATCATGAACGGTGTTGCCCTGCACGGCGGCCTGGTGCCTTACGGCGCGACCTTCCTGATGTTCATGGAATACGCCCGCAATGCCGTGCGCATGTCGGCGCTGATGAAGCAGCGTGTGATCCACGTCTACACCCACGACTCCATCGGTCTGGGCGAAGACGGCCCGACTCACCAGCCGATCGAGCAGCTGACTGCCCTGCGCAGCACCCCGAACCTCGACACCTGGCGTCCAGCCGATGCCGTTGAATCGGCGGTGAGCTGGAAGCACGCGCTGGAGCGCAAGGATGGTCCTTCGGCCCTGATCTTCTCGCGTCAGAACCTTGCGCACCAAACCCGTGATGCCGGCCAGATTGCCGATATCAACCGTGGTGGCTACGTGCTCAAGGACTGCGCAGGCGAGCCTGAGCTGATCCTGATCGCGACCGGTTCGGAAGTCGGCCTGGCCGTTCAGGCCTTCGACAAACTGACCGAGCAGGGCCGCAAGGTGCGTGTGGTTTCCATGCCTTGCACCAGCGTGTTCGATGCCCAGGACGCCGGCTACAAGCAATCGGTCCTGCCGCTGCAGGTCAGCGCCCGTATCGCCATCGAAGCTGCCCACGCCGACTACTGGTACAAGTACGTTGGCCTGGAAGGTCGCGTGATCGGCATGACCACCTACGGCGAGTCGGCGCCTGCGTCGGCCTTGTTCGAAGAGTTCGGCTTCACCCTGGAAAACATCCTGGGTCAGGCTGAAGAGCTGCTGGAAGACTGAAACACAGCGCGGCGGTTTCAGGACTGCCGCGAACCCCTGTAGGAGCGAGCCTGCTCGCGATGGTCGTTAACGATAACGCTGGCTGTCTGGATAAACGCGTTGTCCTGAAGTCCATCGCGAGCAAGCTCGCTCCTACAAGGGTTGTGTTGTTAACGAGAATTCGTTTGCCTGCGTCTATCGAGAACCCCCATGCCTCAACCGCGTCCCTACAAAGTTGCACTCAACGGCTACGGCCGCATTGGTCGTTGCGTCTTGCGTGCGTTGTTCGAGCGAGGCGACAAGGCCGGGTTCGAGATTGTCGCGATCAACGATCTGGCCGACATGGCCAGCATCGAATACCTGACACGCTTCGACTCCACCCACGGGCGCTTTCCCGGTGAGGTGAAGGTCGACGGCGACTGTCTGCATATTAATGGCGACTGCGTGAAGGTCCTGCGCAGTGCCACCCCTGAAGGCATCGATTGGGCGTCCCTGGGCGTCGATCTGGTGCTGGAATGCTCCGGTGCCTATCACACCCGCGAAGACGGCCAGCGTTTCCTCGACGCCGGTGCGCCACGGGTGCTGTTTTCCCAGCCGATGGCCAGCGAGTCGGATGTCGACGCCACCATCGTCTACGGCGTGAACCAGGAGTGCCTGACCGGCGATGAGTTGCTGGTATCCAACGCCTCCTGCACCACCAACTGCGGCGTGCCGCTGTTGCGCCTGCTGGACCAGGCCATTGGCCTTGAGTACGTGTCGATCACCACGATTCACTCGGCGATGAACGATCAGCCGGTAATCGACGCCTATCACCACGAAGATCTGCGCCGTACCCGCTCGGCGTTTCAGTCGGTGATCCCGGTGTCCACCGGTCTGGCGCGAGGTATCGAACGCCTGCTACCGGAACTTGCCGGGCGAATTCAGGCCAAAGCCGTACGTGTGCCGACGGTGAACGTGTCCTGCCTCGATATCACGATGCAGACGGTGAGTGATACCGACGCCACCGAGGTCAACCGGATCCTGCGCGAGGCTGCCACCAGCGGCCCGCTCAAAGGTCTCCTGGCCTACACCGAGCTGCCGCACGCAAGCTGCGATTTTAACCACGACCCACATTCGGCGATCGTCGATGCCAGTCAGACCCGTGTTTCCGGCCCCCGGCTGGTGAACATCCTGGCCTGGTTCGACAACGAATGGGGTTTTGCCAACCGAATGCTGGACGTTGCAGAGCATTATCTGCAAACAGCGAATCCAACATCTGCTCTCTAAATCAGTAACCCAGGAAATGCGACCCATGACCGTGTTGAAGATGTCCGACCTCGATCTGCAAGGTAAGCGCGTACTGATCCGCGAAGACCTCAACGTCCCAGTCAAGGACGGTGTTGTCACCAGCGATGCGCGAATCCTGGCTTCGCTGCCGACCATCAAGCTGGCCTTGGAAAAAGGTGCGGCAGTGATGGTTTGCTCGCACCTTGGCCGTCCAACCGAAGGCGAGTTCTCCGCCGAGAACAGCCTCAAGCCAGTCGCCGACTACCTGAGCCGCGCCCTGGGCCGCGAAGTGCCGCTGGTCGCCGACTACCTGGGTGGTGTCGAGGTCAAGGCCGGCGACATCGTGCTGTTCGAAAACGTGCGCTTCAACAAGGGCGAGAAAAAGAACGCCGATGACCTGGCCCAGCAATACGCCGCCCTGTGCGACGTGTTCGTGATGGACGCCTTCGGCACGGCACATCGCGCCGAGGGTTCGACGCATGGTGTAGCCAAGTTCGCCAAAGTCGCCGCCGCAGGCCCTCTGCTGGCAGCCGAGCTGGACGCACTGGGCAAGGCCCTGGGCAACCCGGCCAAGCCAATGGCCGCCATCGTTGCCGGTTCCAAGGTCTCGACCAAACTCGACGTGCTGAACAGCCTGAGCCAGATCTGCGACCAGCTGATCGTCGGCGGCGGCATCGCCAACACCTTCCTGGCGGCTGCCGGTCACCCGGTCGGCAAATCCCTGTACGAGCCAGACCTGCTGGACACCGCCCGTGCCATCGCCGCCAAGGTCAGCGTGCCGCTGCCGGTGGACGTGGTGGTTGCCAAGGAATTCGCGGAAAGCGCCGAAGCCACAGTGAAACTGATCGCCGACGTTGCGGCCGACGACATGATTTTGGATATCGGCCCGCAAACTGCGGCCAATTTCGCCGAACTGCTGAAATCGTCGAAAACCATCCTGTGGAACGGCCCGGTGGGCGTGTTCGAATTCGACCAGTTCGGTAACGGCACCAAAGTGCTGGCCCAGGCCATTGCGGACAGCGCGGCGTTCTCCATCGCTGGCGGCGGCGACACCCTGGCGGCCATCGACAAGTATGGCGTTGCCGAGCAAATCTCCTACATTTCTACCGGTGGCGGCGCGTTCCTCGAATTCGTCGAAGGCAAGGTGCTGCCAGCCGTCGAAGTCCTGGAAAGCCGGGCCAAGGCCTGAAGGTCTCCCGTTTGACCAGGCAGGGAGTGTTTACATGGTCAAGACGTTTGCGCTGTTGATCGTCGCGGGTTCATTGGCGGCTTGCGGGAGTAACCCGAAAGCCCCCGAGGTGCCCGAGACGCGTGCACAGGACAAGGGCTGCTACCAGGCCGACTGGCAGGCGGAAACCAATCCGGTGCTCAACAAGCGTTCCGGGCCTGACGGCCTGGACAAATACGAGACACAGACTCCCGCCAAGGAACATGGCTGTCCTTGACGGGTCTGACTCTTTACTCAGGGCCGGCGGCGTGCGCTGCCGGTCGAGGGACACGGATGAAAGGATTGATCGCCGTTACGGCGCTGGCACTGCTGGCCGGGTGCGCCAACTTGAACCCGTTCCAGTCGTCCGCCCCGGCAGACAACTGGACCACCTGGACCTGCGACAGCCAGGCCAAAGTGGTTTGGCGCTTCACCGATGACAGCCGCAAGGAAGTCGAGGTACGCCTCGGTGGTGCCGATCAGGTCTACCGCCTGAAGCAGGAACCGGGTGCGTCGGGCTCGCTGTACAGCGACAACATGCTGGCGTTTCACATGAAAGGTGAGGAAGGCCTGGTTTACTGGGTCGCCACCAATGATTTGATTGGCCGCGGTTGTAAGGCGCAATAAACGCAAGGCGCTGCACCTGTAGGAGCGAGCATGCTCGCGATGGTCGTTAACGATAACGCGGGCTACCTGAATGCCCATGTTGTCCGGGCCACCATCGCGAGCGTGCTCGCTCCTACAGGGGGGGGCGCGAGTAACACCGAATCCGCAGTCCGGGCTCAACCCCCGATCTGCAATAACTTGAATAGCCGCCGCCGCTCCGGCAGGCTGGCACGATTAACGACTTCAACCGGGAGAGACCCTAACAATGGCACTTATCAGCATGCGCCAGATGCTGGACCACGCAGCCGAGTTCGGCTACGGCGTTCCAGCCTTCAACGTCAACAACCTTGAGCAGATGCGCGCCATCATGGAAGCCGCTGACAAGACTGACTCCCCGGTGATCGTCCAGGCCTCGGCCGGTGCTCGCAAATACGCCGGCGCCCCGTTCCTGCGTCACCTGATCCTGGCGGCAATCGAAGAATTCCCGCATATCCCGGTGTGCATGCACCAGGACCACGGCACCAGCCCTGACGTCTGCCAGCGTTCCATTCAACTGGGCTTCAGCTCGGTGATGATGGACGGCTCCCTGGGCGAAGACGGCAAGACCCCGACCGACTACGACTACAACGTCCGTGTTACCCAGCAAACCGTGGCCATGGCTCACGCCTGTGGCGTATCGGTAGAAGGCGAGCTGGGCTGCCTGGGTTCGCTGGAAACCGGCATGGCCGGTGAAGAAGACGGCATCGGCGCCGAAGGCGTTCTGGACCACAGCCAGATGCTGACCGACCCTGAGGAAGCGGCTGACTTCGTCAAGCGCACCCAGGTCGACGCGCTGGCCATCGCCATCGGCACCAGCCACGGCGCCTACAAGTTCACCAAGCCACCTACCGGCGACGTGCTGGCGATCGACCGCATCAAGGAAATCCACAAGCGCATTCCGAACACTCACCTGGTGATGCACGGTTCGTCTTCGGTTCCGCAAGAGTGGCTGGCAATCATCAACCAGTACGGCGGCGACATCAAAGAGACCTACGGCGTACCGGTTGAAGAAATCGTCGAAGGCATCAAGCACGGCGTGCGCAAGGTCAACATCGACACCGACCTGCGCCTGGCATCCACCGGCGCCATGCGTCGCCTGATGGCCACCAACCCGAGCGAGTTCGACCCGCGTAAATTCTTCGGCGCCACCGTGACCGCCATGCGCGACGTGTGCATCGCACGTTACGAAGCATTCGGCACCGCCGGCAACGCCTCGAAAATCAAGCCGATCTCCCTGGAAGGCATGTACCAGCGTTACTTGAAAGGTGAGTTGAACGCCAAGGTCAACTAAGCCTTCAGCGTTCTGGCTACACAAAAAACCCGCAGAAATGCGGGTTTTTTTATGGGCGATGGATTCGTAGTCACCGCATTCACTGTAGGAGCGAGCCTGCTCGCGATCAGGCCATGTCAGTCGACAAAGGTGTTGAATGACAGAACGCTATCGCGAGCAGGCTCACTCCTACAGGTTTTACAGCTATTTATTGTGATCAATATCCAGCTTGCTGAACGTCACCTTCCCGCCCTCGCTGGTGTACCCGGTGTTGTCCTGCACATACACCCCGGCCTTGAAATACAGCGGTTTGTCGCGCCATGTCGCACTGATGTTGGTGTCCCATTGATAGCCTGCGGCGCTGATACCCAGGGCGCCTCCCGGGCTCAGGTGGATGAGATAGGAAAACTCCCGGTCCAGTTTCACGCCGGTGGCAATAATGATCACGCGGCCTTCAGCGTCATCGGGATGCATGCGTACCTTGGCGACGATGTTGCCGGTCTCGGTCTTGGTTTTGTACTGGTACTCGACCTTCACTAATGGCTTTTGGCTTTCATAGGCATGAATCTGGCCTATGACGATCTTGCCCGAGCTGGGAACCTGATTCACCGTGAGGGTGGCCCGCAAGGTGTTGTCGGCGTCCGGGTAGTACCAGTTTTTCAGGGTGCCGTTACTGTAGGTTTCCCGAAGTTCGGTGCGCGGATAGATGGCGTTCTCAGTGCGAGAACCCGTTACCGGAGCCCAGAAAAACAGGGTGCCGGTGTCGGAATGGAAATATTGATTCTTGTAGCCGTTGACCAGCTTGGAGGTTTCAACGGTGTACGGCGGGCTGCCGACTGGGACGCTGAGGTTCCAGGATGCGAGGTCGATCATTTGGAGAAGCTTCCACGATTTTTTGCGGCACAGGCGTACCAGAAGCTCTAGCACGCGCCTTTGAGGGCGGCCTTTATAAGCGTAGAAGACTTTTTTGTTAATGCTGGCATTGACAAAACTATGGCGTCAAACAACTGTTAAAAGGCCATCTCTCACGGTTTTACTGGCTTTCAGGCATGACCGTTAGTCGGTAAATTAATACCTTGGTAAATGATGGCGCACTGACAGCTTCAGCTTTTTTGGATCCACGTCTAGAGTGAAGCCTTAGTATCTGTCCGGTTTTCACGAGAAACCGGCCTGTCGTCCCGAACAAAGAGAAGCAGCATGGAATGCGCGCAACCCCCGCCAATTGACGGCAACTCAACGTTACTGATCGTCGACGATTACCCTGAAAACCTGATCAGCATGCGCGCGTTGTTGCAGCGCCAGGACTGGCAGGTCATCACCGCTGCCTCGGGTTTCGAAGCGCTCAGTCTGTTGCTCGAACACGATATCGACCTGGTTCTGCTGGATGTGCAGATGCCGGGCATGGATGGTTTTGAAGTGGCGCGCCTGATGCGCGGCAGCCAGCGTACCCGCCTGACACCGATCATTTTCCTGACCGCCAACGAGCAGTCCCAGGACGCGGTGATCAAAGGCTATGCCAGCGGTGCCGTGGATTATCTGTTCAAGCCGTTCGACCCGCAGATTCTCAAGCCCAAGGTGCAGGCGTTGCTGGAACACCAGCGCAATCGCCGGGCCTTGCAGCGCCTGAGTCATGATCTGGAGGTCGCTCGCGCCTTCAATGCCTCGGTACTCGACAATGCTGCCGAAGGCATCCTGGTGGTGAACGAGGATGGCCTGATTCGCTTTGCCAACCCGGCGATGTCGCGCCTGCTCAATGCCACGGTGCAGGAGCTGCAGGGCAAGGAGTTCCTCGATTTCATGCAAAAGCCGCACATCCCGGTGTGGGCGGAATCGGATCTGCTGAACGGTTACAAGCGCGGCGAGACCTATCGCCTGCACGATGCATTGCTGCGTACCGCACGGGGGCAGCAGGTTCCCGTAGCCCTGTCCTGCGCGCCGCTACCGGCGGAGCAGCGTGCGATGGTGGTGACGGTGCTGGATATGTCGGTGGTGCGTCACCTGCATCAGCAACTCGAATTCCAGGCGGTCACCGACCCGCTGACCGGCCTGCTCAATCGACGCGGTTTCTACCAGACCGTGGAAAACCTGCTGCTGCGCAGTGAGCACACCGACAGTGCTTGGGTGTTGATGTACCTGGACCTCGACGGCTTCAAGCGGGTCAATGATTCCCTCGGTCACGACGCCGGCGATCGCGTACTGCGTTGGGTGTCCGAGCAATTGAAGGCCTGCCTGCGGCCATTCGACATTCTGGCGCGCATGGGCGGTGATGAGTTCACGGCGCTGCTCGACCTGGAGTTCCCCGAGCAAGCGTCGAGAATCGCCGAGAAGCTGATCGAGCGGGTCTCAATCTGTCAGCAGATCGACGGCCTGGATATCGCCCTGGGGGTGAGCATCGGCATTGCCACCTACCCCGATTGCGGGGCCAATCTGGATGGGTTGTTGCGGGCATCCGACATCGCCATGTACGAAGCCAAGCGCGCCGGTCGGCAGCAATACCGCTTCTACGATCACGAAATGAACGGCCGCGCCCGCTCCCGGCTGATGCTCGAAGAAAGCGTGCGCACCGCCATCGAGAATCGTGATTTCAATCTGGTCTATCAGCCGCAGGTGGCCATTGCCGACGGGCGGATTCGTGGCTTCGAAGCCTTGTTGCGCTGGCAGCACCCGAGTGTCGGCGATGTGCCGCCGGGGCTGTTTCTGCCCTTGCTGGAGGAGGCGCGGTTGATCAGCCGCCTGGGCAGCTGGATTTATCAGCGCGGTGCCGGGCAGCGCAAGGCCTGGGAAACCCTGTTTGCCGAGGACCTGGTGCTGGGTGTCAGCTTGAGCAGCACGCAGTTCTCCATGCCCAATCTGGTCACCGAATTGCGCCAAGTGCTGGAGCGCCACGGCCTGCAACCCCGTCACCTGGAAGTCGAGGTGACCGAGGAGGCCTTGATGCGCCACCCGGAGGAGACCCGCAAACAGCTGCGATTGCTGCGCAACCTGGGGGTCAGGGTGGCGCTGGATGATTTCGGTTCCGGGCCGTGCTCGCTGGCACATTTGCGCGATCTCGAACTGGACACGCTCAAGCTCGACCGTCATCTGATCGCGCGGTTGCCGGAGTCCTCGCGGGACGCGGCACTGGTGTGCAATGTCATCGAGTTGTGCAGGCAGTACGGCATGCTGGTGATCGCCGAAGGCGTGGAAACCCTGGCGCAATACGAGTGGCTGCAAGCCAATGGTTGCGAGTATGTGCAGGGTTTTCTGGTGGCACGGCCGCTGATGGCCGAAGAAGCCGATCGCTTTGTCCAGCCTTTCGACTGGAGCGCGTTGAGCCGTTGAATTCGCTACACTGGCGACCTTTTCGTCATGTGTGTTGCTTGCGATGACCGCGTTGAAATACCTCCAGGCTTATCCTGCTTCGTTGCAGGATCAGGTGCGCCAGCTGATCGCCGAAGGTCGGCTGGGCGACTACCTGAGCAAGCGCTACCCCGAGCAGCATGGCGTACAGAGCGACAAGGCGCTGTACACCTATGCCCTGGATCTCAAGCAGGAATACCTGCGCAACGCCCCGGCCATCGACAAGGTGCTGTTCGACAACCGCCTGGATCTGACCCATCGCGCCCTTGGCCTGCACACCACGATCTCGCGGGTGCAGGGCGGCAAGCTCAAGGCCAAGAAGGAAATTCGCATCGCTTCGCTGTTCAAGGAAGCGCCCGCCGAATTCCTGAAAATGATCGTGGTTCACGAGTTGGCGCATTTCAAGGAATCCGATCACAACAAGGCGTTCTACAAGTTGTGCGAGCACATGCTGCCGGGCTATCACCAGATTGAGTTCGATGTGCGGGTGTACCTGACCTGGCGGGATTTGTAGGCGCTGGCGAAGGCTGCGATCTTTTAAGGAGCATGAATGGACGTAAGCAAGACCAAGAGCAGCTTCTATCGTCGCCTGTATGTGGCGTACCTGATCGATAGCGGGCTGGCCAGCAGTGTCCCGGCATTGACCGAAGTCACCGGCATGCCCCGGCGCACGGCCCAGGACACCATCGCCGCGCTGGCGGATCTGGATATCGTCTGCGAGTTCGAGCAGGAAGAAGGTGCGCGCAACCATGCCGGGCGCTATCGGATTCGCGACTGGGGGGCGATCGATCGCGGATGGATCGAGCGGCATTTGCGGCAGATCAAGGCGGTGCTTGAGTACCCCTGAAATTCTGTGGTGTCTGATCCGGCGCCTTCGCGAGCAAGCCCGCTCCCACAATTGATCTCGGTCGTACACAAATTTTGTGGCCGCTGAAGATCAACTGTGGGAGCGGGCTTGCTCGCGAAGAGGGACTTATGAGCGACGCATTCCTATATGCGGAATACCATCCTCGACATACTCCTCACCCGCCACCACAAACCCGTACCGCCCGTAGTACCCCTGCAAATGCGCCTGGGCCGAGAGGTAGATCGGCATGTCCGGCCAGCGCTTCTCCGCCTGTTTCAGCGCCTGCTCCATCATTTCATGCCCCAGGCCCTGACCACGGCTCGCGGGCGAAGTCACGACCCGTCCGATCACCACGTCACCGCCCTGTAGTTCGGGGTCGAGCAGGCGCAGGTAGGCCACCAGTCGATCCTCTTCCCAGGCCATCAAGTGGCAGGTGTCACCTTCCAGATCCTGGCCATCGATATCCTGATAGAAGCATTTCTGCTCAACGACAAACACCTCGGCACGCAGCTGCAAAATCTCATACAGCTGCTGTATGCCCAGATCACTGTGGTGCTTGCAGACCCATTCAATTGTCATGTTCTGATTCCCGGAAAACGTCCCCGAGATACTAAGCGCCCGAACGATGGATGTCTTTATGGCGGAGAAATCTGTGACAAAGACCAAAATGCCATCATTCATTTCGCGCGACACCAGCTTCTTTGTGTAATCTGGATTCCAGCGATGTGCAGTGGCTTCAATGAACCAATGTTTTGTGCCTGGGCGTGCCGGTAAGGGGCTTGGAGTTTTAGCTGAAATCACGTCGGGCAGCCCGCCCGCTAAGGATTTTCGAGCATGCCGCGATTGCATCGAATCGTTGCTCTGATCGGATTGATGTTGCTGGTACAAGTGGCAGCGGCGGAAAAATTGCGCCTGGTGGCGGATGCCTGGCCGCCTTTTACTGACGCCACGCTGGTCAATGGCGGGTTGGCCACGGACATCGTCAGTACCGCGCTGGCGCGAGCCGGCTATGCCAGTGATTTTGAACAGGTGCCCTGGGCCCGGGCCATGCTGGGCCTGGGGGAAGGTCGTTATGACGTGCTGGTCAACGCCTGGTACACCGACGATCGCACCCGGCTCGGGCAGTTTTCCAGCGAATACCTGGTCAACCGCATCCGGTTCATCAAGCGCAAAGATGCGCCGATCGAATACAACAACCTGCAGCAACTGCACACCTACCCGGTGGCGATCGTGCGCGGTTATGCCTATTCGCCGGCGTTCGATGCCGATGAGTCACTGCAGAAAGTGCCTGTGCACAACTTCGCGCTGGCCGTGCGCATGGTCGCCGCCGAAAGGGTCAAGCTGACGCTGGAAGACGAATACGTCGCCCGTTATTACCTGGCCCGCGAATCCGCCAAGGTGCGCAATGCCGTGGAGTTCCTGCCCAAGCCGCTGAGCGAGAACAGCCTGCATATCCTGGTCAGCCTGAAGAATCCCAAGCATGAACAGATCGTCGCCGGTTTCGACCGGGAGATCGCCAGGATGAAGGCGGATGGGAGTTATGCGCGGCTGCTCAGGCAGCATGGGATGTAGAGGAGCAGCTGCAAGCAGCAAGTGCCTGGTGATGCAGTGTCTGATCTGACGCTATCGCGAGCAGGCTCGCTCCTACATTGGAATGCGTTCCCTGTGGGAGCGAGCCTGCTCGCGATGACGTCAGCGCCGTCACCGAAAATCTCAATCCTGACTCGTATCCTTGATCAAATGCGCCGCCAGCGTCCGCAACGGCCCCAGTTGCCGGCAGATCAGCGCCAGTTGCGTCTGCACCAGCCGCTGGCCTTCATCGATCTCATCGGGCATCTGCTCGAGCTCATTGGCCAGCGCTTCTTCCTCGTCGCTCTGGATCGCAATGGCGGATTTACTGGCCAGCCCCTGGGCGATTTCGTCGATGCTGGCCGCCAGCCTCGCCCCGGCGCCTTCGATCAATTGCTCGCGCACGTCCGCAGGCAGCTGGGTTTCCCGGTGTGCGCCCAGGCCTGACAAATAGCTGAGCAGGGTGTGCGAGAGCACCAGGAAGCGGAAACCGACATCTGCCTCCTTACGAAAATGCCCCGGTTCCATGAGCATGTTGGCCAGGGTGGTCGACAGTGCCGCATCGGCGTTGTGTGCGTTGCGGCGGGCCAGGCGATACGCCAGGTCGTCGCTCTTGCCCGCGGCGTACTGCCGCATGATCTGGCGCAGGTAGATGCTATTGCAGGTCAGGGTGTTGGACAGCACCTTGTTCAGGCTTCGGCCCTGCCAGTCCGGCAGGAACAGCAATACCATCAGCCCTGCGATCAGGCTGCCGAGCAAGGTATCGAGCAACCGTGGCAGGAACAGCCCGTAACCGTCGCCGACCTGGTTGAAGCAGAACAGCACCATCAGGGTGATCGCCGCAGTCGCCAGGGTGTAGCGAGTGGTGCGGTTGGTGAAGAACACCACCCCGGCGGCAATCGCGAAACACGACTGGATCAACGGGTTGGGGAATAGGTCGAACAGCGCCCAGGCCAGGGTCAGGCCGATGGCGGTGCCGATGATCCGCTGGCCGAGTTTGCGCCGGGTGGCCCCGTAGTTCGGCTGGCAGACAAACAGCGTCGTGAGGATGATCCAGTAACCCTGGGACGGGTGGATCAAATGCACCATGGCGTAGCCGATGCTCAAGGCCAGGGGCAATCGCAGGGCATGGCGGAACAGCAACGAAGTCGGCGTCAGCTGCGTGCGCAAGCGCACCCAGACGTCCCTGAGGTTGCGTGGCGAACGGTCGAGCAGGCTGCTGTCGGTGGCGTCGGCCAGGGCATCGGGGTTGCTCGCATCACTGAGCAGTCGGTCGAGGGTGGAAAGGTTCGCCGACAACGCCCGCAACGAACGCAGCAAGCCGCGCCAGGCCGGGTTGCTCTGGATGCGCAGGTGTTCGAGGGAGGCATGCAGGTCGCCCAGGGCTTCGGCGAAGCTGGCGTCATAGACGAAGGGCTGGCGCATCTGGATCGATTCGGCCAGCGCCCGGCAAGCCTTGCCTTGCTGGCGCAACAGGCGCTGGCAGCGGAACAGCACATCGCTGTGGAAAAACGCCTCGGCCAGGGCGTTGTAAGGGTAGTGCGAAGAGCTGGCGCGTTCGTGGATGTCCTGGGCGAGGAAATACAGTTTCAGGTAGCGGCTCAGTTTCGAGCCCGGACGACTGTTGCCGACCCGGTGCAGGATGATTTCCTTGGCGGCGTTCAGCGCGGCCACCACACGACCGTTCTGTTGGGCCAGTTCCAGTCGCCGCGCTTCTACGTCCATCTGCCGGATCGGTTCGAATAACGACGATTTCAACTTCAGGTAAAAACCCAGCTCGCGAAACAATCGCGCCAGGCTTTGCTGCACCGGCTGATTGGAAAACAGGGCCTGCCACAGCACCGAGAGCGCTCCGTACCAGGCCGCGCCGGCCACCAGCAGCAGCGGCTCGTGCCAGACGTCGATGACCGCGCCACCGCGCTGGTCCACGCCGATCATGGTGTACACCGACAGGATCAGCGTCGCCGAGGCAATCGCGCCATAGCGTTCGCCCAAGGCGCCGAGCATCGTCAGGCCAAAGCTGGCGAGGGCGAAAGCGAAAATGAAGATGATCGGGTAGGGGAACAGCAGTTCCACCGACAACGAGGCGACGGCGAAACACACCAGGGTCACGGCCAACGCATTGAGACGGCCTTGCCAGCTGTCGTCGGTCTCGGCCAGGGCGCTGGCGATAATCCCCAGGAACAACGGGATCAGCAGCCCCATTTCATCCTGATACCAACACAGCGCCATGGTGCCGGTCAGGGCGATGAACACCCGCACGCTGTAGCTGAATTTATCCAGCGCCCAAAGGCGACGCAGAGACTGACGGAACGAGGTCGATGACATGAAGTGCGAAGGCCTTCCGAGGCGATGCCGCTAAATTGAGCCAGTAATGACGCCGACGCAATGGCGGCGATCACATCGGGCAGCAAAATCTGTTCCTTTATCGATCAATGCACATTTCATGTGGGAGCGAGCCTGCTCGCGATGGCGGCCTGTCAGTCAACATCTCTGTTGAATGTTATGGCCTCATCGCGAGCAGGCTCGCTCCTACAGGTACAGCGGGGTGTCAGACGTACTGCGCGGCCGCATAGCCCGAAGCCCAGGCCCACTGGAAGTTGAAGCCGCCCAGGTGCCCGGTCACGTCCAGCACTTCGCCGATGAAGTACAGGCCGGGGCTTTTCAGCGATTCCATGGTCTTGGACGAGACTTCGTTGGTGTTCACGCCACCCAGGGTCACTTCGGCAGTGCGGTAGCCTTCGGTACCGGCGGGCACGACTTTCCAGCTCGCCAGTTTTTCGGCGATATCGGCGATTTCCGCGTGGGTGTACTGCTTCATCGGCTTGGACACGAACCAGTTGTCCGCCAGCAGGTTGGCCATCTTCTTGGTGAAGATTTCGCCAAGCAGGGTTTTCAGCTCGCTGTTGGGGCGTTCGGCCTGTTGCTGCTGCAGCCAGGTCGGCACGTCGTGGTCCGGCATCAGGTTGATTTCAACGGTGTCACCGGATTCCCAGAACGAGGAAATCTGCAAGATCGCCGGGCCACTGAGGCCGCGGTGGGTGAACAGGATGTTCTCGCGGAAACTCTGGTCGTTGCAGCTCACCAGGCAATCCACCGAGGTACCGGACAGCTCGGTGCACAGCGCCTTGAGCTGATCGGTGATGGTGAATGGCACCAGGCCGGCACGGGTCGGCAGCAGTTCGTGGCCGAATTGCTTGGCCACTTGATAGCCGAAACCGGTGGCGCCCAGGGTCGGGATCGACAGGCCGCCGGTGGCGATCACCAGGGATTCGCACGTGACCTGACCGAGGGTGGTGTCCAGCAAGTAGCCTTTTTCGAGCTTCTCGATGGTCTGGATCGAGGTGTCCAGATGCAGGCTGACGCCGGCCTGATCGCACTCGTTCAAGAGCATTTCGAGGATGTCGCTGGACTTGTTATCGCAGAACAACTGGCCGAGTTTTTTCTCGTGGTAGGGCACGCCGTGCTTGGCCACCAGGCCGATGAAGTCCCACTGGGTGTAGCGCGCCAGGGCGGATTTGCAGAAGTGCGCGTTCTGCGAGAGGAAATTGCCTGGCTCTGTGTACATGTTGGTGAAATTGCAGCGCCCACCGCCCGACATCAGGATTTTCTTGCCGGCCTTGTTGGCATGATCGAGCAACAGCACCTTGCGCCCACGGCCAGCGGCGGTCAGTGCACACATCAACCCAGCGGCGCCAGCGCCAATGATCACGACTTCGGTAGAGCGCAAAACGGTGTCCTCTCAGTGTTCACCACAAAACAAACTGTGGGAGCGAGCCTGCTCGCGATGAGGCCGGCACATTCAACATAGTTGTTGTCTGACAGGCCGCCATCGCGAGCAGGCTCGCTCCCACAGGGGATCTTCGTCGGTTGGAAGATCGCTTACAAAATACGCACGCGCAACGACCGGCCCTTGATCTTGCCGTCGTTCAGGCGCTGCAAGGCCTGTTTGGCGATGCCGCGTTCCACGGCCACGTAGGCCTGGAAGTCGAAGATCGCGATCTTGCCGACCTGGGTGCCGGGAATCCCGGCATCGCCGGTCAGTGCGCCGAGGATGTCCCCCGGACGTACCTTGTCCTTGCGGCCCGCGGCGATGCACAGGGTGCTCATCTGTGGCAGCAGCGGGCCACCGCCCTGGGACTTGAGGTTGTCCACCTGATCCCAGGTCAGCGGAGTCTTTTGCAACTCTTCGATGGCCTGTGCGCGCTGCGCTTCGGACGGTGCAACCAGGCTGATTGCCAGGCCTTTTTCACCGGCGCGGCCGGTACGGCCAACGCGGTGGATGTGAATTTCCGAATCCCGGGCCAGTTCGACGTTGATCACCATGTCCAGGGAATCGATGTCCAGGCCACGCGCGGCAACGTCGGTGGCCACCAGCACGGAGGTGCTGCGGTTGGCGAACATCGCCAGCACCTGGTCGCGATCACGCTGTTCCAGATCGCCGTGCAGGCCGACCGCAGAAATACCCTTGGCGGTCAGGTGATCAACGGTTTCCTGAACCTGCTGCTTGGTGAAGCAGAACGCCACGCAGGACGCCGGGCGGAAGTGGCCGAGGACCTTGGTCACGGCACTCATGCGGTCTTCCGGGGAGATTTCGTAGAAGCGCTGCTCGATCTGCGTGTCGTCGTGGAACGCCTCGGCCTTCACTTGCTGCGGGTTGCGCATGAACTTCGACGCCAGTTGCTTGATGCCCACCGGGTAAGTGGCGGAGAACAGCAGGGTCTGGCGACGCTCCGGGGCCTGCATGATGATTTCTTCGATGGAATCGTAGAAACCCATGTCGAGCATGCGGTCGGCTTCGTCGAGGATCAGGGTGTTCAGGCCATGGAGTACCAGCGAACCCTTGCGCAGGTGCTGCTGGATACGGCCCGGCGTGCCGACGATGATGTGCGCGCCGTGCTCCAGCGAAGCGATCTGCGGGCCCAGGGACACGCCGCCGCACAGGGTCAGGACCTTGATGTTGTCTTCGGCACGGGCCAGGCGGCGGATTTCCTTGGCCACCTGGTCGGCCAGCTCGCGGGTCGGGCACAGGATCAGTGCCTGGCAGCCGAAGTAGCGCGGGTTGATCGGGTTCAGCAGGCCGATGCCGAACGCCGCGGTCTTGCCGCTGCCGGTCTTGGCCTGGGCGATCAGGTCCATCCCCTTGAGGATCACCGGCAAGCTCTGCGCCTGGATCGGCGTCATCTGGGTATAACCGAGGGAATCGAGGTTAGCCAGCATGGCGGCGGACAGCGGCAGAGTATTAAATTCGGTGGCGATGGTGGTCACGGGACTGGCCTGCAAAACAAAATGTCGCGCAGTGTACCAGCCTCTGGCCATTAACCTCGAAAGTTCTGGACGAACGCAAAACCTGTGGCGAGGGAGCAAGCTCCCTCGCCACAGGTGCTCTGATCAATGTTCGATGTGTTGTTCCGGACTTCTGACGCGCCGTCCGTCTTCCTTTGAAAGCTGGGAAAAGATCGTCGCAGCGAGCATCGCCATGATGCCAACGGTCACGAACGTCAGCTGGAACGCGCCTAAAACCGTGTCCACGCCATCATTTCCAATCTCCGCCGTGAAGCCGCCAAGCAGCGCACCCGCGCATGCAACGCCCAGGCTCAACGACAATTGCGCCACCACCGACAGCAAGCTGTTGCCGCTGCTGGCGCTGGCGTCGTCGAGGTCGATCAGGGTCACGGTGTTCATCGCGGTGAACTGCAGGGAGTTGATCGCCCCGAGGATCGCCAGCAAACACAGCAGCAGCCAGTACGGCGTCTGCTCGCTGACCAGGCCCATGCTCGCCAGCATGATCCCCAGCGCCAGGGTGTTGCCGGTCAGCACGATGCGGTAGCCCAGGCGTTCGATCAGCGGTCGAGCCACCCACTTGGCGATCATCGCCGCAGCGGCCAGCGGCAGCATGCTCATCCCCGCCTGGGACGGCGAATAGCCCAGCGCCACTTGCAGCAGCAACGGCACGAGGAAGGGCAGGGCACCGCTGCCGAGCCGGGCGAACAGGTTGCCGAGAATGCCCACGGCGAAGGTCCGGGTCTTGAACAGTGACGGCGCAAACAACGGGTTGTCGATGTGGCCGGCGCGCAGCCAGTAAGCCGCCAGACAGGCCATGCCGCCGAACAGCAACAGCATCACCCGCAGGTGCGGCAGGTGCAGTTCGCCCAGGCCTTCCATGGCGATGGTGATCAGGATCATCGCCGCGCCGAACAGCACGAAACCGAGGCTATCGAATCGGGTGCGCTCGGTGCCGCGCAGGTCCGGGATGAATTTCCACACCGCATAGCAACCGACCACGCCCACCGGCAGGTTGATCAGGAAGATCCAGTGCCAGGTCAGGTACTGCACCATCCAGCCGCCCATGGTCGGGCCAATCAACGGGCCGAGAAGGCCGGGGATGGTGATGAAACCCATGATCCGCACCAGCTCCGAGCGCGGGTAGGCACGCAGCACCACCAGCCGCCCGACCGGCAACATCAGCGCGCCCCCCAGGCCCTGAATGATTCGAGCGCCAATCAGTTGGGTCAAGCTGCTCGACATCGCACAGAGCAATGAGCCGATGCTGAACAGCAGAATCGCGCTGAAGAAGATTTTTTTGGTGCCGAAGCGATCGGCGATCCAGCCGGAGGCCGGGATCAACAAGGCGACGGTGAGCATGTAGGCGATGATCACGCCCTGCATGCGCAACGGGTCTTCAGCCAGGTCCGCGGCCATGGCCGGCAGGGCGGTGTTGAGGATAGTCCCGTCGAGGGACTGCATGAAGAAAGCAATGGCGACGACCCACGGCACCCAGCGGGCGGTGACAGCGTCGAGAGGCGGGCGGTTGGGCATGGGACCTCTTGTCAGTGTGAATCAGGGCGTCCGTGGTGGCTCTATCGCGAGCAGGCTCGCTCCCACAGGATTTTCACCGTCCATGTGGGAGCGAGCCTGCTCGCGATGCTTTTAAAGGGTCAAGGTCAACCGGCTGACCAGCGCCCCCGGCAACAGCGCCGAAGCCGTCGCGCGCTGGCTGTAGGTACTCGCCGACAGCAACATCTCCCGCTCTTGCGTCAACGCCTCGAGCTGCGAACCGAGCAGGCTGAAGGCACTGTCGTCGAAGCGCATGGTGCTGACCGGCGCCTGGATTTCGCCGTTCTCGACCCAGAAGGTCGCGAACCGGGTCATGCCGGTAAGGCGTGCCGCCGGTTGATCCGAGAAGTTCAGGTACCACAGGTTGCTGATGTACAGGCCCGTGCCCAGCTGCTTGAGGATGTCGGCCTCGGCTAGGGTTCCCGCCTGCATGTTCAGGGCGCTGGGCCATTCGCCGGCGCTGGCGCCGTTGGCGGTCAGGCCGTATTCGGCAGCGCTGCGCGAGCCGACCAGTTGTGCCCCGGCCTTGCCCTCGACGATCAGCTTGAGATCGCTGCGCGGGTAGCCTTCATCGGAGAACGCCGGGCTCAAAGAACCACTGACTTTCTCATCCAGCGACACCAGCGGGCTGAAACATTGATCGCCGCCATACAGCTTCTGCAACGGGCTGCTTTTGCTGGCAATCGACTGCGCCGAAAAACCACCCCAGCACAGCATGCCCATGATTTCTTCCAGCGCCGCTGGCGCCAGGTACGCGCGGTACTGACCCGGCGCCAGGGTGCGCAGCGGTCGCCCGAGGAATTCAAGCTCCTGGCGAGCCTGCTGGAAGCGCCTGGCGAATGCCTCGCTGTTCCAGTCATGCCCGGCATAGCTGGCTTTCACCGCCTGGCCATTTTCGTGGAACAGGCTGAAGTCGAAGTTGAAACTGTTGGCCTGATGCCAGCCGAACGCCCCGGAGGAACTGGCAAAACCACGGCTGATGGGACCGGCGGCGTAGAAACCGACCAGGTCCAGGCCTTCGGCGGCACGGGTGATTTCGCCAACCACCTGCTCGGTGTCCGGCAGCGGATGCTCCTGCACATTGCTGCTTTGCCAGCCGTTGTAATTGAGCAGCAGGTACGGGTCCTGCGGCAGCAGCGGCAGGGTATCGCGCAGTTGTTGCAGGCCTTCGGCCAGGCGCTGTTGATCCACCTGCGGATCGCCGGACAGGGTGATGTCGAGGTCGGCGTGACGACCCTCATTGATCAGTTTCAGAACGATGCTCGCCTGCTGCACCTGCCCGGCCTGTCGCACCCTGGCGTGGTTGAAACGCACGAAGGCCGACGATTCGGCGGCATAAGCAAGGGTGAACTGTTCCGGTTCGCGCAGGGCCTGGCGCAGGCCATTGACCAATGCCTTGAATGCCTCGCCCTGGTTTTTCGAGGTGCTCGCATGAGTACTCATCAGGCGTCTCCTCCAAACACATCAACGTTGCTGAACACGCAGGCCGGCGACGCATGGCCGACGCGGATCACCTGGTTCGGTTCGCCCTTGCCGCAGTTCGGTGTGCCCAGGACCTTGAAGGTGCTGGCATCGCCGACGGCGCTCAGGCTTTTCCAGAACTGCGCGGAAACCCCCCGATAATTCGGGTTCTTCACCACGCCCTTGAGTTCGCCGTTCTCGATCAACTGGCCCCATTCGCAGCCGAACTGGAACTTGTTGCGGGCATCGTCGATGGACCACGAGCGGTTGGTGCTCATCAGGATGCCGTGTTCGATGTTGCCGATCAGTCGTTCCAGCGGTTGATCGCCCGGCTCGATGTTGAGGTTGGCCATGCGATCGATCGGCGGACGGTTCCAGCCGCAGGCGCGGCTGTTGGCGACGCCGGAAAGGCCCGCGCGAAATTGCGACAGCGCACCGCCCAGCGGGCGCAGCAACAGGCCTTCACGGATCAGGAATTGCTTGCTCGCGGCGGTGCCGTCGTCGTCATGGCCGTAGCTGGCGAGCTGCTCGGGAATGTCCGGGTCGAAGGTCACGTTGAGCAGCGGCGAGCCGTATTGCAGGTGCCCGAAGTCTTCGGCCTTGACGAAGCTGGTGCCGGCGTAATTGCGCTCGTCGCCCAGGATGCGGTCCAGTTCCAGCGGGTGGCCGATGGATTCGTGGATCTGCAGCATCATCTGGTCGGGCATCAGCAGCAGGTCGCGCGGCCCTTGCGGGGTGTTCGGCGCGAGCAGCAATTGCAGCGCCTGGTCGGCGACTTTCGGGCCAGCGCCGATCAGGCCGCAACGGCTGATGACATCGGCGCCGCCCTGCTGGCCGAAGTTCTCGCGGCCCAGGCTGCGGGTCTGGCTGTCGTTGCCGTCGTAAGCGGTGACGTCCAGGCCCGGGTAGACGAAACGCTGGGCCTGGCGCAGCTCGGCGCCGGCGCTGTTGAGGTAGATCTGCTCGACGTGGGTGATACCGATGCTCACCTGCCAGTTCACCAGGCGCTCGTCCTTGGGCACGGCGGCGGATTCGGCGCCGAGCAGTTCATAGCACTCGCTCAGGGACGGGAACGGCTGGTCGAGGTTCGGCGAAAAATAATCCGCCCGGTCGCCGGAGACCGCTTGGTCGCGCAGGTCCAGCAAGGCGTGGGGCTTGAGCCGGCGCGCCTGGTGTTCGGCGCGTTCGAGGGCGGCCTGCAGGCCTTGTTGCGACAGGTCATTGGTCGCGGCGTAGGTTTCGACGCCGTTGACCCGTACGGTCAACATCGCGCCTTCGTCACGGCGCAGGCTCGGCGGTTCGGCGACGTTCTTGCGTACCGACAGGTATTGGCCGGACTCGCGTACATAACGCAGGGAAAAGAATTCAGCGCCCGTGCGCAACGCAGCGAAGCGCTGCTTGAGCTGGGGGTGGAAATCGAACATTCGGGGGACCTCCTTGGTGTGGAGCATCGGTGCTGCGAGGGAGGGGGTGAAACGATTGCGTGGCGCTAGAGTAGGCCTGCGAGGGGGGAGGATCAAGCTTGAAGCGGTAGAGGTGTGTCGTTTGTGAGGGCCTCATCGCGGGCAAGCCCGCTCCCACAGTTATCGAGGTTGGATCACAAATCTGCAATCCAACCCGGGACCTGTGGGAGCGAGCTTGCTCGCGATTGCGGTCGACGCGGTATCAAGCCGGCTGGGCGACTTCCCGCACCGGCTTGCCCTTCACCGGCGCATCACCGGCCACATAGTAGGCGGCCTTGCTGCGCGGCAGCGGCTGGCGGCCACGGATCTTGTCGGCGATTTTCTCGGCCATCATGATCGTCGGCGCGTTCAGGTTGCCGGTGGTGATGATCGGCATGATCGAGGCATCGACCACGCGCAGGCCTTGCATGCCGTGCACGCGCCCCTGGCCATCGACCACCGCCATCTCGTCGGTGCCCATCTTGCACGAGCAGGACGGGTGGAACGCGGTTTCGGCGTGCTCGCGGATGAACTTGTCCAGCTCTTCATCGGTTTGCACTTCGATGCCCGGGCTGATTTCGCGGCCACGGAAGGCGTCCAGTGCCGGCTGCTGCATGATTTCACGGGTCAGGCGGATGCCGTCGCGGAATTCCTGCCAGTCCTGCTCGGTGGCCATGTAGTTGAACAGAATGCTCGGGTGCTGGCGCGGGTCCTTGGATTTGACCTGGATGCGACCGCGGCTCGGCGAACGCATGGAGCCCATGTGCGCCTGGAAGCCGTGCTCCTGCACACCGTTGCTGCCGTTGTAGTTAATCGCGACCGGCAGGAAGTGGTACTGGATGTTCGGCCATTCGAATTCCGGACGGGTGCGGATGAAACCGCCGGCTTCGAACTGGTTGCTGGCGCCTATGCCGGTGCCGTTGAACAGCCATTCGGCACCAATGGCCGGCTGGTTGTGCCACAGCAGCGACGGGTACAGCGACACCGGCTGGGTGCAGGCGTACTGCAGGTACAGCTCAAGGTGGTCCTGCAGGTTTTCACCGACGCCCGGCAAGTTGTGGACCACCGCAATGTCGAGGCTTTCCAGCAGTTTCTTCGGGCCGACACCGGAACGTTGCAGGATCTGCGGCGAAGCGATAGCGCCGGAGCACAACAGCACTTCCTTGCGCGCCTTCACTTCAACGCGCTCTTCGGCGGCGCCCACCAGGTAACGCACGCCGACCGCACGCTTGCCTTCGAACAGGATCTTGTCGGTCAGGGCGTGAGTGACGATGGTCAGGGTCGAACGCTTCTTGGCCACGTCCAGGTAACCACGGGCGGTGGAAGCACGGCGGCCTTTAGGCGTCACGGTGCGGTCCATCGGGCCGAAGCCTTCCTGTTGGTAACCGTTGAGGTCTTCGGTGCGCGGGTAACCGGCCTGCACGCCGGCTTCGACCATGGCGTGGAACAGCGGGTTGTTGCCGGCTTTGGGCGTGGTCACGCTGACCGGGCCTTCGCCACCGTGGTAGTCGTTCGGGCCGATGTCACGGGTTTCCGCCTTGCGGAAATACGGCAGGCAATCGAGGTAGGTCCAGTCTTCCAGGCCCGGCAGTTTCGCCCAGCCGTCGTAGTCCATCGCGTTGCCGCGGATGTAGCACATGCCGTTGATCAGCGAGGAGCCACCCAGGCCCTTGCCGCGACCGCATTCCATCCGACGACCGTCCATGTGCGGCTCCGGATCGGTTTCGTACGCCCAGTTGTAGCGACGGCCTTGCAGTGGGAACGCCAGGGCGGCCGGCATCTGCGTGCGGAAGTCCATGCGGTAGTCCGGGCCGCCCGCTTCGAGCAGCAGGACGGTGACGCCAGCGTCTTCGGTCAGACGGGTCGCCAGGGTGTTACCGGCCGAGCCGGCACCGATGATGATGTAATCGAATTCTTGGGACATTGAATGCACCCTCTTTGAAGTTGGTCAGGTCAGGCCCCGGCGAGTGCTGCGCACTCGATCGCGAGCAGGCTCGCTCCCACAAGGATTGGGGCTGCCACAGATTTGCTGGACGACGCGAAACCTGTGGGAGCGGGCTTGCCCGCGAAGAGGCCCTCGCAGGCAATACAAGACTCGGGTCTTAGAACACCGAGACGTAATCGCCCAGTTCGACCTGTACCGATTTGATGCGAGTGAAGTTGTTCAGCGAGCTGATGCCGTTCTCACGACCGACACCCGACTGCTTGTAGCCACCGACCGGCATCTTGGCGTCGGACTCGCCCCAGGCGTTGATCCAGCAGATACCGGCTTCCAGTTGATGAATGATGCGGTGGGCGCGGTTCAGGTCTTTGGTGACCACACCGGCGGCCAGGCCGAAGTCGGTGTCGTTGGCGCGGCGGATCACTTCTTCTTCGGTTTCGTAGCTGAGGATCGCCATAACCGGGCCGAAGATTTCTTCGCGAACGATGGTCATGTCGTCGGTGCAGTCGGTGAACACGGTCGGTGCCACGAACGCGCCCTTGGCGAATGCGCCGTCAGTCAGACGCTCGCCGCCGCACAGCACGCGTGCGCCTTCTTCCTTGCCCTTGGCGATGTAGCCCAGCACGCTTTCCATGTGGGCGAAGCTGACCAGCGGACCGAAGTTGGTGTTTTCGTCTTCCGGGTTGCCGATGCGGATGCGCGCGACGCGCTCGGCGATCTTGGCTTCGAAGGCAGCCTTCATGTGGGCCGGTACGAACACGCGAGTGCCGTTGGTGCAGACCTGACCGGAGCTGTAGAAGTTGGCCATCATCGCGGTGTCGGCGGCGCGATCCAGGTCGGCGTCGTCGCAGATGATCAGCGGGGATTTGCCGCCCAGTTCCATGGTCACGTCCTTGAGCGAGGAGCTCGAAGCGCTGGCCATGACTTTCTTGCCGGTGTCGGTGCCGCCGGTGAACGAGACTTTCTCGATGCGCGGGTGCTCGGTCAGCCAGGTGCCGACTTCGCGGCCGCTGCCGGTCAGGACGTTGAACACGCCTGCAGGCAAGCCGGCTTCGGTGTAGATCTCGGCCAGTTTCAGGGTGGTCAGCGAGGTGACTTCGCTTGGCTTGAAGATCATCGCGTTACCGGCGGCCAGGGCCGGTGCGGATTTCCACAGGGCGATCTGGATCGGGTAGTTCCATGCGCCGATACCGGCCACGACGCCCAGCGGCTCGCGACGGGTGTAGACGAACGAAGTGGTGCGCAGCGGAATCTGCTCGCCTTCGATGGCCGGCACCAGGCCTGCGTAGTACTCCAGCACGTCGGCGCCGGTGACGATGTCGACGTAGCGGGTTTCGGAGTAGGCCTTGCCGGTGTCCAGGGTTTCCAGGGCAGCCAGTTCGTCGTTGCGCTCACGCAGGATTTCCACGGCGCGACGCAGGATGCGCGAACGCTCCATGGCGGTCATGGCGGCCCAGATTTTCTGGCCCTTTTCGGCGCTGACGACAGCGCGCTCGACGTCTTCCTTGGTGGCACGTTGCACTTTTGCGAGGACTTCGCCGTTAGCCGGGTTGATGGCTTCGAACGTGGCGTCGCTGCCAGCGTCGGAGTAAGCACCATCGATGTAGAGTTTTTGCAGTTCGAAACGGGCCATAAAGTCCTCGCAAGTGCATCAGTTGATTGGCTCGAATCAGGGGTTGAGCGTTCTGTGCGCTCTAACTCACCCGCTTGGCCAGTTGGAAATCCATGTATTCGTAAGCGATCTGTTGCGCCTGCTCGGTGTCGAAAGCGTCTCCCGACAGCGCACCGCGCAACCACAATCCGTCAATCAACGCAGCCAGGCCACGGGCCGCACTGCGCGCATCTTCGAGCGGCAATACGCGGCGGAACTGGCAGCACAGGTTGGAATACAGGCGGTGATCGTTGATCCGCTGCAACCTGTGCAAAGACGTCTGGTGCATGCTGGTGGCCCAGAAGGCCAGCCAGGTTTTCATTGCCGGGCCATTGACCTGGCTGGCGTCGAAGTTGCCTTCGATGATCACCTGCAGATGCGCCCGGGGGCTGTCATCTTTCAGCGCCTGACGGCGCGCGGTGACGTTCTCGCTCAGGACGCTCATCAGGTACCCCATGGTGGCGGCGATCAGGCCATTTTTGTCCTGAAAGTAGTGACTGATGATTCCGTTGGAGACACCGGCCAGACGGGCGATCAGCGCAATGCTGGCGTCCCCCATCCCGACCTGATCGACAGCCTGCAAAGTGGCTTCGATCAATTGCTGGCGGCGGATGGGTTGCATACCGACCTTGGGCATCTTGCACATCTCCTTAAGCCCTTCCGGCAGTCGTCGAACGGCTGTCGGCTTGTGGGCCAGTCTATTTTGTTTTGATTGAACGTTCAATCAACAAAGAATAAGATCCGCGACAATTCGTCGCTGTTACCGGTTTTACCGACACGTAAATGGCGGCAAACCGACATCCGAAAAAGCTCGAAACCTGTACGCCACGGCGTCCAGAGGGTTCGGGCTTTTTTCCGGCTGTCTTTATATCACCCACCGGTCGGCTGCCCACTTACCGATTGGTCGGGTAACACATTGCCTTGCGTTCTTCTCTCGCACTGCCCGGAGCATCTGTGCCATGAGTTCTGCCTCGCTAATAAAGACCCCACCGGAAAAGGTGACGGTCAACGGTTGGGTGTTCTACACCTCGACCGCGTTGATTCTATTGTTGACCGCCATTCTGATCATCGCCCCGCAAGAGGCCGGCAGAATGCTGGGTACGGCGCAAGCCTGGTTGTCCCGCAGCTTCGGCTGGTACTACATGGTGGTGATTGCCGCCTACCTGATCTTCGTTGTCGGCCTGGCGTTTTCGTCCTACGGCAAACTGAAGCTGGGCAGCAAGGACGACACCCCGGACTTCAGCTACGGCGCCTGGGCGGGGATGCTGTTCTCCTCGGGTATCGGCATTTCGCTGCTGTACTTTGGCGCTTCCGAACCTTTGGATCACTATTTCAACCCGCCGGAAGGCGTGGCTGGCAGCAACCTGGCGGCACGTCAGGCGGTTCAGCTGACGTTCCTGCACTGGGGCCTGCATGGCTGGGCGATCTACGCACTGGTCGGTTTGGCGGTGGCGTACTTTGCCTACCGTCACAACCAGCCACTGGCATTGCGTTCGGCGCTGTATCCGCTGGTGGGCGAGCGTTGGGTCAAGGGCGCGGCCGGTCATGCGGTGGACGGCTTCGGCATGTTCGTGACCTTGCTGGGTCTGGTGACCAACCTGGGGATTGGCTCGCTGCAAGTGTCCTCGGGCCTGGAAAACCTGTTCGGCATGGAGCACAGCAACACCAACCTGCTGATCGTGATCATCGTGATGAGCACCGTGGCGACCATCGCTGCCGTGTCGGGCGTGGAAAACGGCATTCGTCGCTTGTCCAACCTCAACATCGTGCTGTTCAGCGGCCTGCTGATTTTCGTGCTGCTGTTCGGTCCCACCCTGCACCTGCTCAACGGCTTCGTGCAGAACGTCGGTGACTACCTCAACGGTGTGGTTCTGAAGACTTTCGACCTCTATGTCTATGAAGGCGACAGTGAGAAGTCCGACCGCTGGCTGGGCCTGTGGACCCTGTTCTACTGGGCCTGGTGGATTTCCTGGGCCCCATTCGTAGGCATGTTCGTCGCACGTATTTCCCGTGGTCGCACGGTGCGTGAAATGGTCGCTGGCGTGCTGCTGATTCCGCTGGGTTTCACCCTGGCGTGGCTGTCGATCTTCGGTAACTCGGCTCTGGACCTGGTGATGAACCACGGGGCGGTGGAGCTGGGCAAGACGGCTCTGGAACAGCCGTCGATGGCGATCTACCAATTGCTGGAGCATTACCCGGCGTCGAAGGTGGTGATCGGCGTCTCGATTTTCGTCGGTTTCGTGCTGTTCCTGACCCCGGCGGATTCCGGCGCGGTGATGATGGCCAACCTGTCGTGCAAAGGCGGCAACGTCGACGAAGACGCCCCGCACTGGCTGCGGATTTTCTGGTCGGTGGTGATCACCCTGGTGACCATCGGTCTGCTGTTCGCCGGTAACTTCGAAGCCATGCAAACCATGGTGGTGCTGGCGGGCCTGCCGTTCTCGGTGGTGCTGGTGTTCTTCATGTTCGGCTTGCACAAGGCCATGCGCCAGGACGTGCAGATCGAGCAGGAGCAGGCGGAGCTGGCGGCACGCGGTCGCCGTGGTTTCAGCGAGCGTCTGACTCAGCTGGACCTGCAACCGAGCCAGTCGGTGGTACAGCGCTTCATGGACAAGCACGTGAGCCCGGCGCTGCAGGATGCGACCGCGCAAATGCGTGCCCAGGGTCTGGAAGTGCAAACCCTGCTGGGCAAGTCCAAGCGTTGCATGGGCGTACGTGTCGAGATGGAAGAGGGCAACCCGTTCGTCTACGAAGTCAGCCTGGACGGCTACCTGGCCACGCCGACCGAATCGGCGCAGTCCGATGAGGCACGCCAGCGCTACTACCGCGCCGAGGTGTACCTGCACAACGGCAGCCAGGATTACGACCTGATGGGCTTCACCCAGGATCAGATCACCCGTGACGTGCTCGATCAGTTTGAAAGCCATCGGCAGATGCTGGGTCGGGTGTCTAGCTAAGTTGTGAAGTGATGCGGTGACGCTGTTGTGGCGAGGGAGCTTGCTCCCGTTGGGTTGCGAAGCGACCCCAAGAATTTGTGAGTGCTACGCACTCAAGCGGGAGCAAGCTCCCTCGCCACAGTTGTCAGTATTCCAAGCCAAAAGATGCAGACACAAAAACGCCGCGATCTCTCGCGGCGTTTTTGCATCTGCTGCCTTACCCCAGGTTCTTTCCGAGGATCCCGAAGCCATCGGCAGATGCGTGGTCGGGTGTATAGCTGAGTTGTAAGTGGCGCGGTGTTTCTGTCTGAAGCACCGCGCCGTATTCATCGCGAGCAGGCTCGCTCCCACAGTTGACCGCATTCCAATGTGGGAGCGAGCCTGCTCACGATGGGGCCATCAGCCGCAAAGCAGATTGACCCGATGGCCCACAAACAAAAACGCCGCGATCTCTCGCGGCGTTTTTGCATCTGTTGCCTTACCCCAGGTTCTTGCCGAGCAGTGCGTGGTACAGCTCGCTGTCGCCGAGGATCCCGACCACGTGGTTGTTGTCGTGCAGTACCAGCTTGTTGCCGGTCTGGTAGCGAATCTGCAGCGCGTCGCGCATGCCGATGTTCGAGTCCACCAGGGTCGGGCGACGGCCCAGGCCTTCGACGGCTTGCCCCGGCACCCAATTCTGCAGGTCCATCACCGATCCGTTCTTGCGAGCACCCTTGATGGTGTTGCCTTCGGCCAGGTCGAGCCACGAATCGCCGCCCGGATCCAGGCACACCGAACCGTTGATGCGCTTGCAGTTGTCCAGGGTGCGCATCAGGCTGCGACCGCAAAGCACGTTCAGCGGGTTGGTGTGGGCCACGAAGGTCCGCACGTAGTCGTCCGCCGGGTTGAGGACGATTTCCTCCGGCTTGCTGTACTGGATGATCCGGCCGTCTTTCATGATCGCGATACGGCTGCCGAGCTTCAGGGCCTCATCGAGGTCGTGGCTCACGAACACGATGGTCTTGCTCAGCTTGCGCTGCAGTTCCAGCAGTTCGTCCTGCAGGCCCTGGCGGATCAGCGGGTCGAGTGCCGAGAACGGTTCGTCCATCAGCAGGATGTCGGCGTCCATCGCCAGCGCGCGGGCCAGGCCCACACGCTGTTGCATGCCGCCGGACAGCTCATCGGGTTTCTTGTTGCGCCATTGGGTCAGGCCTACCAGTTCAAGCTTGTCGTCGACCAGTTTCCTGCGTTCCTTCTCCGGCCGGCCCTGCATTTCCAGACCGAAACTGATGTTCTCGCGCACCGTCAGCCAAGGCATCAGGGCGAACTTCTGGAACACCATCGCAATGCGCTTGGTACGCATCATTTTCAGTTCGGCGGCCGAGCAGGAGGCAATGTTGACCTGCTTGCCTTCGTGCTCGACGAACAGCTTGCCGCGGCTGACGGTGTTGAGGCCGTTGATGCAGCGCAGCAGGCTGGACTTGCCGGAACCGGACAAGCCCATCAGCACGCAGATCTCGCCTTTTTCGATATCCAGGCTGGCCTTTTCGACGCCCACGATCTGGCCGGTCTTTTTCAGGATCTCACTGCGGGTCAGACCCTGGTCCAGCAGCTTGAGTGCCTCGCGCGGATCCTTGGTAAAGATCACGTCCACGTCTTCGAAGCGAATTATGCTCATGCGTCACCCCCTACTTTGGCGTCGGGTTGTTTGCAGATACGGTCGAGCATGATCGCCAGCAGTACGATCGCCAGGCCCGCTTCGAAGCCCAGGGCGATATCAGCAGTGTTCAGTGCGTTGACCACCGGTTTGCCCAGTCCGTCGGCGCCCACCAGTGCCGCGATCACCACCATCGACAGCGACAGCATGATGCACTGGGTGATGCCGGCCGCGATGCTCGGCATGGCGTGGGGCAGTTCGATCCTTGTGAGCAGTTGGCGACGCGAGCAGCCGAAGGCTTTGCCGGCGTCCATCAATTCTGCGGGCACATCGCGGATGCCCAGGTAGGTCAGGCGGATCGGCGCGGCAATGGCGAACACCACCGTGGAGATCAGGCCCGGGACCACGCCCAGCCCGAAGAGGGTCAGGGTAGGAATGAGGTAGACGAAGGTCGGTACGGTCTGCATCAGATCGAGTACCGGACGCATTAAAGTGTAGAACATCGGCTTGTGCGCGGCGACGATGCCCAGCGGCACGCCGATGACCACGCAGACCAGGGTCGCGAACATCACCTGGGCGAGGGTTTCCATGGTTTCCTGCCAGTACCCCAGGTTGAGGATCAGCAGGAAGGAGGCGATTACAAAGGCGGTCAGGCCCCATTTGCGTTGGATGAAATGGGCCAGAAGGGCGATGAGGCCGATCAGGACCAGCGGGTTGAACCAGGTCAGCGCAAACGTCACGCCGTGGATCATCGTTTCCAGTGTCACGGCAATGGCGTCGAAGGTGCTGGCGCCGTGTTGCGTCAACCATTCGACGAAGCTCGCGATGTGCTGGCCTAAAGGGATTTTCTGATCAATCAGCATGGTAGTGAACGTCCGCATGCAAGGAAATAAACAGCCCGGACGGCAGCGCCGTCCGGCATAAGCGGTGCTCTTTAATTCAAGGCGTATTCAACTTGGCTTTCACGGCGTCCAGGCCAGGTTTACCGTCAATGGTGGTCACGCCAGCGAGCCAGGTATCGAGCACCTGTGGATTCTTTTTCAGCCAGGCCTTGGCGGCCGCGTCAGGCTTCATCTTGTCGTCCAGGATGTTGCCCATGAGTTCGCTTTCCATGTCGACGTTGAACTCCAGGTTTTTCAACAACTGGCCCACGTTGCTGCATTCCTCGGCGTAACCCTTGCGGGTGTTGGTCGCCACGGTGGCGGCGCCGAAATCCGGGCCAAAGAAATCGTCACCACCGGTCAGGTATTGAATCTTGAAGCGCTTGTTCATCGGATGCGGCGCCCAGCCGAGGAAGACCACGGCGGTGTCGCGTTTCTGTGCGCGGTCGACCTGGGAAAGCATCCCCGCTTCGCTGGATTCGACGACCTTGAAGCCGGCGTCCTTGAGGCCGAAGGCGTTCTTGTCGATCATCGTCTGGATCAGGCGGTTGCCGTCGTTGCCCGGTTCGATCCCGTAGATCTTGCCGTCGAGTTCTTTCTTGAATTTGGCGATGTCGGCGAAGTCATGCAGCCCTTTGTCGTACAGGGCTTGAGGTACCGCCAGGGTGTACTTGGCGCCCTTGAGGTTGGTGCGCACGGTGTCCACGGTGCCGGCATCGCGGTAGGCCTTGATGTCGTTTTCCATGGTCGGCATCCAGTTGCCGAGGAAGATGTCCATGTTCTTGCCGTCGGCCAGGGACTTGTAGGTCACGGGAACGGAAATCATGGTGGTCTTGGTCTTGTAGCCCAGCGCGTTGAGTACGACGCTGGTGGTAGCGGTTGTCGCGGTGATGTCGGTCCAGCCGACATCGGAGAAGTTCACGGTACTGCATTGTGCCGGTTCGGCGGCTTGGGCCAGAACAGGCAGGCTAAGCATGGCGGCCAACAACAACGACGGGGAACCTTTCATGAAT
Organism: Pseudomonas putida; assembly: GCF_050989985.1. Taxonomy (GTDB): domain Bacteria; phylum Pseudomonadota; class Gammaproteobacteria; order Pseudomonadales; family Pseudomonadaceae; genus Aquipseudomonas; species Aquipseudomonas putida_AI. The sequence goes on from NZ_CP158815.1 coordinate 412,624, forward strand.
GGACTCCTTGGTGTTTTTTTTTGGCAGTGTTCCGACTTGGACTACCGCACTTATAGGTTGCGGTTGGGTGGCGTTCTTGTGACAGCTCTACCGCAGCGCCTTTGCAATCGAGTCGAATAAGATCATGTACCAGTGAAAATCTGACGCCTACAGGGTGCGTCGTAACCAGTACAGGGATGGTCGCTTCCAGTGTCGGTGACGTCGTTTACAGATTTTTTCAGCCCCTTTACCCCCTTCCGTACCGCCAAAAACCGCGAAAACATGGCGTAAAACGCACACGGCGTTCGTGGACAAGAGTGCGTCGGTTAGAGACGTCGAACGACACGACAAAAGCCGGATGATGCGGCCATCCCGGCGGATTGCAGCTTGAGCGTAGCAGCTCCGCCACCGGGCGCTTCGGCGCCCGGAGTTGGCTCATCCAGGAGTTCGGCAGTAATGGCTATCAGTGTTTTCGACCTGTTCAAAATCGGCATCGGCCCTTCCAGTTCGCACACCGTGGGACCCATGCGCGCGGCGGCGCTGTTCGTGCAGGATCTGCGCGAGCGCGGGCTTCTGGAGCAAGTACGGCGCGTCGAAGTCCAGCTCTATGGATCCTTGTCCGCCACCGGCATCGGCCACGGCAGCGACAACGCCGTGATCATGGGCCTGATGGGCGAGTGGCCGGACGCGATCGATCCGTCGCAAATCGGCATCCGCATCGCCACCCTGCGCGAAACCGACACACTGTTGCTCGACGGTCGCCTGGAGGTGCCTTTCGTCTGGGCGCGGGACATGCGCCTGATCGACGAAAACCTGCCGTTCCACCCCAACGCCATGACCCTGGTCGCCGAAGGCGATGACGGTGAGCTGCATCGCGACACTTATTACTCGGTGGGCGGCGGATTCGTCGTCGATCAAGCCCAGGCTTCCAGCGGTGTCGTCGATCTGGACAGCACCGTATTGCCTTACGATTTTTCCAGCGCCGCGGAGCTGCTCGAGCTGTGCAAGAAGCACAACCTGAGCGTGGCCGAATTAATGCTGGCCAACGAGAAGGTCTGGCGCAGCGAAGAAGAAATCCGCAGCGGCCTGATGAAGCTTTGGCGCGCCATGCAGGATTGCGTCGAGCACGGCCTCAAGCACGAAGGCATCCTGCCCGGTGGCCTGAACGTGCGCCGCCGTGCGGCCAAGTTGCATCGCAGCCTGCAGGAGCTGAACAAACCCAATGTGATCGGTTCGACCTTGAGTGCGATGGAGTGGGTCAACCTCTATGCATTGGCGGTCAACGAAGAAAACGCCGCCGGCGGGCGCATGGTCACGGCACCGACCAATGGCGCGGCAGGGATCATTCCGGCGGTGTTGCACTATTTCATGAAGTTCAGCGAAGACGTGACCGACGCCAATGTCGTCGACTACTTCCTCGGTGCGGCGTCGGTGGGGATCCTGTGCAAGAAAAACGCCTCGATCTCCGGTGCCGAAGTCGGTTGCCAGGGCGAAGTGGGTTCGGCCTGCGCCATGGCGGCGGCCGGCCTGGCGCAAATCCTCGGCGCTACGCCGGAGCAGTTGTGCAACGCGGCGGAAATCGGCCTTGAACACAACCTCGGCCTGACCTGCGACCCGGTGGGCGGCCTGGTGCAGGTGCCGTGCATCGAACGCAATGCGATTGCCGCGGTGAAAGCGATCAACGCGGCACAGATGGCGCTGCGGGGCGATGGCCAGCACTTCATCTCGTTGGACCGGGTCATTCGCACCATGCGCGATACCGGCGCCGATATGCATGACAAATATAAAGAGACATCGCGGGGTGGGTTGGCGGTTAGCGCCGTAGAGTGCTGATACCGCGTTGAATCCTTCGCGAGCAGGCTCGCTCCCACAGGGGAATGCGATCAACTGTGGGAGCGAGCCTGCTCGCGAAGGGGCCAGACCAGTCAAAACTGCGCGCAAATCGAACACCCGCACCAAAACGCGCCACCTTTTAGCGCGTCGCTCACAGATAAATGGCTTCCCCGGCGGTCGGGTACAATGGCTGCTACTACCGCCCGTCACCCGTGCCTTGGGTGACACTCTTTCCAGGCTGCCCGCAGCCCAGTTCCCACAAGTGCTACCGAATTGCTCACAGCTTGTGAGCCCAGGCACTTGCCAGCCCTGATGGCCATTTAAGTCCCCACACCTTGCGTGTCATATATAGACACATTCCGACGTCGTTTTTAGGAGTTATTGAACGCACATTCAAATTTAGGCATGGCAATTGCTCTGTCATTACTAAAGCCCGTCTCCCACGCGAGAACGATGGCAATAACAAGAGCCTCCGCCTGAGGCCATCACCTGCTTGTGTGAGGAGACACCGCGATGACGTCGTTCAACTCCGGGGCCCAACCCCAGAACCGTGCGCCTCAATCCATCGGCTTTCTGCTGCTGGACAATTTCACGCTGATTTCCCTGGCTTCCGCAGTCGAACCACTGCGCATGGCCAACCAGCTGTCCGGTCGCGAGTTGTATCGCTGGACTACCCTCACAGTCGATGGCGGCCAGGTCTGGGCCAGCGACGGTCTGCAGATCACCCCTGACGCCTCGATGCACAAGGCACCTCCCATGGATACCGTGATCGTCTGCGGCGGTATCGGTATCCAGCGCACTGTTACCCGCGAACACGTTTCATGGCTGCAAAGCCAGGCGCGTCAGTCCCGTCGCCTCGGCGCGGTCTGCACCGGCAGCTGGGCCCTGGCTTGCGCCGGCCTGCTGGACGGTTTCGATTGCAGCGTGCATTGGGAATGTCTGGCGGCGATGCAGGAAGCGTTTCCACGGGTCGCCATGAGTACCCGCCTGTTTACCCTCGACCGTAACCGTTTCACCAGTTCCGGTGGTACCGCGCCGCTGGACATGATGCTGCACCTGATCAGCCGCGATCATGGCCGCGAACTGTCCGCCGCGATCTCGGAAATGTTCGTCTACGAGCGCATCCGCAACGAACAGGATCACCAGCGCGTGCCGCTCAAGCACATGCTGGGCACCAACCAGCCGAAGCTGCAGGAAATCGTCGCGCTCATGGAGGCCAACCTCGAAGAGCCGATCGACCTCGACGAGCTGGCGGTGTACGTCTCGGTGTCCCGTCGTCAGCTGGAGCGGCTGTTCCAGAAGTACCTGCACTGCTCGCCGTCGCGTTACTACCTCAAGCTGCGCCTGATTCGCGCACGGCAGCTGCTCAAGCAAACGCCGATGTCGATCATCGAAGTGGCGTCGGTGTGCGGCTTCGTGTCCACGCCGCACTTCTCCAAGTGCTACCGCGAATACTTCGGCATTCCACCGCGTGACGAGCGCGTTGGCTCCAACACCACGCAGCAAGTGGCGATGATGCCGCTGCCGCAGGCGCTGGTACTGTCGCCGCTGTCCGGGCCGCTGTCGGCGCTGAGCCAGGCGCGTAATGAGTCGACTTTCGCCAGCGTAAGGCTCTAAACCGGAGAAACCTCATCGCGAGCAGGCTCGCTCCCACAGGGTTGAAGTGATCCCTGTGGGAGCGAGCCTGCTCGCGATTGTATTTAACGGGGAGTGTGGCTCTGCTGGTACTCGGCCAATGCCGGCAGCAGTTGCTTGTCGATGGCCTGGCGCACGGCCGGCAGGATGGTCGCGCTGCTGGTGTACATCTGCTTGACCATGGTGCGCAGCACGATGGCCCGTTCGTTGTTCAGGCCGCGCACCGCGAACTCGCAAGCCTGCTCGGCCGTGGCGCCATTGGGTACTTGAAAACCCAATGAAATGAGGTGGCCCAACAGGTCTTCCTGGTCTATCAAATCGGCGTGCATCATGGCGCTAATCCTTCTTCTGGGAACGGTGTCGTGGCTCGATTCTGGTAGTGGCATGCAGTGGCATCAAGGGCGATTTGTCGCAATGTCATAACTGACTATGAGCACGTCGTTTTCGAGCATCTTTACCGTATGGGGAGTGGGCAAACTGGACTCAGCTCGCTTCACGAAGGTTTGGTCACCCTAGCGCGGCAGCTCCTCAACAGTACCCTCTGCCTCGATCCTGTCACGGCTTGATCGGGGTTTTTTTTGCCTGTGAATCCTGGGGAAATGAGTTGTCTGGACTGGCGCCATCGCGAGCAGGCTCGCTCCCACAGAGATTGCAAATAACCTGTGGGAGCGAGCCTGCTCGCGATGAACGATGACGCGGTTTAGCGCTGCAGCACGAGGATGCGCGACAACAACTCATCCCGATCGACATAGCAGCCTTGGAAATGCCGCGCTCCGGTTGCAGGATCGAAGGCGTTACGGGCATGCAGGGTGCGGCGGTTGTCGAAGCACCAGAGCTCGCCCGGATTGAGCCTTTGCATCACGCGAAAGCGCGCCTCGCGGGTCATGGCAATGAAACGGCGATAAGCGCGGTAGAGCTTGGGCATATCGTCTATCGATGCATCGAACGGGCCGCGCAGAAAGTTGGCCATGCGGATTTCCGACACGTTCCCCAGGGCATCCAGAGCGATGATCGGCGCCAGGCAGCGGTAGTCGCTGTGGCGGTCCTTGTTGCGAAACTCCACCGGGATCTCGCACAGGCTTTTGAACGACTCGGGATCTTCCCGGCGCAGGGCGTCGGCGATGGCAAAACCGTCGACAAAAATACTCTCGCCACCTGTCGCGTCGTTGACCAGGCAATGCAGGAATTGCAGCCCCGGTTGCAGCTCGCGGGTCGGCAGATCGGTGTGCAACGGCAGGTTGAAAGCGGTGTAGGCGTTGCTGTCGGCATCGGCCTTGGATTGCACGTTGAACAGCACGCCGAAATTGCTCTCGCGGATGAAGGAAATGCGCTGGGCGATCAGCTTCAGCGAGCCGGGTTCGGTGGGTACGCCGCGCACCTGGGTCAGGCCGATGTCGCGCACGGCCAGCAGCCATTGCAGCAGCGCGTCGTTATCGGTCATCAGTGCCTGATACTCGAACACCGGCAGCGTCAGATCGCTGTGCCAGAGCCTGGCACTGGGTTTGGCGGCCAGGCGTTCGGCGCGGGATTCATCGTCGTAGGCGTGGGCTCGCAGCCAGCCCGGGTCGAAGCGGCTGAGGTGACCGTCCTGCCACTCAATGCGCAGACAACCTTCGGCGTCGACGCTGCACTGTTCAGGGACCACATCTTGCGCAACGTCGACGATTTCCAGCACCTGCTCGCGGGTCACCGTGTAGACGCATTGCGGGCACGGGCAGTTGTCCCGCAGCCATTGATGATGGAAGGGGCTGACACGTTGATCGGCCCACTTCACCAGAACACGATCCGCCATCGCCTGCACGCCTGTCAGCGCGCTGATCAACGGATAAGTACGGAAGTCGGCAAAAGCGGCGGCGGTGTTCATGCAATCTCCTTGTTATTTTTTTGTGGGTAATGCGATCACTCGGCCAATGTACTCGGGAGTTGGCAAATCGGCCTGTTCGGCGACGATGGCTTGCAGTTTGCCCAGGGTCAATTCGCTGAACGGTGTGGAGCGCGGCCCGGCGAGGTCGACGTGCAGCAGCATCTGCTCGTTGCCCGCCAGTTCCTTGTCGTCACCGGCCAGGTGCAGGCTGTGGTAGAGGTGCAGGCGCTTGCTGTCGTGGCCGATGATCTGGGTGCGCACTTCGACATCGGCGTCGAGTTTCACTTCATGCAGGTAGTTGAGGTGCAGTTCCAGGGTGAACAGCGAGTTGCCGCTGGCTTCGCGGTTGTTGCTGTCCATCCCCAGGCGATCCATCAGCGCGTCGGTGGCGTAGCTGAAGATCAGCAGGTAGAAGGCGTCGCGCAGGTGGCCGTTGTAGTCGACCCAGTCGGGGATGATGCGGGTTTGGTAGGTGGTCAGTGCGGGCATGTCTTGGCATCCGGAATATGTGGTGGCTGGACGGCCGTCATCGCGAGCAGGCTCGCTCCTACAGGGGAACGCATTCCAATGTGGGAGCGAGCCTGCTCGCGATGGGGCCGTACCTGCGGGCTCGTTACTCGCTGAACGCCATCCCGTGCTTCTCTTTGGTGGCCTTCACCGCATCCAGCACCGCCATCAGGCAGTCATCACGATAGCGCTCCAGCGCCGCAATGCTGTGTTTGCCCAGTTGATCACTGGTGCCGTCCACCACGTCGTCGATCAGTTTGTCAGTCAGCTCAGGCGCCGGCAGGTAGGTCCAGGGCAACTGCAGGGCCGGGCCGAACTGTGCCATGAAGTGACGCATACCGGCATCGCCACCGGCCAGGGTGTAAGTCAGGAACGTGCCCATGAACGACCAGCGCAGGCCGGCGCCGAAACGGATGGCGTCGTCGATTTCACCGGTGGTCGCCACACCGTCGTTGACCAGATGTAGCGCCTCGCGCCACAGCGCTTCGAGCAGGCGGTCGGCGATGAATCCCGGGACTTCCTTGCGCACGTGCAGCGGGCGCATGCCGAGGGATTCGTAGACTTTCATGGCCGCTTGCACAGCTTCGGGCGCGGTGTTCTTGCCGCCGACCACTTCCACCAGCGGCAGCAGGTAGACCGGGTTGAACGGGTGACCGACCACGCAGCGTTCCGGGTGGGTGGCACTCTCGTAGAACTCGCTCGGCAGCAGGCCGGATGTACTGGAGCCGATCAGGGCGTTGGGCTTGGCCGCGGCGCTGATTTTGCTGTGCAGGTCCAGTTTCAGCTCAAGGCGTTCGGGGGCGCTTTCCTGGATGAAATCGGCATCGCGCACGCATTCTTCGATGGTGGCGACAAAACGCAGGCGATCCTGCGAGGCGCCGGGCGCCAGGCCTTTTTTCTCCAGCGCACCCCAGGCATTGGCGACGCGTTTGCGCAGCGCCGCTTCGGCACCGGGCGCCGGGTCCCAGGCCACCACATCGAGGCCATGGGCGAGGGCGCGCGCGACCCAGCCGCTGCCGATGACACCGCTGCCCAGGGCTGCGAAGGTTTTGATTTCGGTGATAAAGCTCATGGCAACTTCCTGAATTTGGCTCAAAAAACTGTGGGAGCGAGCCTGCTCGCGATGACGTCGGTGCATCCGATACATCTTTGAGTCAGGTGAACCGCTATCGCGAGCAGGCTCGCTCCCACAGGGGGAAATGGGTGATGGGCTTAGCCGCGCTGCTTCAGGCCCATCTTCTTGCGGCCTTCAGCCGGGGTGAGTACCCGGGCACCAAGGCGGCTGAGGATTTCGCCGACGCGCTCGACCAATTGGCCGTTGGTCGCCAGCACGCCCTTGTCGAGCCACAGGTTGTCTTCCAGGCCGACCCGCACGTTGCCGCCCAGCAGCACTGCTTGCGCCGCCATTGGCATCTGCATGCGACCGATGCCGAAACCGGCCCAGACCGCGTCGGCCGGCAGGTTGTCGACCATGGCTTTCATGGTGGTGGTGTCGGCCGGCGCGCCCCACGGGATGCCCAGGCACAGCTGGAACAGCGGGTTGTCGAGCAGGCCTTCTTTCATCATCTGCTTGGCGAACCACAGGTGGCCGGTGTCGAAGATTTCCAGTTCGGCTTTCACGCCCAGTTCCTGGATGCGTTTGGCGCCGGCACGCAGTTGCGCCGGGGTCGAGACGTAAATGGTGTCGCCATCGCCGAAGTTCAGGGTGCCGCAATCGAGTGTGCAGATTTCCGGCAGCAGTTCTTCGACGTGGGCCAGGCGGGTCAACGGGCCAACCAGGTCAGTGTTCGGGCCGAACTCCATCGGGTTTTCGCCAGCGCCGATTTCCAGGTCGCCGCCCATGCCGGCAGTGAGGTTGACGATGATGTCGACGTCGGCTTCGCGAATGCGCTCCATCACTTCGCGGTACAGTGCCACGTCACGGCTGAACTTGCCGGTCTGCGGGTCGCGAACATGGCAGTGAACCACGGTGGCACCGGCCTTGGCGGCTTCCACGGCGGCAGCGGCGATTTGTTTCGGGGTGACCGGCACGTGTGGGCTCTTGGCGGTCGTGTCGCCAGCACCGGTGAGTGCGCAGGTGATGATGACGTCGTGGTTCATTTGGCGGTTCCTTACAGGCGAGTGCTTTTTAGGTAAATGCTTCTGGGTGAAAAGCAGGGCGTAGCTGTCCCGTTCGCAGCCCGTCGGGGCTGCGAATCGGTGGTTCAGTCGAGGGTTATTTGGCGGTCAGCTTCAGGTTTTCAGCGGCCGGCTTGCCATCGAAGGTGGTCACGCCTTCAAGCCAGCGCTGCTTGTCTTGCGGGTGATCCTTGAGCCATTGCCGGGCCGATTCGAAGGCGTCCTTGTGATCCAGCAGCGGCTGCATCATCCGGCTCTCGTCTTCGGCGGTGAAGGTCAGGTTGCTCAGCAATTTGCCGATGTTCGGGCACTGTTCGGCGTAGGTCGGCGCGGTAACGGTCCAGACGGTGGCCATGCCTTCGTTCGGGCCGAGGGCGTCGTCGCTGCCGGTCAGGTAGGACATCTTGATGTTGACGTTCATCGGGTGCGGCGCCCAGCCGAAGAACACCACGGCTTCGTTGCGGCGTACGGCGCGATCCACCGCGGCGAGCATGCCGGCCTCGCTGGATTCGACCAGCTGGAACTTGCCCAGGCCGAACTGGTTCTTGGTGATCATCGCCTTGATCTGGGTGTTGGCGCCCGAGCCTGGCTCGATGCCGTAGATCTTGCCGCCCAGCTCTTTTTCGAACTTGGCGATGTCGGCGAAGGTTTTCAGGCCCTTGTCGTAGAGGTAGGTCGGCACGGCGAGGGTGGCGCGCGCGTCTTTCAGGCTTGGCGCTTGCAGCACCTTGACCTGGTTGGCGTCGACGAACGGGGTGATGGTCTGGGTCATCAGCGGGTTCCAGTAACCTGTGAACAGGTCCAGGCGCTGATCGCGGATGCCGGCGAAGATGATTTGCTGGGAGGCGCTGGTTTGTTTGGTGTTGTAGCCGAGTCCATCGAGCAATACCTGGGTCATTGCACTGGTGGCGATCACGTCGGTCCAGTTCACCACGCCCATGCGCACGTTCTGGCAGGAGGCGGGGTCGGCGGCCATGACACTGGCGCTCAGAAAAGCGGTACCACTGAGTGCAAGAACACAGCTGCTGATCAGTCGTTTCATTCTCGGGTTCCTCGGCAGTTTCGTTATTGTGGGTCCGGTCGTCTTTGTGCGCCGGTGGATGTCACGTTACGCAGCTAATGTGGCACGAAAGCGCACTGCGGCGACCGACTCTTGCACTGCAGCGACCTGCCCCCTTGAATGCCGGTTGCAAGTGGCGTATCAACGTCCTCACGCTACCCGCCCGTCTATCGAGTGCGCCATGTCCCAGGATTTCTATTTCTTGTTGATGCCGGGTTTCTCGGCCATTGGATTCATCTCGGCCATCGAGCCATTGCGGGTTGCCAATCGCTTTCGTGGCGAGCTCTATCGCTGGCATGTTTTGAGCGCCGATGGCGGGGCGGTGTTGGCCAGTAACGGGATGTCGGTCAACGCCGATGCGGCGCTGGAGCCATTGAAGAAAGGCGCGACGCTGCTGGTAGTCGCCGGCTTCGAACCGCTGAAATTCGCCACCCCGGCCCTGGAGCACTGGCTGCGTCGCCTGGACAACGAAGGCGTGACCCTCGGCGCCATCGACACCGGCAGTTTCATCCTTGCCGAAGCCGGCCTGCTCGACGGCCATCGCCTGACCCTGCACTGGGAAGCCATCGATGCCTTCAAGGAGTCCTATCCACAGCTCAGCGTCACCCAGGAGCTGTTCGAAATCGACCGTCGACGCATCACCTCCGCCGGCGGCACGGCTTCCATCGACCTGATGCTCGACCTGATCGCCCAGGCCCATGGTCCGGAACTGGCGATCCAGGTCAGCGAGCAATTCGTACTCGGCCGCATCCGCCCGCGCAAAGACCACCAACGCATGGAAGTCGCCACGCGATATGGCATCAGCAACAAGAAACTCGTTCACGTGATTGGCGAGATGGAACAGCACAGCGAACCGCCGCTGAGCACCCTGGAACTGGCGGAATCGATCAAGGTCACTCGCCGGCAACTTGAGCGCCTGTTCCGTTTGCACCTGAACGACACACCGAGCAATTTCTACCTGCGCCTGCGACTGGAGAAAGCGCGGCAATTGCTGCGCCAGACCGATATGAGTGTGCTGGAAGTGAGCATCGCCTGCGGGTTTGAATCGCCGTCGTATTTCACTCGCAGCTACCGGGCGAAATATGAGCGGTGTCCGCGGGAGGATCGGCGGACCGCGAAGGCCTGAGCAACGCATATTCCTGTGGGAGCGAGCCTGCTCGCGATAGCGGTCTGTCAGTCACATTGATGTAGACCGATGCACCGCTATCGCGAGCAGGCTCGCTCCCACAGTTTTGTACTGTGGCGTTTGAAATTACTTCTTCATCAACGCCGAACAAGCCGCCTTATAAGCCTCATGCTGATACTTGTTCAGCGTCTGCGGCAGCTCAAAGTTGTGCTTCTTGGCCTGCGCATTGATGGTCTGCGGCGACAGCAGCGTCACCTCGCAATTCTCCAGCAACTGCAAAACCCCTTCGATCTTGAACGTCGTCGGCCCGCCAGCGAATTCACCTTTCTTGCTGCGCTTCTTGATCGCGATTCGATCTATCGAATTCTCACGGACAAACGACGCCACCTGAGCGGCAAAGACTTTGACGTTGGCGGCTTCGTCGTCATCGTCCAGGGCGATTTTCTTGGTGGCGAGCGCGACGTGATTCAACGCCTGACCCTCCAGGTTGGCCACGGCGATGATCGCTTCGCTGCCTTTGATTTCGATGCCGCAGATTTTCATTTCGATCCCTTTAACAAGAAGTTGTGTGCAGCCTACAGCTCTAGTTGATTGGCAGTGATACCAAACGCCGCGGCAATTTTTTCGCGAGTGGCCTTCCGGGGTTTCGCGACGGTCTCTTGCTGGGCAAAGGCCGGTTGAGAAATACCCATGCGTTTGGCCACTTCATCCTGCGTAAGGTTCAAGTGCTCGCGCCATGCGCGGATCGGCGTTGCGCCGTCGACGATGCGGCTGACCACTTCATGAGGGATCAGGTCGGGCTCGATTTTCTGCGCCAGGTACTGCGCGTAAGGAATAACCACGAACGCCGGGTTTCCGTCTGCGTCGTTGATGATTTGAACGTCAGTAGGTGCGTTCATCGCGTTTCTTGACCTCTTGAATACTGATCACTTTGATTGCGCCGTCCCAATCAAACATGACTCGATAGTTACCCACTCGAAGTCGATAGGCGTAGTCATGACCGACCAGTGCTTTGACATTGCCTGCTTCGGGCATGTCAGCCAGCGCAGCGACGGCATCACGTACGTGGATCTGGTGGGCGGAGTGCAATTTCAGAAGCTGCTTAACGGCCTTTCGAGTCCAGTGAATGCTGTTCATGGGAGAATATAAGTCTTTTATAAGATTTGCGAATCTTTACTTATATTTTCGCGTCGGCCAATCAATGAAGGGTGTCGGGATGTTGCCCGATCAATTGAGCCGGCTCCGATGCGGCGAGGCCTCTGTAAGGCTGATCAGCCACGTTTGTGGGAAAGATCATATTTGTGAGGGCGAATGCTGGCGGCGGGTGCCAGCATCCGACATAAGAGCGGCATCACTCCTGCCCAATCGACTCCAAGAACTCCGACCGGTCGTCGCTCATCCGCGCCACGCAATCATTTTGCGCGATGGTGAATGCCTTGCTGCCGGCGGTGGCGGGGAAGGCTTCGATGGCGCAGTCGGCGTCGCGGGTTTTCTGCCATTGCTGGTGGGCGGCCTTGATTTTGGCGGTGATGTCAGCCAATTGCGCCGGGTTCTTGCCGTAGAGCGACTGCATGCGCTCGTTCAGGCTTTTGGTGTTTTCGTTGAGCAGGTCTTCAGCGGTGCTTTTGCTGAAAGCCGAGCATTCCAGGGTCTGGACGTCGTTTTCGACTTTGTCGCAGGGATTGTCGTCGGCCTCTTCCGCAGCCTGTACGCCAGTCGCAATCAGTGCCAAAGCCAGCAAGATCGATTTCATTCAAGTCGCCCTACATCAAGAGATGCGGCGAATTCTGGCCCAAGCGGGCGGCCTTGAACAGGTCGTGAATCGTGCCTGGCGACGACCCTTTGTCGCGGATTGACGCTTTCGGCAATTCCCCTGTCGTTTTTGCACCGGGTCGCCAAGGCCCTCAGGCATATGCTGGCTCCAAAGCGCCGGCAGACGATTCGGCGCATGAATCGCCAATAAGGGGACAGCCTGATGAGCCCAGCCGAACTGCACGCCGACAGCATCGTTATCGACGGTCTGATTATTGCCAAATGGAACCGTGAGCTGTTCGAAGACATGCGCAAGGGCGGTTTGACCGCGGCCAACTGCACCGTGTCGGTGTGGGAGGGCTTCCAGGCCACCGTCAACAACATCGCCGCCAGCCAGAAACTGATCCGCGAGAACAGCGATCTGGTGATGCCGGTGCGCACCACCGCCGACATCCGCAAGGCCAAGGAACAAGGCAAGACCGGGATCCTCTTCGGCTTCCAGAATGCCCACGCGTATGAAGACCAGATCGGCTATGTCGAGGTGTTCAAGCAGCTGGGCGTCGGTATCGTGCAGATGTGCTACAACACCCAGAACCTGGTCGGCACCGGCTGCTACGAGCGCGATGGCGGCCTGTCGGGCTTCGGTCGTGAAATCGTTGCCGAGATGAACCGCGTCGGTGTGATGTGCGACCTGTCCCACGTCGGTTCCAAGACTTCCGAAGAAGTCATCCTCGAATCGAAGAAACCGGTCTGCTACTCCCACTGCCTGCCGTCGGGTCTCAAAGAGCACCCGCGCAACAAATCCGATGAAGAACTGAAGTTCATCGCCGACCACGGCGGTTTCGTCGGCGTCACCATGTTCGCGCCGTTCCTGGCCAAGGGCATCGATTCGACCATCGACGACTACGCCGAAGCCATTGAATACACCCTGAACATCGTCGGTGAAGACTCCATCGGCATCGGCACCGACTTCACCCAGGGTCACGGCCAGGAGTTCTTCGAATACCTGACCCACGATAAGGGCTACGCCCGCCGCCTGACCAGCTTCGGCAAGATCATCAACCCGCTGGGCATCCGCACCGTCGGCGAGTTCCCGAACCTGACCGAGACCCTGCTCAAGCGCGGCCATTCCGAGCGCGTGGTACGCAAGATCATGGGCGAGAACTGGGTCAACGTCCTGAAAGACGTTTGGGGCGAATAAGCCGCCGCACCTCTGAATCCTTTCCCCCGGCCGTCCGCGCCGGGGGCAACACCAAAATTTTTCTGGAGTTAAGTTTCCATGGCCAAGATCGCCCCGCAATTGCCTATCGAAGTCGACAGCGAGACCGGTGTCTGGACTTCCGACGCCCTGCCGATGCTGTACGTACCGCGTCATTTCTTCGTCAACAACCACATGGGCATCGAGGAAGTGCTGGGCGCCGAAGCCTATGCCGAGATCCTCTACAAGGCCGGCTACAAGTCCGCCTGGCACTGGTGTGAAAAGGAAGCTGAATGCCACGGCCTGGAAGGCGTCGCGGTGTTCGAGCACTACATGAAGCGCCTGTCGCAGCGCGGCTGGGGCCTGTTCAAGATCCAGGACATCGACCTCGACAAAGGCACCGCCAGCGTCAAGCTCGAACACTCGGCGTTCGTCTACGTCTACGGCAAGGTCGGGCGCAAGGTCGACTACATGTTCACCGGTTGGTTTGCCGGCGCGATGGACCAGATCCTCGCCGCTCGCGGCAGCAAGATTCGCACCGTGGCCGAGCAAGTCTACGGTGGCTCCGAAGAGGGCCACGAAGACGGCTTGTTCATCGTCAAGCCGTTGTAAGTCGAGGAACCCGCCATGGCTTTCGAAGCAATGTTCCAGCCGATCCAGATCGGCAAACTGACCATCCGCAACCGCGTGCTCAGTACCGCGCACGCCGAGGTCTACGCGACCGACGGCGGCATGACCACCGATCGGTACGTCAAGTATTACGAAGAGAAGGCCAAGGGCGGGATCGGCCTGGCGATCTGCGGCGGCTCGTCCGTGGTAGCCATCGACAGCCCGCAGGAGTGGTGGAGCTCGGTGAACCTGTCCACCGACCGTATCATTCCGCACTTCCAGAATCTGGCCGACGCCATGCACAAGCACGGCGCCAAGATCATGATCCAGATTACCCACATGGGCCGACGTTCGCGTTGGGATGGCTTCAACTGGCCGACGCTGATGTCGCCGTCCGGCATCCGTGAACCGGTGCACCGCGCCACCTGCAAAACCATTGAGCCGGAAGAAATCTGGCGGGTGATCGGCAACTACGCGCAGGCTGCACGCCGCGCCAAGGCCGGTGGCCTGGACGGCGTCGAACTGTCGGCCGTGCATCAGCACATGATCGACCAGTTCTGGAGCCCTCGGGTCAACAAGCGTACCGACGAATGGGGCGGCACCTTCGAAGGCCGCATGAAGTTCGGCCTGGAAGTGCTCAAGGCCGTGCGCGCCGAAGTCGGTGATGATTTCTGCGTGGGCATGCGTATCTGCGGTGACGAGTTCCACCCGGACGGCCTGTCCCACGAGGACATGAAGCAGATCGCCAAGTATTACGACGACACCGGCATGCTCGATTTCATCGGCGTCGTGGGCTCGGGTTGCGACACCCACAACACCCTGGCCAACGTGATTCCGAACATGAGTTATCCACCGGAGCCGTTCCTGCACCTGGCGGCCGGTATCAAGGAAGTGGTCAAGGTTCCGGTGCTGCACGCGCAGAACATCAAGGACCCGAACCAGGCCACCCGTATTCTGGAAGGCGGTTACGTCGACATGGTCGGCATGACCCGCGCGCACATCGCCGACCCGCACCTGATCGCCAAGATCAAGATGGGCCAGGTCGACCAGATCAAGCAGTGCGTCGGCGCCAACTACTGCATCGACCGTCAGTACCAGGGCCTGGATGTGTTGTGCATCCAGAACGCGGCGACCTCCCGTGAATACATGGGCCTGCCGCACATCATCGAGAAAACCACCGGCAAGAAACGCAAGGTGGTGGTGGTCGGTGCAGGTCCTGCGGGGATGGAAGCCGCTCGTGTGGCGGCCGAGCGTGGCCACGACGTGACCCTGTTCGAGAAGAAGGAGTTCATCGGCGGGCAGATCACCACGGCGTCGAAAGCGCCGCAGCGTGACCAGATCGCCGGTATCACCCGCTGGTATCAGCTGGAACTGGCGCGTCTGAAAGTCGACCTGCGCCTGGGCACCGCGGCGGATGCGCCGACCATCATGGACCTGCGTCCGGACGTGGTGGTGCTGGCCGTTGGCGGTCACCCGTACCTGGAACAGAACGAACACTGGGGCGCCGCTGAAGGCCTGGTGGTCAGCAGCTGGGATGTGCTCGATGGCAAGGTGGCTCCGGGCAAGAACGTGCTGGTTTACGACACCATCTGCGAATTCACCGGCATGTCGACCGCCGACTTCCTCGCCGACAAGGGCAGCCAGGTCGAGATCGTCACCGATGACATCAAGCCGGGCGTGGCGATCGGCGGTACGTCGTTCCCGACCTACTACCGCAGCATGTACCCCAAAGAAGTGATCATGACCGGCGACATGATGCTGGAGAAGGTCTACCGCGAAGGCGACAAGCTGGTGGCGGTGCTGGAAAACGAATACACCGGCGCCAAAGAGGAGCGGGTGGTGGACCAGGTGGTCGTGGAAAACGGCGTGCGTCCGGATGAAGAGATCTACTACGCGCTGAAGGAAGGTTCGCGCAACAAGGGCCAGATCGACGTCGAAGCCCTGTTCGCGATCAAGCCGCAGCCATGCCTGGAACAGAGCGGTGACGGCTACCTGCTGTTCCGCATCGGTGACTGCGTGGCCCAGCGTAACGTACACGCGGCGATCTACGACGCGTTGCGGCTGTGCAAGGATTTCTAAGAGCTTGTAGATAACCCCTGTAGGAGCGAGCTCGCTCGCGATGGATTTGAAGGCGCCGCGTTTTTCCAGAAGACACGCGTCATCGTTAACGACCATCGCGAGCAAGCTCGCTCCTACAGGGAATCGAGCAAGGCATCCAGGTAGTTTGGCCTGCAAGACCCTGCGGTCTTTGGGAGCTCCACCATGTTGAACACCCTTCTTCCAATCCTGTTGTTCGCTGCCCTGGGCCTCGCGGTTCTGGGCGCGTTGCGGCGGGTGGCCATGTGGCGTCGGGGCCGGGCCTCGAAGGTCGACCTGATCGGCGGCCTGTTCGCCATGCCCAAGCGCTACATGGTCGACTTGCACCACGTGGTCGCGCGGGACAAGTACATCGCCAATACCCACGTGGCCACGGCCGGTGGTGCGGTGGCGTCCATCGTGCTGGCCATCCTCGTGCATGGTTTCGGCCTGCATAACCGCATCCTCGGCTACGCACTGCTGCTGATGTCGGCGGTGATGTTCGTGGGTGCGATCTTCGTTTATCTGCGTCGACGCAACCCGCCTTCGCGTCTGTCGAAAGGCCCGTGGATGCGCCTGCCGAAAAGCCTGCTGGCGTTCTCGGCGTCATTCTTCCTGGTGACCCTGCCGGTGGCGGGCATCCTGCCGGAGAACTTCGGTGGCTGGCTGCTGGCGGTGATTCTCGGCATCGGTGTGCTGTGGGGTGTGTCGGAACTGTTCTTCGGCATGACCTGGGGCGGGCCGATGAAGCACGCCTTCGCCGGTGCCCTGCACCTGGCCTGGCACCGTCGCGCCGAACGCTTCGGCGGCGGTCGTTCCACTGGCTTGAAACCGCTGGACCTGGAAGACCCTGCCGCGCCGCTGGGCGTGGAAAAACCCAAGGATTTCACCTGGAACCAACTGCTCGGCTTCGACGCCTGCGTGCAGTGTGGCAAGTGCGAAGCGGCGTGCCCGGCGTTCGCCGCCGGTCAGCCACTGAACCCGAAAAAACTCATCCAGGACATGGTCGTCGGCCTGGCCGGCGGCACTGACGCCAAGTTCGCCGGCAGCCCCTATCCGGGCAAAGCCATCGGCGAACACGCGGGCAATCCGCATCAACCGATCGTCAACGGTCTGGTGGATGCCGAAACACTGTGGTCGTGCACCACCTGCCGCGCCTGCGTCGAGGAATGCCCGATGATGATCGAGCACGTCGATGCCATCGTCGACATGCGTCGCCATCTGACCCTGGAAAAAGGCGCGACCCCGAACAAGGGCGCCGAAGTCCTGGAAAACCTGATCGCCACCGACAACCCGGGCGGTTTCGCGCCGGGCGGGCGGATGAACTGGGCGGCGGACCTCAACCTCAATCTGATGAGCGAGAAGAAATCCACCGACGTGCTGTTCTGGGTCGGCGACGGTGCCTTCGACATGCGCAACCAGCGCACCCTGCGTGCCTTCGTCAAAGTGCTGAAAGCAGCGAAAATCGATTTCGCGGTGCTGGGCCTTGAAGAACGTGACAGCGGTGACGTGGCCCGTCGCCTGGGTGACGAAGCGACCTTCCAATTGCTGGCCAAGCGCAACATCCAGACTCTGTCCAAATACAGCTTCAACCGCATCGTGACCTGCGATCCGCACAGCTTCCACGTGCTGAAAAACGAGTACGGCGCCTTCGATGGCAACTACCTGGTGCAGCACCACAGCACCTACATGGCGGAAATCATCGACGCCGGCGCGCTGAACCTCGGCCAGCACAAGGGCGACAGCGTGACCTATCACGACCCGTGCTACCTGGGCCGCTACAACGGCGAGTACGAGGCACCGCGCCAGGTGCTGCGCGCCCTCGGCATCGAGGTCAAGGAAATGCAACGCTCCGGTTTCCGTTCGCGCTGCTGCGGCGGTGGCGGCGGCGCGCCGATCACCGACATTCCGGGCAAACAGCGTATTCCCGACATGCGTATGGAAGACATCCGCGAGACGGGCGCCGAACTGGTGGCCGTGGGTTGTCCACAGTGCACCGCGATGCTCGAAGGCGTGGTCGAACCACGGCCGTTGATCAAGGACATCGCTGAACTGGTAGCTGACGCGCTGCTGGAGGACCAGGCCCCAAAGTCGTCCAGCCCGGCCAAACGTGAACCTGCGGAGGTGCACTGATGAGCGACATTATCCGCCGCGACCCCCGCGCCGAATGGATCGCCCGTAACCGCCTGCACCCGCTGCACGCGGCCATGCAGCCGGCGCAACACAGCTGGATGGGGCCTAATGGCGTCATCCGCAAGAACCCCCATGGCATCGGCTTCATCGGGCCGAACGGGATCAAACGTATTGACCGCAGCGGCGCGCAACAGGGCGGGTCGGCCAAGCGCTCGGCCGCAGTTGAAGTGCAATTGCCGCTGCATCAGGTGCCTGCGCCGGCGTTCTACATCAGCGTGGTGCCGGACATGGTCGGTGGCCGCTTGAGCAGTCACGACCGCGATTTGCTGGGCCTGGCTCATCAACTGGCCGGCAAGGACGGCGCGGTGCTGGCGGTGGTGTTCGGCGAACACAAGGAAAGCGCCTTTGCCACGGCCGGCGTCGACCGCCTGCTGGTGCTCGAAGGCGAAGAGTTCAGCGGTTATGCACCGGAACAACGGGTCCAGGGCCTGCGGGCTGTGGATAACCAATTCAGCCCGCGTCACTGGCTGCTGCCGGACAGTCGCAGCGGTGGCGGCGAATTGGGTCGACGCTTTGCCGCAGCCCTGGGCGAACGCCCGGCCACGCGGGTCTGGCAGGTCAAGGACGAGACGTGCACCGGCCGTGCCGGCGCCGGCTTGCAAGACCTTGCCCGTCCGATGGCGCGCCTGATCCTGGGTGCCGTCGAATGCGCCGAGCCGGTCAGCGAAACCCGTCACGAAGCCTTGCCGGTGGAGTTATCCACAACCGTCGCGCGCAGCTTGTCGCGCATCGAGGATCTGGGCGCGGTGGCGGTGGACCCGGCAGCTATTCCCATGGCCGAAGCGGAGTTCATTTTCTCCGGCGGCAACGGCGTCAAGGACTGGGATCTGTTCCACCAGACCGCTGCGGCGCTGGGGGCCACCGAAGGTGCCTCGCGGGTGGCGGTGGACGATGGCTTCATGGCCCGCGACCGTCAGGTCGGCGCGTCCGGGACCTGGGTCACCGCACGGGTCTACGTGGCGGTGGGGATTTCCGGGGCGATCCAGCACCTGCAAGGCATCGGTGCCTGCGACAAGGTGGTGGCGATCAACCTCGACCCTGGCTGCGACATGATCAAACGGGCCGACCTGTCGGTAATCGGCGAGAGCGCCGAGATTCTTCGAGCCTTGATCGCGGCGGTAGAGGCTTACCGCAACGACGCCAAGCGCGATGCGGCTTAAGGGAAGGAAAGGGTTATGAGCACGAAAATCATCAGCCTGGTGTCCATCGGCGCCCACCCGACCTCTGGTCGTCCGCGTCGCGCGGATCAGGATGCGCGTGCGGTGGAATTGGGTCTGCAGCTGGCTGGGGATAACTTGCAGGTGCTGCATGCCGGCGATGTGGCCGAGCCTGCGCTGCGGGCTTATCTGGGCATGGGCCTGGAACAGCTGCACGTGCTGGAACAGCCCCAGGGCGCGGATGCGCTGCCGGCGTTGACCAGCTATCTGCGCGATGCCGGGGCCCAGGTGGTGCTGACCGGCAGCCAGGCCGAAACCGGCGAAGGCTCGGGCATGCTGCCGTTCCTGCTGGCCGAAGGCCTGGGTTGGCCGCTGGTGGTGGGGCTGGCCCAGGTCGAATCCATCGACGGCGGTTCGGCGCTGGTGCTGCAAGCCTTGCCCCGCGGCCAGCGTCGTCGGCTCAAGGTGCGCCTGCCGTTTCTGGCAACTGTGGATAACGCCGCGCCCAAGCCACGGCAGAGCGCCTACGGCCCGGCCCGGCGCGGGTTGTTGCAGGCCGATGAGGTGGAAGTGGTCGACGATGAATTGCTGGCGGTGGCCACCCTGCAACCGGCCAAGCCACGACCCAAACGCCTGAAAGTGATCAAGGCCAAGAGCGGCGCCGACCGGATGAAAGCCGCAACGGCGAAAGCCAGTGGCGGAGGGGGACAAGTGCTCAAGGGCGTTACGGCGCAAGCTGGGGCTGAAGCGATCCTCAAACTTCTGATCGAAGAAGGCGTGGTTCGCTAAATCTCCTGTAGGAGCGAGCCTGCTCGCGATGGTGGTCAACGATGACGCGGGATGCCTGAATGACCTCTGTGTCCTCAGGTTTTTCGCGAGCAGGCTCGCTCCTACAATGTTCATCTCCCACCGTATGTGCGCATGACCAGAATAAATGGGGAAACAATGGCAGTTGAATTTCGTTCTGCGGTCCGCGCGGATGCGCGGGAGATTGCGCGGTTGTTCCAGATTTCATCCGAAGGCGCTTCAGATTACATCTGGAGCCAGATCGCAGAGCCCGGCCAGGATCTGCTCGACGTAGGCGCCATCCGCTACGCCCGTGACGATGTGGATTTTTCATACCAGAACTGCCTGATCGCCGAAGCGCACGGGCAGGTCATCGGCATGATGCACAGCTACGTGATGCGCCACGACCCGTTCGCCGAGCCGGTCACCGATCCGGTGCTGGCGCCCTACGCGACCATGGAAATCCCCGACACCCTTTACATTTCCAGCCTCGCCCTGCATGAAGGCTGGCGCAATCAGGGCCTGGGCAAGCAGTTCCTCGCCTACGCCTACGACCGCGCCAACCAGCTGGGGCTCAATGGCCTGAGCCTGATCGACTACGCCGCCAACACCGGCGCCCGGCGCTTCTACGAGCGTCATGGGTTTCGTGTGGTCGATACCTGCCAGATCACGCCACATCCGATGATTCGGGTGACGGGTGAGGCTTACCTGATGTACCGGCCTTAGCGGACTAGCAGAACTGATAGTGTCGGCTTTGACGGCGGTTTGTTAGGGTATCGGTCATTCAATTACCGTGCTCGGCAGCCCGGCTGGTCAGTGCTTCCAGTGCTGAATCAGGCATGTCGCAGCGGGTAGATCAGGTCTCACCACGGAGGCTGCCGATGTCCAATTCCCGCGCGAATCAACCAGCGAAGCAGCCTGCTGTGGCGCAGCAGCGACTGTCGCGAGCCTTCTTGTTGGCGCCCGACTTTCAGCAAAGCATTCTCGCCGTGCAAGACGGCACTCGGCTTGAACCGTTCGCCTATTCCCCTTACGGATTTCAAAGTGGCCTGCGGCAGGCCACGACGCATCTGGGCTTCAATGGACAGCTCAAGGAGCGTCCAACCGGGTGGTATCACCTGGGCAATGGTCATCGGGTCTATAACCCGATACTGATGCGATTCCACAGTCCGGATCGGTTGAGTTCGTTTGGTAAGGGGGGGATGAATGCGTACGCCTATTGTCAGGGGGACCCGCTCAACTACACGGACCCTACTGGTGAATTCATGGCAAGTGCTTTACCGATCATTCAGCGAGGTCTGACTGTTGCACTGCACACCGTGACTCCGGCGGCGCTTATCTTCGGGCCCAAGGCTTCTGGAGTCGCCTTGCAGGCTACTCGTGTCAGTTTGGCCGGGTCTATCACCACTGCTGCGGGGGCCGTCATGCAGCTGGCGGGATATCCAGTCGGAGCAATTGTTGGCGCGGCAGGGACAACCGCCCTGGTGGCTGGCGCGGCAACGCGCGGTGCTGTCGCGCTCAAGAACGCTTACCAGGCCAACAGGTTGTGGACAACTGTGAAAGAAAACGTCAAAACAATCGTGGGTTGGCCTGCCTCTGCGAAACCACTCAAATCCCCAACTACGTTGACGTCCGTAATATCGGAGAACCCTCCCGATACACTTAAAAATATAAGAGACTCACAATGATTGGCTAATGTCGGTGAGCACCCAGCGAGCCACATTGAGCTACATTTTCATGGTGCGCTGGTCAGGGTGCAGCACGCGGTCAGGGAGCTTTCTGAGGTTCAGCGCTTGTTCATAAAACCTGGTTTTTATGAGTGGGTTGGCCATGAAGCCGCTGACGCGATTGCTCCTTGCCTGGGTCGTCCTGGTGTCCACGGGACTGCTGGCCGCTAACCGGCCGAACGCGCCTGAGCCGCGCGTCTTGCCCGAACCGGGCTTCTATCAATGGTTGGCCTCCGAGCAAGGGCAGAACGCCTCCCTGGCGCAATTGCGCGCGCATTGCGACCTTGTGCCGGACCCCGGGAAAAACCTCGACTGCTCAGTGACGGTGATCGCCCGGATATTCGAGCTCAAGGCCGCCAACCAGTTGCCGGATTACTACCTGGCGATCAAGCGCCGGCACGCTCGGGCCATACAGGCTGACCCGGAGCTGAAAATCCTGTTCTCGATGTTCGGCGATCAGTCCCTGGCCACGTTGCGCGCGACGGGGGATTTCGCGGTCAAGCGCGCAGCCGGGCGCCAGGTGCTGAAGATTCATCCGTACGCCAGCGACCATTTCATTGCGCAAGAGGTGCTGCCCTTCATCGATGTCAGTGACGCCAATGGACATTCGGCGCGCTTCGTCCTCGACACCGGCGCTCCGCAAACCCGGGTCAATATCGACACCGCCAGGTCGATGGGGATCAGGCTGTTAACCGACTCCCATTACGCCTACAGCACGTTTTACGGCGAGAGCAATGTCTCGGCCAGGCTGGGCGTCATCGAGTCGCTGAGGATCGGTGCAAGCGAATTCAGGAATGTGCTGGTGTTCGTCAGCGATCGAGACAACCTTTTGGGGCTGGACCTGATCAGCAAGCTGGGGCCGCTGAAAATCACCCGCAAGACCCTGGAACTCAACCCCTTGCCTGCCGCGCGCTGCGACTCACCGATTACCTACACCCGCATGGATCTCAACCAACGCCTGACCATCGCCGCCAGCCTGGATAACCGCTCGACCCAGGCAATCGTCGATACCGGCAATGTTGATTACCTGACCTCGGCCTTGCCCGGTGAGCAAATCAATGTGGTGCAGGCACTGACCCCTGGAGTCTCCCCGATCGATACGGCCGAAAGGCAACGCTTCCAAACCTTCAAGGGCGTGCTGAACCTGCCCGGCCACAGCCTGCCGATCACCTACAGGTACTACCCGGGCTTCACCATCCCGCCGTCCTGGGTGAGGGGGCGGTATGTGCCGTCGGTTCTGTTGGGCTGGCGAGCGTTCGATGACTTTGATTTGAATCTGGATATCGAGGCGGGGCGCTCGTGTTTTAACAAGGTTTGAAGACGCGAGGCCATTTTCGACCTGTTTACCCACAATCCCTGTTGGCGGTTCTGTGGATAACGTGTTCACCCCTTGCCCGACCCCTTGCAGATCAGGGGCTGCAGGCCGAAGATCAAAAAACAACCAGCCTAAGCTGCGGTTTTACATGGGTTTTTTCAGAGGATAAGTGCAGGACTTGCCCCCAATCTCTGTTGGCGCTTCTGTGGATAAGATGTTCGCTTACCGCTACAGCCCTTATAAACCGTGGCTTTCGAAGGATTGGTTAAAAAACGTCCAAACTGCCGGTTCTGGCCAGTTCTGCACCCCGGGAACGCAGGAAACTAGCGGTCTCCAGCGGTTTTCCACAATACCCGTGAAGTTGCCCCCAAAGTCTGTTGGTGCTTCTGTGGATAAGGTGTTCGCCATACGCTGCAAGCTACGAATTACGTGCCCTGTAGAGGTTTGATCAATAAATGATCAGGTGCCGGATAAAACCCTGCTTCTGAATAAGTCACGGATTTTCTTCAGTTTTCGGGGAGAAATTTTGCGAGCTTTCCACAGTTGTCCCCATTTGCTGTGGGTGGAGATGTGGATAACTTGTTTGCGGAAGGCTGGGAGCCTTATGGGGTATAGCGCTGAACGGAATAGATCATATTTCGTACAGTTATTTGTAGGAGCAGCCGGTCGACGCTCGATTGCTCGCGATGGACGTGAACAATAACGCGGGGAGTCAGGCAATCCGCGGTGTTTATGCAAACATCGCGAGCAAGCTCGCTCCCACATGGGTTCTGTGTCGAACACCAATATGGGAGCGAGCCCGTTCGCGATGTGTTTTTGATGGATCAACCGCTAACGGCAACCCCTTTGAGGTACGGCGCAGGCTCGGCGCCCAGGTTGTTCAACATGCGACCGCTGTACCAATCGATGAAGTTCACCACACCGAACTCATAGGTCTTGGAGTACGGACCTGGCTGGTAGGCGGTGGAGTTGATGCCGCGCTGGTTTTCTTCGGCCAGGCGACGGTCCTGGTCGTTGGTGGCGTCCCAGACCTGGCGCATGCGCTCCACGTCGTAGTCCACGCCTTCCACAGCGTCCTTGTGCACGAGCCACTTGGTGGTGACCATGGTTTCCTGGGCGCTGATCGGCCACACGGTGAACACGATGATGTGGTCGCCCATGCAGTGGTTCCAGGAGTGCGGCAGGTGCAGGATGCGCATCGAGCCCAGGTCCGGGTTCTTGATGCGGCCCATGAGCTTGGCGCAGCCCTGTTTGCCGTCCATGGTCATCGACACGGTGCCCTTGAGCAGCGGCATGCGCACGATACGGTTACGCAGGCCGAAGCTGGCGTGGGCGTAAGGGATCTTCTCGGCTTCCCAGGCAGCGGCGGAGGCGGCGACGTGGTCCTTGAACGCCTGGTCGGCGCGCGGGTCGGTCACGTCGTCCCATTCCAGCAGGGTTTTCAACAGTTCAGGGTGCGAGCCGCCACAGTGGTAGCACTCGCGGTTGTTTTCCAGCACCAGTTTCCAGTTGGCCTTTTCCATCAAGGTGGTTTGCACCGCCACCTTGGTGTTTTCCATGTCGTACGGTTCCATGTAATGGGTGAGCGTCGCCAGGAACTCATCGATGGCCGGCGGGTTTTCCGCCAGGCTGATGAAGATGTAGCCGCCGGCGGTTTTCACGTTCACCGGTTTCAGGCCGTATTGCTTCATGTCGAAGTCGGCACCCATTTCGGTGCCGGCGAACAGCAGGCGACCGTCGAGCTCATAGGTCCACTGGTGGTAGTGGCAGACCAGTTTGGCGACCTTGCCCTTGTCGCTGGTGCACAGGCGCGAGCCACGGTGACGGCAGACGTTATGGAAGGCATGGACCACGCCATCGGCGCCGCGGATCACAATGATCGGGTTCTTGCCGACCTGCAGGGTCATGTAGTTGCCCTTGGCCGGGATCTCGCAGGTCATGCCGGCGATCAACCACTCTTTCTGGAAGATCTCCTGCATGTCGATTTCAAACAGGCGCTCGTCGGTGTAGAACGGCTGCGGCAGCGAGAAGGTGCGCTCGCGCTCTTGCAGCATCTGCGCGGTGGCCTTGCGTGCGGGTTCCAGCGGATCGCCCAGGCTCAGGGTAGTAGTGACGTCCATCGTTTAATCCTCAGGGCCATCTGCGTGGCCGGCGAAAGTGGCTAATCAGGTCTGCTGTTCAGGGTTGCTACGCAAGGTGTAAAGGTCGTGTCTTGGTATGGGGCGAGTGTGGGGCCGGCGCGGGCCAGAACCTTATCCATGGGCGACATGATGCAATCTGTTCCCGACGCGCAAGCCCCGGTGGTTGGCGGCTGGTCGCGATAAGCATGTCAATGTCGCAGATAGGTAAATGGGTGGTTCGCGCTATACGCAGAATCGCCATCATGAAGGCCGACAGTCGGCCGTGGAGATCAGCATGTCCAACAACTTCCTGAACCCTGTAACTACACAGACCTGGGCCAATGGCCGGCACATCGTCCGTTGCGTCAAAGTCATCCAGGAAACCTGGGATGTGCGCACCTTCTGCTTCATGGCCGACCAGCCAATCATGTTTTTCTTCAAACCGGGGCAGTTCGTCACCCTGGAGCTGGAGATCGACGGTCAGCAGGTCATGCGCTCCTACACCATTTCCAGCTCGCCGTCGGTGCCTTACAGCTTCTCGGTGACCATCAAGCGCGTACCGGGCGGCAAGGTCTCTAACTGGCTGCACGACACCCTGCATGAGGGCTACGAACTGGCGGTGCACGGTCCGGTCGGGCTATTCAATGCCATGGACTTCCCGAACCCGAAGGTGCTGTACCTCAGCGGTGGCGTGGGAATCACGCCGTGCATGTCCATGGCCCGCTGGTTCTTCGACACCAACGGCAATGTCGACATGGCGTTCATCCACAGCGCCCGCTCGCCCAAGGACATCATTTATCACCGCGAGCTGGAGCACATGGCGGCGCGGATCGAAAACTTCAGCCTGCACCTGATTTGCGAAAAACACGGTTTCGGTGAGCCATGGGCCGGCTATCGCGGCTACCTGAACCACAAGATGCTGGAACTGATGGTCCCTGACTTCCTCGAGCGCGAAGTGTTCTGCTGCGGCCCGACGCCGTACATGAACGCGGTCAAGCGCCTGCTGGAAAACGCCGGCTTCAACATGAAGCACTACCACGAGGAATCCTTCGGCGCGACCCCGCCCGAGGCCCGCGCAGACGCCGTGGAGCATGCCGAGCAGGCCGCCGAGGCGCCGGAGGTGGCTGAGTCGGATCTGCACCAGGTGGAGTTCACCGCCTCGGGCAAGAGCATTCGCGTGGCACCGGGCGAGACCGTGCATGCGGCAGCCGCCAAGGTCGGCCTGATGATCCCGAAAGCCTGCGGCATGGGCATCTGCGGCACCTGCAAGGTGCTCAAGCTGGGCGGCGAGGTGGAGATGGATCACAACGGCGGGATCACCGAGGACGACGAAGCTGAAGGGTTTATCCTGTCGTGCTGCAGCATTCCGAAGGGGGATGTGCGGATCGAGTACTAAGCTCGCCGAATACCCCTGTGTAGGAGCGAGCATGCTCGCGATGAACGTCAACGATAACGCTGGCAGCCTGATGCCCCGCGTTGTTCTGTCGACCATCGCGAGCATGCTCGCTCCTACAGGTTTTTGTGGTGTTTCAGTCGATAAACAGGTCGGGCATCAGCTTGTCGCTGCTGCCTTGGGCGAAGCGATAGTGCTCGAACTCGGTCGCGCCGTTTTCCCGCAGTACCTCTTCATCAATCAACAACCGCCCGGTCAGGCTGCGCTCGGTGCTGCTCAAGATCATATGGGCGGCATCCGCCATGATTGCGGGCGTGCGCGCATGCTTGAACGACTCCCGCGACCCCAGCTGAAATTCGATCGCCGCCGTGGCGATCATGGTCTGTGGCCACAGTGAATTGACGCTGATCCCGTAATTGCTGAATTCCTCGCTCATGCCCAGCGTCAGCATGCTCATGCCGTACTTGGTGACGGTGTACGGGCTGTATTGGGCGAACCATTTGGTCGCCAGGTTCAGGGGCGGCGACAGGTTGAGGATGTGGCCTCTGGACTGTTTCAGGTACGGCAACGCGGCCTGGCTGCACAGCAGAACCGCGCGAGTGTTGATCTGATGCATCAGGTCGAAGCGCTTGAGCTCAATGTGCTGAACCCCGGTCAACTTGATCGCCCCCGCGTTGTTGACCAAGGCATCGATGGCGCCGAAGTGTTCGTTGGCCTGGGCCAGGGCTCGATGCACGGCCTCTTCATCACGCACATCGACCTGCAGGGCCAGCGCCTTGCCACCGGCGGCCTCGACTTCCCTGGCCACGCTATGGATGGTGCCCGGCAATTTGGGGTGCGGTTCGGCACTCTTGGCGGCAATCACGATATTGGCGCCATCGCGCGCGGCACGCAGCGCGATCTCACGCCCAATCCCGCGGCTGGCACCGGTAATGAACAGGGTTTTGCCTTGCAATGACATGCGTACGCTCCTGATTGTTGTTGTCTGTACGGCTCGCCAGACAATGTAGACCAAGACTTCAGGAGCGAACGAGCAGGAGGGAATGCGTCTGATCGTTCCCACGCTCTGCGTGGGAATGCAGCCCGGGACGCTCCGCGTCCCAGCCGCACCGCAGATCGCAGCGATGCACGTCAGAACCAGCGCTGAATCTCGATCAGCCCTTCCATCCCCGCGTAGTTCCTTGCACTCGAATAACGCCAATGCTCCGGCAAGTCCACATACCCACGTTTCACGGGGTTGTTGTGGATGTACTCGAGTTTCTGGCGCATCACCGTTTCGCTATAAACCATTTCTGCATGCGAGCCTTCTTGCCACAGCTGATACACCCGATCCTGCTTATGTGCCCGTTTGCTGAAGCGCAGCCGTTGTAATGCTTTTTCCGCACCTTTGCTTTGCAGGTCATTGATGATCTGGCGGGGCGGTGAAGGATTTGAACTGGCTCAGACATTTGCTGAGGTCAGGCGCTTGGGCAACGAAGTGCAGATGGTTTTCCAGGATCACATAGCCAAACAGCTGCAGGTTGTGATGGGTTTGCTGATAACACCAACAATCGAGCAGGTGGTCGACAATATAGGGACGGATGAACAGCGGGAGCCATTCCATGAGGGTGCAAGTGAGGAAGTGGGGTTTGTCAGGCTCAGTGATGGAGTAACGGCTTCTACCCATGGGATTCGTCCTTGAATCTTGTGGTGAGGTGAGATGGAACGCGGAGCGTCCCTGGAGGCATTCCCACGCGGAGCGTGGGAACGATCATCATTGGTTCTGGAGTGTTAGTGGGACATCACTTCGCGGATGTCCCGCGCCAGCTCACGCACGCGCTCTTCTTCGGTATCCCACGAGCACATGAAGCGTGCGCCGCCCTTGCCGATGAAGGTGTAGAAGCGCCAGCCCTTGGCGGTCAGGGCGGAGATGGCCGGTTCCGACAGTTGCAGGAACACGCCGTTGGCCTGCACCGGGAACATCAGTTCCACGCCCGGGATGTCGCTGACCAGCTCGGCCAGCAGTTGCGCGCAGTGGTTGGCGTGGCGGGCGTATTTGAGCCAGGCGTCGTTTTCCAGGATGCCGACCCAGGGCGCGGACAGGAAGCGCATCTTTGAAGCCAGCTGCCCGGCCTGTTTGCAGCGATAGTCGAAGTCTTCGGCCAGGTCGTGGTTGAAGAACAGGATCGCCTCGCCCACGGCCATGCCGTTTTTCGTACCGCCAAAGCACAGCACGTCGACGCCGGCCTTCCAGGTCAGGTCGGCCGGGGAGCAGCCCAGGAAAGCGCAGGCGTTGGAGAACCGTGCGCCATCCATGTGCAGGTGTAGGCCCAGTTCCTTGCAGGTGGCGCTGATGGCGCGCACTTCATCCGGGGTGTAGACGCTGCCGACTTCGGTGGCCTGGGTCAGGGTCACGACGCGGGGCTTGGGGTAGTGGATGTCCTGGCGCTTGAGTGCGACTTCACGGATCGAGTCCGGAGTCACCTTGCCGTTTTCGGTGCGGGCGATCAGCAGCTTGGAGCCGTTGGAGAAGAATTCCGGGGCGCCGCATTCGTCGGTTTCGACGTGGGCGGTTTCCGAGCAGATCACGCTGTGGTAACTCTGGCACAGCGACGACAGGGCCAGGGAGTTGGCGGCGGTGCCGTTGAAGGCGAAAAACACTTCGCAGTCGATTTCGAACAGCTTGCGGAAATCGTCGGACGCGCGGGCGGTCCACTCGTCGTCGCCATAGGCGCGCTGGTGGCCATGGTTGGCCTGTTCCATGGCAGCCCAGGCTTCAGGGCAAATACCGGAATAGTTGTCGCTGGCGAATTGTTGGCTCTTGTCTGTCATGGCCTGCTTCCGTGGTCGAGGCGCCTATGGTGAAGCGTCTCGTGGTCAATGAGGGTGGGCACTCTACCGAAGATCGTCCGGGGAGCGCACGGGATGTCACTGTCAGAAAATTACGCGGGATGCCGGGCAATTATGCACGTGGAGATGCACTTGACACAGCGCGACGGTGCACTGGATTTGCTCAAGTGGCTGGCACTGCTGTGCATGGTCCTCGATCACCTGCGCTATGTCGGTTATTCCGCCGATTGGCTCTATGTGCCGGGGCGTCTGGCGTTCCCCTGGTTCTGCCTGGCGATGGCAGCGAACCTGGCGCGCACGCCCGTCACGACAAGCGGTCAATGGCGCTACCTGGGTTGGCTGGCGCTGTTCAGCGCGGTCAGCGAAATGCCCTATCGGCTGTTCCTTCCCAACCCCGACACCTTGAATGTGCTGCCAACGCTGGCGCTGGGCCTGCTGGTGGTGCGTGGCTGGCAGGTGCACAGTCTTCAGGCGCGGCTGCTGGCGGTCGCGGCACTGCTGGTGGCTGTGCTGTTTGCGTCGCGGCTGATGTTCGGATTCTTCGGCGTGCTGTTGCCGCTGGCGATGTTGCTGGTGATCCGTCGCCCCTGGTATTTCGCCCTGCTGCCGGGGGTGGTGTGCCTGGCCGCCAATCAATGGCAGGTGCTGTATTACTCCATTCGCCTGGGCAATCACGTGGCGCTGGCGGCGGTTGCCACTTGTCTGATTGCGCCATGGTCGGGGCTGTTCCTTTTGCGACACGCCCGGGGCGTAAAACCGCCACCGATGCGGCGCTGGGCGTATGCCTTGTATCCCTTGCATTTCCTGATTCTGCTCGCATTGCGACAGGCAATCGCCTGACCCTGTGGGAGCGAGCCTGCTCGCGATGACGGCGGCACATCCAGCTGCAATGCCGCCTGTCCCGCCGCAATCGCGAGCAGGCTCGCTCCCACAAGGGTTCCGGGCAAGATTGCGGACAGTGGTTGCCCGGCGTTTTCAGCCCATGTCGTAAACGCACCTTTGCGTGGCGCCCATAGGCATTTGACCTATCTGCCTCGGTCATACCATCGCTATCAAAGGGCACTGGCGTAACGTCAGTGCCTTACCGAGACGAATGGCGCATAGATGCCGCTGGGAGAGACGCGATGTTCAGCAAGCAAGACCAGATCCAGGGTTACGACGATGCACTGCTGGCGGCGATGAATGCCGAAG
Organism: Pseudomonas putida; assembly: GCF_050989985.1. GTDB lineage: Bacteria > Pseudomonadota > Gammaproteobacteria > Pseudomonadales > Pseudomonadaceae > Aquipseudomonas > Aquipseudomonas putida_AI. The sequence goes on from NZ_CP158815.1 coordinate 443,092, forward strand.
AGCAACGTCAAGAAGATCACATCGAGCTGATCGCGTCAGAGAACTACACCAGCAAGCGCGTGATGCAAGCGCAAGGCAGCGGCCTGACCAACAAGTACGCCGAAGGTTACCCGGGCAAGCGTTACTACGGCGGCTGCGAGCACGTGGACAAGGTTGAAGCCCTGGCCATCGAACGCGCCAAGCAACTGTTCGGCGCCGATTACGCCAACGTCCAGCCGCACTCCGGTTCCTCGGCCAACAGCGCCGTGTACCTGGCCCTGCTGCAAGCCGGCGACACCATCCTGGGCATGAGCCTGGCCCACGGCGGTCACCTGACCCACGGTGCCAAGGTGTCGTCCTCGGGCAAGCTGTACAACGCCGTTCAGTACGGCATCGACACCAAGACCGGCCTGATCGATTACGACGAAGTCGAGCGCCTGGCCGTCGAGCACAAGCCGAAGATGATCGTGGCCGGCTTCTCCGCCTACTCCAAGACCCTGGACTTCCCGCGCTTTCGCCAGATCGCCGACAAGGTGGGCGCGCTGCTGTTCGTCGACATGGCCCACGTGGCCGGTCTGGTCGCTGCCGGCCTGTACCCGAACCCGCTGCCATACGCCGACGTGGTCACCACCACCACCCACAAGACCCTGCGCGGTCCACGTGGCGGCCTGATCCTGGCCAAGTCCAACGAAGAAATCGAGAAGAAGCTCAACGCCGCGGTATTCCCCGGTGCCCAGGGCGGCCCGCTGATGCACGTGATCGCCGGCAAGGCCGTGTGCTTCAAGGAAGCGCTGGAGCCAGGCTTCAAGGCCTACCAGCAGCAAGTGATCGACAACGCCCAGGCCATGGCGAGCGTATTTATCAAACGTGGCTACGATGTAGTGTCCGGCGGTACCGATAACCACCTGTTCCTCGTCAGCCTGATCCGTCAGGGCCTCACCGGCAAAGACGCGGACGCAGCCCTCGGTCGCGCCCACATCACCGTGAACAAGAACGCCGTGCCGAACGATCCACAGTCGCCGTTCGTCACCTCCGGCCTGCGCATCGGCACCCCGGCGGTGACCACTCGCGGCTTCAAGGTTGCGCAATGCATCACGCTGGCCGGCTGGATCTGCGACATCCTCGACAACCTCGGCGATGCCGATGTCGAGGCCAACGTTGCGCAGCAAGTCTCGGCCCTGTGCGCAGACTTCCCGGTTTATCGCTGAGTGCGGTTTTGGAGTAAATGACTATGCAACGCTACTCAGGCTTCGGCCTCTTCAAACACTCCCTCAGCCACCATGAAAACTGGCAGCGGATGTGGCGCACACCGACCCCTAAAAAGGTCTACGACGTGGTCATCGTCGGCGGTGGCGGGCACGGTCTGGCGACCGCCTACTACCTGGCCAAGGAGCACGGCATCACCAACGTGGCCGTGGTCGAAAAGGGCTGGCTGGGCGGCGGTAACACCGCGCGCAACACCACCATCGTTCGCTCCAACTACCTGTGGGACGAGTCGGCGCACCTGTACGAACACGCGATGAAACTGTGGGAAGGCCTGTCCCAGGACCTGAACTACAACGTGATGTTCTCCCAGCGCGGCGTCTACAACCTGTGCCACACCCTGCAGGACATCCGTGATTCCGAGCGTCGGGTCAGCGCCAACCGCCTCAACGGCGTGGACGGCGAACTGCTCAATGCCAAGCAGGTTGCGGACGAGATTCCGTACCTGGACTGCTCCAAGAACACCCGTTATCCGGTGATGGGCGCCACCGTCCAGCGTCGCGGCGGCGTGGCCCGTCACGATGCCGTGGCCTGGGGCTTTGCTCGTGCCGCCGATGCCTTGGGCGTGGACCTGATCCAGCAGACCGAAGTGATCGGCTTCCGCAAGGAAAACGGCGTGTGCATCGGTGTCGAAACCAACAAGGGCTTCATCGGCGCCAAGCGCGTCGGCGTGGTCACCGCCGGTAACTCCGGGCACATGGCCAAGCTGGCCGGTTTCCGTCTGCCGATCGAATCCCACCCGCTGCAAGCGCTGGTGTCCGAGCCGATCAAACCGATCATCGACAGCGTGATCATGTCCAACGCCGTACACGGTTACATCAGCCAGTCCGACAAGGGCGACCTGGTAATCGGCGCCGGTATCGACGGCTACAACGGCTACGGCCAGCGTGGTTCGTACCCGGTGATCGAGCACACCATCCAGGCCATCGTCGAGATGTTCCCGGTCCTGTCGCGCGTACGCATGAACCGTCAGTGGGGCGGCATCGTCGACACCACCCCGGACGCGTGCCCGATCATTTCGAAAACTCCGGTACCGAACATGTTCTTCAACTGCGGTTGGGGCACCGGTGGCTTCAAGGCAACACCTGGCTCGGGCAACGTGTTTGCCGCGAGCCTGGCCAAGGGTGAAATGCACCCGTTGGCCGCACCTTTCTCCATCGACCGTTTCCACAACGGTGCGTTGATCGATGAACACGGCGCTGCTGCGGTTGCCCACTAACAGGAGAAATCCCCATGTTGCATATCTTCTGTCCTCACTGCGGCGAACTGCGCTCCGAAGAGGAATTCCACGCATCCGGCCAGGCGCACATCCCGCGTCCACTGGACCCGAACAGCTGCACCGACGAGGAGTGGGGCGACTACATGTTCTTCCGCGATAACCCTCGCGGCCTGCACCACGAGCTGTGGGACCACGTTGCCGGTTGCCGTCAGTACTTCAACGTCACCCGCGACACCGTGACCTACGAGATTCTCGAAACCTACAAGATCGGCACCAAGCCACAATTCACCGACAAGACCGATAGCCCGAAAGCGGCCAGCACGGCTCTGGGAGAGAAGGTATGAGCCAGATCAATCGCCTGTCCAACGGCGGACGGATCGACCGCAACAAAGTTCTCAGCTTCACCTTCAACGGCCAGAGCTACAAAGGCTTCGAAGGCGACTCGCTGGCCGCTGCACTGCTGGCCAACGGCGTCGACATCATCGGTCGCAGCTTCAAGTACTCCCGTCCGCGCGGCATCTTCGCCGCCGGTGCAGAAGAGCCGAACGCGGTGCTGCAGATCGGCGCCACCGAAGCCACGCAAATCCCGAACGTACGTGCCACGCAACAAGCGCTGTACCAGGGCCTGGTCGCCACCAGCACCAACGGCTGGCCGAGCGTGAACAACGACATGATGGGGATTCTCGGTAAGGTCGGCGGCAAGCTGATGCCACCGGGCTTCTACTACAAAACCTTCATGTACCCGCAATCGTTCTGGATGACCTACGAGAAGTACATTCGTAAGGCCGCAGGTCTTGGCCGTTCGCCGACCGAGAACGATCCGGACACCTACGACTACATGAACCAGCACTGCGACGTGCTGATCGTCGGCGCCGGCCCTGCCGGCCTAGCAGCTGCACTGGCCGCTGCGCGCAGCGGTGCCCGTGTGATCCTCGCCGATGAGCAGGAAGAGTTCGGCGGCAGCCTGCTCGACTCCCGCGAGAGCCTCGACGGCAAACCTGCCATGGAGTGGGTTGCCAGCGTCATCGCCGAGCTGAAGAACACCCCGGACGTGCTGCTGTTGCCGCGCGCCACGGTCAACGGCTACCACGACCATAACTTCCTGACCATTCACGAGCGCCTGACCGATCACCTCGGCGACCGCGCACCGATTGGCCAGGTGCGTCAGCGCATCCACCGCGTGCGTGCCAAGCGTGTGGTGCTGGCGACCGGCGCTCACGAGCGTCCACTGGTCTACGGCAACAACGACGTGCCGGGCAACATGCTCGCCGGCGCTGTTTCGACCTACGTTCGCCGCTATGGCGTGGCACCGGGCAAGAAGCTGGTGCTGTCGACCAACAACGATCACGCCTACCGCGTGGCCCTGGATTGGCTCGATGCCAGCCTGCAAGTGGTGGCCATCGCCGACGCCCGCAGCAACCCTCGCGGTGCGCTGGTGGAAGAAGCGCGCGCCAAGGGCATTCGTATCCTCACCGGCAGCGCCGTGATCGAGGCCCGTGGCAGCAAGCACGTCACCGCTGCCCGCGTTGCCGCGATCGATGTGAAAGGCCACAAGGTCACAAGCCCAGGCGAATGGCTCGAGTGCGACATCATCGCCAGCTCCGGCGGCTACAGCCCGGTGGTTCACCTGGCTTCGCACCTGGGTGGCAAGCCGATCTGGCGTGAAGACATCCTCGGTTTCGTACCGGGCGAAGCACCGCAGAAACGCGTGTGCGTCGGTGGCATCAACGGCGTCTACGGCCTTGGCGATTCCCTGGCCGATGGTTTTGAAGGCGGCGTGCGCGCAGCCAGCGAAGCCGGTTTCGGTGCGGTCGAAGCGACCTTGCCCAAAGCCCTGGCCCGTCTGGAAGAGCCGACCCTGGCGCTGTTCCAGGTGCCCCATGAAAAGAACACCGCACGGGCGCCGAAGCAATTCGTCGACCTGCAAAACGACGTCACCGCCGCCGCCATCGAACTGGCGACCCGCGAGGGCTTCGAGTCGGTCGAACACGTCAAGCGCTACACCGCGCTGGGCTTCGGTACCGATCAGGGCAAGCTGGGTAACGTCAACGGCCTGGCCATTGCCGCCCGTTCGCTGAACGTGACCATCCCGCAGATGGGCACCACCATGTTCCGTCCGAACTACACGCCGATTACCTTCGGCGCCGTGGCCGGCCGTCACTGTGGGCACATCTTCGAACCAGTGCGCTACACCGCCCTGCATCAATGGCACCTGAAAAACGGCGCCGAGTTCGAAGACGTCGGCCAGTGGAAACGTCCGTGGTACTTCCCGAAATCCGGTGAAGACATGCACGCCGCGGTCAAGCGCGAATGCAAGGCAGTGCGCGACAGCGTCGGCCTGCTGGACGCCTCGACCCTGGGCAAGATCGACATCCAGGGCCCGGATGCGCGCGAGTTCCTCAACCGCGTGTACACCAACGCCTGGACCAAGCTCGACGTGGGCAAGGCGCGTTACGGCCTGATGTGCAAAGAAGACGGCATGGTGTTCGACGACGGCGTGACTGCATGCCTGGCCGACAACCATTTCGTCATGACCACCACCACCGGTGGCGCGGCCCGCGTACTGCAATGGCTGGAGCTGTACCACCAGACCGAATGGCCGGACATGAAGGTGTACTTCACTTCCGTGACGGATCACTGGGCAACCATGACCCTGTCCGGGCCGAACAGCCGCAAGCTGCTCAGCGAAGTCACCGACATCGACCTGAGTAACGAAGCCTTCCCGTTCATGACCTGGAAGGAAGGCGAGGTTGGCGGCGTGCCGGCGCGGGTGTTCCGGATCTCGTTTACCGGTGAGCTGTCGTACGAAGTCAACGTGCAGGCCGACTATGCGATGGGCGTGCTGGAAAAAATCGTCGACGCCGGCAAGAAGTACAACCTGACGCCGTATGGCACCGAAACCATGCACGTGCTGCGGGCCGAGAAGGGCTTCATCATCGTCGGCCAGGACACTGACAGTTCGATGACCCCGGACGACCTGAACATGGGCTGGTGTGTCGGTCGCACCAAACCGTTCTCGTGGATCGGCTGGCGTGGCATGAACCGCGAAGACTGCGTGCGTGATCAGCGCAAGCAGCTGGTGGGCCTCAAGCCGATCGACCCGAATGTATGGCTGCCGGAAGGTGCGCAACTGGTGTTCAACACCAAGCAGGCGATCCCGATGACCATGGTCGGTCACGTGACCTCCAGCTACCTGCACAACTCCCTGGGCTATTCGTTTGCCATGGGCGTGGTCAAGGGCGGCCTGAACCGCATGGGTGAGCGTGTGTTTGCGCCACTGGCGGACGGCAGCGTGATCGAGGCGGAAATCGTTTCTTCGGTGTTCTTCGATCCGAAGGGCGAGCGCCAGAACGTTTAATGGCCTTGGATCCTGTGGTGAGCCTGCTGCCGCTTTCGCGAGCAGGCTCGCTCCCACAGGAGATCGGGTAACCCTTGTAGGAGCGAGCCTGCTCGCGATGGCGGCGGGGCTGCCACCACAAGGGCCGGAACCAACAGAATTCAGAACAGGTGCTTTATGACCGCAGCCAATGTTTACCAACAACGCCCAACCAACGGCGCCAAGGCCGAGTCGTCGCTGCATCACGCCGACCTCGCCAGCCTGGTGGGCAAGGGTCGCAAGAGCGCCGGCGTGACCGTGCGCGAGAAAAAACTCCTCGGCCACCTGACCATCCGTGGCGATGGCCATGACGCCGCGTTCGCCGCCGGCGTGCACAAGGCGCTGGGCATCGAATTGCCAAGCGCACTGACCGTGATCGTCAAGGGTGAAACCAGCCTGCAATGGATGGGCCCGGACGAGTGGCTGCTGATCGTCCCGACCGGCGAAGAATTCGCCGCCGAGAAAAAACTGCGCGAAGCGCTGGGCGACCTGCACATCCAGATCGTCAACGTCAGCGGTGGCCAGCAGATCCTCGAACTGAGCGGCCCGAACGTGCGCCAGGTACTGATGAAGTCCACCAGCTACGACGTGCACCCCAACAACTTCCCGGTGGGCAAGGCCGTCGGCACGGTGTTCGCCAAGTCGCAACTGATGATCCGCCACACCGCCGAAGACACCTGGGAACTGCTGATCCGTCGCAGCTTCTCGGATTACTGGTGGTTGTGGCTGCAGGATGCTTCGGCTGAGTACGGCCTTAGCGTTCAGGCATAAAGCTGATCGTTCCCACGCTCTGCGTGGGAATGCATCCCGGGACGCTCTGCGTCCCTAAAAAGAGGCGCTCCGCGTCCCAAGAGCGGACGCAGAGCGTCCATGGCGGCGTTCCCACGCAGAGCGTGGGAACGATCAGAGGAAAACACTATGAGCCGCGCCCCAGACACATGGATCCTGACCGCCGACTGCCCCAGCGTACTCGGCACCGTGGACGCGGTGACCCGCTTTCTGTTCGAGCAGGGCTGCTACGTCACCGAACACCACTCCTTCGACGATCGGCTCTCGGGCCGTTTCTTCATTCGTGTGGAGTTTCGCCAGCCTGACGGCTTCGACGAGCAGTCATTCCGCGCAGGCCTGGCCGAGCGCGGCGAAGCCTTCGGCATGGTCTTCGAGCTGACCCCGCCGCACTATCGGCCGAAAGTGGTGATCATGGTGTCCAAGGCCGATCACTGCCTCAACGACTTGCTCTATCGCCAGCGCATCGGCCAGTTGTCGATGGACGTGGCAGCGGTGGTGTCCAACCACCCGGACCTCAAGCCGCTGGCCGATTGGCACCAGATTCCCTACTACCACTTCCCCCTGGACCCGAACGACAAACCGTCCCAGGAGCGCCAGGTGTTGCAGGTGATCGAAGAGGCCGGCGCCGAACTGGTGATCCTTGCCCGCTACATGCAGGTTCTGTCGCCGGAGCTGTGCCGCAAACTCGATGGCAAGGCCATCAATATCCACCACTCCCTGCTGCCGGGTTTCAAAGGCGCCAAGCCTTACCACCAGGCCTACAACAAGGGCGTGAAACTGGTCGGTGCGACGGCGCATTACATCAACAACGACCTCGACGAAGGGCCGATCATTGCCCAGGGCGTCGAGGTGGTGGATCACAGTCATTACCCCGAAGACCTGATCGCCAAGGGGCGGGATATCGAAGGCCTGACCCTGGCGCGGGCCGTGGGTTATCACATTGAGAGAAGGGTGTTCCTGAACGCCAATCGTACGGTCGTTCTCTAGATCGCCATCGCGGGCAAGCCCGCTCCCACAGGGGGCGGGATGAACACAAAATTTGTGAACGACACAAAACCTGTGGGAGCTGGCTTGCCAGCGATGAGGCCCTTACAGGCAACACAAGACAAGAAACAGCATCTGTACCCGAGCACTTAACGCGCTGCCTGCCTGGGCAACGCGGATCCATAAAAACAACAGCGAGGTGAAAGCATGTCTGGCAATCGTGGTGTGGTGTATCTCGGCGCTGGCAAGGTCGAAGTACAGAAAATCGACTATCCGAAAATGCAGGACCCGCGCGGCAGAAAGATTGAGCACGCGGTCATTCTGCGCGTGGTTTCCACCAACATCTGTGGTTCCGACCAGCACATGGTGCGCGGCCGTACCACCGCTCAAACCGGTCTGGTCCTGGGCCACGAGATCACCGGTGAAGTGATCGAGAAAGGCCGCGACGTCGAAAATCTACAGATCGGCGACCTGGTTTCCGTACCGTTCAACGTGGCTTGCGGGCGCTGCCGTTCCTGCAAGGAAATGCACACCGGCGTGTGCCTGAGCGTTAACCCGGCACGTCCGGGCGGCGCCTACGGCTATGTCGACATGGGTGATTGGACCGGTGGCCAGGCTGAATACGCCATGGTGCCGTACGCCGACTTCAACCTGCTGAAACTGCCTGATCGCGATCGCGCGATGGAAAAAATCCGCGACCTGACCTGCCTCTCCGACATCCTGCCGACCGGTTACCACGGCGCTGTGACTGCGGGCGTTGGCCCAGGCAGCACCGTGTACATCGCCGGTGCCGGCCCGGTCGGCCTGGCGGCTGCCGCTTCCGCTCGCCTGCTGGGCGCGGCAGTGGTAATCGTCGGTGACGTCAACACCGTGCGCCTGGCCCACGCCAAGGCCCAGGGCTTCGAAGTCGCCGACCTGTCCCTCGACACCCCGCTGCACGAGCAAATCGCCGCGCTGCTGGGTGAACCGGAAGTGGATTGCGCCATCGACGCCGTAGGCTTCGAAGCCCGCGGCCACGGTCACGACGGCGTGAAACACGAAGCCCCGGCCACCGTACTCAACTCGCTGATGGGCGTGGTACGGGTTGCCGGCAAAATCGGTATCCCTGGCCTCTACGTCACTGAAGACCCGGGCGCCGTGGACGCCGCCGCGAAAATGGGCAGCCTGAGCATCCGTTTCGGCCTGGGCTGGGCCAAATCCCACAGCTTCCACACCGGCCAGACCCCGGTGATGAAGTACAACCGCCAACTGATGCAGGCGATCATGTGGGATCGCATCAACATTGCCGAAGTGGTGGGCGTGCAGGTGATTAGCCTGGATCAGGCGCCGGAAGGTTACGGCGAGTTCGATGCGGGCGTGCCGAAGAAGTTTGTGATTGATCCGCATAAGTTGTTTAGTGCGGCGTAAGGGGGCAAGCAAGGAAAAGGGCGACTTAGTGTCGCCCTTTTTACATATCAGGCTTCTCGGATTTCAATGTTCAATTTTTCATGGATGTTATTTCTTGAATCTCTGGGTCGTGGGCGAGGAGAGGCAGGGCTTGGGTTTGTTCCAATGTTCAAAGAACGTTGATTTAACACGTCGATGGCGATCTCGGTAAGTTCTGAGTAATTCGTGTTTGTTGAAATTTGAAGCGAGTCTCCAAACCGCTCTATCACTCTTCGGTGACTTGCGATTATCTCTCGGCTGGCCGATGTATTACGACCAGGCTTGTGCGGCGGTGTAGGGGGGGAAGGGGAATAAGAAGGGGGCGGGCTTGCTGCGTCGTCGATATTTTTAGGTTGGCGATTTTTTCCGAATTGCGTACGCGAGAACATTGGGCCTACATTAAATTCTTCCGTTTTTCTATAGCTACCTTTAAGCCAATCTGCTGTTGCAGGCTTGGTGCTTTTCCTTGCAATCGTCTGTGATGACTTCCAGAACTTCAATTTCTGAAGTGAAAAAACAAATGCATGACCGGTGCGGTCGTTTCTATTTATCGGGTCTCCCCCACAATACGCATAGGTATTCAACCCACCATCCCCAAACGGACTCCAACTGTCCGGGCAGTTAAACCGCATCAACACTGGATTGAATGGTCGATGATGCCCATTCCCCAACAAATACCACCCCGTCACTGGATCCGCTCGTTCGCCGTTGAACCCGAGCAGGCTGAGCAAGCGGCCTCCAGTAAGGCAGTGACCATAGGGCATGTAGACGAAAGCATGGGGCTGCTTGGCGTCGAGCAAGGTCAGCACCGAACGCTGTTGATCGGTGGCGAGCAAGGATGTTTGCGCCGCCGCGCTGCCTTGGCGCTGTTGCTGCGCGAGCAGTTGATCGCCGTGCTGCATGATCGAATGCTGCACCGTGCCTTGAATCTCGGTGGCAAGGCGGTCTCTCAGGTAAAAGCGCTGGGTGCTTGCCTGCCCCGAAGTTTCGTATGCAACCAGTCGATCCAGTGGGTCATACCGATAGCTGCGGAGCAGATTCATGCTTTGACGTAGCATTGGCCGGACTCCCGGATAACTCCATCGATTCAGAAGTTACTCTGGCGCAATCAGCCGAAACTGCCTACTAGCAGAACTGATAGGGTCACAACGCCGCCAATGCACCTTGATAAAGAACCGGCCCCGTCGGCTGCCCGGTCGGCGAGCCACCCTTGGGTTCAAGGCTGACCGCCAGCGCAATCGGTTTGCCGATCAGCGCTTTCTGCGTATCGCTCAGTTCAACCTTGCCTTTGCCTCCCACCGGAATCACGCCGAGGGAAATGGGTTTGCCGCCCACTGGAATCGCCCACAGTTCCAGGCTCTGTCCCGGCTCGATGGCTGCCAATGTCAGCGGCTCGATTTGCAGGTAATTCTCGTGGGCCTGAACCCGCAACGCCGGCTGCGCGTCGGCGCTGATCAGGGTGGCGCTGTAGCGGGCGGTGTCGCGGTTGTAGATCACGCCCAGGGTCACGGCGATTACCACCGAGCACACTGCGACTGTCACGCGCAGCCAGTTCCAGAACGGGCGCTTGCGCGGCACATGCAGTTCCTGCGGCTCGATGCGTGCCGTAATGCCTTGCCAGACCCGCTCCGGCACGGGTTGCTCGGGGAGCGCATCGGTCAGGCTCGCGAGGCTTTCCTGCCATTGCGCCAGTTCCACACGCAGCGCGGCGTCCTCCAGCAACAGCTGTTCGAAACGTCGGCGCGCAGAAGGGGGCATCAGCCCGATGGCGTAGTCGGCGGCGAGGGTGCGGCGCAGGGTCGGGGTTTGATAGTTCATGATTCAAGGCACCTGCGCAGGCGCTCCATGCCGCGGCGGATCCAGGACTTCACTGAACCCAAGGGCGCCGCCAAGTATTCGGCAAGTTCAGCGCACGACAGTCCCTGAAAGTACGCGACTGTGATCGACTGGCGCTGCATGCCTTCAAGGCTGTCCAGGCAACGGTTCAAGGCGCTGGCTTCGCGGGCGCTGCTCAATTGGTCGTGCGCCGAGGGGCTTTCATCCACCAGCGCCTGTTCTTCAAGATCGCCCAGCGGCCGGTCGCGGTGTTTGCGCAACTGGTCGATGGCTTGATGGCGGGTGATGTTGATCATCCAGGTCAAGGGCGCCGACAGGTGCGCTTCATAGCGCGAGGCGTTGTTCCAGATGCGCACGAAGCTTTCCTGCAGCACTTCTTCGGCAAGGTCCGCGCGCCCCATGAAGCGCAGGGCCACACCATGCAAGCGCGGGCCGACGCTTCGATAAAGCGTCTCGAAAGCGCGGCGGTCGCCCAGCGAGCACTGGGCCAGGAGCTGCCGCAGCTGATCGGCGTCGGCGATGGGAGTCACGGTTCTCCAGGCACACGAGGCGGGTTGTGTGAGGGCTGAGGTTAGTTCACGGCGCAGGGTTGTTCCATTCACGGTCAGGCACCCCGGCAAACCCGCCGACCCCGATGCACGGGGTCGGCGGCGCGGTTCAGCTCTTTGGCATCAGCACTTTGTCGATGACCTGTATCACGCCGTTGGACTGGTACACGTCATAGGTGGTGATGTCGGCGACGTCACCTTTTTCATCTTTGATGGTGATGTTGTGCGGGCCGTTCATCATCGCCCACAGCTTGCCGCCGGCGACGGTGGTGAGTTCGGCCTTGCCGCCACCGGCCTTGATCTTCTCGGCCAGGGTCGTCATGTCGAGTTTGCCGGCGACTACGTGGTAGGTGAGGATTTTGCTCAGGGTGGCCTTGTTTTCCGGTTTCAGCAGCGTATCGACGGTGCCGGCGGGGAGGGCGGTGAAGGCTGAGTTGACCGGTGCGAACACGGTGAACGGGCCTTTGCCCTTGAGGGTATCGACCAGCCCGGCGGCTTTCACGGCGGCGACCAGGGTGGTGTGGTCGGCGGAGTTGACCGCGTTATCGACGATATCCTTGCTCGGCAGCATGGCCTGGCCACCGACTGTCACGTTGTCGTGGCTCATGGTGGCTGCTTGCGCGGTGTTCAAGGCGAATGCGCCGCCAAGGGCCAGGGTCAGCAGGCTGGCAATCAGCGGGGTTTTGATCGAAGTGCGTTTCATGGGGGTGATCCTCGGGTGGGGAATCGGCCAGGAGTGTCTGTCCGTGATTGATATACGTGCGTGGGGGCGGACTGGATGCAGCGTCCGGAAATTATTTCTGTGTCTGATCCCTGACCCTTGTAGGAGCGAGCCTGCTCGCGATGGACGTAAGGCCAACACGTTGATTCAGGTAGTACGCGTTATCGTTGGCCACCATCGCGAGCAAGCTCGCTCCTACAGGGGATGGGTGGTTGGGAACAATGTTCGGGCATGCCAGTCCAACGCACAGTTTTTCGCCGCCCATTTCCGGGCGGTTTTCATTGAGGGTGTCTGGATGAAGTTTTCCCGCGGTTTTGCACTGGCATCGCTCATGACCCTGGCGGCCAGCCCGGTCTTTGCCCAGTTCAGCCTGAGCGATGCGGCCAATGCCATTTCCGGCATGAAAGGCGAGAACGCAGCCACGCAGGCTGCGCCGACTTCGGAGACCGCAGACCTGCTGGGCGCGCTTAGCCAGTTGAACGTGACGCCGCAACAAGCCATCGGCGGTGCCGGGGCGATGCTCGGCTTGGCGAAGAACCAGCTGAGTTCGACCGACTACTCGGAGCTGGCCAAAAGCGTGCCGGGCCTCGACATTTTGTCCGGTGGCGGAGAGCTTGGCGCCCTCGCCGGGTTACTCGGGGCCACCGGTCAGGCGGCCGGGCTGAATAACGCATTGGGCAACGTCAAGGACACCGACGATTTGAACAATGCCTTCAGCACCCTGGGCATGGACACCGGCATGGTTGGCCTGTTTGCCCCGGTGATCCTGCAATACCTAGGGCAACAGGGCGTCACTGGTTCGCTGCTGCAGAGCCTGGGCGGCATCTGGGGCACCGGCTCTGCAATTGCCACCGGCAGTTGATCAGCGGCTTTCGGCGCGCAATGCGTCGATGCGCCGGTCCTTCTCGGTCCAGAGCTGATTGACCCAGTTCTGGACCGTTTCACGAAACGCCGGATCGTTTTCGTAATCGCCCTGCCACAGGGCCGGGTCGAGTTCGCGGGTGTGGATGTCGATGATGATCCTCGGCACGTTGCCGCTGAGCAAATCCCAGAACCCCGGGATCTTCTGCTGCGGATACACCACCGTCACGTCGAGGATGGCATCGAGCTGTTCGCCCATCGCCGCCAGCACGAACGCTACGCCGCCGGCCTTGGGCTTGAGCAAATGGGTAAAGGGTGACTGCTGCTGAAGCCGTTTGGCCTCGGTGAAGCGGGTGCCCTCCAGATAGTTGACCACGGTCACCGGCTGGCGCTTGAACAGTTCGCAAGCCTGCTTGGTGATTTCCAGGTCCTTGCCCGCCAGTTCCGGATGTTTGGCCAGAAACGCCTTGCTGTAGCGCTTCATGAACGGGTAATCCAGCGCCCACCACGCCAGGCCCAGGAACGGTACCCAGATCAGTTCTTTCTTGAGGAAGAATTTGAAGAATGGCGTGCGCCGGTTGAGTGTCTGGATCAGCGCCGGGATATCGACCCAGGATTGGTGGTTGCTGATCACCAGATACGAGGTGTCGCGACGCAGGTCGTCACCGCCACGAATGTCCCATTGGGTGGGGATGCACAGGCGGAAGATCAGCTTGTCGATTTCCGACCAAGTCTCGGCGATCCACATCACCGCCCATGAGGCGTAATCGCGCAAACGGCCGGGCAGGACCAGTTTGAGCAGGGCGAATACCATCAACGGCCCGATCAGGGTCAGGGTGTTGAGCAGAAGCAGCAGGGTCACGAAACTGCCGGTGAGCAGGCGGCGCATAGGAAACTCTTGGAAACGTTTAGGCGCGCCATGATAAGTGGCTTCGGGCGGCAGGCCAAATCGGGGGTGACGAATGTTTCACCTTCGGATCGTTAATCTTCTGGTATCGATCGTTCCCACGCTCTGCGTGGGAATGCCTCAACGGACGCTCTGCGTTCGGCTTCTGATGGGACGCGGAGCGTCCCTGGCTGCATTCCCACGCAGAGCGTGGGAACGATCTATTCAACAACAGTCTAAAATTGCGCTGCCCATCTCCCAAGGATCCCGACCAAGTGAAATCCCTCCTCGCACTGCTGTCCCTCATCGCCCTGCCGGTCATGGCCGCCGAGCCCACCCTCTACGGGCGCTACGAATACATCGCCCTGCCGGAAATCGGCGGTGAAGTGCTCAAGGCCAAGATGGACACCGGCGCCCTGACGGCGTCGCTCTCGGCCAAGGACATCGAAACCTTCACCCGCGATGGCGAAGACTGGGTGCGTTTCCGCCTGGCGACCAAGGACGCGAGCAACAAGGTCTACGAACACAAGATTGCGCGGATCAGCAAGATCAAGACGCGTTCCGAGGAGGACGAGGACGAAGAAGTGGCGGCGCCGACCAAGCGGCCGGTGGTTGATCTGGAGCTGTGCCTGGGGGACGTCAAGCGCACGGTTGAGGTGAATTTGACCGATCGCAGTAGCTTCAATTATCCGCTGTTGATTGGGGCGAAGGCGTTGCGTGAGTTTGGGGCGGCGGTGAATCCGGCGAGAAGGTTTACGGCTGACAAACCCGATTGCTGATTACCGGTTTGATTCCAATTCGTCGGGCCTTTTGTGGGTACTCGATTCTTATATTCCCAATGAGAGAGTTTTCCGTTCGGCTCTCTCTCACTCAGCGTGAATTATTCTCCTCTGATCTTGATCGCAGCCTCCACAAAATCTTTCGCATTGAAGCCTCCGGTTTGACTTGCTCCATCTATGCGAAGTGTTAACAAGTATGAAGTGGAGCGTTCTAATTCTTTGGTATTGTTTAGTTGGTTTAGCTTTAAAATTCTTAAGTCGTATTCGCTCAGCTGGGCGTAGTAGGGGTTTTTTGGGTTTAACAGTTCGTGGTTTATGTTTCTGTTATTTAAAAGTGTTCTGAGGTGCGAGTCAGCATTGTGTAGGTATTGGAGAGTATCTTCTCCAGTGGCGATCGGGTTTAAATGAATGGGTTTGTTTTGTCTGGAAAGGGCGCTAGCAACAACCGCCTCGGGGGTAGTGTTTTTCGCATTGGCAAGTATTTTAACTTTGTCCTTTCCTCCGAAAAGTGCCGTGGTGTGATTGAGTGCATCTGATAAATGAATTTTTCTGAGATTTGCATCTTTCATGAGTAAATAAGTATTTAGAAATACGTCATCAAACAGTTTGGCTGCTATAAGATAATGTCCCGTTGGGTCTTTCTGGTTGATAGGGTTCCCCGCGCAATACGTATAGGCATTCAAGCCCCCTTTCCCGAACGGACTCCAACTATCCGGGCTATTAAACCGCATCAACACCGGATTGAACTGTCGATACCCTTTCCCCAAATGATAATGCCCGGTCAGCGGGTCGGGTAGTTCGCCGCTGAACCTAAGCTGGCTGAGCGAGCCATTATCCCGTGGGTGATGACCATAGGGGGTGTAGGTGGTGGGCTCAAATCGATTTGCGTCAATGGCCTTAAACACTGAGCTCTGTAGGTCGGTTGCCAGCAGAATTGTTTTGCGTGAACGCGTAGACATTAACTGAACTCCGAGCAAGGTCCATGAAGCAGGGCCCTCTCAGCATCTGACCTTTTTAGCCATCTGCCTACTATCAGAACTGCTAGCTCCTACAGACCACACCGCTGATTGATCCTTGCCAATTGACGCCGATTCCCCCTTGGTTCACCGTTCGCCCATTCCACTGCCGGGCTCGGATGCCATGCCTCATATCCTGATTGTCGAAGACGAAGCGGCGATTGCCGACACGCTGATTTTTGCCTTGCAGGGCGAAGGCTTTACCACTACGTGGCTGAGCCTCGGCGCCGCCGCGCTTGAGCATCAGCGCCAGATGCCGGCGGATCTGATCATCCTCGACATCGGCCTGCCGGACATCAGCGGTTTTGAAACCTGCAAGCAGCTGCGGCGCTTTAGCGAAGTGCCGGTGATGTTCCTCAGCGCTCGCGACGGTGAAATCGATCGTGTGGTGGGGCTGGAGATCGGTGCCGACGACTATGTGGTCAAGCCGTTCAGTCCTCGCGAAGTGTCGGCGCGGGTTCGGGCGATTCTCAAGCGCATGGCGCCGCGGGCAACGGTGGAGCAGGAACCAGCGCTGTTTCGCATCGACAGTGAGCGGGTACAGATCAGTTATCGCGGTCAGCTGCTGACCCTCACCCGCCACGAATTCCGCCTGCTGCAATGCCTGCTCGAACAACCCGAACGCGTCTTCAGCCGCGAGCAATTGCTCGATGCGCTGGGCGTGGCAGCCGACGCCGGGTACGAGCGCAGCATCGACAGCCACATCAAGAGCCTGCGCGCCAAACTGCGGCTGGTGAAGGCCGACGCCGAGCCGATCCAGACCCATCGTGGCCTCGGCTACAGCTACAGTCCGAGGCACAGCTGATGCCGCTGGGAATCCGGATCTTCCTGGTCTATGTGCTGTTCATTGGCCTGACCGGCTATTTCGTGCTCAACACCGTGATGGAAGAGATCCGCCCCGGCGTGCGCCAGTCCACCGAAGAAACCCTGGTCGACACCGCCAACCTGATGGCGGAAATCCTGCGCGACGACTTCAAGGCCGGCACCCTCAACCAGAACCGCTGGCCGGAACTGCTCAAGGCCTACGGCGAGCGACAACCGGCGGCGAACATCTGGGGCCTGGCGAAGAATCAGGTCAACCACCGCATCTACGTCACCGACGCCAAGGGTATCGTGGTGCTCGATTCCAGCGGCGTGGCGGTGGGCCAGGATTACTCGCGCTGGAACGACGTTTACCTGACCCTGCGCGGCCAATACGGCGCCCGCTCAAGCCGCAGCGACCCAGCGGATGCCAACTCATCGGTGATGCATGTCGGCGCGCCGATTCGCGATAACGGGCAGATCATCGGTGTGGTCACCGTGGCCAAGCCCAACGCATCGCTGCAGCCATACGTGGACCGAACCGAACGTCGGCTGCTGGCCTACGGCGCCGGGTTGATTGGCCTGGGTCTGTTGTTCGGGGCGTTGCTGTCTTGGTGGTTGAGCCGGGCACTGCGTCGATTGACTGTTTATGCGCAGGCGGTGAGCGAGGGCCGCCGGGTTGAGGTGCCGCATTATCGCGGTGGTGAGCTGGAGCAACTGGCGACGGCGGTGGAGCAGATGCGCACGCAGCTGGAGGGCAAGGCCTACGTCGAGCGTTACGTGCACACCCTGACCCATGAATTGAAGAGTCCGCTGGCGGCGATTCGCGGCGCGGCGGAGTTGCTGCAAGGCGAAATGCCGTTGGCTCAGCAGCAGCGCTTTGTAGGCAACATTGATCACGAAAGTGCGCGGATGCAGCAGTTGATCGAGCGGTTGTTGAACCTGGCGCAGGTTGAACAGCGCCAGGGGCTGGAGGAACGCGTAGAGGTGCCATTGGCCGCGTTGGTGAATGAGTTGCTCAATGCCCAAACAGCGCGAATTCAGGGCAAGGAACTGCGCGTGGAACAAAGGATTCCATCGACCGTGGTGTTGATCGGTGAGCCGTTCCTGCTGCGGCAAGCCTTGGCAAATCTGCTGGAGAATGCCCTGGATTTCACCCCGGCCCGGGGCGTGTTGCGATTCACCGCCGAGCGGATTGGCGAGCAGGTCGAGTTCGCACTGTTCAATCAGACCGAGGCGATTCCCGACTACGCGTTGCCGCGATTGTGCGAGCGTTTCTACTCGCTGCCGCGACCGGAGAGCGGGCGCAAAAGCACCGGGTTGGGGCTTAATTTTGTCGAGGAAGTGGTCAAGTTGCATGGTGGGGTGATGAGCATTGGCAATGTTGAAGGTGGCGTGGAAGTCAGGTTGCGCCTGGCTTAGGACCGTGTCGCGGCCAATCGCGAGCAGGCTCGCTCCCACAATGGATCTCCTGTGAATACAGATCTCATGCACATCACAGATCAACTGTGGGAGCGAGCCTGCTCGCGAAGGGGCCCGTTCAGTCTCCACACAATCTCCACATTCCCCCCATAAAGCCACCACACACCCACCCCAGACTCTCTCCATCCAAAACAGGGAGAGTCCCATGAACCGAAATCTGACCTTGAAACTCGGGGCCATCGCCCTGCTGATTCTGCTGTTGCTGATCCCGCTGTTGATGATCAACGGTGTGATCCAGGACCGCCAGCAACTGCGCGATGGCGTGCTCGAAGACATCGCTCGCAGCTCCAGCTACAGCCAGCAATTGAGCGGCCCGCTGATGGTGGTGCCGTATCGCAAAGTGACGCGCACCTGGAAGCTCAACGAAAAAACCAGCCAGCGCTATCAGGAGCTCGGCGAAGAGCGCGGCCGGTTGTACTTCCTGCCGGAGCGCTTCGAACTCGACGGCCAGGTGCAGACCGAACTGCGCGCCCGGGGGATTTATCAGGCGCGGCTGTTCCATGCCGACAACCGCATCAGCGGCCATTTCTCGCTGCCGGCACAACTGGGCATCAAGGAAGACTTTGCCGATTACCAATTTGACCAGCCCTTCCTCGCGGTTGGCATCAGTGACATTCGCGGCATCGAGAATGCCTTGAAACTCGAACTCAACGGCCAGCGCCTGGACTTCATTCCCGGCAGTCAAGTCGGCTGGCTGGGCGAGGGCGTCCACGTGACGCTGCCGGCCCTGGACGCCAGGCAAAACACCGAACTGGATTTCGGCTTCGACCTGAAGCTGCAAGGCACCGGCCAGTTGCAGATCCTGCCGGTGGGCAAGACCAGCAAAGTCTCGCTGGCCGCCAACTGGCCGCACCCCAGCTTCATCGGTAACTACCTGCCGGCCCAGCGCGAAATCACCGATCAGGGCTTCAGCGCCAA
This sequence comes from Pseudomonas putida, assembly GCF_050989985.1. Taxonomy (GTDB): domain Bacteria; phylum Pseudomonadota; class Gammaproteobacteria; order Pseudomonadales; family Pseudomonadaceae; genus Aquipseudomonas; species Aquipseudomonas putida_AI. Next base: position 461,975 of record NZ_CP158815.1, read on the forward strand.
TTGGCAGACCTCGTTCTTCTCCACCAACCTGCAAGAGGCCTTGAACAGCTGCGTATCCCGTAGCAGTTGCGAGGGATTTTCTGCCCGCAGTTTCGGCGTGAGCTTCATCGACCCGGTGGACCAGTATTTGAAAAGCGACCGGGCGATCAAATACGCACTGCTGTTCATCGTCCTGACCTTCGCCGGTTTCTTCCTCTTCGAAGTGCTGAAAAGCCTCGCGGTACATCCTGTGCAATACGCGTTGGTCGGTGTGGCGCTGGCGTTGTTCTATCTGCTGTTGCTGTCGTTGTCCGAACACATCGGCTTTGCCCTGGCGTATTTGCTGTCTGCGGGCGCCTGTGTGTTGTTGATCGGGTTCTATGTCTGCCACGTGCTGCGCAGCGTGTGTCATGGCCTGAGTTTTTCGGCGGGGTTGGCGGCGTTGTACGGGCTGCTTTATGGCTTGTTGAGTGCCGAGGATTACGCGTTGTTGATGGGGTCGTTGTTGCTGTTCGGGTTGCTGGGTGTGTTCATGGTGCTGACGCGCAAGCTGGATTGGTATGGGGTTGGGCAGAAGGCGGCCAAGCCGTTGGCGTTTGATATGGGAGAGGTGGAATGAGCCGGTCGGTGGGGTTGCGGGAGGATCAGCGGGAAGGGGAGGTGTTGGCTATGCGGATTGCGGTGTTGTTTCCCGTTGATAGACTGAGGTTCTATCTAGCGCCGGCTCGCTCTAATAAGGGCAAGGGCAAGGGCAAGGGCAAGGGCAAGGGCAAGTAGAAGAAAGCCAAAATAAAGAGCGGATTTATTTCTCTGTAAATTCTAAATAAATCTGTCCCATTATTTGTTCCCGTATTCGCTAGTATTTCATTGTGATCTGACTGATTTATTGGCTTCGAATTAAAAACAGAGTAATGCTCGGGTCATGTTTTTCGCGTTTTAAAGTTTTTCTAAATTGCTTTAGTTTGGTGAGTTGATTCATTTCGTCTATGACTTTTTTGTGAAGTGAGTCTATATTAGTTGGCAAGCGCTGGATCATTTCTAACACCTCAGCGTCTTGGAATGAAGGCGGTTTAACGGCTGCGGCTGCGTTGTATGATGGAGGGAGGGCTGGATTACTTGATAAGTCTGCCGAAGCTGCTTGATTGTCCAGATAATGTTTGTTTTGTCTGTCAATGAAGTCTGTAGAGTAATTTTCAAGTTGTTCTAATTTCGATAGGTGTTTTTTGTTTTTGATGATTGATTTTTCTAGGATTTTTATATCGTGGGTCGCATGTTCTATGTGTGTGGTTACAATGGATTTTTTTCTGCCGAATATATTGCCTAGTCCTTTGAGCATGTTGTATGCGTGACCGGTTGGATCCGCTCGATTTATCGAATCTCCTTCACAATATGCATACGCATTCAAACCACCTTTTCCAAACGGACTCCAGCTATCTGGATTTAAGAATCTCATCAATATGGGGCTGTATACTCGATAGCCATTGCCGAGCAGATAACAGCCTGTCATTGACTCCCGAAGTTCGGCATTAAACCGAAGCTGGCTTTGCAGCTCATCTTCCGTTGGGCTATCACCGTACGGGGTGTAAGCAGTGGCGTGATTTCTGGTCGGATCAAAAGCATTCAACACCGAATTTTTCTGATCCGTTGCGAACAAAATAGTGTTACGAGATTGCGTAGGCATTGGCTGATCCCCGACCTCAAACTCAAAAGAACTGGTTTCAGTGTCGGAGTATTTCCAGCCTTTGCCTACTATCAGAACTGCTAGTCTTTTGCCCTTGCCAATTCAAACCTTCGGCATCGTCGCAATCATCGAAGGCCGCTGGCTCACTTCGAAATACCACGCCGCCAAGTGCGGATTCGCCTCGCGCCACTCCAGATCCGGGTGGCGCAAATCCAGGTAACCCAAGGCACAGGCCACGCTGATCGCGGCCACGTCGAAATGGCAGGTCAGCTCGGCGATCGCATCTTTTTCCAGCAGCGCCAGGGTGCGGCGGATTTTGTCGCGTTGGCCGTCGAGCCAGGCGTCCCAGTGTTTTTCCGGGGCGCGCAGGGCGACTTCGTAGCGGGTCAGGACGGCGGCGTCCATGATGCCGTCGGCCATCGAGGCCAGGGTCAGGCGACGCCAGCGGGCGGAGCCTTCGCGGGGGATCAGCGGGTTGCCGACGTGCTGGTGGTCGAGGTAGTCGAGGATCACCCGGCTGTCGTGGATGACGTTGCCGTCGGCCAGGCGCAGGGCGGGGATTTTGCTCAGGGGGTTGTCGTCGATCAGGGCCTTGTCCGGGTCGACTGGCGTGAGTACGCAGTTCTGCAGGGCCACGCGGTCCTGTTGACCGGTTTCGTGCAACAGCACCATGACTTTACGAACGAACGGGGAGAGGGAGTTGTGGTACAGGGTCATGCTCGGAGCGGACATGGCAGCGTCTCGGTCGGTGGCGGAGTCGAGGCAGCATAGCGCGTTGATGCGATTGCTCAACACCACTAAGAAACACGGCCCCCCCTGTAGGAGCGAGCCTGCTCGCGATGGTCGCCAACGATGACGCTGGCGGCCTGACACCCCGAGGCGCTCTCGGGTGCATCGCGAGCAGGCTCGCTCCTACAGGGTTCAACGGCGTTGCAAGAGACCCCGCAAGGCAATGACAGCGGGAATGCCCAGCCCCAGCCAACTCAGGGCGTCCCATACACCATCGCCAAGCAGCGCGGCGAACAGCCCTGCCGCGGTGAACAGGGCAATGACGGTCGGTGTGCCGAAGACCTTCCAGAAGTTCGACTGTCGCGGTTTCATGCCACGCTCTCCGCTTTTTCCAGCACGGGTTTCGTCGCCTTGCGCCGCACCACCCACAGGTAGACCCCGCTGCCGAGGACGATGATCGTCAGCACATCCAGCGTGGCCCAGAGGACTTGCATCGGCATGCCGCCGTAGTCACCGAAGTGCAGCGGCTGGGACATGCCCATGGCGTCCATGTACCAGGGGCGCTCGGCCACGGCGGTGACTTGCAGGGTGCTGGCGTCGATCAGTACCGGTGTCAGCAGGTGCGAGGTCAGGTGGGTGCTGCCTTTCATGAACACCGCGTAATGGTGCTCACTGGAAAAACGGGTGCCGGGGAAGGCGATGAAGTCGGGCTGCATGCCCGGCGCAACATCCCTGGCGATGTCCAGCAAGCGAGTGGCCGGTGCCAGTTGCGCCAGCGGCGGCGCGTCGCGATACGGCGCAACCATCGCGCTCAGGCTCTCGTTGCGCCAGGCAGCGATGATCAGATCGGCACAGGCGCTGATCACGCCGGTCACGCCCACCACCAGCGCCCAGGTCAGGGTCACCACGCCAATCAGGTTATGCAGGTCGAGCCAGCGCAGGCGGGTGGATTTGTCCTGGCGCACGGTGGCGAATTTCAGGCGACGCATGAACGGCAGGTACAGCACGGTGCCGGAGACAATCGCCGCGACGAACAACAAGCCCATGAACGCCAGCAACAACTTGCCCGGCAGCCCGGCGAACATGTCCACGTGCAGGCGCAGCATGGTCATCATGAAACCGCCGTTGGCCGACGGGGTTTCCAGCGCCTCGCCGGTGCGGGCATCGAGCATGAAGGTATGGGACGAGTTCGGCTCCGTGCCGGCGGTCGCCGCCATGATGGTCAGTACGGCATTGGGCTCATCGTCCTCGAAGCCGAAGTACTGCATGACTTCGCCGGGGCGATGCTTCTCGGCCGCCGCCACCAGCTGCTGCAGATCCAGGCGCGGGGTGTCCGCCGGCATGTCCTTCACTTGTGGCGCATCGCCCAGCAGATGGTCGATCTCGTGGTGGAAGATCAGCGGCAGGCCGGTCAGCGCCAGCAGCAGCAAAAACACCGTGCAGATCAGGCTGGTCCAGGTGTGGACGAAGGACCAGCGGCGAATTGTTTTACTTTTCATTTCATAGCCTCCAGAAATACCAAAGCCGTCCATGAAGGACGGCCTGGGTACCGGGCGTGTCAGATCAAGCCGTTACCACTTGTAGGTGGCACTGGCGACAACGCTGCGTTCATCGCCGTAGTAGCAGTAGAACCCGTCGCAAGTGGAGAGGTAGTCCTTGTCGAACAGGTTGGTTGCGTTGACGGCCAGCGATGCACCTTTGAGGCTGTTGTCCAGGCGGCCGAGGTCGTAGTGAACCGCCGCGTCGAACACGGTGTAGGCGTTTGCCTTGCCCAGCTCGGTGTTGGCCTGGTCGCCATAGGTGTTGCCGGTGTAGCGAACGCCGCCGCCGATCCCGAAACCGTCCAGCACGCCGTTGTGCCAGGTGTAGTCGGCCCACATCGAAGCGGTCTGGTTCGGCATCAGTTGCAGGCGGTTGCCCTTGAACGCGCCGTCTTGCACTTCGGATTTGGCCAGGGTGTAGGCGGCAGTCAGCTTGAGGTTTTCAGTCACGTCGGAGACGGCTTCCAGCTCCAGGCCCTTGACCTTCACTTCACCGGTCTGGCTGGTGACCGGAATGCCACCGATGTTGTTGGTGACCGAGACGTTTTTCTGGGTCAGGTCATACACCGCGGCGGTCAGCAAGGTGTTGCTGCCCGGTGGCTGGTACTTGATACCCAGTTCCCACTGATTGCCTTCGGTCGGCTTGAACGATTCGGTGGTGGAGGTATCGGCGTTGCTCGCCGGCTGGAACGATTCGGCGTAGGACAGGTACGGCACGAAGCCGTTGTCGAATACGTAGCTGATCGCTGCGTTGCCGCTGAAGTTCTTGTTGCGGTCGGTGTTGGTGGCATCGCCCTTGTTGAAGAACTTGGTGCTGGTGTGAACCCAGTCTTCACGACCACCCAGGGTCAGGCGCCATTGATCCAGGGCCATCTGGTCCTGCACGTACAGGCCGGTCTGGTAGGTCTTCTGGTCGTAATCGTAGAAGGCCGACGAGCGTGGCGGACGCACGATTGGCAGGCCATAGACCGGGTTGTTGACGTTGGTGGTCAGGCCGTCACCGAAGATCGAGGTGTAGTTGGTGTTGGTGCGCTGGTGATCGAGGCCGATCAGCAGGGTGTGGCGGATGTCGCCGGTGGCGAAGTCAGCCTGCATGTTGTTATCCACGGCGAACTGACTGATGTCCTCGTCGGTCGTGGTGCTGGTGCGGCCAACGTTGCCGTCGGCATCGACCTGGGTGAACGGGTAGGCGCCGGGGGTGAGGGCCTGGAAGGACAGGTCCGACTTGGTGTAGCGCAGGTTCTGGCGGAACTGCCAGACATCGTTCAGGCGATGTTCAAAGGCGTAGCCCAGCGCGTAGTAGGTGCGGTCGTAGAATTCCCAGTCCGGGTCGCCCAGGTTCTTGTGATGGGAAATTTCGCCCAGCGGCGAATGGATCTTGGTGCCCTGGATCGGACGGAACTGGCTGGTGATGCCGGTATCGTCACGGGTGAATTGGGTGAGCAGGGTGAGACGGGTGTCGTCGTCGATGTTCCAGGTCAGGCTTGGCGCGATGTTGTAGCGCTTGTCGTCGATATGGTCGATGGGTGTGCCGCCATCGCGCACCACACCGCTGAGGCCGTACAGGAACTGGCCTTCATCGTCGATCTTGCCGGTGCTGGCGAAGTTGATCTGGCGATGGTTGTCGCTGCCGTATTGCAGCTGGATTTCATTGCTGGATTCGGCGCTTGGACGACGGCTGACCATGTCCAGCAAGCCACCCGGCGGGGTCTGGCCATAGACGGACGAGGCCGGGCCGCGCAGCACCGCCAAGCGATCGAGATTCCAGGTTTCCTGCTTCGGGTTGGCATACACGCCCTTGGGCAGCGGCAGGCCATCGAGGAACTGGGTCGGTTCGAAACCGCGTACGCGCAACCAGTCGGCGCGCGTGTCGCTGCCGAAGCTGGCGCCGGTGGTGCCCGGCAAGTAGCGCACGGCGGCGTCGAGGGTGTGCACGTTGCGATCGTCCATCTGTTCGCGGGTCACGACCGAAATCGAGCGCGGGGCTTCAACCAGTGCGGTGTCGGTCTTGGTGCCGGCAGCGGTGCGCTTGGCCACATAACCTTCCACCGGGCCCCAGGCGCTCTCGGTGCTTTCGACGCCGATCACGCTGGTCGCCGGCAGGGCCAGCGAGCCTTCAGGGACTGCCACCAGGGTGTAGGTGCCGCCGCTTTGCTCCAGTTGCAGGCCGGTACCGCGCAGTGCTTCACGCAGGGCGCCGGCGGCATCGAACTGGCCGTTGACCGGGGCGGAGGTCTTGCCCGCCGCCAGCGACGGGTTCAACGACAGGGCGAGGCCGGCCTGGCTGGCGATCTGGTTCAGGGTGCTGGCCAGCGGCGCGGCCGGCAGGTTGTAGGCACGAACGCTGGACGCCTGTTCGGCGGCGATCAGTTGGCTGCTGGCCACTGGGGTGCAAAGGGCAATGGCGACCGCCAGCAAACTGGGGCGCAACAAGGTGTCTAGCGAACGGGACATACAGCGGCTCCTGAAAGTGAATACTTCTCAATTGCCTAGGTGCCGGACGAGATCTGAAAAGTGATAGGGCTGGATGAAAATAATTTCGATTCAGTATTCCAAGCCGGTTTTTGTAAGGAGGTTTGGGGGCCTCATCGCGGGCAAGCCTTGCTCCCACAGGTTTTGTATTGACCAGTCATTGTGTGCACGACACAAAATCCTGTGGGAGCAAGGCTTGCCCGCGATGGCGTCCATCCAGACACCATCAAATCAAGGCTTGGCCTCGGTCTTCGCCGCCACCGTCACCCACCACTGCGTGTGCTGTTCGATCTGCACCGGCAGGGTTGGCAGGAGGGCGTTGAGGGCCAGGTTGGTGTCTTTGAGCGGGAAGCTGCCGGTGATGCGCAGGTCAGCGACCTCCGGCGTCACGCCCAGGTGCCCGCGACGATAGCGACCCAGTTCCTGGACCAGATCTTCCAGCCGCGCGTTGTCCACCACCAGCATTCCCCGGGTCCAGGCGTCTGCGCCGGCGTTCACGGCCAGGATCGGCCCGAGGCCGTCGTTGCGGATCAGCACCTGCTGGCCTTCGCGCAGAATCTGTTCTGCCTGGCTCGATTCCGGGTGGGCGGCCACCGCCGATTGCAGCACGCTCAGGCGCGTGCCTTGCTCTTCACGCTTGACCAGAAACCGCGTACCCAGCGCACGCATGCTGCCTTCGCGGGTTTCGACGATGAACGGCCGGGCATCGCCGTGGCCGGTTTCGACGAGGATTTCCCCTTCCTGCAGCACAACCAGCCGCTGCTTCTCGTCGAAGCGCACATCCAGGGCGCTGTGGGTATTGAGGTTGATCAAGGTGCCGTCGGTCAGGCGAATGGTGCGTTGCTCGCCAGTGGCGGTGCGCTGGTCGGCCAGCCAGTAGTCCACCGGCAGATAGCGCTCGCCGGCGAACAACACCAGGCCAATCACCGCGACCACGCTGGCCACGCCGCTGCCAAGCTGGCGCACCCGGCGGCGAATGCCTTCACGCGATTGCAACAGGGCCGTTCGGGCCGGGCCGCTGGCCACGCTGAAACGCTGGTCGAGCATGCCCAGCTGGCGCCAGGCGCGAGCGTGTTCCTCGTGGGCGGCGTGCCATTTGGCGAATTCTTCGCGCTCCACCGGGTTGGCCGAGTCCAGGGACAATTGCCAGGCGATGGCGGCATCGAGCACCCGCGCCGACACCGGTTTGGAACTGGCCGGGCTCATGTCGGCTCCCCGTACAAGGCGATGTAGCACTGACGGATGCCCTGGGCCAGGTACTGGCGCACACGGGGCACCGACACGCCCAGGCGTTCGGCGATTTCCCCATGGCTGAGGCCGTCCAGGCGGTTATAGAGGAAGGCTGCCCGGGCCTTGCTCGACAGCTTGCCGAGCAGGCGGTCGATGTTTTTCAGGTCTTCGAGGATCATTTGCTGTTCTTCCACCGACGGTTGCTCGGCTTCGGGAATCAGCATCAGTTCGGCGAGGTAGGCCTGTTCCAGCGCGGCACGGCGGAAATAGTCGAACAGCAGGCCCTTGGCGATCGCCACCAGAAACGCCCGGGGTTCGCGCGGTTCCTTGAGATCCTCACGGCCCAGCAAGCGCACGAAGGTGTCCTGGCTCAGGTCCTCGGCGCGTTGCGGGCAGGTGACATTGCGCCGAAGCCAGCCCAATAGCCATCCGCGATGGTCGCGATATAACGCACCGACGAGCTCACTTTGAGGGCTTGGGATTGACGACACGCCGCATCACCGATTGGGAAAGGTTAACTAACGAGAATTGTTCGCGATTGTGTCAGAGGCGGGGGAGGTAAAGCAATTGGCGTTGGTCGGGTGTTTTTTTGGGGGGAGGTGGGCAGGTTGACCGCGTTATCGTTCATCGCGAGCAGGCTCGCTCCCACACTGGATCTTTGTCATACATCAGATCCCTGTGGGAGCGAGCCTGCTCGCGATGGCGCCGGAACGGGCAATGAAGATTTAGAAAGAGGGTGTTTGCTGCCGCCGCCGCCACTGTCCCAACCGCTGCTGCAAATTCAACGGGCTGTGAATCTGCTGCTGCCGCGCCCGGCTGAACAGGATCAGCGCCAACTCCGCGGTAGCCAGGGCATCGGCGCTGGCGTTGTGGCGTTCGAACACCTCCAGCTTGAACCAGTCGATCCACTCGTCCAGCCCCGCTTCGCGGATGTTGGCCTGCGGGCACAGCAGCGGGGCGATTTCCGCCACGTCCAGAAAGGTGTGCTGCAACTTGTAGCCCAGGTGATCTTTCAGGGCGCGGCCGAGCATGTGCTGGTCGAATGGCGCATGAAAGGCCAGCAACGGGCTGTCGCCGACAAACTCCATGAACTCGAGCAACGCTTGCGCCGGGTCACTGCCATTGGCAATCGCACTGGGCCCCAGGCCGTGAATCAGCACGCTGGGGCCTAGTTTGAGTTCGGCGCATTGCAGGGTGCGTTCGAACTGTTGGCTGAAATCGATCGCGCCATCTTCGATCACCACCGCGCCGATGGACAGCACCCGGTCCTTGTTCAGGTTCAGTCCCGTAGTTTCCAGATCCAGCACCACCCAGCGCTGTTCGCGCAGGCTGCACTCGCCCAGCGCGGTGGCCGTCGGCAAGCGTTGCAGGCGCTGTTGCAGCTCGCCGGACAGACTCGGACCGGCGGGGCGTAGCCATGAAAACAGGCTCATAGTTGATACCGCAGTGCCAGACTGCTTTGCAGGCGCTGGGCCTGGCGCAGGGATTCACGCAGGATGCGCCGGTCCAGGTGATTGAGGCTGTCCGGGTCGACCCGGTTGGAGTAGGGCAGGTTCTCGCGGGTCTGGAGTTGATGTTGCTGCATGCGGGTTTGCTGGATGAAGTGATAGGCCTCTTCGTACGCGGCGCCATCGAGCGGTTCTATGACTTCTTTATCCACCAGCCGGCGAAAACGCTCCAGCGTGTTGTTGGCCTCGATGCCGTGGGCCAGGGCCAGCAACCGGGCGCCGTCGACGAAGGGCGCCAGGCCCTGGATCTTCAGGTCCAGAGTGGCTTTGTCGCCATTTTTGCGCGTCAGCACGAACTCGCGGAAACGCCCTACCGGCGGACGATTGCGCAGCGCGTTTTCGGCCATCATGCGCTGGAACAGACGGTTGTCGCCGACCTGATCGAGAATCGCGCGACGCAATTGTTCGCAGCCTTGCTCACTGCCCCAGACCACGCGCAAATCGAAATAGATGCTCGAACCCAGCAGGTTTTCCGGCGTCGCCTCGCGAATGAACGCGGCAAAGCGCCGGGCCCATTCGACCCGTGACAGGCACAGCTCGGGGTTGCCGGCCATGATGTTGCCCTTGCACAGCGTAAAGCCGCAGAGCGCCAGGCTCTGATTGATCTGGTGGGCGATGGGTAGCAGCTTTCCGCGAATTTCCGCCGCGTGGGCCGCGTCCCGGGCTTCGAACAGAATGCCGTTGTCCTGGTCGGTGTGCAGCGTCTGCTCGCGGCGGCCTTCGCTGCCGAAGCACAGCCAGCTGAACGGCACGCCGGGGTCGCCTTTTTCCGCCAGGGTCAGTTCGATCACCCGGCAGACGGTGTGGTCGTTGAGCAGGGTGATGATGTGGGTGATCTGGGTCGAAGAGGCGCCGTGGGCGAGCATGCGCTCCACCAACTGACCGATCTCGCCACGGATCGCCACCAGGTTCTCCACGCGCTGGGCGCTGCGGATGGTGCGGGCCAGGTGCACCAGATCGACTCGTTGCAGGGAAAACAGATCACGCTCGGACACGACGCCGCACAGGCGCTGATCCTTGACCAGGCAGACGTGGGCGATATGCCGCTCGGTCATGGCAATCGCCGCATCGAATGCGCTGTGATCCGGGGACAGGTAAAACGGCGCCTGAGTCATGTGTCGCTCGATGGCCTCGGCGAAGTCACCCGTGCCGTTGGCCACCACATGACGCAGGTCGCGCAGGGTGAAAATCCCCAGCGGCGCCTTTTGCTCGTTGACCACCACAATGCTGCCGACCTGTTGCTCATGCATCAGGGTCACGGCTTCACGCAGGGGCGTGGCGGGGCTGCACGTCACCGGATGGCGCATGGCTAAATCGCCCAGGCGGGTATTGAGTGAATACTGGGTGCCCAGGGTTTCCACGGCCTTTTGCTGGACTTGCTGGTTGACCTGATCCAGCAGGCTGCTCACGCCGCGCAGGGCAAAATCGCGGAAGGTGTGGGAAATGGCGAAGAGTTTGATGAACGCCAGCTTGTTCAGCTGTAGGCAAAAGGTGTCTTCGGCGGCCAGGTGTTCGGTGCGCGTCGCCCGCTCGCCCAGCAACGCAGCGAGGGGGAAGCATTCGCCGGTGGTGATTTCGAACGTGGTTTCGGTGCCGCCCTTGGCCGAATGCGGGCGCTCGCCCACCACCCGGCCCTGTTTGACGATGTAGAAGTGCTCAACCGGGCCGTCGGCGGGCTTGATGATGCTCTCGCCGGGGGCATAAAAACGCAGCTGGCATTGCTCGACCAGGTACGCCAGGTGGGCGTGTTCCATCTGGTTGAAGGGCGGGAAACGCTGTAGGAATTGCAAAGTGCCCTGGATGTTCTGCAACACCGCGGTTTTCCCTGCCTGTGTGAAGGCGTCCGCTTTACTCATAACCATTACCGCAGTCTTTTTTGGATTTGTTGTCGTCGGATGACTCACCCATGGTCGACCCCTGCGGCCAGAGTGCCCATTGGACGTAAGTCTAGGTAGGCAATGTGTGCGTCGGAATGTCGGAAGATCCTTACTCAAATGCAGGAAAATTCCCTCGAGCCGGCTATTGGAAAATTATCCGACGAAGTGCACATTGAAGGTCTGCTTAGTGATGTCTCACCACTGTGCCAGGGAAATGTACTGATCATGTAGAGAACGCCATGTCCGACCACGATATTTTGAGTGACGCCGAGCGCGAAGCGCTGAGTGCCGTCATGCTGGAACCCGACCTGCCGCCGCAGCGGGTACTGATCGTAGACGACGACAAGGACGCCCGAGAATTACTGTCTGAGATTCTGGCCCTGGATGGCATACGTTGCATGACTGCGGCCAGCGGTGAAACCGCACTCAAGATGCTCGAAGAGAAGCCTTCGATAGGCCTGGTGATTACCGATCTGCGGATGGGTAACGTCGATGGCCTGGACCTGATCCGCCAGGTGCGCGAGTCGGTGCGGGCGGCGATGCCGTTCATCATTGTCTCGGGTGACGCCGACGTGAAGGACGCCATCGCGGCGATGCATTTGAGCGTGGTGGACTTTCTGCTCAAGCCAATCGATACCGCCAAGTTGCTGGGGTTGGTCAAGCATGAGTTGGGGATGGATTTGTAGCTCTGAGGGCTTTTGTGGCGAGGGAGCTTGCTCCCGCTGGTGCGCGAAGCGGCCCTTTGCAGACTTCCAGTCAAATCTCATTCGCTGACTTTACGACTGCTTTGCAGCCGAGCGGGAGCAAGCTCCCTCGCCACAGAAGCAGCGATAAATAAAAAAGCCCTGATCTTTCGATCAGGGCTTTTTCATGTCCGGCATCAACGCTCAGTTACAGGCCATTGGCAGCCTTGAACTCGCGACGACGACGGTGCAGGACCGGCTCGGTGTAGCCGTTCGGCTGCTTGGTGCCTTCGATCACCAGTTCGACCGCCGCCTGGAAGGCGATGTTGCTGTCGAAGTTCGGTGCCAGTGGGCGGTACAGCGGGTCGTTGGCGTTCTGACGGTCAACCACCGGCGCCATGCGCTTGAGGCTTTCCATCACTTGATCCTCGGTGACGATGCCGTGACGCAGCCAGTTGGCGATGTGCTGGCTGGAGATACGCAACGTGGCACGGTCTTCCATCAGGCCGATGTCGTTGATGTCCGGCACCTTCGAGCAGCCAACACCCTGATCGATCCAGCGCACTACATAACCCAGGATGCCCTGGGCATTGTTGTCCAGTTCGTTCTTGATCTGTTCGGCGGTCCACTGCGGGTTGACCGCCAGCGGGATGGTCAGGATGTCGTCCACCGACGCGTGGGCACGCTTGGCCAGTTCGGCCTGACGGGCGTACACGTCGACCTTGTGGTAGTGCAGCGCGTGCAGCGCGGCGGCGGTTGGCGAAGGCACCCAGGCGGTGTTGGCGCCGGCCAGCGGGTGAGCGATTTTCTGTTCCAGCATCGCCGCCATCAGGTCGGGCATCGCCCACATGCCTTTACCGATCTGCGCACGACCTTGCAGGCCGGTACTCAAGCCGATATCGACGTTGGAGTTCTCGTAGGCGCCGATCCATTTTTCCGCCTTCATGTCGGCCTTGCGCACCATCGGGCCGGCTTCCATGGAGGTGTGGATTTCGTCGCCGGTGCGGTCGAGGAAACCGGTGTTGATGAACACTACACGCTCGCTCGCTGCCTTGATGCAGGCCTTGAGGTTGACCGTGGTACGGCGCTCCTCGTCCATGATCCCGACTTTGAGGGTGTTGCGCGGCAGGCCCAGCACGTCTTCGATGCGCCCGAACAGCTCGTTGGTGAACGCGGCTTCTTCCGGGCCGTGCATCTTCGGTTTAACGATGTAGACCGAGCCGGTACGGGTGTTTTTGCGCGAGGTGTTGCCGTTTAGGTTGTGCATCGCTGCCAGAACAGTCACCAGGCCGTCGAGGATGCCTTCCGGCACTTCGTTGCCGTCTTTGTCCAGAATCGCGTCGATGGTCATCAGGTGACCGACGTTACGCACGAACAACAGCGAACGACCGTGCAGGCTCAATTGGCTGCCGTCGACCGCGGTATAGGTGCGGTCGGCGTTCATGGTACGGGTGAAGGTCTTGCCGCCCTTGGCGACTTCTTCCGACAGGTCGCCCTTCATCAGGCCGAGCCAGTTGCGGTAGATCACCACCTTGTCGTCGGCATCGACGGCGGCGACGGAGTCTTCGCAGTCCATGATGGTGGTCAGCGCGGCTTCCATCAGGATGTCTTTGACGCCGGCAGCGTCGGTCTGGCCGACCGGGGTGCTGGCATCGATCTGGATTTCGAAATGCAGGCCGTTGTTTTTCAGCAGGATCGCGGTCGGTGCCGAGGCATCGCCCTGGAAGCCGATCAACTGGGCGTCGTTGCGCAGGCCGGTGTTGCTGCCGCCTTTGAGGGCGACCACCAGTTTGCCGTCAACGATGGAGTAGCGGGTGGAGTCGACGTGGGAGCCGGCAGCCAATGGCGCCGCTTCGTCGAGGAAGGCGCGGGCGAAGGCGATGACCTTGTCGCCGCGAACCTTGTTGTAGCCTTTGCCTTTTTCCGCACCGTCAGCTTCGCTGATGGCGTCGGTGCCGTAGAGCGCGTCGTACAGCGAACCCCAGCGGGCGTTCGAGGCGTTGAGCGCAAAGCGGGCGTTCATCACCGGTACCACCAGTTGCGGACCGGCCATGCGGGCGATTTCTTCATCGACGTTTTGCGTCGTAGCCTGGAAATCGGCCGCTTCTGGCAGCAGATAACCGATGTCTTGCAGGAAGGCTTTATAGGCCTTCGGGTCGTGCACCTGAGCTGTCCCAAGAGCTTTGCGTTCCTGGTGCCAGGAGTCGATACGAGCCTGGAAATCATCGCGTTTGGCGAGTAGGGCTTTGTTCTTCGGCGCCAGGTCGTGAATGACCTTGTCGGCACCGGCCCAGAACTGCTCGGCGGTGAGGCCGGTTCCGGGAATGGCTTCGTTGTTCACGAAGTCGAACAGGACTTTGGCGACCTGCAGGCCACCGACTTGAACGTGTTCAGTCATTGCTTGCCTCACTCTGCTCAGCTATTTCGCTTTTCAGCTCTTCAATTTAACAATGAAGCCTTCGGCCATTTAAACCACAAACCCCTCTACCAGTACATGCCGTTTTCGGGCGGCTGGGTTGGGACCAATCAACGGCTTGGGGCCTTGCTGACAGGGCTTTCAGGGTTGCGAACGTGCCTGCGGCAGACATCGATCCAACGTTATGTAGTGCGCGCCGAGGCATACTACATGATCAATTGCGGTTGTGAAAATTAGACTAATTACGTCGTTCTGCGACCCTGTGACGCATTGCGGTCACAGTGCGGGGCTGGATGTTCTCAAAAAACTGGATGATTGTTCCAGTTAAATATCAAAGTTGTACACATAATCTTTTCCAGTCGCTGATGAGCGGCGCGCTTGTGGCGAGGGAGCTTGCTCCCGCTCGGCTGCGGAGCAGTCGCAAAATCAGCCTGTGCGATCTCTCTGAATAAGATATGGGGGGCCGCTTCGCGCCCCTGCGGGAGCAAGCTCCCTCGCCACAAAGAGCCACGCCGTACTGAATTTATCTGCTTGCCTATACTTGTTTTTCCATAACAAAAGACATGACCTGAGGGCTGCGCCATGGATCACCTCGTACTCACGGTTTTCGCCCCGGACAAGCCCGGGCAGGTTGAGCGCATTGCCCAATGCATTGCCGAGCAGGGCGGCAACTGGCTGGAAAGCCGGATGTCGCGCATGGCCGGACAATTTGCCGGGATTCTTCGGGTGGGGGTTCCGGCCGAAGCCTACGATTCGCTGGTGGATGCCCTGCAGGGGCTGTCGGCCCACGGCATTCGCGTGTTGATCGCCGAAAGCAGCATCGAACAATCCTGTACCTGGAAACCCATTGCCATGGAGCTGGTGGGCAACGATCGCCCAGGGATCGTGCGGGACATCACTCGGCTGCTGAGCGAACAGGGGGTCAATCTGGAGCGACTGGTGACGGAAGTACGGCCGGCGCCGATGAGCAGCGAGCCGCTGTTTCACGCCGAAGCGATTCTCGCGGTGCCGCTGACGCTGTCGCTGGACGTGCTGCAATCGCGCCTGGAAACCCTGGCCGACGACTTGATGGTGGAGTTGGTACTGCGCAGCGAACTCTGATCGGGTTATCCAGTTTAAACGTGCACCTGCCTGTGGATAACCTGTAGAGACTACCCGCCAGGCCACGCCAATCGTGGCTTGGCGCAAGTTGATCAAAAAACCGCCAACATTCAGTGACTTGCGCACAAACGCCGGGGATCACGCTGTGGATAACCTTGGGAAGGAACGATGCAGGCCACGTGGACCGTGGCCTGTAGAAGGTTGTGCGTTTTTTGATCAGTTGCGGCTGCGCAGACTTATCCACGCATCGATGCTGTAAACCGCAAGACCTGCCCAGATGAAGATAAACGCCACCAGGGTGCTGGAGGACAAGTGCTCGCCAAACAGCAGCACGGCTTGCAGCAACACCAGCGTCGGCGCCAGGTACTGAAGGAAACCCAGGGTGGTGTAGGGCAGATGCCGCGCGGCAGCGTTGAAACACACCAGCGGCACCAGCGTCACCGGCCCTGCGGCCACCAGCCACCAGGCTTCGGAGGTGGTCCAGAACGCGGCTTGAGCGCTGTGGGCCGTCGGATTGAACAGCAACCACGCCAGGGCGATGGGCACCAGCATCCAGGTTTCCACCACCAGGCCCGGCAGGGCCTTGACCGGTGCCTGCTTGCGGATCAGTCCGTAGAAACCGAAGCTCAGCGCCAGCACCAGTGACACCCACGGCAGGCTGCCGACCTGCCAGACCTGCTGCGCCACGCCAACGGCCGCCAACCCCACCGCAATCCACTGCATGCGCCGCAGCCGTTCGCCGAGAATCAACATGCCCAGCAGCACGTTCACCAGCGGGTTGATGTAGTAGCCGAGACTGGCTTCAAGCATGCGTCCGTTGTTCACCGACCATACATAGGTCAGCCAGTTAGCCGCGATCAGGGTGCCGCTCAAGGCGAGGATCGCCAGGCGGCGCGGGTTCTCGCGCAACTCACGCCACCAGCCCGGATGCTTCCAGACCAGCAGCAACAAGGCGCCGAACAGCGCCGACCAGAGCACGCGGTGGATGATGATTTCCACCGCGGGCACGTTGGCGATGGCTTTGAAATAGAGCGGGAAAAGTCCCCAGATGATGTAGGCGGTCAGGCCCAGTATGTACCCGAGGCGCGGGTTGGCAGCTTGCATGCAGTGTCCTTGCTTAGGCAGCTAACAAAGGAGGGATTGTAGGGAGATTTACCTGCGCATGTCCCGCGCAAATAAGTTGGCTGATTGAGAGAACAATTCATGTGGGAGCGAGCCTGCTCGCGATGGCAGTTATAGATTCAGCACATCAGCGACAGGTACACCGTCATCGCGAGCAGGCTCGCTCCCACATTGAATCCCTGCAAGTCAGAAGAGTTTGAGCGGCTCTTCATTGAGCGCCGCCAGTTGCTCGCGCAACGCCAGCACCTGGTCCCCCCAATAGCGCTCCGTGCCGAACCACGGAAAACTGCGCGGGAACGCCGGGTCGTCCCAGCGGCGGGCGAGCCAGGCGCTGTAGTGCATCAGGCGCAAGGCGCGCAGGGGTTCGATCAGGGCCAGTTCCCGCGGGTCGAAGTCATGGAACTCGTTGTAGCCGTCCATCAGTTCCGACAACTGCCCCAGGCATTCCTGCCGATTACCCGCCAGCATCATCCAGATGTCCTGCACCGCCGGGCCCATGCGGCAGTCGTCGAGGTCGACGATGTGGAACATCTCGTCGCGGCACATCATGTTGCCGGGGTGGCAATCGCCGTGCATGCGGATGTTCTGATGGGGCGTGTCGTTGTAGGCATCTTCCACACGCTTGAGCAGATCCCGGGCCACGGACTCGTAGGCCGGCAGCAGGCTGCGGGGGATGAAATCGCCTTCGAGCAAAGTCGCCAGCGAATCATGGCCGAAGTTTTTCACCGCCAGGGCTTCGCGGTGCTCGAAGGGTTTGGTTGCACCGACCGCATGCAGGCGACCGAGCAGTTGCCCCAGGCGGTACAACTGATCGAGATTGCCCGGCTCCGGCGCGCGACCGCCGCGACGGGGGAACAGGGTGAAGCGGAAACCGTTGTGTTCGTGCAGGGTTTCACCGTTGTGAATCATCGGCGCAACCACCGGCACCTCGACCTCGGCGAGCTCGAAGGTGAACTGGTGTTCCTCCAGGATCGCTTCGTTGGTCCAGCGCTGTGGGCGGTAGAACTTGGCGATCAGCGGCTCGGAGTCTTCGATGCCGACTTGATACACGCGATTTTCGTAGCTGTTGAGCGCCAGAATACGGGCGTCACTCAAAAAGCCGATGCTTTCGACGGCATCGAGCACGAGGTCTGGGGTGAGGGTTTCAAACGGGTGGGCCATGCTGACTCCTGCGCGCAGCAGGCTGCTGCGTCCGGCCAGGCATGGTAGCGCAGAAGAGGCTGTTTTAGGGGGTGAGATGGGTGGTGATTGCGCCGGCGCTATCGCGAGCAAGCTTTGCTCCCACAGGTCAAATACGCTTCCTTGTGGGAGCAAAGCTTGCTCGCGAAGGGGCCAGATCAGGCGCCGATGATCCCGCCGTCTTCACGGGAAATGGCAATCACCGAAGATCGCGGTTTGCCATTGGGCAGGTGCTCGGGAAAGGTCGAGCCACCGTTTTCGCCCGGATGCTGAATCCCGACGAACATCGTTTTGTGGTCCGGAGAGAAACTGATCCCCGTCACTTCGCAACCGATCGGCCCGACCATGAACCGGCGAATCTCACCGCTTACCGGGTCGGCGCAGAGCATCTGGTTGTTGCCCATGCCGGCGAAATCACCGGCGTTGCTGACATCGCCGTCGGTCTGGATCCACAGCCGCCCGGCATCATCGAACGCCAAGCCATCGGGGCTGTTGAACATGTTCTGTGGCGTGATGTTCGACGAACCGCCCTTCGGCGTGCCGGCATGCACGTGCGGATTGCCAGCGACCACGAACAGATCCCAGGCGAACGTGTGGGAGGCGTGGTCGTCGCGGTCGGTGCGCCAGCGCAGGATTTGCCCGTAGACGTTCTTTTCCCGCGGATTCGGCCCGCCCACCGGTTGCCCTTCTTCGCCACGCTTGGCGTTGTTGGTCAGGGTGCAATAGACCTGACCGTCCTTGGGGCTGACCACGATCCATTCCGGGCGATCCATGCGCGTGGCCTTGACCACGCTGGCGGCCAGGCGTGCGTGAATCAGCACTTCGGCCTGATCAGCGAAACCGCTGCTGGCGTCGATGCCGTTCTTGCCGTGGGTCAGTTCGATCCATTCACCCTGGCCTTTCGGATGATCGGCATTGCCGTCGCCCGCGTCGAAGCGCGCCACGTACAGGGTGCCATGGTCCAGCAGGTCGCGGTTGGCCTTGGGATTTTGCAGGTCGATCTTGTCGCGGCTGACGAATTTGTAGATGAACTCGCCGCGCTCATCGTCGCCCATGTACACCACGGCATGGCCGTCGCTGGTTTGCGCGATGGCTGCGTTTTCATGTTTGAAGCGTCCCAGCGCCGTGCGCTTGACCGGGGTCGATTGCGGATCGAACGGATCGATCTCGACCACCCAGCCGTGGCGATTGAATTCGTTGGGATTGTTCGCCAGATCGAAGCGCGCATCGTGCTGATGCCAGTTGATCTCTTTGCTGGTTGCCACGGCGCCGTAGCGTTTCTGCGCGGGGTCGAACTTCTGCTCGGCATTGGTGCTGCCGAAACAATCGGTGAAGTTCTCTTCACAGGTCAGGTAGGTGCCCCACGGCGTCTTGCCATTGGCGCAATTCTGGAAGGTGCCCAGCACTTTTTTACCTTGCGGATCGGCGCTGGTTTTCAACAGGTCGTGACCGGCAGCCGGGCCGCTGAGGGCAATCGGCGAGTTGCCGTGGATGCGCCGGTTGTAGCGCGAATCCTGCACGAACTGCCAGTGACCGTTTTTTCGCTGAACTTCGAGCACTGTCACGCCTTCGGCGGCCAATGCCTTGCGCACTTCTTCGGCCGATTTCGGCATGCCGCCATGGGGGTAGAGATAGCGGTAGTTGGTGTATTCGTTGTTGATCGCCATCAGCGCCCGGTTTTTATCGCCGGGGAAGGGGAACAGGCTCATGCCGTCGTTGTGGTCGCCGAACTGCACTTCCTGATGCTCGGCGCTGCCGTTGCCGCTCGGGTCGAAGGCCGGGCCATTCTTGTGCAGGGGTTGTCCCCAGCTGATCAGCACCGACGACTTGTAGCCGGGCGGCAGAGTGATGCTGTCGGTGGTGGCGGCGGGAATGCTGGGGAAACCCAGCAAGGTGCCGGTGCCGGCGTTGACACTGGCGGCCAGCACGCTGCGGCTCAACAGATTGCCGCCCAGAAACATCGCGGCGCCGCACAGGGCACCGGCGCTGATGAATCCACGGCGGCTGAGGCCGACCATCTGTTCGAGGTCGGTGGGTTGGTTATCTTCCAATAGGCTCACATCAGGCTCCCTGCGGTTTTTGCAGTCACCTTAAAGATGCTCGATGAACGTTTTGTTGCAGTTGTTTGACGAAGCCTGGAGTCAGAGCGGCGTGCCGAGCAGCACGTTGGACGGCGAGAACTGGACGCCCACCGGTTTGCCGGCGCCCAGGCTTCGGGATCGCAGATGCTCTGGTTCGGCCAGGGCGCAGAGTGTCTGGCCATTGGGCAGGGCGATGCGCACTTCGCTGGGGCCGTTTTCGGCGTCGAGAATTTCTTCGATCGTGCCTTTGAGAAAACTGTATCCCGGTGTTGCCTGATCTTCGGCCGCCAGGATTTCCAGCCACCCGGCCTTGATCAGGGCCACCACTTGCACGCCAATCTGCAGCTCCAGGCGCAGGGTGCTGTCGTGGGTGATTTGCGCATCGATGCTCAGGCCTTCGGCCAACGCCAGGCGGATCCTGTCGTTGTGGCCCTGGGTGTCGATGGCGGCAATCGTGCCGTGCAACTGATTGCGCGCGCTGGTCCTGAGCATCAAGCGCCCGAGCAAGTCGAGGTCGCTGGCATCTTCGGCCGCTTCCAGCACCTGCGCCTGCAACGCTTGCAGCTTTTGGTACAGGCGCAAAACCCGTTCGCCTTCGCTGGACAGCCTGGCGCCGCCACCGCCCTTGCCGCCGACGCTACGTTCGACCAGCGGTTTTTGCGCGAGGTTGTTCAGCTCATCAATGGCATCCCAGGCCGCCTTGTAACTCAGCCCCGCACTTTTCGCCGCACGGGTGATCGAGCCCTGTTCGGCAATGTGCTGCAACAGAGCGATGCGTTGCGGACGGCGGGCGATGTGTTGGGACAACAACGTAGGCAGGGACATGACGGGACGCTTCGGGCTGTGACGATGGAGAGGACGTTGGCGGCTGAAAGCCCGGGAGTCAAGTCCGCCACGATCCTTGTGGGAGCGAGCCTGCTCGCGAATGCGGATTAACATTCAACATTGAAGGCGGCTGTTACACCGCTATCGCGAGCAGGCTCGCTCCTACAGGGTTCTGCGTTTACAGGTCAAACGGTGTCGCCGGGTTTTGGGGTACGAGCCAGGCAGTAGACGTCGACCCGTGCCGCACCTGCGTCCATCAGCAAGCGAGCCAATGCCTGGGCCGTGGCGCCGGTGGTCAGCACGTCGTCCACCAGTGCCAGGTGCCGTCCCTTGATTGATGCGTCGGGCGCCAGCGCGAAAGCATTGCGCAGGTTTTTTCTTCGTTCGTTGGCACTGAGCGTTTGTTGCGCTCCAGTGTCCTGGGTTCTGAGCAACAGCCGATCATCGCAAGGCAATTCGAGGTGGGTGCCGAGCCAGCGCGCGAGCATCGCGGCTTGATTGAAACCCCGCTGGCGCAATCGCCGGGTGGCCAGCGGCACGGGAAGCAGCAGATCGGGTTGCGGCAGATCGTCATCGAAGCGATGTCGTAACGCCTGGGCGAGCAGCTCGGCCAGCAGGTGGCCAAACGGCCACTTCGCGCTGTGTTTGAAGCGGGTGACCAGGCTGTCTATCGGAAAGCTGTAGGTCCAGGGTGCAATCACCCGGTCAAAGGCCGGCGGTTGCTGCAGGCATTGGCCGCAGGTCATATCCGGGCCGGGCAGCGGCAGGGCGCAGGTCTGGCAATGATCGCCGAGCCAGGGGAGTTCGGTTTCGCAGGCTGTGCACAGGGGAACAGTGCTATCGGCGGGTTCATCGCAGAGCAAACAGGATTGTTCGTTTTTTAACCAGATGTAAACCTGTCCTTTGTATCGTGGTTGACAGTGCATCGCTCTTCCTTAAATATGCCGAACATCCGTGTCGTGACTGTGGTTATTCCATGCCCCAGTCGCTTGCCCAGCATAAAACCGTGCCCTGCATAAAAGAAAGGTAATGCCCATGAGCGCCAGCACCTCTGCAACCCTTCGTCATGACTGGTCTTTGGCCGAAGTCAAAGCACTCTTTGTCCAGCCATTCAACGACCTGTTGTTCCAGGCGCAGACCGTGCACCGCGCGCATTTCGACGCCAACCGCGTCCAGGTTTCCACGCTGCTTTCGATCAAGACCGGCGCCTGCCCGGAAGATTGCAAATACTGCCCGCAGTCCGGTCACTACAACACCGGCCTGGAAAAAGAAAAGCTGATGGAAGTGCAGAAGGTCATCGAAGAGGCCGCTCGCGCCAAGGCCATCGGTTCGACCCGTTTCTGCATGGGCGCGGCGTGGAAACACCCGTCCGCCAAGGACATGCCCTATGTGTTGAAGATGGTCGAAGGCGTGAAGGCCCTGGGCCTGGAAACCTGCATGACCCTCGGTCGCCTCGATCAGGAGCAGACTGAAGCGCTGGCCAAGGCTGGCCTGGATTACTACAACCACAACCTCGACACCTCGCCGGAGTTCTACGGCAGCATCATCACCACCCGCACTTACAGCGAGCGTCTGCAGACCTTGGCCTACGTGCGTGATTCGGGGATGAAGATTTGCTCCGGCGGCATCCTCGGCATGGGCGAGTCCCTCGACGACCGCGCCAACCTGCTGATCCAGCTGGCCAACCTGCCGGAGCACCCGGAGTCGGTGCCGATCAACATGCTGGTGAAAGTGGCCGGTACGCCGCTGGAAAACGCCGAAGACGTCGACCCGTTCGACTTCATCCGCATGCTCGCCGTAGCGCGGATCCTGATGCCCAAATCCCACGTGCGCCTCTCCGCCGGCCGCGAAGCGATGAACGAGCAGATGCAGGCCCTGGCTTTCTTCGCTGGCGCCAACTCGATTTTCTACGGCGAAAAACTGCTGACCACCGCCAACCCGCAGGCCGACAAGGACATGCAACTGTTCGGGCGCCTGGGGATCCAGCCGGAAGCTCGTGAAGAGCACGCTGATGAGGTGCATCAGGCCGCGATTGAGCAGGCGCTGGTGGAGCAGAAGAGCAGCGAGCAGTTCTATAACGCGGCTGTTTGAAGCCTGTATGCATTCCTCTGATGGAATGCAAAACCTTCTGTAGGAGCGAGCCTGCTCGCGATAGGGGCGTATCAGTCGACATCTTCATCGGATGTCGGTCCGCTATCGCGAGCAGGCTCGCTCCCACAGGGGGAATATGTGTCATTTGAAGTCGAGGCCTGCATGTCTTTCGATCTCGCCGCACGCCTGGCTGCCCGTCGTGCCGAAAACCTCTACCGCCAACGTCCGCTGCTCGAAAGCCCGCAAGGCCCGCAAGTGGTGGTCGATGGCCAGCCGTTGCTGGCGTTCTGCAACAACGACTACCTGGGCCTGGCCAATCACCCGCAAGTGATTGAAGCCTGGCGCGCTGGCGCCGAGAAATGGGGCGTCGGTGGCGGCGCGTCGCATCTGGTGATCGGACACAGTGGCCCCCATCACGCTCTGGAAGAAGCTCTGGCGGACCTCACCGGCCGGCCGCGCGTGCTGCTGTTCACCACCGGTTACATGGCCAACCTTGGTGCCGTCACCGCGTTGGTGGGGCAGGGCGATACCGTGCTCGAAGACCGCCTCAACCACGCGTCGCTGCTCGATGCCGGCCTGTTGTCTGGCGCGCGCTTCAGTCGCTATCTGCACAACGATGCGGCGAGTCTCGCCTCGCGCCTGGAGAAAGCCACCGGCAATACGCTGGTGGTCACCGACGGTGTGTTCAGCATGGACGGTGATATCGCCGACCTGCCGGCGTTGGCCCGGGAAGCCAAGGCCAAGGGCGCCTGGCTGATGGTCGACGATGCTCACGGTTTTGGTCCCCTGGGTGCCAACGGTGGCGGCAGCGTCGAGCACTTCGGCCTGGGCCTGGACGATGTGCCGGTGCTGGTCGGCACCCTCGGTAAAGCGTTCGGCACTGCCGGGGCCTTCGTCGCCGGCAGCGAAGAGTTGATCGAAACCCTGATCCAGTTCGCCCGCCCTTACATCTACACCACCAGCCAGCCTCCCGCCCTGGCATGCGCCACGCTGAAAAGCCTGGAGCTGCTGCGCAGTGAACACTGGCGCCGCGAACATTTGCAGACCCTGATCCGCCAGTTCCGCCAAGGTGCCGAGCAGATCGGCCTGGAGCTGATGGACAGCTTCACGCCGATCCAGCCGATCATGATTGGCGACGCTGCACGCGCGGTGCGCCTGTCGCAGATGCTGCGCGAGCGCGGCCTGATGGTGACCGCGATCCGCCCGCCGACCGTGCCGGCCGGCAGCGCCCGTTTGCGCGTGACCCTGACCGCCGCCCACAGCGAAACCCAGGTGCAGCTATTGTTAGAGGGATTGGCCGATTGTTTTAAACAACTTGGATCGGAGCCACGCGATGCGTGATCGACTGATTCTGCTACCCGGTTGGGGCCTCGGAATTTCCCCGATGGAACCCTTGGCGGCGGCCTTGCAGGGCCTGGACGAGCATCTGCGTGTGGAAATCGAGCCATTGCCGGAACTGGAGTCCAGCGACCCTGAAGAATGGCTCGACGAACTCGATTCGACGATCCCTCAGGACGCGTGGCTCGGCGGCTGGTCCCTGGGCGGCATGCTGGCCTCGCGGCTGGCGGCCCGCCGCGGCGATCGTTGCTGCGGTTTGCTGACCCTGGCGAGCAATGCGTCTTTCGTCAGCCATGAACAGTGGCCGAGCGCGATGCCTGGCGAAACTTTCGATGCATTTCTGGCCGGCTGCGCGGCCGACCCGCGCATGACCTTGAAACGTTTTACGCTGCTCTGCGCACAGGGCGCCGAAGACTCGCGGGGGTTGTCGCGGTTGATGCTCGGCGGTGCGCCCCACAGTTCAGCGCAGGTGTTGATGAACGGCCTGGAAGTGCTCGCGCAACTGGATACCCGGCAAGCCCTGCAGGCTTTTCGCGGTCCGCAGTTGCACCTGTTCGCCGGCCTTGATGGCCTGGTACCCGCCGAAGCGGCTGGCGACTTGCTGTCGCTGCTGCCGGATGTAGAGATCGGTCTGATTGAACAGGCCAGCCACGCGTTCCTGCTGGAGGACCCCCACGGTGTGGCGGGGGCGATCCACGCTTTTTTGCATGAGTCCGGCGATGAATGATTTATCCCTTCCCTTTCCAAGGCAACCCGGCGCTTTGCCCGACAAGCGTCAGGTAGCCGCCTCCTTTTCCCGTGCCGCGCAAACCTACGACAGCGTGGCCGAGTTGCAGCGCGATGTCGGCAGCCAGTTAATGAGCCGCCTGCCCGCTGATTTTGTGCCGGGACGCTGGCTGGACCTGGGCTGCGGTACCGGGCATTTCAGTCGTGCGCTGGCGCAGCGGTTCCCCGAGGGGCAAGGGCTGGCGCTGGACATTGCCGAGGGCATGCTCAATCACGCCCGGCCATTGGGTGGTGCCACACACTTCATCGCTGGCGATGCCGAGCGTCTGCCGTTGACTGATTCGACCTGTGACCTGATCTTCTCCAGCCTGGCGGTACAGTGGTGTGCGGACTTCGCCTCTGTGCTGAGCGAGGCCCATCGCGTGCTCAAGCCTGGCGGAATCTTCGCGTTTGCTAGTCTGTGCGTGGGCACGTTGTTTGAACTGCGTGACAGCTGGCGGCAGGTCGATGGCATGGTGCACGTCAATCGCTTCCGTGAGTTCGCGGTTTATCAACAGTTATGCGCGGCCAGCGGCTTGCAGGCGCTGAGTCTGCAGACTTGCCCCCACGTGTTGCATTACCCGGATGTGCGCAGCCTGACCCATGAACTCAAGGCATTGGGCGCGCACAACATTAACCCTGGCCGGCCGGGCGGACTGACTGGCCGGGCGCGGATTTTGGGTTTGATTGAGGCTTACGAGCAGTTTCGACAGGCCCAGGGCCTGCCGGCGACTTATCAAGTGGTGTACGCCGTTATGGAGAAACCCTTATGAGCGCAGCCTATTTCATCACCGGCACCGATACCGATGTCGGCAAGACCACGGTAGCCGCCGGATTGCTGCATTCCGCGCGGTCAGCGGGCCTGAGCACGGCGGCGGGCAAGCCGGTGGCTTCCGGTTGCGACGTGACGCCCAAGGGCCTGCGCAATGCCGATGCGCTGGCGCTGTTGGCGGAATGTTCGCTGCCGTTGACTTATGCACAGGTCAACCCGCTGGCGTTCGAACCGGCCATCGCACCGCACCTGGCGGCGCGGGAGGCGGGCGTGGCGCTGACGGTGCAGTCGCTGTTGACCCCCATGCGACAGATCCTCGACATGCAGGCCGATTTCACCCTGATCGAAGGCGCCGGTGGTTGGCGCGTGCCTTTGGCCGATCAGGACAATCTGTCGGACCTGGCCATGGCCTTGGGTTTGCCGGTGATCCTGGTGGTGGGCGTGCGGCTGGGGTGCATCAGCCACGCGTTGCTGACTGCCGAAGCGATTGCCCGGGACGGTTTGCAGTTGGCCGGCTGGGTGGCCAACATCATCGATCCTAAGACTTCGCGCCTGGAAGAAAACCTCGCCACCCTGGCCGAACGCCTTCCGGCGCCGTGCCTTGGGCGGGTGCCGAAACTCAAGGGTGTCACGGCCGAAGCGGTGGCCGAGCATCTGCAACTGGATCTGCTGGATTAAATTTTGCCTATGGCAAGGCACTGTGCCATTAGTGTTTTTGACGGGCCTTTCAGCCACAGGTCTGCTTCAATAGCCGCTGTTGATCCTTCACAAGGACGAGTTCTCCCATGGAAATCTCAGGAAGCACCGCTTTTTATGCCGGTCTGAGCACTATTCAGACAGGGCAGAACCGCGTCGATCAGGCCGCCGGGCAGATCGCCAACAACACCATCGAGCGTTCGGTCACCAGCCAGTCCTCCGAGGTTCAGGCCGAGCGACTGCGTTCGGTCGATCGCAGCCAGCAATCGGACGTGACCAGCAACATGCTGGAGATGGCGCAGGGCAAATTCCAGGTGGAATTGGGGGCGAAAGTCGCCAAGGCTTCCGACGAAGTGCTCGGTACGCTGATCGATACCTTTGCCTGATCAATCGCTGAGCCCGCACCACTGACGCCGCGAACCTTCGCGGCGTTTTTCATCGTAAGTCCTTATTTGCAAACTATTCTTTCCTTGATGGCGTGTTGCCTGGGCAACGGCGTTGCATCGCTGCGCGCGCCGTATGGCAACTGGCGATGACGGACGGCCAAAGATCGATGCTTGACAAGAATTAAGCGTAAACGTATGTTTCAAACAACTGTTTGACCGTCATAACAATCCAACGCGGTCGCTCATCCCCGGTTACATCAGCAGAGGTTTATCGCTATGCCTGACTACAAGGCCCCCTTGCGTGATATTCGCTTCGTACGTGACGAACTGCTTGGCTACGAAGCGCACTATCAGAGCCTTCCGGCCTGCGCGGACGCAACGCCGGACATGGTTGACGCCATTCTCGAAGAAGGCGCCAAGTTTTGTGAGCAGGTACTGGCTCCGCTGAACCGCGTGGGCGACCTCGAAGGCTGCACCTGGAGCGAGTCGGGCGTTAAGACCCCGGCCGGTTTCAAGGAAGCCTACAAACAATTCGTCGAAGGCGGCTGGCCAAGCCTGGCCCACGACGTCGAGCACGGCGGTCAAGGCCTGCCGGAATCCCTAGGGCTGGCCATCAGTGAAATGGTGGGTGAGTCCAACTGGTCGTGGGGCATGTACCCGGGCCTGTCGCACGGTGCGATGAACACCATCTCCGAGCACGGCACTCCCGAGCAGCAAGAGGCTTACCTGACCAAGCTGGTATCCGGCGAGTGGACCGGCACCATGTGCCTGACCGAACCGCACTGCGGCACCGACCTGGGCATGCTGCGCACCAAGGCCGAACCTCAGGCCGACGGTTCCTACAAAGTTTCCGGCACCAAGATCTTCATCTCGGCCGGTGAACACGACATGGCCGACAACATCGTCCACATCGTGCTGGCCCGCCTGCCGGATGCTCCGGCTGGCACCAAAGGCATCTCCCTGTTCATCGTGCCGAAATTCCTGCCCAATGCAGACGGCACCGTCGGTGCACGCAACGCCGTGACCTGCGGTTCGATCGAACACAAGATGGGCATCCACGGCAACGCCACCTGCGTGATGAACTTCGACGAGGCCACCGGTTTCCTGATCGGCCCGGCGAACAAAGGCCTGAACTGCATGTTCACCTTCATGAACACCGCACGCCTGGGTACCGCGCTGCAAGGTCTGGCCCACGCCGAAATCGGCTTCCAGGGTGGCCTGAAATACGCTCGCGATCGCCTGCAAATGCGCTCGCTGACCGGCCCGAAAGCACCGGACAAGGCTGCTGACCCGATCATCGTGCACCCGGACGTACGCCGCATGCTGTTGACCATGAAGGCGTTCGCCGAAGGCAACCGCGCAATGGTCTACTTCACCGCCAAGCAAGTCGACATCGTCAAATACGGCGTGGACGAAGAAGAGAAGAAGAAAGCCGACGCACTGCTGGCCTTCATGACTCCAATCGCCAAGGCCTTCATGACCGAAGTCGGTTTCGAATCGGCTAACCACGGCGTGCAGATCTACGGCGGCCACGGCTTCATCGCCGAGTGGGGCATGGAGCAGAACGTTCGCGACAGCCGCATTTCCATGCTGTACGAAGGCACCACCGGCATCCAGGCACTCGACCTGCTGGGCCGTAAAGTGCTGATGACTCAAGGCGAGGCCCTGAAAGGCTTCACCAAGATCGTGCACAAGTTCTGCCAGAACAACGAAGGCAACGAAGCCGTCAAGGAATTCGTCGCACCGCTGGCTGCACTGAACAAGGAATGGGGCGAACTGACCATGAAGGTCGGCATGGCCGCCATGAAGGATCGCGAAGAAGTCGGCGCGGCTTCCGTGGACTACCTGATGTACTCCGGTTACGCCTGCCTGGCTTACTTCTGGGCCGACATGGCGCGCCTGGCTGCCGAGAAACTGGCTGCCGGCACCACCGAGGAGGCGTTCTACACCGCCAAGCTGCAGACCGCGCGCTTCTACTTCCAGCGCATCCTGCCGCGTACCCGCACTCACGTTGCAACCATGCTGTCGGGCGCCAACAACCTGATGGACATGAAAGAAGAAGACTTCGCGCTGGGCTACTAAGGCCTGACGCAGTTCTTCAAAGAAAACCGCCGCTCCTTCGGGAGCGGCGGTTTTTTTTTGCGCCATCGTCAGGCCTTGTTCACCACGGGGTAGGGGCCAGTGGTCCGGCACCCGTAGGGACCGCGGAACCTTCGCCGTTGCGAATGAACGGAAGATGCCAGAAGTCATTAGGAACGATTGGATCGCCCGGCTTGACGTTTTCCGGAAAGATGAACTCGAACACCGGAGCCACGTATTGCCCCGCGATCAGCCCATTGGCCACTGGAGATTGACTGGCGAGGCAGTTGTCCACAAGGGCCTGTGACAGATTGTTCGGGTCCGGAACGCACATTGAGCGCGCCATCACCCGCAGGGTCCGGGTCGGCTGGCTGAGCAGTCCGGTTGGCGCCTTGCTTGCCCGCAGCCTGGCACGCTGTGGTTGAGCACCGGTGTTCTGAGTGGTAATGCCGCCCGACACACCACGGCAAGTCGCTGCCAGGGTCAGTGCGGGATTGCATTCACCGGTCATCTCATAAGGGGTCACCCAACGGTTGTGTTCCACGCCGTTGTTGTCCACATCGATCAGGTAAATATCCACCGGCGTCAGGATGTCGGTTGTCGATGTCTCAAGGAACAACCGGTCCTGGGTTTCCTGCGCCACGCCGCTGACGGCTACCGGGTTGGGATCGGCACTGCCGATGCCGAATTCGCCGATGGACAGGTAGCTGGGCTGCGAACCGGGCTGCGTGTAGATACCGACGTTGGCTTCGATGGTGTGGGCAGAGATGAAGTCCGGAGTTCCGGATGTCGTGGACTTGAACAGGGTGCCGGAATAACTGATGAAGTCGCCCACTTCGAAAGGCGCTTGCTGGCGCGGATCAGGATCCGTCGGAAGCCTTGTCGCGTCGCCTACCGCTTTCATGACGAACTGGCTGCAAAAGACCTGGCCCAGCGCAGGTGGGCTCAATTCGCCGCTGGCCGGCAGCGGACTGACACCGGCCTGGCTGAAATTGCGGCAGTTATTGGTCGTGGTCGGTGTCTTGGCCAATGGCCGGTTTTTCTGCGGGCACGCAGCGTCATCGGCGCCACGTGGTACACACATGGGAAAGCCGGTGGCTGCGTGAATGGTCGGGTTGGCATCATCCACGGAGAAGCGCGGGTCTGCGGTCCGGACTCGGCCGAAGCGTCCATTCGGGTCGTTGATCTGCAGTATCGTGGGCTGCGGCGAGTTGGTGCTGGCCACCTCGATATTGCCAGTGTCCAGGTCGATCCGACTGATGTAGCCGCTGCCTGTCTGGGTTGTCTGTTGGGAGACATCGATCAACCCGGCGATTTGTTTGCCATTGACGGTATTGCCCACCACGTGGATCTCGAACGATGGGTAGGCAGGCCGGGTGCTATTGAGCCCCAATGCTCCACCGTTGACGAAATCGCGCCAGCTCAGGGTATTGGCCGGCATCTGGATGATCATGTTGCAAGGGACGGTAATGGTTGTGCCATTGACCACAATCTTGCCGCCACTGCGCTCCGCCGGGACGGTAGCCCCTGGGCAGGTTTCGGCGGGGGAATCTACCGTCATGTCCTGGATAAAGCCTGTGACGTCGAAGCCGTGAATCGCAGTAGCATCCGTGAAGACGGGATCGGGCAGCGTGGGTGTGGCGAATGGCGCCACCGCCCCTTTGGTAGGGGGCTTGGCGGTACCGCCACCACCACCGCCGCCGCCTCCTCCGCCCCCAGGCGCGCCTTTCGCGGCATAGGCCGCTCCCCCGCCAAGGAGCATTGCCAGGGCGACCGCACTGGCGATCAGTGCGGGGCGACTGATGCCGCCGCTCAATCGTTTTGGGATTTGAGGCGCGGCTAGCGATTTCATTTTTGCAAATAGGTTCATGGTTCTCTCCAGAGCAATGCAGGACCAGTTGCCGGCCAATCGCTTCACAGTTCTGTTGATGCGCTGAATCCTGCGCAAAAAAGCGCAAAACTGTGAGTGTCGGATGGGGCTCGTTCAACGGCAAAAGCGCCTGTGGGCAATCGGCACTTGCCGCTTTGATACATCCAACCTGCGATGCATCGGCCGGTTACGGACGCAATCGCGAGAAACCTTTCCTTGAGCCTGAGGCGTGCAAAGCAGGTGTCGTGCCTGTTCTGAAACATTTGGACACAAATGGCCGCCAGCGCGCGGAGAATGCGGGCTGCACGAAAATGCAGGAAAGTGCGCGCAACATGGCCGAATGGAGATTCACCAATATAGGGGGGGATATATACCCAAGTTTGGGAAGTGCGAAGGGAAGTTGATGTATTCGCTGGGTGGTATTTGTCCTGAGTAGTAAATGAGAACTGTTGCTTACATGTACTCCGCGTAAATGAGAATTGCAAGTAAAAATTTCCTTAGTGATAGTCGTAAAGTATTTTTTTGGAGAAGAAAATAAAAAAGCCATAGCTCACGCGGTGCAACTTGTGCACGCGTGAAATGGCTTGTTTATAGAGTCGTAATCTTTGGTTGTCTTGGGTGGCAATGGAGCTTGTAAATACTTGCACCTGCCAAAGTGGGTTGGTTGCAATTGGGTGGCCAGCTCGCCAATTTCAATCTGAATAAATATTTTCTTTAAAAACAATGAGATAGTTGTTTTTTATTATTGAGGTAACGCCAGGTTTGGGGTGTATGACCCAAAAGTGGGGGAAGTTCACCAAAGTTGAGTAAGAGTGCAGTTATGAACTTCGTAGCTGTCTTTGCTATGGCGAAAAAAAGTTTGCTTTTTTACTGTCGAAATCTTTTGTTACAGCTAAAGTGGCCTTAAGCACCTTCTTTGGTGCGACCGAGCAATTAATAAAAAACCTGAGCCAAGAGTGTGCATTGCCAGGTAAACCTCGCCTTGCCGATTCATGTCGAGTTGGTGTGACTGTTCGTGCAAGTCGCAAGATTCATGGCCGATAGTTCATCTCGCAACAGGGCAACCACGGAGCCTGGCTACTCCGTACTGAATCGGGAACGCCATCATGCTTAAGTACATGAGCACCTTGAGATCCACCCGCTTGGCCTGTGCGATAGCGATAACGCTGTCCGCTATGGGCCTGCCTGTCATGAGTGCCTGGGCGGCTGATGCGCCCGGGACGGTTCCACCGGCACTGGATGTGCCGATGCTGCAATCGCTGCGCGGCATGAGCCCACCTGACCCCTCGGGCACCGAAGGCGGGCGCAAGGTCGATCTGATGACCGACTATGTCCTCAATCGCTCGGCGGCGATTCTCCTGGGCAAGGCCCTGTTCTGGGACATGGAAGTCGGCAGTGATGGCTCCACCGCTTGTGCGTCCTGCCACTATCACGCCGGGGTGGATCACCGCACTACCAACCAGATCAACCCAGGCCAGGCCAACACCAACGCGAACGTCGCCTCTATTTTCAACAAACCCTTCACGGCCTCCGACATTCCCGGTGACGTGCCGTCCTACACCACCAAATCCGGGGGCAAGGGCGGCCCGAACTATCTGCTGAAGAAAGCCGACTTCCCGACCCACGTGCTGTCCAACCCCCTGGATCGCAATTCTCCCATCGTTTATTCCACCGACGATGTGGTCGGCTCGCAAGGCGTGTTCGACGCCAACTTCGTCAAGCCCAACCAGGCGCGTTTCGACAAGTGCATCCAGCAACCGGACGGGATCTTCCAGGTCGGCGGCATCAATGTGCGGCGCAGTACCGGGCGCAACGCGCCGTCGGTGATCAACGCCGCGTTCAACGTGCGCAACTTCTGGGATGGCCGGGCCAACAACGTGTTCAACGGCTTCTCGCCTTTCGGTAACCGCGATCCGGATGCCGGGATCTATGTGACCAAGGACAACAGCGGCGTGGCAAGCAAGGTGCGCCTGGCACTCAAGGATGCCTCCGCCGCATCGCAAGCGGTCGGCCCTCCCGGCAGCGCCGTGGAAATGTCCTGTGGCGGGCGCACCTTCGCTGACATCGGCCGGCGCATGCTCGACACGCTGATGCTCAAGCAACAGCGGATTTCGTCCACCGACTCGGTGCTGGGGCCGGTGTCCGGTGCACGTCGGCCAACGTATCGCGAGCTGATCAAGAACGCGTTCCAGCCACGGCTGTGGAACGCCACGCAGCAAGTGTCGGTGGGAGGCGCGCCCTACACCCAGATGGAGGCCAACTTCCCGCTGTTCTTCGGTCTGGCGATCCAGATGTATGAAGCCACGCTGATATCCGATCAGGCGCCGCTGGATGCCTATCTGAACGGCGATCAGACAGCCATGAATGCGCAGCAGGTGCAGGGCCTGAATCTGTTCCTGGGCAAGGGCAAGTGCGTCAGTTGCCACGGCGGTGCGGAGCTGACCAACGCCGCCAGCCGCTTGCTGTTCCACCCTCGCGAGCGCATTGAACGCATGGTGATGGCGGACGGCCTGACCACGCTCTACGACAATGGTTTCTACAACACCGGCGTGCGTCCGACCTCGGAAGATCTGGCGGTGGGTGGTTCGGATGCCTGGGGCAACCCGCTGTCCTTCACTCGTGAGTACAACACCCAGCTGCAGGGCGGAAACATCCCCGACCCGCTGGACGTCGATGTCTGCACCTTCGAAGCGCCGCTGAGCGCAGCGATCCCTTGCGATGCGACGCTCAAGCCCAACGTCAACTTCCGTGACTCGGTCGATGGTGCGTTCAAGACACCGACACTGCGCAACATCGCGCTGACCGGCCCGTACTTCCACAACGGCAGCCGCGCCACGCTGCAGCAAGTCATGGAGTTCTACAACCGCGGCGGCGACCGGCGTGGCGAAGATGCCAGCAACACCACTGGCTTCGAGCATCCGGCGGTCAATCAACACAACGGCTCCAACCTTGATCCGGACATGTCTCCACTGAACCTGACCCAGGATGAGATCGATGCCCTGGTCAAATTCATGGAGGTCAGCCTGACCGATCCGCGAGTCGCGTGGGAACGGGCGCCGTTCGATCATCCGTCGCTGGTGCTCGCACAGGGCGCGAAGGGTGATGAAAACTCGGTCGGGCAAAAACCGGCCAGTCCGAAGATCACCACCCGGCAAGCGCAGGACGCCGAATTTCAGCTCAAACCCATCGGTGCTGAAGGTCGCCCAGCTTTAGAGGGGCCATTGCAACCGTTCAATAACGATCTGCCACAGTAATCCCCTTGCGTCACTGGCGGCCGACGGTCGCCAGTGACGCTTTTTTTCACAAATGCCTCAGTATTTCACTCAGCAATTCAAGGCTTCTGCCGTTACAGTAGTTGGCACATTGCCATCTATTGATCTGACGGGTCGGAGCTTTACCCTTGCCGCGTTCTTCCGCTGTACGTTTCAGTCATTTCCTACCGTCATTGCTGTTGTTGCTGGCGGGGCTTGCCGCCGCGTACGTCAAGGATCTGAACGTTTTCTTCACCTCGCTGTTCAACGTTCTGCCGACCCTGGTCCTGCTGCTCGGCGGTGCTTATTGCGCGGTTTACCGACGTCAGCGCGAACTGTTTCTGATGGTCACGGTGTACACCGCCTACTTCCTGCTCGACACCCAGACTGACTATTACCGCGACAACGGCAAAGTGCGCGAAGACGCCGCGGTGGTCTTCCATTTGTGCTGTCTGCTGTTGCCGCTGCTGTTTGGCATATTCGCTGCGTGGCAGGAGCGAACTCACCTGTTCCAGGACATGGTGGCGCGTTTCGCGGTGTTGCTGGCGGTGGGTAGCGTCGCGCTGGGCCTGGAGCAAAGTTACCCACAGGCGTTGCTGATGTGGCTGTCGGAGATCCGCTGGCCAGCCTTGCACGGCGCCTGGATGAGCCTGATCCAGCTGTCGTACCCGGTGTTCATCGCTTCCTTCCTGCTGCTGGCCTGGCAGTACTGGCGCAATCCCCGGCCGCTTCACGCCGCTCAACTGGTGGGTTTGCTCGGGCTGTTCTGGATGCTGCCGAAAACCTTCATTCTGCCGTTCACCCTGAACATCATGTGCAGCCAGGTCATGCTGATGATCGCTGCCGCCGTCGCCCATGAGGCCTATCAAATGGCCTTCCGCGATGAGCTCACGGGGATTCCGGGTCGTCGTGCCTTGAACGAACGCATGCAACGGCTTGGACGCACCTATGTGCTGGCCATGAGCGACGTCGACCACTTCAAGAAATTCAACGATACCCATGGCCACGATGTCGGCGACCAGGTGTTGCGACTGGTGGCCAGCAAGCTGTCGAAAATCGGTGGCGGCGGCAAGGCGTATCGCTATGGCGGTGAGGAATTCGCCATGGTGTTTGCCGGCAAGACCCTTGAAGAGTGCATGCCGCATCTGGAAGTGATCCGTGAATCCATCGCTAACTACCTCATCCACCTGCGCAATCAGGAAAACCGTCCGCAGGATGATAATCAGGGGCGTCAGCGTCGTTCCGGGTCCAATGCTTCGAGCGTGTCGGTGACTGTCAGTATCGGCGTCGCCGAACGGGTTGAGCAGCGCACCCCTGAAGAGGTGCTCAAGTCGGCCGACCAGGCGCTCTACAGTGCCAAGGGCGCCGGGCGTAACTGCGTGATGGCCTTCGGTCAGACGCGGCGCGGCGCCGTACGAACGGATGCCGCTACGGTTGAGTGATGATGGCGCATTCAGCGTCTGGACTGTGATTGTGAGGCGTGGTTGGCGGCAGTAGGTTGGAAAAATCTGCTGACGGAGAAACGACCATGCCCGAGTACAAAGCTCCCCTGCGCGACATGCGCTTTCTGATCGACCACGTCTTCGACTTTCACGGCAACTACGCAGCGCTGGGTGCCAGCGACGCCAGCCCGGACATGATCAGTGCGATCCTCGAAGAAGGGGCGAAATTCTGCGAGAACGTGCTGTCGCCGCTTAACCGCAGCGGCGATGAAGACGGCTGCCATTTCGACAATGGCGTGGTGACCACGCCCGCAGGTTTCAAGCAGGCTTTCGCACAATACGTAGAGGGTGGCTGGCACGGGCTGGCGGCCGATCCGGCCTACGGCGGCCAGGGGTTGCCGAGCTCCCTGGGGCTGGTGATCAGCGAAATGATCGCTTCCAGCAACACCTCCTGGGGCATGTACCCCGGCCTGACCCACGGCGCCATGTCGGCCATCCACGCCCACGGCACTGAAGAGCAGAAACAGACCTATCTGAGCAAACTCACGGCCGGCCAGTGGACCGGCACCATGTGCCTGACCGAAGCCCATTGCGGTACCGACCTGGGCATCATCAAGACCCGCGCCGTGCCCCAGGCCGACGGCAGTTACGCGATCTCCGGCAGCAAGATTTTCATCTCCGCCGGTGAGCACGACATGAGCGACAACATCATTCACCTGGTGTTGGCGAAATTGCCGGATGCACCAGCCGGCACCAAGGGCATTTCGCTGTTCATCGTGCCAAAGTTCCTGCCCGATGCTGCGGGCGAAGCCGGGGAGCGCAATGGCGTGTCCTGCGGTTCCATCGAACACAAAATGGGCATCAAGGCCTCGGCCACCTGCGTGTTGAACTTCGACGGCGCCAAGGGCTTCCTGATCGGCGAGGCGAACAAGGGCCTGAACTGCATGTTCACCATGATGAACCACGCGCGGCTGGGCACTGGCATGCAGGGGTTGTGTCTGGGCGAGGCGAGCTTCCAGGGTGCGATCAAGTACGCCAACGAGCGCTTGCAGATGCGTGCGCTGACCGGACCGAAAGCGCCGGAAAAAGCCGCCGATCCGATCATCGTTCATCCCGACGTGCGCCGGATGTTGCTGACCATGAAAGCCTTTAACGAAGGCAACCGTGCACTGACTTATTTCACCGCACAGCTGTTGGATGTCGCGCATCTGAGTACGGATGAAACGGCGCGCCAGGACGCCGAAGACCTGTTGGCGTTCCTCACGCCGATCTGCAAGGCCTTCATGACCGAAACCGGCCTGGAGGTGACCAACCACGGTATGCAGGTGTTTGGCGGCCACGGCTTCATTCGTGAGTGGGGCATGGAACAACTGGTTCGCGATTGCCGTATCGCGCCGATCTATGAAGGCACCAACGGCATTCAGGCGCTGGACCTGCTAGGACGCAAAGTCCTGGGCAGCCAGGGCAAATTGCTGCGGGGCTTCACCAAAATCGTCCACAAGTTCTGCCTGGCGAACGCCGGTCACCCGCAACTGGCCCCTTACGTTTCGCAGCTCAACGAGCTGAATCGACAATGGGGTGAACTGACCACCGGGATCGGCATGGCCGCGATGAAAAATCCTGACGAGGTGGGTGCCGCATCGGTGGACTACCTGATGTTCAGCGGCTACATCATCCTCGGCTACCTGTGGTTGCGCATGGCGCTGGTGGCGCAGGCGCAGCTGGAGGATGGCAGCGGAGACGCCGATTTCTGCCGAGGCAAACTGGCGACCAGCGAGTTCTACTTCAAGCGACTGTTGCCACGCACCGCCTCGCATCGCGCGGCCATCGAGGCGGGGAGCGATTGCCTGATGCAGTTGCCGGCGGAGTTGTTCGCACTCTGACACTACCCCCTTGTAGGAGCGAGCTTGCTCGCGAAAAACCGAAGGGCGCCGCTGGGCACCTGGTTTTACGCGTTATCGTTCACGACCATCACGAGCAAGCTCGCTCCTACAGTTCTTGCGTTTTCCTCTGCATACCTCGGTGACTAAAAATAACAAAACAGTCATGTGTCGACCCTATGTGTCGCAAAAGTTGTTGGGTTACACTCGGACACATCCAACGCACCATTCCTGTGAATCACCTGTATTAGATCTTGCGAGGTTTGCCATGGCTGACTACAAAGCGCCCCTGCGCGATATGCGCTTCGTCCTCAATGAAGTATTCGAGGTCGCCAAACTCTGGGCCGAGTTGCCGGCGCTGGCCGATACCGTCGATGCTGAAACCGTCGAAGCCATTCTCGAAGAAGCCGGCAAGGTCACCAGCAAAAGCATCGCGCCCTTGAGCCGCGCGGCTGACGAAGAGGGTTGCCACTGGGCGGAAGGCGCCGTCACCACGCCGGCCGGTTTCCCACAGGCTTATCAGACCTACGCTGAAGGCGGCTGGGTCGGCGTCGGTGGCGATCCGGCCTACGGCGGCATGGGCATGCCCAAGGCGGTGTCGGCCCAGGTCGAAGAGATGGTCAACTCCGCGAGCCTGTCGTTCGGCCTGTATCCGATGCTGACGGCCGGCGCCTGCCTGTCGATCAACGCCCATGCCAGCGAAGAGCTGAAAGCGGCTTACCTGCCGAACATGTACGCCGGTATCTGGGCCGGTTCCATGTGCCTGACCGAGCCGCATGCCGGCACCGACCTGGGGATTATCCGCACCAAGGCCGAACCTCAGGCCGACGGTTCCTACAAGGTCAGCGGCACCAAGATTTTCATCACCGGCGGTGAGCACGACCTGACCGAAAACATCATTCACCTGGTACTGGCCAAGCTGCCGGACGCTCCGGCGGGACCGAAAGGCATTTCGTTGTTCCTGGTGCCGAAGTTCCTGGTCAATGCCGATGGCAGCCTGGGCGCGCGTAACCCGGCCAATTGCGGTTCCATCGAGCACAAGATGGGCATCCAGGCGTCCGCGACCTGTGTGATGAACTTCGACGAAGCCGTGGGTTATCTGGTGGGCGAGCCGAACAAGGGCCTGGCGGCGATGTTCACCATGATGAACTACGAGCGCCTGGGTGTCGGCATCCAGGGCCTGGCCAGCGGCGAGCGCTCCTACCAGAACGCCGTCGAATACGCCCGTGACCGTCTGCAGAGCCGCTCGCCGACCGGTGCGCAGAACAAGGACAAAGTGGCTGACCCGATCATCGTCCACCCGGACGTGCGTCGCATGCTGCTGACCATGAAAGCTTCGAACGAAGGCGGCCGTGCATTCTCCACTTACGTGGCCATGCAACTGGACACTGCCAAGTTCAGCGAAGACGCTACCACCCGCAAGCGCGCGGAAGACCTGGTGGCCCTGCTGACCCCGGTGGCCAAGGCGTTCCTGACTGACCTGGGCCTGGAAACCACGGTTCACGGTCAGCAGGTGTTCGGCGGCCACGGCTACATCCGTGAGTGGGGCCAGGAACAACTGGTGCGCGACGTGCGTATCACCCAGATCTACGAAGGCACCAACGGCATTCAGGCGCTGGACCTGGTCGGTCGTAAGGTTGTGGGCAGCGGCGGGGCGTTCTACAAGCTGTTTGCCGACGAGATCCGTCACTTCACCGCGACCGCCAGTGCTGATCTGGCCGAGTTCACCAAGCCGCTGAACGATGCGGTGACCACCCTCGACGAATTGACGGCCTGGCTGCTGGATCGGGCGAAAGCCAACCCGAACGAAATCGGCGCGGCGTCGGTCGAGTACCTGCAAGTGTTCGGATATACCGCCTACGCCTACATGTGGGCATTGATGGCCAAGGCGGCTTTGGGCAAAGAAGCCCAGGACGATTTCTACGCCAGCAAGCTGGGGACGGCGCGGTTCTACTTCGCCCGCCTGTTGCCGCGGATTCACTCGCTGAGCGCGTCGGTCAAGGCGGGTAGCGAGCCGCTGTTTTTGCTGGATGCAGCGCAGTTCTGAGGATGTAACGTCATGTAAGCATTCTCTTACATGACGTGCTGCTTATCTCCCATAGTAGCGAATTGGATCCACCGCTAATCTACTTCACATGGACGTAGCGCAGGAAGCGCAAAGCAACAACACGGACACGTAGGATTCTGCCAGGGCGGCGGAGTGAAATGGATGTCAGGGAAACAGTCTGCAAAACCCCGCTTCGGCGGGGTTTTCTTATGCCTGCGAAAAAGTGTTTATCGCTCAGGCGCGCTATTCAAAGCGTTCATCCGGCCCATTCATCACTTCCTCAAGCAAGGTGCGCAGCAACGCCAGCGAGGCCTGTTGCCGTTGTACATCCCGACACACCAGCCCGACTTTCAATGGCACCCGTGGCTCGGTCAGAGGTTTCCACAATAGTTCTTTGTTGCCGTGGGCCTTTTGTGAGCGCCCAGGCAGCACGGTTGCCAGCCGTGTGTGCGGCAGGCTGCCAAGAATCCCCGCCATGTTGTTCAGTTCGGCCTGCACCTGCGGCCGCCTGCCCAGGTTCGTCAACTGCGCCTGCCAGATCTGTCGCACCTGAAACTCCTCGCCCAACAGCAGCATCGGCAACTCGGCGGCCTGGCTCATGGACACTTTCTTGAATTCCCGCAACGGATGATCCGCCGGGATGACAAGGGTC
The DNA here is from genome assembly GCF_050989985.1 of Pseudomonas putida. Classification (GTDB taxonomy): domain Bacteria; phylum Pseudomonadota; class Gammaproteobacteria; order Pseudomonadales; family Pseudomonadaceae; genus Aquipseudomonas; species Aquipseudomonas putida_AI. The sequence goes on from NZ_CP158815.1 coordinate 501,668, forward strand.
AGTTCATCTTCGTACAGCATCACGCCGTGCAGTCCCGGTTGCCGGGGTGGCAAATAGCTGATGCCGATATCCAGCGAGCCATTGAGCAGCCGGCGCTCGATATCCAGCCCCGACAATTCATAGATCTGCACCACCAGATGCGGCTGCTCCTTGCGCAGCCGTTCGAGCATTTGCGGTACCAGGCTGGTATGCACGGTCTGCAAGACACCGATGGCCAGGGTACGCAGCGCTTGCCCCTTGAAATTGCCCAGTGCTTCGCGGGCCCGTTGCAGGCCGTCGAGCAAGGGCAGGGCATGGTTGTAGAGGGTGTGCGCCGCCAGCGTCGGCAACAGGCGCTTGCTGCTGCGTTCGAAGAGGCTGACATCGAGAGTCTGTTCGAGATGACGGATCTGCTGGGACAACGCTGGCTGAGAGATGGACAGGCGCTCGGCGGCGCGGCCCACGTGGCCTTCTTCATACACCGCGACGAAATAGCGGAGTTGCTTGAAATCCATAAGAAATACTTATCGAAAATGCTCGTAAATCGAAATGGCTCAACGCCCTGTCTGAGCCTAGTCTAACCGTATTCACAAGGCTTACAGGGCCACAGAGCGCGATGAATACCGTTTGTTTCGATGGTGTTTGCATAGGCAAGACAGAAAATCTCCAACGGAGGCTGAATCCATGAGTCTGTTCAGCCTGCGTCGTCATTCACCAAGCCTGGATGATCTGGTGGCGAACGCTGCTTTCCCATCCGCGCACGACACGCTTTCCAGCGAGTGCCTCATGCCCAGCGTCGAACGGCCGCAACAGGTGTTCGTCCGCGGCCAGGGTTCATGGTTGTGGGACAGCGACGACCGTGCGTACCTGGACTTCTCCCAAGGTGGCGGCGCCAACAGCCTCGGCCACAGCCCAAAGGCACTGGTCAGCGCGATCAGCGCACAGGCCCAGGCGCTGATCAATCCCGGCTTCGGCCTGCATAACCGTGGCATGCTCAATCTCGCCGGGCAGCTCTGCGCCAGCACCGGCAGCGATCAGGCGTACTTGCTCAACAGCGGCAGCGAGGCCTGTGAGGCGGCGATCAAACTGGCGCGCAAATGGGGCCAACAGCAGCGCGGCGACGCATCGCGGATCATCGTTGCCAGCAATGCCTGTCATGGTCGTAGTCTGGGGACGATTTCCGCGTCAGACAGTTCGGCGCAGATCAACCGCTTCGAGCCGCAGCTCCCGGGTTTCAGCCATATGCCGTACAACGATCTTCCCGCGTTGCACGCTGCCGTGGATGAGCGGACGGTCGCGATCATGCTTGAACCGATCCAGAGCGAAGCCGGGGTGATTCCGGCCACGGCGCACTACCTCAAGGGTGTCGAGCGCCTGTGTCGCGAACTGGGCATCCTGCTGATCCTCGACGAAGTGCAAACCGGTATCGGTCGCTGCGGTACTTTGCTCGCGGAACAGTCCTACGGCATCCGGGCCGATATCGTCGTGCTCGGCAAGGGGCTGGGCGGTGGCGTGCCGCTCGCGGCATTGCTGGCCCGGGGCAAGGCCTGCTGTTTCGACGCCGGCGAAATGAGCGGCACTCATCATGGCAACGCGTTGATGACCGCCGCCGGGATCGCCGTGCTCGACAGCGTGCAGGACAAGACCTTTCTGAATCATGTCGGAGAAGTCGGCCAGCACCTGCGTGAAGGGCTTAAGCGCTTGTCCCATCGTTATGGTCACGGTGAGTTGCGCGGACAAGGCCTGCTCTGGGGCCTGACCCTGTCCGACGATTGCGCCGACGCCGTGGTCAAGGCGGCGTTGCACGAAGGCCTGCTGCTCAACGCCCCGCAACCCGACTGCCTGCGCTTCACCCCGGCGCTGACCGTCAGCAAGGCCAACATTGACGAAATGCTCCTGCGCCTGGCCCGCGCCTTCTCCCGAGTCCGCACCGCGCAATTGCAGTGCCGCAAAGGCATCGCCGTCTGACCGGACACGCCCTGCACTCATTCCCGAACCGTCTCGCGGTATAACGCACGCCCCATGCCTGATTCTTTTGGCGTGGGGCGTTTTTTTGTGGCCGGGTTTTGCTAACGGCGATTTCGGCTTGAGTGGTTGCCCGATCGATGGCTTTTTAGAGGAGCGTCGGCAAGGAACGCCGGTGCCATCGCAACAACATTGTTGTTGCGATGCCTTTGAGTTCTATACCACCTGGTGGTATGTTTTTGGAAGGGATGCCAATGTCACCAAGGCTGTTCAAGACAAAACGTTTTGCAATGCAGGCTGCGAAGGCATGGATCGGTGATGACGAACTTCGAGAGGCATTCGCCGAGATGCTCAGGGGGCAGGCGGTCGATCTTGGTGGTGGAGTCTGGAAGAAACGGTTGAATGCCAATCGGCATCGGTCGATTGTTCTGGCAAGGGGAGGAGGTTACTGGGTTTTCCAGTTCCTTTACGCCAAGAAAGACCAAAGCAATATCAGTCAGGCCGAATTGATCGCATTCCGAGACATGGCGAAGGACTACCAGGGCCTGACAGGTTGGCAAGTCCAATACTTACTGGATACGAAGGAGTTTACGGAGATATTTCATGAGTAAGAAATTCAAAAGTGAAGCGTTTGAGTCGATCCACGAATCGGCTAGCGCCCTGTATGCCATCGGCGCAATCAGCAAGGCGACCATGCGCAAGTTCGATGAATCATGTCTTGCCACGGTCCCGGATGAAATCTCGCCAGAGCAGATCAAGGCATTGCGTGAGCGCAACAATGTCAGCCAGCCGGTCTTCGCCCGCTACTTGAACACCAGCCCTTCCACTGTCAAACAGTGGGAAGCAGGAGACAAACACCCAAGCGGCATGGCGTTGAAACTGTTGAGCATTGTTCAAAAGCATGGCCTGGAAATACTGGCCTGACTGATTTGGCTGAACCCTGACCTGCAGCACAGGTCGATTGCTTATGGCTCGCCCGAGCCGACTTCAATCAGGAGCTGAGCCCATGGATTTCATTCGCATCATCATCGCCATTCTGTTGCCGCCGTTGGGTGTGTTTCTGCAAGTGGGATTTGGCGGGGCGTTCTGGCTGAATATTCTTTTGACGTTGTGCGGCTACATCCCGGGGATCGTGCATGCGGTGTATATCATCGCCAAGCGTTGAGTTCGGCTGCGTCGGATAGATCGCTTTCGCGAGCAGGCTCGCTCCCACACTCGATCTTCGGTGAGCACAACATGCGTGCACAACAGGGATCAAATGTGGGAGCGAGCCTGCTCGCGATGGGCGCGCCGCAACTTGCGACATCAGTTCCCCTGATCCATCACCCGCCGATAAAACAACCATTCCTGCTCCAGCGCATGGGCCTGGTTGCCTGCCTGGCGGAAGCCGTGGCGTTCCAGCGCGTAGTAATGCGCCTCGACCAGAATGCCTTTGTTCTGCAATGCCTCGACCATATCGCGGGTTTGCTGTGGCACGACCACGGCGTCCAGTTCCCCCTGAAAGAAGATCACCGGCACGCGAATGTTGCCCGCATGCAGCAAGGGCGTGCGTGCGGCGTAGCGTTGCGCGTCGCGTACGGGATCGCCGATCAGCCAGTCGAGGTAATCGCTCTCGAACTTGTGGGTGGCGTGGCCCAGTGCAATGGGATCGCTCACGCCATAGAGGCTGGCGCCAGCACGGAATACATTGTGGAAAGCCAGCGCGCACAGCGTGGTGTAGCCACCGGCGCTGCCGCCGCGAATGAAGGCCTTGTCGCCATCGATCAGGCCGCGTTCGGCCAGATGCCTGACCGCCGCGCAAGCGTCTTCGACATCGACGTCTCCCCAACTCAAATGCAAAGCCTGACGATAGTCGCGGCCATAGCCACTGCTGCCACGGTAGTTGAGATCGGCGACGGCGAACCCTCGCTGTGCCCAGTACTGGATGCGCGGGTCGAGCATCGGATAGCACGCCGAAGTCGGGCCACCGTGGATGAACACCACCAGCGGCGGTTTCGCTTCGCCGGTCATTGCCGGGTAGAAGAATCCGTGGGCCTCACCCGCACCGCTTGGATAGCGCAGGGTTTGCGGGCGGCTGATCTGTTCAGCGGGGAGCGGTGCGTTACCACCGGCCAGTACCTTGGTCTCACAGGTGTGGCGGTCGATGGCGATCACCGCCGGGGAACTGATCGGTGATGCCGCAATGCAGTAAATAAATCGCTCATCCAGGGCGAGGCTGCGGAAGCGGCTGTAGTCACCGGTGAATTCTTCACAGCGGGTGCCACAGATACCCAATCGACCAAAACCGTCTTCGGTCCAAGTCGCCAGATAGCGGTTTTCGCTCAGCGGCAGCCAGGTGCAGCCACCGAGTTGCCAGGGCGCCGGGCCATGATCGGCCGCCGCGCTCGGTAACGGGATCAGGCCGTTTGCCGATTCCATCCAGGGCTGCCAGTAGCCGTCACGATCGGTCAGGCAAAACAGCTGGCCGCTGCTGTCAAAGCGTGGTTGTTGCAGCGACTCCTGCGCTTTATCGCCGGCCACGCAGCGAGCCGCACCGAAGCTGCCATCGTCCTGACGTTCGGCAACCATCAAGCGGGTCGCGGTCCAGGGTTGATCCGGGCGAGTCCACTCGATCCAGGCCAGGCGTCGCGAGTCCGGACTGAGGGTCGGGGCGGCGTAGAAATCGGCGCCTTCGACCAGCAGATGGCGCTTGCCGTCAGCCAGGTCGATCGCCACCAGGCGATGCCGGTCGCGGTTTTCTTCAACCGCCAGCACCTGGCCATTGCTGAACTGCAAGTCGCCGTAGCGGCACACACCGGTTGTCAGCACTTCGGGTGTTTCGCCTTTCAACGATTGCCGATAGAGCTGCTGATCGGCTTCGTTGACGAACACCACGCCCTCGTCCGTCAGACAAAACGCGCCACCGCCATATTCGTACACCCGACTGCGCACGCTGTAGCCCAGCGGCGTCAGACAACTCGCTGCACCGTCGCACCAATGCCAGATACGACAGGCCGCGTCCTCCGGTCGATACTCGTTCCAGAACAGGCCCTTGGGACCTGCTTGCAACTCGGCAAAATCGATGCCGGCAGCAACGGCCCTGGCGGCACTGAAGGGTTCAGCTTTTGGCGATGAGGCGTGAATTTCGTTCATTGCGAAAGGCCAGTTGTTCGATGGACTGGGTGGCGTGCCTGGCTTCTTCGCGAGCCTTGAGGATCACGTCGTGATGGGGCGACTTGCTGCACACCGGGTCGGCGTTGCTGGCGTCACCGGTGAGCATGAAGGCTTGGCAGCGGCAGCCGCCGAAGTCTTTTTCCTTTTCGTCGCAGGAGCGACAGGGTTCGGGCATCCAGTCGTAACCGCGGAAACGGTTGAAGCCGAACGAGTCGTACCAGATGTGCTGCATGCTGTGGTCACGCACGTTGGGAAACTGCACCGGCATCTGTCGGGCGCCGTGACAGGGCAGTGCGGTTCCGTCCGGCGTCACGGTCAGAAAAATACTGCCCCAGCCATTCATGCAGGCTTTCGGACGTTCTTCATAGTAGTCCGGTGTGACGAAAATCAGTTTGCACGGGTGCCCCTGGGCTTCGAGCCGGGCGCGGTATTCGTTGGTGATGCGTTCGGCGCGGACCAATTGCTCTCGGGTAGGTAAAAGCCCGACTCGGTTGAGCTGGGCCCAACCATAGAACTGGCAGGTGGCGAGCTCGACGAAGTCCGCTTCAAGGGCGATGCACAGCTCGATGATCCGGTCGATCTGGTCGATGTTGTGCCGATGGGTGACGAAGTTCAGCACCATCGGGTAGCCGTGGGCCTTCACCGCGCGGGCCATTTCCAGCTTCTGTGCGAAGGCCTTTTTCGAGCCGGCGAGCAGGTTGTTCACCTGTTCGTCGCTGGCCTGGAAACTGATCTGGATGTGGTCCAGGCCCGCCTTCTTGAAGTCGCTGATCTTCTGCTCGGTCAGGCCGATGCCGGAGGTGATCAGGTTGGTGTAGAACCCAAGCCTGCGCGCCTCGGCGATCAGCTCGGCGAGGTCCTGGCGCACCAGCGGTTCGCCACCGGAAAAGCCCAGTTGCGCGGCGCCCATTTCCCGGGCTTCGCGAAATACCTTGATCCACTGCTCGGTACTCAACTCCTGGCCTTGCGTGGCGAAGTCCAGCGGGTTGGAGCAGTACGGGCATTGCAGCGGGCAGCGATAGGTCAGCTCGGCCAGCAGCCACAGCGGCAGGCCGATTTCAGGCTTGGGCGGTAACTTGTCTGACGCGATTTCAGGCAAGTTCGATCCAGTGCTGCGCACGGGCGACCTCCATGAATTGCTCGATGTCGTCACCAAGTTCCGGCACGCCGGGGAACTGTTGGTCGAGTTCGGCGATGATCGCCGCGACATCGCGCCGGCCATCGATCAGGCCGCCGATCAGTGCGGCGCTTTCATTGAGTTTGATCATGCCTTCCGGGTACAGCAGCACGTGGCCTTTTTGTGCCGGTTCGTACTGGAAGCGGTAGCCGGGACGCCAGTTCGGGGTCTTGCTGCGATCGAAACTCATAGGGTGATTCCTTTGTGCCAGACCCGTTGCCCGGTCACGCTGTGATAGGGCGGGCGATTGAGTTCGTAGGCCATGGTCATGGCATCGAGCATGCTCCAGAGAATGTCCAGTTTGAACTGGAGAATCTCCAGCATGCGCTCCTGGCCGTCCCGTGTCCTGTAGTGCTGCAACGTAATCGCCAGACCGTGCTCGACATCCCGCCGCGCCTGGCCCAGACGCGTGCGGAAGTACTCATAGCCGGCCGGGTCGATCCATGGGTAGTGCTGCGGCCAGCTGTCCAGGCGCGACTGGTGGATCTGCGGTGCGAACAGTTCGGTCAGCGAGCTGCTGGCGGCTTCCTGCCAACTGGCGCGGCGGGCGAAGTTGACGTAGGCGTCGACGGCGAAGCGCACCCCAGGCAGTACCAGTTCCTGCGAGCGCAACTGATCCGGGTCGAGTCCGACCGCCTGGCCCAGGCGCAGCCAGGCTTCGATGCCGCCGTCCTCACCGGGGGCGCCGTCATGGTCGAGCAGGCGTTGAATCCACTCGCGGCGGATCTCGCGGTCGGGGCAGTTGGCGAGAATCGCGGCGTCTTTCAGCGGGATATTCACCTGGTAGTAAAAGCGGTTGGCGACCCAGCCCTGGATCTGCTCGCGGCTCGCCCGGCCTTCGTACATCGCCACGTGGTACGGGTGGTGGATGTGGTAGTAGGCGCCCTTGGCGCGCAGGGCGGCCTCGAATTCGACGGGGGACATTGGGGTGTTGGTCATTACTTTTCTCCGGGTACAACCGGTGGATTCCTGGGTGTCTGCTCGGGCCTCATCGCGGGCAAGTCGAATCGTCGCACCGCCGCTCCCACAGGTTTGTGTACGCCACAGATCCTTGTGGGAGCTGGCTTGCCAGCGATGGGGCCATCCGCTACAGCACGATACTCATGCCGTCATACGCCACTTCAACCTGCCGCCGTTCCAGCTCCGCTCGCTGCGGCGAATCCTCATCGAGAATCGGATTGGTGTTGTTGATGTGGATAAGCACCTTGCGCTGGCGAGGCAGTTTTTCCAGCACTTCGAGCATGCCGCCGGGGCCGTTCTGCGCCAGGTGGCCCATCTCCCGGCCGGTGCGGGTGCCGACGCCACGGCGCTGCATTTCATCGTCGTCCCACAGCGTGCCGTCCACCAGCAGGCAATCGCAGCCGGCCATGATCTCCAGCAATGACGCATCGACCTTGCCCAGCCCCGGCGCATAGAACAGCTTGCCGCCGGTGTTGAGGTCCTCGACGATCAGGCCGATGTTGTCGCCCGGATGCGGGTCGAAGCGGTGCGGCGAATAGGGTGGCGCGGCGCTGCGCAAGGGCAGCGGGGTAAGGCGCAGGTTGGGGCAGGCCGGGATGCTGAAGCTCTGGTCCAGTTCGATGCGGTTCCAGCTCAAGCCGCCGTTCCAGTGGGTCAGCATGTTGAACAGCGGGAAACCGCTGCTCAGATCCTCATGGACCATGTCGGTGCACCAGACCTGATGCGGGCAACCTTCGCGCAGCATGAGCAGGCCGGTGGTGTGGTCGATCTGGCTGTCCATCAGGATGATCGCGCTGATGCCGGTATCGCGCAGGGCGCGGCCCGGTTGCATCGGGGCGAAGCTCTGGAGTTGCGCGCGGATGTCTGGGGAAGTGTTGCACAGCACCCAGTTCACACCGTCATCGGAAATTGCGATGGACGACTGGGTCCGCGCCCTGGCACGCAGGCTGCCGTTGCGAAAACCGGCGCAGTTCACGCAGTTGCAGTTCCATTGGGGGAAACCGCCGCCGGCGGCGGAACCTAGAATCTGGACGAACATGGAGGCTCCATCTCAACGCTGAAAATAAAACGCCTCGGGATCACCGAGGCGTTGAACTGCATGCCTGTCAAAGCAGAGATTAGCGGCTGGCGAAGTACATGGTGACTTCAAAGCCGATACGCAGGTCGGTGTAAGCAGGTTTGGTCCAGGCCATGGGAGCGCTCCTTGGGGTGATGAGACAGTTGAGACCTATACATATAGTCCACCTCCAACCGGAGATGTTCAGATAGTTAGGCAGCTATGTTACTCAAAATTTCGGGCAAGGGGCGCAAAATGTTCTAAATGGTTAACGATGGTTCCGGTATCGGTCATGGTGCCGTTTGCCAGGGTGCACCCGGGCACGCCCCACTGGACAGACAGCGCCACCCGCCATCGGCTTGCATGAGGCGCCCGGCGGCGGCGATGAGCGCCGGGCGATCCATGGTCGATATTGCCTCGGGCAGCTGCACCAGATAATCCGACGAGTGGCCAGCCAGCTTGCCCTGCCATAGCAGTTCGGCGGCCTGGGCGAAGGGCAAGGCGCTGCTGGCGAATTGATCGGCCAGGGCTTGGCGTTGGGCCAGGAAGTCGGCGTCATCGATGCCTTGAATCATCTGCGGCAACCCATTGAGAAATTGCTCGATGTGTTGCAAAAGATCCAATGGTGGGACGTTCGGCGATTGCACGCCGAACAGCAGAGCGGTTTGTCCATGCATCTGGCGCAAGGAACTGAACACTGCGTAACCCAGTTGCAATTCCACGCGCAGGCGCTGGTAGAACGGCGTCTGACAGAGGTGGGCCAACAGGCGCCACGCGGCTTCGTCAGACATGTCGCAGGAAGCTGACGGACAGAACAGCAGCAGGGCGTGTTCGCTGGAACCGGTGTCCAGGGTGCTCCAGAGTCGCTGCCCATGGATGGAAGGTGGTGTCGATTGATTGTCCGGTGTGCCGGGGATGCGGCTCAAACCCAGGCCCATGGCCGCCTGGGTCTGAGACGACAGGCCGATTCCCAGGCCGTCCCAGCGCGCGTTCGACCAGAGTTGCTGCGGGTCAGATGAGTCATCGGTCCGCTGCAACATGTGGGTCGGCAATGCCTTGAGCAGTTGCCGGATCGGCATCAATGCAGGCGCATCTTGTGGGAATTGGGTGTCAGGATTCGTCAGCGTTTTCAGCGCGTGTTCCAGCACGCTGGACATGGGTTCCTGAAGGCCGGTCATCTTCAGTAGCCATTCGTTGCCTGAAGCGCTGAACGAAACCTCCACTCCCGCCTGCCAGGCTTCCTCGCACAGTGGTTGCAGGCTGCTTTCCAGTCGTGACTGGAGGCGGGCTTCCGGGGCCGAGTCCAGACGCCAGCGCAAATACAACGCCCCTTCGGCATGGTTATCCGGTAATGCCTGGCTGAATTGCATCGGCGAGCGTTCGCGACGGCTGCGGGAACGATCCTGGGCGAAAGTGCGCAGGCCACGGTGGGCGCTGGTCTGGCCGCGAATCAAAGCCGCGTTGGGTGCTGGCGCTTCAGTGCGCAAGAAAGGATTGGGCGTCGGCAGCTGCCATTGGCCAGTCACGTTATCCACAGCACCGAGTTGTTGCAGGATGACCCTGAGGGCGCTCACACCCTGTTCAGATAGCCCGGTTTCCCGTTGCTCGCAATCCAGTCGTGCCAGCTGCAATGCGCTGCTGACTTGCTGCTGGCATTGGAGCAGGGCGGCATATTCGTCGCGCAAATCGCTCCAGTTTTGCCGGGCGAAGAACCCCAGCCAATCCAGCAGATGCTCACGAATCGCAACGGGTTGCCCGCTGGCGTTCAGGGTGAGTTCAACGTGGAGCAGGGCCTGTCCGCCGAATGCATACACGACTGCCGCTTTGAGGCTGTCGGCCAAACCTTCGCTGCGTAGTCGGGCCAGCAGCCCGCCGGGTTTCGCGGCATTCAGCCAATGGCAAAGGAACGCCAACGCTTCAGAGGCTGAGTCGGGCAGCGCTTCGAGCGCGAACAACAGGTCCAGGCGGCGCTCGTTCAGCTGTTGATAACTTTTCTGCGCACTGCTCATCAAAGGCGCAGGCGCTTGTTGCGGGACCAGGCTGCCTTGGGGAATGGCATCGGCAAATGCCTGGGCCAGCAGCTTCAATTCTTCGAGCGGTTGAGGACCGGCCAGGCTCAGCGTCATTTGCCCGGACTGATAAAACCGCTGATGGAAACCCTTCAGCGCCTGCTGAAATTCCTCTTGTTGCACGGGCAGGCTGTCGCGGTTTCCAGCATGAAAACCCCTCAGTGGATGAGCGTCGGACAGCCCACCGAACAACGCCAACTGCTGTTGGGCTGCCGCATCCTGCGACCAGGCGAAAAATTCCGCGTGCAGCACTTCCCGTTCCCGCTGCTGATCGTCCGGATTCATACGGGGATGGGCGAGCATGTCCGACAGACGCTCCAGCCCGCCGCTGAACGCCTGGGTCGGCAATTCGAAGAAGTAGTCGGTGTTGCGCTCACTGGTCCGCGCGTTCAATTGCCCGCCATGACCTTGAACGTAGGCCATCAGCCCCTGATTCGCGGGAAAACGCTCGGTTCCCAGAAACAGCAGATGCTCAAGAAAGTGCGCCAGTCCCGGCCAGGCCAACGGAACATCATGGCTACCGGCGGCGACCCGCAATGCTGCAGCGGCTCGTTTCAGATCGGGCGCATGGCGCAGTGTCACCCGCAGACCGTTGGCCAGGGTTTCAGTGTGTGGGCGAGGGGGATTGGGCGCAGGCATGGGCACTTCCAGAACAGTGAAGTGCCAATGCTAGCGGATTAGCGCTTGTTCAGCGCGGCGTAAAGCTCGGGACGGCGGTCGATCAGGTAACGATTGGCACTGCGGGATTTGTCCATCAATTGACGATCCAGCTCACCGACAATCAAGGCTTCATCGAGGCCGGCCTGGGCGATGCGGCTGCCGTCCGGTGCGGCGATGCTGCTCCGGCCGCAGTACTGGATATCGCCTTCCTGTCCGCAGTAATTGGCATAGGCCACGTAACACTGGTTTTCGAAGGCACGGGAACGCACGGTGACGTCGGCGATGAAATCAAAGGGGATCATGTTTGCCGTTGGCACCAGGATCAGCTCGGCGCCTTCGATGGCCAGGCGCCGGGCGTTTTCCGGGAATTCCAGGTCGTAGCAGATCAGGAAACCGAGCTTCCAGCCGTTGAGTTCGACGACCGGAAATTCGTTGGTGCCGGGGCTGAACATCGAGCGGTCGAGGTCGCCGAACAGGTGCGTCTTGCGGTAATTGCAGACGCGCTCACCCTGGGCGTCGATCAACTGCACGGCGTTGTAGATCTGTCCGTCCTCGGTGCGTTCGGGATAGCCATACAGGATGGCGATCCCGGTGGACCGGGCGATGCGCGCGACCTGCTGTGCCGACTCACCGTTGTGCACTTCCGCCAGCACGCTGACGGCGTCCAGGCCGATGTTGTAACCGGTCAGGAACATCTCCGGCAGCACCAGCAGATCGGCGCCTTTGGCTTCCTGCGCCAACTGCTGCAGGCGTTGCAGATTGCCGGCGACGTCCAGTGGCAACGGTGGACATTGGTAAAGGGCTACGCGCATCAGGGATTCCTCTTACTCAGGCAGGGCGATCGGGCCTATCTCTTTGAACACATCACCCGGGCCCGGGTTCTCTTTATGTGTCGCTCCGCCGAAGTGTTTCATTATGCCCCACACCGCGTTAAGTGATGTCTGCACCGCACCTTCGACCCAGGCCGGCGTCCACGAAACGTCGTCGCCGGCGATGAAAATCCCGCGCTGCTCGGCTGGCATGTCGTCCTGCATGAAGTGAGCGTACATGCGCTGGTTGTAGCGGTAGTGACCGGGCAGGGCGCCTTTGAAGGCACCGAGGAAGTGCGGGTCGGCTTCCCAGGACACGGTGATCGGATCGCCAATGATCCGCGCCGCGATATCGACTTTCGGGTAGATCTTCTTCAACGCATCCAGCGCCAGCTTCACGCGTTTTTCCACAGGATGCGGCAACATTTTCAACGCGTCACTCATCCACGAGTACGACAGGCAGATCACCCCCGGTTTGTCGTCACCGTTGTCGAACAGGTAGGTGCCGCGGGTCAGGCGATCGGTGAGGGTCATGCTCATCAGGTCGCGGCCGGTTTCCGGGTCCTTGTCCTTCCAGAACGGGCGGTCGACCATCACGAAGGTTTTCGACGACTGCATGTAGCGGGTACGGTCCAGGGCCATCCACATCTTTTGCGAGAACAGGGTTTCTTCGCATTCGATCTGGGTGGTCAGCAGCCAACTCTGGCAGGTGGTGAGCACAGCGGCGTATTCGCGGGTGTCGCCATTGTTGTCGGTGACCGCAAAACGGCCGCCCGGTGCGTGGGCGATTTTTTTCACGCCGGAGCGCGGGGCGCCTCGGTGCAGCGACTTGAGGCTGGTGCCTTCTGGCCAATGCACGCAGCGCTCCGGCACATGGCGCCAGATGCCTTGTGGCACTTGTTCCACACCGCCGACCACCAGGTGTTGGTGATCATCGCAGTTGGTCATCACCACGCGGAAGATTTCCAGCATCGAGTTGGGGAAGTCCGAGTCCCAGCCACCAGTGCCGAAACCGACCTGGCCGAACACTTCGCGGTGATGGAACGACAGTTTGGCGAAGGCCTTGGACGTAGCGACGAAGTCATAGAAAGTGCGGTCGTCCCACAGTGGCACGAGGGTGTTCCACAGTTCCTTGAGGCGCGGTACGTCGCGGTCGCGGATCGCTTGCTGGATGTCGGAGAACTGCGAGCCGGCTTCCAGGGCGTCGGCCCAGGCGTCAGCCACTTCCTGGAACAGTGCAGGAAGATCCGCCAGTTTCTGTGCGTAATGGGTTTTACCTTCCAGGTCGATAACGGTGCTGCCGGAAGCCGGCGTCAGCGGGTTCGGGAAGGGCTTGGTTTCCAGGCCCAGCTTGTCAACGTAGTGATAGAACGCGGTGGACGACACCGGAAAACGCATGCCACCCAGCTCGGCGACGATGCCATCAGTGCCGTTGAACGCTTGGGAACGCAGACGACCACCCAGCTTCGAAGCCTCATACACGACGGGCTTCAGGCCAAGTTTCATCAGTTCGTAAGCCGCCACCAGGCCGGCGATACCGGCACCGACAATCGCCACTTCGGCACCGTGATTGTGCTCGGGAATGCTGCCCAGGCCGGCCGGGTGTTCGATCCAGTCGTCGAAAGCGAAAGGAAAGTCCGGGCCGAAAATGGTGACTGGTTTTTTACCGTCTGCAGGGTGGCGATTGTTCTTGTTCATGGCTGACCTTACTGGTATCCGGACGCGGGGGGCGCGTCTGAGTATAGGAAAAGATGCGAGCCATTCTAGAGAGCGTGGAATACGTTAATAAGACGCAAAGTGTCGTCGTTTTGCAGTTAAATAGATCAATATGACGAGTTTGCTATGCAAACTGACAATGAAACCCCCGTGGGAGCGAGCCTGCTCGCGATGGCGTCAGTTCAGGCACCCGCTACTGCCGGATTGAAAACTCAAACCGGCTGCCCCCGATCAATCTTGCTGCTCAGGATGATGGACGTCGTGGTTTTCTCCACCCCATCCACACTGCCAATTTGATCCAGTAACTGGTCCAGTTGCTCCGGCGAGTCCGTACGCAGCCACGCCACATAATCAAATTCGCCACTTACCGCGCACAACTGCTGCACCTGTGCCATGGCGCTCAGTCGACGCAACACTTCCTTGCCGGAGCGCGGCTGCACGGTGATCCCCACATACGCCTGCAACCCACCATCCACCACCCGCTGACCCAGGCGCACGCCGTAGCCGGTGATCACTTTGGCTTTCTCCAGCCGCGCCAGACGCGATGTCACGGTGGTGCGGGCAATGCCCAGTTGCCGGGCGAGCATGGCCACGCTTTCACGGGCATTGATCTGCAAGGCGGCAATCAACTGGCGGTCGATTTCGTCGAGAACGGGCGGGCGAGTGTCAGGCAAAGGGGCGTCTCCAGCGGCACGGATCGGTGGATGAGCATGTTACAGGCACATCCCGCACAGCGGATGTTTCATCTGAATTGATGACCGTTCGTGCCATTTTCGGCTGCGACAATTTGCCATAAGTAACTAGGTAGTACATTATTCCGTGCTTGTCACAAATGGGGATAAATACCGACATGAACAATTCTGGGGCTGCCGCCGGCAGCAAATGGTTGCTGGTAGGGCTGGGTGTCCTGATCGCGTTGATCGGGCTCGGCTTGGCCGGCGGCGGTGGTTATCTGATCACCTTGGGCGGCAGCTGGTACTTCCTGTTGATGGGCCTGGCGATGCTGGCCTCCGGTCTGCTGATCGCTCGGCGCAAGCCGCTGGGCGCATGGCTGTACGGCGTGGCGTTGATCCTGACTGCGATCTGGGCCGTGTGGGATGCCGGCCTGGAGTATTGGCCGCTGGTTTCGCGGGTACTGACGTTCGCCGTAATCGGCCTGGTGGTTGCGTTGATCTACCCGACACTGGTTCGCGCTTCGGGCGCGACGGCGGGTCGTGGCGCCTACGGCCTGGCAGGTGTTCTCGGCCTCGGCGTCGTCGCAACGATGGCCTACATGTTCGTGCCGACCCACGTGGTCAAGGCCTCCAGCGAACCTGCAGTCACACCGGTTACCCCGGGTACCGAGCAGAAAGACTGGGCGCACTGGGGCAATACCACCGCCGGCAATCGCTTTGCCGCTCTGGACCAGATCAACAAGGGCAACATCGACAAATTGCAGGTCGCCTGGACCTTCCGCACCGGTGATATCCCGCAAAGCACCGGCGCTGGCGCCGAAGACCAGAACACCCCGCTGCAAATCGGCGATACGGTCTACACCTGCACCGCCTACGGCAAAGTTTTCGCCCTCGACGCCGACACCGGTGCCCAGCGCTGGAAGTTCGACCCACAAGGCACTGCGCCCAACTGGCAGCGCTGCCGTGGCCTGGGCTACTCCGAGACTCCGGTGTCTTCGGACAATCAGCCAACAGCCTGTGCGAAACGTCTGTTTCTGCCGACAGGTGATGCGCGTCTGATCGCCATCAATGCCGAAACCGGCAAGCATTGTGAAGACTTCGGCAACCAGGGCACCGTCGATCTGACCACCGACATGGGTGAAGTGAAGCCCGGTTACTACCAGCAAACCTCAACGCCACTGGTCGCTGGCGACGTAGTGATCGTTGGCGGACGAGTGGCCGATAACTACTCCACCGGCGAACCGCCGGGTGTGGTGCGTGCCTACGACGTGCGCAGCGGCGAACTGGTCTGGGCGTGGGATCCGGGTAACCCGAACACCACCAAACGTCCTCCGGCCGGTGAGACTTATACCCGGGGTACGCCGAACGTGTGGTCGGCCATGTCCTACGACGCCAAACTGGGTCTGGTCTATCTGCCGACTGGCAACGCCACCCCGGATTTCTTCGGTGGTCAGCGCACTGAATTCGATGACAAGTGGAACTCCTCCATCGTCGCCCTGGATGTGAAAACCGGTCAGGTGCGCTGGCACTTCCAGACCACGCACCACGATCTGTGGGACTTCGACTTGCCGGCGCAACCGCTGCTGTACGACGTGCCGGACGACAAGGGCGGCATGCAACCCGCGCTGGCGCAAGTCACCAAGCAGGGCGAGATCTTCCTGCTCAACCGCGAAACCGGCGTGCCCATTGCTCGCGTTGAAGAGCGCCCGGTGCCGCAAGGCCATGTGCCTGGCGAACGCTACTCGCCGACTCAGCCGTTCTCGGTAGACATGCCGTCCATCGGCAACAAAACCCTGACCGAGTCCGACATGTGGGGCGCCACCCCGTTCGACCAACTGATGTGCCGCATCCAGTTCAAAGGCATGCGCCACGAAGGCGTCTACACCCCGCCGGGCATGGACCGCGCCCTGCAATTCCCGGGTTCTCTGGGTGGCATGAACTGGGGCAGCGTCTCGGTTGATCCGAACAGCAACTACATGTTCGTCAACGACATGCGCCTGGGCCTGGCCAACTACATGATCCCGCGGGATAAGATCGGCGCCGGGGCCAGCGGCATCGAAATGGGCGTAGTACCGCAGGAAGGCACGCCGTTTGGCGCCATGCGCGAACGCTTCCTCTCGGCGGTCGGCATTCCGTGCCAGAAACCACCGTTCGGCACCATGTCCGCCATCGACCTCAAGACCCACAAACTGATGTGGCAAGTCCCGGTCGGCACCGTGCAGGACACCGGCCCGCTGGGCATCCGCATGCACCTGCCGATCCCGATCGGCATGCCGACCCTCGGCGCATCCCTGGCCACCCAGTCGGGCCTGCTGTTCTTTGCCGGCACCCAGGACTTCTACCTGCGCGCCTTTGATACCGGCAACGGCAACGAGATCTGGAAATCGCGTTTGCCAGTGGGCAGCCAGTCCGGGCCGATGACCTACGTGTCACCGAAAACCGGCAAGCAGTACATCCTGCTGGCGGTGGGTGGTGCGCGTCAGTCGACGGATCGTGGGGACTATGTAATTGCCTACGCATTGCCCAAGTAAGGGCTGAAATGCAGGTAAGAAAAAGCCGCGCGATTGCGCGGCTTTTTTCTGTGTGAGAATTCTGCAGAGCTACAGTCACTCGTAGTCGAATGGAGAGCCGACGCGATGGAAACCAAGAAGATGCTTCCCGCTGTACGGGACCATGCCTTGCAGATTGCCCAGCACGAAATGGGGCACTACGTTGTGGCGCGGGCGCTGGGTTTTGAAACGGGGGGCGTGACCCTGACAGTGACCATGGACCTGCGCCACAAAGGGGGCGCCTCCATCAGTCTGGTGCGGCCCATTTCGTCGATGCAAGCCATGAAGCAATACCTGGAAGCCCGAATGATGGTCCTCTTCGCGGGCGCCATGGCGCAGACATTGCCTTCAGCGCAGACACGGGAAAAACGTGTCGATAAAACCAAAGCGGTTGCCATCCTCAATGGTGCGTTTGGCGCGGAGCGGGATGACGCAAAGATCCGGGAGTTGCGGCAGTTGCTGCGCAACTTGACCTATCCCGATACGGATCCGGCGGCGTGCGACAGCATCACGGCCGAGCTTAAGGCGATCAATGATCGGCTATGGTTGCGAACCCAAGAGATCGTCGAAGCGCTGGCCGAGACCATTACCGACCTCGGGAAGGCATTGGTAGAACGCATGGCCCTTGTGGAGCAGTGGGGCAGACCGGCGGATACCTATGAGGTAGTGATGACGGGGGAGATGCTGGAGCGGTTGCAGGTGGTGCAGGTGATTGCATCGTCAGATATCCAGTCTGCAGACTGAAAGCGCCGAAACCTCAGGGCTCGCTCCGTTCTACCCGCTACCTACGGCTGTCTTTGCCGGGCGAACAGGCCGGCACGTCAGCGCCTTCACCGCATCATCAATTTCCGCTTTGCTCATTGAGGTCAGATTGTGCGCGACTTAGACGTGGAAACCATCGCTAACAATTGCTGAGAGGGTCAGGGTAGCCAGTCACCCATAGGAGCTCATACATTTATTACTTTGAGGTTATATTCCTTTGGTGGCATATTTGTATGAAGTGGGACGTTGAATATACCGATGAGTTTGAAACCTGGTGGAATCGCCTCGACGACGCTGAGCAGGACTCGGTTCAGGCTACGGTCATGTTGCTGGGCGATGAAGGACCGCACTTGGGTTTTCCATACACCAGCGATATCGAGGGCTCGCGGCATGGCAACCTCCGTGAGTTGCGGGTGCAACACACTGGCAGGCCTTACCGTGTGCTGTATGCCTTTGATCCGCGTCGATGCGCGATCCTGCTGATCGGGGGTGACAAAACCGGTCAGGATCGTTGGTATCTGGAGCATGTACCTTTGGCTGAGCGTCTATACGACGAGCACTTGGAAACATTGAAAAAAGAGGGCAAAGACAATGGCTAAGAAATTTGCTGATTTGGTGGCACAGCGCTCTCCAGAGTCTCAAGTGCGCGTCGACGCACTACACAAAAAACTGCGAGCCGAAATGCCGTTGCACGAGTTGCGCCAGGCTCAGGCATTGAGTCAGGACACGCTGGCCAAGACGCTGCATGTCAACCAGGCAGCAATCTCCAAGATGGAGCGGCGTACCGACATGTACATCAGCACGTTGCGCAATTACATCCGCGCTATGGGCGGTGAACTGGAAATCATCGCAACCTTCCCCGAGGGGCAGGTAAAGATCGAGAACTTTGCCAACTGAGCAGCCAGACACGAAAAAGCCGCGCATTGCGCGGCTTTCTTGTTTGGTGGGCCCACACGGACTTGAACCGTGGACCAAAGGATTATGAGTCCTCTGCTCTAACCAACTGAGCTATAGGCCCCAGTAGGTCGCGGATTATAACGACGGTTTCGCGGCTGTGCTATCCGAAAAATCCAATACGGCTGTACGAAGAAACGTCGCGGCGAACTCGTCCGGGGGCAGGGGCAGGCTGACGATGTAGCCCTGGATCTGCTCGCAGCCCTCGTAGGCCAGGAATTGCTGCTGCGCCTGGGTTTCGACGCCTTCGGCAATCACGGTGAATTGCATGCTTCGGCCAAGTGCGATGATGGCGCGCACGATGGCGACGTCGTGGGGGTCATCCGGCAGGCCGCGTACGAACGATTGGTCGATCTTGAGGATGTCCAGCGGCAGGCGCTTGAGGTAGCTCAAGGACGAGTAGCCGGTGCCGAAATCGTCGATCGCCAGCTGTACACCCAGGTGCTTGAGCTGATGCAGTACCGTCAGCGCTTCTTCGGCCTGGCTCATGATGAAGTTTTCAGTGATTTCCAGTTGCAGCAGGCCGGGCTTGAGGCGGTAGTCCTTGAGCAATTGTTCGATGCGGCCGAGCAGGTTCGGCTGACGCAGCTGGGCGCCGGCCAGGTTGACCGACAGCGGGCCCAGTCCCACGTAGCTCTTGTTCCATTCGTGCAGTTGTCGGCAGGCGGTCTCCAGTACCCAGTCGCCGATCTGCAGGATCATGCCGTTTTCTTCGGCCAGGGATATGAAGTGCTCCGGTGGCACGTCGCCAAAGGTCGGGTGGCGCCAGCGGATCAGCGCTTCTGCGCCAACCAGGCGGTAGTCGTCGAGGCTGATCTTCGGTTGGTAGTACAGGTGCAATTCGTTGCGTTCGATGGCGCGGCGTAACTCATGCTCCAACGCCACGCGTTCGCTGGCTTGGGCGGTGAGGTCGCAGGTATAGCTTTCGACCCGGTTACGGCCCTTGGCTTTGGAGCGGTACATCGCCGCGTCGGCGTTTTTGATCAGCGTGGCCACATCGCTGCCGTCCTGTGGATACAGGCTGGTACCAATACTGGAGCTGATGAAGAATTCGTGTTCACCGGCCTGGAACGGTGCGGTGAAGCAGTTGAGCAGCTTGTTGGCGATGTTATCGGCATCGCTGGGCTGTTGCAGACCGGGCAGCAGGATGATGAATTCATCTCCGCCCAGCCGCGCCACGGTGTCGATGTCGCGCAGCTGTTCCTTGAGGCGCACGGCAATGCCCTTGAGTAGCAGGTCGCCAACAGGGTGGCCGAGGCTGTCGTTGATGTGTTTGAAACGGTCCAGATCGAGGAACAGCACCGC
This sequence comes from Pseudomonas putida, assembly GCF_050989985.1. Classification (GTDB taxonomy): domain Bacteria; phylum Pseudomonadota; class Gammaproteobacteria; order Pseudomonadales; family Pseudomonadaceae; genus Aquipseudomonas; species Aquipseudomonas putida_AI. Next base: position 521,457 of record NZ_CP158815.1, read on the forward strand.
GCCCTGGCCGCCGTTTTCTCGCTGGGTGTTGAGCGCGGTCTGCAAACGGCTTTCGAACAGCGTGCGGTTGGGCAGGCCGGTGAGCGGGTCGTGGTGCGCCTGGTAGTCGAGTTTGGCCTGGGCGTGCTTGAGGCTGGAAATGTCTGCGAACACGGCGACAAAGTGGGTGATGAACTTGTCCCGGTTACGCACGGCGCTGATGGTCAGCCAGCTGGGGTAGAGCTCGCCATTCTTGCGTCGGTTGGAGATCTCGCCCTGCCAGTGCCCTTCGGCGGTCAGTTGATGCCACATCGCGGCGTAGAACGCGCTGTCATGCAGGCCCGAGGCCAAGAGGCGCGGCGTATGACCCAACGCTTCGCTTTCGCTGTAGCCGGTGATCTCGGTAAAGGCGCGGTTGACCGCGCTGATGTGCTGCTGGGTATCGGTGATCAACACGCCTTCAGCGGTGCTTTCGAATACCGTGGCGGCCTGTTGCAGTTTTTCCTGCATCAGGTGGCGCTCGGTAATGTCCCGGGCAATTGTCAGCATGCAGTCTTCATCGCCGATCGGTAGCGGGCGACTGGATACCTCGCAGAGGCGGATCTGCCCGTCGCTGCGGCGGATGTGGCAGCTGAAATCGCGCACGAAACCGTCGCGGTGCAACAGGTCGAGCATCTGCTTGCGTTCGTTAAGGTTGACCCATATCCCCAAGTCCAGCGCCGAGCGATCCACCGACATCGCGCTGTTGAACCCGGTGATGCGGCTGAAACCTTCATTGACCTCCAGCAGCAAGCCATCGCTCTGGCGCGACAGCAGCAAGCCATCCGGAGAGGCGTGGAAGGCCTTGGCGAATTTTTCTTCGGAGGTTTGCAGTTGCTGCTGGGTTTCCTTGAGCTGAGTGATGTCGCGCACCACCACGACCAGGGCCGGGGTGGTATCGAGATCGAAGGGTTCGGCCGAGATCAGGCCGGTAAACACCTGGCCGTTGCTGCGGCGAAAGGGCATCTCCAGGTTGCGGATGCTGCCGGCCTGCAGACGCTGCAACAGGCCTGGTCCGACGCCGGGAATACCCCAGATGTTGAGGTCGGTGGCGGTCAGGCCGATGACGTCTTCGGCCTTGAGGCCGATCTGTTCCTCGAACGCTTCGTTGACTTCCAGCAGGCAGCCGTCGGAGAGCCGGGCGATCACCAGTATGTCCGGGCATTGCTGGAACACCGAGGCAAACTTCTGTTCCGACAGCCGCAGCGCTTCTTCGGTGCGCTTGGCTTCGCTGATGTCGATCATCAGCCCGCGCATCACCGGTTCGTGGCCGTGCTCGATCAGGCTGACGATATCGCGAACCCACAAGCAACGACCGTCGGCGGTGATTACCCGGTAATCGAGGCTGTGATCGCGCCCGGCCAGTACCTCGTGATCGCAGAAGCTCTGCGCACGGGTGAGGTCCGCGGGGTGAATGATGTTGCGCCAGAAGCCCGGAATCAGCCAGTGAGAGAGGGGGTAACCGAGAAGATCCTCGGCGTGCGGCGAAACATAGCTGTAGGTGAAGTCGCTCATTCGCGCTTCCCAGGCGATGGCCGACAGACTCTCCACCAGGCCGCGGTAGTGATACTCGCTACTGCGAAGTTCCTGCTCCAGGTCAACTCGACGGGCGATTTCCGAACTCAGTCGGCGATTGACCCGGATAACGCCTGCCAGAACGGTGACCAGCAGCAGTAATCCCGGCAGGCCATAGACCACCAGGTCGGACCAGAAGGTTCGATGATCGAGGACGTTACCGACCCAATGCTCCTGAATGGAGCTGATTTCTGCCGGAGTCATGTCCGCGAGGACTTTATCCAGGATGCCGACCAGTATTTTGTTGTCCCGTGGCACGCCCATAGCCAACTGATAGCGATAAGGCGTCTCGCCGCTCACGTAGAGGCCATCCAGCTTGAGCTGGCGCAGGCTCCAGACGCTGGAAGCCAGATCCCCCACCACGGCGTCCACTTCATCAGTGGCCAGTGCCTGTAGGGCCGAGCTGACATTGGGCATGGCCACCAAATTCAGGTCGGGATTGTGGGTGCGCAGCAGCTCGTGGGGGGCATAGTTTTCCACCACTGCAATCTTCAGGCCGTACAGCTCCTCGATCTTGCGCGGTTGAGGGCCGCCGACGTGGGCCAGGATAACAATCGGGAAATCCAGGTAGGGGCGGGTGAACGACAGGAAAGCCTGGCGTTCCGGAGTCGACATGATGCCCGGCAAGAGGTCCAGCTTGCCTTGTTTGGCCTGATCCAGCACGACCGTCCAACTGACCGGTTCTATGGGGGTGAGTTTCACCGCCAATCGCTGGCGGATCAGGTCGATATAGTCTGCTGCAAGGCCCTGGTAACGCCCATGATCGTCACGAAACTCAAAGGGTGGCCAGGACGCATCTACACCCAGGCGCAAGTCCGGGTGGGCCGCCAGCCAGCTACGTTCTTCGTCGGTCAGAGTCAGTGCGCCAGCCGTTGCGGTCCAGGTCATCAGCGACAGTAAAAAAAGCACAGTCGACAGTCTGGGCATTACGGTCTCGTTATGGCACGGGGATTGTTTCGAGTGTAGACGGGCAAATCGGCGGGGGGGTAGGGCGGGGGGATTTAATCTTCACAAAACAAAACCCCCGGCCTGGGCCGGGGGTTTTGTGATTACTCGTCGAGGAAGGAGCGCAAATGCTCGCTTCTCGTCGGGTGGCGCAGCTTGCGCAGTGCCTTGGCTTCGATCTGACGAATCCGCTCACGGGTCACGTCGAACTGTTTACCCACCTCTTCAAGCGTGTGGTCGGTATTCATGTCGATACCGAAGCGCATGCGCAGTACCTTGGCTTCACGAGCGGTGAGGCCGGACAGTACTTCGCGAGTCGCTTCCTTGAGGCTCTCAACGGTCGCAACATCGATTGGCGACTGCATGGTCGAGTCTTCGATGAAGTCGCCCAGATGGGAGTCTTCGTCATCGCCGATCGGGGTTTCCATGGAGATCGGCTCTTTGGCGATCTTCAATACCTTGCGGATCTTGTCCTCAGGCATTTCCATGCGTTCGCCCAGTTCTTCCGGCGTCGGTTCGCGACCCATTTCCTGCAACATCTGGCGGGAAATACGGTTGAGCTTGTTGATGGTCTCGATCATGTGCACCGGAATACGGATGGTGCGGGCCTGGTCGGCGATCGAGCGAGTGATCGCCTGACGGATCCACCAGGTGGCATAAGTCGAGAACTTGTAGCCGCGACGGTATTCGAACTTGTCTACCGCTTTCATCAAGCCGATGTTGCCTTCCTGGATCAGGTCGAGGAATTGCAGGCCACGGTTGGTGTACTTCTTGGCGATGGAGATCACCAGACGCAAGTTCGCTTCCACCATCTCTTTCTTCGCGCGGCGGGCCTTGGCCTCACCGATCGACATGCGACGGTTGATGTCCTTGATCTCGGCGATGGTCAGGCCGGTTTCGGCTTCCAGCGCGGTCAGCTTCTGCTGGCAACGAACGATGTCCGGTTGCAGGCGGGCAATGGCTTCAGCGTATTTGCTCTTGCCTTTGGCTAGTGCGTCGGTCCAGCTTTCGTCGATTTCATTGCCCGGGAACTGGCGCAGGAAATCGGCACGCGGCATACGTGCATCACGAACGCAGAGCTGCATGATTGCGCGCTCTTGCTGGCGCAGACGATCCAGGGCACTGCGTACACGCTCAACCAGGCCTTCGTACTGCTTCGGCACCAGTTTGATCGGCATGAACAGCTCGGCCAGGGCCAGCAACTCGGCAATTGCGGCCTTGTTGTGACGACCGTGCTTTTTCAGGGCCTTGCGGGTGATGTCCATCTGATCGGCCACAGCGCCAAAGCGTTGTGCAGCGATGATCGGATCCGGACCGCTTTCGGCTTCTTCCTCGTCATCCGAGCTTTCAGCGTCTTCGTCGTCGTCGGAGTCGTCCGCTTTTGCGGCCTTCTCGTCGATCGGCGGAGGTACTTCGGCCGGAGGTGGCGCAATGCCGTCGTCCGGGTCGATGTAACCGCTCAGAACGTCGGACAGGCGGCCGCCTTCGGTGGTGACGCGAGTGTACTCGGAGAGGATGTGCTCAACCGTGCCAGGGAAGTGCGCGATCGCGCTCATCACTTCACGGATGCCTTCTTCGATACGCTTGGCGATTTCAATTTCGCCTTCACGAGTCAGAAGCTCCACTGTACCCATTTCGCGCATGTACATGCGCACCGGGTCAGTGGTGCGGCCGATATCGGTCTCGACCGCTGCCAGCGCAGCGGCTGCTTCTTCCGCAGCGGCCTCGTCGGTATCGGCGTCGGCCAGCATAAGGGCGTCCGCATCCGGAGCAACCTCGTGTACGGGGATCCCCATGTCGTTAATCATGCGGATGATGTCTTCCACCTGCTCCGGATCTGAAATATCCTCGGGCAGGTGGTCATTGACCTCGGCGTAAGTCAGGTAACCCTGCTCACGACCCAGTTTGATCAAATCGATAATACGAGACTGCTGTTGCGCTTTTCCGGACATAACACCCTATCCACTGAAGGTCTTGGCGGGCAAAAAACAAGCCGAGGATTATACCTGAGCTATGACCTCACGCGCCAGTTGAGGTCGGGTTTGATGCGGAAACATTCTGTTTTAAGAGGTCTCGCATCTGTTTTGCTATCTGGGATTGCTCTTCAGCCGATAAACCCGGCTGCCTTGCTTTCTTGATGAGTTCGTCGAGGGTCTGCGTATGTTGGCTCGCGGATAACCTAGTAATGGTGTCTAAAAACTGCTGTTCAAGGTTGTCGCCGTCAATTAACCACTCTTTTTCTGCGAGTGCTTTCAACAGGCGTCCTTGCTCTGTGCCATGCCAGCGAGCCATCAACTGAATTGAGTTTAGCTTAGGATTTTTCTGGACCGCCTCGATCAGGGCGATCAGTACCTGAGCGTAGGTGTTGCTCTCGTTGGCAAAATGATCGGCGCTCTCGACCTTGCCGGCCAGTTTCGGGTAGTGGATCAGCGTACGCAGGGCAATCAGCGTCGGTGCTTCTACCGCTACGGGCGTGCGTGGGGCATAGGATTCATCTCGATCACCGCGCTTACCGTTTTTGCTCCAGGGTTTCTTTTCCCATTTCTTGCCGCCGGCACCCGGTTTCTTGGGCGTCCATTCCTGCTGGGGCGCGTAAGCCTCCTGAGGCTGGTGGAAGTCGGAGTAATCCGGCATGGCGTCATAATCCATGCCTGGGTCATAGGCTGGCGGCGCATCCTGGGGCGCGCTGTGCACCAGCTGGCTGACGGCCTCACCGCTCAACCCCGTGATTTCCATCAGGCGCTGGCGCATCAGGGCGCGCAGGTTGGCCCCTGGTACCTTGTCGATCAACGGTGCAGCGAGGGTTGCCATGTGGGCCTTGCCCTCGAGGGAGCGAGGGTCGGCTTCTTCGGTCAGTTGCTGGAAGAAATAATCGGCCAGCGGCTGTGCATGCTGATTGATTCGCGCGCGGAAGGCGTCGGTGCCTTCGGAGCGGATCAGCGTGTCCGGGTCCTCGCCTTCGGGCAGGAACAGGAAGCGCGCGCGGCGGCCATCCTGCAGGCTCGACAGGGTCGCTTCCAGGGCTCGCCAGGCGGCATTACGGCCAGCCTGATCGCCGTCGAAGCAGAACAATACGTTGGGCACGACGCGGAACAATCGCTTCAGGTGTTCTTCGCTTGTGGCGGTGCCCAGGGTCGCGACGGCATTGCGCAGGCCTTGCTGGGCCAGGGCAATAACGTCCATGTAGCCTTCGACGACGATGATTTCATCGAGGTTGCGGTTGTTCTTGCGTGCCTCAAACAGGCCGTAGAGTTCCTGGCCCTTGTGGAATACCGGGGTTTCAGGGGAGTTCAGGTACTTGGGCTTGTCGTCGCCCAGTACTCGGCCGCCAAAGGCGATGATGCGGCCGCGGCTGTCGCGAATCGGAAACATCACGCGATCGCGGAAGCGGTCATAGCGTTTGCCGGTTTCGGCGTTCTCGATCAGCAGGCCGGCATCGATCATGGCTTTTTGCTGCAGGGTGTCGCTGCTCAAGTGTTTGAACAGGTTGTCCCAGCCCGGTGGGGCGAAGCCGAGGCCGAAGTCCCGGGCGATTTCACCCGTCAAACCACGACCCTTCAAATAATCCACGGCGGCCTTGCGCGCCGGATGGCTTTTCAGGGCTTGGCGGTAGAAGTCGGCGGCGGCTGTGAGCAGCGGGTACAGCGGCGAATCAGTCGGCTGCCGCGGTTTTTGCCGGCGGCCACTTTCTTCGCGGGGGATTTCCATGCCAGCGGCTTTGGCCAGTTCTTCGACAGCCTGGGGAAAGTCCAGGTTGTCGTGGTCCATGATGAAACCGAGGGCGTTGCCGCCAGCGCCGCAGCCGAAGCAGTAGTAGAACTGCTTGTCGGGGCTCACGCTGAAAGACGGTGTTTTCTCTTTGTGAAACGGGCAGCAGGCCGTGTGATTCTTGCCGGCTTTCTTCAATTGCAGGCGCGAGCTGACCACATCGACGATGTCGGTGCGGTTCAGAAGGTCGTCAATGAAGCTCTGGGGAATTAGCCCGGCCATGGCGTTCTCGTCGTCTGCGCTGAAAGGAGCCCTTTACGATGGGCGGTCGAACGCGGGTCATTGTTTGAGGCGCGCAAGATGTGCGGCTCGACCGGTGTCGTCTGCGTAATCGCTGTCGGGAAGTGTATCTGCCGAAAATCCACTGACATTAATACCTATCAGTATTCGACTATTTGAAAGTGTTTCGCTGAATCCGGCTGCGACCGGTCATCGGTCTCGGATAGCTCATCTTTTGGCACGCAAGAAGGTGCCTTGGGCTGATCGTCGTGAGAGGAATCAGTGGGTGTGCTCGTCAGTAGCCTTGGAAGGCCCGTCAGAAAAGACGTGCACCGCTGGCAATAGAGCCAGGTCTGACGCGGTGAAGCAGATTTGTCTCGGTCGCATCTGCGGCTTCGACGGTGAAGCATCAAGCGTTTTACGCAAATGCCATAAGCCCGGCTGAGGGCCGGGCTTGGCAGAAGCTTGCTACGATCGTCTGTGTATTAGTACAGACGAACGGCGCGGCGCTGTTCGCGCTGAACTTTCTTGGCGTGACGCTTAACAGCAGCAGCTGCTTTGCGCTTACGCTCAGAAGTTGGCTTCTCGTAAAATTCGCGGCTACGAACTTCAGCCAGTACACCGGCTTTTTCGCAGGAGCGCTTGAAACGACGCAGAGCTACGTCGAAGGGTTCGTTCTCTTTTACTTTGACGGCTGGCATCCAGAGCTACCTTCATTCATTACCGGGGTCAACATCCTCGCGGCAAAAGAGCACTTGAAGACGTCGGTTTTTAAGGGTTGCGGATGTTAACCCCTCGTGGCTCGGAATGCAAAGCCTCTGATCGAAAACCGCTGGTCGGGGCATCACGCGACGACTATTATGCGCGCCTTCGAATTCAGCCTAAACAAGGCGCAAACCCATGCTAGTACTGGGATTAGAAACTTCTTGCGACGAAACCGGCGTCGCACTTTACGACAGTGAGCGCGGTCTGCTGGCCGACGCACTGTTCAGTCAGATCGACCTGCACCGCGCCTATGGCGGTGTCGTGCCGGAGCTGGCCTCGCGCGATCACGTCAAGCGCATGCTGCCCTTGATTCGTCAGGTGTTGGCTGAAGCCGACTGTGTCCCGACCGAGATCGACGCCATAGCCTACACCGCGGGTCCCGGGCTGGTCGGCGCATTGTTGGTGGGGGCTTCCTGTGCCCAGGCGCTGGCCTTTGCCTGGGGTATTCCGGCGCTGGGCGTGCACCATATGGAAGGCCACTTGCTGGCGCCGATGCTGGAGTCGCAACCGCCGCAATTCCCGTTCGTCGCTTTGTTGGTGTCGGGAGGCCATACGCAACTGGTTCAGGTCGACGGCATCGGTCAATACACACTGCTGGGCGAGACTCTGGATGACGCCGCGGGTGAAGCTTTCGACAAGACCGCCAAGATGATGGGCCTCAACTATCCGGGCGGCCCGGAGATCGCTCGCCTGGCCGAACAAGGGGTTTCGGGGCGATTCACCTTCCCGCGTCCAATGTGCGATCGCCCTGGCCTGGACTTCAGCTTCAGCGGCTTGAAAACCTTTGCGCTGAACACCTGGCAACAGTGCGTGAGCGCCGGGGACGACAGCGAGCAAGCCCGTTGCGACATCGCGCTGGCGTTCCAGCAGGCCGTGGTGGAGACTTTGACCATCAAGTGCAAGCGTGCCCTCAAGGCGGCCGGCATGAAGAGCCTGGTGATCGCCGGGGGCGTGAGTGCCAACAAGGCATTGCGCACTTCCCTGGAAAAGATGCTTGGCGATATGAAAGGCAATGTTTTCTACGCTCGCCCACAGTTCTGCACCGATAACGGCGCCATGATCGCGTTCGCCGGCTGTCAGCGCTTGCAGGCCGGTCAGCAGGAAAGCCTGGCGATCAGCGTGCAGGCCCGCTGGCCGATGGAGCAGTTGTCGGCGTTGTCATGAGCGGCACTCACGTCTGGCATCTAGAAATGCCGTTCGCGCCCGGCGAACAGGTCGCGTAGATTGCCGCGATGGCGCCAGACGATCAGTCCCGTGAGCGTCGTCATGGGCAGCAGTGCCGCCGGTTCCTGCCAGGCCAGCAAGGGCAGGGTCAGCGGCGTGGCGATCAGGGCGGCCAGCGAGCTGGTGCGGGTCAGGTAGAACGTCAGCATCCAGGTGCAGACGGCCAGCAGGGCAGCGGGTGGATACAGGCCCAGCAGCATCCCGGCAGCGGTGGCGACACCTTTGCCGCCGCGAAAACGGAAGTACAGCGGGAACAGATGGCCGATGACCGCGCAAACGCCGATCCAGGCCTGATCTTGCAGCGAAAGCCCTGCAATGCCGGCGATCAGCACGGGTAGCAGGCCTTTGCAGAGATCGCCCAGTAAAGTCAGGATGGCGAGTTTCTTGCCGGCCAGGCGCAACATGTTGGTGGCTCCGGCATTGCCCGAACCACTCATTCGCGGATCGGGGTTACCCGTCAGGCGGCTGAGCAAAATGGCGAAGGACAGAGAGCCGAGCAGGTAGGCGAGGATCGCCAGTAACCAAAACATGCTAACTATTCCGGGCGAGGACGCCCTGATTCTAACGGCGCAATGCGCCCTTGTCGTGTAGCGGAGAAAAGTGCTTGGACAGAGTGTTTATCGAGGGCCTGGAAGTCGACACCGTGATCGGTGCCTACGACTGGGAGCGAGGCATCCGACAGTGCTTGCGTCTTGATCTGAGTTTCGCCTGGGATAACCGTCCGGCCGCGGCCGGTGACGATCTGACCCTGGCGCTTGATTACGCCAGTGTTTCGTCCCGCATCCAGGCCTTTGCCGAGCAGGCGCAGTTCCAGCTGGTCGAGACCTTCGCCGAGCGTCTGACCGAAACGTTGATGAGCGAGTTCAAGATCACCTGGATGCGCCTCAAGCTGACCAAGCCAGGTGCTGTTCCTGCCGCTACCGGTGGCGTGGGCGTGGAGATCGAGCGCGGATGTCGCTGACTCATGTGTACCTCGGGCTCGGTAGCAATATCGAGCGCGAATCCCATTTGCAGGCCGGCCTGGATGCCCTGGCGGGCTTTCTGGTGGATATCCAGTGCTCGCCGGTCTTCGAAAGCCAGCCGGTGGGGATCAAGAGCGGGCCGTTCTTCAATTTCGTGGTCTCGGCCTTCACTGATCTGCCACTGATGGAGCTGGATCGCCGGCTGAAATTCATCGAAGCCGACAACGGTCGCTACGCGCCGGACCGCAAGGGTTTGCCACTGGATATCGATGTGCTGCTATTTGGCGATCTGGTGGGTAACTTCGATGGCCTGGTTCTGCCGCGGGCCGAAATCCTGAAAAATGCCTTTGTGTTGTGGCCGCTGTCACTGATTGCGCCGGATCGGGTGCATCCTGGCGTAGGAAAAAGCTTTGCAGCTCTGTGGAGTGAGGCGCAGATTGATCAGGTGCTGGCGCCGGTGGCTTTCGAGTGGCGTGGTGAGCAGCTGACGCCTTCTGATTTGATCTGATCCGGCTGACGCATTCGCGGGCAAGCCCGCTCCCACAGTATTTGCACTGTTCTTGAGGGGAGCGGGGTTGCCCGCGATTCAATTCAGGCGGACGCGGCCTCTTTGTAGGCCTTCAATGCCTTGAGCCGCTCCCGTTTGATCGCCTCACCCAGCTCCGGCCCTTTGAACCCCTTCTCCAGTAACGGCTGAACCGCGACACCCCGGGCAGCATTCGCTGCTCCGCGCAAGTAATCCGCCTGTGGATAACTTCTATCTTCCAACCCTTTGCGGCCACGGGCATCCATCTCGCACGCCGCGATGAACTCCTCAAAGCGCTGCGGCCGACGATAGACGTCGAAGCTTTGCAGCAGCTCCAGCAAAGTCGATGGTTTCAACTCCAGGGCACGATGGCCATGGGTGTGGTATTCGCCCACCAGAAGCGCCAGTTCCTGGCAGTCCCTCGGCGCCTTGAAGCGTTCATTGACGGCCTTGATCAGCTTTAGTCCCTTGAACTCGTGGGCGATATGCCGTGGCCATTCTTCTTCCGGCGTCAGCCCCTTGCCCAGATCATGTAGCAGGCAGGCCCAGCGTACTGTCAGCGGTTGTTTGTGCCGGGCTGCCTGCTGCAGCACGCTGAGGGTATGCACGCCGGTGTCGATTTCCGGGTGGTGATCTTCCGGTTGCGGCACCCCAAACAGCGCATCGACCTCCGGCATCAACACCTTGAGTGCGCCACAGGCGCGCAGCACTTCGATGAACACCTGTGGCTGATTTTCCATCAGGGCTCGGGAGATTTCCTTCCAACTGCGTTCCGCAGTCAGGGCTTCAAGTTCCCCGGATTCGCTGAGTTGGCGCATCAGTTCCAGAGTTTCAGGGGCGACTGTGAAACCCAATGCCGCATAACGTGCAGCAAAGCGGGCAACGCGCAGGACCCTGAGTGGATCTTCGGCAAACGCAGGGGAAACGTGACGCAGAATGCGCGCTTCGAGGTCGCGCTGGCCGTGGTAAGGGTCGGTCAGATTCTGTTGATCGTCCTCGGCCATGGCATTGATCGTCAGATCACGCCGGATCAGGTCTTCTTCGAGGGTGACTTCAGGGCTCGCGTGAAAAGTGAACCCGCCGTAACCGCGCCCGCTTTTGCGTTCGGTCCGGGCGAGGGCGTACTCCTCACCCGTCTTGGGGTGAAGAAACACCGGGAAATCCGCCCCAACCGGGCGAAAGCCCTGGGCGAGCATTTCTTCGGTCGTGGCGCCGACCACGACCCGATCGATGTCGGTGACCGCCAGTCCCAGCAGGCGATCGCGTACCGCACCGCCAACTTTATAGATCCGCATAAAAAACCTCCGTTAGCTCGACAGGATAACCGTTGCGTCGAGCTTTCGGAGGCTCATGCGGGATCAAAGATGGATGACGGCCAGGTCCAGTCGGCCGTAATCACCTTCGGCATGTTCACTTTTTGGTGGTACATGGTGGGTTTTCATCACCTGCTCCCCTTGCAGGGTTTCCAGATGAATGTCGAAGCCCCAGAGGCGGTGCAGGTGTTTGAGCACTTCCTCGGTGGACTCTCCCAGCGGTTTACGGTCGTGTTGTTGGTGGCGCAGGGTCAGGGAGCGATCGCCGCGGCGGTCGATGCTGTAGATCTGCACGTTGGGTTCGCGATTGCCCAGGTTGTACTGGGCAGCCAGGGTTTCACGGATGATCCGGTAACCACCTTCGTCGTGAATCGCTGGAACCAGCAGATCGTCCTTCTGGTCGTCGTCGAGGATGCTGAACAGTTTCAGGTCGCGGATCACTTTGGGTGACAGGTACTGCAGGATGAAACTCTCATCCTTGAAGCTGCTCATGGCGAACTTGATGGTCGACAACCAGTCGCTGCCGGCAATTTCCGGGAACCAGCGACGATCTTCTTCCGTCGGCTCTTCGCACATGCGCCGGATGTCACGGTACATGGCAAAGCCCAGGGCGTATGGGTTGATACCGCTGTAGTAGGGGCTATCAAAGCCAGGCTGGAATACCACGCTGGTGTGGGACGTCAGGAACTCCATCATGAAGCCGTCCGTGACCAGGCCTTCGTCGTACAGATCATTCATCAGGGTGTAGTGCCAGAATGTGGCCCAGCCTTCGTTCATGACCTGAGTCTGGCGTTGTGGATAGAAATACTGGGCGATCTTGCGCACGATGCGCACGATTTCCCGCTGCCACGGTTCCAGTAGCGGCGCATGTTTTTCGATGAAATAGAGGATGTTTTCCTGTGGTTCGGCGGGGAATCGCGCGTTGTCCTTTTCGCTGTACTTGTCCGCGCCTTTTGGAATGGTGCGCCACAGGTCATTGATTTGTTTCTGCAGGTGTTCTTCCCGGTCTTTTTGCCGGCGACGTTCTTCTTCGGCGGAAATCGGATACGGGCGTTTGTAACGGTCGACGCCGTAATTCATCAGGGCGTGGCAGGAATCGAGCAGGTCCTCTACCGCGTCGATGCCGTGGCGCTCCTCGCACTGCATGATGTACTGCTTGGCGAACACCAGGTAATCGATGATCGAACTGGCGTCGGTCCAGGTGCGGAACAGGTAGTTGCCCTTGAAGAAACTGTTGTGCCCGTAGCAAGCATGCGCCACGACCAGCGCCTGCATGCAGATGGTGTTTTCCTCCATCAGATAGGCGATGCACGGGTCGGAGTTGATGACGATTTCGTAAGCCAGCCCCATCTGGCCGCGGGTGTAGGACTTTTCGGTGCTGAGGAAATGTTTGCCGTAGGACCAGTGGTGATAACCCAGCGGCATGCCGACAGAGGCGTAGGCGTCCATCATCTGTTCGGCGGTGATCACTTCGATCTGGTTAGGGTAGGTGTCGAGGGCATAGCGAGCCGCGATACGACTGATTTCACGGTCGTAGGCCTGGATCAGCTCGAACGTCCATTCGGAGCCGGTGGAAATGGGTTGGCGCTTCTGCTCTTTGGCGGTCATGTCACTAACCTGCGCTGGAAGAGTTCACGGAAGACCGGGTAGATATCTCCGGCCGAGACCAGTTGTTGCTGGGCAAAAGTGTCGGAAAAGGCTTCGGCAATGCGCTCGTACTCGAACCACAGGGCCTGATGTTCGCGCGGGGTGATCTCGACATAAGTGTAGTACTGCACGAACGGCATGATCTGGTTGATCAGGATGTCGCGGCAGATCGGCGAGTCATCGTTCCAGTTGTCACCATCGGATGCCTGGGCCGCATAGATGTTCCATTCATTGGCGGGGTAGCGCTCGGCCATGATCTCCTGCATCAGTTTCAGGGCGCTGGAAACAATGGTCCCACCCGTTTCGCGGGAGTAGAAAAACTCCTCTTCATCCACTTCGCGGGCGCTGGTGTGGTGGCGGATGAACACTACGTCGATCTTGTCGTAGTTACGCTTCAGGAACAGATACAACAGGATAAAGAAGCGCTTGGCGATGTCCTTGGTAGCCTGGGTCATGGAGCCAGACACGTCCATCAGGCAGAACATCACCGCCTTCGAGCTGGGGTTGGGTTGCTTGATGAGCAGGTTGTATTTGAGGTCGAAGGTATCGAGAAATGGCACGCGATGAATGCGGGCGCTGAGTTTTTCGATTTCGGCTTCGAGTTTCTGGATATCGCCGAAATTGTCCGGCTCTTCCTGCTTGATTCGCAGAAGTTCTTCCTTGGCTTCGCGTAGTTTCGCGCGGCTGCTGCCGGACAGGGCGATGCGCCGCGCATGGGCTGAACGCAGCGTGCGGATGATGTTGATCCGCGACGGGTTACCTTCGTTGCTGATCCCGGCACGCACAGTCTTGAACGTGTCGGTACCGGTCAGGTTGCGTTTAACCAGATTGGGCAGTTCAAGGTCCTCGAACATGAATTCGAGGAATTCCTCCTGGGTGATCTGGAAGACGAACTCGTCCATCCCTTCACCCGAATTACCGGCCTTGCCTGGGCCTCTGCCACCACCACCTCCCGGCGGACGTGCAATGTGCTCGCCGCTGGTGAATTCCTTGTTGCCGGGGTGTACGACGGTCTGTTTGCCGCCGCGACCATGGTGAAGCACCGGCTCATCGATGTCGCGGCCGGGAATGCTGATTTGCTCGCCGTGTTCCATATCCGTGATGGAGCGCCGGCTGACTGCCTCTTCGACGGCCTTTTTGATGTGGTCACGATAGCGCCGAAGAAACCGCTGACGGTTCACCGTGCTCTTGTTCTTGCCATTGAGACGTCGGTCGATCACATAGCTCATGACTGCTCCTTAGAAGCTGTCCCGAAAGGGGCGAGCGATCAGGCAGCACGCCAAGTGCCAAGGGATGTACACGCTCCCCCAAGCGCTGCGGATACTGCATGAGCCTCGCTACCGACTTTCGAACACCTTCCAGAGGCCTGTGTAGCAGAAAATGCGTAAACAGGCCTCCGGCTGACGACAACCGGTCTTGCCGGCGGCGGGTTACTGGGACTTTCTGACCCGCAGATACCACTCGGACAGCAGTCGTACCTGTTTGTCGGTGTAGCCTCGCTCGACCATCCGTGTGACAAAGTCGTTGTGTTTCTGCTGGTCTTCTTTGCTGGCCTTGGCATTGAAGCTGATGACCGGCAGCAGGTCCTCGGTGTTGGAGAACATTTTCTTCTCGATGACCACCCGCAGTTTTTCGTAGCTGAGCCAGGTCGGATTCTTGCCGTTGTTGTTGGCCCGGGCGCGCAGTACGAAGTTGACGATTTCGTTGCGGAAGTCCTTCGGATTGCTGATGCCGGCCGGTTTCTCGATCTTTTCCAGTTCCTCGTTGAGTGCTACGCGATTGAGGATTTCGCCGGTTTCCGGGTCGCGGTATTCCTGGTCCTGGATCCAGAAGTCGGCGTACAGCACGTAACGATCGAAGATGTTCTGCCCGTACTCGCTGTAAGACTCGAGATAGGCGGTCTGGATCTCCTTGCCGATGAATTCGATATAGCGCGGTGCCAGGTACTCCTTGAGGTAGCGCAGGTAGCGTTCGCGGGTTTCCGCCTGGAATTGTTCCTGTTCGATCTGTTGTTCCAGCACGTAGAGCAAGTGCACCGGGTTGGCGGCGATTTCGTGCGGATCGAAGTTGAAGACCTTCGACAGGATCTTGAACGCGAAGCGGGTCGACAGACCGTTCATGCCTTCGTCGACACCGGCATTGTCGCGGTACTCCTGGATCGACTTGGCCTTCGGATCGGTGTCCTTGAGGTTTTCGCCGTCATACACGCGCATCTTGGAATAGATGTTCGAGTTTTCCGGCTCCTTCAGGCGAGAAAGTACGGTGAACTGCGCGAGCATCTTCAGCGTGTCGGGAGCGCAGTGAGCCTTGGCCAGAGAGCTGTTGAACAGCAGTTTGTCGTAGATCTTCACTTCGTCGCTGACCCGCAGGCAGTACGGCACTTTGACGATGTAGATCCGGTCGATGAACGCTTCGTTGTTCTTGTTGTTGCGGAAGGTATGCCATTCCGATTCGTTGGAGTGGGCCAGCAGGATCCCGGTAAACGGAATCGCCCCCAGTCCTTCCGTACTGTTGTAGTTGCCTTCCTGGGTAGCAGTCAGCAATGGGTGCAGCACCTTGATCGGTGCCTTGAACATTTCGACGAATTCCATCAGGCCCTGGTTGGCCCGGCACAGTGCGCCCGAGTAGCTGTAGGCGTCGGCGTCGTTCTGCGGGAATTCTTCCAGTTTGCGAATATCGACCTTGCCCACCAGTGCCGAGATGTCCTGGTTGTTTTCATCTCCCGGCTCGGTTTTGGCCACGGCGATCTGGTTGAGGATCGACGGGTAGAGTTTGACTACGCGGAACTGACTGATGTCGCCACCGAATTCGGCAAGGCGCTTGGTGGCCCAGGGCGACATGATGGTGTTCAGGTAGCGACGTGGAATGCCGAAGTCTTCCTCGAGAATGGCGCCATCTTCAGTGGCGTTGAACAGACCCAGAGGGGATTCGAAAACCGGCGAGCCCTTGATCGCGTAGAAGGGCACTCTTTCCATCAGTTGTTTGAGTTTCTCGGCCAGGGACGATTTACCGCCACCGACGGGGCCGAGCAGATAGAGGATCTGTTTCTTTTCTTCCAGGCCCTGAGCGGCATGGCGGAAATACGACACGATCTGGTCGATGCATTCTTCCATCCCGTGGAAGTCTTCAAAGGCCGGATAGCGGCGGATTACCTTGTTGGAGAAGATCCGCGACAGCCTCGAGTTGGTCGAGGTGTCGAGCAACTCGGGCTCCCCGATGGCCAGGAGCAGGCGCTCGGCGGCGGAAGCGTAGGCGCTACGGTCCTTTTTGCACAGTTCCAGATACTCTTGCAGCGAGAATTCTTCCTGGCGTGTGGACTCGAAACGTTGTTGGAAGTGGCTAAAGATACTCATGACGTCACCTCGCTCGATACGTGGAGCCGACGCCGGATCACTCAGTCGATGCTGGCAGCAACCGAACAGGCAGTCGCTGTTTACCCCCCAGAAACCTTCCGAAGCTGACTACTCCGAAAGCTACTCCCGATGATCCGCGCGCCGGTGTACCGGCTCTCCCCTGTTTTGGATGGCCTGCGCTTAAGGATAGTTGGGAATTCGGGAGGTAAAGGCGAGATACGCAATTAGTTGTGACTGACCGTTCGTCTGCCACCGCGCCAGCCCGCGCAAGCCGGGGGCTTGCGCGTTACAAAAAAATTATTCGGAAGTGCCTTGCGCAGTTTCCGAAGGAAAAGTCGTACGCCACAGCTCAAAACCGCCATCCATGCTGTAAACGTCGGAGAAGCCCTGGCTGATCAGGTAGGCGGCTGCACTCTGGCTGGAGTTGCCGTGATAGCAGACCACCACGGTCGGTGCATCGAGGTCGGCGGCGCGAATGAAGTCAGAGATCGAGTGATTGTCCAGATGCTTCGAGCCGCTGATGTGCAGGGCGGCATAGGTGGCAGGGTCGCGAATGTCGACCACGACTGCACCTTGTTCGCGCAGGTCATGGGCCTCTTGCGGGGGAATACGTTTGAATTCGCTCATGGCGGGCTCCTGTGGCTCGGCTGAAAGCGCAGTCTAGCGCGGGGCGCTGGCTGGCGATGGTTCGGGAATGAGTGGGGCGACTGCTGGCTTGGCGGCATGGCCATGCTCATCGCATTTGCAGGACAGGCGTTCACCGGTGTCGACATTCATCAGGGTCAGCGCGCCGCCCCAGACGCAGCCGGTGTCGAGGGCCGAGATGCCCGGTTCAAGGACTTTGCCTTCCAGTGCGGCCCAGTGACCAAAAATGATGTTCACATCCTTGGTCTTGCGGTCCTTGTGCTGGAACCAGGGCTTGTAACCCGGCGGTGCGCTGTCGAGGCCTTCCTTGCTCTTGAGATCGAGCTTGCCTTCGGCCGTGCAGAAGCGCATCCGGGTGAAATAGTTGGTGATCACTCGCAGGCGGGTCACGCCCTTGAGGTCGTTGTCCCATTTCGCCGGGTCGTTGCCGTACATGCCATCAAGATAGGGCGGAAACAGGTTGTCATCACGCAAGGCTGTCTCGACCTCGGCGGCGTATTTCAAGGCCTTGCGCAGCGACCACTGCGGCGGAATGCCGGCATGGACCAGGGCGATATTGCGCTGTTCGTCGTAATGCAGGAGCTTCTGCTGGCGCAGCCAGTCGAGCAACTCGGCACTGTCGGGGGCATCGATAATCTCGCGAAGGGTGTCGGCTTTCTTCAGGCGTTCGATATTGCGCCCGGCTGCCAACAGATGCAGGTCGTGGTTGCCGAGGGCGCATACCAGAGACTCGCGGATGCTATAGAGGAAGCGCAACGTATCCAGCGACTGCGGGCCGCGGTTGACCAGGTCGCCCACCAGCCATAGACGATCTTTTGCCGGATCGAACGCGACTTGTTTGAGCAGGCATTGCAACGCTTCAAGGCAGCCTTGCAGGTCGCCGACCGCGTACGTCGCCATCAGTGCAGGGCTCCGGGCACCGCCAGGCGGAACGGAGCGATGATGGCGTCGAAATGCTTACCGTCATCGGCAATCATCTGATAGCTGCCCTGCATGGTGCCCACCTTGGTGGTCATGACAGTGCCGCTGCTGTAGGTGTGGCTCTTGCCAGCCTCAATCAGCGGCTGCTGGCCAACCACGCCTGCACCGCGAACCTCTTCGACATGCCCGTCGCCATCGGTGATGACCCAGTGCCGTGATAGCAGTTTGGCCGGAATCAGGCCATTGTTTTGCACGGTGATGGTATAGGCGAAGGCAAAGCGGTCTTGTTCGGGTTGCGATTGTTCTGCCAGATAGCGGGTGACGACGCTGACGTCGACCTGATAACGAGGATCGGACATGCAAGGGGCCTTAAAAACTAAGCGGGACGCGGGGCGTAGCTGATAGAGATCAGTCTAGGCCAAGTATCGGGTAGTAAACCAGACATGAGCGCTGGTGTCCTACCCGATAGCGCTTGAGACCTGTCAGGCGTCAGCAGCCTTCTGTTGGGACTGCTCGCTGAGTTTGTCCGCCAGGCGCACGAAGGCGGCCAGATCCAGCTGCTCGGGACGCAAGCTGCCATCGACGCCGGCGGCTTCGATTTCAGCATTGCTCAGCAGCAACTTGAGAGTGTTGCGCAGGGTCTTGCGGCGCTGGTTGAAAGCTTCGCGCACAACGCGCTCCAGCAAACGATGGTCTTTGGCCGGGTGCGGCAGTACGGCGTGGGGCACCAGGCGCACAATGGCCGAGTCGACTTTCGGTGGCGGGTTGAACGCGCCAGGGCCGACATTGAACAGATGCTCAACCCGGCAGTGGTACTGGACCATGATCGACAAACGACCCCAGTCGCCACCACCCGGCCCTGCCGCCAGACGCTCAACCACTTCCTTTTGCAGCATGAAGTGCATGTCGCGAATCAGGTGCGAGTTGTGCAGGAGGTGGAAGATCAGCGGGGTGGAGATGTTGTAGGGCAGGTTGCCAACCACGCGCAGGCTGCTCGGTGCTGCGTTCAGGCTGTTGAAGTCGAACTTCAGCGCATCGCCCTGATGCAGATTGAAGTTGCTCTTGCCGGCGAACTGTTGGTTCAGGATCGGAATCAGGTCCTTGTCCAGCTCGACAACGTCAAGTTGGGCGCCACTGCCGAGCAAGCCGGCGGTCAATGCACCCTGGCCCGGGCCGATTTCCAGCATCCGGTCATCGGGTTTGGCATGAATGGAGCGCAGGATCCGGTCGATAACGCCGGCATCGTGCAGAAAGTTCTGGCCAAAGCGTTTGCGCGCCTTGTGTTGGTATTGCTCGGTCATAAACGGGTCTCGGCCATCTGGTAGGCGGTTTCCAGGGCGACTTGCAGGCTGCCGGTATCGATCTTGCCGCTGCCGGCCAGGTCCAGGGCAGTGCCATGGTCGACCGATGTGCGGATGATTGGCAAACCGAGAGTCACGTTGACGGCAGCGCCGAAGCCTTTGTATTTCAGCACAGGCAGGCCCTGGTCGTGGTACATCGCCAGCACTGCGTCGCAGTGCTCCAGATATTTGGGGGTAAACAGCGTGTCGGCGGGCAGGGGGCCGCGCAGGTCCATGCCTTCGCCGCGCAGGCGCTCTAATGTGGGTTCGATGATATCGATTTCTTCATGGCCCAGGTGTCCGCCTTCGCCGGCGTGGGGATTAAGTCCACATACCAGGATGCGTGGCTGGGCGATGCCGAATTTTTCTTGCAGGTCGGTATGGAGGATTCGCGTGACCCGCTCCAGACGCTCCGGTGTGATTGCATCGGCAATCTCGCGCAGCGGCAGGTGAGTGGTGACCAGGGCCACGCGCAATCCGCGAGTGGCGAGCATCATGACCACTTGAGCGGTGTGGGTCAGGTCGGCGAGAAACTCCGTGTGCCCGGAAAAGGCAATCCCGGACTCATTGATCACACCCTTGTGCACGGGGGCGGTGATCATCCCGGCGAAATGCCCGTCCAGGCAGCCTTGGCCCGCTCGGGTCAGGGTTTCCAGAACGAAAGCGGCATTGGCCTTGTCCAGTTGCCCGGCAACGACCCTGGCGTTCAGCGGTGTATCCCAGACATACAGGCTTTTGGCGGGCGCAGGGGCGTCTGGCCAGCTGTCCGGCGTGACCGGCAACAAATCGACTGCCACACCCAGTTGCGCGGCCCGCTCAAGGAGCAGGTCGCGGCTGGTAATGGCAATCAGGGGATGTGGCTGGGCTTGCGAGGCGAGCAGCAGGCATAGGTCTGGACCTATGCCGGCCGGTTCGCCGGGTGTCAGCGCGAAGCGTTTGGGTTTCACTGCGCTGCCTGGTCGGCGCCAGGGAGTTTGATTTCCACGTACGCTTCGTCACGGATCTGACGCAGCCAGGTTTGCAGCTCTTCGTCGTATTTGCGGTTACGCAGTACGGTCATTGCCTGCTGCTCACGCGCCTGGGTGGTGCTGTCGGTGGCGCGACGGCCAAGGACTTCCAGTACGTGCCAGCCGTATTGGGTCTGGAACGGCTTGGACAGCTGACCTTGTGGGGTCTTGGCCATCACATCGCGAAATTCGGGGACCAATACACTCGGGTCGATCCAGTTCAGGTCGCCGCCGTTGAGGGCCGAACCCGGGTCTTCCGAGAAGCTTTTCGCCAGTTCGCCGAAATCTTCACCCGACTGGATGCGGGCATAGAGCGACTCGGCCAGGGCCTTGGTTTTGGCCTCGTCACGGATCGGGCTCGGTTTGACCAGAATGTGCCGTACGTGCACTTCATCACGCACCTGAGCTCCACCGCCACGCTTGTCGGTGACCTTCAGGATGATGAACCCACCCGGTGTGCGCATTGGCTGGGTAATGTCACCCACGGCCATGGTGCTCAGCAAGCGATCGAAGGGTGGTGGCAACTGAGCGGCTTTGCGCCAGCCCATGTCGCCGCCTTCCAGTGCCGTTTCACTGGCGGATTTGGCAATGGCCAACTGACCAAAGTCAGCGCCTTGCTTGAGCTGCTGGTAAACCGCGTCAGCCTGTTTCGCGGCTGCCTGAATCGCGTCGGAGCTTGCGCTCTCTGGCGTAGGAATCAGGATGTTGGCCAGTCGGAACTCTTCGGACAGCTGCATCTTGCCCAAGTCGGAAGCCAGGAAGTTCTTCACTTCCTGCTCGGTGACCTGGATGCGCTCTGCCACACGGCGCTGGCGTACACGGCTGATGACCATCTCGCGACGAATCTGCTCACGGGCGTCGTCGTAAGACAGGCCATCGCGAGTCAGGGCTGCGCGGAATTGCTCGACCGACATGTTGTTACGCTGGGCGATGGTGCCGACAGCCTGGTTCAGTTCTTCATCGGTGATGCGAATGCCGGAACGCTCGCCGATCTGCAATTGCAGATTCTCGACGATCAGGCGTTCAAGTACCTGCTGTTCCAGCACGCTGGCTGGTGGTACGGCCGAGCCACGCTTGGCGATGGTTTGCTGGACTTCATGAACCCGTTGATCCAGTTGACTCTGCATGACCACGTCGTTGTCGACGATGGCCACCACTTTATCGATGGACTGTACTGCGGCGCTGGCCGCAGTAGTCAGGAACAGCGCGCCCAGCATCAGCGGGCGCAGACAATCAGAAAGCTTGGTCTTCACGTTCACGATAACCTTGAATGCCTTTGTCGAGGAAACTCTCTACTTTCGAGCCGGTAAGGCCGCCGAGTCCCTTCAGAACAATTTGGAGGAAGACGCCATGGTCGCCTTTTTCGTTTTGCGGTGCTTCCTGGCTGAATTCGTCATAGGAAACCCAGTAACGATTGATCAGGCGCAGTTTCCAGCAGCAGTTGTCGTACTCGAAACCACCGAAGGCTTCCAGTGTACGGTTGCGGTTGTAGTCGTACTGCCAGCGGCTGATGGCGTTCCATTGCGGCACGACGGGCCAGATCACCGAGAAGTCGTGCTGTTCGATCTTGTAGTAGTCCTTCACGTAGCCAGGCTGGCCTGGAACGCCGTAGTCGCCGCCGCCGACCTGCCATGTACCGGTGTTCTGGTCATATCGAACCTGGTCGTTACGATAGCGATAACCGGCGTTGATGACCTTGTTCGGGTTGTCTTCAGGCTGGTAATGGAACATCGCACTGCCCGAGCGAGGGCTGCGGCTGTCCGGGTCCCAGTTGTAATCGGCCGTGGTGCGCCAATCGCGGTTCCAGCGATATTCGTATTCCAGCGCGTACGGAGAAACGCCGGACTTGGCGTCATCCCGATCGTCGAAGTTGATGCCTGGCAGCTGGACTTTGCGATCCGCGAAGTACAAGGCCTGACCAACGCTGATGCGCTGACGTTCGAAGCCGTTGTCTTCGATCCAGCGGCTGGTTACGCCAAGCGACAGTTTGTTCTCGTCGCCGACACGGTCGGAGCCGGAGAAGCGGTTGTCGCGGAACAGCGACGCATAGCTGAAGGTGTATTCGCTGGTGTCGAACACAGGAATGTCTTCCTGGTCCTTCTCTGGCACGTAGAGATAGAACAGGCGTGGCTCAAGTGTCTGGCGGTAGTTCTTGCCGAACCATTGAGTATTGCGATCGAAGTAAAGGCCGCTGTCGATACTTGCAATTGGGACGCTACGGTTCTGATTGCTGCTGAAGGTACCGTTAAGCTTGTCCTGCTGTGCGCTCTGCAATGCGATGTCGTTTTTGCCGATGCTGTCGAGGTCAAGCTGGTACTGCGTGTACTGGTACTTGAGCTTTGGCGTCAGGAAGCCATAGGTCGCTTGCATCGGCATACTGACGGAGGGTGCAAGGTTCAGGCGATCGCCATTGGCGCGTGCCAGGCCTTGAACGTTGGTGTCCAGGCGCGGCTCAACAGTGCCATCTTCGTTAGTGAAGTTGCCGTTTTTCAGGTCCCGGTCGAACCGCACGAGTTCAGTGTTGTAGGCAAAGTTCAAGCCACCCGGATGATCCGGCAGCGCACCGTCGAAAGTGATCTGCGGCAAACGATCATACGGCGTGATGTTCGAAACGGTCGCCAGCTGATAGGCCTGGGCGTTGACACGTGCGGTATAGCTGTCGCCACGGTAGGTGACGGAGCCCTGCTGGTTCACATAGTCGGCGCTTTTCACACCGATCTGATCAGTTTGCAGGTCCTGGAAGTAATAAGGATCGCTGATCTTGGTGTAATCGACTTGAGTGAAAACGCGTGAATCCAGACCACCCTTGTGCTGCCAGTTATACATGTAGCGGTTTTTTTCGTAGTCGGACTGTAGCTTGCGATCGGTGTCCTCGTCGTTGAGGTACGCGGCACCGAACTGACCCTCGCTGGATTTGGTCAGGTAACGGAACTCACCTTCCATCAACAGGCCATGTTTGGCCATATAGCGCGGATACAACGTGGCATCGTAGTTCGGCGCCAGGTTGAAGTAGTACGGCGTGACCAGCATGAAGCCGGTGTCGCTGCCGGTGCCGATGGTCGGCGGCAGGAAGCCGGACTGACGACGGTCGTCGATCGGGAAATAGATGTATGGCGTGTACAGGACCGGAATGTCCTTGACCCGCAGTGTCACGTTGGTCGCGGTACCGAAGCCGGTGGCCGGGTTCAAGGTGATGTTGTTGCCCTTGAGCTGCCAGGCATTGCTGTTCGGTTCGCACGTGGTGTACGTGCCGTCCTTGAGGCGGATGATCGCGTTCTCGGCACGTTTGGCATACAGCGCGTTACCGCGGATACGGGATTTGTGCATCACGTATTCGGCGTTGTCGACCTTGGCTTCACCGGTGTCGAGTTGTACATCGGCATGGTCGCCGACGATCAGTGCACCGTTGTCGCGAATGCGCACGTCGCCATTCAGCTCGGCACGGCTCTCGGCCTGGTACAGGCTCGCCTCGTCGGATTCGACCTGCATGCTGCCTTGACGCAGTACGACGTCACCGGCCAGGGTGCCGACCTGATCTTCGGAGTTGTAGCGCGAGGCTTTCGCGCCGATAAAGGTTGGTGCGTCACTTTTATTCGTCTTGTCATTCATGCCAGGACGAATCGGTTCGATATAGGAACCAGAGCAGTAAGGGCCGGTTTCGGCCAATTGGGCTGCTGTGAGTTGATCGCGGGGAACCCAGTCGAGGTGACTGTAGTCTTCGCTACGCGACTTCAGGCCGCGGCCCTTGGACTCGGTGACGAGTACAGGCTTGGCGCCAGTGTCTTCGCTGGAGCCGCTTTCGGCGGAAGCTTCACCCGTGGCGGAAACGGCACTGCCGTCATGCACCGGACGCGGAGGCAATGCAGCCGCTGGCGTCTTTGGCGAGCAGTCCCAGGCGCCCGAAGCAGAGACTGAGCAGTCATACTGTTCGCCGGCGACCACGAAGGAAGTAGCTAGAGGTTGCAAGGCCAGCAGACTGCCGGTTACCAACAACGGAAATTTTTTACGAAACGCGGGGGATTTCAATGCCATCTTATTAGTCCGGGCTTCCTGCGTGCCATCTGCCCGCGGTGTGGGCCGCACGCCTCTCGATGGTCTGAAAAAGATGCTGGATAATAAAGCATGACCCGCTTGACGGCTAGCGCCGTCGGAGACCCTTGCAATGCCTGACCAAGATGTACGTTTGCAACACCTGAAAGTTTGGCTCGATGAACAGTTGGCGATCCTTTTTGCAGAACAGAATTGGGGTGCCGTACCCCCGGCCACATTGACCGCGGCCAGTAGCGACGCGAGTTTCCGGCGTTATTTCCGTTGGGAGGGTGGGGGCAGAAGTTTCGTTGTCATGGACGCGCCACCGCCCCAGGAAAACTGTAAACCCTTCGTGGATATCGCCTTTTTGCTGGCGAAATCCGGAATAAATGTGCCGAAAATTTATGCCGAAGACCTCGAGCGCGGATTTCTTTTGCTCAATGACCTCGGCAACAAGACGTACCTGGACGTGATCGACGGCGAAAACGCCGACGATTTATTCAACGACGCCCTCCAGGCACTGCTGGCTTTTCAACAGCTGCCGATGGTTGCGCCACTGCCCAGTTATGACGTGGCGCTGCTGCGCCGAGAGCTGGAACTGTTCCCTGAGTGGTACGTCAAGCGCGAACTGGGCATCGAATTCGACGCGGCCCAGCAAGTGCTCTGGCAGCAGGTCAGCGATCTGCTGATCGACAGCGCCCTGGCCCAGCCGAAGGTCCTGGTGCACCGCGACTACATGCCGCGCAACCTGATGCTCAGTGAGCCGAATCCTGGCGTGCTGGATTTCCAGGACGCGGTCTACGGTCCCGTGACCTATGACGTGACCTGTCTGTTCAAGGATGCATTCCTCAGCTGGCCCGAAGAGCGCGTGCGCGCCTGGCTGGAGCGTTATTGGCAACAGGCCGCTGCCCTGAATATTCCTGTGCAACCGGAGCTCGAAGACTTCCTGCGTGCCAGTGACCTCATGGGCGTGCAACGTCACCTGAAAGTGATCGGCATCTTCGCCCGCATCTGCCACCGCGATGGAAAACCGCGCTACCTGACCGATGTTCCGCGTTTCTTTGCCTATATAGATGCAGTGATTGCCCGTCGTCCCGAACTCGCGGAGCTGGACGTATTGCTGGCCAGTTTGCGTGCCGGAGTGAAAGCATGAAGGCGATGATTCTGGCGGCAGGCAAAGGCGAGCGCATGCGTCCGCTGACGCTGACCACGCCAAAACCGCTGGTTCGCGCGGGCGGGGTGCCGCTGATCGAGTATCACCTGCGGGCGCTGGCCGCTGCCGGCTTTACCGAAATTGTGATCAACCATGCCTGGCTCGGTCAGCAGATCGAAGATTACCTGGGTGATGGCTCGCGTTATGGCGTGAACATCCAGTACTCGGCGGAGGGGGAGCCGCTGGAAACCGGCGGTGGGATTTTCCGTGCGTTGCCGTTGCTGGGCGATGAAGCTTTCGTCGTGGTCAATGGCGATATCTGGACTGATTACGACTTCAGTGTGCTGCATCAGCCCATCGTCGGCCTGGCTCATCTGGTGCTGGCCGAGAACCCGGCGCATCACCCGTCCGGGGATTTCCAGTTGATGGGCGGGCAGGTCCGCGATGGCCAGCCGGGCACTAACAATCTGACCTATAGCGGCATTGCCGTGCTGCACCCGCAGCTATTCGAAGGTTGCTCGGCGGGTGCGTTCAAACTGGCGCCCCTTCTGCGTAACGCGATGGCGACTGGGCAAGTGTCCGGCGAACGCCTGAACGGGCAGTGGGTCGATGTCGGTACGCACGAGCGTCTGGCCGAGGCTGAAGCACTGATTGAAGCGAGACGCTGACATGCTGTGGCCAGGGACTCTGATTGGAGCCGGAGCAGGCTTTGCCATTGCCAGCATTCCGGGGGCCATGCTCGGCGCTTTGTTGGGCCAGGCGCTGGATCGACGCCTGCATTTGCAGAGTTGGGCGCATCTGCTGGAAAGGCTTGGTGGTCGCCCCGTCCTGCGCAACGATGAATTGCTCTTCGTTCTGCTGGGACGGCTGGCCAAGTGCGATGGGCGCGTAGTGGATGGTCATATCCAGCAGGCGCGCCAGGAAATGCGCTCGCTGGAAATGAACGAATCGGCTCAGCGTCGGGCAATTGCTGCGTTCAACCGCGGCAAATCAGGCAATGACCGGTTGCGCGGATACTTGCGTCGCCTGAGCGCTCAGCCCCATGCGGCCGAGGGTGTGTTGCGCGCTTGTTGGCGCATGGTCTGGGCTGATGGCCGGGCAGGCAGCGGTGAGCGTGAGTTGATCGCGCAATGGGGCAAATGGCTGGGCTGGACGCCGCATCAGGTGCAAGCGCTGGCGACGGATTATGAGCCGCACAAGCGTGCGCAAGTCAGCGGTGCCGTGACTTACCAGGAGGCCTTGCGACTGCTGGGGGTGTCTGCCACCACTGAGCCTGCGCAGATAAAACGTGCCTATCGGCGGCTGCTCAGCCGTCATCATCCGGACAAGATCGCAGGCAGCGGAGCGACGGCGTCGCAGGTGCGCGAGGCGACCGAGAAAACCCGGGAACTGCACAATGCCTACACATTGATTCGTCAGCGGCGGGATTTTCGCTAAAACAATCATAGGCATGTTGTTTTTGAGGACGCCTTCGCGGGCAAGCCACGCTCCCACAGGTCTTGTGTCGATCACATAAGTTGCGTACGACTCAGATCCTGTGGGAGCGTGGCTTGCCCGCGATGATGACGACCCGGTCTTTCAGTCCGCCGCATTCTGCGGATTCAACCAACCCCGCACCCGGCGCACCAACTGCTCCTGCTGCGCCTTGGCATCTCCCGGAAGCGCCTTGAGCGATACCTGGCTGAACGCCGAGGACTTCAAGCGCTTGCTGGCCTGCAGGCGATCCAGCGCTGCATTGCGGTCCAGCGCTTTATCCACATAGAAAATGTCTGCGGTGGGCAGCTTCAGGGTTGGTGCGAGCTCATCCAGTTCTGGCTTGGCCTGGACGGGTGTCTGCGCGGCGACCATGACGAACCGCTCGACTTGCGAAGTCTGTTTCTCGCTCAGATAACGCGCAGCCCAATAGGCGCCGGTTCCATGACCCAACACGACGATGCTGCGAGCGCTTTGCTGTTCGGCGAATGCGATTGCCGCGTCGATGCGGGTGAAGATTCGCTCGGCATCCGCCTTGGCCTGTTCCTCGCTGGTTTCGGCAACGGGCTTGTCAGCGACCTCGGCCTCGCCGCCGGTCACTTGTTCGATGGGAGCGGCGGTCGTCGAATCCTTGCTTGCGGTATCTGGAGCCTTGGGCGCTGGCGGCACTTCGACAACGCGTGGCGCGATGGCATCGCTTTGCAGGTCCGGCAAGGTGATACTCAGGCTGCTCCACTGGGTGTTCGGCAAATTGCGTCGCAACGGACCAATTACTTGAGGCCAGTCAGCCGTTTCGCCGGCGCCGGGAATGATAATCACCGCACCTTTGGGGTCGGGAGTGTTGGCCGGTTTCCACAGGGCCAGGAAGGTGTCGTTGCCCGCTTGCAGTTGTTGCTGCTCCTGGGCCGGGATTTTTCGTTCCAGTGCTGCCGCTTCTTCCTGGCTACGCTCGGGCAGTGGCTGACGCTCCGCCGGTTTTTCTTCGGCGGGCTTTTCGGTGGCGTCAGGGGTGGCGGCTGGCACAGGGTCGGCAGCCTCGACGGAAAAAGCCCATGGCAGAATCAGCGACAGGCACAATGCTGGCAGTGCCAGGCGGTAGACAGGGGGCATCGGATATTCCAGGCCAGAAGTGATTCCGGCAGCCTAATGGGTTGGTCAGTATTTGTCAGTGTGTGAGAGTTCGATGAAGCATTTTCGCTGCCTGTGGGTTATCGGCTGTTTGTGGTTTCCCTTGATGGGCTGGGCGGCAGTCGTGCCCCCGGCGCACGTTGCTGTGTTGTCGCCCAGACAACAGCAATGGCTGGCGCAGCAGAGCGAATTGCGTGTGGGACTGGTTCTGCAAGCACCCTACGCGCAATACGATCGCCGCCTGCAGCGTCTTTCCGGAGTCAACGTCGAGGTCATGAAGTGGCTCGCCAAGGCGCTCAAGGTCGAGTTGAGCTGGCGTAACTTTCCCGACATCGAACAGCTGGAAGCCGCGGCACGTGCCGGTGAAATCGATATCGCCCCGGGCTTGACCCAAACCCCTGGCGGACTGCGCCTCTGGCAGTTTTCCGACCCGTACATGCGGGTACCGCAACTGGTGGTCAGCGACCAGAAAAGCACTGGCGCGGTGGAGCTGGAAAAACTCGACAGCCAGACCCGTGTCGCCGTGCGCATGCCCAGTGCTACCGCCGAATACCTGCGCAGCAATTACCCACACCTGAACCTGCAAGGTGTTCCGATCGAGCGTCAGGCGTTGCAACTGTTGTTGAGCCAGCAAGCCGGGTACGCCGTGGTGGATGAAGCGCAATTGGGTCGGCTTTCCAGTGAGCCTGAATTCGCCGGGTTAGTGGTGGTCGGCGATATCGGGCTGCCGCAACTGCTACGCGTGGCGACCCGGCGCGATAAGCCGGAACTGGCCGGAATCGTCGAGACCGCGCTGCGGGCAATCCCGGCCAAGGATCTGGAAAAACTGCACGACCAATGGCTGCAACCCAAATATCCGCGGCTCAGCGAGTCGCCAGGGTTTTGGCAGAATCTGTGCCTGCTGCTCCTGGTGCTGGCGCTGAGCAGTATGGCCATCGTCTATTGGCAGCGCCGTCAGCAACGCAGCCTGGAGCAGCGACTGGCGGCGGCGCAGGAGGACATTGCCTTGCGCGCCGCCAGCGAAGAGGCTCTGCGACTCACCCAGTTCTCCATCGACCAGAGCACCGTCGGCATCCTCTGGGTCAACTGGGACAGCCACGTGCGTTACGCCAACCGCGCCGCCGAAGCCATGCTGGGGTATCCAGCCGGCGGGATCATCGACCGGCCGCTGATCGACTTCGAGCCCGGCCTGCACATGGACCGCTGGCTGAACTTGTGGAAAAGCGCCCGGGCCAGCGACGAGTCCCCGCAGAGCTTCGAAACCAATTGCCTGCGTGCCGATGGCAGTGTCCTGCCGGCGGATGTCTCGCTGAGCTTTCTGCGCTTTCGCGATGGTGAGTACCTGGTGGTCTACCTCACCGACGTGACCGAGCGGCGCCGCGCCCTGGCCGCGTTGCAGGAAAGTGAAGCACGGCTGCAAGGCATCGCGGCGAATGTGCCGGGCCTGGTCTTTCGCCTCGAGCGGGCGCCGGGGTCGGGACAGATCGACTTTGCCTACATCAGTGAAGGCAGCGAAAGCCTGGTGGGCTACTCGCCGGCCACACTCGCTCATCGCGATAAAGGCCTGCGCAGCCTGGTGCACCCGGACGACAAGGCCAGTTATCACCAGACCCAGGACCATGCGTTGGACACCGACAGCGACTGGTCGTGGCAAGGGCGAATTCTCACGCGCCAGGGCGAACAGCGCTGGGCGGAAATCAAGGCGATTACCCGGCAACTGGAGGACGGTGCCTACGTATGGGACGGCATTGTCTGGGACATCAGCGAAAGCAAGCGCATCGAGCTGGAGCTGGCCAGCTCCCGGGAGCAGTTGCGGGAACTGTCCGCTCACCTGGAGAGCGTGCGCGAGGAAGAAAAGGCCCGAATAGCCCGGGAAGTTCATGACGAGCTGGGTCAGATGTTGACTGTGTTGAAGCTGGAAACGTCCATGTGCGAACTGGCCTACGCGCAGCTCGATCCCGGGCTGAACGAGCGCTTGAACAGCATGAAGCGTCTGATTGCCCAGCTGTTCCAGCTGGTGCGTGATGTGGCGACGGCGTTACGCCCGCCGATTCTCGACGCAGGCATCGCCTCGGCCATCGAGTGGCAGGCCCGCCGCTTCGAGGCGCGTACGCAGATTCCGTGTCTGGTGCAGGTCCCGGACAATTTGCCGGTGCTCAGTGATGCCAAGGCCGTCGGCCTGTTTCGAATCCTTCAGGAAGCGCTGACCAATGTCATGCGGCACGCCCAGGCGCATACTGTTGAACTGACACTGACCCTTGAGGGCGACGAACTGTGTCTGACCGTTGCCGATGATGGCGTAGGATTTGTCGCAGCGACTGAGCGGCCGACTTCCTTTGGGTTGGTCGGCATGCGCGAGCGCGTGCTGATCATGGGCGGGCAATTGTCGCTTGAGAGTGAGCTGGAAGAGGGCACGACACTGATCGTGCGTGTGCCGTTGGATGAGGAGAAGTAAGTGATCCGTGTACTGGTAGCCGAAGACCACACCATCGTCCGTGAAGGCATCAAGCAGCTGATCGGCCTGGCCAAGGACCTGCAAGTGGTAGGGGAGGCGAGCAATGGCGAGCAGTTGCTCGAAACCTTGCGGCATGTGCCTTGCGAAGTGGTGCTGCTCGATATCTCCATGCCGGGGGTGAATGGCCTGGAGGCGATTCCACGGATTCGCGCGCTGAACAATCCGCCGGTGATCCTGGTGCTGTCGATGCACGACGAAGCGCAAATGGCGGCCCGGGCGTTGAAGGTCGGCGCTGCCGGCTACGCGACCAAGGACAGTGATCCGTCCCTGCTGCTGACGGCCATCCGCCGGGTCGCGGCGGGCGGGCGATACATCGATCCGGACCTGGCGGACCGCATGGTCTTCGAGGTTGGCCTGACCGATTCCCGGCCGTTGCACTCATTACTCTCGGAGCGTGAGTTTTCCGTGTTCGAGCGCCTGGCCCAGGGCGCCAACGTCAACGACATCGCCCAGCAGCTGGCGTTGAGCAGCAAGACCATCAGCACCCATAAGGCGCGGTTGATGCAGAAGCTCAACATCACCTCTCTGGCCGAACTGGTGAAGTACGCCATGGAGCACAAGCTCCTCTAAAGAGTGCCGGAAAACCTGTGGGAGCGAGTTTGCTCGCGATGGCGTCTTGTCAGGCAACGCATGCGTCAACTGGCCGGGCCTCATCGCGAGCAAGCTCGCTCCCACAGGAATCTCTGAGTCACAGCGATAGCAGACTTATCCAATAACGACAGTCACCCCGGCCGCCTTTGCCTGGTCTTTCGGCTGGCAGCTAGTCGTTTGCCACTGCGTTTGCCTTTACATATGTCAAAACGCGCCATCCTTGTAGGGCAATCCCTACCCCCAACCTTCCATCCGGCTGAGGCGATTCTCTCCTGCGGCCCGATTTGCGCAGGTCCCAGCGTCCACTAGGCTTAGTCCACAGCAGTCATCACAACAAAGGTGTGGGTATGAGCCAGGTCGATTCAAGTACAGGGGCCAATGATGTTCTGGTCAGCTTTCGTGGAGTGCAGAAGAGCTACGACGGCGAGAACCTGATCGTCAAAGACCTCAACCTGGATATTCGCAAAGGCGAATTCCTCACCCTGCTCGGGCCGTCCGGCTCCGGCAAGACCACCAGCCTGATGATGCTCGCCGGTTTCGAAACACCGACGGCGGGCGAAATCCTGCTGGCCGGGCGTTCCATCAACAACGTGCCGCCACACAAGCGTGACATCGGCATGGTGTTCCAGAACTACGCATTGTTCCCGCACATGACCGTCGCCGAGAACCTGGCGTTTCCCCTGACCGTACGCGGCCTGAACAAGAGCGAGGTCAGCGACAAGGTCAAGCGCGTGTTGAACATGGTGCAACTCAACAGCTTTGCCCAGCGCTATCCGGGGCAACTGTCCGGTGGTCAGCAGCAGCGTGTGGCACTGGCCCGCGCGCTGGTGTTCGAACCGCAACTGGTACTGATGGACGAACCCCTCGGCGCCCTCGACAAACAGCTGCGTGAACACATGCAGATGGAAATCAAGCACCTGCACCAGCGTCTGGGCGTGACCGTGGTCTACGTGACCCACGACCAGGGCGAAGCCCTGACCATGTCCGACCGCGTGGCCGTTTTCCATCAGGGCGAGATCCAGCAGATTGCGCCTCCGCGCACCTTGTATG
Organism: Pseudomonas putida; assembly: GCF_050989985.1. GTDB lineage: Bacteria > Pseudomonadota > Gammaproteobacteria > Pseudomonadales > Pseudomonadaceae > Aquipseudomonas > Aquipseudomonas putida_AI. Next base: position 553,624 of record NZ_CP158815.1, read on the forward strand.
AAGAGCCGAAAAACACCTTCGTCGCCAACTTCATTGGCGAAAACAACCGTCTCAACGGACGTCTGCACAGCCAGACCGGCGACCGCTGCATAGTCGAGCTGGGACGTGGCGAGAAAGTTGAAGCGCTGGCGGTGAATGTCGGCAAGACCGGTGAGCCGGTGACTCTGTCCATCCGTCCGGAGCGAGTGAGCCTCAATGGCTCCAGCGACCAATGCGTCAATCGCTTCTCCGGGCGAGTCGAGGAATTCATCTATCTGGGCGACCACGTCCGGGTTCGCATGGAAGTCTGTGGCAAGACCGACTTCTTCGTGAAACAACCGATTGCCGAGCTTGATCCTGCGCTCGCGGTCGGTGACGTGGTTCCGCTTGGCTGGCAGGTCGAGCACGTTCGCGCGCTCGACCCGATTCTAGAGGCGAACTGATCGCCCCGGCTTCAACAACACAAACCCTGCACGTGGAGAGAACAATAAATGTTGAGATCCCTGAAATTCACCGCTCTGGCACTGGGCCTGATGGGGGCGGCGGGCGCAATGGCCGCAGGCCCGGACCTGACCGTGGTGTCCTTTGGCGGCGCAAACAAGGCTGCGCAAGTCAAAGCCTTCTATGCACCGTGGGAAGCGGCAGGCAACGGCAAGATCGTGGCGGGCGAATACAACGGTGAGATGGCCAAGGTCAAAGCCATGGTCGACACCAAGAGCGTGTCCTGGGACCTGGTAGAGGTTGAATCTCCAGAACTGTCCCGCGGTTGCGATGAAGACATGTTCGAGCAACTCGACCCTGCGCTGTTCGGCAAAAACGAAGACTACGTCAAGGGCGCCATCCAGCCATGTGGCGTGGGCTTCTTCGTGTGGTCGACCGTGTTGGCCTACAACGCCGACAAGCTGAAAACCGCACCGACCAGCTGGGCGGATTTCTGGGACGTCAAACAGTTCCCGGGCAAGCGTGGCCTGCGTAAAGGCGCCAAGTACACCCTGGAATTCGCACTGATGGCCGACGGCGTTGCGCCGAAAGACGTCTACAAAGTGCTGGCCGGCAAGGACGGTCAGGACCGCGCATTCAAGAAACTCGATGAACTCAAGCCAAACATCCAGTGGTGGGAAGCCGGCGCACAACCGCCGCAATACCTGGCCTCCGGTGACGTGGTCATGAGCTCGGCCTACAACGGCCGTATCGCTGCCGTGCAGAAAGAAAGCAACCTGAAAGTGGTATGGAACGGCGGCATCTACGACTTCGACGCATGGGCCATTCCAAAAGGTCTGGATAAAGCACGTGCTGACGCGGCGAAGAAATTCATCGCCTTCTCGGTGCAGCCGCAGCAGCAGAAGACCTACTCGGAAAACATCGCCTACGGCCCGGCCAATACCCAGGCTGTTCCGCTGCTGGCCAAGGATGTCCTGAAAGACATGCCGACCACCCCGGAAAACATCGCCAACCAGGTGCAGATCGACGTCAGCTTCTGGGCTGACAACGGCGAGCAACTGGAACAGCGCTTCAACGCCTGGGCTGCCAAGTAAGACCGCACCGCGGGCTTACGCTGTAGGAGCGAGCCTGCTCGCGAAGACGTCAGCACATTCAGCAACATTGTTGACTGACACTCTGTTTTCGCGAGCAAGCCCGCTCCCACATTAGGGTTGTGTGCATTAAACGATCGAGGTGGTTTCCCGCCTCTGCAATGATCAAAAGATTTCCGGAGTACGCCATGGCTATCGCCGTTCCCGTGAACGCGGGCACTGACCCCACCTTGAAGCAGCGGCTCAAGCACGCCGAGCGGGTCAACCGCTGGAAGGCCCAGGCCTTGATCGCGCCGCTGGTGCTGTTTCTGTTGCTGGTGTTCCTGGTGCCGATCGTGGCGCTGCTCTACAAAAGCGTAGGTAACCCGGAAGTGGTCGGCGGCATGCCGCGCACCGTGTCGGCCATCGCCAGCTGGGACGGCCGAGGCCTGCCCGCTGAACCGGTTTACAAGGCGGCGGCCGAAGACCTGGCCGACGCCCGCAAGAATCAGACCCTGGGTGATCTGTCCAAGCGCCTGAACATGGAACTGGCCGGATATCGCAGCCTGCTGACCAAAACCGCCCGTGCCTTGCCGCTCGCCACTGAGCCTGCCTCTTATAAAGAAGCGCTGGAAGGTCTCGACGAGCGCTGGGGTGATCCGGCCTACTGGCAGGCGGTGCGCCGCAACACCAGCAGCATCACCCCGTACTACCTGCTGGCCGCCGTCGATCACCGGATTGACGACCTCGGCGAACTGGCCCCGGCCACTCCGGACCAGGCGATCTACCTGGACATCTTCGCCCGCACCTTCTGGATGGGCCTGATCATTACCGTGATCTGCCTGGTGCTCGCCTACCCATTGGCTTACCTGCTGGCGAACCTGCCATCGCGGCAAAGCAACCTGCTGATGATTCTGGTGCTGTTGCCGTTCTGGACGTCGATCCTGGTGCGTGTCGCGGCGTGGATCGTGCTGTTGCAATCGGGTGGCCTGATCAACAGCGGCCTGATGGCCATGGGTATCATCGATAAACCGGTGGAGCTGGTGTTCAACCGCATCGGTGTCTACATCTCGATGGTGCACATCCTGCTGCCGTTCATGATCCTGCCGATCTACAGCGTGATGAAAGGCATCTCGCCGACCTACATGCGTGCGGCGATTTCCCTGGGCTGCCACCCGTTCGCCAGCTTCTGGCGGGTGTACTTCCCGCAGACCTATGCCGGTGTCGGCGCCGGTTGCCTGTTGGTGTTCATCCTCGCCATCGGCTACTACATCACCCCGGCGTTGCTGGGCAGCCCGAACGATCAGATGGTCAGCTACTTCGTCGCCTTCTACACCAACACCAGTATCAACTGGGGCATGGCGACCGCCCTTGGCGGCCTGCTGCTCCTGGCGACCGTGGTGCTTTATCTGATTTACAGCTGGCTGGTGGGCGCGAGCCGCCTGCGCCTGAGCTAAGGGGAGAATGAAATGCTGAGTCCTTATATGTCGCCCATTGAGCGGGTGTGGTTCTACAGCTTGCGGATTCTCTGCGGCCTGATTCTGTTGTTCCTGATTCTGCCGGTGCTGGTGATCATTCCGCTGTCGTTCAACTCCGGCAGTTTCCTGGTGTACCCGCTGCAGGGCTTCTCGCTGCAGTGGTACCACGACTTCTTCGCTTCGGCGGAGTGGATGCGGGCACTGAAGAACAGCATCATCGTCGCCCCGGCGGCGACCGTGCTGGCCATGGTCTTCGGCACATTGGCGGCGATTGGCCTGACCCGTGGCGACTTCCCGGGCAAGGCGCTGGTGATGGCGCTGGTGATTTCGCCGATGGTGGTGCCGGTAGTGATCATCGGTGTGGCCAGCTATCTGTTCTTTGCGCCTTTGGGCCTGGGCAACAGCTTCTTCTCGCTGATCGTGGTCCATGCGGTGTTGGGTGTGCCGTTCGTGATCATCACGGTGTCGGCGACCTTGCAGGGGTTCAACCACAATCTGGTGCGGGCGGCTGCGAGCCTCGGGGCTTCGCCGCTGGTGGCGTTCCGTCGGGTGACTTTGCCGTTGATTGCGCCTGGGGTGATTTCCGGTGCGTTGTTCGCTTTCGCTACATCGTTCGACGAAGTGGTGGTGACGCTGTTCCTTGCCGGTCCCGAGCAAGCAACCCTGCCACGGCAGATGTTCAGCGGCATCCGCGAAAACCTCAGCCCGACCATCGCCGCCGCCGCGACGCTGCTGATCGCCTTCTCGGTGTTCCTGCTGCTGACCCTGGAGTGGCTGCGTGGGCGCAGCGAAAAACTGCGTACCGCGCAGGCCTGAACCACACGCCGACCCATTGTAGGAGCGAGCCTGCTCGCGATGAACCTGAGAGCGACGCGGGCATCTAGAACGCCTGCGTCATCGTTGACGTCCATCGCGAGCATGCTCGCTCCTACAGGTGTTTTGTGTGGTGTTCGGGAGAGTGCTTCATTCACGACCTGAATACCAGCCAACCCAAAATCCCCAGCTACTCTTGTGCCCAGCTCCCACATCTATAAGAGGCTGCGCACATGAGTCTTTCCTCCTTCAAAATCGCTCACAAACTGATCACCGGTGCCGGGGCCATCGAGCAACTTGCCGCCGAGCTGACACGCCTGGATATCGACAATCCACTGATCGTCACCGATGCCGCGCTGGTCAAGTCCGGCACGGTCGAGCTGGCGCTGGCGCAGTTGGGGGGACGGACCTGCGAAATTTTCGACCGGGTGCTGCCCGACCCTGAAATCGCCATCGTCGAAGATTGCATGCGGGTTTATCGCGAAGGCGGGCATGACGGATTGATCGGCCTGGGGGGCGGCAGCGCCATCGACATCGCCAAAAGCGTGGCGGCGTACGCCGGATACCACGGCCAACTGGAGGATCTGTTCGGCATCGACCAGGTGCCGCGCAAGGGCCCGCCGCTGATCGCCATCCCGACCACGGCCGGCACCGGTTCGGAAGTGACCAACGTGGCGATACTGTCGGACAAGGTCGCGCAATTGAAGAAGGGCATCGTCAGCGACTACCTGTTGCCGGACGTGGCGCTGGTCAGCCCGCAGATGACCCTGACCTGCCCGCGCAGTGTCACTGCCGCCAGTGGCGTCGATGCGCTGGTGCATGCCATCGAGTCCTATCTGTCGGTCAATGCCTCGCCGATTACCGACGCGCTGGCCATTGGCGCGATCAAGTTGATCGCCAGGGCACTGCCCAAGGCCTACGCCAACCCGTCCAACCTGCAGGCCCGTGAAGACATGGCCACCGCCAGCCTGATGGCCGGTATGGCGTTCGGCAATGCGGGTGTGGGCGCGGTGCATGCGCTGGCGTATCCGCTGGGTGGGCGCTTCAACATTGCCCACGGCGTCAGCAATGCGCTGTTGCTGCCCTATGTCATGACCTGGAACAAGATGGCCTGCGTCGAACGCATGCAGGATATTGCCGAGGCCATGGGGATCAAGACCGCTCATCTGAGCGCCAATGACGCGGCCGATAAAGCCGTGGAGGCCATGCGCGAGTTGTGCGCCGCCGTGGAAATCCCCGCCGGGCTGCGTTGCTTTGGGGTTCCTGAGGATGCGATACCGGCGATGGCCGTGGAGGCTGCGGGGATCGAGCGGCTGATGCGCAACAATCCGCGCAAACTGAGCGCTGTCGATATCGAGAAGATCTATCGCGCGGCCTATTAGGCAAAGCCCAATCATCGCGGTCACGGTGCGCGCGTCAAAGCATGAGGTATACAATGCGCGCCATCGTGATTTGGCTCAAAAAAGGTGCGTCATGCAGCCCTTCGTAATTGCTCCGTCGATTCTCTCCGCCGACTTCGCCCGCCTGGGTGAGGAAGTGGACAATGTCCTGGCCGCCGGCGCCGACTTCGTGCACTTCGATGTCATGGACAACCATTACGTACCCAACCTGACCATCGGCCCGATGGTTTGCTCGGCGCTGCGCAAGTACGGCGTCACCGCGCCGATCGACGCGCACCTGATGGTCAGCCCGGTGGACCGCATCGTCGGCGACTTCATCGAAGCCGGCGCGACCTACATCACCTTCCACCCGGAAGCTACCCAGCACATCGACCGTTCCCTGCAACTGATCCGTGAAGGCGGCTGCAAGTCGGGCCTGGTGTTCAACCCGGCGACTCCGCTGGACGTGCTCAAGTACGTGATGGACAAGGTCGACATGATCCTGCTGATGAGCGTCAACCCGGGCTTTGGCGGGCAGAAGTTCATTCCCGGCACCCTCGACAAGCTGCGCGAGGCGCGGGCGTTGATCGACGCTTCCGGCCGTGACATCCGCCTGGAAATCGACGGCGGCGTGAATGTGAACAACATTCGTGAAATCGCAGCGGCGGGTGCCGACACCTTCGTCGCTGGCTCGGCGATCTTCAATGCACCGAACTACCAGGAAGTCATCGAGAAGATGCGCTCCGAACTGGCACTGGCTCGCCCATGAGTGGTTTCGAGCAGTTGTTCCCGGGCAGCCTGCCAAAGCTGGTGATGTTCGATCTGGATGGCACGCTGATCGATTCAGTCCCGGATCTCGCGGTGGCTGTGGATAACATGCTGCTCAAACTCGGTCGCCAACCTGCCGGCATCGAATCGGTGCGCGAGTGGGTTGGCAACGGTGCGCCGGTACTGGTGCGTCGTGCGCTGGCCGGTGGCCTTGACCATTCGGCGGTCGACGATGCCGAAGCTGAAAGCGCGCTGGAAATCTTCATGCAGGCCTACGGCGAAAGCCATGAGCTGACCGTGGTCTACCCGGGCGTGCGCGACACCCTGAAATGGCTGCACAAGCAGGGCGTTGAAATGGCGCTGATCACCAACAAGCCGGAGCGCTTCGTCGCGCCGCTGCTGGATCAGATGAAAATCGGCCGTTATTTCCGCCTGATCATCGGCGGCGACACCCTGCCGCAGAAAAAACCGGACCCGGCCGCGCTGTTTTTCGTGATGAAAATGACCAACATCCCGGCCTCGCAATCGTTATTTGTCGGCGATTCGCGCAGTGATGTGCTGGCGGCGAAAGCCGCCGGGGTCAAGTGCGTGGCCTTGAGCTACGGCTACAACCATGGCCGGCCGATTGCCGAAGAGTCGCCGGCATTGGTCATCGACGATCTGCGCAAGCTAATTCCCGGTTGCCTGGACCCGGCCGCTGAGATAACGTTGGCCGACGCTGTTCAACCCCCTTCTGGAAACGCCATCGTGGTGGTCACTCGCAAACTCTGGATGAAAGTCATCAAGGCCCTGGCCCGTTGGCGTTGGCGCGCCTGACTTTTACCTGGCCGGTCATCCGGCGCGTTTGCATACCTGACTGTTAGCTCCTCAAGCCACGAGGCACATCATGATCCGCGAAGAATTCCTGCGTTTGGCCGCTGCCGGCTATAACCGCATCCCGCTTGCCTGCGAAACCCTGGCCGACTTCGACACGCCGCTGTCGATCTACCTGAAACTGGCCGACGAACCCAATTCCTATCTGCTCGAATCGGTGCAGGGCGGCGAAAAATGGGGTCGTTACTCGATCATCGGCCTGCCGTGCCGCACTGTGCTGCGGGTTCACGATCACCACGTCAGCGTGACTGTCGATGGTGTCGAGACCGAAAGCCATGACGTGGAAGACCCGCTGGCGTTCGTCGAAACCTTCAAGGCCCGCTACAACGTGCCGACCATCCCTGGCCTGCCACGCTTCAACGGCGGTCTGGTGGGTTACTTCGGCTACGACTGCGTGCGTTATGTGGAGAAGCGCCTGGGCAAGTGCCCGAATCCGGATCCACTGGGCGTGCCGGACATCCTGCTGATGGTGTCCGATGCGGTCGTCGTGTTCGACAACCTCGCCGGCAAGATGCACGCGATTGTCCTGGCCGACCCGGCCCAGGAAGACGCTTTTGAGCAAGGTCGCGCGCGTCTGGAAGAGCTGCTGGAGAAACTCCGTCAGCCGATCACTCCGCGCCGAGGCCTGGATTTCAGCAAGCAGCAATCGGCTGATCCGGTGTTCCGTTCCAGCTTCACCCAGGACGATTACGAAAAAGCCGTCGATACCATCAAGGAGTACATCCTGGCCGGTGACTGCATGCAGGTCGTGCCGTCCCAGCGCATGTCGATCGACTTCAAGGCCGCTCCCATCGATCTGTACCGCGCGTTGCGCTGCTTCAACCCGACGCCGTACATGTACTTCTTCAATTTCGGCGATTTCCACGTCGTCGGCAGTTCGCCGGAAGTGCTGGTGCGGGTCGAAGACAATCTGATTACCGTGCGCCCGATTGCAGGCACTCGCCCGCGCGGAGCCAACGAAGAGGCTGATCTGGCGCTGGAAAAAGACCTGCTGTCGGATGCCAAGGAAATAGCCGAGCACCTGATGCTGATCGACCTGGGTCGCAACGACACCGGCCGTGTGTCGGAAGTCGGCTCGGTGAAGCTCACCGAAAAAATGGTCATCGAGCGTTATTCCAACGTGATGCATATCGTGTCCAACGTCACCGGCCAATTGAAGGCCGGCCTGACAGCGATGGATGCGCTGCGGGCAATTCTGCCGGCGGGCACCTTGTCCGGTGCGCCGAAGATCCGAGCGATGGAAATCATCGACGAACTGGAGCCGGTCAAGCGCGGTGTCTACGGCGGCGCCGTCGGCTACTTCGCCTGGAACGGCAACATGGACACCGCCATCGCGATCCGCACGGCGGTGATCAAGAATGGCGAACTGCACGTACAGGCCGGTGGCGGCATCGTCGCCGACTCGGTGCCGGCGCTGGAATGGGAAGAGACCCTGAACAAGCGCCGCGCGATGTTCCGTGCCGTGGCCTTGGCTGAACAAACTCCGCAGGGCTGACCAATGAGCGTTGCCCGTCTGCCGGCCGCCTTGAACGATCAAGCGCTGGACGCGGCGGGCCACTCATTCGAAGGCCGTATTAGTAGTCAGTGAATTCTAGAGGTTCTGAACGCCATGTTGCTGATGATCGATAACTACGACTCTTTTACCTACAACGTTGTGCAATACCTTGGTGAGCTGGGCTCCGAGGTCAAAGTGGTGCGCAACGATGAACTCACCATTGCCGAAATCGAAGCCCTCAACCCTGAGCGCATTGTCGTTTCCCCTGGCCCTTGCACCCCGACTGAAGCCGGTGTCTCGATCGACGTGATCAAGCACTTTGGTGGCAAACTGCCGATTCTCGGTGTCTGCCTTGGCCACCAGTCCATCGGCCAGGCCTTCGGTGGCGATGTGGTCCGCGCCCGCCAGGTCATGCACGGCAAGACCAGCCCGGTGTTCCACGAAGACAAGGGCGTCTTCGAGGGGCTGAACAATCCGTTGACGGTTACCCGCTATCATTCATTGATCGTCAAGCGCGAAACCTTGCCTGACTGCCTGGAGTTGACCGCCTGGACCCAGCTCGAAGACGGTTCGATTGACGAGATCATGGGCCTGCGTCACAAAACCCTGAACATCGAAGGCGTGCAGTTCCACCCCGAGTCGATCCTGACCGAGCAGGGCCACGAACTGTTCGCCAACTTCCTCAAACAAACCGGCGGCACGCGCTAAGGACCTTTCATGAATATCAAGACAGCCTTGAGCCGTATCGTCGACCAACTCGACCTCAGCACCGAAGAAATGCGCGATGTGATGCGCGAAATCATGACCGGGCAGTGCACGGACGCGCAGATTGGCGCGTTCATGATGGCCATGCGCATGAAGAGCGAAAGCATCGATGAAATCGTCGGCGCGGTATCGGTGATGCGTGAGCTGGCGGACAAAGTCGAACTCAAGACCCTCGACGGCGTTGTCGATGTGGTGGGCACCGGCGGTGACGGTGCCAATATTTTCAACGTGTCGACCGCTTCTGCCTTTGTGGTTTCGGCGGCCGGCTGCACCGTGGCCAAGCATGGCAACCGTGCCGTATCGGGCAAGAGTGGCAGTGCCGACTTGCTGGAAGCGGCCGGCATCTATCTCAACCTGACTCCGGTACAAGTGGCGCGCTGTATCGATAACGTCGGTATCGGTTTCATGTTCGCCCAGACCCACCACAGTGCCATGAAGCACGCTGCCGGCCCGCGCAAGGATCTGGGGCTGCGTACCTTGTTCAACATGCTCGGCCCGCTTACGAATCCGGCCGGTGTGAAACATCAGGTGGTGGGCGTGTTCACCCAGGCGTTGTGCCGGCCACTGGCCGAAGTGCTGCAGCGTCTGGGCAGCAAGCATGTGCTGGTGGTGCATTCCAAGGATGGCCTGGACGAGTTCAGCCTGGCCGCGCCGACCTACGTGGCGGAGCTGAAAAACGACCAGATCACCGAATACTGGGTCGAGCCGGAAGACCTGGGCATGAAAAGCCAGAGCCTGCATGGTCTGGCGGTAGAAAGCCCGGCGGCTTCCCTTGAACTGATTCGCGATGCATTGGGCAAGCGCAAAACCGAGAACGGTCAGAAAGCAGCCGAAATGATCATGCTCAATGCCGGTGCCGCGTTGTACGCCGCTGATCACGCCAGCAGTCTCAAAGAGGGCGTTGCCCTGGCGCACGATGCGCTGCACACAGGTCTGGCTCGGGAGAAGCTCGAGGAACTGGGCGCATTTACCGCGGTATTCAAAGTGGAGAATGAGGGATGAGTGTACCGACGGTTCTGGAAAAAATTCTGGCGCGCAAGGTCGAGGAAGTTGCCGAGCGTAGCGCTCGAGTAAGCCTGGCCGAGCTGGAAAATCTGGCCAAGGCGGCCGATGCACCCCGCGGTTTTGCCAAGGCGTTGCTGGCTCAGGCCAAGCTGAAACAGCCGGCTGTCATTGCCGAGATCAAGAAAGCATCGCCGAGCAAAGGCGTGATCCGCGAGAACTTCGTTCCTGCCGATATCGCCAAAAGCTACGAGAAGGGTGGGGCTACCTGTCTTTCGGTGCTGACCGATATCGATTACTTCCAGGGCGCCGATGCTTATCTGCAACAAGCTCGCGCGGCCTGCAAACTGCCGGTGATCCGCAAGGACTTCATGATCGATCCGTACCAGATCGTCGAAGCCCGTGCGCTGGGCGCCGATTGCGTGCTGTTGATCGTTTCCGCTCTGGATGACGTGAAAATGGCCGAACTGGCCTCCGTGGCCAAAGGCGTCGGTCTTGATGTGCTGGTGGAAGTCCACGATGGTGACGAGCTGGAGCGGGCCCTGAAAACCCTCGACACGCCATTGGTTGGTATAAACAACCGCAACCTGCACACCTTCGATGTCAGCCTGGAAACCACCCTCGACCTGTTGCCACGCATTCCTCGCGATCGTCTGGTGATCACCGAAAGCGGCATTCTCAATCGTGCAGATGTCGAACTGATGGAAATCAGCGACGTTTACGCGTTCCTGGTGGGTGAAGCGTTCATGCGTGCCGAGAGCCCGGGTACCGAGTTGCAGCGGTTGTTCTTCCCCGAGCGTGGCGTTCCTGTCAGCGGCTCGACCCTCGACTGATCAATCGTGGATTGAGTCGACCCGATCGCGAGCAAGCTCGCTCCCACATTGGATCTCTGGTGTTAGCCTGAAACCTGTGGGAGCGAGCCTGCTCGCGATGACAACATAAGATGCACCACAGACAACCCGTCCTATGGAAAGCCTTATGACCTCACCCATCTCCCTGACCATCGAAGCCGGCCTGCAAGCCGAACAGGATTTGCTGGCGTCGGTCTGTGCCGGCAACGCTGAATTCGGCCTGCTGTTCTGGCAGCCAAGCGATCGGGCACTGGTCATGCCGCGCCGTTTGAATCGCCTGTCCGGTTTTGATCACGCTTGTGAAATCTCCGCCGCTGCCGGCTGGCCTGTGCTGTTGCGCGAAACCGGTGGCGAACCGGTGCCGCAATCGGCGTCGACGATCAATATCGCCCTGGTTTACGCACCGCCACGCAGCGAAGGTGACTTGAACCGCATTGAGTCCGGATACCGGCGTTTGTGCGATCCGATCTGTGATCTGCTGGATGAGCTGGGTGGGACTTCGTCGCTGGGTGAAATCGACGGGGCGTTTTGCGATGGCCGTTTTAACGTCAATCTCGATGGGCGCAAGATGGTCGGCACTGCCCAGCGCTGGCGCCAGAGTCAGGGCGGTCAGCGCCCGGTAGGGCTGGTGCACGGTGCAATGCTGGTGGACAACGAGCGTGAATCGATGGTCGCAGCGGTCAATCGTTTCAACGAGGCATGCGGTCTGGAGCAGCGGGTGCGTGCCGAAAGCCACATCGCCCTGCACGAGAAGTTCACGGCGCCAGAAGCTCTGGCACGACTCGATGAACTTTATCGACTGATGCTGGCGCAGATGTTCAGCGGCTAGGTTTGCGAGCTCATCGCGTACCGAACACCACCATGGTCTTGCCCTTGACGTCCACCAGGTTGCGTTCCTCCAGATCCTTGAGCACGCGACCGACCATCTCCCGCGAACACCCGACAATCCGGCCGATTTCCTGGCGCGTCACCTTGATCTGCATGCCGTCGGGGTGAGTCATTGCGTCGGGCTGCTTGCACAGTTCCAGCAAGCAGCGAGCAACTCGGCCCGTTACGTCGAAAAAGGCCAGGTCACCCACCTTGCGAGTGGTATTGCGCAGGCGCTGTGCAATTTGTCCGCTCAAAACGTAAAGAATGTCGGGATCCTGCTGCGACAGTTCGCGGAATTTCGCATAGCTGATTTCCGCGACTTCACATTCGACCTTGGCGCGCACCCAGGCGCTGCGTTCCTGCTCCAGGCCTGCCTGTTCAAACAGACCCAGCTCACCGAAGAAGTCGCCGGCATTGAGGTAGGCGATGATCATTTCCCGTCCGTCGTCATCCTCAATCAGGATCGTGACCGAACCTTTGAGGATGAAGAACAGCGTTTCGGCGCGGTCGCCGGCACAAATGATGTTGCTCTTGGCCTGATAGCGGCGGCGCTGGCAATGCATCAATAGCTTGTCGAGATTCTTGATCTTGGGTGTGGGGGTAATAGCAACCATGGTTGTATCCCGAAAAAACTGCACGGTGTGTTTGGTTTTTTTATGAGTTGTGGAGGCTGCGGCAAAGTTGGCAATGCGTCAGCGAATTGGCGTCAGCTTAACAGACACTTCCGGCAATATTCGAGAAATTACCTACAAGGCCGGAGCTTATGTCCTAGGAAGCCGGGCACTGTCAATCACGGGGCCTGTGCTAAGCTGGCGACCCTTTTTTATACAGTGGAGTCTTGGCGATGAAGGCACGCATCCAATGGGCTGGCGAAGCCATGTTCCTCGGCGAATCCGGCAGCGGTCATGTCGTGGTCATGGACGGTCCGCCCGATGCCGGCGGTCGTAACCTGGGTGTCCGGCCGATGGAAATGCTCCTGCTGGGGGTTGGCGGTTGCAGCAATTTCGACGTGGTCAGCATTCTCAAGAAGTCGCGCCAGGCGGTCGAAAGCTGCGAAGCTTTCCTCGAAGCCGAGCGTGCAACCGAGGATCCGAAAGTCTTCACCAAGATCCACATGCACTTCGTGGTCAAGGGCCGCGGGCTGAAAGAAGCCCAGGTCAAGCGCGCCATCGAGCTGTCCGCCGAAAAGTATTGCTCGGCGTCGATCATGCTGGGCGCCGCGGGTGTCGAGATCACCCACGACTACGAAATCATCGAGCTCGGTTGAACCGACATTCAACTATCATAAAAGCAGTGCAGACTCTGGCGATCCCCTGCTGACGTCTGCATAATGCGCCACTTTTTTCAGGGTAGTGGCCCGTCAGCCGACAGGCCGCGCATCCGAACAGACAACCAAAATCGCCATCGCGAAGAGGTGTTAACCGTCCTACGCAGGTGCGTCGTTCGCATCTGACGGGCATGCTTGATCACGCGGCCGGGCCGCAATACATAGAGAGTTTTTAACGGTGAAAAGCAAACTCAAGCTCCACGGGTTCAATAACCTGACAAAGACCTTGAGCTTCAACATCTATGACATCTGCTACGCGGAAACCCCGCAAGACCAACAGGCTTACGTCGAGTACATCAATAAAGAGTACAACGCCAAGCGCCTGACGCAGATCCTCACGGAAGTTGTCGATATCATTGGTGCCAACATCCTGAACATTGCCAGTCAGGACTACGAGCCGCAGGGCGCCAGCGTCACGATTCTGATTTCTGAAGAGCCGGTCACGCCGACGGAAAGCCAGATCGAAGAATCCCCGGGTCCATTGCCCGAAATCATCCTGGCCCACCTCGACAAGAGCCACATTACGGTGCACACCTACCCGGAAATCCATCCGGACGACGGTATTGCCACCTTCCGTGTGGATATCGACGTGTCGACGTGCGGGGTCATTTCACCGCTCAAAGCGCTCAACTTCCTGATTCATCAGTTCGATTCGGACATCGTGACCGTGGACTATCGCGTGCGCGGCTTTACCCGTGACGTTGAAGGCAAGAAACACTTCATCGACCACGAGATCAATTCGATCCAGAACTATCTCTCCGAAGACACCCGCGACGCGTACCAGATGACCGACGTGAACGTGTATCAGGAAAACCTGTTCCACACCAAAATGCTGCTGAAGAACTTCGAACTGGATAACTACCTGTTCGGCGACGCCACCAGCAACCTGTCGACCGAGCAACGTACTCAGGTGACCGAGCGTGTGAAACACGAAATGCTCGAGATCTTCTACGCTCGCAACATGTCGAACTAAGATCTTCGAACACAAAAAAGGCGACTCCCTCACGGCAGTCGCCTTTTTCATTTCTATCGCAGTCCCCTTGCGGGAGCGAGCCTGCTCGCGATAGCGGTTTGCTGAACGACGCTGATATCAGATCCGATACGTACTCTTGGTCATCACCTTGGCCATCAAGCTCATCCCGAACTTCACCGGTGCCGGAAAGCGGAAACCGCCAGCCTCCAGTGCGCTTTCGGCATGCTGCTCTTCATCGATGCGCATCTGTTCCAGGATCGCCCGGGACTTTTCATCTTCCACCGGCAGTTGCTCAAGGTGCTCGTTCAAGTGCTTGCACACCTGATCTTCCGTCGCTGCGACGAAACCCAGGCTGACCTTGTCGCTGATCAGTCCTGCGACTGCGCCAATCCCGAAAGACATGCCATAGAACAGCGGATTGAGAATGCTGGTGTGGCTACCCAGTTGGTGAATGCGTTGCTCGCACCAGACCAGATGATCGATTTCTTCTTCGGCGGCATGTTCCATTGCAGCCCGCACCTGCGGCAGCTTGGCGGTAAGGGCCTGTCCCTGGTACAGCGCCTGAGCGCAGACTTCACCGGTATGGTTGATGCGCATCAACCCGGCCACGTGGCGGGTATCTTCGTCGCTCATTTTGGCGTCCGGCTGCACGATGGCCGGGGATGGACGGTACGGCTGACCGCTGGAAGGCAGCAAGGTCCGCATCGCGGCATCGGCTTGTAGCAGAAGGCGGTCGATTGGCGAGTAGTGACGTTGGGTAGTCATGCTGACCTCCGGAGGAATCTCGGCGGCCAGTTTAACCCAATCGGCCGGGGAAGGTTTGCCTTGGGTCATTGTGTAGCGGGGATGTTTCCGTTTGATTGAGCTTGCTTGCGATGAACTTGAGAGCAGCGCGTGCAGTCAGGAAGCGCGCGTTATCCTTAACGTCCATCGCGAGCATGCTCGCTACCGAGTTCTGAGCAATCAGCCCGGTGGCCAGTGCATCTGACGCTGCCCAAGCACGTGCATATGAATGTGATAGACGGTCTGGCCGCCTTCTTCATTGCAGTTCATCACCACGCGAAAGCCTTTTTCACAGCCCAATTCCAGGGCCAGGCGTTGTGCAGTGAACAGAATGTGTCCCGCCAGTGCCTTGTCGTCTTCGGTCAGGTCGTTCAAGGTGCGCACCGGTTTTTTTGGAATCACCAGAAAATGCACCGGTGCCTGTGGGGCGATGTCGTGGAAGGCCAGTACCTGGTCGTCCTCGTAAATGATCTTCGCCGGGATTTCCCGGTTGATGATCTTGGTGAACAGAGTATCCACAGCTGTTTTCTCCGTTGTTTGGGCTGGCCTGAGTGTACCCACAGGGACTACACCAGCCCAGTGTTTTGCCGTAAGACAATTCAGCGTGGGCAGTAGGCTTTGTTTACCATGCCGACGATTGTCCGGATCAGCCAGCGTGAGCCGAAGCGGGGCAGGGCGGCAAACCAGCGGTTGCGACGCCCGGGAATAATGATTGCGCGATTCTTGTCCAGCGCCCGAACGGTATAGAGCGCGACTTCTTCGGGGCTCATCAGCAGTTTGCTGTCGGCCAGTTTGTCTGCGTTCAACTGCGCTTTGCGGAAAAAACCGGTACGGGTGGGGCCGGGGCACAGCACCGAAACCTTGACCGCACATTTTTTCAGTTCGACGCGCAAGCCCTCGGAAAAGTGCAGCACATACGCCTTGCTCGCGTAATAGGTGCTCATCCAGGGCCCGGGGTGGAAGGCCGCAACCGAAGCGACGTTCAAAATCTGCCCGCCGCCCTGCAGCGCCATGCTGTTGCCGATGGCGTGACACAAGCGAGTGAGTGCCAGGATGTTCACTTCGATCAGGTCTTGCTCGGTCATCCAGTCCTGGGCCAGGAATGGTCCGCAGGTACCGATCCCGGCGCAATTCACCAGCAAGTCGATCTGCCGGTCGCCTTCTTCCAGTTCCAGCAGAAAGCCGGACAGGCGCAAGGGTTCGCCCAGGTCGCAGGCGCGGAACAACACTTCCACACCAAAACGTTGGGTCAGTTCAATCGCAATACTTTCCAGCTGATCACGCTGTCGGGCCACCAGTATCAGGCTGCGGCCACGCCGGGCCAGCGCCTCGGCCATCGCCAGGCCAATGCCGCTGGAAGCGCCGGTGATCAGAGCGTAACGGGTCATGCAGTTCTCCATCGCAACAGCTCCGCGCTGCACCGCAGGTGTCACGGGCAGGGAGCGCTGTTCATTCTTGCGCAGAGTCTACAGGTGGCTGGGCTTGTTCGGCTGCATCATCGGCTGAATTTGCCGGGGATTGGGTTTCCACTTCGATTTCTTCGGTGGTCACAGGAGCGCTCTGATAGCTGCTTTCCAGATCGCTTTCGTATTCCTGCTGGATCGCGGATATCCCGCCCATCATTGCGCCGACGAATACCAGGCCGATGAGCACGACCCATAGTGAACACAGCACTTTGACTGCTGTGGTGTTGGGCGGGGGAGGCGGGCCGTAACGGTTGGCGCCGGTGTTGCCGGGCACGACCATAATCACCAGCGGGAAGAAACTGCCCACGAAGGGGACGAAATTCAATAGCCAGAGCCAACCCGACCAGCCAATGTCGTGCAGGCGCTGTACGGTGAACAAGATGCTGACAACAACGAACGCGAGAAACAGGAAAAACGCAAAAATGCCGCCGATGATCAGGCCGGTGGTCGAATCGCTGCTGACCAGTCCGAGGCCGATGAGTGCGAATATGCCAACAATTGGCAGCGTCACCAGACTCAGGACCAGGGTCCAAGCCAGGAAACGCAGACGGCCGATCCGTCCTTCAACGCTGAACGGCTTGAGTGTGGCGAACGCTGCCAACTGCTCGCCGACATCGGCCCGTGGCGGGGCGTAGGGTGATTCGGGTTCTGCCGGGCCAGTCTGGGGCGAGGAGTGGTGAGCGTCGGACAGGTTGAGCTCGATCAAGGTTACTGGCTCGATTCGGGCATCGATACCGGCGTTCTTCAGAGCCTGGAGGTAAGCCTGTGCATCGGACTGTGTCAGGTCGCGCTTGAGTATCACCGCGTGACCATTGAACAGCCGCTCGACGGCAGCGACATCGCTCTTGTAGAGCGCGGCGACGTTGAGTTTGGCGGTATTGATATCAACACCCGGCAAGAGCGTGCCGTCGAATACGATGTTGAAACGGTTGTCACTCATTGCCCAGGCATCCTTGTCGCGAGTTTTCATCCATGGAGTGTAGGGCCAGCCGGAACGGCCGGCCCGATTCTTTCAGCGTGGCCAGCGCTGCCGAAGTTGTGCGGCCTGTTCCAGGGCTGTGCGGTATTCGCTGTCGAGACGTGCGACCAGCTCCTCGATACTCGGCAAATCATCGATTTCACCGACGCCCTGACCGGCGGACCACACGGTTTTCCAGGCCTTGGCTTCGTCACTCAGCGGTTTGAGCTTGGAGCCGAAGTTGACCTCACCTTTGTTTTGCAGCGCCAGCATGTCGAAACCGGCGGCTTCCAGGCTCTGGCGCATGAAACTGGCGGGAACGCCCGACACGGCTGGAGTGTGGATGATGTCCGCGGCCTTGGAGCTGAGCAGCATTTCTTTATAGGCTTCGGGCGCATGGCTTTCGGCGGTGCCGATAAAACGCGTGCCGAAGTAGGCAAGGTCCGCACCGAGCAGTTGGGCCGCGAGAATTTCGTGGCCGTGGTTCAGACACCCGGCCAGCAGCAGCGTCTTGTCGAAGAACTGGCGGATCTCGGCGATGAGCGAGAACGGGCTCCAGGTCCCCGCATGCCCGCCCGCACCCGCGGCGACGGCGATCAAACCATCCACTCCGGCCTCGGCGGCTTTCTCGGCATGGCGGCGGGTCGTCACGTCGTGGAACACCAGGCCGCCGTAACTGTGGACGGCATCGACCACTTCTTTCACGGCACCCAGGCTGGTGATCACGATTGGCACTTTGTGTTCGATGCAGATAGCAAGGTCCGCCTGCAGTCGCGGATTACTATTGTGGACAATCAAGTTCACCGCGTACGGCGCCGGATTCTCCAGTGTCGCCAGTCCGGCTTCGATTTCTTCCAGCCATGCCTTGAAACCGCTGCTCTCGCGCTGATTGAGCGCAGGAAAGCTGCCCACCACGCCATTGCGGCAGCAGGCGAGGACCAACTGCGGGTTGGAGATCAGAAACATCGGCGCAGCTACCACGGGCAGGCGCAAGCGTTGATCGAGCAAAGCGGGTAGCGACATTGGAATACCCCGGGGTGAGTGATGACTGTTGGGTTTAGAACGGCCGGACGACGACCAGAATTACGATAGCCAGCAATATCAGAACCGGTACTTCATTGAACCAGCGATAAAAGACATGGCTGCGGGTGTTCTCGCCACGGGCAAAACGCTTCACCTGGGCACCGCACATGTGGTGGTAACCAATCAGCAAAACGACCAGGGTCAGCTTGGCATGCATCCAGCCACCCTGGCTGAAATAGGCGCCGGGGTTGAGGCTGATCAGCCAGCCACCGAAGATCAGGGTTGCGATCATCGCCGGGCCCATGATGCCGCGATACAGCTTGCGCTCCATGACACTGAAGCGTTCCTTGCTGATCGTATCCTCGCTTTGTGCGTGATAAACGAACAGGCGCGGCAGATAAAACAGACCGGCAAACCAGCATACGACGCTGATGATGTGAAAAGCTTTGAGCCATAGATAAAGCATTTTTGGTTATTCCCAGGTTCACGGTAGCCGGGATAGTAGAGGCTTGAGCGTCCGCACGTCACCTTGCCGGTTGTCGCAGGCGCGCGCGGCCCCTATTATCGACGGCTTTCCAGTGGGTTCGTTGAGGGCAGGTTTATGGTCAAGGTCGGTATCGTCGGCGGCACGGGTTACACAGGTGTCGAACTGCTGCGTCTGTTGGCACAGCATCCGCAAGCTGAAGTGGTTGTCATCACTTCCCGATCCGAGGCTGGCCTGGCCGTGGCCGACATGTATCCGAACCTGCGAGGCCACTACGACGGCCTGGCGTTCAGTGTTCCGGACATCAAAACCCTGGGTGCGTGCGACGTGGTGTTCTTCGCAACACCTCACGGCGTTGCCCATGCCCTGGCGGGTGAGTTGCTGGCAGCCGGAACCAAGGTTATCGACCTGTCCGCGGACTTCCGCCTGCAAGATGCGGACGAGTGGGCCAAATGGTACGGCCAGCCGCATGGCGCGCCGGAGCTGCTGGACGAAGCGGTCTACGGTCTGCCGGAAGTCAATCGCGAACAGATCAAAAAGGCACGCCTGATCGCTGTGCCGGGCTGCTATCCGACAGCGACGCAGTTGGGTTTCCTGCCGTTGCTTGAAGCGGGTCTGGCGGATGCTTCGCGTCTGATCGCTGACTGCAAATCCGGCGTCAGCGGTGCCGGCCGTGGTGCTGCTGTAGGTTCGTTGTATTCCGAGACGTCGGAAAGCATGAAGGCTTACGCCGTCAAAGGGCACCGTCACTTGCCGGAAATCCGTCAGGGTCTGCGTCGTGCTGCTGGCAAGGATGTCGGCCTGACCTTCGTTCCGCACCTGACACCCATGATCCGCGGCATTCATTCCACGCTGTATGCAACGGTCGTTGATCGCTCGGTCGATCTGCAGGCGCTGTTTGAAAAGCGTTACGCCAATGAGCCGTTCGTCGACGTGATGCCGGCCGGCAGCCATCCGGAAACCCGCAGTGTACGTGGTGCCAACGTTTGCCGGATCGCGGTGCATCGTCCGCAGGATGGTGATCTGGTTGTGGTGTTGTCGGTGATCGACAATCTGGTCAAAGGTGCGTCGGGCCAGGCGGTTCAGAACATGAACATCCTGTTCGGGCTGGATGAGCGTTTGGGTCTGTCCCATGCGGGCATGTTGCCGTAACGCTTTACCGCACAGAGCAAAAAGGCCCGTTGACCGGGCCTTTTTGCATTCCCGGCCGACGATTGGGCTGGTTGATATACCATAACAATAGTTGACCGATTTTCTAGGACAAGCGGATAATGCGCGTCATCACGCAATATGACGGCGTAACGCCGGGAGATAGTCAGCATGAGCGTCGAATCCTTCACCCCCACGGCTTTGCAATTCACCCACGGTGCCGCGCACAAGGTGAAGAGCCTGGTCGATGAAGAGGGGAATGATCGCTTGAAGCTGCGCGTATTCGTTACGGGCGGCGGTTGTTCAGGTTTTCAGTACGGCTTCACCTTCGATGAAGAAGTGGCCGATGACGACACCATCGTCGAGCGCGAAGGTGTGAGTCTGGTTGTCGATCCGATGAGCTTCCAGTACCTGGCAGGTGCCGAGGTGGATTATCAGGAAGGTCTGGAAGGTTCGCGTTTCGTCATCAAGAACCCGAATGCGACCACTACCTGTGGTTGTGGTTCTTCGTTCTCGATCTGATCAGCGCGCCTGTATCAGCAAAACGCCGCATGGCCTCACGGTCATGCGGCGTTTTGCTGTCTGGCGTTCAGGCAGGGTAAATGGCGCCCAGCACGCGCAAGCCCCGGGCGCCAGTGACACTCGGGCGATTGGCTGCGATGCCTTCGAGACAACAGTGGGCCAGCCACGCGAAGGCCATGGCTTCAACCCAGTCCGGGTCTACGTCATAGGCGGATGTGCTGCTGACTTTTGCATTGGGCAGCAGGCTGGCCAGGCGGTTCATCAGCGTAGTGTTGTGTGCGCCGCCGCCGCAGACCAGCAATTCCTGTGTGTGTGCCTGTGCGCTTTGTAGCGACTCGATGATGGTCTGTGCGGTCAGCTCAAGCAGTGTTGCCTGCACATCGTTGGCAGCAAAAGTCGGCAGCTGCGAGAGGTGCTGCATCAGCCATGGCAAGTTGAACACTTCGCGACCTGTGCTTTTCGGGCCTTTTGTCACAAAGAACGGATCACTGAGCAGTGCCTTCAGCAGGATCGGCTCGACCTTGCCGGTGGCGGCCCATTGGCCGTCGCGATCGTAGTTTTCGCCCCGTTGCTGGTGAATCCAGGCATCCAGCAGCACATTCCCCGGGCCGCAATCGAAACCGGCCACAGGTTTGCCGGGTTCGATCAGGCTGAGATTGCTGAAGCCGCCGATATTCAGTACGGCACGGTTGCCGGCCCGCTCCTCAAACAATGCCTCGTGAAAAGCCGGTACCAGCGGTGCACCTTGACCGCCGGCGGCGACGTCGCGGCTGCGGAAGTCGCTGACCACCGTGATACCGGTCAGCTCGGTCAGTAGCGCGGGGTTGCCGACTTGTACCGTGAAACCTCGCGCCGGTTCGTGGCGGATGGTTTGCCCATGACTGCCAATCGCGCGAATGTCTTCAGGTTTGAGGTGTTGTTGAGTCAGGAGGGCGTTAATCCCCTGTGCCGCCAGTTTCACCCAGTTTTGCTGGGCGATGGCAGAGCGGGCGATCTCGTCCGGACCGCTGGCGCACAAGCCAAGCAGCTCTGTGCGCAGGGAATCGGGCATGGGTATGTAGTGTGTGGCTATCAGCCGGATCGCCGGGTCCTGCTCGATCAGCGCAATGTCCAGGCCATCGAGGCTGGTCCCGGACATCACACCTATATAGAGCGCCATGGCTTAACGCTTGCTCGAAGCCAGTTGGGTGGCTTTTTCCTGGTCCATGCGCGCCATCAGCGGCTGGCTTTGCGCGAGGAAGCGCGCGCGCTCGGCCTTGGAGATCGGGTCGGCCATTGCCACTTTTTGTCCCAGCGGATCAACGTGTACGCCGTTAACCTGGAACTCATAGTGCAGGTGCGGGCCGGTAGAAAGGCCGGTCGTGCCAATGTAGCCAATCACCTGGCCCTGTTTGACGTTGCTGCCAGTCTGGACGCCTTTGGCAAAGCCTTGCATGTGGCCATAGAGCGTACGGTAGGTATTGCCGTGCTGGATGATCACGGTGTTGCCATAACCGCCGCGACGGCCAGCCAACAACACTTTGCCGTCGCCGGCGGCCTTGATTGGCGTGCCGCGAGGGGCGGCGTAGTCGACACCTTTATGGGCGCGGATCTTGTTCAGGATAGGGTGCTTGCGGCCCATCGAGAACTTCGAGCTGATGCGGGCGAAGTCAACCGGGGTGCGGATGAACGCCTTGCGCATGCTATTGCCTTCAGCTGTGTAATAGCTGCTGTTGCCTTGTTTGTTGGTGTAACGCACGGCGGTGTAGGTTTTGCCGCGGTTGGTAAACCGTGCGGACAGGATCGGGCCGTTACCGACAGCTTTACCATTGACCACCTTCTGCTCGTAGATCACATCAAATTCGTCACCCTGGCGAATGTCCTGGGCGAAGTCGACGTCATAGCCAAACACGTTGGCCATATCCATGGTCAGGCTGTGGGACAGGCCGGCACGAGCGGCAGACTGCGACAGCGAACTGTTGATCACGCCATGAACATAGGCGGAGCGCACTGTCGGCTTGGCAGTGATGCGATTGAACGTGTAGCCCTTGTCGTTTTTGGTCAGCGAAATGGTTTCGAGGTCGCTGACCTTGCTGTGCAGGTTGGTCAGTTGGCCGTCGGGGTTCAGTTCAAACTCCAGTTTCTGGCCATGTTTGAGCTGGCTGAACTGCTTGGCTTGCTTGTCGCTGGCCAGTACTTCATGCACCGAAGTGGCCGGAAGACCGACCTTCTCGAACAGGGTGGAAAGGGTATCGCCTCTGGAGACGATCACTTCCCTGTGATTTGGTGCCTTCTTTTCTTCCACTACCGGCGCGGGGGTGGCCTGAGCGGTTTCCGCGGCCTCTTCTGCGCTGTTGTCGATCTGCGCAAAAGGCGACTCGGTCGGCTCATTTGTGGCTTGAACAGCTTCGGCGGCGTCTTGTTCTTGTGTCAGTTGATCTGCAGGGCTTTCCAGTTCAAGACTCAGGGTCGTCTTTTTGGCTTCAACATCACTGGAAGGAAATACCAGAAGCGCCAGGCTCAGAAGGGCGGCGATGCCGCTCGCAGCAAGCAGGTGGGTCTTCGGGTAAAGCGGTGGCGCTTTAGACGATTCTTTGGTCATAAGTAATTTTTGACTTTGAAAAAGATGAATTGGAAAAGATGAATGACATGATGAATATGAAATAACTGTATAAAATATAACCAAATCATCATTGAAGCAAGTCTGCGGGCAGTCTGTTCGCGGATAGGTGTCCGTGCGCCGGGCAAACTTTGTATTTGACGCGCGTTCTTGTATGGTTGGGTCCCTTTGAATCTGAGTCTTGCGGGTCTGTTATGAAGTCGGTTGAAGAGCAGCTAGCGCTGATCAAACGTGGTGCGGAAGAACTGTTGGTCGAGTCCGAGCTGATTGAAAAGCTCAAGCGTGGCCAGCCACTTCGTATTAAGGCAGGCTTCGATCCGACCGCGCCGGATTTGCACCTGGGGCATACCGTGCTTATTAATAAGCTGCGCCAGTTCCAGGAGCTGGGGCATCAGGTGATCTTCCTGATCGGCGACTTCACCGGAATGATTGGTGATCCGAGCGGCAAGAGTGCGACGCGCCCACCGCTTACTCGTGAGCAGGTTTTGGAGAACGCCGAGACCTACAAGACTCAGGTTTTCAAGATTCTTGATCCTGCCAGGACAGAAGTGGCATTCAACTCCACCTGGATGGATCAGATGGGGCCGGCTGACTTCATTCGTCTGACTTCGCAGTACACCGTGGCGCGGATGCTCGAGCGCGACGACTTCGACAAGCGCTACACTACCAATCAACCGATCGCCATTCACGAGTTTCTCTATCCCCTGGTTCAGGGGTATGACTCGGTTGCCTTGCGCGCGGATGTCGAGCTGGGTGGTACCGATCAGAAGTTCAACCTGTTGATGGGGCGCGAACTGCAGCGCAGTTATGGCCAGGAGGCTCAGTGCATTCTGACCATGCCTTTGCTCGAGGGGCTGGATGGCGTTAAGAAGATGTCCAAGTCCTTGGGCAACTATGTGGGCATTCAGGAAGCGCCTGGTGTGATGTACAGCAAGCTGGTGTCTATTCCTGATGCGCTGATGTGGCGCTATTTCGAGCTACTCAGCTTCCGTAGCATGGATGAGATCAATGCCTTCCGCGCTGATGTGGAGGCGGGGGCCAATCCGCGGGACATCAAGATCAAGCTGGCTGAAGAGATTGTCGCGCGTTTCCATGGTGACGAGGCTGCGGCCAATGCTCACCGTGCAGCTGGTAATCGTATGAAGGATGGCGAGTTGCCGGATGATCTTCCGGAAATTGAGCTGACTGCTACCGAGGATATGCCCATCGCGGCTGTTCTTAATAAAGCGGGTCTGGTGAAAAACTCGGCTGTGGCTCGGGATCTTCTCGGTTCGGGTGGTGTGCGTGTGGATGGCGAAGTCGTAGATCGCTCCTTTATGTATGTGCTGGGTGCGACCCATGTGTGTCAGGCCGGGAAGAAGGCATTTGCGCGTATTTCGCTTAAATCCGAATAATCTGAAATTAAGTGTTGACGGCGAATTTTAGATCTCTATAATTCGCCCCACTTCCGGCGCAGCCGAAACGGAAAACTCCTTGGTAAACAATGAGTTACGCAGTTTTGACGGTCAGGTGCTTCAGTTCATCGAGGCCCGCAGGAAGTTGAAAAAGAGGTGTTGACAGCAGCGAGTAACGCTGTAGAATTCGCCTCCCGCTGACGAGAGATCGAAAGCGCAAGTGGTTGAAGTTGTTAAGGATTCCTTGAAAACTTCTGAAAATAATCACTTGACAGCAAATGAGGCTGCTGTAGAATGCGCGCCTCGGTTGAGCAAAGCGCTTAACCAACCGCTCTTTAACAACTGAATCAAGCAATTCGTGTGGGTGCTTGTGGTGTCAGACTGCTAGTCAACAGATTATCAGCATCACAAGTTACTCCGCGAGAAATCAAAGATGTAACCAACGATTGCTGAGCCAAGTTTAGGGTTTTCTCAAAACCCAAAGATGTTTGAACTGAAGAGTTTGATCATGGCTCAGATTGAACGCTGGCGGCAGGCCTAACACATGCAAGTCGAGCGGATGAAGAGAGCTTGCTCTCTGATTCAGCGGCGGACGGGTGAGTAATGCCTAGGAATCTGCCTGGTAGTGGGGGACAACGTTTCGAAAGGAACGCTAATACCGCATACGTCCTACGGGAGAAAGCAGGGGACCTTCGGGCCTTGCGCTATCAGATGAGCCTAGGTCGGATTAGCTAGTTGGTGAGGTAATGGCTCACCAAGGCGACGATCCGTAACTGGTCTGAGAGGATGATCAGTCACACTGGAACTGAGACACGGTCCAGACTCCTACGGGAGGCAGCAGTGGGGAATATTGGACAATGGGCGAAAGCCTGATCCAGCCATGCCGCGTGTGTGAAGAAGGTCTTCGGATTGTAAAGCACTTTAAGTTGGGAGGAAGGGCATTAACCTAATACGTTAGTGTTTTGACGTTACCGACAGAATAAGCACCGGCTAACTCTGTGCCAGCAGCCGCGGTAATACAGAGGGTGCAAGCGTTAATCGGAATTACTGGGCGTAAAGCGCGCGTAGGTGGTTTGTTAAGTTGGATGTGAAAGCCCCGGGCTCAACCTGGGAACTGCATTCAAAACTGACAAGCTAGAGTATGGTAGAGGGTGGTGGAATTTCCTGTGTAGCGGTGAAATGCGTAGATATAGGAAGGAACACCAGTGGCGAAGGCGACCACCTGGACTGATACTGACACTGAGGTGCGAAAGCGTGGGGAGCAAACAGGATTAGATACCCTGGTAGTCCACGCCGTAAACGATGTCAACTAGCCGTTGGGGACCTTGAGTCTTTAGTGGCGCAGCTAACGCATTAAGTTGACCGCCTGGGGAGTACGGCCGCAAGGTTAAAACTCAAATGAATTGACGGGGGCCCGCACAAGCGGTGGAGCATGTGGTTTAATTCGAAGCAACGCGAAGAACCTTACCAGGCCTTGACATCCAATGAACTTTCCAGAGATGGATTGGTGCCTTCGGGAACATTGAGACAGGTGCTGCATGGCTGTCGTCAGCTCGTGTCGTGAGATGTTGGGTTAAGTCCCGTAACGAGCGCAACCCTTGTCCTTAGTTACCAGCACGTAATGGTGGGCACTCTAAGGAGACTGCCGGTGACAAACCGGAGGAAGGTGGGGATGACGTCAAGTCATCATGGCCCTTACGGCCTGGGCTACACACGTGCTACAATGGTCGGTACAGAGGGTTGCCAAGCCGCGAGGTGGAGCTAATCCCACAAAACCGATCGTAGTCCGGATCGCAGTCTGCAACTCGACTGCGTGAAGTCGGAATCGCTAGTAATCGCGAATCAGAATGTCGCGGTGAATACGTTCCCGGGCCTTGTACACACCGCCCGTCACACCATGGGAGTGGGTTGCACCAGAAGTAGCTAGTCTAACCTTCGGGGGGACGGTTACCACGGTGTGATTCATGACTGGGGTGAAGTCGTAACAAGGTAGCCGTAGGGGAACCTGCGGCTGGATCACCTCCTTAATCGACGACTCAGCTGCGCCATAAGCTCCCACACGAATTGCTTGATTCATTGAAGAAGACGATAGAAGCAGCCCGAAATTGGGTCTGTAGCTCAGTTGGTTAGAGCGCACCCCTGATAAGGGTGAGGTCGGCAGTTCGAATCTGCCCAGACCCACCAATTTTGTGTGGGAAACGCCTGTAGAAATACGGGGCCATAGCTCAGCTGGGAGAGCGCCTGCCTTGCACGCAGGAGGTCAGCGGTTCGATCCCGCTTGGCTCCACCACTACTGCTTCTGACGTATAAAGCTTAGAAATGAGCATTCCATCGAAGGATGGTGAATGTTGATTTCTAGTCTTTGACTAGATCGTTCTTTAAAAATTTGGGTATGTGATAGAAAGATAGACTGAACGTTACTTTCACTGGTAACGGATCAGGCTAAGGTAAAATTTGTGAGTTGCTCTTAGAGCAATGCGAATTTTCGGCGAATGTCGTCTTCACAGTATAACCAGATTGCTTGGGGTTATATGGTCAAGTGAAGAAGCGCATACGGTGGATGCCTTGGCAGTCAGAGGCGATGAAAGACGTGGTAGCCTGCGAAAAGCTTCGGGGAGTCGGCAAACAGACTTTGATCCGGAGATGTCTGAATGGGGGAACCCAGCCATCATAAGATGGTTATCTTGTACTGAATACATAGGTGCAAGAGGCGAACCAGGGGAACTGAAACATCTAAGTACCCTGAGGAAAAGAAATCAACCGAGATTCCCTTAGTAGTGGCGAGCGAACGGGGACTAGCCCTTAAGTGGCTTTGAGATTAGCGGAACGCTCTGGAAAGTGCGGCCATAGTGGGTGATAGCCCTGTACGCGAAAGTCTCTTAGTCATGAAATCGAGTAGGACGGAGCACGAGAAACTTTGTCTGAATATGGGGGGACCATCCTCCAAGGCTAAATACTACTGACTGACCGATAGTGAACTAGTACCGTGAGGGAAAGGCGAAAAGAACCCCGGAGAGGGGAGTGAAATAGATCCTGAAACCGTATGCGTACAAGCAGTGGGAGCAGACTTTGTTCTGTGACTGCGTACCTTTTGTATAATGGGTCAGCGACTTATATTCAGTGGCGAGCTTAACCGAATAGGGGAGGCGTAGCGAAAGCGAGTCTTAATAGGGCGTTTAGTCGCTGGGTATAGACCCGAAACCGGGCGATCTATCCATGGGCAGGTTGAAGGTTAGGTAACACTGACTGGAGGACCGAACCGACTACCGTTGAAAAGTTAGCGGATGACCTGTGGATCGGAGTGAAAGGCTAATCAAGCTCGGAGATAGCTGGTTCTCCTCGAAAGCTATTTAGGTAGCGCCTCATGTATCACTGTAGGGGGTAGAGCACTGTTTCGGCTAGGGGGTCATCCCGACTTACCAAACCGATGCAAACTCCGAATACCTACAAGTGCCGAGCATGGGAGACACACGGCGGGTGCTAACGTCCGTCGTGAAAAGGGAAACAACCCAGACCGTCAGCTAAGGTCCCAAAGTTATGGTTAAGTGGGAAACGATGTGGGAAGGCTTAGACAGCTAGGAGGTTGGCTTAGAAGCAGCCACCCTTTAAAGAAAGCGTAATAGCTCACTAGTCGAGTCGGCCTGCGCGGAAGATGTAACGGGGCTCAAACCATACACCGAAGCTACGGGTATCATCTTCGGATGATGCGGTAGAGGAGCGTTCTGTAAGCCTGTGAAGGTGAGTTGAGAAGCTTGCTGGAGGTATCAGAAGTGCGAATGCTGACATGAGTAACGACAATGGGTGTGAAAAACACCCACGCCGAAAGACCAAGGTTTCCTGCGCAACGTTAATCGACGCAGGGTTAGTCGGTCCCTAAGGCGAGGCTGAAAAGCGTAGTCGATGGAAAACAGGTTAATATTCCTGTACTTCTGGTTATTGCGATGGAGGGACGGAGAAGGCTAGGCCAGCTTGGCGTTGGTTGTCCAAGTTTAAGGTGGTAGGCTGAAATCTTAGGTAAATCCGGGGTTTCAAGGCCGAGAGCTGATGACGAGTTACCCTTTGGGTGACGAAGTGGTTGATGCCATGCTTCCAAGAAAAGCTTCTAAGCTTCAGATAACCAGGAACCGTACCCCAAACCGACACAGGTGGTTGGGTAGAGAATACCAAGGCGCTTGAGAGAACTCGGGTGAAGGAACTAGGCAAAATGGCACCGTAACTTCGGGAGAAGGTGCGCCGGTGAGGGTGAAGCACTTGCTGCGTAAGCCCACGCCGGTCGAAGATACCAGGCCGCTGCGACTGTTTATTAAAAACACAGCACTCTGCAAACACGAAAGTGGACGTATAGGGTGTGACGCCTGCCCGGTGCCGGAAGGTTAATTGATGGGGTTAGCTAACGCGAAGCTCTTGATCGAAGCCCCGGTAAACGGCGGCCGTAACTATAACGGTCCTAAGGTAGCGAAATTCCTTGTCGGGTAAGTTCCGACCTGCACGAATGGCGTAACGATGGCGGCGCTGTCTCCACCCGAGACTCAGTGAAATTGAAATCGCTGTGAAGATGCAGTGTATCCGCGGCTAGACGGAAAGACCCCGTGAACCTTTACTATAGCTTTGCACTGGACTTTGAATTTGCTTGTGTAGGATAGGTGGGAGGCTTTGAAGCGTGGACGCCAGTTCGCGTGGAGCCATCCTTGAAATACCACCCTGGCAACTTTGAGGTTCTAACTCAGGTCCGTTATCCGGATCGAGGACAGTGTATGGTGGGTAGTTTGACTGGGGCGGTCTCCTCCTAAAGAGTAACGGAGGAGTACGAAGGTGCGCTCAGACCGGTCGGAAATCGGTCGTAGAGTATAAAGGCAAAAGCGCGCTTGACTGCGAGACAGACACGTCGAGCAGGTACGAAAGTAGGTCTTAGTGATCCGGTGGTTCTGTATGGAAGGGCCATCGCTCAACGGATAAAAGGTACTCCGGGGATAACAGGCTGATACCGCCCAAGAGTTCATATCGACGGCGGTGTTTGGCACCTCGATGTCGGCTCATCACATCCTGGGGCTGAAGCCGGTCCCAAGGGTATGGCTGTTCGCCATTTAAAGTGGTACGCGAGCTGGGTTTAGAACGTCGTGAGACAGTTCGGTCCCTATCTGCCGTGGACGTTTGAGATTTGAGAGGGGCTGCTCCTAGTACGAGAGGACCGGAGTGGACGAACCTCTGGTGTTCCGGTTGTCACGCCAGTGGCATTGCCGGGTAGCTATGTTCGGAAAAGATAACCGCTGAAAGCATCTAAGCGGGAAACTTGCCTCAAGATGAGATCTCACTGGAACCTTGAGTTCCCTGAAGGGCCGTCGAAGACTACGACGTTGATAGGTTGGGTGTGTAAGCGCTGTGAGGCGTTGAGCTAACCAATACTAATTGCCCGTGAGGCTTGACCATATAACACCCAAGCAATTTGCGAACTCGAAAGAGGCCAGATTGCGGTGTGTGAAGACGCAATGAGCCGAAAGTTCGCACAACACACAAAGCTGTCACATACCCGATTCGCTGGAACGTCGATAGACGCGTCAGCTCAAGAATTTCTTGACGACCATAGAGCATTGGAACCACCTGATCCCATCCCGAACTCAGAAGTGAAACGATGCATCGCCGATGGTAGTGTGGGGTTTCCCCATGTGAGAGTAGGTCATCGTCAAGATTAAATTCCGAAACCCCAATTGCGAAAGCAGTTGGGGTTTTGTTTTTGCGCGCGAGAAAAGTTCGTTTCGCCACATTTCTATGCAACTGCTCTGGGCGTGGCTATTATGCGGGCCTCATTGTGAGGCGAGACTTGCATGCTGACGTTGTTAAAGCTTCTTAAGGATGGCCGATTCCATTCGGGCCAGGCTCTAGGTTCTGCCTTGGGTGTCAGTCGCAGCGCTGTATGGAAGCAGCTTCAGCAGCTGGAGGCTGAGCTGGGGTTGTCTATCCATAAGGTGCGAGGACGCGGCTATCAGTTGGCTGCGCCACTGACTCTGCTTGATCCTGCTGAGATCGGGAGAATGGCGCCATCCTGTGATTGGCCTGTCCAGGTATTCGACTCAATCGATTCTACGAATGCTGAGGCCTTGCGGGCTATCGAGCGGCTTCAGGCTGCGCCCTTTGTGGTGCTCGCCGAGCGGCAGATGGCCGGTCGCGGGCGACGTGGTCGGAAATGGGTGAGTCCGTTCGCTGAAAACATTTACTACAGCCTTGTGTTGCGTATTGAAGGTGGAATGCGCCAACTGGAAGGCCTGAGCCTTGTTGTAGGGCTTGCTGTCATGCAGGTCTTGCGCGAGCTTGGTGTTTTGGGTGTGGGTTTGAAGTGGCCTAACGATGTTCTGGTCGGCCAGAAGAAGATTGCCGGGATATTGCTTGAGTTGGTTGGAGATCCTGCTGATGTGTGCCATGTGGTGTTAGGTGTCGGTATAAATGTGAACATGCAGATGGCTGACGAGGTCGACCAACAGTGGACATCCATGCGCTTGCAGACCGGCATAGCGTTTGATCGTAATCGTTTGGTTGCTGATCTAGGGGTGATGCTCCAGAAATACCTGGGGCGACATCGGGCCGGCGGTTTTTCAGCGATCCAGGCCGAGTGGGAGCAGAATCATCTGTGGCAGGGGCGTGCGGTATCGCTGATTGCGGGTGTCAATCAAATCGATGGTGAAGTGCTGGGTATCGATAGTCAGGGCGCCTTGCGTCTGAAGGTGGATGGTGTGGAAAGGCTCTTTAGCGGCGGCGAGCTCAGCCTGAGGTTGCGCAATGATTCTTGAGCTTGACTGCGGAAACAGCTTCATCAAGTGGCGCGTACTCAATGCGAGTGCTCGTCTAGTGGTGGGAGAAGGTGTTGTCGATTCCGACCTTGCGCTGTTGGAGGCTTTGAAGGCGCTCAATGGTTTGTCTCTCAGGTTTTGTCGGTTGGTGAGTGTCCGGACTACCGAAGAGACCGGTGTCTTGATTGCTCTGTTAAAGGCGTCCTTTGATATTTCGGTGGTCTGTGCTGCTCCGTCACGCGAGATGTCCGGTGTTCGTAATGGCTATGAGGAGTTCGAGCGGCTGGGGCTTGATCGCTGGCTCGCTTTGATGGGTGGGTATCACCTGGCTGCGGGTGCGTGTCTGGTGTTGGATTTCGGCACTGCGGTTACAGCTGACTTTGTTGCTGCGAGCGGTGAGCATCTTGGTGGATTCATATGTCCAGGGATGCCGCTGATGCGAAACCAGCTCCGTACTCACACTCGTAAAATTCGTTATGGCGACCTCGCTGCCGAGCGCGCGCTGGAAAGTCTTGTTCCGGGTCGAACAACAGTTGAGGCGGTTGAGCGCGGGTGTCTGCTGATGTTGCGGGGGTTTGTTCTCACTCAGCTTGAACTGGCGCGTAGCTATTGGGGGGAGGACTTTACGGTCTTCCTTACGGGTGGTGATGCGTCTCAGGTGTCGGAGATTGTGCCTGAGGCCAGAGTGGTTCCGGATCTGGTATTCGTTGGCTTGGCGATGGCCTGTCCTTTGTCCTGAGGTTCTCTATGCGCTGGTTGTTTCTGTTGCTGCTTGTTCTCAACGTCTTTTATTACATCTGGCATCAACAAGAGGCTCCTCTGCGAGCAAAGGATGTAACGCCCTTGAGCTTGTATCGAGGGGGGCAGCAGGACATCCGGCTTCTGAGCGAGGCGCCTGATGCAGCAAGGGACAAAGGCAAGGCAGCTCAGTCGGATGTCGGGTGTCTGTACCTGGGTGGTTTCGCCCGCCAGGACATCGCTCAAGGGCTTGAGCGCAGGCTGACGGGTATGGAGGTCAAATTTCAGTCGCTGCCGAAGGTGGGATCTGAAAGCGCGACTTACTGGGTGCGTGTGGCTCCGGAAAGCAGGCGCTGGCTCGATGACCTGCAGCTGCAAAACCTTTCTAAAGAATTCAATGAGTTAAAACATAAAATAATGCCTTGCGAGGGGGTTGCGCCCACCGAATAGTTTGCATAGAATGGCGCCCGCTCCACAGCGAAGACCTTAAACGGAAAACGATGTGAGGCGAGTCAACGCAGCTAAGCTCAGGATTTTAATGAGAAAATGCTTGACAGAAGGCTGGCATAGTATAGAATGCCGGCTCGCTTAGGAGGGGTTCCCGAGCGGCCAAAGGGATCAGACTGTAAATCTGACGTCTACGACTTCGAAGGTTCGAATCCTTCCCCCTCCACCATTTTAGCGAGAGCTGCAAGCCTCGCGGGTATAGTTTAGTGGTAGAACCTCAGCCTTCCAAGCTGATGATGCGGGTTCGATTCCCGCTACCCGCTCCAAGTTTGCAGGTTTTGCGCGGTGTTACGCTCTTGTAGCTCAGTTGGTAGAGCACACCCTTGGTAAGGGTGAGGTCAGCGGTTCAAATCCGCTCAAGAGCTCCATATAACAAGGCAGATATGAAAATATCTGCCTTTGTTTTAATGGCCTGCAGTGGCTGTGTCGCATTTTGGTTGTGATGCCTCTGGTGTCAAGAAGTGCTGATTCAGCTAGGTCATTGAGTAGGTTGTTGTAAAGTCTCCTTCGGGCCGGCATAATGGTCGGCCTGATTTTGTTTTAGGTCAGTAGCTCAATTGGCAGAGCGACGGTCTCCAAAACCGTAGGTTGGGGGTTCGATTCCCTCCTGACCTGCCAGATTCACCCGGTGTGTCTGGCTTTCTTTTCACAGGATCTTCATAGATGACTCCTAAAGCTGAAGCTCAAGGCTCTCGCTTCGATCTGCTCAAGTGGCTAGCGGTAGTCGCTTTGGTGGTTGTTGGCGTTGTTGGCAATCAGTACTTCTCTGCTTCGCCGATCCTGTACCGTGTGCTTGCTTTGCTCGTGATTGCTGCTGTAGCTGCCTTTGTAGGCCTGCAGACAGTTAAGGGCAAGTCTTTCTTTGTGTTGGTCAAGGAAGCGCGCACCGAAATTCGTAAAGTCGTATGGCCGACTCGCCAGGAAACCACGCAGACCACGTTGATCGTTGTGGCTGTTGTTCTGGTTATGGCGTTGCTGTTGTGGGGGCTTGACTCCCTGCTCGGCTGGCTTGTTTCCTTGATTGTCGGTTAAGGGTGTCCCGTGGCTAAGCGTTGGTATGTTGTTCATGCTTACTCGGGTTACGAGAAGCATGTAATGCGTTCGTTGATCGAGCGCGTAAAGCTGGCTGGCATGGAAGATGGCTTCGGCGAGATTCTGGTTCCCACTGAAGAAGTGGTTGAAATGCGTAATGGCCAGAAGCGCAAAAGCGAGCGCAAGTTCTTTCCAGGCTATGTGCTGGTTCAGATGGATATGAACGAGGGTACTTGGCACTTGGTCAAGGATACTCCCCGTGTGATGGGCTTTATTGGTGGGACTGCCGATAAGCCTGCGCCGATTACGGACAAAGAAGCAGAAGCGATTCTGCGTCGAGTTGCGGACGGTAGCGATAAGCCCAAGCCGAAGACGTTGTTCGAACCGGGTGAGACGGTGCGTGTCAATGACGGTCCATTCGCCGATTTTAATGGCGTTGTAGAAGAAGTTAACTACGAAAAGAGCCGGATCCAAGTCGCAGTGCTCATTTTCGGTCGCTCTACTCCGGTAGAGCTAGAGTTCAGTCAGGTCGAAAAGGTCTAACTGGACAGGCATCCCAACCCCGCAGCCCTAGGCTGTGGGGTTTTGTCGTCACTGGGATAAACGCGCAAGTAACCGGGGAGCCTTTCGAGGCGTTTGAACCCGTAATTGGAGTGCCTCATGGCCAAGAAGATTACCGCTTACATCAAGCTGCAAGTGAAGGCCGCTCAGGCTAACCCAAGCCCACCTGTTGGTCCTGCTCTGGGTCAGCACGGCGTGAACATCATGGAGTTCTGCAAGGCTTTCAACGCCCGTACTCAGGGTCTTGAGCCAGGTCTGCCGACTCCAGTGATCATCACTGTTTACAGCGACCGTAGCTTCACATTCGAAACCAAATCCACCCCTGCTTCGGTTCTGCTGAAGAAGGCGGCCGGTCTGACCAGCGGTTCCGCTCGTCCGAACACCGTTAAGGTTGGCACCGTGACCCGTGCTCAGCTGGAAGAAATCGCGAAAACCAAAAACGCGGATCTGACTGCAGCTGATATGGAAGCAGCCGTGCGTACTATCGCCGGTTCTGCTCGTAGCATGGGCCTTAACGTGGAGGGTGTGTAATGGCTAAGCTGACCAAGCGTCAAAAGGCTATCGCCGGCAAAATCGAAGCAGGCAAGGCCTACAACATTGTAGACGCTGCTGCATTGCTGGCCGAGCTGTCGACTGTCAAGTTCAGCGAGTCGTTTGACGTTGCTGTAAACCTGGGCGTTGACCCACGTAAATCCGACCAGGTCGTTCGTAGCGCTACTGTGCTGCCACACGGCACTGGCAAGACCGTTCGCGTTGCAGTGTTCACCCAGGGCCCAGCTGCTGAGGCCGCTCTGGCTGCCGGCGCTGACCGTGTAGGTATGGACGAACTGGCTGCCGAAATGAAAGGTGGCGACCTGAACTATGACGTAGTAATTGCATCCCCTGATGCGATGCGCGTTGTAGGTCAACTGGGTCAGATCCTCGGTCCACGTGGCCTGATGCCTAACCCTAAAGTCGGCACCGTAACTCCAGACGTAGCTACCGCGGTTAAAAACGCCAAGGCTGGTCAGGTTCGTTATCGCACCGACAAAAACGGCATCATCCACACTTCCGTTGGCAAGATCGGCTTCGATGCCGTCAAGCTGAAGGAAAACGTTGAAGCCCTGATCGCTGACCTGAAGCGTATCAAGCCAGCTTCCTCGAAAGGTATCTACGTCAAGCGCGTAACCCTGAGCACCACTATGGGCCCAGGTCTGGTTATCGATCAGAGCTCGCTGGACGCGTAAGACACGAATTGGCGCGAGTGATCGCGTCAATTGAAAAAATTGGGGTCCCTGCCTGGCGGGGGCTATCCAAGACCGTAGGCGGCGAAAGTCTTAAACCACAAGCCTACGCAGATGGTGCTCCCGGTTCTTTACCGAATCAGACACCAAAACGACATCCGGTTCCGACTGGATGAAACGGTAACAAGCAGGAGTTAAACCCGTGGCAATTAAACTCGAAGACAAGAAGGCCATCGTCGCTGAAGTCAACGAGGCTGCCAAAGTCGCTCTGTCCGCTGTCGTGGCTGATGCCCGTGGCGTAACAGTAGGCGCAATGACCGGACTCCGTAAAGAGGCTCGTGAAGCTGGCGTTTACGTACGCGTTGTACGTAACACCCTGCTCAAGCGCGCTGTTGCTGACACTGAATTCAGTGTCCTCAACGACGTGTTCACTGGCCCTACCCTGATCGCTTTCTCCAACGAACACCCGGGCGCTGCTGCTCGTCTGTTCAAAGAGTTCGCCAAGGGTCAGGACAAGTTCGAGATCAAGGCAGCTGCGTTTGATGGCAAGTTCCTTGCCGCTAACCAGATCGACGTGTTGGCTACTTTGCCGACCCGCGACGAAGCTATTGCGAAACTGATGAGCGTGATCCAAGGCGCTACCAGCAAGCTGGCTCGTACCCTGGCAGCCGTTCGCGACCAGAAAGAAGCTGCTGCAGCCTAAGGCGCAGTCGAATCTTTCAAAATCATATGTTTAATTTGATGGCTGCGTAAGCTGTCACCCCAATACAGGATTCAAGTCATGTCTCTGACTAACGAACAAATCATCGAAGCAATCGGCCAGAAAACCGTTCTGGAAGTTGTTGAGCTGATCAAAGCAATGGAAGAAACCTTCGGCGTGACCGCTGCTGTTGCTGCTGCTGGTCCAGCTGCTGCTGCCGCTGTTGTTGAAGAGCAAACCGAGTTCAACGTTGTTCTGGTTGAAGCCGGCGAGAAGAAAGTAAACGTGATCAAGGCAGTTCGTGAACTGACCGGTCTGGGCCTGAAAGAAGCCAAAGAGAAAGTCGACGGCGCTCCTCAGGTTGTAGCTGAAGGCGTTTCGAAAGAAGCTGCTGAAGACGCTAAGAAGAAGCTGGAAGAAGCAGGCGCTAAAGTCGAGCTGAAGTAAGCATCGACTTTGCTCCTCCAGCCCGAGCGTCAAGCGAAAGGCTGATGGCTGGTGGCTTATGCCACCGGCCTTTTTCCGTTATTGGCAGTCGACTGGGTCGATTCTGGTAACGAGCTGTACCACCCGATGTGGTGGCGCAAACCATGGGGTTTGCACGATTTTCTGGCTACTCCCGTCGGGAGGGCCAAACAAGCAGGTGACCAAGCTGGGGAACGCTGATGGCTTACTCATACACTGAGAAAAAACGTATCCGCAAGGACTTTAGCAAGTTGCCGGACGTCATGGATGTGCCTTACCTCCTGGCCATCCAGCTGGATTCGTATCGTGAATTCTTGCAAGCGGGAGCGACTAAAGATCAGTTCCGCGACGTGGGCCTGCATGCGGCCTTCAAATCCGTTTTCCCGATCATCAGCTACTCCGGCAATGCTGCGCTGGAGTACGTCGGTTATCGTTTGGGCGAACCGGCATTTGATGTCAAAGAATGCGTATTGCGCGGTGTAACTTACGCCGTACCTTTGCGGGTAAAAGTGCGCCTGATCATTTTCGACAAAGAATCGTCGAACAAAGCGATCAAGGACATCAAAGAGCAAGAAGTCTACATGGGTGAAATTCCCCTAATGACTGAAAACGGTACCTTCGTAATCAACGGTACCGAGCGTGTGATCGTTTCCCAGCTGCACCGTTCTCCGGGTGTGTTCTTTGACCACGACCGTGGCAAGACGCACAGCTCCGGTAAGCTGTTGTACTCCGCGCGCATCATTCCTTACCGCGGTTCGTGGCTGGACTTCGAATTCGACCCGAAAGACTGCGTATTCGTGCGTATCGACCGTCGTCGCAAGCTGCCTGCATCGGTACTGCTGCGCGCGCTCGGCTATACCACTGAAGAAGTGTTGGACGCGTTCTACACCACCAACGTTTTCCACCTTTCCGGCGAAACGCTCAGCCTAGAGTTGGTGCCTTCGCGTCTGCGTGGTGAAGTGGCTGTTCTGGACATCCAGGACGACAATGGCAAGGTCATCGTTGAGCAGGGACGCCGTATTACCGCGCGTCACATCAACCAGATCGAAAAAGCCGGCATCAAGATGCTGGACGTGCCTCTGGATTACGTCCTGGGTCGTACCACCGCCAAAGCTATCGTGCATCCTGCTACAGGCGAAATCCTGGCTGAGTGCAACACCGAGCTGAGCACCGAGATCCTGGCAAAAATCGCCAAGGCCCAGGTCGTTCGCGTTGAGACGCTGTACACCAACGACATCGACTGCGGCCCGTTCATCTCTGACACTCTGAAGATTGACTCCACCAGCAACCAACTGGAAGCGCTGGTCGAGATCTATCGCATGATGCGTCCTGGCGAGCCGCCAACCAAAGACGCTGCCGAGACCCTGTTCAACAACCTGTTCTTCAGTCCTGAGCGCTATGACCTGTCTGCGGTCGGCCGGATGAAGTTCAACCGTCGTATCGGTCGTACCGAGATCGAAGGTTCGGGCGTGCTGTGCAAGGAAGATATCGTCGCGGTACTGAAGACCCTGGTCGACATCCGTAACGGTAAAGGCATCGTCGATGACATCGACCACCTGGGTAACCGTCGTGTTCGCTGCGTAGGCGAGATGGCCGAAAACCAGTTCCGCGTTGGCCTGGTACGTGTTGAGCGTGCGGTCAAAGAGCGTCTGTCGATGGCTGAAAGCGAAGGCCTGATGCCGCAAGACCTGATCAACGCCAAGCCAGTGGCTGCGGCTGTGAAAGAGTTCTTCGGTTCCAGCCAGCTGTCCCAGTTCATGGACCAGAACAACCCGCTGTCCGAGATTACCCACAAGCGTCGTGTTTCCGCACTCGGCCCAGGTGGTTTGACTCGTGAGCGCGCCGGCTTTGAAGTTCGTGACGTACACCCGACTCACTACGGTCGTGTATGCCCGATCGAAACGCCGGAAGGTCCGAACATCGGTCTGATCAACTCCCTGGCTGCGTATGCGCGCACCAACCAGTACGGCTTCCTCGAGAGCCCGTACCGCGTGGTGAAAGACGCTCTGGTCACCGACGAGATCGTATTCCTGTCCGCCATCGAAGAAGCTGATCACGTGATCGCTCAGGCTTCGGCCACGATGAACGAGAAGAAATACCTGGTCGATGAGCTGGTAGCTGTTCGTCACTTGAACGAGTTCACCGTCAAGGCGCCAGAAGACGTCACCTTGATGGACGTATCGCCGAAGCAGGTAGTTTCGGTTGCAGCGTCGCTGATCCCGTTCCTCGAGCACGACGACGCCAACCGTGCGTTGATGGGTTCGAACATGCAGCGTCAAGCTGTACCAACGCTGCGTGCTGACAAGCCGCTGGTCGGTACCGGTATGGAGCGTAACGTAGCTCGCGACTCCGGCGTTTGCGTCGTAGCTCGTCGTGGCGGCGTGATCGATTCCGTCGACGCCAGCCGTATTGTTGTTCGTGTTGCAGATGATGAAGTCGAAACCGGCGAAGCGGGTGTCGACATCTACAACCTGACCAAATACACCCGCTCCAACCAGAACACCTGCATCAACCAGCGTCCGCTGGTGCGTAAGGGTGATCGGGTTCAGCGTAGCGACATCATGGCCGACGGCCCGTCCACCGACATGGGTGAACTGGCTCTGGGTCAGAACATGCGCATCGCGTTCATGGCATGGAACGGCTTCAACTTCGAAGACTCCATCTGCCTGTCCGAGCGTGTAGTTCAGGAAGACCGTTTCACCACGATCCACATTCAGGAACTGACCTGTGTGGCGCGTGACACCAAGCTTGGCCCAGAGGAAATCACTGCGGACATCCCGAACGTGGGTGAGGCTGCACTGAACAAGCTGGACGAAGCCGGTATCGTCTACGTTGGTGCTGAAGTTGGCCCGGGCGACATCCTGGTTGGTAAGGTCACTCCGAAAGGCGAGACTCAGCTGACGCCGGAAGAAAAACTGTTGCGTGCGATCTTCGGTGAGAAGGCCAGCGACGTCAAAGACACCTCCCTGCGTGTGCCGACCGGTACCAAGGGTACTGTCATCGACGTTCAAGTCTTCACCCGTGATGGTGTAGAGCGTGACAGCCGTGCCCTGTCGATCGAGAAGAGCCAGCTCGACGAGATCCGCAAGGACCTGAACGAAGAGTTCCGTATCGTTGAAGGCGCTACTTTCGAACGTCTGCGTTCCGCTCTGGTCGGCCACAAAGCCGAAGGCGGCGCCGGTCTGAAGAAAGGTCAGGAAATCACCGACGAAGTCCTCGACGGTCTCGAGCATGGTCAGTGGTTCAAACTGCGCATGGCTGAAGATGCTCTGAACGAGCAGCTCGAGAAGGCTCAGGCTTACATCGTTGATCGCCGCCGTCTGCTGGACGACAAGTTCGAAGACAAGAAGCGCAAGCTGCAGCAAGGCGATGACCTGGCTCCGGGCGTGCTGAAGATCGTCAAGGTTTACCTGGCAATCCGTCGTCGCATCCAGCCGGGCGACAAGATGGCCGGTCGTCACGGTAACAAAGGTGTGGTCTCCGTGATCATGCCGGTTGAAGACATGCCGCACGATGCCAATGGCACTCCGGTCGACGTTGTTCTCAACCCGCTGGGCGTACCTTCGCGTATGAACGTTGGTCAGATCCTTGAAACCCACCTGGGCCTCGCGGCTAAAGGGCTGGGCGAGAAGATCAACCGCATGGTCGAAGAGCAGCGTAAAGTTGCTGAGCTGCGCACCTTCCTGGATGAGATCTACAACCAGATCGGTGGCCGTAACGAAGCGCTGGATACGTTCTCGGACCAGGAAATCCTGGATCTGGCTCAAAACCTGCGCAACGGCGTACCAATGGCTACTCCGGTATTCGACGGTGCCAAGGAAAGCGAAATCAAGGCCATGCTCAAACTGGCGGACTTGCCAGAGAGCGGCCAGATGCAGCTGACCGACGGCCGTACCGGCAACAAGTTCGAGCGCCCGGTTACCGTTGGCTACATGTACATGCTGAAGCTGAACCACTTGGTAGACGACAAGATGCACGCGCGTTCTACCGGTTCGTACAGCCTGGTTACCCAGCAACCGCTGGGTGGTAAGGCGCAGTTCGGTGGTCAGCGTTTCGGGGAGATGGAGGTCTGGGCACTGGAAGCATACGGTGCCGCTTACACTCTGCAAGAAATGCTCACAGTGAAGTCGGACGATGTGAACGGTCGGACCAAGATGTACAAAAACATCGTGGACGGCGATCACCGTATGGAGCCGGGCATGCCCGAGTCCTTCAACGTGTTGATCAAGGAAATTCGTTCCCTCGGCATCGATATCGATCTGGAAACCGAATAACACGTGACGCGAATCGAGAGCGGGGCAGGATAGCCCGCTCTCTGCTCCGCCAGGAGGAAAGGCCTTGAAAGACCTACTGAATTTGCTGAAAAACCAGGGTCAAGTCGAAGAGTTCGACGCCATCCGTATCGGATTGGCATCGCCTGAGATGATCCGTTCGTGGTCGTTCGGTGAAGTTAAAAAGCCGGAAACCAT
The DNA here is from genome assembly GCF_050989985.1 of Pseudomonas putida. Classification (GTDB taxonomy): domain Bacteria; phylum Pseudomonadota; class Gammaproteobacteria; order Pseudomonadales; family Pseudomonadaceae; genus Aquipseudomonas; species Aquipseudomonas putida_AI. Next base: position 594,563 of record NZ_CP158815.1, read on the forward strand.
CAACTACCGTACGTTCAAACCTGAGCGTGACGGTCTGTTCTGCGCCAAAATCTTTGGCCCGGTAAAGGATTACGAGTGCCTGTGCGGTAAGTACAAGCGCTTGAAACACCGTGGTGTGATCTGCGAGAAGTGCGGCGTTGAAGTTGCACTGGCAAAAGTTCGTCGTGAGCGCATGGCGCACATCGAACTGGCCTCGCCGGTTGCCCACATCTGGTTCCTGAAATCGCTGCCGTCCCGTATCGGCCTGCTGATGGACATGACCCTGCGTGATATCGAGCGTGTTCTCTACTTCGAGAGCTATGTCGTTATCGATCCAGGCATGACCACCCTTGAAAAAGGTCAGCTGCTGAACGATGAGCAGTACTTCGAAGCGCTGGAAGAGTTCGGCGACGATTTCGATGCCCGCATGGGTGCCGAGGCTGTCCGCGAACTGCTGCACGCTATCGATCTGGAGCACGAGATTGGCCGTCTGCGTGAAGAGATTCCGCAAACCAACTCCGAAACCAAAATCAAGAAGCTGTCCAAGCGTCTGAAGTTGATGGAAGCCTTCCAGGGCTCCGGCAACCTGCCAGAGTGGATGGTGTTGACCGTTCTGCCGGTTCTGCCGCCAGATCTGCGTCCACTGGTTCCGCTGGATGGCGGTCGCTTCGCGACTTCCGACCTCAACGATCTGTATCGTCGAGTGATCAACCGTAACAACCGTTTGAAGCGCCTGCTTGATCTGTCCGCGCCGGACATCATCGTGCGCAACGAAAAGCGTATGTTGCAGGAAGCTGTCGACGCACTGCTCGACAACGGTCGTCGTGGCCGCGCTATCACCGGTTCCAACAAGCGTCCTCTGAAATCCTTGGCTGACATGATCAAGGGTAAGCAAGGTCGTTTCCGTCAGAACCTGCTCGGTAAGCGTGTTGACTACTCCGGTCGTTCGGTAATTACCGTAGGTCCGACCCTGCGTCTGCACCAGTGCGGTCTGCCGAAGAAAATGGCTCTCGAGCTGTTCAAACCGTTCATTTTCGGCAAGCTTGAAATGCGTGGTCTCGCGACCACCATCAAAGCGGCCAAGAAGATGGTCGAGCGCGAACTGCCGGAAGTTTGGGACGTTCTCGCTGAAGTGATTCGTGAACACCCGGTTCTTCTCAACCGTGCACCGACCCTTCACCGTCTGGGTATCCAGGCGTTTGAACCGGTTCTGATCGAAGGTAAGGCTATCCAGCTGCACCCGTTGGTCTGTGCTGCGTACAACGCCGACTTCGACGGCGACCAAATGGCCGTGCACGTACCGCTGACACTGGAAGCCCAGCTGGAAGCGCGTGCGTTGATGATGTCGACCAACAACATCCTTTCGCCAGCGAACGGTGAGCCGATCATCGTTCCTTCGCAGGACGTTGTATTGGGTCTGTACTACATGACTCGTGAAGCGATCAACGCCAAGGGCGAAGGTCGTGTGTTCGCGGATCTTCAGGAAGTTGACCGTGTGTTCCGTGCCGGCGAAGCCGCACTGCACGCGAAAGTCAAAGTTCGGATCAGCGAAACCGTCAACGATCGTGATGGTGGCAGCGTGACCAACACTCGCATCGTCGACACCACTGTCGGCCGTGCGCTGTTGTTCCAGGTTGTGCCAAAAGGCCTGTCCTACGACGTCGTCAACTTGCCGATGAAGAAGAAGGCGATCTCCAAGCTCATCAACCAGTGCTATCGCGTGGTTGGTCTGAAAGAGACCGTGATCTTCGCTGACCAGTTGATGTACACCGGTTTTGCCTATTCGACCATTTCCGGCGTTTCCATCGGTGTTAACGACTTCGTTATCCCGGATGAAAAAGCTCGCATCATCGGTACTGCTACCGACGAAGTGAAAGAGATCGAAAGCCAATACGCTTCTGGCCTGGTTACCCAGGGCGAGAAGTACAACAAGGTGATCGACCTCTGGTCCAAGGCGAACGACGAAGTTTCCAAGGCGATGATGGCTAACCTCTCGAAAGAGAAAGTCATCGACCGTCATGGCGACGAAGTGGACCAGGAATCCTTCAACTCGATGTACATGATGGCCGACTCGGGTGCGCGGGGTTCTGCTGCGCAGATCCGTCAGCTCGCCGGTATGCGTGGTCTGATGGCCAAGCCGGACGGTTCCATCATCGAGACGCCGATTACTGCGAACTTCCGTGAAGGTTTGAGCGTACTTCAGTACTTCATCTCCACTCACGGTGCTCGTAAGGGTCTGGCGGATACCGCATTGAAGACTGCGAACTCCGGTTACCTGACTCGTCGTCTGGTAGACGTGGCGCAGGATCTGGTTGTGACCGAGATCGATTGCGGCACCGAGCATGGCCTGCTGATGACTCCGCACATTGAAGGCGGTGACGTTGTAGAGCCACTGGGTGAGCGCGTACTGGGTCGTGTTATCGCCCGTGACGTATTCAAGCCTGGTACCGAGGACGTCATCGTTCCTGCTGGCACTCTGGTTGACGAGAAGTGGGTTGAATTCATCGAGCTGAACAGCATCGACGAAGTGATCGTGCGTTCGCCGATCAGCTGCGAAACCCGCTACGGCATTTGCGCCAAGTGCTACGGTCGTGATCTGGCTCGTGGTCACCAGGTGAACATCGGTGAATCGGTCGGCGTTATCGCTGCCCAGTCCATTGGTGAGCCGGGTACCCAGCTGACGATGCGTACGTTCCACATCGGTGGTGCGGCAAGCCGGACCTCCGCGGCCGACAGCGTTCAGGTGAAGAATGGCGGTACCGTTCGTCTGCACAACCTGAAGCATGTTGAGCGAGTAGATGGTCACCTGGTAGCAGTGTCCCGTTCCGGTGAGCTGGCTATCGCTGATGACTTCGGTCGTGAGCGCGAGCGCTACAAGCTGCCGTATGGTGCTGTTATTTCGGTCAAGGAAGGTGACAAGGTTGATGCTGGCGCAATCGTCGCCAAGTGGGACCCGCACACTCACCCGATCGTTACCGAAATGAAAGGTACCGTGACCTACGTGGGCATGGAAGAAGGCATCACGATCAAGCGTCAGACAGACGAATTGACCGGTATGACCAACATTGAAGTGCTCGACCCTAAAGATCGTCCAGCTGCTGGCAAGGACATCCGTCCGGCCGTGAAGATGGTTGACGACAACGGCAAGGATCTGTTGCTGCCTGGTACTGACGTTATCGCTCAGTACTTCCTGCCAGCCAACGCCTTGGTCGGTGTAGCGGACGGTGCGAAAATCGCGATCGGTGATGTTATCGCTCGTATTCCGCAAGAAACTTCGAAGACCCGTGACATCACCGGTGGTCTGCCGCGTGTTGCTGACTTGTTCGAAGCTCGTCGTCCGAAAGAAGCCTCGATTCTGGCTGAAGTCAGCGGCACCATCGCGTTCGGTAAAGAGACCAAAGGCAAGCGCCGCCTGGTTATCACCCCGAACGACGGTAGCGATCCGTATGAAGAGCTGATTCCGAAGTGGCGTCACCTGAACGTCTTCGAAGGCGAGCAAGTGAACCGCGGCGAAGTTATCTCTGACGGTCCAAGTGATCCACACGACATCCTGCGTCTGCTGGGTGTGAGTGCACTGGCCAAGTACATTGTTAACGAGATCCAGGACGTTTACCGTCTGCAAGGCGTGAAGATCAACGACAAGCACATCGAGACCATCCTACGTCAGATGCTGCGTAAAGTTGAGATCTCCGAGTCCGGCGATTCCAGCTTCATCAAGGGCGACCAGATGGAACTGACTCACGTACTGGTAGAGAACGAGCGTCTGAGCGCGGAAGACAAGTTTGTCGCCAAGTTCACCCGCGTTCTGCTGGGTATCACCAAGGCGTCCCTGTCCACCGAATCGTTCATCTCGGCGGCTTCCTTCCAGGAAACCACTCGCGTACTGACCGAAGCGGCGGTAACCGGCAAGCGCGATTACCTGCGCGGCCTGAAAGAAAACGTGGTCGTGGGTCGTCTGATCCCGGCCGGTACCGGTCTGGCTTATCACAGCGAGCGTAAGCGTCGCCGCGATGCAGACAAACCGTTGCGCGTAAGCGCCAGTGAAGTGGAAGCTGCACTGACCGAAGCGCTGAACTTGAGCGGTAACTGAGTTCTGCGGTAAATGAGCGTAAGGCCCTGGTCGCTCCGTTCATCGAATCGAGACAATTTGTCGAGGTTGGATGAGCGGGGAGGGCGGGGCCTTGCCTTGACTGGGGGCAGGATCCTCTTTAGACTCTTGTACCCCTAAATTTGGCGGGGATTCGTTCCTGCCATTTTGCTTTTCTTGCAAGACAATAGCGTCGCAAGACAACAGTGGAGCTAGTAGATGGCAACTATCAACCAGCTGGTACGTCAGCCGCGTAAGCGTATCGTCGAGAAATCCGACGTGCCTGCGCTGCAGAACTGCCCGCAACGTCGTGGCGTGTGCACCCGTGTGTACACCACTACGCCGAAAAAACCTAACTCGGCACTGCGTAAAGTATGCCGTGTGCGTCTGACCAACGGTTTCGAGGTTTCCTCGTACATCGGTGGTGAAGGCCACAACCTGCAAGAGCACAGCGTGGTACTGATCCGCGGCGGTCGTGTAAAAGACTTGCCAGGTGTTCGTTACCACACCGTTCGCGGCTCCTTGGATACTTCCGGCGTTAAAGGCCGTAACCAGGGTCGTTCGAAGTACGGTACCAAGCGTCCGAAGTAATCGGCCGCTCTGCAGTTATCTATTTTATTGAGTCGATAAGAGTAAGGTCGGGCACGCATCTTTCGAGATCTGTTCCGAGCTAACCTGAAGACCGTTTGAGGGCTTATCAATGCCAAGACGTCGCGTAGCAGCAAAGCGTGAGATTCTGGACGATCCGAAATACGGAAGCCAAATCCTCGCCAAATTCATGAACCACGTTATGGAAAGCGGCAAGAAAGCCGTTGCCGAGCGTATCGTTTATGGTGCCCTGGAAACCGTTGCGGCTCGTAAGACCGGCACCGATCCCCTGGAACTCTTCGAAAAAGCACTCGACGCCATCGCTCCGCTGGTCGAAGTGAAGTCGCGCCGCGTTGGTGGTGCTACTTACCAGGTTCCGGTCGAGGTTCGTCCTTCCCGTCGTAACGCTCTGGCAATGCGCTGGTTGGTAGACTTCGCCCGTAAGCGTGGCGAGAAGTCTATGGCTCTGCGTTTGGCTGGCGAGCTGCTGGATGCCGCTGAAGGTAAAGGTGCTGCAGTTAAGAAGCGTGAAGACGTGCACCGTATGGCTGAAGCTAACAAGGCTTTCTCGCACTACCGCTTCTAATTTTAGCGTCACTAATTTTGCGAGGGCTTTATGGCTCGTACTACACCGATTAATCGCTACCGTAACATTGGTATCGTAGCTCACGTGGATGCTGGTAAAACTACCACCACCGAGCGCGTCCTTTTTTACACCGGCAAAAGTCACAAAATGGGCGAGGTGCATGACGGCGCCGCGACCACAGACTGGATGGTGCAGGAGCAGGAGCGTGGTATTACCATTACTTCTGCTGCAATTACCACGTTCTGGCAGGGTTCCGACAAGCAGTTCAAGGACCAGTACCGCTTCAACGTCATCGATACCCCGGGTCACGTAGACTTCACTATTGAAGTTGAGCGTTCCCTGCGCGTACTCGACGGCGCGGTCGTTGTGTTCTGTGGTACTTCGGGTGTTGAGCCTCAGTCCGAAACCGTATGGCGTCAAGCCAACAAATACGGTGTTCCGCGTCTTGTTTATGTAAACAAGATGGACCGTGCTGGCGCTAACTTCCTGCGCGTGATCGGTCAGATCAAGCAGCGTCTGGGTCACACTCCGGTGCCGATTCAGTTGGCTATCGGTTCCGAAGACAACTTCCAGGGTCAGATCGATCTGATGACCATGGAAGCGGTTTACTGGAACGATGCTGACAAGGGTACCAAGCCTCGTCGTGAAGCTATCCCTGCTGAGCTGCAGGAACTGGCTGAAGAGTGGCGCAACAACATGGTAGAGGCTGCGGCTGAAGCCAGCGAAGAGCTGATGAACAAGTACCTCGAAGGGGAAGAGCTCTCCATCGACGAAATCAAGGCTGCTCTGCGTCAGCGTACTATCGCTGGTGAGATCGTCTTGGCTGTTTGCGGTTCTTCCTTCAAGAACAAGGGTGTTCCCCTGGTTCTCGACGCCGTTATCGACTTCCTGCCTGCTCCAACCGATATTCCAGCCATCAAGGGTACTGACCCGGATGACGAAGAGCATCACATGGAGCGTCATGCGGACGATGACGAGCCGTTCTCGGCTCTGGCGTTCAAGATCGCTACCGACCCATTCGTGGGTACCTTGACTTTTGTCCGTGTTTACTCGGGCGTGTTGAACTCCGGCGACGGCGTTATCAACTCGGTCAAAGGCAAGAAAGAGCGTGTCGGTCGTATGGTGCAGATGCACGCAAACAACCGTGAAGAGATCAAGGAAGTTCGCGCTGGTGACATCGCGGCCCTGATCGGCATGAAGGACGTCACCACTGGTGAAACCTTGTGCAACGCTGATAAGCCAATCATCCTGGTTCGCATGGACTTCCCGGAGCCGGTTATTTCGGTTGCCGTAGAGCCTAAGACCAAGGATGACCAGGAAAAAATGGGTATCGCACTGGGCAAACTTGCTCAGGAAGACCCTTCTTTCCGCGTCAAGACTGATGAAGAGACCGGTCAAACGATCATCTCTGGCATGGGCGAGCTGCACCTGGACATCCTGATCGACCGGATGCGCCGCGAGTTTAACGTCGAAGCCAACATCGGTAAGCCTCAGGTTTCCTATCGTGAGAAGATCACGAAGAACTGCGAAATCGAAGGCAAGTTCGTTCGTCAGTCCGGCGGTCGTGGCCAGTTCGGTCATTGCTGGATCCGCTTCGCCCCTGCCGAAGAGGGCCAGGAAGGTCTGGTGTTTACGAACGAAGTGGTAGGTGGTGTGGTTCCTAAGGAATACATCCCGGCTATCCAGAAGGGTATCGAGGAGCAGATGAAGAACGGCGTTGTCGCCGGCTATCCGCTGATCGGTCTGAAGGCAACCGTGTTTGATGGTTCTTACCACGACGTCGACTCCAACGAGATGGCGTTCAAGGTGGCTGCTTCCATGGCGACCAAGCAACTGGCCCAGAAGGGTGGCGGTGTGGTGCTTGAGCCGATCATGAAGGTAGAGGTTGTTACACCTGAAGACTATATGGGTGACGTGATGGGCGACCTTAACCGTCGTCGCGGCATGATTCAGGGTATGGAAGATACGGTCTCCGGCAAGGTAATTCGCGCCGAAGTTCCGCTGGGTGAGATGTTCGGTTATGCAACCGACGTTCGCTCCATGTCCCAGGGTCGCGCAAGTTACTCTATGGAATTCGAGAAGTACTCTGAAGCTCCGTCGCACATCGTCGAAGCTATTGTTAAAAAATAAGGCTTATTCGGCCCCCCTTTAGGCAAGGAGTTAATTGTCGTGGCTAAAGAAAAATTTGATCGTTCCCTACCGCACGTAAACGTTGGCACCATCGGTCACGTTGACCATGGTAAAACCACTCTGACCGCTGCTTTGACTCGCGTCTGCTCCGAAGTTTTCGGTTCGGCCGTAGTTGAATTCGACAAGATCGACAGCGCTCCAGAAGAAAAAGCTCGCGGTATTACCATCAACACCGCACACGTTGAGTACAACTCGAACATTCGTCACTACGCTCACGTTGACTGCCCAGGTCACGCTGACTACGTGAAGAACATGATCACCGGTGCTGCCCAGATGGACGGCGCGATCCTGGTTTGCTCGGCCGCTGATGGTCCGATGCCACAAACTCGTGAGCACATCCTGCTGTCTCGTCAGGTAGGCGTTCCGTACATCGTGGTTTTCCTGAACAAGGCTGACCTGGTAGACGACGCTGAGCTGCTGGAACTGGTTGAGATGGAAGTGCGCGATCTGCTGAGCACTTACGACTTCCCAGGTGATGACACTCCAATCATCATCGGTTCCGCTCGTATGGCGCTGGAAGGCAAAGACGATAACGAAATGGGCACTACCGCTGTTAAGAAGCTGGTAGAGACTCTGGACAGCTACATCCCAGAGCCAGAGCGTGCTATCGACAAGCCGTTCCTGATGCCAATCGAAGACGTATTCTCGATCTCCGGTCGCGGTACTGTTGTGACCGGTCGTATCGAGCGCGGTATCGTTCGCGTTCAAGACGCTCTGGAAATCGTTGGTCTGCGTGACACCACCACCACCACCTGCACCGGTGTTGAGATGTTCCGCAAGCTGCTGGACGAAGGTCGTGCTGGCGAGAACTGCGGCGTTCTGCTGCGTGGTACCAAGCGTGACGACGTTGAGCGTGGTCAGGTTCTGGTTAAGCCAGGTTCGGTTAAGCCGCACACCAAGTTCACCGCAGAAGTTTACGTTCTGAGCAAGGAAGAAGGCGGTCGTCACACTCCGTTCTTCAAAGGCTACCGTCCACAGTTCTACTTCCGTACTACTGACGTGACTGGTAACTGCGAGCTGCCAGAAGGCGTTGAAATGGTAATGCCAGGTGACAACATTCAGATGACTGTTACCCTGATCAAAACCATCGCGATGGAAGACGGTCTGCGTTTCGCTATCCGTGAAGGCGGCCGTACCGTTGGTGCTGGCGTTGTAGCCAAAATCATCGAGTAATCTCGTTACTGAGATGGCTTTGATGCTTTGAAAAAGCCCCCGCTCAGCGGGGGCTTTTTTATTGGGTTGACACCTATCTGGGGCGTCTATAGAATTGCGCCTCCTTTTAACGGGCGTATTGCGCCCGGTGGGAATAGCAGCCGGAGTCTGAAATCCAATGCAAAATCAGCAAATCCGTATCAGGTTGAAGGCTTTCGACCATCGCCTGATCGACCAATCAACCCAGGAAATCGTGGAAACCGCGAAACGTACTGGTGCTCAAGTGCGTGGTCCAATTCCACTGCCTACCCGTAAAGAGCGGTTCACCGTTCTGGTCTCCCCGCACGTCAACAAAGACGCGCGTGACCAGTACGAGATCCGTACTCATAAGCGCGTTCTGGATATCGTCCAGCCAACGGATAAAACCGTTGATGCACTTATGAAGCTTGATCTTGCGGCCGGTGTGGAAGTGCAGATCAGCCTCGGCTAAGACTCGGTCTTGGTCGTGTAACGCTCTGAAATGGGCGGCCATAGCGGGTGAAAGCCCCGTACACTCATGAGGTTTACAACATGACTATTGGTGTAGTCGGTCGTAAAGCGGGTATGACCCGTATTTTCACCGAAGAAGGTGTCTCCATTCCGGTCACGGTCATTGAGATCGAGCCGAATCGCGTCACCCAGTTCAAAACTGAAGAAACCGATGGCTATCGTGCAGTGCAAGTCACTGTCGGCGAGCGTCGTGCTTCGCGTGTAACAGCAGCTCAGGCTGGCCACTTCGCCAAGGCGAACGTTGCCGCTGGTCGTACCGTATTGGAATTCCGTCTTGAAGAAGGCGAGTACCAGGCCGGCGATCTGATCAAAGCTGAAATCTTTGCCGCTGGTCAGCTGGTTGATGTAACCGGTCAGTCCAAAGGTAAAGGCTTCCAGGGTACGATCAAGCGTTGGAACTTCCGCGGGCAAGATAATACCCACGGTAACTCCGTATCCCACCGCGTTCCAGGCTCTATCGGCCAGTGCCAGACTCCTGGTCGTGTATTCAAGGGCAAGAAAATGTCCGGTCATATGGGCGCTGAGCGCGTGACCGTGCAGTCCCTTGAAGTAGTGCGCGTGGACGCTGAACGCAATCTGTTGTTGGTCAAGGGCGCTGTTCCTGGCGCTACTGGCGGCAACGTGGTTGTACGTCCAGCAGCCAAGGCTCGCGGTTAAGGGGAAGCTGACATGCAATTAAATGTAAATGACGCTCAAGCGATCGAAGTTTCCGAACTGACATTTGGCGGCGAATTCAACGAGACGCTGGTTCACCAAGCAGTCGTGGCCTACATGGCTGGCGGCCGTCAGGGTAGCAAGCAGCAAAAGACCCGTTCCGACGTTTCCGGTGGCGGCAAGCGCCCATGGCGTCAGAAAGGTACTGGCCGTGCTCGTGCCGGTACTATCCGTAGCCCAATCTGGCGTGGCGGCGGTACCACTTTCGCAGCTCGTCCTCAGGATCACTCTCAGAAGCTGAACAAGAAGATGTACCGCGCAGCAATGCGTTCCATCCTTGCTGAGCTGGTGCGTACTGATCGTCTGGTTGTGGTTCAGGATTTCGCTGTTGAAACACCGAAAACCAAAGACCTGCTGGGCAAACTGAACAACATGAGCCTGACCGACGTTCTGATCGTGTCGGACGCTGTTGATCAGAACCTGTACCTGGCTGCTCGCAACCTGCCGCACGTTGATGTCCGTGATGTGCAAGGTTCCGATCCAGTTAGTCTGATCGCATACGACAAGGTGTTGATCACCGTGTCGGCCGTGAAGAAATTCGAGGAGCTGCTGGGATGAACCAGGAACGCGTATTTAAAGTTCTGCTTGGCCCGCACGTTTCCGAGAAGGCTACGGTTCTGGCAGACAAGAAAGGCCAGTTCGTTTTCAAGGTTGCTACTGATGCAACCAAGCTGGAAATCAAGAAGGCCGTCGAAAGCCTGTTCAGCGTGAAAGTAGAGCGCGTTACTACCCTGAACGTTCTGGGTAAGAGCAAGCGCACTGCTCGCGGTCTGGGCAAGCGTAATGACTGGAAGAAGGCAGTTATCTCCCTTCAGCCAGGCCAAGATCTCGATTTCAGCAGCAGTGCTGAGTAAGGAAGGGGTGCATCATGGCAATCGTTAAATGCAAACCGACTTCCCCTGGCCGCCGTTTTGTGGTCAAGGTGGTCAACCAGGAGCTGCATAAAGGCGCTCCTCACGCACCGCTGCTCGAGAAGAAATCGAAGTCTGGTGGTCGTAACAACAATGGCCGTATTACCACTCGTCACGTTGGTGGTGGTCATAAGCAGCATTACCGTCTGGTCGACTTCCGTCGCAACGACAAAGATGGCATCGCTGCCACTGTCGAGCGTATCGAATACGATCCAAACCGTACTGCTCACATCGCTCTGCTGCTGTACGCAGATGGCGAGCGTCGCTACATCATCGCCCCTAAAGGCGTGAGCGCTGGCGACCAGCTGATCGCAGGTGCCCTGGCGCCGATCAAGCCGGGCAACGCTCTGCAACTGCGTAACATTCCAGTTGGTAGCACCGTACACGGCATCGAATTGAAGCCAGGTAAAGGCGCTCAAATCGCTCGTTCCGCTGGTGCTTCGGCTCAGCTGATCGCTCGTGAAGGTGTCTACGTGACCCTGCGTCTGCGTTCTGGTGAGATGCGTAAAGTGCTGGCTGAATGCCGTGCGACCCTGGGCGAAGTCTCGAACTCCGAGCACAGCCTGCGTTCGCTGGGTAAAGCTGGTGCCAAACGCTGGCGTGGCGTTCGCCCAACCGTTCGTGGTGTTGCCATGAACCCGGTTGATCACCCGCATGGTGGTGGTGAAGGTCGTACCTCCGGTGGTCGTCATCCGGTATCGCCATGGGGCTTCCCGACTAAGGGCGCGAAGACTCGTGGTAATAAGCGTACCGACAAAATGATCGTCCGTCGTCGCAAGTAAATAGAGGGATACGACAGTGCCACGTTCTCTGAAAAAAGGTCCTTTTATCGATCTTCACCTACTGAAGAAGATCGAAGTGGCGGCGGAGAAGAACGATCGCAAACCAGTGAAAACCTGGTCGCGCCGTTCGATGATCCTGCCACAAATGGTCGGTCTGACCATCGCAGTACACAACGGTCGTCAGCACGTCCCAGTTCTCGTGAACGAAGACATGGTCGGCCACAAACTGGGCGAGTTCGCCGGTACCCGCACTTATCGCGGGCACGTGGCAGACAAGAAAGCCAAGCGTTAAGGGGTTAGGAAATGGAAGTAGCCGCTAAGTTGTCGGGCGCTCGAATCTCCGCCCAGAAAGCCCGCTTGGTCGCCGACCAGATCCGCGGGAAGAAGGTGGGCGAAGCGCTCAACCTGTTGGCTTTCAGCAGTAAGAAAGCCGCCGAGATCATGAAGAAAGTGCTGGAGTCGGCCGTAGCCAACGCCGAGCATAACGAAGGCGCAGACGTTGATGACCTGAAGGTCAGCACCGTTTTTGTCAACGAAGGGCGTTCGCTGAAGCGCATCATGCCGCGTGCCAAAGGCCGTGCTGATCGCATCGTCAAGCGGTCTTGCCATATCACTGTCAAGGTTGCTGACAAGTAACGGAGTCGAAGAGATGGGTCAGAAAGTACATCCCATTGGCATTCGCCTGGGAATCGTCAAGGAGCACACCTCCGTCTGGTACGCAGACGGTCGGACTTATGCGGACTATTTGCTCGCAGATCTGAATGTGCGTGAGTATCTCCAAGACAAACTAAAAAGCGCGTCCGTAAGCCGTATCGATATCCATCGTCCGGCCCAAACTGCACGCATCACCATCCACACCGCTCGTCCAGGTATCGTTATCGGGAAGAAAGGTGAAGATGTTGAGAAGCTGCGTCAGGACCTGACCAAGCAAATGGGTGTGCCTGTGCACATCAATATCGAAGAGATCCGCAAGCCGGAACTCGACGGTATGCTGGTTGCGCAGAGCGTAGCTCAGCAGCTGGAGCGTCGCGTTATGTTCCGTCGCGCAATGAAGCGCGCAGTACAGAACGCCATGCGCATTGGTGCCAAAGGCATCAAAATCCAAGTGAGCGGTCGTCTCGGCGGTGCTGAAATCGCACGTACTGAATGGTATCGCGAAGGTCGTGTGCCACTGCACACCCTGCGTGCCGACATCGACTATGCCAACTACGAAGCTCACACCACCTACGGTGTGATCGGTGTAAAGGTTTGGATCTTCAAAGGCGAAGTAATCGGTGGTCGCCAAGAAGAGCTGAAGCCACAAGCACCAGCGCCTCGTAAAAAAGCTGCTAAGTAAGGGGTACGCCAAATGTTGCAACCAAAGCGTACGAAGTTCCGCAAGCAGATGACCGGCCACAACCGTGGTCTGGCACTGCGCGGTAGCAAAGTCAGCTTCGGCGAGTTCGCGCTGAAGTCTGTTGCTCGTGGTCGTCTCACCGCTCGTCAGATCGAGTCAGCGCGTCGTGCTCTGACCCGTCACGTAAAACGTGGCGGCAAGATCTGGATCCGTGTATTCCCGGACAAGCCTATTTCCAAAAAACCACTCGAAGTTCGGATGGGTAAAGGTAAGGGTAACGTCGAATACTGGGTTGCCCAGATTCAGCCAGGCAAAGTCCTGTATGAAATCGAGGGTGTTTCTGAAGAGCTGGCGCGTGAGGCTTTCGCCCTGGCTGCTGCAAAGCTGCCGCTCGCCACCTCCTTTGTTAAACGGACGGTGATGTGATGAAAGCGAATGAACTTCGTGAAAAATCCGCACAGCAGCTGAACGAGCAACTGCTCGGCTTGCTGCGCGACCAGTTCAATCTGCGCATGCAGAAAGCAACTGGCCAGTTGGGGCAGTCTCATCTGCTCTCGCAAGTTAAGCGTGACATCGCTCGCGTGAAGACTGTGCTCAACCAGCAGGCAGGTAAGTAATCATGGCTGAAGCCGAAAAGACTGTCCGTACGCTGACTGGCCGTGTTGTCAGCGACAAGATGGACAAAACCATCACCGTTCTGATCGAGCGTCGCGTTAAGCACCCGATCTACGGTAAATACGTTAAGCGTTCGACTAAGCTGCACGCGCACGACGAAACCAATCAGTGCCACATCGGCGACAAAGTCACTATTCGTGAAACTCGTCCTTTGGCCAAGACCAAGTCTTGGGCGCTGGTTGATGTTCTCGAACGCGCTGTGGAAGTCTAAGGACTAGGGGTCGGAGAAATTATATGATTCAGACTCAATCCATGCTCGATGTGGCCGATAACAGCGGCGCTCGCCGCGTTATGTGCATCAAGGTGCTGGGTGGCTCCCATCGTCGTTACGCTGGTATCGGTGACATCATCAAAGTAACCGTCAAGGAAGCAATTCCTCGCGGTAAAGTGAAAAAAGGCCAAGTGATGACTGCTGTTGTAGTCCGCACTCGTCACGGCGTACGTCGTGCTGATGGCTCCATTATCCGCTTTGATGGCAATGCTGCTGTTCTGTTGAACAACAAGCAAGAGCCGATCGGCACCCGTATCTTTGGGCCAGTGACCCGTGAACTTCGTACTGAGAAGTTCATGAAGATCGTCTCGCTCGCCCCAGAAGTGCTGTAAGGAGATCCGACATGCAAAAGATTCGTCGTGACGACGAGATCATCGTGATCGCCGGCAAAGACAAAGGTAAGCGCGGTAAGGTGCTGAAGGTTCTTGCTGACAACCGTCTGGTTGTTGGTGGTCTGAACCTGGTCAAGCGTCATACTAAGCCTAACCCGATGTCGGGCGTACAGGGCGGTATCGTCGAGAAAGAAGCGCCACTGCACGCTTCCAACGTCGCCATCTTCAACGGCGAAACCAACAAGGCTGACCGCGTTGGTTTCAAAGTAGAAGACGGTAAGAAAATTCGTGTCTTCAAGTCGACCCAAAAAGCGGTTGATGCTTGAACACTGCTAGGTAGAAGACCATGGCACGACTAAAAGAGATTTACCGGAAGGAAATCGCACCGAAACTTAAGGAAGAACTTAAGCTTTCGAACGTGATGGAAGTTCCGCGCGTTACCAAGATCACCCTGAACATGGGTCTGGGCGAAGCGATCGGCGACAAAAAAGTCATCGAGCACGCTGTTGCTGACCTGGAAAAGATCACCGGCCAGAAAGTCGTTGTGACCTACGCTCGCAAATCCATCGCTGGCTTTAAAGTCCGTGAAGGTTGGCCGATCGGCGTCAAAGTGACCCTGCGCCGTGAGCGTATGTACGAGTTCCTGGATCGTCTGCTGTCGATCTCCCTGCCTCGGGTTCGCGACTTCCGCGGCCTGAATGCCAAGTCCTTCGATGGTCGTGGCAACTACAGCATGGGCGTGAAAGAGCAGATCATTTTCCCGGAAATCGACTACGACAAGATCGATGCTCTCCGCGGTCTGGACATTACCCTGACCACCACTGCCAAGAACGATGACGAAGGCCGCGCTCTGCTGCGTGCTTTCAAATTCCCGTTCCGCAACTGATTGGAGTAGGAAAATGGCCAAGAAGAGCATGAAAAACCGTGAGCTGAAGCGTCAGCTCACCGTTGCCAAGTACGCCGCCAAGCGTGCAGCGCTGAAAGCTATCATCGTCGATCTGAACGCAAGTCCAGAAGCGCGTTGGGAAGCTACCGTAGCTCTGCAGAAGCAACCACGTGACGCCAGCGCTTCGCGTATGCGTAACCGTTGCCGCCTGACCGGTCGTCCGCACGGCGTTTACCGCAAGTTCGGCCTGGGCCGTAACAAACTGCGTGAAGCGGCAATGCGTGGTGACGTACCAGGTCTGGTTAAAGCCAGCTGGTAAGCACTGTCAAAGTCTCGGCGCTCAGGTTCGCAAGATCCTGACCGCCGGTGGCCTTGAATCTGAATCAAGCCCCTTATGGGGCTTGATTCATTTCTGGGGTGTGTCTAGAATACCCGGCTCGCCTGAGCCCGTGTTTTTCATGCCCGGAGATTCTCGGCGACACGTAGTAGCCGCAAGGCTAATTTTTCTGTATTAGGAGCGTCTAGCCCATGAGTATGCAGGACCCGTTAGCGGACATGCTAACTCGAATCCGTAATGCCCAGATGGCTGAAAAGTCCGTCGTAAGCATGCCATCTTCCACGTTGAAGGTAGCTGTTGCCAAAGTCCTGAAGGACGAAGGTTACATCGCGGGTTATCAGATCAGCAGCGAAACCAAACCACTGCTGTCTATCGAGCTGAAATACTTCGAAGGCCGTCCGGTTATCGAAGAAGTCAAGCGCGTTAGCCGTCCAGGCCTGCGTCAGTACAAGTCCGTCGAAGATCTGCCGAAAGTTCGTGGCGGTCTGGGCGTGTCTATCGTCTCCACCAACAAAGGTGTGATGACTGATCGTGCTGCGCGCGCTGCCGGTGTCGGCGGCGAAGTTCTTTGCACTGTGTTCTAAGGGGGGATAAGCATGTCTCGCGTCGCTAAGAACCCCGTTAAGCTGCCAGCCGGCGTCGAAGTAAAATTCGCAGGCCAACAGCTTTCGGTGAAGGGTGCCAAGGGCACTCTCGAACTGAACATCCATTCGTCCGTTGAGATCGTTGAAGAAGCTGGTGAGTTGCGTTTCGCTGCTCGCAACGGCGATCAACAGACTCGCGCAATGGCCGGTACCACTCGTGCGCTGGTTAACAACATGGTCCAAGGCGTAAGCCAAGGCTTCGAGCGCAAGCTCCAGCTGGTCGGTGTTGGTTACAAAGCGCAAGCAAAAGGCACAGTGCTGAACCTGGCTCTTGGCTTCTCGCATCCAGTGGATTACGAACTGCCGGCAGGCATCACCGCTGAGACTCCTAGCCAGACCGATATCCTGATCAAGGGCATCGACAAGCAGCTGGTAGGTCAAGTGGCCGCCGAGATCCGCGACTTCCGTCCACCAGAGCCGTACAAAGGCAAAGGTGTGCGCTACGCGGACGAAGTCGTCCGTCGTAAAGAAGCCAAGAAGAAGTAGGGCATAGCAAATGACCGACAAAAAAGTTACTCGACTGCGTCGCGCTCGCAAAGCACGCCTGAAAATGCACGAACTCGAAGTCGTGCGTCTCTGCGTGTTCCGCTCTTCGCAGCACATCTACGCCCAGGTCATTTCGGCCGACGGCAACAAAGTCCTGGCAAGTGCCTCGACTTTGGATAAAGAACTGCGTGATGGTGCTACCGGCAACATCGACGCGGCCACTAAGGTTGGCCAGCTGGTCGCTACGCGTGCTAAGGCCGCTGGCGTCTCGCAGGTGGCTTTCGACCGCTCTGGCTTCAAGTACCACGGCCGCGTTAAGGCGCTGGCTGATGCTGCTCGTGAAGCTGGGCTGGAGTTCTAAGTTATGTCAAATAACGACCAAAAGCGCGACGAAGGCTACATCGAGAAGCTGGTTCAAGTTAACCGCGTAGCCAAAACCGTTAAAGGCGGCCGTATCTTCACTTTCACCGCGTTGACCGTGGTTGGTGATGGTAAAGGGCGTGTTGGCTTCGGCCGTGGCAAGTCGCGTGAAGTGCCTGCTGCGATCCAGAAGGCAATGGAAGCTGCTCGCCGCAACATGATCCAGGTTGATCTGAACGGCACCACACTGCAGTACTCAACGAAGTCCGCTCACGGCGCTTCGAAGGTTTACATGCAGCCTGCTTCTGAAGGTACCGGTATCATCGCTGGCGGCGCTATGCGTGCCGTTCTCGAAGTTGCTGGCGTTCAGAACGTTCTGGCCAAGTGCTATGGCTCGACTAACCCGGTAAACGTGGTTCACGCCACTTTCAAGGGTTTGAAAGCAATGCAGTCTCCTGAATCCATTGCCGCCAAGCGTGGCAAAAGCGTCAAGGAGATCTTCTGATCATGGCTACCGTTAAAGTTACGCTGATCAAAAGCATGACCGGCCGCATCCCTAACCACAAACTGTGCGTTAAGGGTCTGGGTCTGCGTCGCATCGGTCACACTGTAGAAGTTCAAGATACTCCCGAGAATCGCGGGATGATCAACAAGGCTTACTACATGCTGCGTGTCGAGGGTTAATCGATGAAACTCAATGATCTGAGTCCAGCGCCGGGTTCCCGTCGCGAAAAGCATCGTCCGGGCCGTGGTATCGGTAGTGGTTTGGGTAAGACTGGTGGCCGTGGTCACAAAGGTCAGACTTCCCGCTCCGGTGGCACCATTGCTCCAGGCTTTGAAGGCGGTCAACAGCCGCTGCATCGTCGCCTGCCGAAGTTCGGTTTCGTTTCCCTGAAAGCCATGGACCGCGCAGAAGTGCGTCTGTCCGAGCTGGCTAAAGTGGAAGGCGACATCGTCACCGTGCAGTCCCTGAAAGATGCCAACGTGATCAACGTCAACGTACAGCGCGTGAAAATCATGCTGTCCGGTGAAGTGGCTCGCGCTGTTACCATCGGAAAGGGAATCGGCGCCACCAAAGGTGCGCGTGCGGCTATCGAAGCAGCTGGCGGCAAGTTCGAGGAATAAATGGCTAAGCAAGGTGCTCTCTCTGCGCTCGGCAAAGGCGGTATGTCTGAACTCTGGGCTCGTCTGCGTTTTCTGTTCCTGGCGATTATCGTCTACCGAATAGGCGCACACATCCCGGTTCCAGGTATCAACCCGGACCGACTCGCGGACCTGTTTCGACAGAATGAGGGGACCATTCTTAGCTTGTTCAACATGTTTTCCGGCGGCGCGCTGGAGCGGATGAGTATCTTTGCACTGGGGATCATGCCGTACATTTCGGCATCGATCATCATGCAGCTCATGACCGCTGTCAGCCCGCAGCTGGAGCAGTTGAAGAAGGAAGGTGAAGCTGGCCGTCGCAAGATCAGCCAGTACACCCGCTACGGCACTGTCGTCCTCGCTCTCGTTCAGGCTATTGGCATGTCCATTGGCTTGGCGGGGCAGGGCGTAGCGTTCACTGGTGACTTTGGCTTCCATTTCGTCGCGGTATCCACTTTTGTGGCTGGTGCGATGTTCATGATGTGGCTGGGTGAGCAGATTACTGAGCGTGGTGTTGGCAACGGTATCTCGATGTTGATTTTTTCGGGTATCGTCGCCGGTCTTCCGAGAGCGATTGGGCAGTCTTTCGAGTCTGCGCGTCAGGGTGATATCAACATCTTCGCCCTGGTTGCCATCGGTTTGCTGGCAGTAGCGATTATCGGTTTCGTGGTGTTCATTGAGCGTGGTCAGCGTCGTATTGCTGTTCACTACGCCAAGCGTCAGCAAGGCCGCAAGGTCTTCGCTGCGCAGACCAGCCACTTGCCGTTGAAGGTGAACATGGCCGGTGTTATTCCGGCCATTTTCGCGAGCAGCATCTTGCTGTTCCCGGCTTCGTTGGGTGCCTGGTTCGGCCAGTCTGAAGGTATGGGCTGGTTGCAGGACATCTCGCAGTCGATCGCTCCTGGTCAGCCGTTGAATATTCTGCTGTTTAGTGCAGGGATTATTTTCTTCTGCTTCTTCTATACGGCGTTGATGTTCAATCCGAAAGACGTAGCGGAAAACCTGAAGAAGTCCGGTGCCTTTATTCCGGGTATCCGTCCAGGTGAGCAGTCCGCGCGCTACATTGATGGCGTTCTGACTCGCTTGACCATGTTCGGTGCTCTTTACATGACGGCCGTCTGCCTGCTGCCCCAGTTCCTGGTGGTTGCAGCCAACGTTCCGTTCTACCTTGGCGGGACCTCGTTGCTGATCGTGGTCGTGGTTGTGATGGACTTCATGTCCCAAGTACAATCGCACCTCGTTTCGCACCAGTACGAATCCCTGATGAAGAAAGCCAACCTGAAGGGTTACGGCAGCGGCATGTTGCGCTGAGTACCCATAAGGTTCGAGGAGTTGGTGATGAAAGTTCGTGCATCGGTGAAAAAGCTGTGCCGTAACTGCAAGATTATTCGCCGCGAAGGTGTTGTTCGAGTAATTTGCAGCGCGGAACCGCGTCACAAACAGCGCCAAGGCTGAGTGTGATTGTGCTTCAAGCCCGGCAGCTAGTGCGCTGCCGGGTTGATTATTTGTTATTACAGCGATATTATCTCGCGCCCTATTTCTTGGCTTCCGGGGCGTAGGTAGCTGTCAATTGGAGTCCCACTGAATGGCCCGTATTGCAGGCGTTAACATTCCAGATAACAAGCATACTGTTATCTCGCTGACCTACATCTATGGTGTTGGTCGCACGACTGCGCAGAAAATCTGTGCAGAGACTGGGGTAAACCCAGCAGCAAAGATCAAAGATCTGAGCGACGAGCAAATTGAACAGCTGCGTGGCGAAGTGGCGAAGTTCACCACTGAAGGTGACCTGCGTCGCGAAATCAACATGAAAATCAAGCGCTTGATGGACCTCGGTTGCTATCGCGGTCTGCGTCATCGTCGTGGTCTGCCAGTACGCGGTCAGCGTACCAAGACCAACGCGCGTACCCGTAAAGGTCCGCGTAAGCCGATCCGCAAGTAATCGCCCCAGCGAATCGACAGGAATTTAATCATGGCAAAACCTGCTGCTCGTCCTCGTAAAAAAGTTAAAAAGACAGTGGTTGATGGCATCGCCCACATCCATGCTTCTTTTAACAACACCATCGTGACCATCACCGACCGTCAAGGTAACGCTCTTTCCTGGGCTACCTCCGGTGGTTCGGGTTTCCGCGGTTCCCGCAAGTCCACCCCGTTTGCTGCTCAAGTAGCTGCTGAACGTGCTGGTCAAGCTGCGCTGGAATACGGCCTGAAAAACCTCGACGTAAACGTCAAGGGTCCAGGTCCAGGTCGTGAATCCGCAGTCCGCGCTTTGAACGGCTGTGGCTACAAGATCGCCAGCATCACCGACGTGACGCCAATCCCGCACAACGGGTGCCGTCCGCCGAAGAAGCGCCGCGTGTAATCCAGGAGATTGTAAAGAATGGCTCGTTACATTGGTCCAAAATGCAAACTCGCTCGTCGCGAAGGCACCGATCTCTTCCTGAAGAGCGGCGTGCGCGCGATCGAATCGAAGTGCAACATTGAAGCAGCACCTGGTATCCACGGCCAGCGCCGCGGTCGCCAGTCCGATTACGGCACCCAACTGCGTGAAAAGCAGAAGGTCCGTCGTATCTACGGCGTTCTCGAGCGTCAATTCAGCGGCTACTACAAAGAAGCTGCTGGCAAGAAAGGTGCAACTGGCGAAAACCTGCTGCAACTGCTCGAATGCCGTCTGGACAACGTTGTATACCGTATGGGCTTTGGTTCGACTCGTGCCGAATCCCGTCAGCTGGTATCGCACAAGTCGATCAGCGTAAACGGCAAAACCGTTAACGTTCCGTCCTACCAGGTTCGTGCTGGTGACGTGGTTGCTGTTCGCGAGAAAGCAAAAAACCAACTTCGCATTGTCCAAGCTCTCGATCTGTGTGCCCAACGTGGCCGCGTAGAATGGGTAGAAGTAGACACTGAGAAGAAGTCGGGCGTTTTCAAGAACGTTCCAGCTCGCAGTGATCTGTCCGCCGACATCAACGAAAGCCTGATTGTCGAGCTCTACTCCAAGTAAGGGCTAGAAAATAGGTGCATCCATGCAGATTTCGGTAAATGAGTTCCTGACACCCCGCCACATTGATGTGCAGGTTGTCAGTCCAACCCGCGCCAAGATCACTCTCGAGCCTCTCGAGCGTGGTTTCGGCCACACCCTGGGCAACGCGCTGCGCCGCATCCTGTTGTCCTCAATGCCCGGCTGTGCAGTAGTCGAGGCCGAGATTGACGGTGTGCTCCACGAGTACAGCGCCATCGAAGGTGTACAGGAAGACGTAATTGAAATCCTGTTGAACCTTAAAGGTCTGGCTATCAAGCTGCATGGCCGTGACGAAGTTACGCTGACCTTGTCGAAGAAGGGTTCGGGGGTGGTTACCGCTGCCGATATTCAGCTGGATCATGATGTCGAGATCGTTAATCCCGATCACGTAATCGCTAACCTGGCGTCTAACGGCGCCCTGAACATGAAGCTCGTAGTAGCTCGTGGTCGTGGTTATGAGCCGGCAGACTCGCGTCAGAGCGATGAAGACGAAAGCCGCAGCATTGGTCGCTTGCAGCTTGACTCTTCGTTCAGCCCGGTTCGCCGTATCGCATACGTGGTGGAAAACGCCCGTGTCGAACAGCGTACTAACCTGGACAAGCTGGTTATTGATCTGGAAACCAACGGTACTCTGGATCCTGAAGAGGCTATCCGCCGCGCTGCAACCATTCTGCAACAGCAGTTGGCTGCGTTCGTCGACCTCAAAGGTGACAGCGAACCAGTGGTAATCGAGCAGGAAGACGAGATCGATCCGATCCTGCTTCGCCCGGTTGACGATCTGGAACTGACTGTACGTTCGGCTAACTGCCTTAAGGCGGAAAACATCTACTACATCGGCGACCTGATTCAGCGTACCGAAGTAGAGCTGTTGAAGACTCCGAACCTTGGCAAGAAATCCTTGACTGAAATCAAGGACGTTCTGGCCTCCCGCGGTCTGTCCCTCGGCATGCGCCTCGACAACTGGCCGCCTGCAAGTCTTAAGAAGGACGACAAGGCGACTGCCTGATCGTCGTAATCACCGAACGTAGTGTTTGGTAAGGAATGAACCATGCGTCATCGTAAAAGTGGGCGTCACCTGAGCCGCACCAGCTCGCACCGCAAGGCCATGTTCCAGAACATGGCGGTGTCGCTGTTCGAGCACGAGCTGATCAAAACTACTCTGCCAAAAGCCAAAGAACTGCGCCGCGTTGCCGAGCCGCTGATCACTCTGGCCAAGACAGACAGCGTTGCTAACCGTCGTCTGGCTTTCGACCGTACTCGTTCGAAAGCTATCGTAGGCAAGCTCTTCAACGACCTGGGCAAGCGTTACGCTACCCGTGAGGGTGGCTACCTGCGCATCCTCAAGTGCGGTTTCCGCGCTGGCGACAACGCGCCTATGGCGTACGTCGAGTTGGTTGATCGTGCTACCGGTGGTGAAGCTGTATCCGCTGAGTAAGACGTCAGTCTGAAACGAAAAAACCGGGCCTAGTGCCCGGTTTTTTTGTGCCCGGTTTTTGGGTGTAAAGCCGAAACTGCATCCGATATCACTTTGTATTGGTTATTTCTATCGATTGTTATCAGCTAATGAATTAGCTGGTGTCATGTTCATCGTCAATACTTCCTTTCAGCCGATTAGCCGGCAGTTCAAGACCGATAAAGGAAGAGATCGCATGAGCCAAAACAAGATGCTTACCACTGCCAGTGGCGCTCCTGTCGCTGATAATCAGAATTCCCGTTCAGCCGGCCCGCGTGGCCCGCTGTTGCTTGACGACTTCCATCTGATCGAGAAGTTGGCGCACTTCAACCGTGAGAACATTCCTGAGCGTCGTGTACACGCTAAAGGCTCAGGGGCCTACGGTACGTTCACCGTTACACGTGATATCACCCAATACACCAGCGCCAAGCTGTTTGAGGCAGTCGGCAAGCAAACACCGACCTTCCTGCGATTTTCCACAGTAGGTGGTGAGCGTGGTTCGGCTGATACCGAGCGCGACCCGCGTGGCTTTGCGTTGAAGTTCTACACCGAAGAAGGCAACTGGGACATTGTAGGTAACAACACACCAGTGTTTTTTATCCGCGATCCTTTGAAGTTCCCGGACTTTATTCACACCCAGAAACGTCTGCCGCAAAGCAACCTTAAAAGTGCGCAAGCGATGTGGGACTTCTGGTCGCATTCTCCCGAAGCGCTGCACCAGGTCACGATTCTGTTCTCGGACCGTGGCATCCCTGATGGCTATCGACACATGCACGGCTTTGGCAGCCACACCTACAGCCTGATCAGCGCCAAGGGCGAGCGGCACTGGGTCAAGTGGCACTACAAGACCAAACAGGGAATCAAGAACCTGGCCCCGGCAGAGGCCGCTCGCCTGGCAGGTACCGATCCGGACTACGCACAGCGCGACCTGTTTGAAGCCATCGAGCGCGGCGACTTCCCGAAATGGAGTGTGTGCATCCAGCTCATGACCGAGGCCCAGGCCGCCGCGCACTACGAAAACCCGTTCGACGTGACCAAAACCTGGTCGCAGAAAGAGTTTCCGTTGATCGAGGTCGGTGAGCTGGAGCTGAACCGTAATCCGCTCAACTACTTCGCAGAAGTCGAGCAGGCTGCGTTCGGCCCAAGCAACATGGTGCCTGGTGTGGGTCTGTCGCCGGATCGAATGCTGCAGGGCCGGGTCTTCGCCTACGCCGATGCGCACCGCTATCGTGTGGGCACCAATCACCAGCAACTACCGGTGAACGCCCCACGTAGCTCGGTCAACACTTACCAGCGCGATGGTTCGATGGCGTTCGGCACCAACGGTGGCGCCGCGCCGAACTACGAACCTAACAGCTACGTCGATTCGCCAAAGCAGACGCCTCATTACGCCGAGCCGCCGTTGGCTCTGAGTGGCGAAGCCAATCGCTATGATCATCGCGAAGATACTGATTACTACAGCCATGCAGGCGCGCTGTTCCGCCTGATGAGTGATGAGCAGAAGGCGTTGCTGGTCAGCAACATCGCAGGTGCGATGGCAGGCGTATCAAGCGACGTCGTCGATCGTCAATTGCAGCATTTTTTCAGGGCTGACCCGGCGTATGGAGAAGCAATCGCAAAGCTGCTCAATGTACAGCTTAACGAAGTCTAAATGAGAAGCAGAACCGCCCTTATTTGGGCGGTTTTTTGCGTTATTTAAGCTGCTTTTCTCAGAACATCTTCGCTTTTATTGCGTTTGGCGAGTGACGATACGGCGGAGTTGGTTCAAACTACAGACTTTCAAGCAGGGAGATGTAGGGCGATGAAAGGCCACCCAGACGTTATCGATTACCTCAACACGTTGCTGACCGGCGAGCTGGCCGCGCGTGATCAATATTTCGTGCACTCGCGCATGTATGAGGACTGGGGTTTCACCAAGCTCTACGAACGAATCAACCACGAGATGGAAGAGGAAGCGGGGCACGCTGACGCACTGATGCGCCGCATCCTGATGCTCGAAGGCACACCACGCATGCGTCCCGATGATCTCGATGTCGGTACCACGGTGCCGGAGATGCTCGAAGCGGACCTGCGTCTTGAGTACAAAGTGCGCGCCGCCCTCTGCAAAGGCATTGAGCTCTGCGAAAAGCACCAGGACTACATCAGCCGTGAAATCCTCGAAGTCCAGCTCAACGACACCGAAGAGGATCACACCTATTGGCTGGAGAAGCAGTTGGGCCTGATCAAGTTGATCGGTATCCAGAATTATCTGCAATCTCACGCCTGATTCATCCAGGTACAAAAAAGCCCCGATCACTCTTGAAGTGACCGGGGCTTTTTCATGGGCCTGAGTCAGGCTCTATCACGCTCCAGAAGCGGTTTGAGGTAATAGCCGGTATGAGACTGCTTCATCTCGGCGACTTCCTCAGGTGTGCCGACCGCGATGATCTGGCCACCTTTGGAGCCACCTTCCGGCCCAAGGTCCACCAGCCAGTCGGCGGTCTTGATCACGTCCAGGTTGTGCTCGATCACCACCACTGTGTTGCCGTGGTCGCGCAATCGATGCAACACGTCGAGCAATTGCTGGATATCCGCGAAGTGCAGGCCGGTTGTCGGTTCGTCGAGGATATACAGGGTCTTGCCGGTATCGCGCTTGGACAGCTCGCGGGACAGCTTGACCCGTTGAGCCTCGCCTCCGGACAGTGTGGTCGCCGATTGCCCCAGCTTGATGTAGGACAGGCCGACGTCCATCAGCGTCTGTAGCTTGCGCGCCAGGGCCGGTACAGCATCGAAGAATTCCCGGGCTTCCTCGATGGTCATCTCGAGGGTCTCGTGAATGTTCTTGCCTTTATATTTGATCTCCAGCGTCTCGCGGTTGTAGCGCTTGCTCTTGCAGACATCGCACGGCACATAGATGTCCGGCAGGAAGTGCATCTCCACCTTGATCAGGCCATCGCCCTGGCAGGCTTCGCAGCGCCCGCCCTTCACGTTGAAGGAGAAGCGACCAGGACCATAACCGCGAGAGCGGGACTCCGGAACGCCGGCGAACAGTTCGCGGATCGGCGTGAAAAGCCCGGTGTAAGTCGCCGGGTTGGAGCGCGGCGTGCGCCCGATCGGGCTTTGGTCGATATCGACGACTTTATCCAGATGCTCCAGGCCCTTGATGCTGTCATGAGGGGCCGCTTCGAGAGTCGTTGCACCGTTCAGCGCTGTGGCGCTCAAGGGGAAAAGCGTGTTGTTGATCAGCGTCGACTTGCCCGAGCCGGATACGCCGGTCACGCAGGTCAGCAGACCGATCGGGATATCCAGATCGACGTTGCGCAAGTTGTTGCCACGGGCGCCCTTGAGCGACAGCGACAGCTTCTTGTTCCGTGGTGTGCGCTTGGCCGGAACTTCGATTTTCACCCGGCCCGACAGGTACTTGCCGGTCAGCGAATCCGGATGCGACATCACCTCGTCCGGGGTGCCCTGCGCGACGATATTGCCGCCGTGGACGCCAGCCCCAGGACCGATGTCCACTACATAGTCGGCCAGGCGAATGGCGTCCTCGTCGTGCTCGACCACGATCACCGTGTTACCGATGTCGCGCAGGTGCTTCAGGGTGCCCAGCAGCCGGTCGTTATCACGCTGATGCAGGCCAATCGAAGGCTCGTCAAGGATGTACAGGACGCCGACAAGGCCAGCGCCGATCTGGCTGGCCAGGCGAATACGCTGGGCTTCACCGCCCGACAGCGTATCCGCGCTGCGGTCCAGGGAGAGATAGTCGAGGCCGACGTTGACCAGGAACTGCAGGCGCTCGCGGATTTCCTTGAGGATCTTGTCGGCAATCTCGCCACGACGGCCGGTAAGAGACAGCCCGCCGAAATAATCGCAGGCATCGCCGATTGGCAGATTGGTCACGGCCGGCAGGTTTTTCTCGCCCACCCAGACATGCCGCGCCTCACGCCGTAGACGGGTGCCTCGGCAGTCCGGGCAGGATTGGGTGCTGAGGAACTTGGCCAGTTCTTCGCGCACCGAAGCCGATTCGGTTTCGCGATAGCGACGTTCCAGGTTCGGCACGATGCCTTCGAACGGGTGCGAGCGTTTGACGATGTCGCCGCGATCGTTCAGGTATTTGAAGTCGACGTTCTGCGAGCCGGTGCCGTGCAGAATCTGCTTCTGCTGATCGGCCGGCAGTTCACCGAACGGCACTTCCAGGCTGAATTTGAAGTGGGAAGCCAGCGACCCGAGCATCTGGAAGTAATAGACGTTGCGCCGGTCCCAGCCGCGAATCGCGCCTTCGGCCAGTGTGAGTTCACCGTTGACCAGTCGCTTGATGTCGAAGAACTGCTTTACCCCCAGGCCATCGCAGGTCGGGCAGGCGCCGGCTGGATTGTTGAAGGAAAACAGTTTTGGTTCGAGTTCGCTGATGGCATGGCCGCAGATCGGGCAGGCGAAGCGTGCGGAGAAGATCATCTCTTCGCCCGGCTCGTCGTCCATCGGTGCCACCAGCGCAATCCCGTCCGCCAGCTTCAGCGCGGTCTCGAAGGATTCGGCCAGGCGCTGTTGCAGGTCGGCACGCACCTTGAAACGGTCCACCACGACGTCAATGGTGTGTTTTTTCTGTTTGTCGAGCTTGGGCGCTTCGTCCAGCTCATAGAGCTTGCCGTTGATCCGGGCACGAACGAAACCCTGGGCGCGCAGCTCTTCGAAGACCGACAGGTGTTCGCCTTTGCGCTCACGGATCACCGGGGCCAGCAGCATGAGCTTGCTGCCCTCGGGTTGGGCGAGGACAAGGTCCACCATCTGGCTGACGGTCTGCGCTTCCAGCGGGATGTCGTGGTCCGGGCAACGCGGGATGCCCACGCGCGCATACAGCAGACGCAGGTAGTCGTAGATCTCGGTGATGGTGCCGACCGTCGAGCGCGGGTTATGCGAGGTCGACTTCTGTTCGATGGAGATGGCCGGTGACAGGCCTTCGATGGTGTCGACGTCGGGCTTTTCCATCATCGACAGGAATTGACGGGCGTAGGCTGACAGCGACTCGACGTAGCGGCGCTGGCCTTCGGCGTACAGTGTGTCAAAGGCCAGCGAAGACTTGCCGGAGCCGGACAGGCCGGTGATGACGATCAGCTTGTCCCGTGGCAGGGTCAGGTCGATGTTTTTCAGGTTGTGGGTTCGAGCCCCACGAATCAGGATCTTGTCCAAGGTGGCCTCGCTTGGCGGGCGTCGAAAACGTAGGAGTATACGGCCAAATACTGGATGGATGCACACTATCGAATGATGTCATTACAGCCTTTGATGAAAGGTCTTTCATCTACGCGCGGCAAAGCGTCGCGATATACCCAGCCAATCGATGGGACTGGTAGAATCGCCGCCGGTTCACATGAGGTTTTTCCATGCACGATCCCCACAGCGAACGCATGAGTGGCAGCGAGACCCGCGCGGCGAGTGGTCTGGCCCTGGTGTTCGCCTTCCGTATGCTGGGCATGTTCATGGTGTTGCCGGTACTGGCGACCTATGGCATGGACCTGGCGGGAGCGACCCCGGCCCTTATCGGGCTGGCGATTGGCGCTTACGGCCTGACCCAGGCGATTTTCCAGATTCCTTTTGGCATCATTTCCGACCGAATCGGCCGGCGCCCGGTGATTTACCTGGGGTTGGTGGTCTTCGCCCTTGGCAGCGTGCTGGCGGCCGGTGCCGATTCGATCTGGGGCGTGATCGCCGGTCGCATCCTGCAAGGCGCCGGGGCGATTTCCGCCGCGGTCATGGCCTTGCTGTCGGATCTGACCCGTGAGCAGCATCGGACCAAGGCCATGGCCATGATCGGCATGACGATCGGTCTGTCGTTCGCCGTGGCGATGGTAGTGGGTCCTTTGCTGACCCGAGCTTTCGGCCTGTCCGGACTGTTCATCGCCACAGGCGGCATGGCGTTGTTCGGCATCGTGATCGTTATGTTCATGGTGCCGCGCTCCACGGGCCCCTTGCAGCACCGTGAGTCCGGCGTCGCGCGCCAGGCATTGATGCCGACGCTCAAGCACCCGGACCTGTTGCGCCTGGACCTGGGCATCTTTGTGTTGCACGCGATGCTGATGTCTAGCTTCGTCGCCCTGCCGCTGGCGCTGGTCGAAAAGGCGGGGCTGCCAAAGGAGCAGCACTGGTGGGTGTACCTGACCGCGTTGCTGATTTCCTTCTTCGCCATGATCCCGTTCATTATCTACGGCGAGAAGAAACGCAAAATGAAACGAGTTTTGCTCGGCGCCGTCATGACGCTGATGTTCACTGAGCTATTCTTCTGGCAGTTCGGCGACAGCTTGCGGGCTCTGGTGATCGGTACGGTGGTGTTCTTCACCGCGTTCAATCTTCTGGAGGCTTCTCTGCCGTCGCTGATCAGCAAGGTTTCACCGGCTGGCGGCAAGGGCACGGCGATGGGGGTCTATTCCACCAGTCAGTTCCTCGGATCGGCATTGGGCGGGATACTCGGCGGCTGGTTGTTCCAGCACGGCGGTTTGTCGGTTGTGTTCCTGGGATGCGCCGGTCTGGCTGCCCTCTGGCTGGCCTTTGCTGTTACCATGCGTGAACCTCCCTACGTGACAAGCCTGCGCTTGCCGTTGTCGCCCGAGGCGATCCGCGAAGCGGGTCTGGTAGAGCGCCTGAAGGCCGTCGTAGGGGTAACAGATGCGGTGATCGTCGCGGATGAAGCGGCGATTTACATCAAATTGGACACCGAACTATTGGATCGCACCACCCTGGAAAACCTGGTGAACAACCCGGCCGGGGCAGCGTGCGTAGCCTAGGAGAACGTAATGGCCCGTGGGGTTAACAAAGTCATATTGGTAGGCACTTGCGGCCAGGATCCTGAAGTTCGTTACCTGCCGAACGGCAACGCCGTGACCAACCTGAGTCTGGCGACCAGCGAACAATGGACCGACAAGCAAACCGGTCAGAAAGTCGAAAAGACCGAATGGCACCGTGTATCGATGTTCGGCAAAGTGGCGGAAATCGCCGGTGAATACCTGCGTAAAGGCTCGCAAGTCTACATCGAAGGCAAGCTGCAGACCCGCGAGTGGGAAAAAGACGGCATCAAGCGTTACACCACCGAAATCGTGGTCGACATGCAAGGCACCATGCAATTGCTGGGCGGCCGTCCACAACAGGGCGACCAACAAGGCGGTGGCAACAACTACCAGCAATCCGCGCCACGCCAGCAGGCTCCTCGCCCGCAGCAGTCAGCACCGCAGCAGCGTCCAGCGCCACAACAGGCCGCTCCGCAGCCAGCTCCGGATTTCGACAGCTTTGATGACGATATCCCGTTCTAAGCAAACGCTTGGAACAAAACAAAGCCCGGCATTCCCAAAAGGATGCCGGGCTTTTTGTTGTCTGTGATTTTCAGTCGAGGATCAGGTGCGGCAAGAACCGGCTCGAATCCTTGGTGATCAGACTGTTGTCTTCCCGTACACCGATGCCCGCCGCCTGGTCGCCGATGACCCAGGAGCCAATCAGCGTATAGCTGTCGTCGAACTTCGGAAGCGGCGCGAATTCCTGCAGGATGAATGGCGCATCCGTGTAGGGCCCATCCTCTTTCACGATCAGGCCGTCAGCGGTTTGCAACTCGATGTTGGCGCCTTCCCGGGAGAAGAACGGTTTGCGCACCCAGCCTTTGGGCACCGTTTTGCCGGGTTCAGTATCCAGGTGGGCCGCCAGCAGGTTCGGGTGGCCTTTATTGAATTCCCACAGCAGCGGCAGGATGCCTTTGTTGGAAATGATCGACTTCCACGCAGGCTCGAAAAACTGCGTGTCACTCTGGGCAATTGCTGCGCCAAAGGGTTCGTGGAAGATGAACTCCCAGGCATGCAGCTTGAACAGGTGAGGAATCCAGCGATCTTCCAGGTCAACGAAACGCCCGTCACGGGTGAGCCCAATGTCTTCGAGATCGATGTGCCGTGATTCGATGCCGACCTTTTCTGCGATCAGGCGCAGGTAGTCGGTGGTGCCTTTGTCTTCGACCGAGCCTTTCATCGACGCGAAGTAGAACGGCTGCTTGAGCTGAAGTTGGGCGAAGGCCTGATGCAGTTTGGTGTCGATGCTGTTGAACTGATCGGCATCCCTGGGCAGCAAGCCGCGTTCGATGCATTGTTCCAGCCAGCCCCATTGAAAAGCGGCGGCCTCATACAGGCTGGTGGGGGTGTCGTAGTTCAGCTCCAGCAGCTTGGCGGGGCCGGTGCCGTTGTAGGAAAAATCCATGCGCCCGTACAGATGCGGATGGCCTTCGAGCCATGACGTGCGTATCAGGTCGTAGAACGGTGCGGGGATGCTCAGACGCTCCAGCAGCTCTTCGCTCTGGACCACGCGGGCCACCAGATCCATGCACATTTCATGAAGCTCGGTGGTCGGGTCTTCGAGATCGTTTTCGATCTGCTTGAGGCTGAACTGGTAATACGCGCTTTCGTCCCAGTAGGGTTCATCGTCGATGGTATGGAACAGAAAGCCGAGGCTCTCGGCGGTCTTTTTCCAGTCATGCCGCTGTGCGCAGTGGATTTTCTTCATGGCCCGGCTTCCTTAACTGCTCGATCCGCCGCCCCAGCCGCTGCGGGCACTGGCTTTGCTGCCGAAGCCGCCACGGGAGGTAGAGGAGGCCACTGATATCGGTTTGCTGGACGAGCGGGGGCTCGAGGTGCTGTAGCCGCTACCGTATTTCGCCTGGTTGGACCGGGTGAAAGTCGTGCCCTTGGCAATCCGCTGGCTGAGTGTCGAAGAACCGTAACTGCCGCGATCATCGCGATAGCGATACACCGGCTCGGAGTAGTAGCTGTTGCGGTTGTTGCTCAGCATGTTGCCGATCAGCAGGCCGGTCAGCAGGCTGCCGGTGGAGAACCCCGAGCCGCCATTGTTGGCTTCGGATGCAGGCAGCTGTGCCCGCGCAGCGTCAACCTGGGATTGAGTGATCTGGCCGTCCGCCGTCAGCTCAAAGCCGCCCAGCCTTGGGACGAACTTGCCGGCCGAGTCCTGTTGGCACCAGTCGGCAACGAAGTCGGCGTCGCAATCGGCCTGGCTGTCGTACACCGGGGCGATGCGGCGATGCTCTGCCAGGGCGGTCATGTAGGCGTCGGAGCACACGTCCACCGGGAGTTTTTCATCGGCGCACTGCTGAACGGACTGGAAGTTGTACTTCTTCTGTACCGAGTAGGTTTTTTCCGTTGGCCCGCAGCCTGATATCGCCATGGCGACCGACGCGGCCAGCGAAAGCTGTACGTACTTGCTTCGTTTCATCCGGATCTCCGCGCGGTCAGTTCTGGGAAGGGGTCATGCACGCGGCGTTCAACATGCCGACGCTGATGGCCACTGCCGCCACATAGATACCCGCCGCGATTTCACCTTTTTGAATACGTTCGGACGCGCCCTTGAGCACCAGGCTGGTCAGCAGAAACGCCAGCAACTGGACGAAAGCGGCGATCACTGCCCAAACCACGAAGTCGAGGATGCTGATCGAGTAGGCGATGACATTGCTGGCCGGAATGGCGAACCCGATGATCGCGCCACCGAGGGCGATTGCCGCGGCGACGTTGCCCGAGCGGATCAGTTCGAATTCCTTGTGGGGCGTGATTCGGGTGTAGATGAACTGGAACAGCGCGAACAACACGGCGGCGCCTGCAAGGTACGAAACAAAACCGAGCACGGCGGCTTTGTTCAGCGAAATGGAGAGTGCTTCGAGCATGGATAACGTCCTGTTTAAAAAATAGTCAGATCGGTGGTGTACAGCGAGATGCCCTGCGATGTGCTCAGACTGATGGTGCCTTCCGCATCTTCTTCAACGGAAAACAGCAGGAACTCCCGGCGATTGGTCAGGCCTGTTTCGCGGGCGTAAAGCATCGAGTGGTGCTCGATGCGGTAGGTCTCATTCTGGTTGCTCAGGTTTTCGCTCAACGCCACCAATTCCGTCTGGCCTGCCTCCGTGCCCCATTCGCGGGTGTACACGACGCCGTCGTGGGTGTAGGTCGGCAAGCCGATCAGGCTGTCGGGACCGGCCAGTTGTCGCAGCTGCGCTTCACTGTTGATGGTGATGTAGTCGAGGTAATTGAACAGGATCACCGACTCGATCTGGCCTGCGATATCGCCGGTGGTGTGCACCTGCAGCCAATGGTCTTCGTCGTTCAGGTAATAGCGTGACAGCCAGGTCGATTGACCGAGTTCAATGGTGCCGGCGCTCCAGATCTGCTGGGACTCGGGGATAGCCACGGTGGTTTTGCCGTCGAGCAGCAGTTTCAGGGTCGAATCGAACAGCACGCCCTTGCCGAACGCCAGGCCCAGCGGGCCGGTGAGCGCTTCATTGAAGGGCACGCTGTCGTTGGCGATCCACTTGGAGTTCGAGTTCGGGGACTCAAGCCCCATAAACTTTTTAAACCATCCCATTGAAACCTTCCTTGAGGGGGGAGGCGATGCAGGCGCGTTCCCTCGAATCGGCAAAATAAAAGAAGGGCAATCAATGCCCTTCCCGTTGTGCGGTTGCCAGTTAATTTACTCGGCTGATTGTTTTTTCAGGCGCTCGAGAATGGCGTTGGCGCTGCCGGCGTCCGGGGTGATGCCGGCCTCGCGCAGTTTGCGTTCCAGATCGTTGCCGCTCGAAGCATCGGCCAGTTCATCCTGGGCACTCAGCTCAGCCGCGCGCTGCTGTTGCTTGGCTTGCAGGCGATTGAGGGTACCGACCGCGGTTTCCAGCTTGCCGTTGGCGCCGCCACTGGCGATCGAAGCGCTGACCTGGGCTTTCTGCACGCTTTCGCGGGCCTTGGCCATGTCCACTTGCTGGCGCAGGCTCTTGATCCGCGCTTCTGCCTTGTTGATGTCCTTGCGCATGTTGTCTGCGTAGGTGCCGAACTCGGTGGCCTGCTTTTGCTCGGCATCCAGATCATTGGTCAGCGTCGAAATTGCCTCGGCCACTTCCAGGGCCAGGTCTTCGCGGTTGGCCTGGATCGCGGCCAATGCCTTGGATTCCAGGTCCTTGATCTTGGCGTTGTACTCGCTCACGCGATCGGCCGAGAGTTTGTGTTTGGCCATGATGGTCACCAGCTCGCGCCGGGCATTGGCCAGGGCGCTGTCGGCGTCGCGGATTTCCTGGTCGAGAATGCGCAGGGCCTGCTGGTCGACGATGGCTTCGCCGACTTCGCTGGCGCCGCCGCGCAATGCGGTGAACAACTTGCTCCAGATGGACTGAGTCATTGGATATTCCCTGTTTGCGAATGGCTTGGAAGAGGATTACTTGAAGAAGTGTTCGAAGGCTTCGCTGGCGCGATGCACGTTGTCCACCAGGGTTTTGATCTCGGTGACCACGTTGGTCAGGCTCGAGTCGGAGCTCAGTGCGCCGAACATGTTGTAGACGGTCTGCCCGTTCGGCATGGATTCGATACCGATCGAGGACAGCGGGAACAGCTCCCGGCTGCGCAGCACGGCATCATTGAAGGCGCGCACGTCGCTGATCGATTCGATGTCGATCAGTACGGTG
Organism: Pseudomonas putida; assembly: GCF_050989985.1. Classification (GTDB taxonomy): domain Bacteria; phylum Pseudomonadota; class Gammaproteobacteria; order Pseudomonadales; family Pseudomonadaceae; genus Aquipseudomonas; species Aquipseudomonas putida_AI. The sequence goes on from NZ_CP158815.1 coordinate 628,498, forward strand.
TCGACAATGATCTGCTCGCCAACCACTGCGACGTAGATCGGCAGGCCGCCAAATTCGTTCATTTCCAGCTTGATGCTGGATTCGGAGCCTTGAACGAGGGTGAGGGTGATTTCTTGCGATACCACTTCGTCCAGAGCCTGAAGGGCGGTGAACAGGCGATCGATGGACCAGTTGTTACCTGCGCTCATGTAATTCTCCGACATGAATGAGCCAGCCAGAATCGGTTGGCGTAGCTGTTGCTCCATTTGCTTGAGCAGGCTTCGATTTTCGGGAAGCACCCAAGCCTCGTGTTTTACATATCCGGCGGCGGCAAGTCCGGCGCGCATCTGCTTCATGTAGAAGCTCGACGGCTTTTTCGTGGACGGTTTCGAGCGCTCTTCCTTGCGACTTGCCGGTTCGTTCCCGGGCCCGGCAGATGCACCTGCTGGAGAGCTGCTTTTCATGGTGCCGACTCCGTTATGAAACTCACGCGTGAAAACACTACAGTCAATTCTTGTCGCTCACAATGGCTCACGCGTGAGATTTTTCAGACGCAAAAAAAGGCCAGTAGCAGGTATCGGGCTACTGGCCTTGCGGGTTTGCGGCGTCGATCAGTGCGCCGGTATGCCTGTGTTTCAGAGGCTGGCGGACAGGAACTCGTCGGTGGATATCACCTTGGCGTAGGCAAAGCCCAGCGCCGACATGAACGCAGCATGCACATGAGCCGCCGGAACGGTCAGGCCATTGAACTCCAGATCGCGAGAGGCACAGGCGTCATGGATCACCGTGACGCTGTAGCCCAGATCGTTGGCGGCCCGGGTGATACCGTCGATGCACATGTGGCTCATGCTACCGGCCACCACCAGTTCCTTGATGCCTTGCTCGTCGAGGATCGACTGCAACTCGGTTTCGCGGAACGAGTTGACGAAGTGCTTGAGCACCACTGGCTCGTTGGCCTGGTTGAGGACTTTGGGGTGCAGTTTTGCGCCTTCGGAGCCCGGGGTGAAGAAGGGGGCGGCGTCGGAAGTGAATTCGTGGCGAATGTGCACCACCGAATCGCCGGCCTCGCGAAAGGCCTTGAGCAGGCGCACGGCGTTGTCTGCGGCGGCATCGGCGCCGGCCAGCGGCCACTTGCCTTGGGGGAAGTAGTCGTTCTGGATATCAACTACGATGAGTGCTTGCTTGGCCATGACTGTTTCCTCGAAGTGCGGTTTGGGTGTGGAATGAAGTATTGGCGCTGGCGCGCTTGGCGGGGATTGGCCGCACCGACAATAGAAGGGGGAAAACTGACAATGGATGCACAAAGGGCAATCGTCGAACTGGGCGTGTTGATCTATCCCGGCGCCCAGATGGCGGCGGTGCATGGTTTGACCGACCTGTTCGGGGTGGCCAACCGGATCGCCGCCGAGCACCAGACGGCGCAACTGCCGTTACTGCGCGTCAGCCATTGGCGGGTCGATGGCGACCAGGCCCCGGTACGGGTGTATGACAGCCACGGCAGTGCGGACGGTGCATTGGTGGCGGTGTTGATCCCGCCGTCGATTGCCGGGTTCAGCGAAGGCCAGGCACCCCGGGCTTTGCTTGACTGGCTTCGGCAGCAGCACGCCAATGGCGCGACCCTGGGCGGTGTGTGCGTAGGTTCGCTGCTGTTGGCCGAAAGCGGTTTGCTCGACGGTCGTAGCGCCACGACCCACTGGACCTCGGCCAAATCCTTCGCCGAGCGTTACCCGGCAATCAAGCTCAAGGCCGATACACCCATCGTCGATGACGGCGACCTGATTACCACCGCCGGGCTGATGGCCTGGTCGGAACTCGGCCTGCGCATGGTCGATCGCCTGCTGGGCCCGAGCATCGCCACCGGCACCGCGCGTTTCCTGGTGGTGGAGCACAGCGACAGCGCCAGTGAATGCGGCAGCAACTTCGCGCCGATCCTCAGCCATGGCGACGCCTCGATTCTCAAAGCGCAGCACTGGCTGCAAAGCACCGGTGCCACCGATGTGTCGCTGACGGCGATGGCCGAGCGCGCGGGGCTGGAGGAGCGCACGTTCCTGCGACGCTTCCGCGCGGCCACCGGGCTCAAGCCCACGGAGTATTGCCAGCACCTGCGAGTGGGCAAGGCGCGGGAGATGCTCGAATTCACCAACGGCACCATCGATCACATTGCCTGGACCGTGGGCTATCAGGACCCGGGGGCGTTTCGTTCGACGTTCAAGAAAATCACCGGGCTGGCGCCGAGTGATTACCGGTCGCGGTTTGGGGTCACTCCAACGGCAGCGACCCGCTAGACGCCACACCCTCAATCCCCTGTGGGAGCGAGCCTGCTCGCGATTGCGCCAGCACATTCAATGCGATTTGCCTGATGTACCGCCATCGCGAGCAGGCTCGCTCCTACAAGTCGTGCAAATTGCCTGATATCTGAACGCCCTCGTGCAGAATCAAACAGGCCTCATGCCATCACTGCTCACCCAACCGCCTGATTTGAAAAGCCTCTGCCTGCCCCTCCGATTGGCCTGATCCCTGCACCCCTTCAACCACATTCATCCAGCACCGATTGAAGGGGGACGCATGACCCCAACAAACTCCAGAAAGCTGGTGGTCGCCCATTCCGTGCGCCCCGATGCGCCGCAGCATGAAGTGCAGACCAACCGCGCGCTGGCCAAATGGCTGGCGCAGATTCTCGGGCTCAAGTTTGGCGGCAGTCATGACCCGCAGCAGCATCGCGGCAAGGACCTGTACGTGCTGCCCACCCAGACCCTGGTGGGCGCTGCCGCCGCCCGGGAGTTGGCGGTCAAGGGCCCGGAGGATCTGTGGGGCGGCTACGTCGAACATGACTTCATCTGCACCAAGGCCATCACCCATGGCCTGTTGAATTGGCAGGCCCATGCGCCACCCGGCTGGGCACCGCTGTTTTCCGAACGGGTGCGCGGTGTCGTACTCGATGGCCTCAGCGTGTTTTCCCTGGAGGATGCGCGGCCCGCCGCGGAGCATCTGCTCTATAACGGCCCGATCCGCCTCAAGCCGATTCACGCCTGCGCCGGGCGCGGCCAGGAAGTGATCGACAGTCTCGACCGTTTCGACGAAATCCTCGCCCGGCCCGAAGCCAGAAAACTGTTCACCGAAGGCGTCGTGCTCGAGCAGGACCTGGACCGCGTCGTCACCCACAGCGTCGGTCAGAGCTTCTTCGGCAACAAAGTGCTGAGTTACTGCGGTGACCAATACCTGACCCAGGATGCCGAGGGCGAAGAGGTGTATGGCGGCTCGAATCTGTTAGTGGTGCAGGGTGGCTATGACAATTTACTGAAGCTCGATCTTGCCGATGACGTGCGTCTGGCAATCCAGCAGGCGCAAGTCTTCGACGGCGCCGCGGATGAAGCCTATCCGGTTTTCTTTGCCTCTCGGCGCAACTACGACATCGCCCAGGGCATCGACTGCAACGGCAAACAACGCAGCGGCGTGCTCGAACAATCCTGGCGCATGGGCGGGGCCAGCAGCGCCGAAGTGGCAGCCTTGCAGAGTTTCGTCAACGACCCGCAGATGCGCGCGATTCGGGTGTCCAGCGTGGAGACCTATACCGATCAGCCGCTGCCGGTGGACGCCATCGAGGTGTACCGGGGACCTGCGGAGAACAGTGAATTCCTACTCAAGTATGTGACGGTCAAACCCTATGACGGCTAGAAGCGAAAGCATTCAAATCGACATTGATGACGAACAGATGAGCGGGACCTTTCTCAGTCCCAAATCGAAAGTCCCCGGTGTGCTGTTCGTGCACGGCTGGGGTGGTAGCCAGGAGCGGGACCTGGAACGGGCCAAGGGCATCGCCGGCCTGGGCTGTGTGTGCCTGACCTTCGACCTGCGTGGCCACACCGGCGGCACCGGCATTCCGCTGAGCCGGGTGACTCGCGAAGATAATCTGCGCGACCTGCTGGCGGCCTACGATCGCCTGCTCGCGCATCCGGCGCTGGATACGTCGGCGATTGCCGTGGTGGGCACCAGCTACGGCGGTTACCTGGCCTCAATCCTCACGTCGCTGCGCCCGGTGCGCTGGCTCGCGTTGAGGGTGCCGGCGCTGTACCGCGACGATAAATGGCACACGCCCAAACGCGATCTGGACAAGCTCGATTTGCGTGATTACCGCAGCACGCTGGTTCGCGCCGACAGCAATCGGGCGCTGCATGCCTGTTCGCAATTCACCGGGGACGTGTTGCTGGTCGAGTCCGAAACCGATGACTACGTGCCCCACGCGACCATCATGAGTTACCGCGCCGCATGCCAGCAGACTCACTCGCTGACGCATCGCATCATCGACGGTGCCGACCACGCCCTGAGCGACCCGGTTTCACAACAGGCCTACACCTCGATCCTCGTGGACTGGATCACGGAAATGGTGGTGGGGGAGCGGTTGAGCATTATTCAGTCCAAGTGATTGGTGGTGGTTTTTCGGACGCCATCGCGGGCAAGCCTTGCTCCCACAGGAGATCGACACAAGTCCTGTGGGAGCAAGGCTTGCCCGCGATGGCGGTATCCCAGACACCAAACATCACTTGGGCTTTTTGGCAATCCGCAACGACTTGGCCTTGGCCTCCACCACCAGGTACATCACCAGGGTGATCAGCAGCGGCAGCAGGAAATAGATCGCCCGATAAGCCAGCAACCCCGCCACCAGGCTGCCGCGCGATACCTCGTGTTGCAGCAAGGCCACGAACACCGCTTCCAGCACTCCGAGCCCGGCCGGTATGTGGGTGATGACCCCGGCGATGGCGCTGATCAACAACACACCCAGCACCAGCGGGTAATCGAGTTTGCTCGGCAGCAGCGTGAAGATCACCGCTGCCATCAGCGACCAGTTCAGGGCCCCGAGAGCCAGTTGCAGGATCGCCATGTGCAGCGACGGCAGGTTGATTTCCACGCCGCGAATGGCCCACTCCCGCCGCTTGGAAAAGCGGCACGCCGCCAGATACCCCGCACTCACCAGCAGCAACAACACACCGACCCCTTGCAGCGCGTCGCTGCTCAGCTTCCAGCCCGGCGGCATGCGTACCAGCCCGCTGCTGAAGATCGCACCGGCAATCACCATGTAGCCGAACCAGTTGGTGGCCAGGCTCAGGCCGAGGATTTTCGCGATGTTGCTCTTGCTCACACCGAGCCGCGAATACAGTCGATAGCGCATGGCAATGCCGCCGACCCAGGCGCTCAGGTTGAGGTTGAAGGCGTAGCTGATGATCCCCACCGGCAGGATCTGTTTCCACGTCAGGTCCTGGCGGATGTAGGTGCGGCCAATCAGGTCGAAACAGGCGTAGACCAGAAAACTCGTCAGGGTCAGCCCGGCGGCGATGAACAGCGTCCGGTGCTTGAACTCTGTCAGCGTCTGCAACACTTCCGCCCATTCGATGCGCGAGGCGAACATCGTCAGCAGTACGATCAGTGCCAGGAAAAACAGCATCGTCAGCGGTCGTTTCCAGCGGCTCAAACGCGACTTGGCCGGGTGCGCGACGTGGGGCGTCGCGTGTGCGTCAGTGTGGCTCATGATGATCGCTCCCGGTCGGTGAGGCGTACGCTTTCAGGCGTGGTTTATGCGCCGGCAGCCAGCCGGCCCATGCCGGGAAGTGGCGCAGGAAGTGGAACACCAGAAAACCCATGGTCATGTGCCAGATTCGCCCGCGCGGAGCCTTGTCCACCGACATCAGTTTGCAGTGGTTGTCGGTGAGTTCTTCGAGCCGCTCGAACAGGTCACGATTGAACGCATGGTCACGGATCAGCACGTTGGCCTCAAGGTTCATCGACAGGCTCAACGGATCGAGATTGCTGGAGCCCACCGTGCTCCAGTCTTCGTCCACCAGCGCGACCTTGCCGTGCAGCGGGCGATCGCAATATTCGTAGATCTTCACCCCGGCCCTGAGCAGGTAGTCGTAGGTCATGCGCGCCGCGAGTTTGGCCACCAGCATGTCGGGCTGGCCTTGCAGAATCAGACGCACATCGACACCCCGCCGGGCAGCGTTGCGGATCTCGCGCAGCAGTCGGTAACCGGGGAAAAAGTAGGCGTTGGCGATCACCACGCGCCGTTGCGCGGTGCGCAAGACATGGCGGTAGATCTCCTCGATGTCGGTCGAATGCTCGTTGTTATCGCGGTACACCAACCGCACCTGACCATCATGATCATTGATCACCAGTTCCGAGCGCCGCTGACGGCGCCGTTGCCACCAGTATTTGGCGCGAGCGGGACGACCGCATTGCAGCAGGGCGAAGTGATGGATGTCGGCGACCGCCGGGCCCTGGACTTCCACCGAATAGTCCTGCTTGGCCTCGGGGCCGAAGTCGGCCAGATGATCGCCGGAAAAGTTGATTCCGCCGATGAAGGCGATGGCCCCGTCCACGACCACGATCTTGCGGTGCAGGCGGCGGAACCAGTTGGTACGGATGCCCAGGCGCCTGGGGGCCGGGTCGAACATCTGCAAATGCACGCCGGCACCGCTCAGGGCCGTGAGATAGCCGGTGCTCAGTTCGCCGCAGCCGAATCCGTCGAAGCTGGCGGTGACGCGCACGCCGCGTTGCGCCGCGTCGATCAGCACGGTTTTCAGCTCTTCGCCGACCTTGTCCTCGAACACGATGAAGGTTTCCAGGAGGATCTCGGTCTTGGCCTGGCGCATCGCCTCGAACACCCGCGGGAAATAGGCTTCGCCGTTTTCCAGCAGTTCGACGCGGTTGTTGCCTTGCCAGCGGTACTCGACATCCACTGCCGCAGGCGTATTGGTCGGCGGCGAGGCAATCGATTCCACGGTGGTTTTTTCCATCGGCGAGGTGCTCATAGCTCGATCTCCACCGACAGCGGAGCGTGGTCGGAAAGGTGTGACCAGGGCCTCGTCGTCAGCACCTGTGCAAGGCTGGCCCTGAGGTGGCGCACGTAGATGCGGTCCAGGCGCAACACCGGCAAGCGTGCGGGGAAACTGCGGGCCGGCTTGCCATGTTGCTCGGCGAATACTTCGCGCAAGCCGAGGGGCGTGAGCAGGCGATCGGAGCGCTGGCGCCAGTCGTTGAAATCCCCGGCGACGATGACGGGTGCATCGTCCGGCAGTTCCTTCAGCCGTCGTACCAGCAGCTTGAGTTGCGCGTTGCGATGGGTTTCGCGCAGGCCCAGGTGAACGCAGATCGCGTGTACTTCGGGACCGTCGCCGGGTAGGCGCAGCACGCAATGCAGAAGGCCGCGGTTCTCGTGGCCGCTGATGGAGACATCGAGGTTTTCGTGACGCACGATCTGGAATTTCGACAGCAGCGCATTGCCGTGATCGCCGGCCGGATAGACCGCATTGCGCCCATAGGCGAACTGCGGCCACAGGGTGTCGGCGAGGAATTCGTATTGCGGCATCGCCGGCCAATTGTCGTAACGCTTGGGGTGCTGTTCGTGGGTGCCGTGGACTTCCTGCAAAAACACCACATCGGCCGAGACACTGCGCACCGCTTCACGCAGTTCCGGCAGGATGAAGCGCCGGTTGAGCGCGGTGAAACCCTTGTGGGTATTGACCGTCAGCACCCTGAAGCGATGCACCGTGGTGTCGATGGCCGCTTGCTCGTCGGTGACGCCGACCGGTTCGCGGATGCTCATGGCAGCGCTCCTTCGGTGGCGGGTTCCCCGGGGGTGGTGGCCAGGTTCCGGTGGAGATCAAAACGCTCCAGCAGACGGCGCGCATCGAAGGGCGCGCGGACTTTGACTTCGTTGTCGAAGTAGCAGAACACTTCGCGGGATTTACGTACCCTGGCTTTCTGCCGGGGGGCGATCAGATGCGGATCACTGGGTTGCCGTCCTTGATGCCAGGCCTCGATCCGCTCGGCCCAGTGGTGCAGGGCCTGGGTGGTGTAACCGCTGGCGTAGAGCTCCTCGGCGCCGTGCAGGCGCAGGTAGACGAAGTCGGCGGTGATGTCTTCGCGATACGGCCATTTTCCTGCGGTGTCGGCGATGACCAGCGCGGTGTTGTAGCGTTTGAGCAGGCGGACAAAGGCCGGATCGATGAAGCTGTCGTGGCGGATCTCCACGGCGTGGCGCACAGGTTTTTTCTTGTAGGCGCCAAGGCTTTCATGGCCATTGATGTGCGAGTCGTGCTGACGGGCGAACGCGGCGGCCTGTTCGGTGTCGTCAGGCAGTTGTTCAAGAAAGGACTCGAACAGTTCGGCGTCGAATTTGAAGTTGGGCGGGAACTGCCAGAGGATCGGTCCGAGCTTTTCCCGAAGTTCCAGGACCCCGGAGGCAAAGAAGTTCGCCAGGGGTTTGTGCACGTCGCGCAGGCGTTTGACGTGGGTAATGAAGCGCGGCGCCTTGACGCTGAACACGAAGTGATCCGGGGTTTCGGCATACCACTGGGCATAGCGCGCAGGCCGTTGCAGGGCGTAGAACGATCCGTTGATTTCAATGCTGTTGACCGCCCGCGACGCGAACTGCAACTCGCGTTTGCGGGGCAAACCCTTTGGGTAGAAGTACCCCCGCCAAGGCGTGTAGCGCCAACCTGAAATACCGATATGAATCGCCGCCATGCCGCCTCCCGTCCGAGTGCCCCATTCCTTTGCTGACTGTGGGGTGGAGGCGAAAGTTTCGGTGGGGCTACGGACGGTAAGACTGCTATGGAACACAACAAACCCAATGTGGGAGCGAGCCTGCTCGCGAAAGCGGCGTTTCAGTCACATCAATGTTGAATGTGCTGCCGTCTTCGCGAGCAGGCTCGCTCCCACAGGGATGATCAGTGGCCGACTACGACGCGAGTCGAGCTTTCGGCATACACCGGCCCCAGTCGATCCAGGCGACCACTCCACGCAGTCAACGCCAGCGCCACCAGCACCACCAGCCCGCCAATCCACGCGGTATGGATCAAGCCCATGTGCGCCACGATCAAGCCGCCACCCCAAGCACCACCGGCAATCCCGAGGTTGAACGCGGCGATGTTCAGGCCCGAAGCCACGTCCACTGCACGCGGGGTGTGATGTTCAGCCTGGCGCACTACATACACCTGCAGCCCCGGCACATTACCGAACGCCACGGCGCCCCAGACCAGCACGGTGGCCAGCGCCAGCCATGGATTGCCGGCGGTGAAGGTCAGTGCGAACAGCACGGCGGCGAGCAGGGCGAAGATAATTTTCAGGGCGCTGATCGGGCCGCGCTTGTCGGCCAGTTTGCCGCCCCAGATGTTGCCGACCGCGACCGAGACGCCATACACCAGCAACACCAGGCTGACCGTGCCGGCGCTGAAGCCCGAGAGGTCCTGAAGGATCGGCGCCAGGAAGGTGAAGGCGATGAACGAGCCACCGTAGCCGATGGCGGTCATGGCGTACACCAGCAACAGCCGGGGTTGCTTGAGCACCTGCAATTGCTGCAACAGCGACGCGGGTTTGCTGTGGGCGATGTTTTTCGGCACGTAGAGCAGGCTGCCGATAAAGGCGATCACGCCCAATGCCGACACGGCGAGGAAGGTTTCACGCCAGCCGAAGTGCTGACCGATGAAGGTCCCCAGCGGTACGCCGGTGACCAGCGCCACGGTCAGGCCGGTGAACATGATGGCGATCGCGCTGGCGGCTTTTTCCTTGGGCACTAGACTGGTGGCGATGGTCGAACCGATCGAGAAAAACACCCCGTGGGCCAGGCCGGTCACGATGCGCGCCAGAATCAGCGACTCGTAGCTCGGGGCTTTCCAGGCCAGCAGGTTGCCGAGGGTGAACAGCACCATCAGCGACAACAGCAGCAGTTTTCGCGGGACTTTGCCGGTCAGGGCCGTCAACACCGGGGCGCCGACGGCGACACCCAATGCATACAGGCTGACCAGCAGGCCGGCTGACGGCAGGCTGACCCCGAGGTCGGTGCCGATGGTGGGTAACAGGCCAACGATGACGAACTCGGTCGTCCCGATGGCAAAGGCGCTGAGGGTCAGCGCGAGCAAGGCAATGGGCATGGCTGCAACTCCGGTGGGTTGATTCGATGGAGCGCAGTGTCGGGGTTTGGGTCGTGCGGAAAAATATAGGGATAGGCATTTGATATTTGCGTGGTGGTCAAATATCGCCAGGGCTTTGCAATACCTGTGGCGAGGGAGCTTGCTCCCGCTGGAGTGCGAAGCGCTCCCGAAACCGACCGGCTTGATTGATCGATTTGTGACTGCTTCGCAGCCGAGCGGGAGCAAGCTCCCTCGCCACAGAAGCGCGTGGCACATGATCATTTACGGGCCAACACCGAACTTGCCGGCCATTTCCCGATCAGTTCCTTACAGTCTCATCCAAGGGAGCGCGTGCTTTGATCAAGCTCAAGACCGCGATATTACTGGGGGCGCTGCTGTTTCTTGGCAGCGAGGAACTGGAGGCCGCGACGATTCCGGGTGTGCCGGCCTCCGCCGCGACACCGCCGGCGCATCCGCAACCGCTGGTGGAAGGCGGGTTGTTGGGCGCCATCAGTACGAGCCTCGATGAGGTACAGGAAAAGCTCGATCTCAACGAGGACCTGCTCGATGCCTGGCGTTTGCGTGCCGACCGCGCGGCCGATGAAGTCGATCAGTTGGTCAATCGGCCATCGGCCCGTTCGGCGTGGAGCGTGGCCGGCGATTTCCTGTTGCTGACCGCTGTGTGGGCCGGGGCCTTTGGCCTGCTCTGGATGTTCGGCAAGTCGTTGACCGAGCGTCTGTGCCGCCATCGCCTGCTGCTCAGTCGAGAGCGCGGCCAGGCATTGCTGGGGTATGTGCTGCCCTACAGCATTCCGGCGGTGATCAGCCTGCCGCTGACCCTCTATGCCAGCCACTGGCTGCCGGTCTCGGCCGGTCGGGCGCTGGCCTTGTGTTTCGCCTATGCCACCAGCAGTGGCGTGTTTGCCGCGTCATTGGTGATGTCGCTGGTGGTGCTGTTCAATTCCGGTCATAAGCGCAGGGCGGTGGGGATCATTCGCCAGGACAGCCCACGGCCGCTATTTGTCATCGGTTTTCTGGTGGCCCTGAGCGATGCCCTGACCAGTCCGCAGATCGCCCACCAGCTGGGCAGCAATCTCACCAGCAGCATCGCGGTGTTTACCGGTCTGGCGGCAACGATTTCCTTCGGCCTGCTGGTGTTTCGCATGCGTCGGCCCGTGGGCCAGATGATCCGGATTTTGCCGTTGGCCCAACGGCGATCGCAGCCGGCCTTGCGCGAGACCCTGCGGATCTTTTCCGGGCTCTGGTACTGGCCGATCCTGTTGATGGTGCTGGTTTCGGTGATCAACCTGATCAGCGTCAGCGCTGACAATCAGCAGGTCCTGCGCAGTGCGCTGTTCACCACGATCTTGTTGATCGCGACGGTGTTCCTGAGCACCACGCTGCACCACCTGTTCAAGTCGCGCAACGAAGCCGACGTGCGCCGAAGCAGCGCCTACAAGGAACGCTTCCTCAACCTCTCCCACGCCTTGCTGCGCATCGCCATGGCCATCGTGTTCATCGATATCCTGGGGCGCATTTGGGGCGTGTCGCTGTTCGAGTTTGCGGTGAGCAATTCGGTGGGCCGGGCGATCAGCGATTCGCTGAGCCACATCGGTCTGATTTTCCTGGTGACCTGGATGGTCTGGGTGGTGCTCGACACCGCGATTCAGGAAGCCCTGAAGCCACCGGCCAACAAGCGCTCGGCGCGCCAGCCCAGTACCCGGGTCAAAACCATCCTGCCGCTGCTGCGCAACGCGATCAAAATCATTCTGGTGGTGATCTGCGCAATCACCACCATGGCCAACCTGGGGATCAACGTCGCGCCCTTCCTGGCCGGTGCCGGGGTGATAGGGCTGGCGATCGGTTTCGGTTCCCAGCAACTGGTGCAGGACGTGATCACCGGCCTGTTCATCATCATCGAAGACACCCTGTCCATTGGCGACTGGGTGGTGCTCGACTCCGGGCACGCCGGCACCGTTGAAGGCCTGACCATCCGTACCTTGCGCCTGCGCGACGGCAAGGGTTTCGTGCATTCGGTGCCGTTTGGCCAGATCAAGGCGGTGACCAACCAATCCCGGCAATTTGCCTATGCGTTCTTTTCCGTGCAGTTCACCTACGACACCGATGTCGACAAGGCCATCGAGCTGATTCGCGAGGCCGGGCATTCGATCAGCAGCGATCCGTTCCTCAAGTACAACCTGCAAGGGCCGCTGGATGTGTTCGGGGTCGACAAGATGGATCTAAACGGCGTGGTGCTAACGGCGCAGTTCCGCACCGTGTCGGGTGGGCAGTACGCGGTCAGCCGGGCGTTCAACCAGCGCTTGAAAAAGCTTGTGGATAACAGCCCGTGGGTGCATTTCGCGCAGACTTATCCACAGCAGGTGTTAATGCCCAGGCATGCGGAACCGCTGCTGGATGGCGCGGTTGAGGCGCAGCATTCGGCGGTGTTGATGCCGGATCGGCCGCGGCCTCAGTAGTTGTGGTGGCTGGGATGGCCTCATCGCGAGCAAGCTCGCTCCTACAGGGGAGCGGTGCACACAATCCATTGTAGGAGCGAGCCTGCTCGCGATGAGGCCGGCCCAGACAACATCAATGTCGGATCAGCTTGCTCCGCACTTCAGCCATCACCGGCTGATCCAGCTCCAGCCAGAACAGCGGCTTGCCGGCAATCTCCGCCGCCACCGGCACTCCATCGCGATACACCAGTCGATTACTCGCCAGCGCCGGTACTTTCGCACCGGGCAGCAGGGTGCCGGCCAGGTTCAGCGGATCGACCCCGCACACGGCGATCAGACTGCCGTCATGGGGGCGGCGGCGTACTTCGCGCAGCAGCGGGATCGCCTCGGGCAGCGCGAATTGTTCACCCGCCAGACCGCTGACAAAACGCCCGCCGCGAATCTCGCCCCGCGCCTCCAGTCGATGGAAGGTGCGCAGCAGTTCGCGCCAGCTCGGCAGCCAGTCGGCCTCACGTTCCAGCAGGCGCCAGAACACCACGCCATAGCGGCGCAGCAAGGTCATGGCGACATGTTCCAGGGTCTCGGCGGGAGTGGCCGGCGGGCGCGGGTTGTCCGTTACCGGCGCTGGCGCGCCGCGTCGCAGCAACGCCCAGCGCCCGGCATCGTCCATGCCACCGATGAACGCCCCGCGCCCGCGTCGACTGCTGCGATTCTGGCGCTTACTGGCCGGGGTGATCAGCGCCCGCAGCCCGGCGAAGCTGTCGGCATTCACCAGCCCGGCGCCCACCAATTCCTGCAAGGCGATTTCCAGTTCGGTGCGTAGCACATGGGCTTCGTGGGTCAGCTCATCGAAAAACAGCGCGCCGTGCTGGCGCAGCGCCTCGTAGACTTTTTGCGTTTTCGGCGACAGCTCGCTGACCGGCGTCTGCTCGGTCAAATCGCTCCACAGCCCGACGCGGTTGCGCGGCAACAGCACAATGGGCGTGCTGCGCAATGCACTGCTGGCGCTCGTGTTGCGCGCGGTGAGTCGGGTCCAGACCAGCTTGCCGCTGCGACACAGCTCATCCAGCCAGCTCGCCGAATAGTCCTTGATGCGTGCCGGCAGAATGTCGCTGTCCCAGGCCGACGCGGCGGCGGGGTAGCCTTCGAACTGCGCGATGATCGACGGCAACACCGCGCTGCCCTGGCCCTGGCTGGCGCCGGACAGATGCTGCCAGTCGAACAGGAAACGCATGAAGTCCTGCAGCGCCACGGGCTCGATTTCCCGGCGCAGACGCTTGACCGTGTAGCGATGAATCCGCGCCAGTAAATGCCGCTCGCACCATTGTTCCGCTTCGACGCCCGGAATGAAGCGGCCCCGCAACACGTAACCCTCGCGTTCCAGTTGCGCCAACGCCTGGGCGACTTGCCCTTGTGGCAACCCCAGTGGTTCGGCAATCGCCTTGAGCGGCAGCGGCGCAAATGCGCTGAGTCGTGCGCGAATCACTTCCAGCACCGCTTCGTCCCTTTCCCAGGGCTCGTCGAATCCGGGCAAGGCTTGCACGGCCGGCCACACAATGGCCTGTGGATAAATCGCCTGCAGGCAGCTCAGCCGTTCCCGGGCCAGCCACAGCGATTGATCGAGACGACAGGCGCGCCCGCTGGCGGCCAGGGCATTCAACCATTCGAGCCAGTGCGGATGGGCCGCAGCTTCAGCATCGGTGATGCACGCCAGGCTCATGAGCGCCTCGTGCATTTCATCGGCGCCACCGGGTGCCGGCCAGGCTTCCTCGCCCACGGCGGTGATGGCATCGACGTCCAGCGCGCCGAGGTCGTCCGTGGATTGCGGGTCGCTCCAGCGGCGGTTGAGCACGGCCTGGGTACGGCGCTCTTCCAGCGGTGCATCGTCGAGAAAGGTGTAGGGGCGGGCGCTGAGAATTTCCGCGGCCAACGGCGACGGCGCCGGCAGATCGCGGCTGATCAGGCGCACCTGGCCCTGTTCCATGCGCCGCAACAACGCCAGCCAGCCTTCGCTGTCCATGGCCTCGTGCAGGCAGTCGTCGAGGGTTTGCTCCACCAGCGGATGGTCGGGAATCTCGCGTTCGCCGGCGAGGTTTTCCACGCAGGCGATCTGATCGGGAAACACACTGGCGATCAGGTCCTCGCTCTTCATCCGCTGGATCTGCGGCGGGACTTTACGCCCACCCGAATAGCGCGGCAGGGCCAGGGCGACCCCGGCATTCCAGCGCCAGCGCACGCCGAACAGCGGTGCATCGAGCACGGCCTGGATCAGGATGTGCTCGGCGCTGTTGCTGTGCAGGTAGCGCCAGACGTCGTCCAGTTCGAAGCTGTGGCTGGTGGACAGCGACAAAACGATCGCATCTTCACTGGCGGCGGCCTGCAATTCGAAGTTGAAGTTGCGGCAAAAGCGCTTGCGCAGGGCCAGGCCCCAGGCGCGGTTGATGCGACTGCCGAACGGCGTATGGATGATCAGCTGGGTGCCGCCGGACTCGTCGAAAAAGCGCTCCATCAGCAAGGTGTCCTGGGACGGCAGGGCGCCGAGGGCCTGACGTGCGCGGGCCAGGTATTCCACCAGTTGCTCGGCGCTGGCGATGTTCAGGCCAAGGGTGCCGGTCAGCCAGTCGAGCGCCGGTTGCAGATTGCCCGGCGAATCGCCCAGCAGCTCATCGAGTCGGGCTTGCAGGCGTGCGACGGCAAACGACAGTTCCGCGCTGCGCCCCGGCGCCTCACCGAGCCAGAACGGAATGGTCGGCGGCTGCCCTTGGGCGTCCTCGACCCGGACCTTGCCGGTTTCGACCCGCAGGATGCGGTACGAGGTATTGCCCAGCTGGAACACATCGCCGGCGATGCTTTCCACGGCGAAGTCTTCGTTGACGCTGCCGATGTTCAGCCCCTGGGGTTCGAGCAGCACGCTGTAGTCGGCGTTGTCCGGAATGGTCCCGCCGCTGGTCACCGCCGTCAGCTTGCTGCCGCGCCGCCCGCGCAGGGTGCGGTTGACGGCGTCGCGATGCAGGTAGGCGCTACGGATGCCCTGTCGCCCGTTATAGCCCTCGGTGAGCATGTGCAGCAGCGCCTGATAGTGGTTTTCGTCGAGCGCGGCGTAGGGCGTGGCCCGACGCAACATCTCCAGCAACCCGGCCTCGGGCCATTCCTGGCAACTCACCTCGGCGATGATCTGCTGAGCCAGCACGTCCAATGGCGCCTGCGGGATCTGCAAGGTGTCCAGTTCGCCCCGGCGCACGCAATCGAGCAGCGCCGCGCATTCGATCAGGTCGTCACGGGTGGTGGCGAACAGGCGGCCTTTTGGGGTGCCACCCACCTGGTGTCCGGACCGACCCACTCTTTGCAGAAAACCGGCAATCGAGCGCGGCGAGGCGATCTGGCAAACAAGGTCTACGTCGCCGATGTCGATGCCCAGTTCCAGCGAGGCCGTGGCGATCAGCACTTGCAGCTCGCCACGCTTGAGCCGCTGCTCGGCGTCCAGACGAAACTCCTTGGCCAGGCTGCCATGGTGGGCGGCGACGGCGTCCTTGCCCAGGCGTTCGCTCAGGTGGCGGCTCAGGCGTTCGGCCAGGCGTCGGGTGTTGACGAAAATCAGCGTGGTGCGGTGTTCGCGAGCGAGGGCGGCGAGGCGGTCGTAGACCAGTTCCCAGACATCGTTGGCCATCACCGCCGACAACGGCACGGGCGGTACTTCGATGTCCAGGTCCCGTGGGCGGGCGTGGCCGATGTCGATGATGTCGCAGGCACGATCGCGGCCGACCAGAAAGCGCGAGACCGCTTCGATGGGTTTTTGCGTGGCCGACAGGCCGATGCGTACCAGCGGTTCGGCGCACAGGGCCTGCAAGCGCTCCAGGCTCAGGGCCAGGTGGCTGCCGCGCTTGCTGGCGGCGATGGCGTGGATTTCGTCGACGATCACCGTGCGCGTGGTCTTGAGCATCTGCCGCCCGGAATCGGAGCCGAGCAGCACGTAGAGGGATTCCGGGGTGGTGACGAGGATGTGCGGCGCGTTCTTGCGCATCGCCGAGCGTTCTTTCTGCGGGGTATCGCCGGTACGCACCGCCGTGGTGATCTGCAATTCGGGCAGGCCCATCACGCGCAACTGCTCGGTGATACCCGCCAGCGGATTTTGCAGGTTGAGCCGGATGTCGTTGGACAGCGCCTTGAGCGGCGAGACGTAGACCACCAGGGTTTCGTCAGGGAGACCTTCCGGCAGATTGTCGGGGTGGGCCAGGCCGCGATGCACCAGATCGTCGATGACCGCGAGGAACGCGGTCAGGGTCTTGCCGGAGCCGGTGGGCGCGGCGATCAGGGTCGAGCGGCGCTGGCGGATCAGCGGCCACGCCCGGGCCTGGGCGGCGGTGGCCGTTGCGAAGGTGTTGCTGAACCAGGCGCTGACGGCAGGGTGGAAGCCGTCCAGGGCACTGTCTGCGGGGATGGGCAGGTTCATGAAGCCAGTTATGCGGGGGAGGGCGGGAAGATGCAAGTACCGCTCAATACCTTCGCCGGCCTTTAGGGCCTCTTCGCGGGCAAGCCCGCTCCCACAGGGATCTTCAGCGGCCGCAATTCTTGTGAGCAATGCAAATCACTGTGGGAGCGAGCTTGCTCGCGATGGGGCCATCAGCAGCACCACAAACCCCGGACATCTACACTTTACGGATGACGGTTGCGCACTAAACCCGCAAAATGCAACGATTCCGGCAACTATCGACGACATCGCCCACAAGCGCTGTCGATAAAACCATTGTTCCAATCAGACTGGGCCTGCTGACTTTATGCGAATGCGCCTTATGTTACTGGGCGGCGGAAATGCCCTTGGGCAGGCGCTGATTCGCCTCGGTGCAGAGGAAGACATCGGTTTCCTCGCCCCCCGCCCGCCGCAAGACGGCTGGGATGCCGCGAGCCTGACCCAACTGCTCGACGACACCCGACCGGATGCGTTGATCAATCTCGCCTACTACTTCGACTGGTTCCAGGCCGAAGCGGTCAGCGAGCAGCGCCTGGCCGGGCAGGAGCGGGCGATCGAGCGTCTGGCCGAACTGTGCCAGCATCACAATATCGTTCTGCTGCAGCCTTCGAGCTATCGGGTATTCGACGGCTCCCGCGCTACCGCCTACAGCGAAAAGGACGAACCGGTTCCCCTGGGCCTGCGCGGCCAGGCGTTGTGGCGGATCGAGCAGAGCGTGCGCGCCACGTGTCCGCAGCATGTGCTGCTGCGTTTCGGCTGGCTGCTCGATGACAGCCCCGATGGCACCCTGGGGCGTTTCCTCGGTCGGGCCGAGCGCCCGGAAGAGCTGTTGCTGGCCGACGATCGCCGAGGCAACCCGACGCCGGTGGACGACGCGGCCCGGGTGATCATCTCGGTGCTCAAGCAACTCGACTGCGCGGCGCCATTGTGGGGCACCTATCACTACGCCGGGCATGAGGCGACCACGCCGCTGGCCCTGGGGCAGGCGATCCTCACCGAAGCCCGTGCCTTGCACCCGCTGGCCATCGAAGCCCCCACCGCCCAGGCTCACGCTGCGCGCGAGGACGCTGCCGAAGAGCCGCAACACGCGGTGCTGGCCTGCAAGAAAATCCTCCACACCTTCGGTATCAAGCCACGCGCCTGGCGTGCGGCCCTGCCGGGGTTGCTGGACCGTTTCTACCGGCACGGCTGACGTAAAACTGTAGGAGCGAGCCTGCTCGCGAAAAACGCAAAGGCGCCGCTGAGGATCAGCTTTCCCGCGTCATCGTTGACGACCATCGCGAGCAGGCTCGCTCCTACAGAAAAAACCAAGCATAGAAAAAGGCGCCCATCAGGCGCCTTTTTTTACAGCTCGTTCCCACCACGTGAACGATTTTTAGAACTTGTAACCCACACCCACCATGTAGACGAATGGATCGGCATCCACGTTCACCCGTGCCCGGGTACCCGGTGCGACGGCGTTGTTTTCCACGGTCGCGCGGGTGTCGATGTCGATGTAGCGCAGTTGGGCGTTGAGCAGGATGTTGTCGGTCAGCATGTAGTCGGCACCCACCTGCCAGGCCATGCCCCAGGAGTTTTTGGTGTTGAAGTTGCTGAAACTGTTGGCGCGCGCCTCGCTGCTCAGGTGTTCGTCGTACATCCAGGTGTAGTTGACGCCTGCACCGACATAGGGCTGGAACGCAGACTTGGGATTGAGCGGGTAGTACACCAGGCTCAGGGTCGGCGGAAGTTGATTGAAACTGCCGAGCTTGCCGTTGGCTGCGCTCAGGGCGGTGCCCTTGAGTTTTACGTCATGCTCGAATGGCGTGGCCGCCAGCAACTCGATGCCCAGGTGATCGGTGATCATGTAGGCGAAGTTCAGGCCCAGTTGCGTGTCGCTGCTCAACGTCGCCTTGCCGCCCAGATCGGCACCGCTCAATGGACCCTGATCGACCTTGACGGTGGAACTGTCGGTATTGGGGTCGACGGTGATCGCACCGGCACGCAAGAGGATGTCGCCTTTTTCGTGGGCGTGGGCGAGCGGGGCTGCGAGCGCGAGGGCAAACAGCGTGGCGCCGAGCAAGGACTTGTTCATGGGGGCTCCAAAGGACGTTAAAAATTTTTGATGTCCAATGGTAAGCCGCCTAACGATTCGGTCTTTTGACTCAGCTCAAGAAAACGGTGATGGGTTGCCTATTCAGGTATTTCTGATGACCCCATCGCGAGCAAGCCCGCTCCCACAGGTGATCGCTGAACCCTGTGGGAGCGGGCTTGCCCGCGATGGCGTCCTGACTATCAACACATGACTGCCAGATTCACTCCGGCAATTCATACATATAAATCTTGTCCGCATCCATCTGATACCCGGCATCCGCCAGTTCGCTGGTGGACGCCTTGACCTGCATCGCCCCTTCGACCCAGTACGGTTGATACAGCTCGTCGACTTTCACGCCCACCTCGCTTTTGACGTGCACGATCTGGTTCGACGGCGGTGGCGGGACGTGGATGCAGGCGCCGAAATACGGCACCAGCAGGAACTCCGTGGTGCGGCCTTCCTCATTCACTTCCAGCGGCACGATGTAACCCGGCAAGCGAATGTCCTGACCGTCGAGGGCTTTGACCACCGGGGCGTTGGGCATGCTCTGCTTGGCCGCTGGCGCCGATTCGGCGGACAGCGCATCGCTCATCTTCGACAGGTCGTGCAGCGGCGTCATGTCCGGCACTTCCGGCATGGCGTCGGGCGGGATCATTTCCGACCAGGTCAGCTCCTTCGGCTCGGCTGCCCATAGCGGCAGGGCGACCAGCATCAACAGCGCAAGCAGAGCGCGGGGCATTTTCAACATCCTCATAAACGGATCGACAGGCCATCGGCCAGGGATTGGCGATAGGCGCGCCAGGCCGGCACGCTGCCCATCAGCAGGGCGGCGAGCAGAATGCCAGCAAGCAGCGTCCATTCATACTCGCTCGGCCATGCCAGCGGCAGATACAGCCCGTAATTGGCTTGCACGTAGCCCTGGGCGGCGGCGATGCACACATACAGCAGCGCCAGGCCGGCGACCACGCCCGCGAGCGCCAGGGCAAACGCCTCCAGCACCAGCAAGGTCGCGATGTGCCAGGGGCGCGCGCCCACCGATCGCAGAATCGCCATTTCGCGGCGGCGCTCGTTGAGGCTGGTGAGAATCGCCGTGAGCATGCCGATCAGCCCGGTCAGCACCACAAACAGTGAAACCACGAACAGGGCTTTTTCCGCAGTGCCCATCAGGCTCCACAACTCTTGCAGCGCCACGCCCGGCAGAATCGCCAGCATCGGTTCGCCACGAAATTCGTTGATTTCACGCTGCAGGGCAAAGGTCGAAATCTTGTTGTTGAGGCCGAGCATGAACGCGGTGATGGCTTGCGGCGTGAGGTCCATGTTGCGCGCCTGATCGGCACTGACCCGACCGTTGCCACGGGCCGGTACGCCGTTGTGCCAGTCGATGTGAATCGCTTCCATGCCGCCAAGGCTGATGTGCAGCGTGCGGTCGACTGGCGTGCCGGTGCGCTTGAGAATGCCGACCACGGTGAACGGCTTGTCGTCATGCTTGACCAGGCTGATGGCGGCCACGCCATGGGCCAGCACCAGTTTGTCGCCGAGCTTGTAGTGCAGGGCATCCGCCACTTCGGCACCGAGCACCACTTCAAACGGATCGCTGGCGAAGGCACGGCCATCGGCCAGTTCCAGGTGTTGCTGGCGGCCGTACTGGTAATGCTCGAAGTAGGCTTCGGTGGTGCCCATCACCCGATAACCGCGATGGGAGTCGCCCAGGGACATCGGGATCGCCCACTTCACCTTCGGATCGTGGGCGAAGTGTTCGAAACTGTCCCAGCGGATATTGTTGGTGGCGTTGCCGATGCGGAACACCGAATACAGCAACAGGTTCACCGAGCCCGAGCGCGCGCCGACGATCAGGTCGGTGCCGCTGATGGTGCTGGCGAAGCTGGCCTTGGCTTCGGTGCGCACCCGTTCCACGGCCAGCAGCAGGCAGACCGACAGGGCGATGGCGAACGCAGTGAGGATCGCGGTGAAGCGGCGGTTAGCCAGACTGGCCATGGCTAGACGAAACAAATACATCTCAGACCTCTGCGGATGTGGCGGCGCGATTGAGCTCGGCCAGCGACAGGTGGCGATCGAACAGCGGCGCCAGACTCTGGTCATGGCTGACGAACAACAGGCTCGAACCGGCTTCGCGGCATTCGGCGAACAGCAGGCGAATGAAGTTCTCGCGGGCGTCGTAGTCCAGGGCGGAGGTCGGTTCGTCGGCAATCACCAGTTCCGGCTGGCCGATCAGGGCACGTGCGGCGGCCACCCGTTGCTGCTGGCCGATGGACAGCGAGTCGGCGCGGCGGCTGAGGATGTGTTCATCCTTCAAGCCCAGGTGCGCGAGCAAGGTCGCGGCGGCGTTGTCGACGCTGCCGTGGCGCTGTTTCGCCCGTTCGGCTCGCAGCTTCGAGAAATGGCAGGGCAGTTCGACGTTTTCCCGTACCGAGAGAAACGGCAGCAGGTTGAACTGCTGGAAGATGTAGCCGGTGTGATCGACGCGGAAATGGTCGCGGGCACCGGCCGACAGTTGCGTCAGCTCCTGGCCGAGCAGGCGGATGCTGCCGCGATCGGGCTTCTGCACACCGCCGAGCAGGCCGAGCAGGGTGGTCTTGCCGCTGCCGCTGGGGCCTTTGAGAAACAGGGTTTCCCCCGGCTCCAGGCGGAAGGCCGGGATGTCCAGCAGCGGCGGGTGACCGGGCCAGCTGAAGCCCAGGTCGGACAGTTCGATGAGTGCTTGGGTCATGTGAAACCGGTCAGGTGATAGGTGAGCCCCTGTAGGAGCGAGCTTGCTCGCGATAAACGCACAGACGCCGCGTTCAGTCAGGATGACCGTGTTTTCGTTCACGACCATCGCGAGCAAGCTCGCTCCTACAAGGGGATCTACGTGAATTTAGAATTTGAGGGCAGCAGCCTTGGCCGTGACTTCAACCCCCTGCTGTCCGTTCGGGCCGATCAGTTGTACCTGAATTTTCTGGGTGGCCGGGAATGTGTTGAAGATATTCGCCAGGTCCAGGGTTTTCAGCGCGTCTGGCTTGGCGCAGGTGAAGTGGTAGTGGGCGTGGATTTCGCTGTGTTCGTGATGGTGCTCGCCCTTGGCGTCTTCGTCGTGATCGTCATCATCATCGGCGTCGGGTTTGTCGCCGAACAGCGGGCTATTAAGCTCCTGATCCGACACCACGCATCCCGCGGCCTTTGGCAGGTTGAACAGCGCCAGCGGATTTTCCAGCTGAGTACGGGCTGCGACCACCTTGACCTTGTCGGCATCGGTGGTGGCGGCATGTTCGAAGCCCACCAGGTTCATCGCCGGGCTTTCCAGTTCCAGCTCAAGGTTCTGGCCGTCCAGCGCCGCGTTCAAGCGCCCGACGCCGTGTTCATGGGCGCCGAGGCTGCCGTGCTCATGGTCGTGGTCATGCTCGTCGGCCGCGTGAGCGACAGCCAGCGGCAACAAGGCAAACGGCAAAGCGAGCAGCAGACGACGCATGGTGAGTCTCCGGAAAGTAAAATGAAAGAAATGTTATGTAATCTTATAACGTAAGCGCGGAGAGTTTGACTGCCTGCTTGGCGTTGCACAAGACCCATGGGAGCATGCAGCGAAGAAATATTCGGGAGCAGACCCATGTTGCGAATTCGCGGAAGCATCGGCGAGTGGCCGGTGGATTTGACGCTGGAGATGGATGACGCCGATTGGGCACGGCTCGGCGCGCAGTTGCAGGTGGAGAAAACCGAGGCTGTTGCCACGCCGGCCAAGCCGCTGAATCAGGATGATGCGTTGTGGCAGATCGCCAGGGACCTGCTGCGCAAGGCCGGGCAGTTGAGCGGGCCGGATCTGCTGGATCAGCTCGAAGGGCTGACCGGTAGCGCGGTGTCGGGCAAGCGCCTGCTGGTGCGCTTGCGCCATAGCGCGGATGTGAAAGTGGAGAGTGGTGCGGATACGCCGATTTACCACTGGGTCGAATAGTTGCTGTAGGAGCGAGCTTGCTCGCGAAAAGCTCAAGGACACCGCGTTCATTCAGGATGGCCGCGTTATCGTTCGCGGCCATCGCGAGCAAGCTCGCTCCTACAGGGGGCGTTTAATACAGCGCGGCAAACAACTTGCGACGGTAGGTGGTCACCAGCGGGTGATCATTGCCCAGCAGTTCGAACACCTGCAGCAGGGTCTTGTGCGGCAAGCCTTCGCTGTAGCCGCGATTGCGCATGAACAGCTTGAGCAGGCCGTCGAGCGCTGCCTCGTACTGCTGGCGGGCCAGTTGCTGAACCGCAAGCTGATAGACCGCTTCATCGTCCAGCGGGTCTTTCGCCAGGCGCGCCTTCAAGTCGGCGGCGTCGGGCAAGTCCTTGGCCTGGCCGAGAAACTTGATCTGTGCCTTCGCGCCCGCCAGGGCAGCCTTGTGCTCATCGGTCTTGACCGCGTCGAGCACGGCTTGCGCTTCGCCCAGTTCACCGCGTTCGGTGAGGCAGCGCGCGTAAAGGATCAGCGCGCGGGCATTGGTGTTGTCTTCGCCCAGCAGGACTTTGAGGATGGCTTCGGCGTCGGCGAAACGGCTGTCATCGAACAGTGCCTGAGCCTGTTCGAGTGGGTCGGCAGCGGCGGGCGGTGGCATCTGGACATGGGGTTCGAGCAGGGCGCGAACGGCAGACTCAGGCTGCGCACCGGCAAAGCCATCGACCGGCTGGCCGTCCTTGAACAGCACCACCGTCGGCAGGCTGCGGATGCCAAAGCGGGCGACGATGTCTTGCTCGACGTCGCAGTTGACCTTGGCCAGCAGCAACTCGCCCTGATAGCTCTCGGCGATGGTCTGCAGCATCGGCATCAGCACTTTGCAAGGCGCACACCATTCGGCCCAGAAATCCACCAGAACCGGTTTGTGGAAAGAGTTCTCGATCACCGACTGGTCGAAATCGGCAGTCGTGGCGTCAAAGATGTACGGCGTTTGCTGACTCATGGGGGATCTCTTGGGAGCGTGAATGGCGCAACTATACGGCCTGGTGGGGTGTGGCCGGAAGCAGGGTGGCCTTTGAGAGGTGTATTGCCTGACAGGACGCTTTCGCGAGCAGGCTCGCTCCTACAGGGAATTTGTACACGCCGCAAAACCACTGTGGGAGCGAGCCTGCTCGCGATGCTTTTCAGCCGCGCCGCGCGTGGTACAGGCTCACATGCCGAAATTCCTCCGGCTCGCACAGATCCGGCAGGGTCATGGCCTCGAGCATTTCGATGCGCCGATACAACGGATGACGGAAATCCCGTACCCGCGAATCCGCCACCAGCGCTTCGCGGCCACGGCTGAGAAACTCGTCGAGCAGCGGCAGGTTCGCCCGGTCGTACAGCACATCCGCCACCAGGATCAGATCGAAGCGGTCGGCCTCGGCGAAAAAATCCGTCGAATAGCTGAGCTGTACATCGTTGAGTTCGGCATTCGCCCGGCAGGCGGCAATCGCCAGTGGGTCCAGGTCACAGGCCACCACTTCCAGCGCCCCGGCCTTCACCGCGGCAATCCCCGCCACGCCGGAACCGGCACCAAAATCCAGGACCCGCTTGCCTTTGACCCACTCGGGGAACTCGGCGAGGTAGCGGGCCACCGCCAGGCCGCTGGCCCAGCAGAAACTCCAGTAGGGCGGTTCATGCAGGATGCGCCGGGTTTCTTCCGGGCTGAAGGCGCGGTCCATGTTGTCGCCGTCGATCAGCCACAACTTCAGCTCGGTGTCCGGCAAGTCGCACGCGACCAGGCGTGCATCGCCAAGCAGTTCGCTCAAGGCTTGTTGCAGGTCAAGCGGTGTACTCATGGGGCTTTGACGAATTGCAGTTGGCCCAGCGCCTGGGTGGTGGGCTGGGTAATCAGTTGCGACGGCAGATGCAGGATCAGTTGGCCGGACTGGCTGGCGCGGCCACGCAGCTCAACGCGCTGGCCGACCGGAAAGGCGTCCGGGTTGAAGCGCAGGTGAAACGGCAATACCTGATTGGTGCCGATCAGGCTCGAACTGGCGAGCAACTGTTGCGGGCGGTCCTTTTCGTCGATCACCAGCAGCGCCAGTTCGACTTCGGCGCCGGCCGGCACGCCTTGCAGGGTGCCGCTCAACTCACGCTGATAGGCGGGCAGCGGGCCGAGTTCGGCGGCTTCCCGGGCTTTCTTCTGTGCTTGTTGCGGGGCAGGGCCAGGCGTTGGCGGCTGAGGCTGGGGTGCATCGCTGCTGCAGGCCACCAGAAGGCTGAAAACGCTGAGCAATACGAGCGGGCGTAACGACATGGGCAGCTCCGGAAACGTGAAATCCATGGATCGACAGATCATGCCGTCTGTATACCGTAAAGCCTATGGCTTGTCTTGCCACCGGGATGCGCTACCATGGCCCTCCCTTTTTTTGTTGCCTGCCACCATGCACTGTCCCTTCTGCGGTGCCAACGACACCAAGGTCATCGACTCGCGTCTGGTCGCCGAGGGCGAACAGGTGCGCCGCCGGCGTGAATGCCTGGCCTGCGGCGAGCGTTTCACGACGTTCGAAACCGCTGAACTGGTGTTGCCGCGCCTGATCAAAACCGACGGCAGCCGCCAGCCGTTCGACGAAGAAAAACTCCGCGCCGGCATGCAGCGCGCGCTGGAAAAGCGCCCGGTGAGTGTCGAGCGTCTCGAATCGTCGCTGGTGCATATCAAGCACAAACTGCGCGCCACCGGCGAGCGCGAGGTCAAGTCCCTCGTGGTGGGTGAGCTGGTGATGACCGAGCTGAAAAAGCTCGACGAAGTCGCCTACATCCGTTTCGCTTCCGTGTATCGCCGCTTCCAGGACCTCAACGAGTTCCGCGAAGAGATCGATCGCCTGGCCCGTGAGCCGGAGAAAGAATGACCACGCCTGCAGAGCTTGCCATCCTCGACGCCCACTACATGGCCCGCGCGCTGGAGCTGGCGCGCCGCGGCCATTACACGACCCACCCCAACCCGCGGGTCGGTTGCGTGATCGTGCGTGATGGGCAGGTTGTCGGCGAAGGCTGGCACGTTCGCGCTGGCGAACCCCATGCCGAAGTCCACGCCCTGCGCGCCGCCGGTGAGCTGGCCCGAGGCGCGACCGCCTATGTGACCCTTGAACCTTGCAGCCATCATGGCCGCACGCCGCCCTGCGCCGATGCGCTGGTGAAAGCCGGTGTGGCGCGGGTCGTGGCGGCGATGCAGGACCCGAACCCGGAAGTCGCCGGTCGCGGCCTGCAGCGCCTGGAACAGGCCGGTATCGCCACCGACAGCGGCGTGCTCGAAGGCGAGGCGCGCAAGCTCAATGAAGGTTTCCTCAAACGCATGGAGCACGGCTTGCCCTTTGTGCGGGTCAAGCTGGCCATGAGTCTGGACGGCCGCACGGCGATGGAAAGCGGCGAGAGCCAATGGATCACCGGCCCGGCGGCGCGTTCAGCGGTTCAACGCCTGCGTGCCCAGGCTAGTGCGGTGCTGACGGGCGCCGATACCGTGCTCGCGGACAATGCCCGCCTGACCGTCCGCGCCGAGGAGCTGGGCCTGGATGCCGAACAAACCGCGCTGGCCATGAGCCGGCCGCCGCTGCGCGTGCTGGTCGACGGTCGCCTGCGGGTCCCGCCGGATGCACCGTTCTTCAAGGCGGGCCCGGCGCTGGTGGCCACTTCCATGGCGGTGGAAGAGCAACACGCCAATGGCCCGGAATGTCTGATCGTGCCTGGCGACGATGGCCAGGTCGATTTGCGTCAATTGCTGGTCGAGTTGGCCAATCGTGGCATCAACGAGGTGTTGGTCGAAGCCGGTCCACGGCTGGCTGGCGCTTTTGCGCAGCTCGGGCTGGTGGATGAGTTCCAGATTTTCGTGGCAGGCAAATTCCTGGGCTCGACCGCCCGGCCTTTGCTGGACTGGCCGCTCGCACAAATGAAGGATGCGCCGGCGCTCAAAATCACTGAAATTCGCGCGGTGGGCGATGACTGGCGGGTCATTGCCATTCCTTTGCCAGCGGCGAGCGTATAATTTCCGGCCATCGCAATAGCGCTGGCACTGTTCTCGAGGAGAACCCCATGTTCACCGGCATCATCGAATCCATCGGCAGTATCCGTGCATTGACGCCAAAAGGCGGAGATGTGCGGGTCCATGTAGAAACCGGCAAGCTCGACCTGAGCGACGTCAAACTGGGCGACAGCATCGCGGTCAACGGCGTATGCCTGACCGCCGTTGAATTGCCGGGCAATGGCTTCGCGGCGGACGTCAGCCGTGAAACCCTCGACTGCACCGCCATGAACGACCTGAAAAGCGGCAGCCCGGTCAACCTTGAAAAAGCCCTGACCCCGACCACTCGCCTGGGCGGGCATCTGGTCAGCGGCCACGTCGATGGCGTGGGCGAAGTGGTTGCCCGCACCGAGAATGCGCGGGCCGTGGAGTTCCGCATCCGCGCCCCGAAAGAACTGGCCAAGTACATCGCCCACAAAGGTTCGATCACCGTCGACGGCACCAGCCTGACCGTGAACGCGGTCGATGGCGCCGAGTTCCTGCTGACCATCATTCCGCACACTCTCACCGAAACCATCATGGCGTCGTACCAGCCGGGTCGTCGGGTGAATCTGGAAGTGGACTTGCTGGCCCGTTACCTGGAGCGCCTGTTGCTGGGCGACAAGGCCGCCGAGCCAACCGCCGGCAGCACCATCACCGAAAGCTTTCTGGCCGCCAACGGCTATCTCAAATCCTGACTGAAGGGGGTGCCTTGTGGCGCTCAATAGCATCGAAGAACTGGTTGAAGACATCCGCCAAGGCAAGATGGTCATCCTCATGGATGACGAAGACCGCGAGAACGAAGGCGACCTGATCATGGCCGCCGAGTGCTGCCAGCCCGAGCACATCAACTTCATGGCCAAGCATGCCCGTGGCCTGATCTGCATGCCGATGACCCGCGAGCGCTGCGAAACGCTCAAGCTGCCGCTGATGGCGCCGCGCAACGGTTCCGGTTTCGGCACCAAGTTCACCGTATCGATCGAAGCGGCCACCGGCGTGACCACCGGCATTTCCGCCGCCGACCGTGCCCGCACCGTGCAGGCGGCCGCTGCGAAAGACGCCAAGGCAGATGACATCGTCAGTCCCGGCCACATCTTCCCGCTGATGGCTCAGGCCGGCGGCACCCTGGCCCGTGCCGGCCACACCGAGGCGGCCTGCGACCTGGCGCGCATGGCCGGTTTCGAGCCGAGCGGCGTGATCTGCGAAGTGATGAACGACGACGGCACCATGTCCCGTCGTGCCGAACTGGAAACCTTCGCCGCCGAACACGGCATCAAGATCGGCACTATCGCCGACCTGATTCACTACCGGATGATCCACGAACGTACCGTTCAGCGGATTGCCGAGCAGCCTCTGGACAGCGAACTGGGCCAATTCAACCTTGTGACCTATCGTGATTCCGTGGAAGGCGACGTGCACATGGCCCTGACCCTGGGCAATGTCTGCGCCGAAGAACCGACCCTGGTGCGTGTGCATAACATGGACCCGCTGCGCGACCTGCTGATGGTCAAGCAGCCCGGCCGCTGGAGCCTGCGCGCCGCCATGGCCGCGGTGGCTGAGGCCGGCAGCGGGGTGGTGCTGTTGCTTGGTCACCCGCTCGATGGCGACGTGTTGCTGGCACACATCCGTGAAAACAGCGATCACCCGGCCGTGAAAAAACCGACCACCTACAGCACTGTCGGTGCCGGTTCGCAGATCCTGCGTGACCTGGGCGTACGCAAAATGCGCCTGATGTCGGCACCGATGAAGTTCAATGCGATATCCGGTTTCGATCTGGAAGTTGTAGAATACGTGCCCTCCGAATAATGACCGGTTGTTTCCGGCCCTGAATTCGCGGCAAATAAATCACTGAGGGACGCGTAGCAGACGCGTCCCGGCTCTTTAAGAGATCTATCGAATGACCCTGAAGACCATCGAAGGTACGTTCATCGCCCCTAAAGGCCGCTACGCTCTGGTAGTGGGCCGTTTCAACAGCTTCGTAGTTGAAAGCCTGGTCAGCGGTGCAGTCGATGCCCTGGTTCGCCATGGCGTGAGCGAAAGCGACATCACCATTATCCGTGCCCCTGGCGCCTTCGAAATCCCGCTGGTTGCGCAGAAAGTCGCTCAGAAGGGCGAGTTCGCGGCAATCATCGCCCTGGGCGCGGTCATTCGTGGCGGCACTCCGCACTTCGAATACGTGGCGGGCGAATGCACCAAGGGCCTGGCCCAGGTGTCCATGGAGTTCGGCGTACCGGTCGCTTTCGGCGTCCTGACCGTTGATTCCATCGAGCAAGCCATCGAACGTTCCGGCACCAAGGCCGGTAACAAAGGTGCTGAAGCTGCCCTGTCCGCTCTGGAAATGGTCAGCCTGCTGGCGCAGTTGGAGGCCAAGTGATTAGCGACGAAAGCGATCGTTTCAACCCGCGCGATCCAAAGCCTGCGGATGCCGGCAAGCCATCGAAAAGCGCCAAGCGTCGTGAAGCCCGTCAGCTCGCGACTCAGGCGCTGTACCAATGGCACATGGCCAAGCAGTCGCTGAACGAGATCGAAGCGCAGTTCCGGGTCGATAACGATTTCACCGATGTCGATGGCGCGTACTTCCGCGAAATCCTGCACGGGGTTCCGCAGTTCAAGACCGAAATCGACACCGCGCTCAAGCCTTGCCTGGACTTGACCATCGAAGAGCTGGACCCGGTTGAACTGGCGGTACTGCGCCTGTCCACCTGGGAACTGCTCAAGCGCGTCGACGTGCCGTACCGCGTTGTGATCAACGAAGGTATCGAACTGGCCAAGGTCTTCGGTTCCACCGACGGCCACAAGTTCGTCAACGGTGTGCTCGACAAGCTGGCTCCGCGTCTGCGTGAAGCTGAAGTGAAGGCGTTCAAGCGCTGATTGGCGCTTGTAACGTCGGCACGAAGCCATGGGCGAGTTTGAGCTGATCCGCAATTTCTTCGCCGCCGCGCCTTGTGCGCAGGGCGGCGAAGGCGTTGCCCTCGGGATTGGCGATGACTGCGCCTTGCTGGCTGTTCCTCCTGGGGAGCAGTTGGCGATTTCCACCGACACCCTCGTGGCCGGTGTGCATTTCGCAGACCCCTGCGACCCGTTTCTGCTCGGCCAGCGCTCGCTGGCCGTCGCGGTCAGCGATCTGGCCGCCATGGGCGCCACCCCCGTCGCCTTTACCCTTGCCCTGACCTTGCCGGCGGTGACCACCGACTGGTTGCAAGCCTATGCCCGTGGTTTGAATCACATGGCGCAAAGCTGCGGCGTGGCGTTGGTCGGCGGCGATACCACACGCGGCCCCTTGAGCCTGACCATGACCGTGTTCGGTCGGGTTCCGGGCGGCTTGGCGCTGACCCGTAGCGGCGCGCAGCCCGGCGATCTGCTGTGTGTGGGCGGCGAGTTGGGCAATGCGGCCGGGGCCTTGCCGCTGGTGCTTGGCCAGCGCACCGCCGAGCCGGCCATCGCCGAGCCGCTGCTGGCGCATTACTGGTCGCCGCAACCGCAGCTGGCGCTGGGTCAGGCGCTACGGGGCAAGGCCACTTCGGCGCTGGACATCTCCGACGGCCTGCTCGCCGATTGCGGGCACATCGCCTTGGCGTCGAACGTCGGCCTGCAGGTCGAGCTTGAGCGCTTGCCGCTGTCGGCTGCGCTGAGGGCTTTTCTCGGTCAGGAGGGCGCGCAAAACGCCGCCCTCAGCGGTGGCGACGATTACGTGCTGGCCTTTACCTTACCGTCCGTCGAATTGCCGGCATTGCTGGCCGAAGGCTGGCCAGTCCATGTGATCGGACGCGTGGTGGATGGGCAGGGCGTGACGCTGCTGGATGCGGACGGACAAGACATCACCCCGCAAACCCGGGGTTATCAACATTTTCGGGAGACACCGTGACAGACCATCCCAAGCAAGTCCCGGCGGAATTCGTACCGCCGTCGGTCTGGCGCAATCCATGGCATTTCCTCGCGTTCGGCTTCGGCTCGGGCACCCTGCCAAAGGCGCCGGGCACTTGGGGGTCGCTGGTTGCGCTACCCTTTATCCCGTTATGGCAGATGCTGCCCGATTGGGGCTACTGGCTGATGCTGGGCATCACCATGCTGTTCGGCTTTTGGCTGTGCGGCAAGGTGGCTGACGATTTGCGCGTGCACGACCACGAAGGCATCGTCTGGGACGAGATGGTCGGGATGTGGATCACCCTGTGGCTGGTGCCGGAAGGCTGGCAGTGGCTGCTGGCGGGGTTCTTGATGTTCCGCTTCTTCGATATTCTCAAGCCCTGGCCGATACGCTGGATAGACCGGCATGTACACGGGGGTGTCGGGATTATGCTCGATGACGTGCTGGCCGGTGTATTTGCCTGGTTGGCCATGCAGGGGCTGGTGTGGATGTTCGCCTGACCAGAGAGGTTAAAAGGCGTCAACCGGGAGATCTTTAACTGGGAGAATCAAGGATGGCTCTACGCGGTTTGATGGTGATGGTGCTGGCCTTGTTCTGCTCTTTCGCCCAGGCAGAGGAGGCCGCGACGACACCGTCCGTGATTCACCTGGCCAGCGAGGATTGGGAAGACTACACCGCCGCCAATGGCCAGGGATTGGGTTGGGACGTGCTGCGCAAGGTTTTCGAGCCGGCAGGCGTCAAGCTGGATATCCGCACCGAACCTTATCTGCGTTCCCTCGGTCTGGCCGAGCGTGGCGAAGTGGATGCCTGTGTCGGCTCCTATCGCGACGAGTCGCAGCAACTGCTCTATCCGCACTGGAATTTCGATACCGATCACATCTATGCCCTGGGCCTGGCCAGCAGTCCGGTACCGACACCGGAGACCCTGGGCGATTATCGACTGGCCTGGGTCCGCGGCTACGATTACCAGGATTACCTGCCCAACGTGCGCCACTACGATGAAGTGATCCGGCGCACGGGGATCGTTTCGATGCTGACCTACAAGCGCGTCGACTACTACATCGATGCGCTGACCGAAGTCGATTTCGTCCTCAGCCGAGCCAAGGATCCCTCCCAGTTCCGGCGCACCCATATTGCGGAGCTGCCGCTTTACCTGTGTTTCGCCAAGACACCCCAGGCCCGTACATTGATGGCCTTGTTCGATGAGCGCATGGAAAAACTGGTGAAAAGCGGCGAGTTGAAGCCGATTTTCGAGCACTGGAAACAGCCATATCCATTCGATACGCACTGATCCTTTGTGGGAGCGAGCCTGCCCGCGATGAGGGCGTGTCAGTCAAGGAATTGGTGACTGTCAGACCGCTATCGCGAGCAGGCTCGCTCCCACAGGGAGTTGGGGCAGCCAGATATCAAACTTCTTGATAGTTATCCTCGATAATTCAGCCTAAGCGTCGGCTGGAACCTGCTGTTACAATGCCGCCCAGCGAATCTTCAGTTTTTTTAGATCAGGAGCACACCGGTGCCTGTCGTTTTTGTCGCCGCTTCCAAGCTGCCAACGCCTTTTGCGCAATTCACCATGCACGGCTTTCTCGACGAAGCCACCGGCCGCGAGCACGTTGTGCTGAGCCTGGGTGAGATCGCCGACGGTGCCCCGGTACTCGGCCGGTTGCATTCCGAGTGCCTGACGGGCGACGCCCTGTTCAGCCAGCGTTGCGACTGCGGCTCGCAACTGGAGGCAGCACTGCAGGCCATCGCCCGTGAAGGCCGTGGCGTGTTGCTGTACTTGCGTCAGGAAGGCCGTGGCATTGGCCTTTTGAACAAGATCCGCGCCTACGAGTTGCAGGACGGCGGTGCCGACACCGTGGAAGCCAACGAGCGTCTGGGCTTTGCCGCTGACCAGCGCGACTACGCCATGTGCCTGCCGATGCTGGAGCACCTGGGCGTGAAGTCCCTGCGCCTGATGACCAACAACCCGCGCAAGGTCAAAGCCTTGACCGACATGGGCATCGTGGTGGCCGAGCGCGTGCCGCTGCACACTGGGCACAACCCGCACAACAAACTCTATCTGGCGACCAAGGCCAGCAAGCTCGACCACATGATGGGCAACGAGCATCAGGGCGAGGTAGATCGGGCGTGACCCGTGGCCAGGTGAGGCGGCGACTGACCGTCAGCTGGTGGCAATACTTTGCGCTGGCGCTGTTGCCGCTGTTCGTGATCAATGGCGTGTTCGGCCAAGGCGAGGCCATCCTGCCGGTGCTGGCGATGCCGTTTTTCATCGCTGGCGTGGCATCGATGTTTGTCAGCCTGAAGTTCTTCGGCCGCTACAAGCACGCGCTGATCGCCACGCAAAAAACCCTCGACACCCAGGAAGAGCCTGCGGCATGGATCAGCCTGGCCGCCAAGCGACGCATGGCGTTCCTCGCGGCCAGCCTGCCGGCGTGGATTGGTGCGCTGGCGGTGTTCGTCGGCCTTGAAGCCGTGCCATTGATGCTGCTGGCGCTTTCCACCGCCGTACTGTTTTACCTCTACCGTATCCCGCGCCAGCTGGCCTGATGCGTCCATTCTGGCTGGGCTGTTTGCTGCTGGCCTTCAGCCCTTGGGCAGCGGCAGTCGAACGCGTGGTCAGCCTCGCACCATCGCTCTCGGAAATCGTTGTCGAACTGGGCTCCGCCGACCTACTGGTGGGTGTGCTGGATGCCGGCGAACGTCCAGCCGAACTGAAGAACCTGCCTTCCGTTGGCCGCTACGGCCAGCTCGACATGGAACAGCTGCTGAGCCTGAAACCCGATTTGCTGCTGCTCTGGCCCGGTAGCGTCGGCCCGGCTCAGCGCGAACAGCTCAAGCGCTTGAACATCCCCACGTTCGTCGCCGAACCTCACAACTTTGCCCAACTCACCGCACAGATCGAAGCCATTGCCGAACAGCTCGGGCGAGCTGAGCGCGGGACGGCCTTGGCCACCGATTTACGTCGACGGCTGGGGGAACTGCGTCAGCGTTATCGGCGGGACCAGCCTTTGCACGGTTTCTACCAGGTCTGGGATCGGCCGCTGTACACCGTCGGCGGTGGGCAGATCATCAGCGACGCCCTTGATGTTTGCGGTGTCCGCAATGTGTTTGCCGATCTGGCGATTCCGGCGCCGCAAGTCAGCGTGGAGGCGGTGTTGCAGCGCAATCCCGAGGTGATACTGGCGGGAGATCAGGCTCAGCTGGAAGCGTGGAAGGCCTGGCCTCAAGTCGATGCGGTGGTTCACAAGCGGCTACTGCTGGTGACCGATAAAGGCCTGGAGCGGCCTAGCGGGCAGATGGTCGAGGCGACAGCCAAACTGTGCCAAATGATCGCGCCTGACCGTTGAGACCGAGGTGCGCCCATCGCGAGCAGGCTCGCTCCCACAGAAGGCACACTGACCTGTGGGAGCGAGCCTGCTCGCGATGGCGCCAGTCAAGACACCAAAAAATCCTGAGTTAAATCTCAGGCGTCCAGGTCACCCCAAACATCCACGCCCGACCTTCCTCGCGATACCCATACTGACTGCCTTCATGGCTGTACAACACCCGGCTGTAACCCTTGTCCAGCAGGTTATCCACCTTCATCTCCAGCTTGATCTCGCGATTGAGCTCCCAGCTGCTACGCAACCCCAACAACCCATAGCCGCCCAACGATTGCTGGTTGTTCAGGTCGTCATAGCTGCTGCTCACCGCTTGCCAGCTGGCGCCCAGGTCCAGGCGGTCGAACTGCCGATCCAGGTCCAGGCTCAAGGTGCGCCGCGCACGGCGGGCCAGGGTATGGCCGGTGTCGCGGTCGCGCGGGTCGATGATCGCCACGCCCAGGTTGCTCTGCCAGCCGAACAGCTCCTGCTTCAGGGCTGCCTCGAAACCGTTGATCCGCGCGGAGGCGACGTTTTCCGGGCGCGAGTTGCTGCCGAAGATGATCGCGTCTTCCAGGTCGGTCCGGTACAGCGAAGCCTCCAGGCGACTGTCCTCGGACAATTGGCTGCGCCATTGCAGTTCATAGCTTTTCGAGGTTTCGGGCTTGAGGTCCGGGTTGCTGAAATCCGGGTAATACAGGTCGTTGAAGGTCGGTGCACGGAAACCTTCGCTGTACGTCAGCAGCACATCGTTGTCCGGATTGAGCGGCAGGGTGAAGGTCCCGCTCCAGCTGTTCTGGCCGCCGAATTGCTGGTTCTGGTCACGGCGCAGGCCCAGTTCGGTCGAGAAGCTGTCGGTGTGGTAGCGATGCTGAACGAACGCCGCACGGTTCCAGCGGCTGTCTTCGTCGAAGGCCGTGCTGCTGTTGAGCCGGTCTTCGTACCAGTCGCCGCCGAGGATCAGGCTGTTGCGATCATTGAGGGTCAGGTCGTTCTGCCAGCTCAGCGAATCGCGATAGGTGTTGAACACACTGCGTTCGTCGCTGAGCTTGTCGAGGGTCTTTTCGCGGTTTTCGCTGTGACCGAACTCGATGCGGCTTTTCCAGATCTCATTGACCCGCGCGTCGACGTAGCTGCTGACGCTGCTCACATCGAATTCGCTGTAGGGCTGTTGCTGGACGGACTCGAAGGTATTCAGGTCGAAGCGGCCGAACGGGTTGTCGAACTCGCTCTTGCCACGGTTATCCAGCACGTTGGCGCCGATTTCGATGTCATCGTTCAAGGCATGGCTGAGGCTCAGGCTGAACGACTGGTTGCGATAGGCGTCATGGTCGCTATCGCTGGGATACGACTGATGGGTGCGATTGATCCCGGCGGTTTCATCGAGGCTGGCGCCAAGATTGAAACGGGTCTGCTCATCGCCGCCGGACAAGCCAAGGCTGCGTTCCCAGGTCTGATTGCTGCCCATGCCGACGTGCAACTGCGGGCGCAGGCCCGGCTCGCCGCCACGACGGGTGAAGATCTGGATGACACCGCCGATCGCGTCGCTGCCGTAAATCGCCGAGCGTGAACCGCGCAGCACTTCCACCCGCTCCACCTGTTCGATGTTGATGTGCTGCAGGTTGCTGTCGCCCGAGCTTGAGGTGCCGATCCGTTGGCCGTCCACCAGCACCAGGCTCTGCGCCGATTGCGTGCCGCGAATGTAGATGCCCGGCAGGCTGCCGCGCCCGCCGGTTTGCGCGACTTGCACGCCCGGAACCCGGCGCAGCAGATCGGTGACGCTGTCGGGTTGCAGGCGGTCGATGTCTTCGCGGGTGAAGACGGTGTTGGCGGCGCTGCTGTCGTTGCGTGCCTCGACCTGGCGGTTGGCGCTGATCAGCACGTCGGGCAGCTTCAGGGCCTGATCGCGTTCGAAGGTGTCGGCCAGCAGCGGGCCTGACGGCAGCAGGGTCAGCGTCAGGGCGAGGGAGAAGAATTTCAAGGGAAGTCCATGGCAGGTCTGGTGTGGCGCTAACAACTGTGGGAGCGAGCCTGCTCGCGATGAGGGTGTGTCAGTCAAGGAATTGGTGACTGTCAGACCGCTATCGCGAGCAGGCTCGCTCCCACAGGGTTTTGCATGTGTCTGGTGTTTAGATGTTGAGCAGTTGCAGGCGCTCGCGAATGGACGCCTCGATCCCTGCTTCATCCAGCCCACACTCGGCCAGCATCTGCGCAGGCTTTGCGTGCTCGACATAGCTGTCCGGCAAGCCCAGGTTCAGCATCGATTTGAGGATGTTTTCCCGGGCCAGGAACTCGCTGACCGCGCTGCCGGCACCGCCCATGATCGCGTTCTCTTCGACGGTCACCAGCAGCTCGTGGCTGGCGGCGATTTCACGCACCAGTGCTTCGTCCAGGGGTTTGACGAAACGCATGTCGACCACGGTCGCATCCAGGGTCTCGGCGACTTTCAGCGCCTCGGCCAGTTGCACGCCGAACACCAGCAGGGCGACTTTGCTGCCCTGACGGCGAATCACGCCCTTGCCGATTTCGATCGGTTCGAGGTTTTTCTCGATGGTCGCATTCGGGCCACTGCCACGCGGGTAACGCACGGCCGCCGGGCCTTCGAACAAGTGACCGGTGGTGAGCATCTTGCGCAGTTCGTTTTCGTCGCTCGGGGTCATCACCAGCATGCCGGGGATGCAGCGCAGGAACGACAGGTCGAAGCTGCCTGCGTGAGTCGGGCCGTCTTCGCCGACCAAGCCGGCACGGTCGATGGCGAACAGCACGTCGAGGTTCTGTACCGCCACATCGTGAATCAGTTGGTCATAGCCGCGCTGCAGGAACGTGGAGTAGATCGCCACCACCGGTTTCGCGCCTTCGCAGGCCATGCCGGCGGCGAGGGTCACGGCGTGTTGCTCGGCAATCGCCACGTCGAAATAGCGCTGCGGGAAGCGTTCGCTGAAGGCCACCAGGTCGGAGCCTTCCTTCATGGCTGGCGTGATGCCCACCAGGCGCGGATCGACCGCCGCCATGTCGCACAGCCATTCGCCGAACACACCGGAGTATTTCGGGCCGCTGGCTTTCTTCGGCGCGGCGGCAGGAGCGTTCAGGGGTTCGAGCTTGGTGATGGCGTGGTAACCGATCGGGTCGACTTCCGCCGGGGCGAAGCCTTTGCCTTTCTTGGTGACGACGTGCAGGAACTGCGGGCCTTTAAGGTCGCGCATGTTGCGCAGCGTGGCGATCAGGGTCGGCAGGTCGTGGCCATCGATCGGGCCGATGTAGTTCCAGCCCAGCTCTTCGAACAGCGTGCCGGGCACCAGCATGCCCTTGGCGTATTCTTCGGTGCGACGGGCGATTTCCCAGGCGCCGGGCAGGCGTGACAGCACTTTCTTGCTGCCTTCGCGCATGCTCGCGTAGGTGCGGCTGGAAAGGATTTTCGCCAGATAGTTCGACAGGCCGCCGACGTTGCGCGAGATCGACATGTCGTTGTCGTTGAGGATCACCAGCATGTTGGCGTCCACTTCCGGCGCATGGTTCAGCGCTTCGAACGCCATGCCGGCGGTCAGGGCGCCGTCGCCGATCACGGCGATGGCCTTGCGATCGCTGTTCTGCAGGCGGGCGGCAATGGCCATGCCCAGCGCGGCGCTGATCGAGGTGCTGGAGTGGCCGACGCCAAAGGTGTCGTACTCGCTCTCGGAGCGGCGCGGGAAAGCGGCGACGCCGTCCTTCTGGCGCAGGGTGCTCATGCGCTCGCGACGATCGGTGAGGATCTTGTGCGGGTAGGCCTGATGCCCCACGTCCCACACCAGCCGGTCGTCCGGGGTGTCGAAAACGTAGTGCAACGCGATGGTCAGCTCGATCACGCCCAGGCCGGCACCGAAATGCCCACCGGTCTGACCGACCGTGTAGAGCAATTCCAGGCGCAACTCATCGGCCAGGGTTTCCAGCTCGGCTTCGCCTAACCGGCGCAGGCCGTCCGGCGTGTTCGCGCGGTCCAGCAGGGGCGTGGTCGGGCGCTTGCGGGGAATCTCATGAAACGTCGTGGGCATCAGGCGAATCGTTATAGGTATAAAAGATGCGGCAGTTTACCTGATGCATCGGTCCCTGCCCACGCGTTGGTCTTTTTTGGCGAATACGCCGTCAGTTGCGGCGATCGACGATGTAGCGGGCCAGATCGCGCAGGGGCTCGGCGGCCGCGTCAAACGGTCGCAGCGCGTGCAGCGCCTGATCGCGCAGCTCCAGGGCGTAGGCCTTGGCGGCGTCGAGACCGAGCAAAGCCGGGTAGGTCGGCTTGTCGCGGGCGATGTCGGCGCCCTGGCGTTTGCCCAGGGTGGCGGTATCGCTTTCAACGTCGAGAATGTCGTCCTGCACCTGGAACGCCAGGCCGATGGCCTGTGCATAAGTCTTCAGGGACTTGAGTTCGTCCTTCTCGGCACGGCCACTGGCCAGGGCACCGAGTTGGACGCTGACTTCGATCAGCGCGCCCGTCTTGTGGCGATGCATCTGTTCCAGCGCTTTCTGATCGAGCTTCAGTCCGACCGAGCCCAGATCGATGGCTTGACCGCCGACCATGCCTGCCGGGCCTGCGGCTTGGGCCAGGGCAGTGACCATTTGCAGGCGGATGTCGGCATCCAGGCTGCTCAGGCGCAAGTCGAGCAGGGCGCTGAACGCCAGGCTCTGCAAGCCGTCACCGGCGAGGATCGCGCAGGCTTCGTCGAATTTCTTGTGGGTGGTCGGCTGGCCGCGACGCAGATCGTCGTCGTCCATGGCCGGCAAATCGTCGTGCACCAGCGAATAGGCGTGGATCAGCTCCACCGCGCAAGCCGCGCCGTTGGCTTGTTCGGCCTTGCCGCCCAAAGCTTCGCAAGCGGCATAGGCCAGCAGTGGACGCACGCGCTTGCCGCCGTTCATCACGCTATAGCGCATGGCTTCGTAGAGCCGTGCCAGTTCCGGCAAAGGCGCATGGAACAGGGTTTCCAGGGCCGCATTGACACGGGCCTGGCTGGTCGCCGAGTACGCTGCAATCATTCTGGTTGATCCGCGTCGAAGGGTTCCTCGGCCAACTCGCCATCACGCTCGAGCAGCACCTGAACCTTTTGCTCGGCTTGGGCCAGCGCCGCCTGGCAATCGCGAGTCAGCCCGATGCCCTGCTCGAAAGCGGTCAGCGAGTCTTCCAGCGACAATTCACCGTTCTCCAGACGCTCCACCAGCGTTTGCAGGTCAGCGAGGGACTGTTCGAAATCCAGTGCAGCTTTTTTGCGGGCCATGGCGGCAATTTCCGGTAGACGTTAAACCGGCGCGACACTAGCAGATAGGGGGTTTATGGGCAAATGAGCGGGGGGCGGCCACCATTTCCTGGGCGGAGCTGGAACTTTGGCCTTGACCTCCTGTAGGAGCGAGCCTGCTCGCGATGGTCGTGAACGATAACGCGGGAAACCAGATGCCCAACGATGCCCTGGTTTTTTTCGCGAGCGAGCTCGCTCCTACAGAGAACAGTCGAGCCCGACGCACGAATTATTCGGCTCATTTCGTGAGCCGAATAAAGACGCTAATCGGCTCACCGCCCATCAACAACCGTGAATCGAGCCACAATGTAGGATGTATCTGATTGTTTGTAGCGGACGGAGTGACTAACCTTCGCGCCATTGATGACCCGACAGTCGCGGGTTTTTCAGACGAAACGCAGTAACCACATCTGTAACGCGCCGAGGATCAGGCGCAAGGTTTCGTCAGGCATGGCAGGAGGCGTCACATGCGTTCATTTCTTTTGCTGCTGATCGGGCTGGCCTGTGCGCAGGCTTTCGCTGCGCCAAGTGCCGATCTGTCGGAGCCGGTGGGTGGCTGGCGCTTCAACGGACTGCTGGATCGCACGGAAAATCCACAGGTCGCCTACCCCACGCCGCCCATCGACCGGGGCGTGCAGCGCAATCGCACGATGATCCAGGGCCAGCTCAAGGCTCTCGGCACCCAGCGCGGCCCCCACACTTTGGCGGTCAATGGCAATCCACTGAACCTGTACACCGACGACCAGGGGCGTTTCGCCCGGCCCTATGCCTTCGGTGCCGGCTCCAACAGCGTCGAAGTGCGCAGTGCCGAAGGTCAGTCGCTCAAGCGCGTTCAATTCTATGAAGCCAACAATTTGCGCACGCCGGCGCGGATTCGCGTGGTGCTGGGTTGGGACGACCCGAAAGCCGAACTCGACCTGCACATCATCACGCCCGACGGCCAGCATGCATTCTGGGCGCGGCCGGCGATGAGCAACGGCGGTGGCCTCGACCCGGATGGTGTGGATGGCCCCGGCCCGGAAATGTTCACCATGACCGCGCCGCTGCATGGCACCTATCTGGTTTACGTGAACTATTGGGGCAACTTCGGCAGCGGCGGCTATAACTTCGATGAGGCCAGCAACCAGAACGAGGTGATCACCTCGCAGATCAATCTGGTGCTCAACGAAAACACCGTCGACGAAAAACGCGAGACCTTCATCGTGCCCTTGCGCGCCATCGGCGACCTGCTGCTGGTCAAGACTTTCAACTATTGAGCATCCCGCACCACGGATGATTTGGGTTTGTATTCATGAGCGATAGCACTGATTTGCCGGCCGTACCGCCAGCGGCCGAAACACCGGGCGTCAAACCGTCCCGGCGCTGGCCGGCCATTGTGGTCGGGCTTTGCCTGGTGGCGGGCGTGGCCGGTGGCATGGGCTGGCTGATGCATAAACGCACAGCCCCGGCGCCGCAGTTGGCAGCGGAAAAACTCGGGATGAGCCGCCCCGATGCCCTGCTGGAAACCCGGTCCCTGAGCCAGTTGCCCAAGGACCTGTTGGCGGTGCCGTTCCTCAAGGAAACCCTGACCGAAGATTTCGTCTTCTATTACGAAACCCATGCCGATCGCCTCGGTTTGATCGGCAGTCTGCGGCGAATCATTTACGAGCATGACCTGAAGTTGCAGGACACGCTGATCGAGCAACTGTTCGATCAGCCGGCCGACATCGCGCTGTGGCGCGGAGCGGATGGGCGGCTCCGGGATTTCCTGCTGGTGATGGATCGCGGCGGCCTGGCCAAGGTGCTGGAGCCGCTGGCGAAAGTGGCGCTGGATGACTCGCAGCTGAGCAAGATCGCCGATGTGAAAGTCGGTGCCGATGACGTGGCGCTTTATCAGCTCACCTACAACGCGGGCAGGGCGCTGCTGTTCGCGTCCCATGGCGACAAGCTGGTGGTGCTGTCGAATCCGACCCGGTTCGTTGATCCGCAAAGTGGCGCGACGCCAGCGTCGGGCAGCGTCTCGCCCCAGGCCATCGCGGCGTTGCTGGGCGGTGAAAAGCTGTTCCCGGAAGCCTTCGGCCTGCAACCCCGTGCGCCAGAGGTCAAGCAGCGGCTGTCGGTCAATGCCAGTGTATTGGCCATGGGATATCAGCGCTTTATCCCGAATTTCGCCGGCCTGCGCTTCGACATGGACGACAAGGGTTGGCACAGCTTTCTGGCGATGGACGAGCTGGATAACCAGCCGGATTTCGATTTCAAGCCGATCTGGCAGGCCATGCCCATGGGCGCCAGCGCATGCGTGGCCTTGCCCCTGGCCGCCGAACAACAGAAACCGCTGCTGGTCAAACTCGGTGCCGAAGAGTCCGCAGCCCAGGCGATGACCGAGCACATGGCCGGCGCGGCGGGGCTGTGCTGGTACGCCGATTCGCGGCTGTACACACCGTTGCTGGTGGCCAGCCTGAATGACAAGGACAGCGCGAAACTCGACGGTGATCTGGGCAAGCTGTTCGGTTCGATGGTGGGCGCCTACGAAGCCAACGTCGACGAGCATGTCTTCCCGGTGGTCGAGAAGCAGGAAGGTCAAAGCCATCAGTGGCAGCGCCAGGTCAGCTCCAACTTCGGACCTTATAAGGCCGGGGATGCCGAGAATCCCGACGCGATCAGCGGCAAGGCGTTCATGCGCGTGAGCCTGGCGCGGCACGGCTCGACGCTGCTGTTTTCCCTTGATGACAAGCTGGTGGACAAGGCGCTGGGCACCCTCGACAAACGCTTCCCGCCGATGGCCGATGTGGTGCCGAAAGACCTGCTGATGCCGATCTATTTCGGCCCGGACTCCATGGCGCAACTGATGCAGCAGGAAACCCTCGACAGCCTGCCGCAAGACATGGAGCCGGTGTTCTACAACGCCGCGAAAACTTACCTGATCCCTAAATTGCGCACCCTCGGTGGCTACGGCAAGTACGCCTTGACCCTGCCCGAAGGCAGTGAGCCCGACGGTCACTGGCAATGGCTGCCGCTGACGTGGAAGGCACTGTGACGAAATCGATGCGAGTCTTTGGCCTGCTGGCGCTGATGCTGGCGGGGCAAGCCTTGGCGCTCGAAACACCGGCGCTGGATGTGCAGCAATCGCAGATCTTCCGCGCCTGGTTCGTGCGCATCGCCCAGGAGCAGCTGAGCCAGGGCCCGAGCCCGCGCTGGTATCAGCAGGATTGCGCCGGGCTGGTGCGTTTCGCTGCCAACGAGGCACTGAAAGTCCACGACGGCAAATGGCTGCGCAGCAATGGCCTGTCCAACCGCTACCTGCCACCTGAGCTGCAATTGAGCGATGCCCAGCGCGGTCTCGCCCAGCAATGGCAACAGGGCGGCGGCAAGGTCGGGCCGTACGTCAACGCCATCAAATTGATCCAGTTCAACAGTCATCTGGTCGGCCGTGACGTGGCCCAGGCCCGACCCGGTGACCTGATGTTTTTCGATCAGGGCGATGACCAGCACCTGATGATCTGGATGGGTCGCTACATCGCCTATCACACCGGCACCACCACCCCCACTGACAACGGCATGCGTTCGGCAAGCCTGCAACAACTCATGACATGGAAGGACACCCGATGGATACCCGATGCAGCCAACCCCAACTTCATCGGCGTCTATCGACTGAATTTTCTCTCCCAATGATCGGTGCCCGCATGCTGCGTTTTCTGCCTCTGCTGTTGCTTCTGGCGCTGCCGTTTTCCGCTAGCCGGGCTGAAGACACGGTCGAGCCGAGCGGCTACACCCCGGTGGCCGGGGAAAGTTTTTTTCTGCTGGCCGACAGCAGTTTCGCCAGCGACGAACAGGCGATGGTGCGCCTTGAAGCCCCCGGCCGCGACTATCGCCGGTTCCGCATGGAGCCCTACGGCGGCGCGGACATCCGCGTGTATCGCATCGACAAGCCGCTGGATTTCCTCAAGCGCCAGAAGAACCTGCACCGCGTGGTCAGCGATGGCCAGTTCAAGGGCGAGGGCCTGTCGAACACCCTGGCGTACCTGTGGGACAACTGGTACCGCAAATCCCGTCGGGTGATGCAGCGGGCGTTTTCCTACGAGTCGCGTAAACAAGTCACCGAAGAAGTGCCGGAACTGAAGATGGGCAACGCCATGGCCGCGCCAACGCCCTACGACGCGCAACCCCAATTCGCACTGATTCCCGGTTTGCCGGTGGTCAGCCAGTTCCGCTATCCGCTGTGGGAAGCCAAGCCGATCCAGCCACCGCCAGGGGTGAACCTGGCCGGGTCTTCCAGCGAATTCGTCAGCGTCGCGCCGGGCAACGTCTACATTCCGTTGGGCCAGTTGAAGCCGGGCCTTTATCTGGTGGAAGCGCTGATCGGCAAGTACCGCGCGACCACCATGGTCTTCGTCTCCAACACCGTGGCGGTGAGCAAGATTGCCGGTGATGAATTGCTGGTGTGGGCCGCGCGCAAACACGAAGGCAGTTCTGTGCCCAAGGTCGATGTGCTGTGGACCGATGGCCTGGGTGTGATGAGCAGTGGCGCCACCGATGCCGACGGATTGCTGCGGCTCAAACACGTCAGCCCCGAGCGTTCGTTCGTGATCGGCGAGGACGAGGAGGGTGGGGTTTTCGTCTCGGAAAACTTCTACTACGACAGCGAAATCTACGACACCAAACTCTATGCCTTCACCGACCGCCCGCTGTATCGGCCGGGGGATTGGGTGTCGCTGAAAATCGTCGGTCGCGAGTTCAAGAATGCGCGAGATTCGGTGCAACCTGCCGCCGCTGATGTCAGCGTGACCGTGCTGGATGCGACCGGTACAGCGTTGCAAAGCCTGGACTTGAAACTCGATTCCAAGGCCGGCACTCAAGGGCGTTTCCAGTTGCCGGACAATGCGGTGGCCGGTGGTTATGAGCTGCGTTTCAACTACAAGGATCAAACCTACAGCAGCGCCTTCCGCGTGGCCGAATACATCAAGCCGCACTTCGAGATTTCGCTGAACCTGGCCAAGCAGGATTACCGTACCGGCGAGCCGGTGAAAGGCAATCTTGTATTGCTGTACCCGGACGGCAAGCCGGTGGCCAACGCCAAACTCAGCCTGAGCCTGCGGGCCCAGCAGCTGTCGATGGTCGACAACGAGTTGCAGTACCTGGGGCAATTTCCGGTGGAGCTGACCAGCACCGAATTGACCACCGACGCCAAGGGCAACGCCACCCTCGATCTGCCAGCCGCCGAGAAACCG
Organism: Pseudomonas putida; assembly: GCF_050989985.1. Lineage (GTDB taxonomy): Bacteria > Pseudomonadota > Gammaproteobacteria > Pseudomonadales > Pseudomonadaceae > Aquipseudomonas > Aquipseudomonas putida_AI. The sequence goes on from NZ_CP158815.1 coordinate 673,042, forward strand.
AGTCGCTACATGCTCACTGTGTTTGCCAGCGATGGCGCGGCGTATCGGGTCAAGACCACCAAGGAAATCCTCATCGATCGCGGTGCGGCGAATTTCCGCTTGAGCGCGCCACAGCGTTTCAGCGCGGTGGGGGACAAGGTTGCGTTCAGCTATGCCAATGAAAGCGAGCAAGCCGCAACGGTGGTGCCGAGCAGCTACGGCTGGGTGCGCCTGGAAGACCAGAGCACCGGCGAAGGCAAACTGGCGCCGACCGATAAAGGTTTTGCGCTGGCTTTCGAGCGGCCAGGCACTTACAACCTGACGCTCCGGGATGACCACGGCCGGACCCTCGGCGCGGCCGGGCATTCCGTCACCGGTGATGGTGTCAAAGCCGTGCCCGGCACGGTGGAAATCGTCCTCGACAAACCCGAGTACAAGGCGGGCGATGAAGCGCTGGCGTTGATCACCTTCCCCGAGCCGGTCAGCGATGCCTTGCTGTCGCTGGAGCGTGACAAGGTCGAGGCCACTGCGCTGCTGTCCAAAGGCGGCGACTGGCTGAAAATGGAGAAACTCAGCGACACCCAATACCGCGCCCGCATCCCGGTGAAGGACAGCTTCACGCCGAACCTGACGTTCTCGGTCCTGTACACCAAGGGCGGCCAATACAGTTTCCAGAACGCCGGGATCAAGGTGGTTACTCCGCAGATCGACGTCGCCATCGCCACCGACAAGGACACCTATCAACCCGGTGACACCGTCACCGTGGACCTGATCACGCAGTTCGCCGGCAAGCCGGTCCCGGCGCATCTGACGGTCAGCGTGGTTGACGAAATGGTCTATGCGCTGCAACCGGAAGTGGCGCCGACCATCGACCAGTTCTTCTACCACCCAAGGCGCAACAACGTGCGCACCAGCGCCAGCCTGTCGTTCATCAGTTATGACGTCGCGCTGCCGGGCAGCCCCGGTGCGCCGGGCAAGGCCAACCGCAGTGAGCGCGGGGTGAAGGTGCTGGAGCGACCGCGTCGCGAAGACGTCGACACCGCCGCCTGGCAACCGGAGCTGCTCACCGATGCCAATGGCAAGACCCGTTTCACCTTCAAGATGCCGGACTCCCTGACCCGCTGGCGCATCACCGCCCGGGCCATCGCCGATGACGGCGCAGTAGGGCAGAAGAAGCAGTTCCTGCGTTCGGAAAAACCGCTGTACCTGAAGTGGAGCGGGCCGAGCAAATTCCGCGCGGGGGACAAGCCGGATCTGGGCGTGTTTGCCTTCAGTCAATCCGAGAGTCCGGTCAAGGCAGAACTGGTGACCCACTACGCCGGTGCCGAGCAGCGCATTCCTGTCACGCTCAACAGCGGCATCAACTACATCCCGCTGCCGCCATTTGTCCTGGCTTCTGGCGAGTGGGCCGCCGAACTGCAGCAGGACGGCAAAACCGCGGATGCCCTGGCCGTGCGCCTGACCGCAACCGGCGAGGGCTGGCAGGTCACCCAGAGTCAAAGCCTGGACGTGGCCACTGGTGACACACCGCTGACCTTGCCGGCAGATGCCACGGACATCCGCCTGCGCCTTGATGACAGTCCGCAGGCGCTGTTCCGCTTGGCACTGGATGACTTGCTGAGCTACCCGTACGGCGGCGTCGAACAGACCGCCAGCCGTTTGCTGCCGCTGAGCATTGCTTACCCGACCCTGTCGGCGAACCCGCAGATTCGCGATCGCCTGCGTCTGATCATGCAGAACAGCCGCCTGCGCCTGGTGCAGATGGCCGGGCCGTCGGCGAGTTTTACCTGGTGGGGCATGGACGGCGAGCCGGATGCGTTCCTCACCGCCTACGCCTATTACGCCGACTGGCACGCCAGCCAGGTGCTGGAGTTGAGCCTGCCGCCGGAGCATTGGCAACGGGTGCTGGAGGTCTACGCCAAGCAGGCGAAAAACACACCGTTGTTGCAACGCGCGTTGATCCTGTCGTTCTCCCGGCAGATGCAGTTGCCGGTGAACACACTGCTTAGTGGTTTGATGGACGATCTGGCGCAAGCGGGCGAGGGCAGTGCCGCGAACATGCTGGAGACCGGGGACGACAGCCTGGTGATGGGCGATCCGGATTCGGCCCTCGGTCTGGCCGCTGCGCGAGTGTTGACCGCTTCCCTGGCGCGTCAGGCCAAGGTGACTGTGCCGGATGCTTTCAGTCGGCAATTGGCCGGCGCGCAACAGCGCCTGGCGGTCAGCTCCCATCCGTTTGCCGAGGCGTTGAACCTGTCGCTGCAGCCTTTCGATCAGGCCCGCGCGACGGCATTGCTGCAACGGCTGCTGCCGCAACAATCGACGCTGGAACGTGCATTGGCACTGACCTGGTTGCAACGCAGCATCGAGCAGGCCTCGCCGACGATCGCACTGGCGCCGGGTGAGGGCTGGAAGAAAAAATACGGAGATAGCGGTGAGATGTATTGGACCTGGCAGGGTGCTTCGCCGGTGCCGGCGGTGCTGTCGCTGACCGGCACGCAAGAGCGCCCGCTGCGGGCCGCGCTGAGTTTCCAGACCCGCCAGCCGCCGGTTGACCCGATGGCCGTCACCATCACCCGTCGCCTGTCGCGACTGGTGCCGGGCGAAGAGGCCTTCACCTTCAAACTTCAGCCGGTCGGCACCACGCCGCTGTCCAGCGACAGCCTGTACTTGGACGAAGTGATCCTCACCAGCAAGGCCGCCAAACCCCTGCGCTATGGCCTGCTCGAAGTGCCGTTGCCACCGGGCGCCGATGTCGAGCGCACCACTTGGGGTATCAAGCTGATGGGCAAGCCCGGAACGGAACCCTCGGCGCTGGAAAAGGCTCGTTTCGAACCGGGACAACTGGCCTATGCGGTGCCCGTGGATGCGCTGAGCGGTGAATTGCGTTTGCGGCATCTGGTGCGCTTCTCGCAGAAGGGCCAGTTCAACCTGCCGCCGGTGCGATTCACTCAGGTGTATGCGCCACAGCATCAGGCCCAGGAGCAGAAACCGGCGCTCGGTCAGGTGACGGTTCACTGACATGCTCCGCACTCTGGTCGGCTGGTTCCTGTGCTCGATGACTGCGTTGGCAATGGCGCAGGGCGAGCCGCTGCACCTGGCGTTCAAGGGCGAGTTGCTGTCCCTGAGCCAGACACAGCTGCTGTCCCGCGAACCCTTGTCGGACACTTTGCAAACGCCGCTGGGCAGTGTGTGGAAGCTGTTCGTCTATGCCTGGCTGGTGGATACCGGGGCGCGCGAGCCGGCCTATGAGTGTCGCGGGCAGTCGAAAGAGGAAGTGTATTGCTGTAGCGCGGGCGGCAAGGTCGAGCGCGATCAGGCGTTGGTGAAGTCCTGCGGGCTGTATTTCGAGCCGGCGCGCCTGGGGATTTCCGCTGCGCACTGGCGAGACTATTGGCAAGCGCGACAGGCACCGCAGTGGTTGCTGGACTTGCCGTCGTTGCAGCCGGCGACACGGGTGCCGGTGGCGGAGCTGATACAGATGTTGGCGGCGATGCCGGCACAGGATCAGGCGCGGCGCGTGCTGCTCGATGTGGTCTTGAGCGCTGCTGACGGCAACGTCGTGGGTGAGCTCGGCAGCCGGCTGCGGGTGAAAACCTGGAGCTGGCTGGGGGATCAGGACGCGGCATCGCGTCAGGGCGGCTTCGCGGGCTGGACCGCAGACGGCACGCCGATCTGGGCCGGTGGACGCGGGACCAGTCAGCGGGTACTGCGTGATTACGCAACGGCGCTGGCGGCGGTCGTGCCTGTTCAATGGCCGGTGGATGCGGGACGTTGTGTCGAAGTCAGCCTGTTCTCCCGCTATCCGCTCAAGCGCGTGCTGGCGGGCAACCGCGAAGTGGCTGCGGGGCCGTTGCATGGTGACTATCGGGTGGAATTCGCCAACGGTAACCAGCTCGATATCCACAGTGACGGTGAATTGTTTCTGGTCAAGGACAAGCTCGTCGCCCGCCTGGATCGCGAAGAGTACGTTGCCCGCGTACTGCAACGCGAAGCCACCCCCGAGCCCGTCGAAGCAGCCAAAGCCCTGGCCGTGGCGATCCGCACCTATCTGCTGCAAAACGCCACGCGCAACGGTGAATGCCTGAGCATCGACGACAGCAGCCAGCGCCAGCGTGTCGCTCCGCGCCCGGCCAGCATTGACGCGCGGGATGTCGCTGCCTGGACCAGTGATCTGGTGCTGGCCGGCAGCAGCGTCACCTACCACTCCGATCAACCCGGCCCGGACAAGCTGTCCTGGCAGCAAGCCGTCGAGCAGGCCAATGCCGGCCAACGCTACGACGCCATCCTGTTGCACGCCTACCCGCGCGCCAGCCTGAGCCGCTGGGACAATCCGGTGGCCTCCTGCGAAGCCTTGCCCGCCGCACAGGACTGGCTGCAAAAACAGCGTCGAGGCTGGCGTTCCCGTCTCGAAAGCGAAGCCGGTTACAACGAAGTCAGCACCTTCGCCGTTTGCCGCCTGGCGTTCGGCCGGCCCTATGTCGATCGCGAGCGCCAGCGCATCTACGTGCGAGGCGTGCTGTCGCTGCAGGACCGTCTCGACCTGACCCACGAATACCTGCACCTGGCATTTGAAGCCCACCCAAATGGCCAGGATGAAACCTACATCGAAGGCCTCGCCCGCCACCTTTTGCTGGAATAGCCCATGACACTTCGTTTTCCACAGGTCTTGCTGTTGCTCTGCGCGTTCACGGCGTTATCGCCGGCGATGGCCGAAAACGGCGTCAAACTCGACAGCCCGATCGGCGGCTGGCGCACCGGCGCACCCGAAGGCGAGGGCGAAAACTTCCGCCAGACGGTCAACTACCCGGCTTCCTCGGTCAACACCCCGGCCGGCCAGGCCAACACCGCCCGCATCAACGGCCAGATCAAGGCCACGCCCAAGAGCAACGATCCAGGCCGACTGATCGTCAACGGCGTCAGCATGCCCCTGAAAATCGACCCCGCCGGCCGCTTTGATCGCCCGTTCTCCTTCCCCAATGGCAGCAACAGCGTCGAAGTCCGCAGCCCCGATGGCTTACAACGCCACCGCACGCAATTCCTGAATGCCAGCGGTGGAGCAACCCCCGCCAAGCTTCGGGTGTTGCTGGCCTGGGACAGCGACGGCACCGACCTGGATCTGCACCTCATCACTCCCGACGGCGCGCACATCTGGTACGGCGACCGCATCGCCCCCAACGGCGCGGCCCTCGACGTCGACGTCACCACCGGCTACGGCCCGGAAATCTTCGCCATGCCCGCGCCGATCAAGGGACAGTATCTGGTGTATGTGAACTATTTCGGGGGCGGGTATCGCAGTGATGAAGAGGGGCAGGAGGATGCAGTTCAGCCGCTGACTACGGCGCAGGTAACGGTGATTACCGAGGAGGGGACGCCGAGCGAGAAGATGGAAACGTTTCTGGTGCCGATGCGGGCGGTGGGGGAGCTGACGTTGGTTAAGGGGTTTAGTTATCCGTGAGGGGGCTGGACGATGACGTGTTTTTTTCAGGCATTAAAAAGCCGGCTTGTGGCCGGCTTCTTGGGGACTGGCTTGGTTCATTTTTGGTAAACCTCGCCAGCCTTTAAAACGTACATCCGGATCTTGCGTCCGGCTGTGGGACTCGGCGAGAAAGTCATCTGCCTTGTCGGTGCGATCAGAGCCGCCTGGCGGGTCGATGCGCAAATGTGGGGCGCATCATACTGATTTTTTGAGGGAATTCCCAGTTTGACGTGTGGTTCGGATCCATGTGGTAGCCGACACAGGCTGCGTCGGCGACTACAAGCATCCCGAGATCTACAGGAACGGCACCTCCGGTCTGCGTTTGTTCAGCGTCGACCACCAGAACACCCAACCCAACACCCTGATGTTTTGTTCTTCGATCTGTGCGGCCCTGAAGATCTCGTCCGGGTACTGTTCGCGATTATGGCTGCGTAATCGCAGCGCATTCCCCGGCATTCGGTGCAGGTATTTGATTCGCAGCATGCCGTCATGCTCGATGGCGTAGATCTCGCCATCGACAATCTGGGTCAGGCCGCGGTCGATGGCCAGGATTGAGCCGTCTTCGATACGTTCGGCCATGCTGTTGCCGATCATGCGGGCGCAGATGGCGTCGGCGTGGTTGATTTCCAGCGAGTCGAGGTGGCTGCGGGGCAGCCGGACGGATTGGCCTGGGTCTTCGATGACGTGGGTTTTGCCGGAGCCGGGGGCTGTGGCGGTTTCCTTGAAGAGGGGGAGATCGATGTCGGTGGGCTCGATGACCGTGTAGACGCCGCGAATGGCCTGGGCATCGAAGGTATTGCCGGCTTCGTCGTGCAGGCGCAGGTGTCGGGCGTCTTTGGGGCCTTCGCCGGTTTTCAGCCATTCACTGTTGATGGACAGCTTTCTGGCGACTTCTTCCATGTAGTGAGCGGGTACACCGCGGGTGTACCAGTTATGGACATTTTGCGGGGCCGTGTTCAAAAACTCGGCAAACCCTGTTGTCGTGATGTTCGCTATCCCAAGGAGCGCTTTGAATCGGGGGCCGCTAGTGTTCTTTTTCATGAACGCGAGTCTACTGGCGAGGCCTGGGCCTTTGAATAAACGCGGCGTTCAAATTTCGAGGGAAATTTAAGACTGGATGTAAGACGTGCTTGAGGAATTTTAAACAGAAAATCACTGATGCAAGCTGTCTTAAACAGAGTGTTTAACGGACCTTTTCCAATGCCCACAAAAAACCCCGGATCACCGGGGTTTTTCTTGAAGCTCGCAGCTCAAGGCTGGCAGCTGCTCTTAGCCTTTATAGGCCGCAACCGACTTGGTGATCGCAGCACGGGCGGCGTCTGCGCCGTCCCAGCCTTCGATCTTCACCCATTTGCCTTTCTCGAGATCCTTGTAGTTCGCGAAGAAGTGCTCGATCTGCTGGATCAGCAGTGGTGGCAGGTCGGTGTATTCCTTCACGTCGACGTACAGCTGGGACAGCTTGTCGTGTGGGACTGCAATGACTTTGGCATCGCCGCCGCCATCGTCGGTCATGTTCAGGATGCCGACTGGACGAGCGCGGATCACGGAGCCTGGAGCAACCGGGTAAGGGGTCACGACCAGCACGTCGAGGGGATCACCGTCGTCAGCCAGGGTGTTCGGGATGTAACCGTAGTTGGCCGGGTAGAACATTGGGGTGGCCATGAAACGGTCAACGAACAGGCAATCGCTGTCTTTGTCGATTTCGTATTTGATCGGCGCGTGGTTGGCCGGAATCTCGATCGCGACGTAGATGTCGTTCGGCAGGTCTTTGCCAGCCGGAATCTTGCTGTAGCTCATTGGGCGATGCCCCCGTAGTTGACCAAAAAGTGGCGGCGATTATAGGCATATTCCCGTGTCGACGCCATGTACCAGAAGTCGTGTAGACCTTAGTCGTGGGCCCGGTAGACCGGATCTTCAGCCAGAAGTTGCCGAAGGCGGGCCAGCGGGTCCTGTCGATAGAACAGTTTCAGCTGTTCATACACCTGTGGATAAGCCTCGTGCAGCAAATCCGGGGCGCTGAAGAAGTATTCGCTGGTGACGGCAAAGAACTCGGCTGGATTCTCCGCTGCATAGGGGTCGATGGCGGTCTCGGCGTCCGGATTGCGCTCCAGTTGCCGGTCGAGATCGTCATAGGCCTCTTGCATGACCCTGGCCCAGTCGCTGACCCGCATGTCGGCGTGCAGCGGTGGCAAACCGTTGGCATTGCCGTTGAGCATGTCGAGCTTGTGCGCCAGTTCATGGATCACCAGGTTGTAGCCTTCCCAGCCGCCACTGGCCATCACGCCAGGCCAGGCAAGGATGATCGGACCCTGCTGCCAGGCTTCGCCACTGTGTTCGGCGTCCCATTCGTGTTCGACGCCGCTGGCGTCACGATGGCGCTGGGGGCTGAGGAAGTCGTCGGGGTAGAGAATGATTTCGTGAAAGCCCTGATACCAGTTCAGATCGCCCAGGTGCAGCAAAGGCAGTTGCGCCTGGGCGGCGAGCAGCAGGCGTTGTTCCTGATGCAGTTCGACACCGGGCAGGGCGGTCAGGTGTTTATCTTCCAGAAACAGGACGCAGGCTTCGCGCAGCCATCGGTCCTCGGCGGCGCTGATGCCATCAAGAAAGCTCAGGTGCTGGCGTACCCGTTGCCACGTATCGTCGGCAATCGGGTATTTGGCCAGGGTGCGCCGGCGTCGCCAGGTGCTAAGCGACCACATGTCGAATCAATGTGTTTCGGCTTTGGAGTTCGAACCACCGAAGCGGTTGCGCAGCACGCCGATGATCATCGGGACCAGCGACAACAGAATGATGCCGACCACCAGCAGGGACAGGTTGGACTTGATGAACGGTACATTGCCGAAGAAGTAGCCGAGGGTGACCAGGCCGCCGACCCAGAGGATGGTGCCCAGCACGCTGAAGGCGAAGAATCGCGGATAAGGCATTTTCCCCACGCCGGCGACGAAGGGTGCAAAGGTGCGGATGATGGGCAGGAAGCGCGCCAGGGTCACGGTTTTGCCGCCATGCTTGTCATAGAAATCGTGGGTTTGTTGCAGGTAGTCGCGACGGAAGATCTTCGAATTCGGATTGCTGAACAGTTTTTCACCCGCCGTTCGTCCGATGATGTAGTTGGTGCTGTCGCCCAGAATCGCCGCGAGCATCAGCAAGCCTCCCAGCAGCACCGGGTCCATGCCGCCGCCGGCAGCTACGGCGCCGGCGATGAACAGCAGGGAGTCACCCGGCAGGAAAGGCATTACCACCAGGCCGGTTTCACAGAAAATCACCATAAACAGGATGGCGTAGATCCATGCCCCGTAGTTGGATACGAGCATGTCGAGGTAGACGTCGAGATGCAGGACGATATCGATCGGGTTGAAATCCATGGAAAGCACCTGTGGTAACGACCCGACTCAGCAGGCCTGTGCGGATGACTTCGCGTAAGGCCTACAGTCAGATGTAGTTTTTCTTACAAGTCGGAAAGGTCGGCATTATACGATTTGAAAAGTGAAAAGAGCGTCGAGATTGTAGCGGGGGATGTCGGTGGGATAGTTGGCAGTCTGATGACAATTAATAACCCTGTCGATGCCGTGACCCTGTAGGAGCGAGCTTGCTCGCGATGGACAACAAAACACCGCGGGGTGTCAGGCAGCCAGCGTTATCGTTGACGACCATCGCGAGCAAGCTCGCTCCTGCATGGGGCGGGTGAAGCGCTACAGCTTGTCGCTGATCGGCAGCACGTAGTTCTTGAACTCGGTGTCTTCCTTGAACCCGATGGATTCATAGGTTTTCTGCGCGACTGCGTTGTTGCTGCTGGTGGAAACGCGCATACGCACGGCGTTGGTTTCCTTGGCCATTTTCTTCGCGGTACGAATCAGATGATCGGCCACCAACTGGCGACGGGCGTCCTCGGCGACGTAAATGTCGTTGAGGATCCAGACACGCTTGAGCGAAAGCGAAGAGAAGCTTGGGTACAACTGACAGAAACCCATCAGTTTGTTGTCGTCATCATCGGACAGGGCCAGGTAGATGACCGATTCCTTACGGCGCAGGCGTTTCTCGAGGAAAGCCCGGGACGAGTCCGGATACGGCAGGGAACCATAAAACTCGCGATATTTGACGAACAACGGGGTCAGCAGATCCAGGTGTTCGAGGGTCGCTTGAATAATCCGCATGGTAGGTCTCGTCTTCAAGTGGCTGTCTTGCGTGCTTGGACGGCGACGGGGAACTCTGGAGGCCGTGGATCCGATCCTGCCTCAAACTGGAACGAAAGTGCAACGCGCAAGCGGCTCAGGCCTGCGGCGAGCTGAGCAGGAAATTGCCTTTCATGTCCGAGCCCGAATCCTCCTCCAGCGTGTGAATCTGCGCTTCGTCCTTCAGATTGACTCCCGACAGCTGCCGACGACAGGCTTCGCGCATCAAATACAGCAGACGGTGTGCCGCCATGCCGTAACTCAATCCCTCAAGGCGCACGTTAGAGATGCAGTTGCGGTAGGCGTCCGTCAGGCCGACCCTGGGATTGTAGGTGAAATACAAACCCAGGCTGTCTGGAGAGCTGAGGCCAGGGCGTTCGCCAATCAGGATCACCGTCATTCGGGCGCCCAGCAGTTCGCCGATTTCATCTGCGACGGCGACGCGGCCCTGTTCCACCAGGACAATCGGGGCGACGCTCCAGTTTTCAGCACGGATGTGCTCTTCCATGCGCGCCAGAAATGGCAGGGTATGCCGGTGAACCGCCAATGCTGACAACCCATCGGCCACCACTATGACCAGATCGACGCCGCCCGGGTGGGCCGAAGCGTAATCGCGCAGGACCTGGGCGGAGTCGGTACTCAACTTGCGCCCCAGATCGGGGCGTTGCAGATAACTGTTTCGATCTGGCGCTGCACTGTGCAGCAACAGGCTGTCCTGCCCGCGTTCAGCCAGTTGCGAGCGCAGACTTGCGTGGTCGAACGGCAAATGCACCGCATCCCGTGCCTGGGCATGGGCGTATTGAAAATCCAGCTGTGCGCGGGTCGGCATGCTGGTACCGGTGCGGCCCAGGGCAATTCGTGCCGGCGTCAGGCGCCGCAGTTCCTGCCAGGGGTTGTGCGGATCGAAGGGTAGTTTTTCCATATCAACACTCATCCCAATTGCGCCAGGGCGTGGCGAAAGGCCGGTGGCAGGCTGTTGCCGAACAGTACCTTGCCGTCCGCCTGGGTAAAAATGCCCATTTTTGCCAGCCACGCCTCGAATTCCGGTGCCGGCTTGAGCCCCAGGGTCTGCCGGGCGTAAAGCGCGTCGTGGAAAGACGTCGTCTGGTAGTTGAGCATGATGTCGTCGGAACCGGGGATGCCCATGATGAAGTTGATCCCGGCCACGCCCAACAGGGTCAGCAGGGTGTCCATGTCATCCTGGTCGGCTTCGGCATGGTTGGTGTAACAGATGTCGCAGCCCATCGGCACGCCCAGCAGCTTGCCGCAGAAGTGGTCTTCGAGGCCGGCGCGGATGATTTGTTTGCCGTTGTAGAGGTATTCCGGGCCGATGAATCCTACGACGGTATTCACCAGAAACGGGTTGAAATGTCGTGCTACCGCGTAGGCCCGGGTTTCACAGGTCTGTTGATCGATGCCATGGTGGGCGTTGGCCGACAGGGCGCTGCCCTGACCGGTTTCGAAATACATCAGATTCTGCCCGAGCGTGCCGCGATTGAGGCTTAAGCCCGCGTCGTAACCTTCCTTGAGCACGTTCAGATTGATGCCGAAGCTGGCATTGGCCGCCTCGGTGCCGGCAATCGACTGGAAGACCAGATCCAGGGGCACGCCGCGATTCACGGCTTCGATGGAGGTGGTGACGTGAGTCAGCACGCAGGCCTGAGTGGGAATCTCGTAGCGCTGGATGATTGCGTCGAGCATTTCCAGCATGGCGCAGATCGAGGCGATGCTGTCGGTGGCCGGATTGATGCCGATCATGGCATCGCCATTGCCGTGCAGCAGGCCGTCGAGAATGCTCGCGGCGATACCGGCCGGTTCGTCGGTCGGGTGATTCGGTTGCAGGCGGGTGGACAGGCGTCCGCGCAGGCCGAGGGTGCCGCGAAATTGTGTGATCACGCGGATTTTCTGCGCCACCAGGACCAGATCCTGCACGCGCATGATTTTCGAGACGGCGGCTGCCATCTCCGGGGTCAGGCCGGGAGCGAGCGCACGTAGGGTCTGCTCATCGGCTGCATCGCTGAGCAGCCAGTCGCGGAAGCCGCCGACGGTGAGGTGGCTGACGACGGCAAAAGCCTGCCTGTCGTGGGTGTCGATGATCAGCCGGGTGACTTCATCGGCTTCATAAGGAATCAGCACTTCCTGAAGGAAGTGGCTCAGCGGAATGTCGGCCAGCGCCATCTGCGCGGCCACGCGCTCGCCATCATTGAGGGCGGCGACACCGGCCAGAAAGTCCCCGGAACGCGCCGGACTGGCCTTGGCCATCACTTCCTTGAGGCTTTCGAAGCGATAGGTCTGGGCGCCGACGGAATGGGCGAATACGGCCATGGGCTGGTGTCCTCCTGATATTGGATGTTGAACTTCGGATGCAAGGCCCGAGCCAGAGCGTTCAGGCAATGTGCATGTCAGGACGCCATCGCGGGCAAGCCCGCTCCCACAAAGTTATGGGTCAGCCATCAAAAATGGAATCATCCGATAACCCTGTGGGAGCGAGCCTGCTCGCGATGGCCGATCTAGGGCGACACGGAGATATCCGTGCCGCCCCGATCCTTAGAAGAAGCCCAGCGGATTGATGTCGTAGCTCACCAGCAGGTTTTTGGTCTGCTGATAGTGATCGAGCATCATTTTGTGGGTTTCACGGCCGACGCCGGACTTCTTGTAACCGCCGAACGCGGCGTGCGCCGGGTAGAGGTGGTAGCAGTTGGTCCACACGCGACCGGCCTTGATGGCGCGGCCCATGCGATAGGCGCGGTTGATGTCGCGGGTCCAGAGGCCGGCGCCCAGGCCGAACTCGGTATCGTTGGCGATGGCCAGGGCTTCGGCTTCGTCCTTGAAGGTGGTGATGCTCACCACCGGGCCAAAGATTTCTTCCTGGAACACGCGCATTTTGTTGGTGCCCTTGAGCAGGGTCGGCTGGATGTAATAGCCGGTTGCCAGGTTGCCCTCGAGTTTTTCCACCTTGCCGCCGGTCAGCAGCTCGGCGCCTTCACCCTTAGCGATTTCCAGGTACGACAGGATCTTGTCGAATTGCTGTTCGGACGCCTGGGCGCCGACCATGGTGTCGGTGTCGAGCGGGTCGCCGCGTTTGATCTGCAGGACCTTCTTCATCACCACTTGCATGAATTCGTCGTAGATCGATTCCTGAACCAGTGCACGGGAAGGGCAGGTGCAGACTTCGCCCTGGTTGAAGAACGCCAGCACCAGGCCTTCGGCGGCCTTCTCGATGAAGGTCGGTTCTGCCTGCATGATGTCTTCGAAGAAGATGTTCGGCGATTTGCCACCCAGCTCCACGGTGGACGGAATGATGTTTTCCGCCGCGCATTTCATGATGTGCGAGCCGACCGGGGTCGAGCCGGTGAAGGCGATCTTGGCGATGCGCTTGCTGGTGGCCAGGGCTTCACCGGCTTCTTTGCCGAAGCCTTGCACGACGTTCAGCACGCCCGGTGGCAGCAGGTCGCCGATCAGTTCGACCAGCACGCTGATGCCCAGCGGGGTTTGCTCGGCCGGCTTGAGCACCACGCAGTTACCGGCAGCCAGGGCCGGAGCGAGTTTCCAGGCGGCCATCAGGATCGGGAAGTTCCACGGAATGATCTGCCCAACCACCCCCAGTGGTTCATGGATGTGGTAGGCCACGGTGTTGCCGTCGATTTCGGCAGCGCTGCCTTCCTGGGCGCGCAGGCAACCGGCGAAGTAGCGGAAGTGGTCGGCGGCCAGCGGGATGTCGGCGTTGAGGGTTTCGCGAACGGCCTTGCCGTTGTCCCAGCTTTCGGTGAGCGCCAGGGTTTCCAGGTTCTGTTCGATGCGATCAGCGATTTTCAGCAGGATCAGGGAGCGCGCCTGGACGGACGTGGCGCCCCAGGCATCAGCCGCCGCATGGGCAGCATCCAGGGCCTTGTCGATGTCTTCGGCCGTGGAACGGGGGAATTCGGCAATCGGTTGGCCATTCACTGGCGAGGTATTGGTGAAGTACTGACCTTTGACAGGCGCGACGAACTCGCCGCCGATGTAGTTACCGTATTTGGCCTTGAACGAAACGATAGCGCCTTCAGTACCGGGGTGAGCGTAACGCATGATGTATCTCTCCTTGCTTTTGTGCTTATAGGGAGGACGCGCATGTGCGCTGCATTAAGCGTAGAGCAAAGGTCGGGCCACCGCCTCGCAGGTCAGGCAAATCAAGGCCTTGCGTGATTTTTGTCGGACCAGCGGGCGGCTTCCGTGACGCTTTCGGTACAGCCGCCGTGACAGTTTGTACCGTTTATGGCACAGCCTGTGACCGGGCAGTCTTGCCAGTGTTGCAATGCGCACTGGCCTGGAGGATGCTCAGGCCTACCCAACCCGGCTGGGAGAACAATAAGAAATGCACGACAACCATTTGAGTCGCCATGCCCGTCAGGTCTTGACCGTTGCCCAGGGCAAGACCCATTTGCACGGCCCCGGCAGCGACCCTTCCATCGCCCGCTCCTGGTTGCGTTGTCTTGAGGACTATCATCTCGATCCGGCCCTGACCATGGCACCCACCGTGCTGGAGCATGGCCGCGTCCTCGAAAGCCGCGAACGCCTGCAGCAGGTGCTGCACATTGCCGGCAATGAAATGACCAGCCTGCACCAGCAGCTTTCCGGTTCCGGGCATGCAGTGCTGTTGACCGATGCCCGGGGCGTGATCCTCAACTGCGTTACCGCGCCCACCGAGCGGAAAATTTTCGAGCGCGCCGGGCTGTGGCTCGGTGCCGACTGGAGTGAGGCCTGCGAAGGCACCAATGGCATCGGCACCTGCCTGGTGGAGCGCCAGGCACTGACGATTCATCGAGACGAACATTTCCGTGGACGTCATACCGGCCTGACCTGCTCGGCGAGCCCGGTGTTCGATCCCCATGGCGAACTGCTGGCGGTGCTCGACGTGTCCTCGGCGCGACACGACGTATCGCGCCAGAGCCAGTTCCATACCATGGCCCTGGTCAATCTTTCGGCGAAGATGATCGAGAGCTGCTACTTCCTGCGTTATTTCGAAAACCAATGGCTTCTGCGTTTTCATCTGCAAGCCGAGTCCGTGGGGCTGTTCAGCGAAGGCCTACTGGCGTTCGACGGCGAAGGGCGCATCTGTGCGGTCAACCAGAGTGCGTTGAACCTGTTGGGGCATGCCCGCGGTGGCTTGCAGGGCCAACCGGTGGAGGCTTTTTTCGACTGCGGGCTGGATGAGTTGCTCGGTCGCGCCAGCCTTGATGCCAGTGCCAGTTGGCCACTGCGTACCCGCGACGGGCGGCGATTGTTCGCGGCCTTGCGCGGGCAGCCGCGGCGCGTGCCGGTGCCTTTGGTGCCGGGCCCGATCGTTGAGGAGCGCTCGCAGCTGTCGGGTATTTGCTTGGGCGACGCTGCGTTGCAGACGGATTTCCGCAAGGCCCTGCGTGTGTACGAACGGGATGTACCGCTGCTGATCAACGGAGAAACCGGCTCGGGCAAGGAAGCGTTCGCCAAGGCTGTGCATCAAGCCAGCCAGCGCGCCGACAAAGCCTTTGTTGCCCTTAACTGCGCGGCCATTCCCGAAAGCCTGATCGAAAGTGAGTTGTTCGGCTATCGCGGCGGCAGTTTCACCGGTGCGCGCAAGGAAGGCATGCGCGGCAAGTTGCAGCAGGCCGATGGCGGCACCCTGTTCCTCGATGAGATCGGCGACATGCCCCTGGCGTTGCAGACGCGACTGTTAAGGGTGCTGGAAGATCGCCAAGTGGTGCCCATCGGTGGTGAGCCGCAGGTAATCAATGTGCGAATCATCAGTGCCACGCACCGCAATCTGCTGGAACGGGTCGAGGAGGGCAGTTTTCGCGAAGACCTGTATTACCGGCTCAATGGCCTGGAAGTCGCGCTGCCGGCGCTGCGTGAGCGCAGTGACAAATCGCAACTGCTGGATTTTTTGCTCACCGAAGAGGCGCGCGGAGAAACCGTGCTGATCGACGAACCGGCGCGCCAGGCCTTGCTGGCCTTCGCCTGGCCGGGCAACGTTCGCCAATTGCGCAATGTGTTGCGCACCCTGGCGGCGTTGTGCGACGGCGGGCGGATCGGTCTGGAGGATTTGCCGGCGATGATCCGTCAGGCACGGCCGCCGGTTGTGCAACCCGTTGACGTTGAGGGGTCCGAACGCCCGCTGGACGATGCCGAGCGATTGGCGTTATTGAATGCGCTGGAGCACACGCGTTGGCATATGACGCATACGGCGCAACAGCTGGGTGTCAGCCGCAACACCCTTTATCGCAAGCTTCGTAAGCACGGGATAGCCCGTTAGACCATCGCGAGCAGGCTCGCTCCTACAGAGGCTTGGCTGTCCTTGTGGGAGCGAGCCTGCTCGCGATGGCGTCCCTGGATCAGAAACACAAGGTGCGAACTTCCCCTCCCTAAGCTAACCTGCGGCCATGTTTTACGAGGTCGACTATGCACATTCATATTCTTGGTATCTGCGGCACTTTCATGGGTTCGATGGCGGTTCTGGCCAAAGAGCTGGGCCATCACGTGACGGGCTCCGATGCCAACGTCTACCCGCCGATGAGCACTCAGCTCGAGGCCCAGGGCATTGAGCTGACCCAGGGCTATGACCCGGCGCAGCTCGATCCGGCACCCGACCTGGTGGTGATCGGCAACGCCATGTCCCGCGGCAATCCGGCGGTGGAATATGTGCTGAACAAAGGCCTGCCCTATGTCTCCGGCCCGCAATGGCTGGCCGATCATGTCCTGCAAGGGCGTTGGGTACTGGCCGTGGCCGGTACTCATGGCAAGACCACCACCAGCAGCATGCTTGCCTGGGTGCTGGAGCACGCCGGCATGAGCCCGGGCTTCCTGATCGGCGGCGTGCCGCAGAACTTCTCGGTATCGGCACGACTGGGCGGTACGCCGTTTTTCGTGATCGAAGCCGACGAGTACGACAGTGCGTTTTTCGACAAGCGTTCCAAGTTCGTTCACTACCGTCCGCGCACGGCGATCCTGAACAACCTGGAGTTCGATCATGCCGATATCTTCCCCGATCTGCCGGCTATCGAGCGGCAATTCCACCATCTGGTGCGGACCATCCCCAGCGAAGGCCTGGTGATTCACCCGACCACCGAGCCGGCGCTGCAACGCGTCATCGAAATGGGCTGCTGGACACCGGTACAAACCACCGGCGCCGGTGGTCAGTGGCAGGTGAAGTTGCTCAGCGAGGACGGTTCGGCCTTCGAAGTAATGTTTGAAGGGGTATCCCAGGGCGTGGTCGAGTGGGACATGACCGGTCAGCACAACGTCGCCAACGCCCTGGCCACCCTGGCAGCGGCGCGCCATGTCGGTGTGGTGCCCGCCATGGGTATCGCGGCATTGAGCGCATTCAAAAGCGTGAAGCGCCGCATGGAGAAAGTCGCGGAGGTGCATGGCATCACCATCTATGACGATTTCGCTCACCACCCGACCGCCATCGCCACCACCCTCGACGGCCTGCGCAAGCGCATTGGCGATGCGCCGTTGATCGCGATTATCGAGCCGCGCTCCAACTCCATGAAACTCGGCGCGCACCGTGACGGTTTGCCGGAAAGCGTGGTCGATGCCGACCAGGTGATCTGGTATGCGCCGCCCAACCTCGGCTGGGACCTGGCAGGCACTGCTGCGCTGTGCACCGTGCCGTCGATTGTCAGCGATTCGCTCGAAGGCATCATCGAGCGGGTGAAAAGCCAGGCACAACCCGGCACGCACGTGGTGATCATGAGCAATGGCGGCTTCGGCGGCCTGCACGGCAAACTCGCTGAGGCGCTGAAATGAACAACGGCCCGGACCGCATCACGCTGGCAATGACGGGGGCTTCCGGCGCCCAGTACGGCTTGCGTCTGCTCGATTGCCTGGTGCGTGACGACCGCGAAGTGCACTTTCTGATTTCCAAGGCAGCGCAGCTGGTGATGGCCACCGAAACCGATGTCACGCTGCCGGCCAAACCGCAAATGATGCAGGCGTTCCTCACCGAATACACCGGTGCGGCTGCCGGGCAAATTCGGGTGTATGGCAAGGAAGACTGGATGTCGCCGGTGGCCTCTGGCTCCGGCGCACCGGCGGCGATGGTGGTGGTGCCGTGTTCCACGGGGACCCTGTCGGCGATTGCGACCGGTGCCTGCAACAACCTGATCGAACGGGCTGCCGACGTCACCCTCAAGGAGCGGCGCCAGTTGATTCTGGTGCCCCGCGAGGCGCCGTACTCGAGCATTCATCTGGAGCACATGCTCAAGTTGTCGAACATGGGGGTGACGATCCTGCCGGCATCGCCGGGTTTCTACCACCAGCCGCAAACCATCGATGACCTGATCGATTTTGTCGTGGCGCGCATTCTCAACCTGCTGAACATTCCCCAGGACATGCTGCCGCGTTGGGGCGAGCACCATATGAGCAGCGATGAATAAACTTCTGATTCTGGTGCTGGCACTGCAGTTGGCTGGCTGCGCCACTGCGCGGACCCTGGATGCCGCCAAACCGGGCGCACCGGTGGTGTATGCCGGGACGCGACTGGACCTGTATGCAATGAATGGCGGCTGCTGTGCGAAGGATCGTTTCGGCGCCGAAGCACCGAGCTATCCGGGTGTCGATCTGCCGGCCAGTGCGTTGCTCGACACCTTGTTGCTGCCGTTGTCGCTGCTGACGGTGCTGGGCGTGAACTTCCAGGCGACGGGTGGGATGTAAAAGAAAAAGATCGCAGCCTTCGGCAGCTCCTACAGTGGGTACGCATTCCAACTGTAGGAGCTGCCGAAGGGTGCGATCTTTTGACTTACTTGCCCAGTTTCCTCAACTCATCCGATTCCACAATCCGCACCCCATCCTGCTCCTCCAGCGCCAGGCGCCACATGGCGCGGGCCAGTTGGCAGGCTTCGATGCCGTGGTACTTGCCGGGTATCAGTCGTGAAAGGGGGCCGGCGACTTTCTCCCCCAGTCGTGGTTCGAGTCGTTCTCCCAGCAGCAGCGAGGGGCGGCAAATGGTCAGCTGTGGCCAGTCCTGCGCCCGCAACGCGTATTCCATCTCGCCCTTGACTCGGTTGTAGAGAATCGAGGATCGGCGATCGGCCCCCAATGCACTGATCACAATCAGATGCCTCGCGCCCATCTCCCTGGCACGCTTGGCAAACGCCACGACCATGTCCAGATCCACCGCGCGAAACGCCTGTTCCGAGCCCGCCTGCTTGATGGTAGTACCCAGGCAGCAGTAGGCGATATCGACGCGGCCGCTCAACTGCGGCAGGAACATCGCTGGGTCGCCCACCGGGTTTTCCAAGTGCGGATGCCTGGCCAGTGGCCGGCGTGAGGGGGCCAGTACCCGCGTAATCGTTGGCTCATTGAGCAAGCGATCGAGCAAGTGTTCACCGGTCAGGCCGGTGGCTCCGGCAAGCAATACGTGCTGAGGCGTCAAGTACATAGTGTTTCTCCCTTGATACTCTTCAGCTTAGTTGGTCTTTGCGTCCTTGCTGTCAATCGAGACACTTTGCAGGGCTTTGCGTGCTTGCTGCTTGCGTAGCAACTGCCAGTGCGACAGCACGGTTTTAGGCGCCCAGATCTGCGGTTCAGAGGCCTCGTAGCCATCGGCCAGCTCACGCTCGGCAACCGTCGCTTTGGCCCGTTTGAAGGCTTGCTCCAGGTCGTCGGTCTGGTTCAATGCCTGGGCGAACAGGGCGTCGCCGAAGTAGGTGAAATTGGCTTCTTCGGAGCAGCCGAAGGACACTCGGTCGGCCCGCGATGCGGTCATGATCAGGGTGCGTTCGTCCTTGAGGGCGGGAATGAAACCGCCGGAATAGCAGGCCGAAATCACAATAATCTTGTCGCGGTTTTTCAGCGGGGCGAGCACCGTTGCCAGTTCATCGGCCGGCAGGTCGGCCAGCTCCATGCGCGGCTGGTCGAGCACCAGTTCATGCTCACTGGTGCCGTGGCTGGACAGGTAGATGAAAATCAAGTCTTCCGGGCCGCTGCGTTCGGCCAGGGTCAGCGCCGCACGGCGCAGATTTTCCCGGGTGGCCATCGGCCGGTCGCCGAGATGATCGCGATGGTTCACCAGGCGGATCTGGCCAAAGGCGCCGAAGCGGCTGGTGAGCATGTTGGCGACGTAGTCGGATTCGCGCAGGAACACGCTCTGCTTGCCGTCGCCGCCGAGGGTCAGGCTGTATAGCTCGACTGCCGGAGTCGAGGCTGGCACGTTTCCTAGCGCGTCTTCAAGCAGGCGACCCTGGGCCAGCAGGCCGAGTTCGAGGCTGTCAGGCAACAACTTGCCTTCGGCGTCACGCACCCTTTGACCATTGACCCACATGCCGCTGAGCACGGAGCCATCCGTCAGCACCAGGGTGCCGCGACCGGAGTAGGTGTCGCTGTCGAATTGGCCGATGTAGAAGCTGCCGTCGGCGAGGTTCAGGCGGCCCTGGCCACTGAAGCGCCAATCGTTGAAGTGGCCGATGTAATGACTGCCATCGGCGCCGATCAGCTCGCCCTTGCCGTTGAGCGAACCTTCCTTGAATTGGCCGAGCCAGACATCGCCGTCAGCGTTTTCGTAGCGGCCCTTGCCGTTCAGTTGATTGTTCTTGAAACTGCCGACATAGATGTCGCCGTCAGCGCTGTTGAATGTTCCGTTGCCTTCCAGCTGGCCGTCGACGAAGTGCCCGGTGAACTGATTGCCATTGCCGTCACCGCGCTGGCCTTCGCCATTGGGCTTGCCGTGGGCGAACTGGCCCTGATAGGCGCTTCCGTCTTCGAGCTCTAGGCGCCCGAGGCCTGAGTACTGGTCGGCCTTGAACTCGCCCCGGTAGGTCATGCCGTTTTCTTTGAGGGTGCCTTCACCGTCGCGTCGACCGAGCTTGAAGCCGCCGTTGTAGCTGCTGCCATTGGTGGTGAGGCTGCCCTGGCCATCGAACAGGCCCTGATTGAACTTCCCGCGGTAGACCTCGCCGTTGCTGCCGTGCCATTCGCCCTGGCCATGCCATTGGCCCTTGTCGAACTCGCCGGCGTACCAGCTGCCGTTGGGGTAGTCGATGCGGCCCTGGCCTTGCAACAATCCATCGACCAGATCACCACGATAGCGACCGCCGTCCGGCAGGCGGGCATCAGGGGGTAACGGTGATTCACCGTCGCCGCATGCGGTGAGCATCAGGGTCAAGGCAAGGAGTGCAAGTGAGCGCATAGCGGGTTCCGGGCAATTAGGCGACCGAGTATGCCGCAGCTATGTGTCGTTATACAGCCGGTATATATAGCGGCGGGCGCGAAACAGCAGGTGCTGCTTCGCATCCGGGAAGGTTTACACGAAGCAGAGCGACAAAGGTTCGGCGATGTACGCTGGCTTGTCCGAGCCTTCGATTTCCAGGGTGGTGGTGGCCTTGAGCAGCCATTGACCAGGTTTTTTCTCGGTCACTTCAGTCAGGTCGACCTTCAGGCGCACTTTCGAGTTGACCTTGACGGGCTGAATGAAGCGCACGCTGTCCAGGCCGTAATTGACCACCATCTTCAGGCCTTCAGGAACGACGAGGATGTCCTCCATCAGTTTCGGAATCAGCGACAGCGACAGGAAGCCGTGGGCGATGGTGCCGCCAAAGGGTGTTTGCGCGGCCTTGACCGGATCGACGTGGATGAACTGATAGTCCCCTGTGGCTTCGGCGAACAGGTTGATGCGCTCCTGATCGATCGTGAGCCATTCGGAACGTCCAAGTTCCTTGCCGACATAATCTTTGAGCTCTGCAACTGGAACAAAGGGCATTGAGACTCTCCTTGGGTTCATCGGTTTTTATGGTTTTGAGCCGTGGGAATTTGGACCCCCGGCTTACCACTGTAGATCAACATTGTTAATTCCTGTGGTCAACCGACCATGCTTTTGGCGAATGCCGGTGTATATGGCAGGCATGTTTATAATGCTCGGCCCGTAATGGCGGGTGACGGGTTCTGCGGGAGATGAAGGATGTTGTTACGTGGCCTGACATGGCTGGTGCTGTTTCAATTGCTCGGCACCGCGATCAACCATTTGTTTTTACCGGTCCTGCCGGGGCCGATTGTCGGCCTGCTGCTGTTGCTGGTGTTCTTGATCAGCCGCGGTCAGGTCGGTGAACCGCTGAACCTGGCGGCCGGCAGCCTGCTGCGTTATTTGCCTCTGCTGCTGGTGCCGCCGGCAGTGGGTGTAATGGTTTACGCCAGGGACATTGCGGCGGATTTCTGGGCCATCGCCGGTGCGCTTGTGTTATCGCTGCTGCTGTCCATGGCCTTCGCGGGGGTGTTGATGCAACGCATGATCAAGCGCCACGCTCACCCTGGCGAGGATCGCCAATGACCCTCGACTGGAGCGGCGCCTGGACGTCGGTCATACATCATCCGTTGTTCGGCATTGGCATTACCCTGGGCGCCTACCAACTGGTGCTCGCGGCTTTCGAGAAAACCCGCTGGATCTTTTTGCAGCCGGTGCTGGTCTCCATGTTGCTGGTGATCGGTGTGCTGGTGGGCTGCGGGCTGACCTATGCCGAGTACCGCAAAAGCACCGAGATCCTCAGCATCCTGCTGGGTCCGGCCACTGTCGCGCTTGCCGTGCCGCTGTACTTGAACCTGCGAAGGATTCGGCAGTTGTTCTGGCCGATATTTACTACGCTGGTGATAGGCGGGGTCGTCGCCACCAGCATGGGCGTGCTGCTGGGTTGGTGGTTCGGCGCCGAGCACATGATTCTGATGACCATGGCGCCCAAATCGGTGACTTCGCCGATTGCCATGCTGGTGGCCGAGCAGATCGGCGGTGTCGCGGCGCTGGCGGCGGTGTTCGTGTTGATCACGGGGGTGATTGGCGCGATCTTCGGTCCGAGCCTGTTGACCCGGCTCGGCGTCCACAGCCCCGAGGCGCGTGGCATGGCGCTGGGCATGACGGCTCATGCGGTCGGCACGGCAGTGGCGATGCAGGAAAATGAAGAGTGCGGTGCCTTCGCGGCGCTGGCGATGAGTCTGATGGGCGTGGCCACGGCGGTGTTGCTGCCGTTGGCGGTGTCGATGGTGGTTTAAGGAAATGTCTATGAGTCTGCCGCTTTTTCCGCTGAACACGGTGCTGTTTCCGGGCTGCATCCTCGATCTGCAGATTTTCGAGGCGCGCTACCTGGACATGATCGGGCGCTGCATGAAACAGGGCGGCGGCTTTGGCGTGGTGTGCATCCTCGATGGCGAAGAGGTCGGCATCGCGCCGGCGGGTTATGCACTGGTCGGCTGCGAAGCGCTGATCACCGATTTCAAGACCCAGGAAAACGGTTTGCTGGGGATTCGGGTGCAGGGCGGTCGACGCTTTCACGTACTGCGTACCGAAGTGCAGCGCGATCAGCTGATCGTCGCCGAGGTCGAGTGGCTGGAAGATGAGCCGGAGCAACCGCTGCAGGATGAAGATGCCGATCTGGTAGCACTGCTCAAGGCCCTGGCGGAACACCCGATGGTCGAAGCGCTGAACATGGGCACCGAAGCGGTCGGGCAACAGTCGCTGGCTAACCAGCTTGCCTACTTGCTGCCGTTCGCTGAGCTGGACAAGATCGACCTGCTGCAACTCGATGACCCGCAGCAGCGACTGGATGCGATTCAGGCGCTGCTCGATGAGTTGCAGGGTGAGTTGTTCGCCTGACGCTCGCTAAAGGATCGCAGCCTGCCGCGGGCTGCGATCTTTTTATCTTCAGTACGCATATCTCAACATCGTATGCGGCAAATGCCGCAACACGAAGAATCCGAACAGTGCCACCAATGCCGGCAGCACCAGCCACCAGACCTTGGGCGGCAAGGCGTTGAGTGACGTGCGGCGCTGAATTAGCCCAAGGCTGGCCGCACAAACACAGGCCGCCAGCATCGCGCCCGCCAGCACATCCGTTGGCCAGTGCGCACCGAGGTATACCCGCGACAGTGCAATCGCCAGCGCCGGCAGGCAGCCCACCAGCAGCCAGGTCAGGCGCATCCGTGGCGGTTGCCCGCGGCCGGCGAGGACGGCGAGGGTGAGGAACAGCGCGAACGACCCCGAGGCGTGACCACTGGGCATGCTGTAGCTGCTCAGTGGGTCGCTCAATACTTCCGGGCGCAGGCGGGCGAAAAAGTGTTTGGTCACGGTGTTGCCCAATGCCGTGAACAGCAGGGTGCTACAGGCGAAAACCGCGTGGCGCCATTGACGGGTAACCAGCAGCAACACGACCAGCAAGACGCTGAACATCAGCATGTTGCGAAACTCACCGATCAGCGTGAACACCACGGCCACTTCATCGAGCATCGGGCTGCGATGCTCCTGCACCAGCGTCATTAGCCCCTGGTCGAGGGCGCTCAGATGCGGATAGCCGAAAAACAGTGCAGTCAGGATCAAAAAGCTCATCCCGGTAATGAACAGGGTGGCTTTGCGGTGCTTGCGCAGACTGCTGGTAGCGCTCAGCCCCACCATCAGGGCAATGCTGGCGGCGACGACACCGGCCTGGGGCCAGAAGCCTTCGGGCAGCGGTAAGCGAATCGCCGCGCCGGTGGCCCAGCCTGGCAGCAGGTAGGCCACCGACCAGCCGGCACCGGCCAGAAGGCTGACGGCGAAGAAACGTGGGAAGGGCATGTCGAACATGCCGGCGACCATGGGCAGCATGGGGCGCAGGGGGCCGATGAAACGACCGACCAGCAGACTGGCGATGCCATAGCGCTGGAAGTACGCCTCGGCCCCGGCGATCCATTCCGGGTGATGACGCAAGCCTGGCAGGCGCCGGATGTTCTGGTGGAAGTGGCGCCCGAGGAAATACGACACCACATCGCCGAGCACGCCGGCCACGAAACCCAGCAGCAGCGTTTCACTCAACGACAGCGCGCCGCTGCCGGCCAGTACCGCCACGGCGAACAACAGCACGGTGCCAGGTACGATCAACCCGGCAATCGCCAGGCACTCGACGAAGGCCACGATGAACACCGCTGCCGCCAGCCATTGCGGGTTGACCGTCAACCAGCCGGTCACGCTATCGAGCCATGGGCCCATAAAAACAACTCCATTGAATGTTCAAATGCATCTTGTGGGAGCGAGCCTGCTCGCGATTACGGTCATTCAGTCACATTGATAATTGATGTGCCGCCGTCATCGCGAGCAGGCTCGCTCCTACAGGGAATTCCTTTTGCTTCAGATCCGGTCAGGACAGCACAAAATAATCGCGATTTTCGACCTGCCCCCGTCGCAGCGGGTTCCGCGTGCACCAGGCCGCATAGGCGGCGTCGACGAAGCGGTACATCAGGTGTTCGTCACGGCCATGGGGGATGCCCAAACGCGTGGTCTGGATGATATGGGCGGGTGTCTGGCCGACGTCTTCCACCAGCAGCACCTCGTGATCGAAACGCTTGGCATCCCAGACCGGAACCTTCAAGCCCAGCGCTTTGCACAGCAGGGTTTGCCCCGCGCAGAGTTTCTGCGACGGGCGAGGGCGGCCCTGGGCATCGGGATTGTTGAGTAGCATCTGCGCCAGGCTCGCCGGCCCGCTCAGTTCGTCGACCCACGGGTAGGCGGATTTGATCAGCACCGCGTTGCCCGGGCCCTGGGCGCTGAAGTTCAGGGAATCGCCGCCACGGGAGTAATACATATAGATGTGCCCGCCATCCAGAAACAAAGCCTTACGCTTTTCTGTGTAACCCAGGGAGGCGTGGCTGCCCTTTTCGGCAAGGTAATAGGCTTCGGTCTCGATGATTCGCACGCTGAGCCACAAATCACCGACTCGATGACGAATGACCTTGCCCAATAAATCGCGGGCCAGAATTTGCGGGTCTCGGTCGAAAAACGCGTCCGGCAGCCCCGTGGGCAGGCTTGCTGCGGATGCTCGAACAGTCAGGTCGGTCATGGTGAACGGTGTTTATCAGGGCTGATAGTGCGCTGATGATAACAATTTGCGCCTTAATCCCGGCTGAACGTCGGCAAATCGACCTCCATTTCGACCATCCGCCCGTCACCGCTGTTAGTCGGGAGTCGCGACAGCTATAATCTGCCGCTTTATTCTTTACCAAGCCCTTTTCAAAGACCACGCCAGACCATGACTGAGTCCGTTCTTGACTACATGACCCGCCTGGGTCGCGCTGCCCGCGAGGCTTCCCGCGTCATCGGCCGTGCCAGCACTGCGCAGAAGAACCGCGCGTTGCAGGCTACCGCCAACGCGCTGGACGCTGCCCGCGCCGAACTGAGCGCTGCCAATGAGCTGGATTTGGCAGCCGGCCGCGCCAATGGTCTTGAACCTGCGCTGCTCGAGCGCCTGGCACTGACCCCGGCCCGGATCGACGGCATGATCGTCGGTTTGCGCCAGGTGGCGGCATTGCCGGACCCGGTCGGCGCGATCCGCGACATGAGCTACCGGCCGTCGGGGATTCAGGTCGGCAAGATGCGCGTGCCCCTGGGCGTGATCGGGATCATCTACGAGTCCCGGCCGAACGTGACCATCGACGCCGCCAGCCTGTGCCTGAAGTCCGGTAACGCGACCATCCTGCGTGGCGGCTCTGAAGCCATTCACTCCAATCGTGCGATCGCTGCCTGCATCCAGCGTGGCCTGGCCGAAGCCGATCTGCCGGCGGCTGTGGTGCAAGTGGTCGAAACCACTGATCGGGCTGCCGTTGGCGCTCTGATTGCCATGCCTGAATACGTTGATGTCATCGTGCCCCGTGGCGGTCGCGGCCTGATCGAACGCATCAGTCGTGATGCCCGCGTTCCGGTGATCAAGCATCTGGACGGCATCTGCCACGTTTACGTCAGTGCCAACGCCGACCTTCCAAAGGCCCAGCGAATCGCATTCAACGCCAAGACTTACCGCTATGGCATCTGCGGCGCGATGGAAACCTTGCTGGTCGATCAAGTCGTTGCCAAAGATTTCCTTCCGGCGATGGCAGCCCAGTTCCGCGAAAAAGGTGTCGAACTGCGTGGCTGTGAGCGCACGCGTGCGATCATCGATGCGCTGCCGGCCACCGAAGAAGACTGGAATACCGAATATCTGGCGCCGATCCTGTCGATCCGTGTGGTCGAAGGGCTGGAGCAGGCCATCGAGCACATCAACCATTACGGCTCTCATCACACCGACTCGATCGTCAGTGAACATCAGGGTGAAACCCGGCGTTTCGTTGCTGAAGTCGATTCGTCGTCGGTGATGATCAACACCCCGACCTGCTTCGCCGACGGCTTCGAATACGGATTGGGTGCCGAGATCGGCATTTCTACTGATAAGCTGCACGCCCGCGGCCCGGTGGGTCTCGAAGGCCTGACCTGCGAGAAGTACGTCGTGGTCGGCGATGGCCAGCTGCGCGGACAGGAGTCGGTCTGACTTGGGCGACCTCGACCCGTCGGCTCCGGTAACCGCCAGCGCGCCTCGCCCCGCACGCATCGGTGTACTGGGCGGAACGTTTGACCCGGTGCACATCGGCCATTTGCGCGGTGCGCTGGAAGTCGCCGAAGCGCTGGCACTCGATGAGCTGCGCCTGATACCCAGTGCCAGGCCACCTCATCGGGATACGCCGCAGGTGTCGGCGAAGGACCGTCTGGCGATGGTCGAGTGCGCGGTGGCCGGTGTGGCGCCGTTGGTGGTGGATGCCCGCGAATTGCAGCGGGACAAGCCGTCCTACACCATCGATACCCTGGAGTCGATGCGCGCCGAAATGGCCGACGAGACCCAGGTTTTTCTACTTTTGGGCTGGGACGCATTTTGCGGCCTGCCCACTTGGCATCGCTGGGAAGAGTTGCTCCAGCATTGCCACATCCTGGTGCTGCAACGCCCGGATGCCGACAGCGAACCGCCGGATGCCTTGCGCAACCTGCTGGCGGCGCGCTCGGTGAGCGACCCGCTGGCCCTGAAGGGGCCGAGCGGACAGATTGCATTCGTCTGGCAGACACCGCTCGCGGTATCCGCCACCCAGATCCGTCAACTGCTGGCCAGCGGTAAGTCGGTACGTTTCCTGGTGCCCGACGCGGTCCTGGCCTACATCGATGCGCACGGTCTTTACCGTGCGTCGAACTGAACAAGGCGTGCTTCACTGATACGCACCGACGTGTCGCCAAGCCGCCGAATACATGAGCAAAACGAGTTTTATATGACCAACAACGACGTAAACAAAGTTAAGCGCAAAGGCACATTCAAGAGTGCCCCGCTGCCTGAGCCGGTTGCTACCAACGAGCCGCTCAACGGTGACGAGCTGGTCAAGGTTGCCGTTGCAGCCCTGGAAGATGTCAAGGCGCAGGACATCCAGATCATCGATGTTCGCGACAAGCAGAGCATCACCGACTACATGATCATCGCCACCGGTACCTCCAATCGCCAGATCAACGCGATGCTCGACAAGGTTCGCGAAGAAGTCAAAAAGAAAGGCGCCCGTCCGCTGGGTGAAGAAGGCAAGGGCGACAGCGACTGGGTGCTGCTGGACCTGGACCTGGTGATCGTGCACATGATGACCGCCTCGGCTCGCCAGTTCTACGACCTGGAGCGCCTGTGGGCCGGTGCCGAGCAGAGCCGTGCGGCGGATGCCAAGCACCACAGCCCGGAAAACACCCACGAGCATTTCACCAAGCTCAACAAAGACCAGCAGTAAGGTAACGCTGTGCGACTGCGACTGATCGCCGTCGGTTCCCGCATGCCCAAGTGGGTGGAAGAAGGCTGGCATGAGTATGCCAAGCGTCTTCCGTCCGAGCTGGCGCTGGAACTGGTGGAAATACCGCTCAATACCCGTGGCAAGAACGCCGACGTGGCGCGCTTCATCCGTCAGGAAGGCGAAGCCATGCTGGCCAAGGTCGGGCAGAACGAGCGTGTTGTCACCCTCGAAGTCCACGGCAAGCCCTGGAGTACCGAGCAACTGGCGGTCGAACTCGATCGCTGGCGGCTGGACTCGCGCACGGTGAACTTCATGGTCGGCGGCCCCGAAGGGCTGGCGCCTGAAGTCTGTGCCCGCGCCGATCAGCGCTGGTCGCTCTCGCCACTGACGTTGCCGCATCCACTGGTGCGCATTCTGATCGGTGAACAGCTGTATCGTGCCTGGACCGTGCTGTCCGGCCACCCTTATCACAAGTAGTTCTGCCCCCCATGAGCCAACCGATCCGCATCAAGGACCACGAAAAAGACGCCCGTCTGGTGCGTGGCCGCGTCGTGTTCGGGGCAATTGCGGTGGTGACACTGATTGGCGTGCTGATTGCTCGCCTGTATTTCCTGCAGGTGATCCAGTACGACTACCACTCGACCCTGTCGGAAAACAATCGCGTCCATGTGCAGCCGATCCCGCCGACGCGTGGGTTGATTTACGACCGCAACGGCGTGGTGATCGCCGATAACCGACCGAGTTTCAGCCTGAGCATGACCCGCGAGCGTTCGGGCGACTGGCAGCAGGTGCTCGACGTGATTGTCGAGGTGCTGGAGCTGACGCCCGAGGATCGGGTGATCTTCGAGAAGCGCATGCGCCAGGGGCGCCGGCCGTTCGAACCGGTGCCAATCCTGTTCGAGCTGACTGAAGAACAGATCGCGCGAATCGCCGTCAACCAGTTCCGGTTGCCGGGGGTGGAAGTGGTTGCGCAACTGGTTCGTCACTATCCCCAGGGCGCGCATTTTGCGCACTCGGTGGGCTACATGGGGCGAATCAACGAGAAAGAGCTCAAGTCTCTGGACCCGGTCAGTTATAGCGGCACACATCAAATCGGTAAAACCGGCATCGAGCGCTTCTACGAGTCGGAGCTGCATGGCCAGGTGGGGTACGAGGAAGTCGAGACCAACGCTCGGGGCCGTGTATTGCGGGTGCTCAAACGCACCGAACCGGTTTCCGGCAAGGACATCGTCCTGAGCCTGGACATCAAGTTGCAGGAAGCCGCCGAAGCCGCGCTCGGCGGTCGTCGTGGTGCGGTGGTGGCCCTGAACCCGAAAACCGGCGAGGTGCTGGCGATGGTCAGCCAGCCGAGCTTCGATCCGAACCTGTTTGTCACCGGCATCAGCTCCAAGGCCTACGCCGAGCTGCGCGACTCGATCGACCGGCCGCTATTCAACCGCGTGCTGCGTGGTCTGTATCCGCCGGGCTCGACGATCAAGCCGGCGGTGGCGATCGCGGGCCTGGACGCGGGCGTGGTGACGGCCTCGAGCCGAGTGTTCGACCCGGGCTACTACATGCTGCCCAACTACGACCACAAGTACCGCAACTGGAACCGCACCGGTGATGGCTTCGTCGACCTCGACACCGCGATCATGCGTTCCAATGACACTTACTTCTACGACCTGGCCCACAAGCTGGGGATCGATCGGCTGTCGTCGTACCTGTCCAAGTTCGGTATCGGCCAGAAGGTTTCCCTGGACATGTTCGAGGAGTCGCCGGGGCTGATGCCGACCCGTGAATGGAAGCGCGCGACCCGCCGCCAGGCTTGGTTCCCGGGCGAAACGCTGATTCTCGGGATCGGTCAGGGCTACATGCAGTCGACCCCGTTGCAGCTGGCCCAGGCCACGGCGCTGGTGGCCAACAAAGGTATCTGGAATCGCCCGCATCTGGCCAAGACCATCGAGGGCGAGAAGCCGGTGGATCACAATCCGATGCCGGACATCATCCTGCGCGACCCGTCTGACTGGACCAAGGTCAACCACGGCATGCAACAGGTAATGCACGGCGCCCGCGGTACGGCGCGCAAGGCTTCGATCGGCGCGCAATACCGCATCGCCGGCAAGTCCGGTACTGCCCAGGTGGTCGCGATCAAGCAGGGCGAGAAGTACGACCGCTCGAAAGTCCAGGAGCGCCATCGCGACCACGCCTTGTTCGTGGGCTTTGCGCCCGCCGACGATCCGGCGATCGTGGTGTCGGTGATGGTCGAGAACGGTGAGTCCGGCTCCGGCGTCGCGGCCCCGGTGGTGCGTCAGGTCATGGACGCCTGGCTGCTGGATCAGGACGGTCGCCTCAAAGCCGAATACGCCAGCCCTACTAGCGCGGAGGCTACCGCCCGTGATGAATAATTTTGATCGCATGCTCTCCAGCGAGGATGTGATGCGCCGTCGCGCGACGCTTCTGCAACGCATGCATATCGACGGTGTGTTGCTGATCCTGCTGCTGACGCTTGCCGCCGGCAGTCTGTTCGTCCTGTATTCCGCCAGTGGCAAAAGCTGGGATCTGCTGGCCAAGCAGGCCACTTCATTCGGCATCGGCCTGGTGTCGATGATCGTCATCGCCCAGTTCGAGCCACGTTTCATGGCCCGTTGGGTACCGGTTGGCTACGTGATCGGCGTGCTGTTGCTGGTGGTGGTGGACGTCATGGGCCACAACGCCATGGGCGCTACGCGCTGGATCAACATTCCCGGGGTCATCCGTTTCCAGCCGTCGGAGTTCATGAAAATCCTGATGCCGGCGACCATTGCCTGGTATCTGTCCAAGCGCACCTTGCCACCGCAGCTCAAGCATGTGGGCATCAGTCTGATGCTGATCGGCATCCCGTTCATTCTGATTGTGCGCCAGCCGGACCTTGGCACCTCGTTGCTGATTCTGGCCGGCGGTGCATTCGTGCTGTTCATGGGCGGGCTGCGCTGGCGCTGGATTCTCAGCGTGCTCGCCGCCGCCGTGCCCGTGGCCATCGCCATGTGGTTCTTCATCATGCACGACTACCAGAAGCAGCGGATCCTGACGTTCCTCGATCCGGAAAGCGATCCGTTGGGCACTGGCTGGAACATCATTCAGTCCAAGGCGGCCATCGGTTCCGGCGGCGTATTCGGCAAAGGCTGGCTGCTGGGTACCCAGTCGCACCTGGACTTCCTCCCGGAAAGCCATACCGACTTCATCATTGCAGTCATGGGCGAAGAGTTCGGTCTGGTCGGTATCTGTGCGCTGTTGCTGATTTATCTGCTGCTGATCGGTCGCGGGCTGGTGATTACCGCCCAGGCTCAGACGCTGTTCGGCAAGCTGCTGGCGGGCGCCTTGACCATGACGTTTTTTGTTTATGTTTTCGTCAACATCGGCATGGTCAGTGGCCTGTTGCCGGTGGTGGGGGTGCCGTTGCCGTTCATTAGCTACGGAGGAACTTCGCTGGTGACGCTGCTGTCAGCGTTTGGGGTTTTGATGTCGATCCATACCCATCGCAAGTGGATCGCGCAGGTTTGAATAAGGTGAAGAGTTCAATGCAGGTAATGCGTGGCTGGGCGACTCGATATGCGCCGTGGGTCGGCCTGGTAAGCATCCTTGGCAGCGCGCAGGAAGCGTTGGCCGGCGATTACGAAGGTTCGCCCCAGGTGGCCGAATTCGTGGGTGAAATGACCCGCGACTACGGGTTTGCCGGCGAACAGTTGATGGGCGTGTTCCGCGAAGTCGAGCGCAAACAGTCGATCCTGGACGCGATTTCCAAGCCCGCCGAACGGGTCAAGCAGTGGAGCGAATATCGCCCGATGTTCATCACCGATGCGCGCATCGCCCGTGGTGTGGACTTCTGGCGTCAGCACGAAGCGGTGCTCGCCCGGGCCGAGCAGGAATATGGCGTGCCGGCGCAGGTCATTGTTTCGATTATTGGCGTCGAGACCTTTTTCGGTCGCAATACCGGCAATTACCGTGTAATCGATGCCTTGTCGACCCTGGGTTTCGACTATCCTCCTCGTGCCGAATTTTTCCGCAAGGAATTGCGTGAATTCCTGTTGCTGGCCCGGGAAGAGCAGGTTGACCCCTTGACCCTCAAGGGTTCCTACGCCGGTGCCATGGGCCTGCCGCAGTTCATGCCCAGCAGCTTTCGCGCCTACGCAGTGGATTTCGATGGTGACGGCCACATCAATATCTGGAACAACCCGGATGATGCGATCGGTAGCGTCGCCAGTTACTTCAAGCGTCACGGCTGGGTCGCCGGAGAGCCGGTGGTCAGTCGCGCCGATGTGCGGGGCGAGCAGGTGGATGAAGGTTTGACCACCGGTATCGAACC
Organism: Pseudomonas putida; assembly: GCF_050989985.1. GTDB lineage: Bacteria > Pseudomonadota > Gammaproteobacteria > Pseudomonadales > Pseudomonadaceae > Aquipseudomonas > Aquipseudomonas putida_AI. The sequence goes on from NZ_CP158815.1 coordinate 705,515, forward strand.
CACCAAAACCGTCGGAGAGTTGCGGGCCCTGGGCTGGTCAAGTCATGATGCGCTGCGCGATGATATGCCGGTTACCGCTTTTCGCCTTGAGGGCGACAATGGCCCTGAATACTGGATGGGCCTGAAGAATTTTTACGCAATCACGCGATATAACCGCAGCGTGATGTACGCCATGGCCGTACATCAACTGTCTGAACAGCTGGTCCAAGCACGGGGCGTCAAGTAATGCGGGCATTGCCTATGAGTAAACCCCTGAAGCTGATGGCATTTGCCGCGTTGGCAGTGCTGGTCGCCAGTTGTTCGACCAGTCGCTCGCCGACGCAGAAGAACTCCAGTGCCGTGCGCTCTGCGCCAGGGCTGGACATCAATCGCGCTCACAAGGATGGCGCTCCCTGGTGGGACGTCGACGTTTCGCGTATCCCGGACGCCACGCCGACTTTGCACACCGGTCCGTACAAGGCCAACCCCTACACCGTACTGGGCAAAACCTATTTCCCGCTGCAGGAATCCAAGACCTACGTGGCCTCGGGCACGGCGTCCTGGTATGGCACCAAGTTCCATGGGCAGAACACCGCCAATGGTGAGGTCTATGACCTGTACGGCATGAGTGCCGCCCACAAGACCCTGCCGCTGCCGAGCTATGTCCGGGTTACCAACCTGGACAACAACCGCAGCGTGATCCTGCGGGTCAACGACCGCGGGCCGTTCTACTCCGACCGGATCATCGACCTGTCCTATGCCGCCGCCAAGAAACTTGGTTATGCCGAAATCGGCACTGCCAGGGTCAAGGTCGAAGGTATCGACCCGCAGGCCTATTGGGCGGCGAAAGGCCGTCCGGCGCCTTTAATGCTCAACGAGCCGCAAGTCGCGCAGAATAGCGCCCCGGCGATTACGGCTTCGGCCGGCACCGTCGAGCAATGGACGCCGCCACCGCAGCAACATGCCGCCGCCGTTGTCCCTGTACAGCTTGCGGACGCAAAAAAAAACGCTTCTGCACCAGCCTCTGGCCAGTATCTGCAGGTGGGCGCGTTCGCCAACCCGGACGCTGCAGAGCTCCTGAGGTCGAAGCTCAGCGGGATGGTGAGCGCTCCGGTGTTCATCAGCTCGATCGTACGCAATCAACAGACGCTGCATCGGGTGCGCCTGGGGCCGATCGGAACACCGGGTGAAATCCAGCAAGTGCAGAACAGCGTACGCCTGGCCAATCTTGGTTCGCCGAGCGTGGTAACAGAGTAAACGTAGGACTTGATTGACGGTTCATCAGCGATTTCGCGAGATGAACCAGGTTGTTGGCTCGTCGAAGAACAAAAGCCCGGCAAGGGTGACTTGAGTGAGCAACTGAATACGCGACGGCCCGTTAGAAGGCCGTCTGATTAGTTTTGCCTTTGGGCAGTTTCCATTAGCGATTTCGAGAGACGGATGAACATCACCACCTTTGCCAAACGCCTGTGCCTTCTAGTCCCGCTGCTCCTCTCACCCGCCGCGTTCGCGGCCGAGATGATGCCGTCGCCACCGCAACTGGCCGCCAAGGCCTATGTGCTCATGGACGCCAGCAGCGGCAACGTGCTGGTTGAAAACAATGGTGACCAGCGTCTGCCGCCAGCCAGCCTGACCAAGCTGATGACCGCGTACATCGCGACTCTGGAAATCCGTCGTGGCCAGATCGGCGAAAACGATCCGGTGACCGTCAGCGAAAACGCCTGGCGTACCGGCGGTTCGCGGATGTTCATCAAGGTTGGCTCTCAGGTGACCGTGAGCGACCTGCTGCACGGCATCATTATCCAGTCGGGTAACGACGCCAGTGTTGCGCTGTCCGAGCACATCGCAGGCAGCGAAGACGCGTTCGCCGACCTGATGAACAAAACCGTCGCCGACCTGGGCATGACCAATACCCACTTCATGAACCCGACCGGTCTGCCAAACCCTGAGCACTATTCGTCGGCTCATGACATGGCCGTACTGGCTCGCGCGATCATCCACGAAGACCCGGCTCACTACGCGATCTACTCGCAGAAAGAGTTCTTCTGGAACGGCATCAAGCAACCGAACCGTAACCTGCTGCTGTGGCGTGACAAGACCGTCGACGGTCTGAAAACCGGTCACACCGACGAAGCCGGCTACTGCATGGTGTCTTCCGCCGTGCGTGATGGCATGCGCCTGATCGCCGTGGTATTCGGCACCAGCAGCGAAGTGGCTCGCGCCGCCGAAACCCAGAAGCTGCTGACTTATGGCTTCCGTTTCTTCGAAACCCAGACCTTCTACCAAAAAGGCACCGAGCTGGCCCAGGCTCCTGTCTGGAAGGGCGCCACCAACCAGGTCAAGGCCGGTCTGGCTGAAGACCTGACCATGACTCTGCCAAAAGGCCAGCTGAAAAAGCTCGCCGCCAGCATGACCATGAACCCGCAACTGGTTGCGCCAATCGCCAAGGGCGACGTGATCGGTAAAGTCGAAGTCAAACTGGAGGACAAGGTGGTGCACAGCGCTGATCTGATCGCTCTGGACGGCGTCGAAGAGGGTGGTATCTTCCGCCGCATGTGGGATAGCATCCGTCTATTCTTCTACGGCTTGTTCAACTGATAGTGTGCACCTGCATGGCCCCGCGCTCATCCGGCGTGGGGCTATGCCCGTCGCCACGGCTTACGCTTACGAGGCCGTTACGCCATGACCGATACTGAAGTAAAGGCTCCCAAGATCGAATTCCCTGCCAACGATTACCCGGTTAAGGTGATCAGCGATACGGGTGTGGGCAACAAGGACAAGATCATCGACATCGTCCGCAAACACGCAAAGATCAACGATGAGCGTGTGGACGAGCGTCAAAGCAGCAACGGCAAGTACACCACGATTCAGTTGCACATCGTCGCTACCGACCAGGACCAGCTGTACAACATCAACAGCGAACTGCGGGCTACCGGCTTCGTGCACATGGTGCTGTGATGTCCGCGACATTGGGCTTTCGCGAGCTCGGTCAGATGGCATACGAGCCGGTCTGGCATGCCATGCAACGCTTTACCAACGAACGCGGCAGCGATGCCGCCGACGAGATCTGGCTAGTCGAGCACCCGCCGGTCTTCACCCAGGGCCAGGCCGGCAAGGCCGAGCATTTGCTGCTGCCGGGAGAAATCCCGGTGGTGCAGGTCGATCGCGGCGGCCAGGTGACGTATCACGGCCCCGGGCAACTGGTGGCCTACCTGTTGCTGGACGTGCGCAAGCTGGGTTTTGGCGTGCGTGATCTGGTGACCCGCATGGAATCGTGCCTGATCGAGCTGCTCGCCAGTTATGGCGTGACGGCTGCGGCCAAGCCCGATGCGCCGGGTGTGTATGTCGACGGAGCGAAAATCGCATCTCTGGGTCTGCGGATCCGCCATGGTTGTTCCTTTCACGGCCTGGCCCTGAACGTGGACATGGACCTTGAACCGTTTCGACGGATTAATCCCTGCGGCTATGCCGGGCTGGCGATGACCCAGCTGAGCGATCACGCAGGATCGATTGAATTTGCCGAGGTAAGTGCCCGGCTGCGTGCGCAGCTCGTCAAACACCTCGACTACGCTGAGCAGACGACCCTCACGGGCGGAATCGACTGATATGACTACTGATGCAGTGCAAACCGTAATCCCGACGCTTGATGTCTCCGAGCGCCCGGCCCCGCGTCCCAAGGTTGAAGCCGGCGTCAAGCTGCGCGGCGCCGAAAAGGTTGCACGCATCCCGGTAAAGATCATTCCGACCACTGAGTTGCCGAAGAAGCCTGACTGGATTCGTGTACGCATTCCGGTGTCCCCGGAAGTTGACCGCATCAAGTCGCTGTTGCGCAAACACAAGCTGCACAGCGTGTGCGAAGAGGCGTCCTGCCCGAACCTGGGCGAATGCTTCTCCGGCGGTACCGCGACCTTCATGATCATGGGTGACATCTGCACCCGTCGCTGCCCGTTCTGTGACGTAGGCCATGGCCGTCCGAAGCCACTGGATGTCAACGAGCCGGAAAGCCTGGCCATCGCCATTGCCGACCTGCGCCTGAAGTACGTGGTCATTACCTCGGTAGACCGTGACGACCTGCGCGACGGCGGTGCCCAGCACTTTGCCGACTGCATCCGTGAAATCCGCAAGTTGTCGCCGAACGTACAGCTCGAAACCCTGGTGCCGGACTACCGTGGCCGCATGGACATCGCGCTGGAAATCACCGCCGCCGAGCCGCCGGATGTGTTCAACCACAACCTGGAAACCGTGCCGCGCCTGTACAAGGCTGCGCGTCCGGGCTCGGACTACCAGTGGTCGTTGACCCTGCTGCAGCGTTTCAAGCAAATGATGCCGCACATTCCGACCAAATCCGGCCTGATGCTGGGCCTGGGCGAAACCGACGACGAAGTCATCGAAGTCATGAAGCGCATGCGCGAACACGACATCGACATGCTGACCCTGGGCCAGTACCTGCAGCCGTCCCGTAGCCACTTGCCGGTCCAGCGCTTCGTGCACCCGGATACCTTCGCCTGGTTTGCCGAAGAAGGTTACAAGATGGGCTTCAAGAACGTTGCTTCCGGTCCGCTGGTACGTTCCTCGTACCACGCCGACGAACAGGCAAAGCTGGTCAAGGCCGAGCTGATTTCGTCCTGATAGCCACGCAGCAATGAAAAGGCCCGCAAGGCTTTGAGTCTTGCGGGCGTTTTTTTGTCTGGCACAAAGCAATGACGAAGCCTCTTCTGTTTGTCTTCGTTCCTGACTACTGTGTGTTGAAGTTTTCACCCAGGGAGATTCATGGATGACCGCTCGACCGATTCACACCCTTCGTCCTCACACCCCGGTCCCGGCCTTACCGTCGGAGGGACTGATCGGCGTCATCGCGCCTGCAGGCCCCGCCCCGCTGGACACCGACAAAGCCGTGCAATGGATGCGCGCCCGCGGCTATTCGCTGAAGATTTTTCCGGGTGTCTACCAGAAGGAGGGCTACCTGGCCGGCAGTGACGAAGTACGCCTGAATGACCTGCATGGGGCGTTCGCCGACGAGGAGGTCGATGCCATCATCTGCCTGCGCGGTGGTTACGGCACGCCGAGGTTGCTTGATTGCCTCGATTTCGAACTACTGCGCAACAATGCCAAGCCATTCATCGGCTACAGCGACATCACTGCGTTGCATCTGGCGATCAGTCGCTATGCAGGCTTCGTGACTTTCCACGGCCCGCTGCTCAATGCTGATTTACTGGGGGACAGGCAAAAGCCCACCGAGCCTTCGTTTTTCAGCATGCTGCGCGGCCAGATGAAGTCAGGCAGCGTGCTGACGCATCCCGTGGCCTACCCGTTGACGACCATCGAACCAGGAATCGCCCACGGGCGCTTGCTGGGGGGCAATCTGTCGATGATCGCTGCGACCATGGGTACGCCTTACGAGATTGATGCCGAGGGCGTCATCCTGTTCATCGAGGACATCAACGAGCCGCTGTATCGTATCGACCGGCTTCTGACGCATCTGCGTCTGGCGGGCACCCTGGGCAAGCTGCGCGGGGTCTTGGTGGGCGATGTGGCGGGTGTGGAGGTGCCGGCGCTGGAACGGTTGCTCAAGCAGACATTCGAGCCATTGCGAATTCCGGTGCTGTCCGGATGGCGTAGCGGGCATTGCGACCCGAACCTGACATTGCCCATGGGCGCGCTGGTCAGGCTGGATGCGGGTAACAAGGAGTTGGTGTTGGAGCAGGATGTGGTGATCAAGCAGTAGATCGTTGGCGCCTGATAGTCAGTCTTCGCGAGCAGGTTCGCTCCCACATTTGATCGCATTTCGAGGCCGGAGTGCGGTTACCTGTGGGAGCGAGCCTGCTCGCGATGCTTTTTAGCGGTTACGCAAACTTTCCAGCAACTTGTGCGTTGGATACCCGTCCGCCGGCCAGCCAAACGACTGCTGCGCGCTACGGATCGCCTTGCGGGTATTGGCGCCGATAATCCCGTCTGCGGTGCCCGCGTCGTAATTCTGAGCACTCAGCAGATTTTGCAGTTCGATCCGCTCGGTGCGGCTCAGGGGCAAATCATCTTTTGGCCAAGTGCCGCTGATCAGGCCAGCGCCATGGAAGCGCTGGGACAACAAGCTCACACCCAGTGCATAGGACGACGAGTTGTTGTACTTAAGGATCGCACGGAAGTTATCCAGCACCAGGAACGCCGGGCCACGATACCCGGCCGGCAGCAGCAAGGCTGCGGACAATTGTTCCGAACCTGGCGGGACCTGGCCGCCGTTGGGCAGGGTTATGCCCAGCTGGCGCCATTCAGCGACGCTTTTGCGAATGGTGCCGTCGGCCAGCAAATAGTTGAAGCCGCCGGGCAGTTGCACTTCAAAGCCCCAAGGCTGGCCTTTCTGCCATCCGGAGCTTTGCAGATAGTGCGCGGTCGAGGCCAGGGCATCGGTGGAGCTGCCCCAGATATCGCGGCGGCCATCGCCATCGAAGTCGACAGCGTGGGTGTTGTAGGTGGTTGGAATGAACTGGGTCTGGCCCATGGCGCCAGCCCAGGAACCGAGCATTTTCTCGGGCTCGATATCACCCTGTTGCAGAATCTGCAGCGCGGCGATCAATTGCGCGTGGGCAAAGGCCGGACGGCGACCTTCATAGGCCAGGGTCGCCAGCGAATTGATTACGGATTTGCTGCCTTGGAACTGACCGAAGTTACTTTCCATGCCCCACACGGCGACCAGTGCCTCGCGGTCGACACCGTAGCGCTGTTCGATGCTCTGCAGGATGCCATCGTATTGGCTGATCAGCGACTGCCCCTTGCGAACCCGCAACGGTGACAGGGCGCCATCGAGGTATTCCCACACCGGGCGGGTGAATTCCGGCTGGCTGCGATCGGCACGGATCACACTGGGGTCGAAACTGACATTGGCGAATGCGCGGTCGAACAGATCGGGGCGAATACCGGCGGCCAGGGCATCCTTGCGGAAACCCGCCTGCCATTCGGCGAAGGTCTGGGTCGGCTGGATATCGAGGTTTTCACCACTCGGAACCACGGGTGCAACAACGGCCGGGGCGGTGGCGATCGGGGGCGTCTGAAGCTGCTGTGCGTCGGCGGCGGTAGGTTTTTCCGCGCAGGCGACTAGCAAAATGAGGCTGGAGGCAGCGATCAATTGGCGCAGGTGCCAACGACGGGAAAGACTGAAGGGCATGCACGGGTCCAGAGAATTCGAATCAGGTGCAGACCTTAACATGTTGAGCGGATGCTTGCCTTTTCAGGCCACCAGAAAGTAAGAAGCCTCCCAGCTGTCAGACTGGAAGGCTTCGCGGCGGTAGCTGCCTTTGCCCTTGCCGGCTCGTTCCTGACGGCTGCGGAACAGTGGCTGGGCGATGATGGATTTGGCCTTGTTATGGCCATGCTTTGATGGCTTTTTGCTCATGATGGACTCTCACAGGTGGATGGTTTTTGCGGGGCAAATCATCTGCTCAAGTGAGAGTTCTGTCTAGTCCCTACATTACGTAGGACCTTTCGGTCGAATGGCTTACTCGGCAGGCAACGACAGCCGCTGACCGGCCATCAGCAATGTCAGGCGACTCAAACTCATCCACGGCGAGCCCGCCGCCTGGCCTTTGATCTGCGCATCAATGCGCTGTGCTTCGAGCAGCAGCTGTGCCCAGCGTGGCGCTGAATAGCGTTGCAGGGCTTTGCTCATCAGCGGCTTGCGCTTGTCCCAGACCGGTGGCTTGGCTTGGCTGAAAGCCTTGTCCAGCGGCGTGCCCTGGCTGTATTGCAGGGAGATGTTGGCCAGCAGGCGCAGCTCCCGGGACAGGGCCCAGAGAATCACCGGTGGCTCGACGCCTTCGCCGCGCAAGCCTTCGAGCATGCGCAAGGCGTGGGCCGCCTCACCGTTGAGAATCGCATCGGTCAGCCCGAAGACATCGAAGCGGGCGCTGTCGGCGACAGCTGCCTGCACGGTTTCGATGGTGATCTGACCGCCTTCGGCCATCAGCTTGAGCTTCTCGATCTCCTGGGCGGCTGCCAACAGGTTGCCTTCCACTCGTGCGGCAATCAGCTCGACGGCATCCTGGCTGGCGGAAAGACCGACCTGGGACAAACGCTGGCGGATCCAGCCTGGCAACTGGCTGGCATCCACTGGCCATATCTGCACGAACTGAGTCTGCTGGCCTTCGACGAGCGCCTTGCCCCATTTGGTTTTCTGCGCGCTGCCGTCGAGCTTCGGCAGGCTGATCAACAGCAAGGTGTCCTCGGCCGGTCGCGAGCAATATTCGATGAGCGCGGCGGCGCCTTTGTCACCGGGCTTGCCTGAGGGCAGGCGCAGCTCCAGAAGACGCTTTTCGGCGAACAGCGACATGCTGGCCCCGGCCAGCAGCAGAGTCCCCCAGTCGAAATTGGCATCGGCGGCAAACACCTGGCGTTCGTCAAAGCCCTGCTGGCGAGCGGCGGAGCGAATGGCGTCGGCAGCCTCCTGGCACAGCAGCGGATCATCGCCACTGATGACATAGACGGGCGCGAGGGTGCCTTGCAGGTGCTTGGCGAGTTGGGCGGGAGCGAGCTTCATAAGAGAGGGCGAACGGGGCGCCTGAGCGCCCCGTAAGTCTTACTGCTGCGGGATTTCGAGAGGCGACTGACGCGGCGTATCCGCTTCAGCCTTCTGCGCAGCTTCCAGGGCCGCGGCTTCTGCCTTGGCGCGGGCTTCGGCGGTCTGCTGCAACTGGGCCAACTGAGTCGGCGTGAGCTGCTGCAGGCGCAGCATCATGCGTTGAACCAGTTCGCGACGCATGTCCTTGCGGGCATCAGCGGCTTCCTGGTCGGAACCCACCAGGTTGTTCCCGTCGTGGATGAAGACCTTCTGCACTTCGAGCTTGTCACTGATCAGCGACAGGTTGCCCTGGCCGAGAATGCTGTAGTTGAGCACGGTGTTCAGTTGATATTCGCCAGTACGGCCAGCCCCTGCGTAGCTGAGGATGCGCTGGGTTTCCTGCTCATCAGTGAGGTCAAGCTTGTAGGGGGCGCCGGTATAGACCTTGACGCCGCTGCTATCGAGCACCTGACGCAGTTGCGTCACCGTTTCGCCATAGGCATTGCGGGCGCTGACGTCGAGTTCCTTGATCGCCAGTTCGGTGGTGCCGGTGCCGCGCAGCTGGAAACCGCAGGCGCTCAACAGGACCGCAAGGCCCATCACCAGCAAGTTGCGTTTGATCATTGTGTTGCTCCCCTTGAAACCATGTGGGCCGTTCAAGCGGCCCGAAAGGTTTAACTCGGCGCCAGGCTCGGCCTGGCGCCTGATCCAATTAGCTGGCGACGATGTTGACCAGTTTCCCGGGCACCACGATCACTTTGCGAATGGTCAGACCGTCAACGAAACGCAGCACGTTTTCGTTGGCACGGGCGGCCGCTTCGATTTCTTCGCGGGTTGCGCTGGCGGGCATATCGATCTGGCCGCGCAGCTTGCCATTCACTTGAATCACCAGCTGCAGGCTGTCCTGTACCAGAGCGCTGTCATCCACGACCGGCCAGCTGGCGTCGATCACAGGATCGGCGTGGCCCAGTCGATGCCACAGTTCATGGCTGATGTGTGGCGTGATCGGAGCCAGCAGCAAGGTCACGGCTTCGAGGCCTTCCTGAACCAGTGCGCGATCCTGTTCGGTCGCTTGCGCGGCTTTTTCCAGCACGTTCATCAGCGTCATCACCTGAGCGATGGCGGTGTTGAATTTGTGGTTCTGGCCGACGTCGTGGCTGGCCTGCTTGATAGCCAGGTGAATCGAGCGACGAATGGCTTTCTGCTCGTCGTTCAGGCTGGCGACGTCCAGTTTGCCCGGCAGGCCCTGGGTGACGTGTGCCTGCGCCAGGCGCCAGACGCGCTTGAGGAAGCGGTGCGAGCCTTCCACGCCGGAGTCGGACCATTCGGCGCTCATGTCCGGTGGCGAGGCGAACATCATGAACAGACGGCAGGTGTCTGCGCCGAACTGGTCAATCATCGACTGTGGGTCGACGCCGTTGTTCTTCGACTTGGCCATCTTTTCGGTGCCGCCGATTTCCACCGGCAGGCCGTCTGCGATCAGCTTGGCGCTGATGACCTTGGCCTTGCTGTCGCGCTCGAGTTCGACGTCCGCCGGGTTGTACCAGGTGTAGGCACCGTTGGCTTCGCGACGATAGTAAGTCTCGGCGACCACCATGCCCTGGGTCAGCAGGTTCTTGAACGGCTCGTTGGAACTCACCAGGCCTTCGTCGCGCATCAGCTTGTGGAAGAAGCGCGCGTAGAGCAGGTGGAGAATGGCGTGTTCGATACCGCCGATGTACTGATCCACCGGCAACCAGTGGTCGGCCGCGGATTTTTCCACCAGGCCACCTTCGAAGTGCGGCGAGGCATAGCGGGCGTAGTACCACGACGACTCGACGAAAGTGTCCATGGTGTCGGTTTCACGCTTGGCAGGCTGGCCGCATTTCGGGCAGCTGCACTCGTAGAACTCGGGCATGCGCGCCAGCGGCGAACCGGCGCCGTCCGGCACCACGTCTTCCGGCAGCACGACCGGCAACTGGTCTTCCGGCACCGGCACATCACCGCAGCTGCCGCAGTGGATGATCGGGATCGGGCAGCCCCAGTAGCGCTGGCGGCTGATGCCCCAGTCGCGCAGGCGGAACTGGGTACGCGAGGCGCCGAGGTTTTTCTTGATCAGGGCTACTTCGATGGCATCGAAGGCGCCGGTGAAGTCCAGGCCGTCGAACTCGCCGGAGTTGATCAGCGTGCCGTGTTCGCCGTAGGCCTCCTGCCATGGGGCAGGATTGGTCTCACCGGAGCTGGTGCGCACCACGGATTTGACCGGCAGGTTGTACTTGTGGGCGAATTCGAAATCGCGCTCGTCGTGAGCAGGCACGGCCATTACCGCGCCGTCGCCGTAGTGCATCAGCACGTAGTTGGCGACCCAAACCGGCAGCTTTTCGCCAGTCAGCGGGTGCTCGACGAACAGGCCGGTCGGCAGGCCTTTTTTCTCCTGGGTGGCGACGTCGGCTTCGGCGACGCTGCCGCTCTTGCATTCGGCGATGAACGCTTGCAGCTCAGGATTGTTCTGTGCAGCCAGGGTGGCCAGGTGGTGTTCGGCGGCCACGGCGACGTAGGTCGCGCCCATCAGGGTATCCGGACGGGTGGTGAAGACTTTCAGGGTGCCGGTTTCGCCGATGGAATCGACGTTGTACGGGAACTGCACTTCCATGCCGCGGGATTTGCCGATCCAGTTGCGCTGCATGGTCTTGACCTGCTCAGGCCAGCCAGTCAGTTCGTCGAGGCTCTCCAGCAGCTCATCCGCGTAGGCGGTGATCTTGAAGTAGTACATCGGGATTTCGCGCTTCTCGATCAGCGCGCCGGAACGCCAGCCGCGACCGTCGATCACCTGCTCGTTGGCCAGTACGGTCTGGTCGATCGGGTCCCAGTTCACGGTGCCGCTTTTCTTGTAGATCACGCCTTTTTCGAACAGGCGAGTGAACAGCCATTGTTCCCAGCGGTAGTAATCCGGCTTGCAGGTGGTCACTTCACGGGACCAGTCCACCGCCAGGCCCAGGCTGCGCAGCTGGGATTTCATGTAGGCGATGTTCTCGTAGGTCCACTTGGCGGGCGCTACGTTGTTCTTCATCGCGGCGTTTTCCGCCGGCATGCCGAAGGCGTCCCAACCCATGGGTTGCAGGACGTTCTTGCCTTGCATGCGCTGGTAGCGGGAGATCACGTCGCCGATGGTGTAGTTGCGCACGTGCCCCATGTGTAGCTTGCCGCTGGGGTAAGGGAACATCGACAGGCAGTAGTAGGTTTCCTTGCCTGGCTGTTCACTGACTTCAAAGGACTTTTGCTCGTCCCAGAACGACTGGGCGGCGGCTTCGATTTCACGGGGCTGATATTGTTCGTGCATGGCTACTTTTGAACTGAATAGGGGTGGCCCAATCCTCTTCAATGCAACGCTGGACGGTGAAGGCGCCGATTCGGCGTTTTCGATGCCCAGCCGAGCTGGAAGTGGAGTTACAGGAAGCGCCGTAGCATACATGACCGCACTCGGCCGAGGGAAACCCTGATTGCTGCCGCGCGTCTTGCCAAAACCGCTGCGAGGGCCGTTGGTCGCGGCGTTCAGCCGGTTTGTGCATGGAAGCTAAGCTCTTATTTGGGGAGTAGGTCTTATCTTCCAATGAGGTGAGGGATGGTTGAGTCACAGCAAAAAGCTACAAAACCGGAGCTGTACGAAAGACTGATCGATCGTCTGGGCTTGGCGCTGGAAGCGGCAAAAACCGCCAGCCGGCTGCGTGATGAACGTCCGCTGGAACTGGAGCTGCGTGGTTTGAGCCCCGCAGAGTTCGCTCTGGTCAAGGCGTACCTGGATCGCAGCGAACGTGAGACGCACGGATGCTTGTCCGAAGCCGTGAAACAACTCGACGCACCACGTTCTGCCAAGGTCATCTGGCTCAAGGACAAAGTACCTGGCAGAGACGCGGTAAAGGTCCGGTCTCTGCAGTTCAAGTAAGGCACAGAGCCATGCTCAATGGTTTTTTGCAGCATAGTCCTTCCGTATTTATTGTCGCATTGCGTCAACCCACTTAGGCTTCGGGCATCTTCATGGAGATGCTCGATGCCTTTTCGTTATTTCGTGAAACACCTTTTGATGCCGCCCGGCATTCTCATCCTCTTGCTGATCCTTGCCTGGTGGTTGCGCCGCTCAAGACCGCGGCTTGCAGGCTTGTGCTTTGCCCTGGGACTGGGCGGATTCTGGCTGATGAGCCTGCCGGTAATGGTGCAGTGGGGGGCGGAGTTACTTGAACGTGAGCCACCGCTGGCTCGCGACGAATGGGCAACCCTGGGGCAGCGTGCCGATGCAATCGTGGTGCTGGGGTCGGGGCGTGAACAGGGTGATCTGGCCTGGGATGCTGACCAGCCCACCGGTGTCGGCCTGGAGCGCCAGCGCTACGCGGCGCGATTGGCCAAGGCATCGGGCTTGCCGGTACTGACCAGCGGAGGGCTGCATTACGGCGCACCGCCCAGCGAAGCACAGATCATGGCGGATTCCTTGCGCGACGATTTCGGCGTGATGGTGCGTTGGCAGGAAGCGCAAAGCCGCACCACCTGGGAAAATGCACAATTGACGGCGCAGGTGCTGCTGCCTGAAGGCATCAAGCGCGTAGTGGTTGTGACATCGGCGGCGCATATGCCGCGAGCGGTCTGGAGCTTCAGGAAGGCCGGGTTTGAGGTCGTGCCGGCACCGGTCGGGTTCCTGGGCCAGAACAACAGCGAAGTGTTTGGCGGCTGGATGCCGGAGTTCAAGGCAATCTGGCGCAGCGGGCAGTTGATGAACGAGGCGGTGGGGCAGGTCGGATATTGGCTTTTTTACCGTTGAAGGCAAAAGATCGCAGCCTGCGGTCGTTCTCCACAGGCTGCGATTTTTTTCTAGACGGTCTTGGCCATCCGGCTGGCAATCAACGCCCAGCCAAACAGAACCACACAAATGATGATCAACGGCCAAGAACGCCACTGCAGGTAAGGCGTGAGGTCGTGCATCGGCACCACTTCGCCATACAGGATGCCGCGTTCGAACTGCGGGATCTGCGCCGTGATCTGGCCAAACGGGTTGATCAGGCCGGTAACGCCGTTGTTGGTGGCGCGGATCATCCAGCGACCGGCCTCCAACGCGCGCATCTGCGCCATCTGCAAATGTTGCAAGGGGCCGATGGACGTACCGAACCAGGTGTCGTTACTGATCGTCAGCAACAGATCGCTTTGCGCGGCGAGGCCTGCGGCAAACTCCGGATACACCACTTCGTAGCAGATGAAGGGCGCGATCTGGTAGCCCTTGGCTTGCAGCATGGCCTGGTCGGCAGGGCCGCGGGCAAAGTCCGACATCGGCAGATCGAAGAACGCGATCAAGCCGCGCAGGACATCCTGCAATGGAACGTATTCGCCGAACGGCACCAGTTTCTGCTTCAGATAAGTGCCATCGCCTTCGCCGACCACGGTAATGCCGTTGAAGAAGCGCTTCTCGTGATGCACGACTTCGCGGATCGGGACGCCGGTGATCAGGGCGGATTTACGCTCTGAGGCGAAGCTTCCCATCATGTCCAGATAGCCCTGGGCGGACTCCTTGAGTACCGGGACCGCGGTTTCCGGCCAGATCAGCAGGTCGACGGGTTTCGAGCTGAAGCTCATGTCGCGGTACAGCGCCAGCTGTGCATTGAGCTGCGCCGGGTCCCATTTCATGCTCTGTTCGACGTTGCCCTGGATCGCTGCGACGCTCAGCGGCGCGCCCGATGGACTGGTCCAGGCATGGTGCTTGAGCGCCATGCCGGCGATCCATGGGCCGACTAGCAATACGGCGCCTATCGCGATGAAACCCTTGCGGCCCGTGCGAACCAGGCGCATGCCGTTGTAGATCAGCGCGGCCGTCAAGGCGAGGGTAAAGGAAATCAGCCACATGCCACCGACAGGCGCGAGACCGGTCAATGGTCCGTCGAGTTGGCTGTAGCCGGAATAGAGCCATGGGAAACCGGTAAGGAACCAGCCGCGGAACGCCTCCTGGGCCACCCATAGCGCGGCAAAGGCTAAGGCGTCGGCCAGTGGAGCTTCGTTGCGGCGCAGCCAGCGCGCCCAGACCCAGGCGGGCAGGGCAAAGAACCAGGCAATCGCCGCGGTGAACAGCAACATCAGGAGCCCGGCCAGCAGAACCGATGCGCCACCGAAGTGGTGGATGCTGTAGTAGATCCAGCTGGTACCGGCACCAAACAGGCCGAAACCGAAGCACCAGCCGCGGCCAAGGGCCTGGCGAGGACTCAGCTCACGCAAGCCGGCATAGAACAAGCCGACCGCCAGCAATGCCAGCGGCCAGATGTCGAAAGGCGCCAGGGCCAGGGTGGTGATTGCACCGGCCGCCACGGCCAGCAAGTTACCGGGCCAGCCGGGGCGGGTTGTCCAGCGCATTTCAGTCCTTAGATTCAGCGGGCGATAGGCGTGAGTCGCAGCAAGTGAATCCGACGGCTGTCGGCATTCAGGATGCGGAAACGGTAGGTGCCGATTTCAGTGATTTCGTTGCGTTTTGGCAAGTGCCCGAATGCACTCATCACCAGGCCACCCACGGTATCGAATTCGTCGTCGGAGAATTCGCTGTCGAAGAACTCGTTGAAGTTCTCGATCGGTGTCAGGGCCTTGATCAGGAAGTCACCGCTGGGCAGTGGCTTGATATAGCTGTCTTCTTCGACATCGTGCTCATCCTCGATGTCGCCGACGATCTGCTCCAGCACGTCCTCGATGGTCACCAGGCCCGCCACGCCGCCGTATTCGTCGATGACGATGGCCATGTGATTGTGGTTGGCGCGGAATTCGCGCAGCAGCACGTTCAGGCGCTTGGATTCCGGTACGAACGTGGCCGGGCGCAGCAGGTCCTTGATGTTGAAGCTGTCGCCGTTCTCCTTGAGGATCAATGGCAGCAAGTCCTTGGCCAGCAGCACGCCCATCACGTCATCGTGGCTTTCGCCGATCACCGGGTAGCGGGAGTGGGCCGAGTCGAGCACGGCAGGCAGGAATTCGCGGGGTGTCTGGGTCGCCTTGATGCTGATCATCTGCGAGCGCGGAACCATGATGTCCCGTACCTGCAGGTCTGCAACCTGGATGGCGCCTTCGACGATGGCCAGCGCTTCGCTGTCCAACAGTTTGTTCTGGTGTGCGTCGCGCAGCAGCTCCAGCAGCTCCTGGCGGTTCTTCGGCTCGTGGGCAAAAGCCTGGGTCAATTTACCCAGCCAGGACTTCTGCCCGTTGCTCGATCGATCTTCGCTCATAGCGATTACTCTGAATCCTTTGTTGTCACTGTTCGGAATGTTTAGTTTTCGTCGTCCGCGTACGGATCGGGAAAGCCCAGTTCTGCAAGCAAGGTGCGTTCCAGTGCTTCCATTTCTTCTGCTTCGTCGTCCTCTATATGGTCGTAACCGAGCAGATGCAAGCAGCCGTGAATCACCAGGTGCGCCCAGTGGGCCTTGAGTTCCTTGCCTTGTTCGGCAGCCTCGCGCTCCACCACGGCAACACAGATCACCAGGTCGCCCAGCAGCGGAATGTCGAGAAACTCGTCCGGCACATCCGCCGGGAATGACAAGACGTTAGTTGCGTAATCCTTTTGCCGCCAGGTGTGGTTCAGCTCGCGGCCTTCGGTCTCGTCGACCAGGCGAATGGTCATCTCCGAGTCGGCGGTGCGCTGGCGCAGCGCCAGCTCGCACCATTGGCGGAACTCGGCTTCGCTTGGGGCGCTGGCTTGTGTCGCGATTTGCAGATCAAGCTCAAGCATCGCGGCGGTTATCCTTGGCGGCTTCATCGGCCACACGGGTTTCGAAGCGCTCGTAGGCTTCGACAATGCGCTGTACCAGCGGATGGCGCACCACGTCCTTGGGCTGGAAGTGGGTGAAGCTGATGCCAGGCACGTCTTTCAACACTTCGATCACGTGGTGCAGCCCGGACTTGGTGCCGCGTGGCAGGTCGACCTGGGTGATGTCACCGGTGATGACCGCCGTGGAGCCGAAGCCGATCCGGGTCAGGAACATCTTCATCTGCTCGACGGTGGTGTTCTGGCTTTCGTCGAGGATGATGAAACTGTTGTTGAGCGTCCGGCCACGCATGTAGGCCAGCGGCGCGACTTCAATGACCTGGCGTTCGATCAGCTTGGCGACGTATTCGAAGCCGAGCATTTCGTAGAGCGCGTCATAGAGCGGGCGCAGGTACGGGTCGATTTTCTGGCTGAGGTCGCCGGGCAGGAAACCGAGTTTTTCCCCGGCTTCGACCGCAGGGCGAACCAGCAGGATGCGGCGGATCTGCTCGCGCTCCAGGGCATCCACCGCGCAGGCAACGGCCAGATAGGTCTTGCCGGTGCCGGCCGGACCGATGCCGAAGTTGATGTCGTTACCGAGGATTTCCTTCACGTAGCGCTGCTGATTCAAGCCGCGAGGGCGAATCATGCCTTTTTTGGTGCGCAGGGCGACGGCGGCTTCCGCAGGCGAGTGGTTGTCCAGTTCTTCGACGGCAGATTCCTGCAGGAACAGGTGAACCATGTCCGGCGACAGCTCGGTACCCTTGGTTTCCCGGTACAGGCGGCGCAGGAGGTTTTCCGCGGAGGTGGTGTGTTTGCGCTCGCCGATCAGCTCGAACTGGTTGCCGCGGTTGCGGATCTCAATGGTCAGGCGCTTTTCGATCAGGCGCAAATGCTCGTCGAATTGCCCGCACAGATTGGCGAAGCGGCGAGCCTCGAAGGGCTCGAGGATGAAACGATGCGGTTCTATGGGTGCGTTCAAGGTCGTATTTAGCCGCCCTGGGGCAATAGTGATGAAATCAAGGATAACGCCAGTGGCGTGGGTGCGAAAGCTCTTAAATAATCCAGCGCCAAACACCATCCCCTGTAGGAGCGAGCCTGCTCGCGATGGCGGCGTGACAGTCGACACGTGTACTGAATGTCAGATCGCAATCGCGAGCAGGCTCGCTCCTACAGTGGGGCACGGTGTTATTGGATCAGCGAACCGCGCAACGAATGCGGCTGGGCCGCGTCAATGTGCACGTCGGCGAACTGACCGATCAGGGTCGGATTGTCGCAGCGGAAATTGACGATACGGTTATTCTCGGTCCGGCCTTGCAGTTCGCCGGGGTCCTTTTTCGAATAATCGGTGACCAGGATGCGCTGGATCGAGCCGACCATTTGTCGGCTGATCTCGAAACCTTGCTGGTTCAGGCGATGTTGCAGGGCGTTGAGACGCTCTTTTTTCAGCTCTTCCGGCGTGTCATCGGCCAGATCGGCGGCCGGGGTGCCTGGGCGCTGGCTGTAGACGAACGAGTAGGAGAAGTCGAAACCGACGTCCTGAATCAGCTTCATGGTCTGTTCGAAGTCTTTTTCGGTCTCGCCCGGGAAGCCGACGATAAAGTCCGAACTGATGCAAATACCTGGCACGGCGGCGCGCAGCTTGCGCAGTTTGGACTTGTATTCCAGGGCGGTATGGTTGCGTTTCATTGCCGCGAGGATGCGGTCCGAGCCCGACTGCACCGGCAAGTGCAGGTGCTTCACCAGTTCAGGCACTTCGGCATGGGCCTGGATCAGGCTGTCGGAGAATTCCAGCGGGTGCGAGGTGGTGTAGCGGATACGGTCGATGCCATCGACGGCGGCCACCACGCGGATCAGTTCTGCCAGGTCGGCCAGGCGACCGTCATGGGTGGCACCGCGATAACCATTGACGTTCTGCCCCAGCAGCGTCACTTCGCGCACGCCGTTTTCGGCCAGGTGAATGATCTCGGCGATCACGTCGTCGAACGGGCGACTGACTTCTTCGCCGCGGGTGTACGGCACCACGCAGAAGGTGCAGTACTTGCTGCAGCCTTCCATCACCGACACGTAGGCGCTGGGGCCGTCGATGCGCGGTTCGGGCAAGTGGTCGAATTTTTCGATTTCCGGGAACGAAACATCGACTTGCGGCAATTTGCTGATGCGCGCGGCGTCGATCATTTCCGGCAGGCGGTGCAAGGTCTGCGGGCCGAAAACCACGTCGACATAGGGGGCGCGATCGCGGATGGCGGCGCCTTCCTGGCTGGCCACGCAACCGCCGACGGCGATCACCATGTCCGGATTGGCCAGCTTCAGTTCGCGCCAGCGACCCAGTTGCGAGTAGACGCGATCCTGGGCACGTTCGCGGATCGAGCAGGTGTTGAGCAGAATCACGTCGGCGTCTTCAGCGCGAGCGGTCACTTCCAGGGCCTGGTGTTCGCCCAGCAGATCGACCATGCGCGAGCTGTCGTACTCGTTCATCTGGCAACCGTGGGTTTCGATATAAAGCTTCTTGGCCATGGAAAAGGGTCATCACGTGATTCGAAGAACCGCGCATTATAGGGAACATGTTCCCCGGTTCCTACCGCTGCGCGTCCGGTGGCTATGTTATAGTTCGCGCCCTATTTTTATCCCCCGATGTGTTGCCCGCCCACCATGACCAAACGTGAAGCTCCAATCTACAAGGTGATTTTCCTCAACCAGGGCCAGGTGTTCGAAATGTACGCCAAGCAGATCTATCAGAGCGATCTGTGGGGCTTCCTGGAAGTGGAAGAATTCGTCTTTGGCGAGCGTACGCAAGTGGTCGTCGACCCGAGCGAAGAGAAGCTCAAGGCGCAATTCGAAGGCGTGGTGCGCAGTTTTGTGCCGATGCACTCGATCGTGCGTATCGACGAGGTCGAGCGTCTGGGGACTCCGAAAATCAGCGAAGCCCGCGCCGGGGTCGGTAACGTGATGCCGTTTCCGATGCCGATGCCTGAGAAGTAAGCCTCAAGACCGCGTCGCTCCAATCGCGAGCAGGCTCGCTCCCACATTTGTTCTGTGTATGACGCAAATCAACTGTGGGAGCGAGCTTGCTCGCGATTGGGGCCAGCCAGAACAATGCAGAGGTCAGGGAAGGGGCGAAAAGGGCGTCCGCCCATCGGCACTCTGCAGTTCCATCAGGTATTTGCGGAAAATCTGCCCGAGTACCTGGGTGGCGACTTCCAGTTCTTCGCGGGGCATTTTCTCGGTGACTTCGTCGGCCGTATCCAGTGCGTCTTCAGCGCCGTTGACCGCAGCCATTTTCAGCAGGATGTAAGCCTGAACATTGTTGGCCGGTACGCCTTCGCCGTGGAAGAACATGGTGCCGAGTTTGAATTGCGCCTGGGCGTGGCCTTGCAGCGAGGCCTTTTCGAAATAGCTCAGGGCTTGATTGAGGTCGCGCGGCGCGTTTTTGCCTTCGTAGTAGAACTCACCCAACTCGTATTGCGCCTGTGCATCCCCTTCATCCGACGCTTTCTGGCAGGCGGCGATGGCCTGTGCCAGGTCTTGCGGCTGGGTATTGAGGGTGCAGCGACCCATCGCTGGGATCAACAACGAGTTACCGCCTGCTTGTGCGAGCGCGAGCAGGGGCTGAAGGAGCAACAGGCAGCCCATTGAAAGGGCGCGGCCGGTGCGGTTCATGGGAATCGACTTACCTCTGAAGGGCGCGCGGACCCAACGAGGGGATCCAATAAGCGCGCATTATGAAATAAGCAGGGCCAACCTTACAAAGTCTTTACTCGTTTTTCTGCTGCGTGGGAAATATATCGCCCGGTTTACTGGGGATTATGGACAGACGCGTAGGAAAAAAAGCGGGAGTGTAGGTGAAAGCTGACGCTGGCAATGGCCAACGTCAGCGGCACAGCGTTATTTCAATGCAGCGAAGGCGCGCTCGGCGGCGTCCAGGGTCAGTTTCAGCTCGGCTTCGCCGTGGGCGATCGAGGTGAAGCCGGCTTCGAAGGCGCTTGGTGCCAGGTACACGCCGCCTTCGAGCATCAGGTGGAAGAAGCGGCCGAACAGGGCGGCATCGCTGGCCATGACGTCATCGAAGGTGACGATGTCGTCAGCACCGCTGAAGTACAGACCGAACATGCCACCGGCTTGGGTGGTCACGAACGGAATGCCGGCGGCATCGGCGCGCACTTGCAGGCCGTCGAGCAGGCGAGTGGTGTAGTCGGTCAGCTCGGCGTGGAAGCCCGGGCGGCTGATCAGGCGCAGGGTGGTGAGACCGGCGGCCATGGCCAGCGGGTTACCCGACAGCGTGCCAGCCTGGTAAACCGGGCCGAGCGGAGCGATGCGCGACATGATTTCGCGATTGCCGCCGAAGCAGCCCACTGGCATGCCGCCACCGATAATCTTGCCGAAGGTCGTCAGGTCTGGCGTTACGCCGTAGTGCGCCTGGGCGCCGCCGAGAGCGACACGGAAACCGGTCATCACTTCGTCGAAAATCAGTACCACGCCATGCTTGTCGCACAGGCTGCGCAGGCCTTCGAGGAAGCCAGGGGCCGGCGGTACGCAGTTCATGTTGCCGGCCACCGGCTCGACGATGATGCAAGCCACGTCCTGGCCGACTTCGGCGAGCATGCTTTCAACGGCATCGATGTCGTTGAACGGCAGGGTCAGGGTGTGCTTGGCGAATGCCGCCGGTACGCCGGCCGAGCTTGGTACGCCCTGGGTCAGCGCACCGGAACCGGCTTTCACCAGCAGGCTGTCGGAGTGACCGTGGTAGCAGCCTTCGAACTTGATGATGCTGTCGCGGCCGGTGAAACCACGGGCCAGGCGGATCGCGCTCATGGTCGCTTCGGTGCCGGAGCTGACCATGCGCACCATCTCCATCGATGGCACCAGCGAGCAGACCAGGTCCGCCATCTGGGTTTCCATCTCGGTCGGCGCGCCATAGGACAGGCCGTGTTCCAGCTGCTTGCGCACCGCGTCCAGTACGTCGGGGTGACTGTGACCGAGGATCATCGGGCCCCAGGAACCGACGTAATCCACATAGCGCTTGTTGTCTTCGTCGGTGACGTAGGCGCCTTCGGCGTGCTTGAAGAACAACGGCGTGCCGCCAACGCTTTTGAACGCACGAACAGGCGAGTTCACGCCGCCGGGAATGTGTTTTTGGGCATTGGCAAACAGGGTTTCGGAACGAGACATGATCGGGCTCTCAAATCAGATTTTCAGTAATTCGTTGAATGCGCGAGCGCGGCGGGTCACTTCAGCCGTGCTCTCGGCGCCAAACAGGCCATGCACCACAGCCAGCAGATCAACCCCGTGGGCCACCAGCGGGGCCGCATTGTCGAGGGTGATGCCGCCAATCGCGCAGATCGGCAGATGCAGTTGCTGGCGGGCCTTGTCGAGCAAGTCGAGGCTGCAGGTCGGGGCGCCGGGCTTGGTATTGGAGTTGAAGAAGCGACCGAAGGCGACATAGCTGGCGCCTTCCCTGGCAGCCTGTTCTGCGAGCTCGAGTTGCGCGTGGCAGGTCGAGCCGATGATGGCCTTCGAGCCCAGCAACGCGCGGGTTGGCGACAGTGGGCCATCGGTCTGGCCCAGGTGCACACCGACGTTCAGGCGAGCCGCCAGCTCGGCGTCATCGTTGATGATCAACTGCGTCTTGTAGCGCTCGCACAAATCACGCAAGGCTTCGGCTTCTCGCAGACGACGGGCAGCATCGCTGCTCTTGTCGCGGTATTGCAGCAGGGTGACGCCGCCTTCCAGCGCGGCCTCCACATACGACAGGAATTTGCCGGCCAGCAGCTGGCTGTCGGTAATGGCGTACAGGCCACGTAGTTTCATCGGGCAGGCCCCTTGGCGTTACGAGCAGAAGTCCAGTGGCAGGCGGCGCGGCACGAACTGGCCTTTGCCCAGTTGCTCGGCATCGCGCAGGGTGCGCCACGTGTAGTTGAGTGCAGTCTGTACGGCGCTGGCGAGGTTTTCACCCTGGGCCAGACGACCGGCCAGGGCGCTGGCCAAGGTGCAGCCGGAACCGTGATAGCTGCCGGGCAGGCGCTGGCAGGTATAGGTTTCGCGCAGGCCGTCGCGGCTGTACAGGCGATTGTGGATTTCGGTTTCGTCGCCGTGACCGCCGGTGATCAGCAGGTGTTTGACGAACGGCAGGAGTTTTTCGGCGCACTCGTCCGCGGTGCCTTCGGGCAGTTCGGCGAGGATTCGAGCTTCAGGAAGGTTAGGGGTGGCGATGATCGACAGGGGCAGCAGGCGTTCGCGCATGGCGTAGCCGACTTCGTCCTTGCCCAGTCGCCCGCCGCCGCCGGCGCGCAGCACCGGGTCGCAGACCACTGGCAGATGCGGGTTCGCCGAAAGCAGTTCGACAACGGTGTCGACCATTTCCAGGGAACCGAGCATGCCCAGTTTGACCGCGGCGACTTCGGAATCGTTGAGTACGGCGTTGGCCTGGGCCAACACCCACTCACGGTCGAGGACGCGGAAGTCAGTGACATTGACCGTGTCTTGCACGGTCAGGGCGGTGACGGCCGGAGCCGCATGGCAACCCTGAGCGAGCAGGGCTTCGATATCTGCCTGCAAGCCGGCGCCACCACTTGGGTCGTGGCCGGAGAGACAGAGGACAACGGGGCGTGAGCTGTAGATATTCATGGTGCGCGAGCTTACCACCAAACATCTTTTTTCGGGTGCGTGCGCCGTCGCACGCCAGTCAAAAGACCTTTCTGACCGACCCAACAGCTCTATCTCAATAATCTTCGCTGGAACGCCCGTTCTAGAGCCTTTGCAGGAAAAATTTCTGTAGTGTTCAATGGCCATCAGCCGCTATGCTAGAGTGGATCCAAATCAATAACAGGTAACACCGGTTTCGCGTCTGCTCAAAAGGAATGGGGGGCTTCCTGACAAAACCGGAAAGAGCCACGCTGGGGCATAAATGCGCTATTTGTTGATGTTGCTGTTGTGTTTGCCCCTCCTGGCAAACGCCGTCGAGTTCGATGAGCTCACTCAAAGCCTCCCCCTGGGCCGGACTCTGCAAGTGTTCGAGGACGCTGACGGCCAGGCGACCATCGATGACGTGCGCAACCAGGCCGCTGCCGGCAACTTCAAGCAACATGACAAGGCCACCCTCAACGCCGGGTATTCGCGTTCGGTGTTCTGGCTGAAGATCGACCTGCATTACCGCCCGGCCAATCCGGCGGCGCAACGGACCTGGCTGCTGGAGCTGGCCTACCCACCGCTCGATCACCTCGACCTGTATGCGCCCGATGCGGCCGGCCACTATCAATTGGTGCGCCAGACCGGCGATGCCTTGCCGTTCGCCAGCCGCGAGATTCGCCAGAACAATTACCTGTTCAATTTGAATTTCGTCCCAGACCAAGCACAAACCGTCTATCTGCGCCTGCAGAGCCAGGGCTCGATCCAGGCACCGGTCACGTTGTGGTCGAGCACCGCGTATCTCGAAGACCAGCCCGTGCGGCTGTACGTGCTGGGCCTGATCTATGGTGTGCTGCTGGGGATGCTGGTTTACAACCTGTTCATCTATCTGAGCGTGCGCGACACCAGTTACCTCTATTACATCTTCTATATCGCCTCGTTCGGCCTTTATCAGCTGTCGGTGAACGGCGCGGCGGTTCAGTATTTCTGGCCGGACAACCCCTGGTGGGCGAATGCGGCCACTCCGTTTTTCATTGGTTGCGCCGGGCTGTTCGGCAGCCAGTTTGCCCGCAGTTTCCTGCAGACGGCCTCCTTCAGCCGCTGGCTGGATCGCCTGTTGCTGGCGCTGGTGGTGTTCAGTGCCCTGGTGGTCGGGTTGTCGCTGATGACCAGCTATGCCCTGGCCCTGCGCCTGGCGACGGCGCTGGCACTGGCCTTTACGATAGTGATTTTTGCCGCGGGGATTTTCGCCTGGCTGCGCGGGCTTCGGGTTGCGCGTTATTTCATCATCGCCTGGTCGGCGTTTTTGCTCGGCGGCATCATCAATACCCTGATGGTGCTGGGCTACCTGCCGAACGTGTTCCTGACCATGTACTCCAGTCAGATCGGCTCGGCCATCGAAGTGGCGCTGCTGTCCCTGGCCCTGGCCGATCGCATCAATGCCATGCGCGAACAGCAAGCGCAGACCCTGTTCGATGCCGGGCAAAAACTGGAAGTCCTCAACCAGCAGCTTGCGCGCAGTAACCAGTTGAAAGACGAATTCCTCGCGACCCTGACCCACGAGCTGCGCACACCCATGAACGGTGTGATCGGTTCGCTGGAGCTGATGCAAACCGTCGAGATGGATGCAGAGCTGGAGCAATACCAGCAGACGGCCGCCGGTTCGGCGCGGGACATGATGCGCATGGTCAACGGCATTCTGACGCTGACTGAGTTGCAGGCCGGCAAGCTCACCGCTTGCGCCTCGACCTTCAGCCTGCGTGGCGTGGTCGACGCATTGCGCCTGCAGTTCGATGGCAATGCAGCTGGCAAGTCGCTGGACTTCAAGGTCGACGTGGCGCCGAACGTGCCGGATCGCCTGCACGGCGACAGTGCGAAGTTGGTGCAATGCCTGGAGTGCCTGCTCGATAACGCCATCAAATTCACCCGGGTTGGCGGCGTGGCGCTGCGGGTGAGTGCGAAAACGGTAAAACCGGATCGACTGGCGTTGACCTTTGCGGTGATCGACACCGGTATCGGCTTCACCGATCTGGGCGAGGCAACGCTCTATCAGCGTTTCTTCCAGCTCGACGGTTCGATGACCCGTGAGTATGGCGGCCTGGGCATTGGCCTGGCGATCTGCCGACAACTGATCGAATTGCTCGGCGGTCGCCTGACACACCGTTCCGAACCCGGACGTGGCAGTCGTTTCCAGCTGGACGTCGAGTTTGATGCCCCGGCAAGCGAATCCCCCGCGGCGCCCCTCATGACCCGGGATTTCTCGCGTTTGCGACTGCCGCAGGACTGCAAGGTGTTGCTGGTGGACGACAACAGCATCAATCAACTGGTGATGCGCGGCATGTTGCTCAAGCTGGGGTTCCGGGTAAGAACCGCCGACAACGGCAGTGCAGCCCTCGACCTCCTGCAACGGGAAACCTTCGATGCCGTGCTGCTCGATTGTCAGTTGCCGGCGCAGGAAGGCGAGTCGATCTGTTGTCAGATCCGTGCGTTACCCGGTTGCGCCGAGCTGCCGGTGTTCGTGATTGCCCTGAGTGTGAATCGAGAGCGCTGTCCGACCGGTGCGCTGATCGATTATTTGAGCAAACCGGTGAAATTCGAAGATTTGCAGGCGGCGCTCTATCGCCGTGTGCTCTGCTCGCAACAGGGCGAAAGCGCCGGCAGTTAGGCAGGTATGACACTTTGTTCGGCCAGGGCGCGGTGCTTAACTGAAGTCCCTTGGCTGACCAAAGGAGCCCCGCCATGAACCTGCATCAGTTCGCCGAAACCCACGAAGTGACCAATCAGCCACCCTCGCTGGATGGCGCCAACCTGTATCGCATTGATTTGCCATTGCAGGAGTGGTCGCGGCGCTTCGGAGCCGGTTGGGCCGAGTCGCGGATCGAGGCGTATGGCGCTCTGGCCGGCGGGCCGCTGATGGAAGCGGGGTTTCTGGCCAATCAGAACAAGCCGGTGTTCAACAGCCACGACCGTTATGGCCATCGGATCGACCTGGTGGAATTTCATCCCGCCTATCACCAATTGATGCGCACGGCCATCGAACATGGCCTGACCTCTCTGCCCTGGGCGCATCCGCAGGACGGCGCCCATGTCGCCCGCGCCTCCATGACGTATTTGCACAGTCAGGCCGAGGCCGGCAGCGGCTGTCCGTTGACCATGACCTTTGCCAGCGTCCCGGCGATGCGCCTGCAACCGGATCTGGCTGAAAAATGGCTGTCGAAGATCCTCTCAACCGAATACGACCCGCGCAACGTCGGCATGGCATACAAGGCCGGCGTGACCATCGGCATGGCCATGACCGAGAAGCAGGGCGGCACCGATGTGCGGGCCAACACCACCAAGGCATTCCCGGTGGGAGCCGGTGGTCCCGGCCAGGCCTATGAGCTGGTGGGGCACAAATGGTTCTGTTCGGCGCCGATGTGCGACGCTTTCCTGACCCTGGCCCAGACCGACAAAGGCCTGACCTGTTTCCTGCTGCCGCGCCATCGCCCGGATGACACGCGCAACCAGTTTTATATCCAGCGGTTGAAGAACAAGCTGGGCAACTGCTCCAACGCCTCCAGCGAGGTGGAGTTCCGCGGCGCCCTGGCGTGGATGGTCGGCGAAGAAGGGCGCGGTGTGCCGACCATCATTGAAATGGTCGCCATGACCCGTTTCGATTGCATGGTCGGTTCCAGTGCCTTGATGCGCCAGGCATTGACCCAGGCCAGCCATCACTGTGCGCACCGTTCGGTCGGCGGCAAGCGGCTCAGCGAACAGCCATTGATGCAGAACGTGCTGGCCGACCTGGCGCTGGAAAGCGAAGCGGCACTGGCCTTGAGCCTGCGCATGGGCCGGGCGCTGGATCATCTGGATGATTCGCAGGAGGCGAAATTCGCGCGGCTGGTGACGGCGGTGGGCAAGTACTGGATCTGCAAGCGGGCGCCAGCAATGATCAACGAAGCTGCTGAATGCATGGGCGGTGCGGGCTATGTTGAAGACAGCATCCTGCCGAGGCTGTACCGCGAAGCGCCGGTCAATTCGACTTGGGAAGGTTCAGGCAACGTGCAATGCCTGGACGTATTGCGTGCCCTGTCGAAAGAGCCAGGCGTGCTCGATGCGCTGTTCAGCGAGATGGGCGACGGTCATGGCGACAAGCGCCTGGCGGCGCACATCAGCCAGTTGCAGGCGGCGTTCAAGGACACCGGTGACATTCAGTATCGCGCCCGGCAGCTGACTGAAGACATTGCCCTGGGGCTTCAGGCCAAGCTGTTGCTGGAGGCGGGTAATTCGGCGGTGAGTGACGGGTTTATTGCCAGTCGTCTGAATGGCGGTGGCCGGGTTTACGGGGCGTTGCCGCGTGGGCTGGATGTTGAGGCGATTGTCGCCCGGTCGACGCCGCAAGGCTTCTGAACAACGCGGCCCCTGTGGGAGCGGGCTTGCCCGCGATGACGGATGTGCAGTCACCATCTTCGGTGCCTGACACACCGCTATCGCGGGCAAGCCCGCTCCCACAGGGTTTATCTGTGTCTCATATATTGAGGCGCATCCAGCACACCACTGTTCCCGTGAAGCGACGATGCAGGCAAGATGAAGCTCTGCAAGTCAGAACACAGGATGCTGATCGTGACCGAAGCTTTTATTGTCGTTCAAACCGCCGAGCAAGCCGTGGATCAGCTTGCGTATCTCCATAACCGTGCCACCACCGCGCTGAGTCAGGCGCTCAAGCGCTATCTCAAGGATCGTATCGAGCCGGACGCCGAGCAGCGGGCGATGTTTCGTTATCCCGAGCTGCGCCTGACCTACCACTGCCAGGGCGAAGTCCCGCAGACCACTCGCGCTTATGCCAAGGTCCAGCTGCCGGGTACCTACCGGGTCACCGTCACTCATCCCACCGCTTTCCGTAAGTACCTGCTCGAACAGCTGGTACCGCTGATGCACGACTTCACCGTGACCGTGGAAGTCGGTATCAGCGAGCAGAACATCCCTTATCCGTACGTGGTCGAGCAGGGCGATGAGCTGGCCGGCTCCGGCGTCACCGCTGCGGTGCTGGCGCGGGTATTCCCGAGTACCGACCTGTCGGCCGCGAGCGATGGCATTGCCGATGGCCTGTACGATTGGGAGAACACTGATCCGCTGCCCCTGGCCTTGTTCGACGCGGCGCGGGTGGATTTCTCCCTGCGCCGTCTGGTGCATTACACCGGCAGCGACTGGCGCCACGTACAGCCGTGGATTCTGCTGACCAACTACCACCGCTATGTCGACCAGTTCATCGTCCATGGCCTGGAACGTCTGCGCAGCGATCCGCGTTTTGTGCGCATGGTGTTGCCGGGCAACGTGATCATCGAAAAGAGCATGGACCACGGCGAAGCCTCGGCGATCGCCGCCGGTGTGGTCTGGCACCGATACCAGATGCCGGCCTATCACCTGATCGCCACCGATGGCCACGGCGTGACGCTGGTGAACATCGGCGTCGGCCCGTCCAACGCCAAGAACATCACCGACCACCTGGCGGTGTTGCGTCCGCATTGCTGGTTGATGATTGGCCACTGTGGCGGCTTGCGTCAGTCGCAAACCATCGGCGACTACGTGCTGGCACACGCTTACATGCGCCGCGACGGGATTCTCGATCGCGTGGTGCCGCCGAACATTCCGATCCCGGCCCTGGCTGAAGTCCAGATGGCCTTGCAGCAGGCGGCGGCGAACATCACCGGCGAGAAGGGCGACGAACTGAAAAAACGCCTGCGCACCGGTACCGTGCTGACTTACGACGACCGTAACTGGGAGCTGCGCTGGGCCCAGGAGCGTCCGCTGATCAACTTGTCCCGCGCCGTGGCGGTGGACATGGAAAGCGGCACCATCGCCGCCCAGGGTTATCGCTTGCGGGTGCCTTACGGCACTTTGCTCTGCGTCTCGGACAAGCCGCTGCACAGTGAAATCAAGCTGCCGGGCTCGGCCAACGCCTTCTATGAACGCGCGGTCAGCCAGCACTTGAAGATCGGCCTGGAAGCTGTGGACCTGTTGCGCACCGAGCTCAACTCGCTGCACTCGCGCAAACTGCGCAGCTTCGACGAACCGCCGTTCCGCTGATTTGCCGATGGTCATTTAACGGTCGGGCTACTAGCATTAGCAGCCCTGACCGTTAGATGTTCCTTTCCCATGTCCCGTCCCCAACGACCTGTTTCCCGCCGTCCCGGTGCGAAACCTTCTTCACCATCCTCAGCTCCACGCCGTGTCGCCAAGGCGCCGCCGGCCGAGCCGAAGTTGATCCTGTTCAACAAGCCATTCGATGTGCTGACGCAATTCAGCGATGGCGAAGGGCGGGCGACGCTCAAGGACTTCATCGATGTTCCGGGAATCTACCCGGCAGGGCGGCTGGACCGTGACAGCGAAGGGTTGCTGCTGCTGACCAACGACGGTCAGCTTCAGGCGCGCATTGCCGACCCGAAACACAAGCTGGCCAAGACTTATTGGGTGCAGGTCGAAGGCGAACCGAGCGCCGAGCAGTTACAGCGCTTGCGTGATGGCGTGGAGTTGAACGACGGCATGACCCTGCCCGCCGAAGCGCGGCAGCTGGACGAGCCTGAACTGTGGCCGCGCAATCCGCCGGTGCGTTTTCGCAAAAGCGTGCCGACGAGTTGGCTGGAACTGGTGATTCGCGAAGGTCGCAACCGGCAAGTGCGGCGCATGACGGCGGCAGTCGGCTTGCCGACGTTGCGGCTGGTGCGGGTCAGGATCGGTGACTGGACGATCGAAGGGCTTGATCAGGGCCAGTGGAAAGAAGTGCCGGCGCGCTTATAGCGTGCCGGTTTCGATCAGGCCGATGACCACGCTTTTGATCACGAATGCCGCGACGCCCAGGCCGAGAACGAAGAACAGGATGAACGAGCCAAAGCGCCCGGCCTTGGATTTCTTCGCCAGATCCCAGACGATAAAACCCATGAAAATGATCAGGATGCTGACCAGTCCGGTCATCATCCACTCTTCGAATACTGCAGGATCCATTGGACAACTCCAGCGCGGGCGGGGCTAAAAGGGCGCGGCGAGTATAAGGCATGGCGGGCGGGTGCAGTGCTGGCCTGCGGCGGTGTGTCGCAGCTATTCGTCGGTCTGCCTCAAACTGTAGGAGCGAGCTTGCTCGCGATGGATTTGAAGACTACGCGTTCAATCGGGAAGCACGCGTTATCGTTGACGACCATCGCGAGCAAGCTCGCTCCTACAGGTGATGTGTCAGTTGCGCAGATGAGTCAGCGGCAGTTCTGTGCTGTTGAGCACCTGGTTCAACACAAAGCTGGAGCGCACACTGGTCACGCCTTCAATTCGCGTCAGGTGACCCAGCAGCAGTTTCTGGTAGTGGTCCATGTCCGGCACCACGACCTTGAGCTGATAGTCGGCATCCATCCCGGTGACCAGGCTGCATTCGAGCACCTGTGGCAAGGTGCGGATGGCCGCTTCGAAGTTCTCGAAACGCTCCGGGGTGTGTCGGTCCATGCCGATCAGCACGTACGCGGTCAGGCTCAGGCCCAGCATCTTGCGGTCGAGCAGGGCGACCTGGCGGGAAATGTAGCCGTCGTCTTCCAGTTGCTTGACCCGACGCGAGCAGGGTGAAGGTGACAGACCGATGCGTTCGGCCAGCTCCTGATTGGAAATGCGCGCGTCACGCTGCAATTCAGCCAAAATGCTCAGGTCGTATCGGTCGAGTTTGCTCATCAAACAGTTCCTTGTTGTAACTATTGCGGCAGATTATCTATCCAGGGTTAAAAATTGCGCAAGTAATGTTTATTTGAGCAATCTTCGCAATCCTCTGCCGGCGCTCCGGGCCTATTCTTATCACCAGAATCACTGCTCGGACAAACAGTCCAGTGCGGCTCGCCCAAACAGGCCAGCTGCGGTCGCCACCCCCACAGGGGATGAGCCGGCCCCCGAGCTACACACTGTCCAGAAGACGGCGTGAGGTGAGCCGACGTCAAAAGCGTCGAGCACGGACGAAGTTCTCAAGGGGAGGCCGACGGGTCTCCCCTTTTTCTTTGCCCAAAATTTGATGCGCTGAATTAAAGAGCAGCCCTCAATAAATAAGTTGCGCGACTGATAACCTGATGCAGAACCGGCCCATGCATTTCCAGTCTTATGTACAAACGCGGTTCGCTTCATTGTAGGAGCGAGCCTGCTCGCGATGGTCGTTAACGATAACGCGTGCTTCCTGAATAAACGCGTCGCGTTTGAGTCCATCGCGAGCAGGCTCGCTCCTACAGAATCCATACCCTCAGTGAGGAACAGCATGAAGTCGCGCATCTGGCGTTTGGCCGGTGTTGGTTTGTTGTGTTTGAGTGTCACTGCGCCGTCGCTCGCCGACGAGCAGAACCGTGGCCCCGATGGCGGGCAGCACGGCGATGGTGGTCATCAGGGCGGCAATCAGGGCCGTGGTGGCAACAATCAGCCGCGCCAGCAGAACAACGACATCATTCGCGGGGATAACAGCCGCCAGTTCGAGCGCGACGGTCGTCAGAACAATGGCCAGAATCAGAACAACGGCCAATGGCAGAGCCGTCCGCAGCCCGACTTCAACAACCCGATTCGCTCGCCGCCACCTCCACCGCAACTGCCGGCCAATGACCTGCCGATCCAGCCACGTCCCGACGCCGTGCAACAGACCCAGCCGCCACGGCGTGGCTACTATCAGGACCAGCCACGGAACAATTATCCAAACCAGCAGTGGGGCGGCTATATCGGTGCGCCTTCCAATGACAACCATTGGCAGGGTCGCCCCAGCGGTCACGGCAATGGCTGGGGACCCGGTCCGAGGTATCAGCCGGGGTATGTGATCGATCGTTTCCCGGAGCGCGACTACCGCGTGCCCTATGGCGGTCGTGATTATTTCTACTCCGGTGGCTACTGGTATCGCCCGCAGGGCCAGCGTTATGTGGTGGTGCAACCACCGCGTGGGATCCGCGTTCAATACCTGCCTGATTACGCCCAACAGGTCCTGATCGGCGGTTCGGTGTTGTTCCTGGCGGCGGGCTCCTATTACGCCTATCAGGAAAGCACTCAGGACTACATGGTGGTCGAGCCGCCCGGCCAACCGATGGCGAGCGCCAATGGTATTGACGTGGAGGCTTACCCAACCAACGGCCAGACGCCCGAGCAAGTCAATCAGGATGGCTACGACTGCTATCGCTATGCGGTCGAACAGAGTGGTTTCGACCCGCGGGTGGACACCTATCAACCGGATCCGCAGGTGGTGCAAACCTACCGTCAGGCCCAGGGCGGTTGCCTGAGCTCTCGCGGCTATCGCGTGTCGTTCTGAGCCCTGGCGGCTTTCACCACTTCCTGCGGGTCGGCGTGCACCAGCACTTCGGCCCGCGGGTAGGCGGCGTGAATCGCATCGGCGGCCTGGTCGCTGATGCCGTGGGCCACCGATAGCGTCAGCTCACCGGGCAGCTCAAGGTGCAATTGCACAAACCACTGGTTGCCGGAAATCCGGGTGCGCAAGTCATGGGCGCCCAGAACCCCCGGCACGCTGCACGCCAGCTCCAGCATGTGCTGGCTGACATCCGGCGGCAGTTCTTCATCCATCAGCACCGCGAAGCTTTCCCGGGCGATTTGCACGGCGCTCCAGAGGATGTACACCGCGATCCCCAGGCCGAACCAGGCATCCACCTGATGCAGGCCAAAACTGGCGAGCACCAGCGCCACCAGAATGCTGCCGTTGAGCAACATGTCCGAGCGGTAATGCAGGGAGTCGGCCCGCACCGCGTTGGAGCCGGTGGCCTTGACCACGCGATGTTGAAACATCAACAGCGCCAGGGTCAGGCCCAGCGAGAACACAATCACCGCGATGCTGACCCACGGCGCGCCCACCGGTTCCGGATGCTTGATCCGCTCGAACGCCTGCAACGCAATCAGCACCGCACTGCCACCGATGAACAGCGCCTGCGCCATGCCGGCCAGCGACTCGGCCTTGCCATGCCCGTAACGATGATCGTCATCGGCCGGGCGCAAGGCGTAATGCACCGCCAGCAGGTTGAGCAGGGACGTCACGCCGTCGAGCGCCGAGTCGGTGAGCCCGGCGAGCATGCTCACCGATCCGCTCAGCCACCAGGCGATAGCTTTGGCGATGACCAGCGTGCAGGCCACCGCCACCGAGGCACGGGTCGCCAGCCGCAGCAGGCGGGCGTGTTCGGAGCTGGAGATCATGAGTGCGGTTATTCCTTTATGTGCACCGATTACGCGGCAGGTTGCAGGCCAAGCGTGGCCAGTTGCTGGGTGCTGCCCTTGTGCTGGATCAGGCGCGGGTCATCCAGCGGGAGGCTGCGGCCTGTTTCACGTTCCAGAATAGTCTGCAACTTGAGGTTATCGACCTTGCCGTCGGCACCGATGGCTTCCTTGAGTTTTTCCGGGGCCACGTAGGCGGTCTCGCCTGGAGCGAAGTAAATCGCGCCAGTGGCGAAGTCCACGGCAAAGGCGATCAGGCCGGGGATGATGTAGAACAGCAGGCCCACGGCATCGAGCACGGCAATGGCCGGGTCGATCTTGCCGTCGATCTGGCCACGGCGATCGGGGTAGAAAATCGAGCCGCACGCGGTCACTTGGGTCAGAAGTGTTGCGATCAATACACCGCCAATCAGGCGAAAGGGAGCACGCATATGAAATCTCCTTGGGTAATCTCGAAACGAAACGTCGTCGGTATGAATTAAGACCCTGACGAACGCCTGGCAGTTCGCCGTTATACTCGCCGCTCTGTTTGGGAGCCAGCATGATTTCTTTGCCGATCGATGAAGTTTTACCCGCCCTGCGTGAAGCCCTCGCGACACGCCACGAAGCCGTGCTCGAAGCGCCGCCCGGCGCCGGTAAAACCACCCGCGTGCCGCTGGCCTTGCTCGATGAACCGTGGCTGGCCGGGCAGACCATCCTGATGCTCGAACCGCGCCGCCTGGCAGCGCGGGCGGCGGCGGAACGGCTGGCCAGTGAATTGGGCGAGAAGGTCGGCGAAACCGTGGGCTATCGCATTCGGCTCGACAGCAAGGTCGGCCCCAATACCCGTATCGAAGTCGTCACCGAGGGCATCCTCACCCGGCGCTTGCAGGACGATCCGGCGCTGGAAGGCGTGGGTCTGCTGATCTTCGACGAATTCCACGAACGCAGCCTTGACGCCGATCTGGCCCTGGCCCTGAGCCTCAATGGCCGGGAGCTGTTGCGTGACGATCAACCGCTGAAAATCCTGTTGATGTCGGCAACCCTGGAAGGTGAACGCCTGGCCGGTTTGCTGGACGATGCGCCGATCCTGCGCAGCGAAGGCCGCATGTACCCGGTGGCGATGCGCTGGGGCCGGCCGTTCCAGGCCGGTGAATTCATCGAGCCACGGTTGGTGCAAACCATCCTCGAAGCCTTGCACGACGAAACCGGCAGTGTGCTGGTGTTTCTGCCGGGGCAGGCGGAAATCCGTCGTGTGCATCAGCAACTGGCCGACGCGCTGGGCGACAGCCCTCAGGTGTTGCTGTGCCCGCTGCACGGTGAACTGGACCTGGCCGCGCAACGGGCGGCGATCGATCCGGCGCCGGCAGGCAAGCGCAAAGTGGTGCTGGCCACCAACATTGCCGAGACCAGCCTGACCATCGACGGCGTGCGCGTGGTGGTCGATGCCGGGCTGGCGCGAGTGCCGCGCTTCGATCCCGGCAGCGGCATGACCCGCCTCGACACGCAGCGGATTTCCAGGGCCAGCGCCACGCAACGCGCCGGTCGGGCCGGGCGCCTGGAGCCGGGCGTGTGTTATCGCCTGTGGTCGCAGGATCAGCACGAGCAACTGGCGGCCTATGGCAGTGCGGAAATTCTTTCCGCGGATCTCGCCGGGCTGGCGTTGCAGCTCGGCCGCTGGGGCGTGTCGCCCGGGCAACTGGTCTGGCTCGATGTGCCGCCCGCTGCCGCGTATGCACAGGCACAGGATCTGCTCGAACGCCTGGGCGCACTGGAGGGCGAGACCCTGACTCGCCACGGTCAGGCCATGGCCGAATTGCCGGCGCATCCCCGTATCGCCCATTTGCTGTTGCGCGGGCAGGCGCTGGGATTGGCGGACATGGCTTGCGATGTCGCGGCGCTGCTCGACGAGCGCGATATTTTGCGCGGTGCCGGTGCCGATCTGCACAGTCGCCTGGTGCTGTTGTCCGGCGAAGAACGGGCCGCTCGTGCTGCCCAGGGCGGGGTTCAGCGTGCGCGGCAACTGGCGCGGCAGTATCGCGGGTATCTGCGTGGCAAGGCGGCACAGCCGGTGAGTGATCCGGATCATCCGCGCTGGCTGGGTGCCTTGCTGGCGCTGGCCTATCCCGATCGTGTCGCCCAGCAGCGCCGTGCCGGGGGCGCCGAGTATCGCCTGGCCAATGGTCGTGCTGCGCTGTTCACCGAAGCCGACAGCCTGATGAAGCAACCCTGGCTGGTCATCGCCGACCTCGGCAGCTGTCAGGGCCAGCGTGAGGAGCGGATTTACCTGGCGACGGATTTCGACCCGACGCTGTTCGACTCGGTGCTCGCCGAGCAGGTGCGCTGCGTCGATCAGCTGGATTGGGACGAGCGCGAAGGCGTATTGCGTGCCGAGCGACAGCGCAAGGTCGGCGAGCTGATCCTCAGCCGCGAACCGCTGACCGGCCTCGACGAAACCGCCCGCAGTCAGGCACTGGTGAATCTGGTGCGGCGCAAGGGCCTGGAGTTATTGCCATGGACACCGGAACTGCGGCAGTGGCAGGCACGGGTCGCACTGTTGCGCCAACTGGATCTGGACGGTAAGGGCGACAGCGAATGGCCGGATGTCAGCGACACCGCATTACTGAAAAACCTCGAACACTGGCTGATGCCGTACCTGGGCAAAGTCTCGCGGCTCAGTCATTTCGCCAATCTCGACTTATCCAGCATCGTCCACAACCTGCTGCCGTGGCCGTTGCCGCAACGGCTCGACGAACAGGCACCCCACCATCTGAGCGTGCCATCGGGCTCATCGATTCGCCTGGATTACAGCGAGCAACCGCCAATTCTGGCGGTGCGCTTGCAGGAGCTGTTCGGCCTGGCAGAAACCCCACGCATCGCCGGTGGCCGGCAAGTGGTCAAGCTGCACCTGCTGTCCCCGGCACGGCGCCCGGTGCAGGTGACCCAGGATCTGGCGAACTTCTGGCGCAGTACCTACGCCGAGGTAAAGAAGGACTTGAAAGGGCGGTATCCCAAACATTATTGGCCGGATGATCCATTGGTGGCTGAAGCCACTGCCCGCGCCAAGCCGCGCAAGTAACCCTGACCCTGTAGGAGCGAGCTTGCTCGCGATGAACGTCAACGGTAACGCTGGAAACCTGACACCCCTCGGCGTTCTCGGGTTCATCGCGAGCAAGCTCGCTCCTACAGGTATCCAACCAGCGCTACCCATTTTTTTCCTTCCCCAAAGCCACAAAAAACCTGCTTTCTCCCTTTCCCGTGCATGAACAGAATACAAATCCACCTGCACAGCAAATCCAAGGAGTGAGCCATGACGTTCTCAATTATCGGGCGCTGCCCTGAAACCGGGCAGCTCGGTATTGCCATCAGCTCTTCGAGCATTGCGGTCGGTGCGCGTTGCCCTTGGGCGCGGGCGGGGGTCGGTGCGGTGTCCACGCAGAACATCACGCTGCCGGCGTTGGGGCCGCAGATTCTGGATCTGCTGGAGCATCAGCACCTGGAGGCCGAGGCGGCGCTGGACAAGGCGCTGACGTCCAATGGCTGGAGCCAGTACCGGCAGGTCACGGTGATTGACGCGTCGGGGCGAATTGCCTGTTTCAGCGGCAAGGAGTCGCTGGGTGTGCACAACGCCGTGAAAGGCGAACAGTGTGTCGCGGCAGGCAATCTGCTCAGCGATGTGCGCGTGATCGAAGCCATGGTCGCGGCGTTCGAGGCCGAGCCTGGACAACTGGCGGATCGCTTGTTGGCGGCGATGCAGGCGGCCATGGCCGCCGGTGGCGAGGCCGGGCCGGTTCATTCCGCGGCGCTGAAAGTGGTCGGCGATTACACCTGGCCCATCATCGACTTGCGGGTCGACTGGGCCGAGGAAGACCCGATCGGCCAACTGCACTGGCTGTGGCAGGCATATCGACCGCAAATGCAGGATTACCTGACCCGCGCACTCAACCCGACGGCGGCGCCAAGCTACGGAGTGCCTGGGGATGAGTGAGGTCTCCAGCCGCGACTTGCTGGAGCGCTTGATTGGCTTCGCCACCGTCAGTCGCGACTCCAATCTGCAACTGATTCGCTTCATCGAGACTTACCTGGCCGGGCATGGCGTACAGAGCGAATTGTTCTTCAACGACGAAGGCACCAAGGCCAATCTGTTTGCCAGCATCGGCCCGCTCACGTCCGGTGGCGTGGTGCTGTCGGGACACACCGATGTGGTGCCGGTCGACGGGCAGGCCTGGACGGTCGATCCGTTTCGTCTGAGCGAAAAGGACGGACGCCTCTACGGGCGCGGCACGGCGGACATGAAAGGCTTTATCGCCTCGGTGCTCGCGGCAGTGCCGGCCTTTGTGCAGCGCCCGCTTCGGGTGCCGGTGCACCTGGCGTTTTCCTACGATGAAGAAGTGGGGTGCCTGGGTGTCCGGCCGATGCTTGCCGAGTTGCAGAAGCGGCCGTACAAACCCGCGCTTTGTCTGATCGGCGAGCCGACTGAACTCAAACCCGTGCTCGGTCACAAGGGCAAGCTGGCGATGCGCTGCGAAGTGCGCGGTGCCGCCTGCCATTCGGCTTATGCGCCCTACGGGGTCAATGCGATCGAATATGCCGCGCAGCTCATTGGCCGGCTGGGCGCCATCGGTGAGCAACTCGCTCATCCCGATCACCATGACTCGCGTTTTGATCCGCCGTATTCCACGGTGCAAACAGGGGTGATCAAAGGGGGCAGGGCGCTGAACATTGTGCCTGCCGAATGCGAGTTCGATTTTGAAGTGAGGGCTTTGCCGAACTTCGATGCCCAGCAGGTGGCCAGCCAGTTGCAGGCTTATGCCGAGGAGCAGCTGCTGCCCAGGATGCGGGCGGTGCAGGCGGACACCGACATCAAGCTGCGCCCGCTGAGTGCCTACCCCGGTCTGGCGACCTCGCCCGAGAGCGAGGCGGCGCGCCTGCTGGCGATCCTAAGCCAGTCTTCGGATTTTGGCACAGTGGCCTTTGGCACCGAGGGCGGTCTGTTCGACCAGGCCGGAATCCCCACGGTGGTCTGCGGCCCGGGCAGCATGGATCAGGGGCACAAGCCTGACGAGTTCATTGCGCTGGAGCAGTTGGCAGGCTGTGATGCGATGCTGATTCGGTTGGCGGACTACCTGTGTGATTAAGGACGCGAACGGTTTGCGGGTTTCCCGCGACCTTGTAGGAGCGAGCCTGCTCGCGAAAAACGCTCAGACAGCGCAGTCATTCAGGCAGCACGCGTTATCGTTGACGTCCATCGCGAGCAGGCTCGCTCCTGCAAAGGGAGTGCGCTGCCTGGTTTTTTTGGGGCCGGGTCAGGGTTGGTTTTGCCTGGCAACCTTCTGGCTCAACTGCTCCCGGCAAAAGTCCACGAACAATTGCGCAGGCTTGGTCAGTTGATTGCGCTTGAGGCGGGCGGACGCCAGGCCGGAGGTTGATACCGGTTCCTTTATATCGACAGTGACGACCTTTTTCCCGTCGTAAGTGCATTCCGAATGCGGGCGGGTCACCAGGATCGAGAACCCGAATCCCTGGCCGACCATGCCCCGCACCATCTCGATCGAAGGCGAGCTGAACACGATGTTCGGCGTCAGTTCCAGCTCGTGGAACAGGCTGACAAAGTAGGTTCGGCTCGGTTGCACATCGAGAAGAATCATCGGCTCGCCGCACAGATCCCTCAGCGAAACCTCTTTCTGGTCGGCAAAGCGGTGGCCTTCAGGCAGCAGGACATAGGGCTTTTGCGGTGGCATCAGTGGCGTGGTTTCTATGGTGCTGTCGAGCCCGTGATCGTAGAGAAAGGCCACGTCGAAAGTGCCGGCGGTCAAGCCTTGCACCAGATCCTGCTGCTCGCCGTCGCGAATGCGGATGTCCACGCCCGGGTAGAGTTTGCGAAAGCCGGCGATGAGCTGTGGCAGATACAGCGGGGCGACGGTCTCGAAGCAGCCGATGTCGATTTGCCCGGACACCGTGTCGTTATCCGCCAGCGCGTTCTGCTCGAACTCCCGGGCCATTCGCAGCAGCTCCTGGGCCTTGTGGTAGAAGCGTGTGCCGGTGGGCGTCAGGGAAACGCCCTGGGCATGGTGGCGGATGAACAGCTGGACGTTGAATGACTCTTCCAGGCTCTTGATCGCCGTCGACACCGACGGTTGCGCGATATACAGCTGCCTCGACGCCTCCGCCACGCTGCCGGCCTCGACCGTGGTCACGAAGTACTTGAGTTGCCGCAAGGTATAGGAAGCCACACGCACCTCTTTGTGTTCTTGTTCGCGGTGAAAGCCAGGATGGCTGCGGTCGCGCGAATGCGTGACTGAACCTTACCTTATGCCGGTTCCGGGCTGGTTGGGCCCTTGCCCAGTTTTTTCTTATGTCCCGAGCATATTTTTAATAATTTTCCTCTGCGCACGGTTGCCGCACTATCTCTACATCCTCCGCAAACAAGCCGACCACCCTGGCAGGCGGGCAGCAAGCGTAGCGTGTTCGACCTCTGGCCGCTCACTTGAAGAGGGTGCGAATCAAAAACAACAAGATGTCCTCGCGCGGATTGTCATTCGCGTATTTACGGCCGCGTGGTCGTGACTGCCTCAGTAACTAATCACAACTAAAAAGTGAGGGAGCTTCTATGTTCAAGTATTCGTCTTCAAGCGTTACAGCGTTCACTGGATTAACCGCGTTACTTGTATTCACAGTCCCGGTCGCTGCTCATTCTGAAAGCCTGACGGTTATTTCGTTTGGTGGAGCGACAAAGGCCGCGCAAGAGGGCGCCTATTTCAAACCCTTCGAAAAAAGTGGCGCCGGCAAAGTTGTAGTCGGCGAATACAGTGGCGAACTTTCCAAAGTCAAAGCCATGGTGGATGTGGGTCAGGTCAGTTGGGATGTTGTCGAAGTTGAAAGCCCCGAACTGCTGCGCGGATGTGAAGAGGGTTTATTCGAGAAACTGAACCCGGCGCTGATCGGCGAAGCCGGCAATTACTTGCCAGGTGCGGTGAGCGAGTGCGGGGTGGCCAGTTACGTATGGTCGATGGTGCTCGCCTACAACTCGAGCAAGGTAGGCGCGGCGCCGACATCCTGGGCTGCGCTGTGGGATCTGCAGCAGTATCCGGGCAAGCGCGGCCTGCGCAAAGGCGCCAAATACACGCTGGAAGTGGCGCTGCTCGCCGATGGCGTCAAACAGGCAGACCTCTACAAGGTGCTGGGCACCAAGGAAGGCGTGGATCGGGCTTTCCGCAAGCTTGACCAGATCAAGCCCTCGATCCAGTGGTGGGAGGCCGGAGCACAACCGCCTCAATGGCTCACAGCCGGTGACGTGGTGATGTCTGCCGCCTACAACGGGCGTATCGCAGTGGCGCAAAAGGAAGGCTCGAAACTGGCGATCTCCTGGAACGGCCACCTTTACGATCCTGACCACTGGGCAATCGTTCGTGGCAGCCCGAACAAGGCGCTGGCCGAGCGCTTCATCGTATTCGCCAGTCAGGCGAGCGGGCAGAAATCCTTCTCGACCCAGATCCCCTACGGCCCGATCCGCAAGGATGTGCTGGCGCAGCTGCCGGCCGACACCCTGGCCCAGCTGCCCACTGCCCAGGCCAATCTGGCCGAAGGGCAACTGGTGGATGCCACGTTCTGGGTCGATCACGGCGAAGAACTCGAGGAACGCTTCAACGCCTGGGCGGCACGTTAAACCGCTCAATCCGCCGAGCGTGCTCAGGGACGAGCAGGATCTTCATTCCATCAGGAGAACACGATGACAACTGACTACAAACCCCAGCGCGAAACCAGCGACTATCAGGCCGGCGACGCCGCCCACCACATTCACGCCTTTCTCGATCAGAAGGCGCTGAATGCCGAAGGCCCGCGCGTCATCGTCGGTGGTTCACGCCTGCACCTGTGGGACAACGACGGCAATCGCTACCTCGATGGCATGTCCGGCCTGTGGTGTACCAATCTGGGCTACGGTCGCAAGGATCTCGCCGCCGCGGCGACCCGCCAGCTGGAGCAGTTGCCGTACTACAACATGTTCTTCCACACCACCCACCCGGCAGTGGTCGAGCTTTCCGAGCTGCTGTTCAGCCTGCTGCCCAAGCATTACAGCCATGCGATCTACACCAACTCCGGTTCCGAAGCCAACGAGGTGCTGATCCGCACGGTACGCCGCTACTGGCAGATTCTCGGCAAGCCGCAGAAGAAGATCATGATCGGTCGCTGGAACGGTTATCACGGCTCTACCCTGGGCGCCACCGCGCTGGGCGGCATGAAATTCATGCACGACATGGGGGGTGTGATTCCCGATGTCGCGCACATCGATGAACCCTACTGGTTCGCTCATGAGGGTGATCTGACTCCGGCGGAGTTTGGCCTGCGTGCAGCACAGCAGTTGGAAAGCAAAATTCTCGAACTGGGCGCCGAGAACGTCGCGGCTTTCGTCGCCGAGCCGTTCCAGGGCGCCGGCGGCATGATCTTCCCGCCGGAAAGCTACTGGCCGGAAATTCAGCGCATCTGCCGCAAGTACGACGTGCTGCTGTGTGCGGACGAGGTGATCGGTGGCTTCGGGCGTACCGGCGAGTGGTTCGCCCACCAGCACTTCGATTTCGAGCCGGACACCCTGTCCATTGCCAAGGGCCTGACCTCGGGCTACATCCCCATGGGCGGCCTGATCCTGAGCCGGCGCATGGCCCAGGTGCTGGTCGATCAGGGCGGTGTCTTTGCCCACGGCCTGACCTATTCCGGCCACCCGGTGGCCGCTGCGGTCGCGATCGCCAACCTCACGGCACTGCGCGATGAAGGCGTGGTCACCCAGGTGAAAACCGACACCGGTCCTTATTTGCAGCAGTGCCTGCGCGAGGTGTTTGGCAATCATCCGCTGGTGGGTGAGATCCAGGGGACGGGGCTGGTGGCCGCGTTGCAGTTCGCGCAGGACAAGGCGACCCGCAAGCGCTTCGACAACGAGGGCGATATCGCCTGGCGCTGCCGCACCATCGGTTTCGAGGAGGGAGTGATCATTCGCTCGACGATGGGCCGGATGATCATGGCCCCGGCATTGATCGCGACCCGGGGTGAAATTGACGAACTTGTTTCCAAGACCAAGATTGCCGTGGATAGAACAGCCCAGGAAATTGGCGTGCTTTAAACAATAACTGTAGGAGCGAGCCTGCTCGCGATGGTCGTCAACGATAACGCGAGCTTGCTGGTTAAATGCGATGTTCTTGAGAGCATCGCGAGCAGGCTCGCTCCCACAAGATCAATTGAATATCCAGTTTTGCGGTTAGTTAGTTTTTTCATGGGCAACAACTACAAAAATCATATTTTCGCTATTTGCATTTACTGAACACAATAAATGCACCCCGCCAGCAAAGTTAAAACTGCGGAACTTGTTTATTTAACGGCTGATCCGTCGCGATTTGGTGCGCCATATTCGCCTCTATGAAGGACACAAGCATGACAACTAAAAAGATAGAAATAGATACGCTTGTTGTCGGAGCCGGCCAGGCTGGCGTCGCCATGAGTGAGCACTTGAGCAAGCTGGGCGTTCCGCACCTGGTTCTGGAGCGCAACCGCATTGCTGAAGCCTGGCGCACCGGGCGCTGGGATTCCCTGGTGGCCAACGGCCCGGTCTGGCATGACCGCTTCCCCGGCCTGGCCTTCGAAGACCTCGAACCCGATGCCTTCGCCTCCAAGGATCGCGTGGCGGCTTATTTCGAAGCCTATGCCGAGAAGTTCGAAGCGCCGATCCGTACCGGCGTCGAAGTCAAAAAAGTGGTACGCAACGCTGGTCGGCCGGGCTTCACCATCGAAACCTCCGAAGGTGTGATCGAGGCCAATCGCGTGGTGGCGGCGACCGGTCCGTTCCAGCGCCCGGTGATTCCGCCGATTGCTCCGAAAGACAGCCCGATCCAGCAAATTCACTCAGCCGAGTATTTCAACCCGCAGCAACTGCCCGAGGGTGGCGTGCTGGTGGTGGGAGCCGGCTCTTCCGGGGTGCAGATCGCCGATGAATTGCAGCGCGCGGGCAAGCAGGTCTACCTGTCGGTGGGCCAGCATGACCGTCCGCCCCGGGCCTATCGCAACCGCGATTTCTGCTGGTGGCTGGGGGTGCTCGGGCTCTGGGATGCCGAAGTCATGCAGCCCGGCCGTGAGCACGTGACCATCGCGGTCAGCGGTGCCCGTGGTGGCAACACCGTCGACTTCCGCGAACTCGCCCGGCAAGGCGTGACGCTGGTGGGTCTGACCAAATCCTTCAACGATGGCGTGGTGACCTTCCAGCAGGATCTGGTGCAGAACGTTGCTGCCGGAGACGAGAACTACCTGTCGCTGCTGGATGCGGCGGATGCCTACGTCGCGCGCAACGGCCTTGATCTGCCGGAAGAGCCTGAAGCCCGGTTCATGCTGCCCGACCCGGATTGCATGACTAACCCGATCCTGGAGCTTGATCTGGCCGAAGCGGGCATCACCTCGATCATCTGGGCGACCGGCTACGCCGTCGATTACAGCTGGCTGCAGGTCGATACCTTCGACGACAAGGGCAAGCCCCGCCATCAGCGCGGCGTGTCGAGCGAACCGGGGATCTATTTTGTCGGGCTGCCGTGGCTGTCGCGGCGCGGGTCGAGCTTCATCTGGGGCGTCTGGCACGACGCCAAGCACGTCGCCGGCCACATTGCCACCCAGCGCCAGTACCTCGAGTACCGGGATCCTTCGCAGCGCTAGGCCGCCATCAACCATCCATTTTCAGGGGAATCTTTCGATGCCTACTCACACGCGTATTCGCATGTTCAACACCCGCGACACCTATCCCAACCAGGCGCTGGATAACGACCTTTGCCAGGCCGTGCGGGCGGGCAACACCGTGTATGTCCGCGGCCAGATCGGCACCGATTTCGAGGGCAACCTGGTGGGCCTCGGCGACCCGGCGGCCCAGGCCGAGCAGGCGATGAAAAACGTCAAGCAACTGCTGGAAGAGGCGGGCAGCGATCTTTCGCATATCGTCAAAACCACCACCTACATCATCGACCCGCGCTACCGCGAGCCGGTTTATCAGGTGGTGGGCAAGTGGTTGAAGGGCGTTTTCCCGATCTCCACCGGGCTGGTGATTTCAGGGCTCGGGCAGCCGCAATGGTTGATGGAGATCGATGTGATTGCGGTCATTCCGGACGATTGGAAGGCGAGTTGAATATCGGATTCGGCGAGGTCCTTGTGGGAGCGAGCCTGCTCGCGATAGCGGCGGGTCAGTCAACATTGATATCGAATGTGACGCCGTCATCGCGAGCAGGCTCGCTCCCACAGGTTTAAGGCGTCAGGGCGACGCCGGCAGGAGGAACCGCGCAATCACCGGCAAGTGATCGGAGATCCGCAAGGTATCGTCCTGCCTGACCGTCGCTTCCACCCGTTTGATACGCGGGCTGTAAAACAGGTAATCGACGGTGCGATCCGGACCGCTCAGGCCGGTGTCATTCGGATAGTGAGTCAGCCAGCGGGCGCGATCGATGCCGCTGGCTTCGTTGTTGGTGGGGATCATCGGGTATTTGTCCCACAACACATGCAGGGCGCTGTCGGCGGAGTAGGGCGTTCGCTGCTCATCGGGCAGGCGCTGGTATTGCCCCAGGGGCAGCAGATTGAAATCGCCACCGATCAGCCACGGCGTACCGCGGCTTTCAAACTTGTCGAGGACCTTGGCCACGGCCGAGACCTGCGCTTGCAAGTTCTCGTCGGGTTGCGTCACACGGTCCAGGTGAGTGTTGAGCACGGCCACCTGGCCGCCGTCGTTCAACGGCAGGTAGGCCGCCAGCAAGGCGTTTTTCGGTTGGAACTGGCGACTGACCAGATTGGCTTTCGCCACCGGCAATTGCAGGCGCTGGGCGTGATCGATCTGAAAGCGGCTCAG
Source organism: Pseudomonas putida (assembly GCF_050989985.1). Taxonomy (GTDB): domain Bacteria; phylum Pseudomonadota; class Gammaproteobacteria; order Pseudomonadales; family Pseudomonadaceae; genus Aquipseudomonas; species Aquipseudomonas putida_AI. Next base: position 750,425 of record NZ_CP158815.1, read on the forward strand.
GGTTGCCAGTTGCCGGCCAACGCTGCCGAAGATATGCGGATCGGGGACAAAATCAGCCTTCCAGTCGTAGGCCGAGACACTGCACGGGTATAGGTCGGCGACCCGTTCATGCAGCAGTTTGAGCTGGTTCTGGTAATCGCTGGCCTTGGCGCCATCGTCGAGTTCCTGCAGCAGCACGATGTCGGGCTGCTCGTCGCGAATCACCCGCGCCACTTCATCGAGGCTGAAGGCCATGTCTTCGGGGGTGGGGGAATCGTCGGTGCCGTTGGCCAGGTCGTTCCAGAACACGTAGCGCTTGCCCGCCAGGTACTGGACGTTCCAAGTCATGACCTTCAGCGCCTGGCCAGGTGCCAGGGTCGGTGCCCGGGTGCTGCAACTGACCGGCAGCACCTCCCGGGCGCCGGGGCGCCAGGTCAGGCTGTAAATCGTCAGGCCGATCAGGACAATTGCGATCAACAATCCCAGCAAGGTGTAGCGCAGCAGTCGGGTCATGGCTCGGCTTATCGCGTTACGAAAATTATCCCCGAGCATACCCGACTGACGAGCGGTCGCCCAAGGTCAGAGTGGCCTGTCGATTTTTTCCGGTACATCGCCGATCAGCATGAACAGGCGGAACAGCACCACGCTGGTGAACAGTTGCAGGAAGCTGTGGGCACTGTCGATCAGCAGCGAAATCACCGGGTTCTGCGGCTCGGGGTAGACCGCCAGTGTCGCGCCCTTGAGCAGCCACAACGGCCCCATCACGCACAGGATGCACACCAGGATGCGCATGAAGTGACCACGGGTCAGGCGCAGGCTTTCCTTCATCGCCGCCAGTGGCGACAGGCCACGCAGCACCAGCAGGTATTCGCCGAAGGCCAGGGTCACCATCAGCCAGATGCCCGGCAGGAAGTACAGGGAAAGACCCAGCAGAATCAGCAGGGTATTGAGGGCCGTCAGCAAGGCGAAGCGCGGCCACAGGTAGGCCGAACGCGACAGCAGCTCGCGGTTGCTGGGCGATTCGCCACGGCTGCGGGCATCGAGGAACAGAATCAGCGCAGCGGTGTACAGCGGATACACCAGCAGGCCGACGATCACACTGATGCCGGGGAAACTGTCCGGCTCGGTGGAGTGGTCGACCACCTGTTGCAGCAAGGCTTCGATGATGACAAGCGGCAGGCACAGTTGCACGATCTGACCCAGATTGCGCTTGAAGAAATACAGAGAGTCACGCAGTACGTCGAACGGGTTCATCAGTCGGTATCGCAGGTGGGAAGCAGTGGCCCACTTTAACCGATGAAGAGCGGGAGGGCGCAAACGTAAACGTTCGGTAAAGGCCATTGAAACAACTTGTTTCAGCCTCCATTAAGGTCGGGCACCTTATCCTCAAGTGGAAAAGGTCAACGATTTCCCCGGCAATCTACGAGGTCGCCATGAATAGCGAAGAACAAACCCTGATCGATGGACTGTTTTCCCGGCTGCAACAGGCCGAAACGGACTCAGCCCCGCGCGATGCCCAGGCTGAGGCGCGGATCAAGGAACACCTGACTCGCCAGCCGGCGGCAGGTTATTTCATGACCCAGGCGATTCTGGTGCAAGAGGCGGCAATCAAGCGCCTCGATGAACAGAACAAACAACTGTCCCAGCAAATCCAGCAGTTGCAGGCCGATCTGCAACAGGCCCGGGCGCAGACTGCAGCGCCGGCACCAAGCAGCGGTGGCTTCCTGTCGAGCATTTTTGGCGGCGGTTCCCGCGATCCACAGCCTGCGCCGACCCCGAGCGCTCCGGTGTCGAGCGGTGGCGGCTGGCGCGAGCCGGGGCGGTCCTCGTTCAATTCGCAGCCACCGCAGCAGAACTTCGGTGCGCCACAGCAGAACTATCAACAGCCGGGCTATGCACCCCAACAGCAGGCTCCGTCAGCCGGCAGCAGCTTCCTCGGCGGCGCCCTGAAAACCGCGGCCGGCGTGGCAGGTGGCGTGATGCTGGCCCAAGGCATCAGCAGCCTGTTCAGTCACAATCAGCAACCGCAGGAAATCGTCGAAGTCATCAAGGAAGAGCCAGCCCCCGTTAATGATCAAGGGCTCAACGACCACGGCAACAATGGCTGGGGCGACGACCAGCGCATGGCCGGTAACGATTCCTGGGGCAATGACCAGGGCGGTTTTACCGACGCCGACTACAACGATGACAGTTCATCGTTCTTTGGCGGCGACGACGACTCCTTCGTCTGATTCCGCGAACCCGTGGCGAGGGAGCTTGCTCCCGTTGGGCTGCGCAGCAGCCCCCTTCTTTCGAAACAGAGAGCGGGGGCCGCTTCGCGACCCAGCGCGAGCAAGCTCGCTCGCCACAGGTCGTTATCCCACAGGTTGCCATTCGTCCGGAGCGCTGCGGCGCTCCGGGCCGATTATTCGCGGAATCCTCCTTCAGACTGGCATACTGGGCGCCTTTTCGGGCCTGGGGCCTGATCCTGCCTGCGCTCTGATGAAGGTGTCCGGTGAAAAAAATCGCAGTGTTCGCCGATGTCCAGAACCTCTATTACACCGTGCGCCAGGCTTACGGGTGTCACTTCAACTATGCCGCCCTGTGGGCTGAAATCAGCAAGCAGGGGCAGATCGTCGAGGCCTACGCCTACGCGATCGATCGCGGCGACAGCAAACAGCAGCAGTTCCAGCAGATCCTGCGCAACCTCGGCTTCACCGTGAAGCTCAAGCCCTACATCCAGCGCAGCGACGGCTCCGCCAAGGGCGATTGGGACGTGGGCATTACCCTCGACATCATGGACGCGGCGGATCATGTCGACGAAGTGGTGCTGGCTTCCGGCGATGGGGATTTCGACATGCTGCTCGAGCGCATCATCAGCAAACATGGCGTGCAGGCAGTGGCCTATGGTGTGCCGGGCCTGACCGCCAATTCGCTGATCCGCGCCGCCAGCCGCTACGTGCCGATCGAAGGCGCGTTGCTGCTCAAGAATTGATTTTTACGGAGTTGAAACAGGTTTGGAACGCATTGCAGTCATCGACTTTGAAACCACCGGGATCGCCCCGAGCAGCAGCTGCCGCGCCACGGAAATTGCCGTGGTCATCCTCGAACAGGGGCGCATCGTCGAGCGTTACCAGAGCCTGATGAACGCCGGCGTGCGCGTTCCGGCCTTCATTGAACAGCTCACCGGCATCAGCAATGCCATGCTGCGCACCGCGCCGTCGGCGGAACAGGTGATGAATGAGGTCAACGAATTCGTCGGCACCACGCCCTTGCTGGCGCACAACGCAGCGTTCGACCAGAAGTTCTGGGATTTCGAACTGGGGCGGATCAAACGCACCCGCCTGCAGAACTTCGCCTGCTCACTGCTGCTGGCCCGCCGCCTGATGCCCGCCGCGCCCAACCACAAGCTCGGCACCCTCACCACCTTCGCCAACCTGCCCCACACCGGCAAGGCCCACCGGGCCATGGCCGACGCCGAGATGGCGGCCAACCTGACCGCGCACCTGGCTGATGAGCTGCGGGAGAAACACGGGGTGCGCGAGCTGTCCCATGATTTGCTGTGCAAATTGCAGAAAGTGCCGGCGGCAAAGGTGGGCGAGCACCTCAAGCGGTATTGCGGGTTCTAAGAGCGCCGCCCCCCTGTAGGAGCGAGCATGCTCGCGATGAACCCGAGAACAACGCGGGGTTTCAGGTTTCCCGCGTTATCGTTGGCGAGCATCGCGAGCATGCTCGCTCCTACAGAGGGTTACTTTCCGTTCACTTCCAGTTGCCCCAACGGCACCCGCTTCTCGATGGCACTGGACAACACAATCGACGTCTTGCTGAACCCGAACGTGGCGATCCGGTTGATCAGGTCCTCCAGCTCCGGCATCGAACCCACCGCGGCCTGCATGATCACGCACGGATCGCCGGTGACCCGGTGGCATTCGGTCAGTTGCGGGATTTTGATCAGGTCATCGTAGGCTTTCTGGTTGCCATGCTGGTTCAGACGCAGTTCGATGACGCACTGGATCGGCAACCCCAGCTTGGCCATGTCGACTTTCGCCTGGTAGCCGGTGATCACGCCGCTGGCTTCGAGTTTGGCCACGCGCTCGGCCACGGCCGGGGCGGACAGGTTGACCTTGCGCGCCAGGTCGGCGTAGGACGCGCGACCGTTTTCCAGCAGGGCGCTGAGCAGCATGCGATCGTACTTGTCCATCGCGTTGACTCCTGAAGAATGACCGACTTTCGAAACGACGGTTTATAGCCATCAATCCCGTGTTTTGAAAAGTGTACCGGCGCTTTAAACAAGTTTTGTAACTTATTATTCGCCGCCGGCCTTTTTAGAATAGCTGTTCACTTGTCCTGCCTGTGAGCTGCCCCCATGCCTGGCCTTCGTCGCTTTCCCTTACCCCTGATCGCTGCCTTTTTCGCCTTGTATGTGATTTGGGGTTCGACTTACCTGGTGATCCGTATCGGCGTGGAGTCGTGGCCGCCCTTGTTGCTGGCCGGTATCCGCTTCGTGATCGCCGGCAGCTTGATGTACGGCTTCCTGCGCTGGCGCGGGGCACCGGCACCGACCTGGGCGCAATGGAAAGCCGCGGGCATCATCGGCGTGTTGCTGCTGGCGGGCGGCAATGGTGGGGTCAGCGTGGCCGAGCACATGGGCGTGGCTTCCGGGGTGGCGGCGCTGGCGGTGGCGACGGTGCCACTGTTTACCCTGCTGTTCGGTTATTTCTGGGGCACGCGCAATACACGTCTCGAATGGGCCGGGATTGTCCTCGGGCTGATCGGCATTGCCATGCTCAACCTCGGCTCCAACCTGCAATCGAGCCCCTTGGGCGCGACCTTGCTGATCCTGGCGGCGGCCAGTTGGGCGTTCGGTTCGGTCTGGAGCAAGCATCTGCCATTGCCCCAGGGGGCGATGGCCAGTGCCGTGGAAATGCTGGTCGGTGGCGTGGTGCTGTTGATCGGCAGCGCCGCCAGTGGCGAGCATCTGCAGAAGATGCCGCCCATCGAAGGCTGGATTGCGCTGGCCTACCTGACGATCTTCGGCTCGATTATCGCCTTCAACGCCTACATGTACCTGTTGAAGCATGTACGGCCGGCGGCGGCCACCAGCTATGCCTACGTCAACCCGGCGGTGGCGGTGTTGCTGGGGATCGTGTTTGTTGGCGAGACCATCGGTATCGAGGAAGCGCTGGCGATGCTGGTGATCATCAGCGCCGTGGTGCTGATTGGCCTGCCGCAATGGCGCAAGGCGCCGCAGCCGCCAGTGGCGAAGGTCGTGCCGCCCGTGGTGTCGGCGGAATCCCGTGTGAATTAGGGTAAACTGCGCGCCATTGCACACTTGTTTTGCACACTGTGTTGAAAAACCCGCGCTGAATTTTCCTACGGTACTTCCATGACTTTCGCCACCCTTGGCCTGATCGACCCCTTGCTGCGCTCCCTCGAGAAGCTCGGCTACCAGACTCCGACGCCGGTTCAGGCGCAAGCCATTCCGGCGGTGCTGGCCGGTCGCGACCTGATGGCCGCCGCCCAGACCGGCACCGGCAAGACCGCCGGTTTCGCCTTGCCGCTCCTGCAATTGCTGGCCATGGAAGGGCCGAAAGTCGCCGCCAACTCGGTGCGCGCGCTGATTCTGGTGCCGACTCGCGAGCTGGCCGAGCAGGTTCACGAAGCCGTGCGCCAATACGCCGAGAACCTGCCGTTGCGCACCTATGCGGTGTACGGCGGCGTCAGCATCAACCCGCAAATGATGAAGCTGCGCGGCGGCGTGGACCTGCTGGTCGCGACCCCGGGCCGTTTGCTCGACCTGTTCCGCCAGAACGCGCTGAAGTTCAATCAGCTGCAAACCCTGGTGCTGGACGAAGCCGACCGCATGCTCGACCTGGGTTTCTCCGAGGAACTGGCGAGCATCTACAAGGCGCTGCCGAAAAAGCGCCAGACACTGCTGTTCTCCGCGACCTTCTCTGATGACATCCGCCTGCTGGCCGGGCAAATGCTCAACGACCCGCTGAGCATCGAAGTCAGCCCGCGCAACGTGGCGGCCAACACCGTCAAGCAATGGATCGTGACGGTAGACAAGAAGCGCAAGCCGGAACTGTTCGTGCACTTGATGCGCAAGGGCAAGTGGAAGCAGGTGCTGGTGTTCGCCAAGACCCGTAACGGCGTGGATGCGCTGGTGGAAAAACTCCAGGGCCTGGGCATCAATGCCGACGGCATCCATGGCGACAAGCCGCAAGCGACGCGTCAACGCGCACTGGATCGCTTCAAGGTGGGCGAAGTGCAGATCCTCGTGGCGACCGACGTCGCCGCCCGTGGCCTGGACATCGAGGACTTGCCGCTGGTGGTCAACTTCGACCTGCCGATCGTGGCCGAGGACTACATTCACCGCATCGGGCGTACCGGGCGCGCGGGCTCGACCGGCGAGGCGATTTCCCTGGTGTGCGCCGATGAAGTGAATCTGCTGTCGGCCATCGAGATGTTGACCCGCCAGACCCTCAAGCGTCAGAACGAACCGGATTTCGAGCCTGAGCACCGAGTGCCGGAAACCGATGCCAGTGGCCAGGTGATCAAGAAGCCGAAAAAACCGAAGAAGCCGAAAACGTCCGGTGGTGGCGGCAAGCGCAACCTGGGCAAGTGGGTGGACAGCGGGGACGCCATGCCGGCGGAGCCGTCGGTCAAGCCTGTGCGTAAAGTGCCGGTGTTCAATACGGGGCCGCGCAAGCGTAAGCCTTGATTAGCTGCGGCGTCTGTTAAGCCGCCATCGCGAGCAGGCTCGCTCCCTCAGGGGATTTTGTGAACGACACAGATCCAATGTGGGAGCGAGCCTGCTCGCGATGGGCGCGCCGCGGTCTTCAGCCCTTGCGCCGCAACCACTCCACCATCCCCAACCCCGCCGCACGCCCACTGGCGAAACACGCGGTCAGCAGATAGCCCCCCGTCGGCGCTTCCCAATCCAGCATTTCCCCCGCGCAAAACACGCCAGGCATCTGCTTGAGCATCAATCGCTCATCCATCGACTCGAACAACACACCGCCAGCACTGCTGATGGCTTCGTCCAGAGGCCGAGTCTTGACCAGCGTCAGGGGCAGGGCCTTGATCGCCCGGGCCAGCAACGCGAGGTCGGCGAAGGTTTCGGCAGAGGTCAGCTCTCGCAGCAGCGCGGCCTTCACGCCATCGATGCCGAGTTGGCTGTGCAGGTGCTTGGCCATCGAACGTGAACCACGGGGTTTGCTCAACGAGGCCAGGATTTTATCCACAGGCCGGCCGGGCAGCAGGTCGATGTGCACCGTGGCGCTGCCATTGCGGTTGATCGCTTCACGAATCGGTGCCGACAGCGCATAGATCAGACTGCCTTCGATGCCGGTGGCGGTGATCACGCATTCGCCGAGGCGTGGCACATCGTCGTTGAGGCCGATGGCGACGTTCTTCAGCGGGGCGCCGGCGAATTTGCTGAGCATCAACTCGCTCCAGGCCTGCACTTCGAAGCCGCAATTGCTCGGTTGCAGGGGCGCCGTTGCTACGCCGCGCTGCTCCAATGGCAGCATCCACGCACCATCCGAACCCAGGCGCGCCCAACTGCCGCCGCCGAGGGCGAGCAGGGTGGCGTCGGCCTGAACGGTTTTTTCGCCGTCGGGGCTGTGGATAAGCAAATTGCCCTGTTCATCCCAGCCGACCCACCGATGGCGGGTGTGGATAACTACGCCACTGTCGCGCAGGCGCTTGAGCCAGGCCCGCAGCAAGGGCGCGGCTTTCATGTCGGTGGGGAATACCCGGCCGGAGCTGCCGACGAATGTTTCGATGCCCAGCTCATGAATCCACTGGCACAACACGTCGGCCCCGAAGCCGCGCAGCAGTGGGGCAATCTGCGGGGCGCGCTCGGCGTAGCGAGAAAGGAAGGCGGGGTAGGCTTCGGAATGGGTGATGTTCATGCCACCGACGCCGGCCAGGAGGAATTTTCGCCCGACCGAAGGCATGCCGTCGTACAGGTCGACCTTGATCCCGGCCTGGCTCAACACTTCGGCCGCCATCAGACCGGCGGGGCCACCGCCGATGATGGCGACTTGGGAAGAGGAGGGTGTTGAAGGCTGGGTCATGGCGTGCGCTGCGGTCTTGGCGAGATAAGCCGCGCATTCTAGCAGCCCCGCCCTCTGTAGGAGCGAGCATGCTCGCGATGGACTCGCGAAGAACGCGGGGTGTCAGGTTTCCCGAGTTATCGTTGGCGACCATCGCGAGCAAGCTCGCTCCTACAGGGATCGGTGGTGTGTTTGAAAGGGTGATCAAAAAATGATCAGCACTCTGTAGCCCATGCGCAGCATGGCCCGTAGTCCCTTTCGCTCAGGTTATCCACAGGCGGTTCCACAGCCACTGTGGGTAAAGCATCCACAACTCAGTGACAGCCTGATGACTGCCAGACGCGCTGCGCGCTGTGATGGAGGATGCCATGGCGTCGCGCCAGGGCTTTGCGGTCCTTGCTGTAGCCGCCACCGATCACCCCGACCACCGGAATATCGCGACCCAGGCAATGGCGCATGACGCTTTCGTCCCGGTCAGCGACGCCCTGGTCGGTCAGCTTCAGGTAACCCAGGGCGTCGTCCTTGTGCACATCGACACCGGCGTCATACAGCACCAGGTCGGGCTGATAGAGGGGCAGCAGGTAGTTGAGCGCATCGTCTACCACCTGCAAGTAATCGGCATCGCCCATGCCATTGGGCAAGGGGATATCCCAGTCGCTTTCGGCCTTGCGTGCAGGAAAATTCTTTTCGCAATGCAGGGAAACGGTAATCGCCTCCGGGGTGTTGTGCAGGATGCGTGCAGTGCCATCGCCCTGGTGCACGTCGCAGTCGAAGATCAACACGCGGTTGACCCGGCCGCTGGCCAGGAGGAAATGGCTGATCACCGCCAAGTCATTGAAGATGCAGAACCCGGCCGGATAGTCGTAATGCGCGTGATGGGTGCCGCCCGCCAGATGGCAGGCCAGGCCATGCTCCAGCGCTTGCTCGGCCGCCAGCAGGGAACCGCCGACCGCCCGCACCGTACGCCGGGCCAGAGCTTCGCTCCAGGGCAGGCCGAGACGCCGCTGATCTTCGCGGGACAGCTCGCCACTCATGTAGCGTTCGATATACGAAGGGTCATGGGCGAGCGCGAGAATCTCCGGCGGGCACAGTTGCGGACGCAGCAGGTCGGCGTCACGGGTCAGCCCGCTTTCCACCAGGTGATCGCGCAGCAGGCGGAACTTGTCCATGGGGAAGCGGTGATCCGCCGGGAACTCGGGGCTGTAGTCTTCGTGATAAATCAACGGCAGGGGCATGGCTGAATTGTCTGGCTGTAAGGCAGATAGGACCGAGTGAAGGATCCTACCAGCGTTGTAGACTGGCGGCATGGAAATGGGGGAAAGGTCTGATGGAACCGATACTGGAACTCGAAAGTGCGCGACTGCTGATGCGACAGTGGCGTGACGAAGATTTACCGGAATTTGCGGCGATGTGTGCCGATCCACAGGTCATGCGCTATTTTCCTGCGCCCCTGAGCCGGCTGGAAAGCGCTTCGATGATCGGTCGGATTCGCGGTCATTTTGCCGAGCACGGTTTCGGCCTCTGGGCGCTGGAGCGCAAGGACAGTGGCCAGTTCATCGGTTTTACCGGGCTCGGCGTGGTCGGGTTCGATGCGCCGTTCACCCCGGCCGTCGAGATCGGCTGGCGCCTGGCGCGGGAGCACTGGGGCCTGGGTTATGCCAGTGAAGCGGCCTGGACCGCTCTGCGTTGCGGGTTTGATCGTCTGGCCGTGGACGAAATCGTTTCGTTCACCGCCGACAACAACCTGCCATCGCAGAAAGTCATGCAGGCCATCGGCATGCACCACGATCCGGTCGATGACTTCGAGCACCCCCGGCTCGAGGTCGGCCACCCCCTGCGTCATCATGTGCTCTACCGCATCAATCGTGAACAATGGCTGCAAACCTTGCATGGATAAGCTGACACGGACGTTTACAATGGGCCACATGTTGGCCCGGGCCAGAATTTGAATCGACCGACGCAGCCTGAACTGCGCGGCGTTGTGTTGAGTGAGGAGAGTCTGAATGAGCCAAGTGTTGGAAGATCTGGTTGACCTGCTGACCCTTGAGCCGATCGAGGAAAACCTGTTCCGTGGCCGCAGCCAGGACCTGGGGTTTCGTCAGTTGTTCGGCGGTCAGGTGCTCGGCCAGTCGCTGTCAGCGGCCAGTCAGACCGTTGAAGAAACGCGCCATGTGCATTCGATGCATGGCTACTTCCTGCGTCCGGGCGATGCCGGGTTGCCGGTGGTGTACCAGGTTGACCGGGTCCGCGATGGCGGCAGTTTCAGCACGCGCCGAGTGACGGCCATCCAGAAGGGACACCCGATTTTTACTTGCAGCGCCTCCTTCCAGTACGACGAAGAGGGCTTTGAGCACCAGTCGCAAATGCCGCAGGTGGTCGGCCCGGAAAACCTGCCGTCGGAGCTGGAACTGACCCAGCAGCGCGCGCACCTGATCCCCGAGAAGATGCGCGAAAAACTGCTCTGCCCGAAGCCGATCGAGTTTCGCCCGATCACCGAAAAAGATCCCTACAACCCCGAGCCTTCCGATCCGATCAAGTACGTCTGGTTTCGTGCCGACGGCGCGCTGGCCGACTCGCCGGCGCTGCATAAATACCTGCTGGCCTATGCCTCGGACTTCGGCCTGTTGACCACCTCGATGCAGCCCCATGGCAAATCGGTCTGGCACAAGGACATGCAGGTCGCCAGCCTCGACCATGCGCTGTGGTTCCACAAGGATCTGCGCGCCGATGACTGGCTGCTCTATGCGATGGACAGCCCGTGGGCCGGCAACTCCCGCGGTTTCTCCCGTGGCAGCGTATTCAACCGCGCCGGGCAACTGGTGGCCTCGGTCACTCAGGAAGGCCTGATTCGCCACCGCAAGGATTGGGCATGAGCCTGGCCGACGTACGCCATTGGGTGTTCGACATGGACGGCACCCTGACCGTCGCCGTGCACGACTTCGCCGCGATTCGCGTCGCACTGGCGATCCCGCCTGAAGACGACATCCTCACGCACCTGGCGGCGCTGCCGGCCGATGAAGCCGCGGCCAAGCATGCGTGGTTGCTGGAGCACGAGCGGGATCTGGCGCTGGGCTCCAAGCCTGCGGCGGGAGCAGTCGAGCTGGTGCGTGAACTGGCCGCGCGCGGCTACCGGCTGGGCATTCTCACGCGCAATGCCCGTGAGCTGGCGCACGTCACGCTGGAGGCCATTGGTTTGGCCGACTGCTTCGCGGTGGAAGATGTGCTCGGCCGTGATGAAGCCCCGCCCAAGCCGCATCCAGGTGGTTTGCTGAAACTGGCCGAGGCCTGGAATGTGCCCACCAGCGAGATGGTGATGGTGGGGGACTACCGCTTCGACCTGGATTGCGGGCGAGCGGCGGGGACGCGCACGGTGCTGGTCAACCTGCCGGATAATCCGTGGCCTGAGTTGACGGATTGGCATGCGGCGGATTGCGTCGAGTTGCGCAAAATGCTTTCGGCTTGAGGGCCTCATCGCGAGCAGGCTCGCTCCCACAATGGAATGCGATCAACTGTGGGAGCGAGCCTGCTCGCGATGGCGTCAGATCAAACACCTCAAATCTCACTGCCCAAACAACGCCTTCTGCCCCTCAGGCGAAGTAAACATCCCATCCCCGTTATGCCCCACACCCGGCACTTCAATCAGCTGCTGGTTCAACCCTTGCGGTGCCAGCCGCTTCAGATAGTCGAAATAAAAACGTCCGCGAGCCAATCGGTAAGGACCCTGGGCCTTGGCCTCGCAGCGCTTGTCCAGCGCCGGATGATTCGGGTCGATGTCCTGCTGCCCCAGCAGGTAAACGATGTCGCGCTTGAGGTATTTTTCCTGCAGCTGTGCGGCGGTTTCTCCTGCGCCGTAGGCAGGTAGATCCGTCAGGCCGTACTTCCAGCGATTGAAGTCCGGGCAGGCCGCGTGATTGAACGCCACGGGCCGGCGTTCATCGAAATACGTATAGGAAGACGGGTTGGCGATCACGTAGCGCATCTGCACGCCAGCGGCGTCAAGTGCCGGTTGATCGTGGCCCAGCAACGCGTAGCGCTGGACGACCTGGGCGCCGCCGGAGTGACCGGCGATGACGATTTGCTTCACGTCCGGAAACTGCTGGCGATCACTCAGCCGGGCGACGATTTCATCGAGCGCCTCAAAGGAACTCAGGCGAAACGGCGCGGTGGATTCGCCGCCGGCCATCCATTCATTGCCTTGCCAGCGCAATACCGTGTCGGCCACGGGATGCTGGGCGACGTCCATTTCATTGAGAAATTGCGGCGCTATCACCAGCGTGGTTGCGCTTTGCCCGGCCAGTTCGGCCGCGTGTTCGGCGCTTTGCAGGTAGGTCTGCGCATTGCGCAGGCGACCGTGGACGATGATCAGCACACGTTCGATTTTGCTCGGAGCGGGGCTGATGCCTACGGCGATCTCGCCCGATTTCAACAACAGGCGCCCGGGGCTGATTTCCTTGACCCCGTGCTCATCAGCCCAAGTACTTGTGAAAGGTCCTGCACAAGTGAACAGCAACGCCAACAACCATTTTTTCATCTACAGATTTTTCGTCGCAAAGGTATCGCACTGGCCAACCTGGCCCTGGGCGAATCCGGTTTTGAACCAGCGCACCCGTTGCGCTGACGTACCATGGGTAAACGAGTCCGGCACCACGCGGCCCTGACCCTGTTGCTGCAAACGATCGTCGCCAATGGCATTGGCGGCGTTCAGTGCTTCTTCGATGTCGCCCGGTTCCAGCCAGTTCAAACGCTTCTGCGCATGGTTGGCCCAGACACCGGCCAGGCAATCGGCTTGCAGTTCCTGACGGACCAGCAAGCCACCGTCGCCTTCCATCTGCCGGCCCTGTTGACGAGCCGCCTGAATTTTCGCCGAGACGCCGAGCAAGGTCTGCACATGGTGTCCGACTTCGTGAGCGATCACGTAGGCCTGGGCGAAGTCGCCGGCGGCGGAAAATCGTTGCGACATCTCCTGGAAAAACGCCATGTCCAGGTAGACCTGCTGGTCCGCCGGGCAATAGAACGGACCGGTCGCCGAGGTGGCCAGGCCACAGGCCGAGTTGACGCGATTGCTGAACAGCACCAGGGTCGGGTCTTTGTATTGCCGGCCGCCCTGCTGGAAAATCTCGCGCCAGGTGTCTTCGGTGTCGCCCAGGATCGAGCGCACGAATTCGGCCCCTTCATCGTTGGCCGGCGGCGTCTTGCGGGTCTGGTTGCCGGCCGGTGCCGACTGCTGCATTTGCCCGGTGAGCTGGCCGAGAATCTGCAAGGGATCCTGGCCGGTGATCCAGCCGATCCCGACAATCAGTAGAATGGCCGTCAGGCTCAGGCCCTTGCCGCCACCGAAACGCATCCCGCCACCACCACCGCCGGTGTCATCGCCGCGGGCATCGACCACGTTGTCGCTGCGCCGGCCTTTTCTCCATAGCATGTGGGAATCCTCTTCTGTTCTGGGTCAAGCTTCGTGCGATGAGTGTTGCTGCCAAGTAGGAGCGGCGCCAGTCCGGTCGTCAGACAGTCCTGGGCGCCGCAGGTTCGGCAAAGGGCGGGATATGAGCGGTTTCGATGACGGGCGGGTTCTACAGGTCAGCGGCGGCGAAGGTGTCGCATGCGTCTATTCGGCCAGTGTCAAAACCACTTTTGAACCAGTTCACACGTTGCTCCGAGGTGCCGTGGGCGAACGCCTCCGGCCTGACGAGGCCGTTTCGCAGGCGTTGCAGGTTGTCGTCACCGAAGGTCGTGGCGGCATGCAGCGCGGCTTCGATATCACCCGGTTCCAGCCAGTCCAGGCGTTGCTGCGCATGGTGCGCCCAGACGCCGGCCAGGCAATCGGCCTGCAATTCCCCGCGCACCTCAAGGCCGCCATCGCCGGTGACGGGATTGTCGTCCAGCAAGGCCTGTTCGAGCGCAGCGGAAATACCCAGTTCCAGTTGCACGTGATGGCCGATTTCGTGAGCAATGATGTAGGCCCGCGCAAAGTCGCCAACCACGGAATACTGCTGCTCCAGCCGCGCGAAGAATGTCAGGTCGAGATACACCTGTTTATCGCTCGGGCAATAGAAGGGACCCGTGCCGGAACTGCTGAAACCACATCCTGAACTCACGCCCTGTTCAAACAGCGTCAGTGAGGGAGGGGCATAGTGCCGTTCCGATTGGGCAAACAGCTTTTTCCAGGTGTCCTCGGTCTCACCCAGTACGGACTGGACGAACTTCAGTTGCCGATCTTCGGCGGACTCGATGGCGAGGGAGGGGGCGGATGGATTGAGAATATCAGGGGCGAGTGGCGTGTCACTCAGTGTCGAGTAAAGGCCTGCGCTGGCCAGGGCAATGACGGCCAGGCCTGCGCCGAGCGTTTTCCCTGTGAGTGTGCGGGCGTCCTTGCCCTGCCGAGTGTCGTTGACGTTGTCGCTGGGTCGGGCTTTTTTCCATAACATTTTTGCTGTCTCTCATGGATTGATGGGGCGGATATCGCCGGGTCCATGAATAGCCGCATTGAAAAAGCACGGTGGGATAAATGTGTAAGGGGTGGTGAGACCTCGGCCGCCCTGACGGCTGGCCGAGGCTATTTCCCCATTACTCGTCGAACGCGTCCCACACGGGCGCGAAGTCCGGGTTCACTTGGCGTTCGCGCTTGGACAGCCCGGCGATCAAACGACGATCTTCATCATCGAGTTGCACGTCGAGCGCCGCCAGATTGGCCCTCTGGTTGGCCTCACTGCTGGCCTTGGGAATGGCAGCCACATTCGGTTGGTCCAGCAGCCATTTGAGTGCGACCTGGGTCGGCAGCACAGCGTGTTTGGCGGCGATCTGCTGGATAGCCGGAATCTGCGACACCTTGTTGCGTGCCAGCGGCGTGTAGGCCGTCAGGGCCATGTCGTGTTGGCGGGCGTAGTTCAGCAGGGCGTTTTGTCCGAGCAGGACGTGGTACTCGACCTGGATCGCTGACAGCGGTATGCCCAATTCCTCGACGACTTTGCGCAGCAGCGGCAGCGGAAAATTCGCCACGCCGATGTTGCGCGCAAGCCCCTGTTCCTTGAACGACACCAGGGTGTCCAGCGTGCGCGGCAGATCCCAATCGGTGGTGGGCCAGTGGAGCATGAACAGGTCGACGTAATCGCTGCGCAGTGCCTTGAGGCTGCGATCCATGGAGTGGCGCATGGCATCGGGTTGCAGTTGGTCCCACCAGACCTTGGTGGTCACGTGGATCTGGTCCCGTGGCGTCGGACTGTTCGCCAGCGCCTGACCGACCGCGTCTTCGTTGTTGTAGGCCGCCGCCGTATCGATATGTCGATAGCCCAGTGCGAGGGCCTGTTCCACCGCGCGGGTGCATTCCTCGCCCAGCATTGGCCAGGTGCCGAGGCCGAGTTTTGCCATGTTCAATCCCTGTGCATTAACGATGTGCTGCATGCTCGATCTCCTGTTCGTAAGCGGTAATGCCGGCAATGTGGCGGGCGGCGATGTAGCCGAAGGTCAGCGCCGGACCGATGTTGATGCCCCCGGCCGGATAGTGCCCGCCCATGATGCTGGCCATGTCGCCCCCGGCCGCGTACAGCCCGGCGATGGCCTGGCCCGAGTCGTCGAGGACCTGGGCATGGGGGTTGACCTTGAGCCCGGCAAAGGTGCCAAAACAGCCGGGCTGGACCTTCACGGCATAGAACGGGCCTTTTTCGATTGTGGCGACGCAGGGGTTCGGCTGCTGCAACGCATCACCCTGTTTGCGGTTGTAGGGCGTCGAGCCTCGGCCGAATTGCGGGTCTTCGCCATGGCGTGCATGGCGGTTGTAGTCCGTTACTGTGGTGCGCAAGCCAAGGGGATCGATACCGCAGGCCTGCGCCAATTCCTCAAGGGTTTTACCGGTCTTCAGATAGCCGCTGCGGATAAAGGGTGACAGCGGTACGGGAAACGGCCGGGAGATGCCCAAGCCATAACGCCGTTGGAAGTCGTGATTGCAGATCAGCCAGGACGCGACTTCTTCTCCCGCTGGCGCGGCGGCGACCATGGCGGTGACGTAGTCGTAATAGCCGTTGGCTTCGTTCACGAAGCGCTGGCCGTTGCTCAGCACGCCGATGATCCCGGGCTTGCCGCGCTCGATGATGTGGGGAAAGTGACCGATGCTGCCGTCGCTGTGAGGCACCCGGGAAACCGGTGCCCAGGCGACGGGGGACTGCATGTCTGAATCGACCTCGGCGCCGACGCGCTCACCCAGGCGCAAGCCATCGCCAGACACGCCCAAGGGCGGCAGCGCCAGGTGCTCATGGCCGGTGGGTGTGCGCGGGAACAATGCCTTGCGTCGCTCGATGTCATTGGCGAAGCCGCCCGCCGCCATCACCACGGCCTTGCGCGCCTTGATCCGCACCGAGCCCTTGGCGGTGCTGACGATCGCGCCGCATACCCGGTCGTGTTCCCGCAGCAAATCGGTGACGGGCGCCGACTCCCAGAGCAACACGCCAAGGTCTTCTGCGGACTTGGCCAGGCGCGCCACCAGCGCCACACCGTTGACCAGTTGCATCGCCTGGCCATGGACGGCGAGGTCGAGCAGATGGCGGGTAAAGCGCCGGGTGACATGCCAGGCGGCGGATAGCGAGCGGGTCAGGTTGAGAAACGCGCCGAGGTCCGCGCCGGCCATGATCGGCATGCCCATGAAGGACGTTTCGCGCATGGTTTTGCGCAAGCGCTTGAGCAGTTTGCCGACCTTTCTGGCGTCGTAGGGCGCAGCGATCACCGAGCGTCCACCGGTACCGGCGCCGGGCGTGTCGCCATGGATATCGGCAATGGCGTTGCCGTCGGCGAATTGCAGCGAGGTGTGCCGTTCGAAGAACGCCACCATCCGTGGCCCGGCCTGGAGAAAGGCATCGATCATCGGCGCATCGAAGCGCTCGCCCAATTCGTGCCGCAGGTAGGTGCGTGGCAGTTCGACGTCTTCGACGATCCCGGCGCGTCGGGCCAGTGGATTGCACGGCACCCAGGCCCAGCCGCCGGACCAGGCCGTGGCGCCGCCGAACACCGGGTCTTTCTCGACCACGATCACTTTCAGGCCATGCCACGCCGCCGTCACCGCCGCCGACAAGCCGGCCGCGCCGGAGCCGACGATCAGTACGTCGCAGTCAAGGTTCGGCAGAAAGTGCGGTTCGGCAGGCATGGTTCGGGCTCCAGCGATCTAATTATTTTGGAATTTGATTCCAGAAAATATAGGAAGTGGTTTCGAAGCAGGCAAGGGCAATGGCGCTAAAGCGGGCGGTTATCGGACAGTCAGTTCCAGATTTCGTGTTCTGCCGGTTGTCTTCTAGAATCGAGCAAATTTTGCCTGGAGACGCCCATGGCCGGCAGTCAGATCGAACGTGTTTTCAGTGTGCTTGAAAGCCTCACCAGCGACCCGCGTGGTCTGCCGATGCAGACCCTGGCCGAGCAGCTGGACATCCCCAAAAGCGCCACCCACCGCCTGCTCGCCGAGCTGATTCGCCTGGGGTATGTGCGGCAGAACCCGGAGAACCTGCGGTATCACCTGTCGACCAAACTGGTGGCCATGGGCTTTCGATACCTGTCGAGCAGCGGCGCCGATATCGTGCAGCCGGTGCTTGACCGACTGGCGCAGGAAACCGGCGAACTGGTGCGCCTGGGCGTCATCGAGGGCGAGCGGCAGACCTGGATCGCCAAGTCCCAGGGCGCCCGTTCCGGCCTGCGTTACGACCCGGACATGGGGCGTGACGCGCCGCTGTTCTATACCGCTTCCGGCCATGCCTGGCTGGCGTGCATGAGCGATGCCGAGGCGTTGTCACTGGTGGAGCGCCAGGCGGTGGACCTGCCTGTGGAGTTGGGGCCGAATGCGCCGCGATCGAATATCGAACTGCTCGAACGCCTGCGCCTGGCGCGGGAGCAGGGCTACGCCTGCGTCGAGGAAAGTTCGGCGGTGGGCACTTCGGCGATTGCCGCGGTGGTGCGGCATCCGGGGGATGGGCGGGTGATCGGCGTGCTGAGCATCGCCGGGCCGAGTGCGCGGATGCCGGGGGCGCGTTTGCATGAACTGGCGCCGTTGTTGTTGGCGTTTACCGATGAATTGTCGGCGGCCAGTCTGGCGTCGGAGTTGTTCAGCTAAACCACCAACATACCTCTACTGTAGGAGCGAGCCTGCTCGCGATAGCGATCTGACAGTCACTGTAGTGTGGGCTGACATGACGCATCGCGAGCAGGCTCGCTCCTACAGTGTTTTAGGGTGGGCGAATCGATGGTGTGCGCTGTTCGCACACTTTTGTAGTTGGTCTGTGTAAGAAACTGGAACTAGGTTCTAAATTGTTGGAATTCACACCTCCCACAATAACCACAAGAGGACCGCACCATGAGTTCGCCCCTTCGCATCGCCTTGATCGGTGCTGGCAACATGGGTCAGCAGCATTACCGGCATTTGAATTCCCTGACAGAGGCGACGCTGTGCGCCGTGGCCGATCCCGGTCCGCAGGCCGCCGAGATCGCGGCGCAATGGGGTGTAGCCTGTTTCGCCGATCACCGCCGGATGCTGGAGCAGGCCAGGCCAGACGCCGTCATTGTCGCCAATCCGAATAATCTGCACGTCAGCACCGCCCTCGACTGCCTGGCCGCCGGGGTACCGGTGTTGCTGGAAAAACCGGTCGGCGTACACATGGATGAAGTCCGCGAACTGGTGACCGCCGTGAAGAACAGCGGTGTGCCTGTGCTGGTGGGGCATCATCGTCGTCATAACCCGCTGATCGTCCGCGCCCATGAACTGGTGCACAGTGGTGCCCTCGGCCGCTTGACCACGGTCACGGCGCTCTGGCAGTTGCGCAAGCCCGACAGTTATTTCGAAACCCCGTGGCGTCGTGAAGCCGGGGCAGGGATGTTGCTGACCAACCTGATCCACGACCTCGACCTGTTGCGCCATTTGTGCGGCGAAGTGCGTCAGGTCCAGGCCATTACCAGCAATGCGATCCGCGGGTTTGCCAATGAGGATTGCGCGGCGGTGCTGCTGCAGTTCGACAATGGCGCGCTGGGTAGCCTGACCGGCTCCGATGCGGTGGCGGCGCCCTGGAGCTGGGAGCTGGATTCGGGGGAGAACCCGGTGTATCCGCCTCAGGCCGACCAACCCTGCTATCTGTTGGCCGGGACCGGCGGGGCGCTGAGCATTCCGCAACTCAAGCGTTGGCACTACACCGAGGCCGATGGCGGCTGGCACCAACCCTTGCAGACGACCCAGGAACCCTTCACTGCCGATGAAGCGCTGCGTGTGCAGTTGCAGCACTTCGTGCGTGTCGCGCGTCGGGAGGTCGAGCCGCTGGTGAGCGTCGCCGACGCCGCGCGGACGCTGGCGCTTATCGAAGCCATTCGCCAGGCCGCCGAAACCGGCCAGGCTTGCACACCTTCACGGATCGAGGACTGACCATGAACGAGCGGATCTTTTCCCTGGCCAGCCTGACCGTGCTGGAGTTGTCACCGCCGGACATGGTCGAGGTGGCGGCCCGGGCCGGTTACAGCCACGTCGGCCTGCGACTGGTGCCGGCGACGCCGGAGGAACATCATTTTTCTTTGGTAACGGACAGCGACTTGCTTCGCCAGACCCAGGCGCGTCTGCGCGACACCGGCATCCGTGTATTGGATGTGGAAATCCTGCGGCTGAAACCGGAAACCGTCGTGGCCGATTTCGAACGAATCCTCGCGGTAGGTGCCGAACTGGGTGCCAGCGAGTTACTGGTGGCTGGTAACGACCCTGACGAGCGACGACTGACGGAAAACTTTGCCCGGCTGTGCGACCTGGCCGCGCCTTATGGGCTGCATCCGCATCTGGAGTTCATGCCCTGGACCGATGCACGCGATCTTGTGCAAGCCGTGCGCATCGTCGAGGGTGCCGGGCGCGAAAACGGTGCAGTGCTGGTGGACGCTTTTCACTTCGACCGCTCCGGTTCGCAGCTGGAAGATCTGGCCAGGGTCGCCTCGTCACGGTTACGGTATGCGCAGTTGTGTGATGTCGCCGGGCCAAGGCCTGCGGACATGGCCGAGATCTTGCGTCAGGCGCGCAACGAGCGACGTTTTCCCGGTGAAGGCGATTGCGATTTGTCGGGGTTGTTGAGTTGTTTGCCAGCTAACATTCCACTGAGCCTGGAAATTCCCACGGTACGACTGCTGGAGCAGGGTGTGAGTGGGTTGGACCGGGCCCGGATGGCGTTGGACAAGACCCGGGATTTGTTGGCGCGGCTGTAAACGGTGCTGCGCACCTATCACCTGTAGGAGCGAGCCTGCTCGCGATGGACGAAAGAACTCCGCTGGGCATCAGGCACCCCGCGTTATCGTTTGCGACCATCGCGAGCAGGCTCGCTCCTACAGGAGAAGCTTTTGACTTTATGTAAGGACCCCCAATGACCGTCAGCACCCCGCTTTCCGGCGTCAATCAGCCCTTCAAAGGGATTCTGCTGATCGTTGTCGCAACCTTCCTCTTTTCCACGCATGACGCCATCTCCAAATACCTGTCCGGGTTCTATCCGATTGTCATGGTGGTGTGGGCGCGTTATGTGGTTCACACCCTGTTGATGGCAGGGATTTTCCTGCCGCAATCCGGAGTGGCCGTTCTACGCACCCGGCGACCGCTGCTCCAGGTGATCCGCGCATTGTGCCTGTTGGGTACCAGCCTGTTCTTCACCACGGGCCTGATGTACATCCCGCTGGCCGAAGCCACATCGGTCAACTTTCTCGCGCCGGTGCTGGTCACCGCGTTGTCGGTGCCGCTGCTCAAGGAACGGGTGACGCGGGGGCAATGGCTGGCGGTGATTTGTGGTTTCAGCGGGGTGCTGATCATCGTTCACCCCGGTGGTGATTTGTTCACCCCGGCGGTGCTGCTGCCTTTTTGTTCGGCGCTGTTTTTCTGCTTCTATCAGTTGCTGACGCGCAAGCTCAGTGAGATCGACAGCCCGACCACCAGTAACTTTTTTGCCGGGTTGTGCAATACCCTGGTCATGAGTGCGCTGGTGCCGTTCTTCTGGCAGGTGCCGACGCTGGTCCATGGCGCGATGATGCTGGCGCTGGGGGCCTGCGGGATGACCGCGCACCTGTTTCTGACCCAGGCCTTCCGCCATGCGGCGCCGGCCTTGCTGGCGCCGTTCAGTTATTGCCAGATCGTGTTTGCCGGCCTGCTGGGCTGGTGGCTGTTCTCCCATACGCCGACCCTGACCACAGTGATCGGTATCGCCGTGATCTGTTGCAGCGGGCTGGCGGCGGCCTGGCAGCAAAGCCGCAAATAGAAGTTCACCGATAAAAAACTGTAGGAGCGAGCCTGCTCGCGATGACGGTGGGTCAGGCAACATCAGTGTTGAATGACAATCGGCAGGCAAAAAAAAGCGCGGGCCCGATAACGGGCCCGCGCCGAGGGAACATCACTCTTCTGCGGTCGGAATCTTGCGCGGTGCCATGAAGTACAGCCAGGTCAGCGCGATGAAGTACATCGCCGGAATCAGGGTGAACAACACGGTGTAGTTGTTGTTGGTGACGGTCAGGATGTGGCCGACCAACTGAGTCATGAACATCCCGCCGATCGCGGCGCACATGCCACCGAACCCGAACACCGTACTCATCATGTGCTTGGGGGTGTAGTCCATCACCAGGCTCCAGATGTTCGCGGTCCAGGCCTGGTGCGCACCGATGGCCAGGGAAATCGCGAACACCGCTACCCACAGGTTGCTGGAGCCGGCCGCGATGATCACGCCGATGATGCAGCAGGCAAACAGCAGCATGGACATCAGGCGTGCCTTGATCGGGTTGACGCCGCGGCCGATCAGGAACGAGGACAGGATCCCGCCGCCGACACTGCCGAAGTCGGCGGTGAGGTAAATGATGATCAGCGGAATGCCCATCTGGGTCACGTTGATGCCCAGGTTGTATTGCTGGTTGAGGAACGGTGGCAGCCAGTACAGGTAGAACCAGAACACCGGCGCGGTGATCGAGTAGGCGAGGGCGAAGGCCCAGGTGCCGCGCATGCGCAGGATTTTCGAGAAGGGCACGCGGGTCTGTTCCGGTTCGACTTCGTTCTGGATGTAATCCAGCTCCGACTGTTTAACGGTCGGGTGCTCTTCCGGGTTGAAGTACTTCAGGCCCCAGCACACCAGCCAGATACCGCCCAGTGCCGACATGCAGATGAACGCGGCCTGCCAGCCCCAGGCATGGAGGATCAGCGGCAGCAGCATCGGCGTGAACATCGCACCTACGTTGGTCCCGGCATTGAAAATACCGGTGGCCACGGCGCGCTCGCCGGCCGGGAACCACAGGCGCGTGGTTTTCACGCAGGCCGGGTAGTTGGCGGCTTCGGTCAGGCCGAGGATAAAGCGGCAGACCATGAAGCCGGCGGCCGATGTGGCCAGGCCGTGGGCGCCGGTCGCCAGGCTCCAGAGCAGCACGGCGCAGAAGAACACGCGCTTGACGCCGACCCGGTCGATCAATCGGCCTTGCAGCACGAAACCGATGGCATAGCCGACCTGGAACCAGAAGTTGATGTTGGCGTAGTCCATCGCCGTCCAGCTCATTTCCTTGGCAAGGATTGGCTGCATGACGCCCAGGGCGGCGCGGTCGATGTAGTTCAGGGTGGTGGCGAAGAACACCAGCGCCAGCATGCCCCAACGGGTCTTGCCGACGGCCATGGCGCCGCGGATTTTGTCGCCGATGCCGCCAGTGGCGACGCCCATGGCCGGAGCCATGCGAGAGCTTTGAGTAGGATTCATCTGGGCCATCCGTTCAATGACTGACAAGCGAAGCTCGTCTGGACTTCAAGGGCACGTGATCAATCGATGGCGAAGGGCGCAGGACTGATCGGCTGGTTTCGTCGGCTGACGGGTTATTCAGCGAGCGGCACGGTGATGCCGGCGGTGTGCGGGGTTCGGATGGACGCCAGGCAGGGCGTAATGACGGTGGTGGGAGCAAACAAGGCGTTTAATGAGCGCATGAGCGTATACCCGTTTTTTGAAATTTTTATGTGGTGTTCTGGGTCTGGTTACCTGAGGCCGGCGGTTTGAAACCGGCTTCAATGTGGTGTTGATGTTGCGCAGTGAACAAAAAATCGTCAATTCGCCAAGGGTCATTTTGTTCGATAATCGAACACAAAACTAACCGGGTAGTACACTTTAAATTGCTGTGCGCGCTTGTGGGGCCAATAATTCATCCCAGATAAACGCGATCCCTGCACCAGCGTGCAATGCCCCTAACAAGATTGCCTCCACCACCGGGAGCCGAACCATGCAGCGTTCCATTGCCACCGTATCCCTGAGCGGTACCCTGCCGGAAAAACTCGAAGCCATTGCCGCCGCCGGCTTCGATGGCGTCGAGATTTTCGAGAACGACCTTCTCTACTACGACGGCAGCCCGCGGGAAATTAAACAGATGTGCGCCGATCTCGGGATCGCCATCACCCTGTTTCAACCGTTCCGGGATTTCGAAGGCTGCCGCCGTGACCGCTTGTCGCGCAACCTGGAGCGAGCCGAACGCAAGTTCGACCTGATGCAGGAATTGGGCACCGACCTGGTGCTGGTGTGCAGCAACGCCTCTGCGGATTCGGTAGGTGATGAACAAATTTTAGTCGATGATTTGCGCCTGCTGGCTGAGCATGCCGGCGCACGCGGGTTGCGCATCGGCTATGAGGCATTGGCCTGGGGCCGGCATGTGAACACTTGGCAACAGGTGTGGAACATCGTCCGTCAGGCCGATCACCCAAGCCTCGGTGTGTTGCTCGACAGTTTCCATACGCTGTCGCTCAAGGGCGATCCGAGCGCCATCGCCGAGATCCCCGGCGACAAGATCTTCTTCGTGCAAATGGCCGACGCGCCGATCCTTGCCATGGACGTGCTGGAGTGGAGCCGGCATTTCCGCTGCTTCCCCGGCCAGGGCGAGTTCGACCTGCCGGGCTTCCTCGCGCCGATCATCAAGAGTGGCTACACCGGGCCGCTGTCGCTGGAGATCTTCAACGACGGTTTTCGCGCCGCACCGCCACGGGCCAACGCCGCCGACGGTCTGCGTTCCCTGCTGTACCTCGAGGAAAAGACCCGCCAGCGCCTGGAGCAAGAGGCCAATCCGCCGGCCAATCGCGACATCCTGTTCGAAACGCCCACTGCCAGCGAATACAACGGCGTCGAGTTTCTCGAGTTCGCCGTGGACGAAAGCCTGGGCGCCAAACTGTCCCACTGGCTGGAGCGCCTGGGCTTCGCCAAGGCCGGACAGCATCGCTCAAAGAGCGTCAGCCTGCTGCGCCAGGGCGATATCAACCTGATCCTCAATTCCGAGCCTTACTCGTTCGGCCACAGCTTCTTCGAGGCCCACGGCCCATCGCTGTGCGCCACCGCCGTGCGGGTCAAGGACAGTGCCAGCGCCCTGGCCCGGGCCGTGGCCTACAAAGGCCAGCCCTATCGCGGATTGGTCGGCCCGAACGAACTGGAACTCGCCGCCGTGCGCGCGCCGGATGGCAGCCTGATTTACCTGGTGGACCAGGACGCCGACGTTTACGGCACCGACTTCAACCTGGTGCCAGACGCCGCGACCAACGGTGGCTTGAAGCGCATCGACCACATGGCCATGGCACTGCCCGCCGACAGCCTCGACAGCTGGGTGCTGTTCTACAAGAGCCTGCTGGATTTCGAAGCCGATGACGAAGTGGTCCTGCCCGACCCCTATGGTCTGGTGAAAAGCCGGGCCCTGCGCAGCCGGGACAGTTCGATCCGCTTGCCGCTGAACATTTCCGAGAACCGCAACACCGCGATCTCACATGCGCTGTCGAGTTATCGAGGTTCCGGTGTGCATCACATCGCCTTCGATTGCGACGACATCTTTGCCCAGGTCAGCCGGGCGAAAGAAGCGGGGGTTCCGCTGCTGGATATCCCGCTCAACTACTACGACGACCTGGCGGCGCGTTTCGATTTCGACGATGAGTTCCTCAGCGAACTGGCCTATTACAACGTGTTGTACGACCGCGATGCCCAGGGCGGCGAGCTGTTTCACGTGTACACCGAGCCGTTCGAAGGGCGCTTCTTCTTTGAGATCATCCAGCGCAAGAACGGCTATGCCGGTTACGGTGCGGCGAACGTGGCGGTGCGCCTGGCGGCGATGGCCAAATCACGAAGTGGCGCCGCCCGTCAGGCAAAGTTGTAGGAAAATCGTAATCGCTTCGACAATCCGCTGCCGCACGGCTTCCTTCACCGTGCGGCGCGGCTCATAATCGCCAGCTTGTGCATGATGGCCGTGAGCCCGCAATGACGATGACTTCAGACTTCTCCGCAATGCCCGGGCAGCCAGTTGCCGAACCGCGCAAGAGTCGCAAGAACAACCCGGAAAAAACCCGCGAGAACATCCTGCAAGAGGCGATTGTCGAGTTCGTCCAGCAAGGGTTGTCCGGTGCTCGCGTCGATGCCATCGCCGAGCGCATCCATACTTCCAAGCGCATGATCTATTACTACTTCGGCAGTAAGGAACAGCTCTACGTCGAGGTTCTGGAAAAGCTCTACGGCGATATCCGCAGTACCGAAAATCGCCTGCACCTGGCCGAATTGGCGCCGGTGGATGCGATTCGGCGGCTGGTGGAATTCACCTTCGATCACCATGACCGCAACGTCGATTTCGTGCGGATCGTCAGCATCGAGAACATTCACAACGCCGAGTATGTGAAGCAGTCCGATGCCATCAAGGCGATGAACAACACCATCCTCGATTCATTGGGCGAGATTCTGCGTCGCGGCGCCGAGCTGGGCGTGTTCCGCGGCGGTCTTGATCCGTTGGATGTGCATTTGCTGATCAGTTCGTTCTGCTTCTATCGCGTGTCGAACCGTCATACCTTCGGTGAGATTTTTCAGATCGACCTGCCGGACGAAACGATCAAGCAGCGTCATCGCGAGATGATCTGCGAGTCGGTTCTGCGCTACCTGCAGGCCTGATCTGTGGCGAGCGAGCTTGCTCGCGCTTGAGTGCGTAGCACTCACAAAGTAATGGATTGTTTCCAATATTTTGGGGCCGCTGCGCAGCCCAACGCGAGCAAGCTCGCTCGCCACAAAAGAAGGTTCAGCCATTCATGCTCTGAAAGTGCGCCAGCATCCGCTGCGCATCCGGCACCACGCCGCTGAACAATTCAAACGCCTTCACTGCCTGAAACACCGCCATGTTGCCGCCATCCAGCGTGCGGCAGCCCAAGGCGCGGGCATTGCGCAACAGCTCGGTTTCCAGTGGGAAATAGACAATCTCCGCCACCCACAACTCGGCGCGCAGCAACTCGACCGGGACCGGCGTTCCCGGCAGTTTCTTCATCCCCATGGGCGTGGTGTTCACCAGGCCGTCAGCCTCGCTCAAGGTGCCAGCCAGGTCATGGCCGGCCACTGCGCGGCCCTCGCCGAAATGCTGATTGAGGTTGTCCGCCAGACTCTGGGCGCGGCTGGTGTCCACGTCGAAAATGCTCAGTTGCCGTACGCCTTCGCTCAGTAGCGCGTGGGCTACCGCCGCGCCGGCGCCACCGGCACCCATCTGGACGACACGTTCAACGGCAACGCCCTTCAGACCCCGGCGAAAACCCTCGGCAAATCCCAGGCAATCGGTGTTGTGGCCGATGCGTTTGCCGTCCTTGAGCACCACGGTGTTCACCGCGCCGATGCCGCGAGCTTCCGGCGACAGTTCGTCCAGCAGCGGGATGATCGCCTGCTTGCACGGGAAGGTGATGTTCAGGCCGGTGAAGTTCATGCGTTCGGCGGCCGTCAGCAGTTCGGACAGGGCGTTGCTGTCCAGTTGCAGCTGATCGAGGTCGATCAGGCGATAGAGGTAGCGCATGCCCTGGGCGTCGCCTTCATGTTCGTGCAGTGCGGGAGTGCGCGAAGCCTGGATGCCGGCGCCGATCAGGCCGGCCAATACTGTTTGATTCTGGTTCACGATGTTCACCCTTTCAGACGTTGGCTGAAGTGCTCCAGCGCCAGGCGATAGCCGTGGCTGCCGAACCCGGCCATGACTGCGGTGGCAATGGCTGACACGAAGGAATGGTGGCGGAAAGGCTCACGGGCGTGAACGTTGGACAGGTGCACCTCAATCACCGGCAATTCGCTGGCGACCAGCGCATCGCGGATGGCCACCGAGGTGTGGGTCCAGGCGGCGGGGTTGATCACGATCCCAGCACAACGGCCGCGAGCGCCGTGAATCCAGTCGAGCAGTTCGCCCTCATGGTTGGTCTGGCGAAACTCCACCGCCAGGCCGAACTCTTCGGCGGCACGGGCGCACAGCGTTGAAATGTCGGCCAGGGTTTCATGGCCGTAGGTCGCCGGTTCACGGGTACCCAGCAGGTTCAGATTGGGGCCGTTGAGCACCAGAATGATGGGGGACATCGAATTTTCTCCACTTATTATTTTTGGCATTGGCCAGGATTTCAGCCTGTGGAGATAAATTGTACTAGATGGTTAATTTGGTCAATTGAAGCGGCGGTCCGTGGGCTATTTGTGTGCGGTGATCGAACATTAGAAACAGTTCGCAGCCTTCGGCAGCTCCTACATGTGTACGCCAATCCCTGTAGGAGCTGCCGAAGGCTGCGATCTTTTAACGAGGCAGATGCTCAACCAGAAAATCGATGAACGCCCGCAATCTCAACGGCATGTGGCGGCTTTGCGGATAGAGCAAGGTAAACGGCCGCGAGCGTCCGGAATAGGGTTTGAGCACTTCCACCAGCGAGCCGTCCGCCAGTTCTTTTTCGACGATGAAACGATAGGTTTGAAACAGCCCCGCGCCGTGTTTCGCCAGGGTCACGCCCCCCAATACGTCATCGGAACAGACGAAATTGCCCTCGGCGAGAATTTCGCGCTCCACACCCTTGTCATTGAACAGCCAGGCGATGCGCCGCCCACTGCTGGGCAATTCGTACTGAATGCATTCGTGCTGTTGCAAGTCATCGAGGGTTTGCGGCGTGCCGGCCTGCTTGAGGTACTCGGGGCTGGCGATCATCACCAGCGCGGCGTCCTCCAGTGGCCGCGCAATCAGGCCGGAATCCGGAATCGCCCGCACGCGAATCGCCATGTCATAGCCTTCGCCAACAAAATCGATATTGCGATTGCTGATATGCGACTCGACCTTCACCGCCGGAAAGCGAGCGCGAAAGGCCGGCATCAACGGCAGGATCCGGTGATGGGCATAGGTGGTCGGGATACTGATGCGCAAGGTGCCGGACGGCACTTGTTGCTGCCCCATGACTTCCCGCTGGGCTTCCACCAGCTGCGCCAGGGCCTGGCGGCATTCTTCGTAGTAGCGCCGACCACTGTCGGTCAGCTTGACGCTGCGCGTGGTGCGCGCAAACAGCCGCACGCCCAGGCGTTCTTCCATGCGCGACACCGATCGACTCACGGCCGCCGGCGTCACGCCCGCCACCAACGCCGCAGCGGTAAAGCTGCCAGCCTCGGCGGCCAGGCAGAACAGCTCGATGCTGCCCAATTGAAGATCGTCGAATTGTCGCTGCATGATTGATTACACCAGGGATCAAATGAAGTGTGGATTCAGTATTTATCAGATGCCGGCGCGCGGATACAGTGACGCTCCACAGGTCAGCCTTTCTTATCCACCGAGCAGGAGATGCAGCATGCCTTTCGTCAGCGTTCGTATTACCCGTGACGGCGTGACACGGGAACAGAAAGCCCAGGTCATCGCCGAAATCACCGAGACCCTGCAACGCGTCCTCGGCAAACCGCCGGAACTGACTCACATCGTGATCGAGGAAATCGACACTGATAACTGGGGGTACAAGGGCATTACCACGACTGAGTTTCGGAAGAATCAGCCGGGATGATGTCGCAGAAAGGCAAGACAGCCGTCCTTGTGACGGCTTTTTTGTGTGCGCAGAGAAAGGATTACTAACGATTTTTCAAGGTTGCCCCGCGAATGCTCAACAGCCTGAACGCTAGGCTCAACTGCGTATTTACAGTCCGATGTTCAGCACCAGTGATCGGAATCTTCCAGGGAATGGCGAGTCCTCGGATTCATTAACCTAACGGATGGGTTAGCATGAGAGTATGCAGCTACAAAGGGCTTTCGATAGTGATCCTGTTGCGTGACGAGCATTGTCCGCCTCACGCGCATGTGGATGCCGGCACGTGGAGTGCGGGATTCAGGTTCAGCTTCTGGCACAACGGTGTCGAACTCTGGGATGTGGTCCCGCTCTCGCGACGCCCGCCCTTGGCGGTGCTTGGGGGTTTGCGTCAGTCGCTCAAGCAGCCTGTCCATTTGCTGCGTGCTCGTGGCATCTGGTGGCGAAAATTGCAGACGGTTTGTCTTGAAAATCAATTGTGGGACTGGCACAGCAACGAAGTTGCTGCAGTGAAAAGAGTCGTCAGCACGACCAACATGATTGGATCGGCTCGCTACGAACCTGAAACGAACACGACACGGCTGTCCCTGATAGGTGCACAGGAATGTGTGGAGATCGAGTTATGAAAACGGTGAAGGTAAAGGATCAGGCTGATAGGCCAGTGACCGAAAGTCGCCTGGATGAAGCCATTAAGCGTGGGCAATTGCGTAGAAACTGCAGTCTGCAAGCGACGGCCGTCAATTTTATTGACCCGTGCCTGGCCGTCAGCTTCGAAGATGGCAGCGGCGTCTTGCTGCCCGTTGCGAATTATCCTGAGTTCGATGATTTCGAGGCCGAGGATTTTGCCGGGCTGACCATCGGTTTCGCCGGTACCGCACTGTGCCATGAAGCCAAAGACCTGGATGTTTCCATTGCCGGCATGATCTCGGCGAGCCAGTCATTAATGGCCATGGCCGCCTCGGTGATTGCCTCGCGCAATGGTCGCCAGAGCAGCGCCGCCAAAGCTGAAGCCGCCAGGGCCAATGGCAAGAAAGGCGGGCGGCCACGCAAGGCCGATGTGGTGCTTTGAGCGCTCACAAAAAAGCCGTCGTGATGACGGCTTTTTTGTGTGTGATATCTGCAATCACCGCCGAGTCAACAACACTCCCGACTCCATGTGATGCGTCCACGGGAACTGGTCGAACATCGCGCATTGGGTGATGCGGTGGGTGTCGTGCAGTTGGGCGATGTTGGCCGCCAGGGTTTCCGGGTTGCAGGAGATGTACAGGATGTTGTCGAAGCGCCGGGTCAGTTCGCAGGTGTCCGGATCCATGCCGGCGCGGGGCGGGTCGACGAAGACGCTGCCGAATTCGTAGCTTTTCAGGTCGATGCCGTGCAGGCGACGGAATGGCCGTACTTCGTTCAGCGCTTCGGTCAGTTCTTCGGCAGACAGGCGCACCAAGGTGACGTTATCCACAGCGTTTTCGCTGAGGTTGCTCAGCGCCGCGTTTACCGAGGTCTTGCTGATTTCAGTGGCCAGCACTTTGCGCACGCGGGTCGCCAGCGGCAGGGTGAAGTTGCCATTGCCGCAATACAGTTCCAGCAAGTCGTCCGTACGCTCGCCCAGCGCTTCGAATGCCCAGTTGAGCATCTTCTGGTTCACCGTGCCGTTGGGCTGGGTGAACGCGCCTTCCGGTTGGCGGTAGCTGAAGGTACGGCCGCCGACTTCCAGTTTTTCCACCACGTAATCGTGGCCGATGACTTCGCGCTTGCCCTTTGAACGGCCGATGATGCTGACGTTCAGGTCGGTTGCCAGTTTCGTGGCCGCCGCGTGCCAGTGTTCGTCCAGCGGGCGGTGATAGCACAGGGTGATCATGGCATCGCCGGCCAGGGTGGTGAGGAACTCCACCTGAAACAGCTTGTGGCTCAGGGCCGAACTGGCCTGCCACGCGGCCTTGAGCTGCGGCATCAACTGGTTGATGCGCAGGCTGGCGATCGGGAACTCTTCGATCAGGATCGGCGTGCGCTTGTCTTCCTGGGAAAACATTGCGTAGTGGCGCTCGCCGGCCTCACGCCACAGGCGGAATTCGGCGCGCAGGCGGAAGTTCTGCAACGGTGAGTCGAAGACGACCGGCTGCGGCGCATCGAAAGGGGCCAGCAGGTCACGCAAACGCGTGACCTTGTCTTCGAGCTGAGCGGCGTAGGCCTGGGTATCAAAAGTCATGCGTTGAACCAACCGAGCTTGATCACGAACAGAATCGACAGAATCACCAGGGCCGGGTTCAGCTCTCGACCGCGACCGGACATCAGCTTGATGGCGGTCCAGGAAATGAATCCGAAAGCGATACCGTTGGCGATAGAGTAGGTGAACGGCATCGCCAGGGACGTGATTACGACAGGGGCGGCAACGGTGATGTCGTCCCAGTCTATTTCGGCCAGGCCGGAAGTCATCAGCACGGCGACGAACAGCAGCGCCGGTGCGGTGGCGAAGGCTGGAACGCTGGCGGCCAGTGGCGAGAAGAACAGCGCCAGCAGGAACAGGATCGCCACGACGATGGCGGTCAGGCCGGTACGGCCGCCGGCACTCACGCCCGCGGCGGATTCGATGTAGCTGGTGGTGGTCGAGGTGCCCAGCAGGGAACCGGCCATCGCCGCCGTACTGTCGGCGATCAGGGCGCGGCCCATTTTCGGCATGTGGCCGTCCTTGCCCATCAGGCCGGCGCGCTTGGCGACGCCGATCAGGGTGCCGGAGTTGTCGAACAGGTCGACGAACAGGAAGGCGAAGATCACGCTGACCAGACCAATGTCCAGCGCGCCCTTGATGTCCAGTTGCAGGAAGGTCGGTGCCAGCGAAGGTGGCATCGACATCACGCCGCCGAATGGGGTGAAGCCCATGACGATGGAGACGATGGTCACCACCAGGATGCCGATCAGCACTGCGCCGCGCACGGCGAGGGCTTCGAGGGCGACGATCAGGGCGAAACCGAGGGTCGCGAGGATCGGTGCCGGTTGTTTCAGGTCGCCAAGGCCGACCATGGTCGCCGGGTTGCTGACCACGATGCCGGCGTTGTGCAGGGCGATCAGGGCCAGGAACAGGCCGATACCGGCGGCGATCGCCGAGCGCAGCGGCAGCGGGATGCTGTTGATGATCCATTCACGGATGCGGAAGATCGACAGCAGGAAGAAGCACACGGCCGAGATGAAGACTGCACCCAGCGCCACTTGCCAGGTGTGACCCATGTGCAGGACCACGGTGTAGGTAAAGAAGGCGTTCAGGCCCATGCCCGGTGCGAGGGCGATCGGGTAGTTGGCGATCAGGCCCATCACCGTGGAGCCGATGGCGGCTGCCAGGCAGGTGGCGACGAAGACGGCGCCCTTGTCCATGCCGGTCTCGCCGAGGATGCTCGGGTTGACGAACAGAATGTAGGCCATGGCCAAAAAGGTCGTGACGCCCGCCAGAATCTCGGTGCGTACGTTGGTGTTGTGTGCCTTGAGTTGAAACAGCCTTTCCAGCATGTCTGCTCCCCGTGGCGCGCCCGGCGCCGTGAATGTATCGACCTCAACAGCAAAGCACAGACCACTGCAGGCGCCCGGGAATTTTCTGTGGGTCGGAAAAAGCCGCGCATCATACCAGCAGCACAGGGTTATGGCTGCTTATGGCGGTGATCGTCGTCGATGTTTTGCGTTTGGCCTGAGTCAGCCATACTGCGCGCCTGATTTCGGGGTGGGTATTTCATGAAAATGCGTCTGTTGACCTTGCTGGCAATGTTCCTGGGGGCACAAAGCGCCCTGGCGGCCCCAGCTCCACCTTTGACCCAGGTGAAAGTGCTGAAGGTCGAATCCCCTGGCTGTGGCTTCGAAAGCATTGACGAAGGCCAGACGCAGACCCGCTGCAATCACAGTGGTCCGAACATCCGGATCTACGTGCTGGAAGTGGGCTACGGCCGCAACCAGCCCCAGGTCGGGCTGGATGGTTTCGAGCTGAACGGCACCCGCACGCCGGTCTGTGCCTTCGATAACGGCAACCTGACCGATTGCGTTGCCGGTCGAAAAACCGTCGGCAATCTGTACATTTTCGATATGGCCGGCAAACAGGAAGGCACCTTCACCTTCAGCAATACCTCAATCAATGCGCCGGGCAACACGATGTCGACGCAGCTTTATATCAAGTAGTTTTACGTCGGGCAGAGGGGGCTCGAACAAGGGCAATCAAAGCTGACTACGCTTTAAGGACCCTCCTGTGGATTGCCCCCATGACCTTTAGAGCCTTGATTACCCTCGCCGAGGGCATTGATGACCTGCAAGCCGTCACCCTGATCGATGTATTGCGTCGCGCCAAAATAGAAGTGGTGGTGGCGAGCATTGAAGGACGACGCATGCTCACCTGCGCTCGTGGGACTCGCCTGACCAGCGATGCCATGTTGATCGACCTGCTGGCCCAGCCCTTCGACCTGATCGTCCTGCCAGGCGGCGCCGTCGGCGCGCAGCACCTGGCCGCCCACCAACCCCTGCAACAATTGATCAAGGACCAGTCTGCGGCCGGTCGCCTGTTCGCCGGCATCGCCGAAGCCCCGGCGCTGGCACTGCATGCATTTGGCGTGTTGCGCCAGCGGCGCATGACCTGCCTGCCCTCCGCCAGCCATCAACTCTCGGGCTGCAACTTCGTCGATCAACCGGTGGTGGTCGATGGCAACTGCATCACCGCCCAGGGCTCAGGCGCTGCGCTGGCATTTGCCCTGGCCCTGGTGGAGCAACTGTGTGGCAAGGCAACGCGCTCGACGGTGGCAGGGGAGTTGGTCGTCTAGCGCGCTCAAGCCCCGACTTTTTCTTCCGCGGGCACATGCATTCGGTCGCGCTGGGCCAGGGTCGGGAACAGTTTGATCCAGGTCCCGGTCACCACCAGCGTGCCGATCCCGCCCATGACCACCGCCGGAACGGTGCCGAACCAATGGGCGGTCAGGCCGGATTCGAATTCGCCCAGCTGGTTGGAGGCGCCGATGAACAGGCCGTTCACCGCGCTGACCCGGCCGCGCATTTCGTCCGGGGTTTCCAGTTGCACGAAAGATGCGCGAATCACCATGCTTATCATGTCGGCCGCGCCCAATACCACCAGCACTGCCAGTGAGAACCAGAACGAGGTCGACAGGCCGAAGGCGATGGTCGCCACGCCGAATACCCCCACTGCCGTGAACATCACCCGCCCGACATTGCGTTCCACGGCGAACCTGGCCAGAAACAGCGACATCAGCAGCGCACCCACCGCCGGTGCCGAGCGCAGCAGGCCCAGCCCCCAAGGGCCGGTGAGCAGAATGTCCTTGGCGAATACCGGCAACAGCGCCGTGGCACCGCCGAGCAGGACCGCGAACAGATCCAGGGAAATCGCCCCGAGAATATCCGGACGGCTGCGAATGAAACGGATCCCCGCCAGCAGCGAATCCAGGGTCGCCTTGCCCTTGTTCAAGGGTGTTTGCCGGGCCGGTAGATTGAGCATGAGCGAGCAGGCGATGACGTACAGCAGGACGGTCGGGCCATACACCCACACACTGCCAAAGGCATATAGCAGGCCGCCGAGGGCCGGGGCGACGATGGTTGCCGATTGCTGGGCCGATTGCGCGGCGGCCACGGCCCGGGGAAACAGGCCGCTGGGCACGATGCTCGGCAGCAGGGCCTGGGTGGTCGGCATCTCGAAGGAGCGGGCGGCGCCGAGCAGGAAGGCGAGGATGAAGATCATTTCCCGGGTGACATGGTCAGTCGCGCTGCCGATGGCCAGCGACAGGGCGATCAGCGCTTGCAGGGACTGGCAGATCGCCGCGACCTTGCGCCGGTCGTAGCGGTCCGCGACATGTCCGGTGTGCAGCATGAACAGCACTCGCGGCGCGAACTCCACCAACCCCACCAGACCCAGGTCGAGCACGTTGCCGGTCAGTTGGTAGAGGTTCCAGCCAATGGCCACAGTGAGCATCTGAAAACCGCTGGCGGTAAAAATCCGGGCCAGCCAGAACGCGAGGAAGGGACGGTGGTGACGTAGCAGCAAAGGCTCTTGGCTGGGCATTTGAAGGCATATCGGCAGGAAGGGAAGGGCGAGATTATCACCAACCTGTAACAGGAAGTTGCCACTAGTGAAAATTTCATTAGCCAGACATCGATTTCTGCAGCACAACAAATCCCTGTAGGAGCGAGCCTGCTCGCGAAGGCGGTGGTTCAGTTGATATCAACGTTGGGTGTGCCGACCGCTTTGCGAGCAGGCTCGCTCCTACAGAGGGATGTGTTTCTGCCTGTTACTCCGCCATGAGGCAACTTGTCACGCGGCAAAAGACCACGCAGTTCAACCCCGCAAATGGGACTACTCTTTCAACGTTGCTTGATCCAGATCAAAACCCTCAAGGGAGATGATCCGGCGGCCATAAGGCCAGACTCCCTGCGTAGCGATGCGTGTAAAAAAAGAACAAACAGAGATTCGCCACACTCCATACCCGTGGGGGCCGTGGATGCAGGCTTCCAGCCAGCAGCCGTATTACCTGACAGAGGAAGACTTATGTTCGGTTTAGAGGCACTTGATCTCGCCCGAATTCAGTTCGCGTTCACCATCTCGTTCCACATCCTGTTCCCTGCCATCACCATTGGCCTGGCGAGTTACCTGGCGGTACTCGAAGGCCTGTGGCTCAAGACCCACAACGACACCTACCGTGACCTCTACCATTTCTGGTCGAAGATCTTTGCCGTCAACTTCGGCATGGGCGTGGTCTCGGGGTTGGTCATGGCCTATCAGTTCGGCACCAACTGGAGCCGCTTTTCGGACTTCGCCGGTTCCGTTACCGGCCCGTTGCTGACCTATGAAGTACTCACCGCGTTCTTCCTTGAGGCGGGCTTCCTTGGGGTGATGCTGTTCGGCTGGAACAAGGTCGGGCGCGGCTTGCACTTTTTTGCCACGGTCATGGTCGCCATCGGCACGCTGATCTCGACCTTCTGGATTCTCGCGTCCAACAGCTGGATGCAGACGCCGCAAGGTTACGAAATCATCAACGGCCAGGTGATTCCTACCGACTGGCTGGCGGTGATTTTCAACCCCTCGTTCCCTTATCGTCTGATGCACATGGCCACGGCGGCCTTCGTTGCCACGGCGTTCTTCGTCGGCTCGTCCGCGGCCTGGCATTTGCTGCGCGGCAAGGACAACCCGGCGATCCGCAAGATGCTCTCGATGGCCATGTGGATGGCCTTGATCGTCGCGCCGATCCAGGCGGTGATCGGCGACTTCCATGGTCTCAATACCCTTGAACATCAGCCGGCAAAAATCGCCGCGATCGAAGGCCACTGGGAAAACAAAGGCGACGAGGCCACCCCGTTGATCCTGTTCGGCTGGCCGGACATGAAGGAAGAAAAGACCAAATTCGCCGTCGAGATTCCGTATCTGGGCAGCATCATCCTGACCCACTCCCTGGACAAACAGGTACCGGCGCTCAAGGAGTTCCCGCCTGAAGACCGGCCGAACTCCACCATCGTGTTCTGGTCGTTTCGGATCATGGTCGGCCTGGGTTTCCTGATGATCTTCACAGGCCTGTGGAGCCTCTGGCTGCGCAAGCGCGACACGCTCTACAGCTCACGCCCATTCCTCTACTTGGCGCTGTGGATGGGACCGTCCGGCCTGATCGCGATTCTCGCGGGCTGGTTCACCACGGAAATCGGCCGTCAGCCCTGGGTCGTCTATGGCCTGATGCGCACGGCGGATGCGTCTTCCAACCATAGCGTCATGCAGATGAGCATCACCTTGATCCTGTTTGTGGTGGTGTATTTCGCGCTGTTCGGTGCAGGTCTTGGCTACATGATGCGCCTGGTGCGCAAAGGACCGAAGATCGACGAGGGCAAGGAAACCAACGACGGTGGTCCCGGCCAGAAACGCACACCGGCACGTCCCCTGTCGGCCGCCGACGATCACGCCGATGCCGACCACACCGCGGCCAAGGAGATTTGAATCATGGGTATTGATCTTCCGCTGATCTGGGCCGTGATCATCATCTTCGGCATCATGATGTACGTCGTCATGGACGGCTTCGATCTGGGCATCGGGATCCTGTTCCCGTTCATTCCGGGCAAGACTGATCGTGACGTGATGATGAACACCGTCGCCCCGGTCTGGGACGGCAACGAAACCTGGCTGGTACTGGGGGGCGCTGCGCTGTTCGGGGCCTTTCCGCTGGCTTATTCGGTGGTGCTCTCGGCGTTGTACCTGCCGCTGATTTTCATGCTGATCGGGCTGATTTTCCGTGGCGTGGCCTTCGAGTTCCGCTTCAAGGCCCGAGACGAAAAGCGCCATCTGTGGGACAAGGCGTTCATTGGCGGCTCAGTCGCGGCCACCTTCTTCCAGGGCGTGGCGCTGGGGGCCTTCATCGATGGCCTGCCGGTGGTCGATCGTCAATTCGCCGGTGGCTCCCTGGACTGGCTGACGCCGTTCACCCTGTTCTGTGGCGCCGCGCTGGTGGTGGCCTATGCGCTGCTGGGCTGCACCTGGCTGATCATGAAGACCGAAGGCAAGCTGCAGGAACAGATGCATGACCTGGCGCGGCCTCTGGCGTTCGTGCTGCTGGCGGTGATCGGTATCGTCAGCATCTGGACGCCGCTGGCCCACGTTGAAATCGCCGAACGTTGGTTCACTCTGCCCAACCTGTTCTGGTTCCTGCCGGTACCGATTCTGGTGCTGGTGACCCTGTACGGTCTGATCCGCGCAGTCGCGCGCAATGCCCACTACACGCCATTCCTGCTGACGCTGGTGCTGATCTTCCTCGGCTACAGCGGCCTGGGGATCAGCCTGTGGCCGAATATCGTGCCGCCGTCGATCTCCATCTGGGATGCCGCCGCGCCGCCGCAGAGCCAGGGTTTCATGCTGGTGGGCACGCTGTTCATCATCCCGTTCATCCTGGGCTACACCTTCTGGAGCTACTACGTGTTCCGCGGCAAGGTCACCCATGAAGACGGTTACCACTAGTCTCCCGCCCCAAACCTGTAGGAGCCGAGCTCGCTCGCGATGGCGTCATCACAGACGCCATCGCCCTGAAAGAGGATCGACGCAGTGACCAATAAACCTTCCCTGCACGACATTCAAGAAGCCGAAAAAAAACCGCTGTGGCAGCGGCTTGGCTGGCTGGCCCTGATCTGGGTTGGCAGTGTCGGTGCGCTGTTCATCGTGGCCAGCCTGATGCGGATGTTCATGAACGCCGCCGGCCTGAGCACTCACTGAGACATCCCTCCCGCCGCCTTCGGGCGCGGACTTCCAACCCTCCGTCTGGAGGGTTTTTTTCAGGCTCGTTACTTGCGGGCCTTGAGGATCACGAACTTCGGCGTGGCCGCCACTTGCTCGACTCCACGGAACAGGCGCGCCAACTTGCTGTGATAACCCAGGTGACGGTTGCCGACGATGTACAGCGCACCGCCCACCACCAGCGCTTCGCGGGCTTGCTGGAACATCCGCCAGGCGAGGAAGTCACCGACCACTTGTTGCTGGTGGAACGGTGGATTGCACAGCACCACGTCCAGCGACTGGGGAGGCTGCCCGGCCAGGCCATCGCCAGGCCGTACTTCGACATCGCGCTCGCCCAGTGCGGCGTGCCAGTTTTCTGCGGCTGATTGCACGGCCATGAACGACTCGTCCACCAGCGTGTAGTGGGCTTGCGGGTTCTGCAGGGCACTGGCGATGGCCAGCACGCCATTGCCGCAGCCGAGGTCGGCCACACGTGCCGCGCCAAGGTTTTTCGGCAAGTGCGGCAGAAACGCCCGTGTACCGATGTCCAGGCCTTCGCGGCAAAAGACGTTGGCATGGTTGAGCAGTTCGATGGCGGGCGAGTCGAGGCGGTAACGCGTCGGATAAGGGGAGGTGGCCGGCGCCTGGTCTTGAGCCGTGGCAATCAGCAACCGGGCTTTCTTTACCGCCAGCGATGCCTGCACCGGGCCAATGTAGCGCTCAAGCAGATCACCGGCGGCACGCGGCAAATGCTTGATCATCGCCGCGGCGATCACTTGGGCTCCGGGCGCCAATTGACCTTGCAGGCGGATCAGTTGTTCTTCCAAAAGGGCCAGGGTCTTCGGCACCCGTATCAACACCCGGTCAAAGGGGCCTGCTGGCGTTTCGCTGGCGGGGATGGCCGGCACCGCGTCAAATGCCTGGCCATTGCGGACCAGATTCTTCTCCAATCCCTGGAAAGCCAGGAATGAATCGCCGCTGCTGGTCACGTCGACTTTGCCGACCAGACTGGCAGCCAATGCACCAAAACTGTCGTTGAGCACCAAAACCCGGGTATCGATCGAAGGCTGCTGTTCGGCCAGATGGTTGAGCAGGTATTCGTCTGCCGCATCAAAGGCTTGCAGCGGTTCGTTCTGCTGTTCGGGTTGACGGATCAGGTCGAGGCTGGCGAAAGGCGTTTCGAGCAAAGGCATGGGGTGGGGCTCTGGGTAATCAACGGGTTTCCCGCGCCCAGGGGCGTCGTAGCGGGCGTGGTCGTCCGAGTGCGTTGCGTCGTGGAAGACTCACACGTTGTCACTCTGGAGGAGACGCGGATGGTACGTTTTTTTGAGGCGGATTACCCGCAGGTTTTTCGGCTCAGCGCATCGCGTCGCTATTGAGATAGCCAGCCTTCACGGCGGCAATCACGGCCGAAACCTTGTTGTTGACCCCGAGTTTGCGGATGGCTTCCTGAACATGGAAATTCACGGTACGTGCGCTGATGTTAAGAATTCGGGCGCTCTCATACGCCGTTTTACCCACTGCGGCGAGTTTCAGCACGTCGATTTCCCGCGGCGATAAATTCGTCGCGCAGATTTTTTCCGGTTCCCTGGGCATCGTTTGAGCGACCAGATCATGCAAGTGACGCCCAATAAAGGTGGTGAAGCCAAGGTTTTCATACAGCTCCCACGCGCTGATCGGGCAATGGCTCCTGGCCACACTCACAATGCTGCACAAACCGCTTTCATCGTCGTGAACCGCTTGGGACCACCCGTGCTGTATGCCCTGCTG
Organism: Pseudomonas putida; assembly: GCF_050989985.1. GTDB lineage: Bacteria > Pseudomonadota > Gammaproteobacteria > Pseudomonadales > Pseudomonadaceae > Aquipseudomonas > Aquipseudomonas putida_AI. The sequence continues at coordinate 790,209 of NZ_CP158815.1, forward strand.
CTCAAGCGCGTTCCATATCCAGGGTGTATCGCGAAACAGATCTTCGCTCCATAGGACCGGCAAAGCAGATTGATTGCAATGGGCCACTACCGGGTCAGTGGTGACGAGTTTTTTTCTCTCATATTCACGGCTCCACGCGGCGGGATAATTGTTGAACAGCGGTGTATGAAAGTGCTCTGTTTTCGTCGGGCAAGTGGTTGAAAAGGCAAAAAATTTGAAGCCGATGTTTTTTATGAAGTTCAAAGAGATCTGGAAGGCATTCCCAAGTTCGGTTGTAGAGGAAATTTGTTCGAGTTGAGACTCCTTCCACCGTTCCATCACGGGCTCCGTTTTTATTGGTCTAAGCAGTTAATATTGGATCCAGAGTGTTTGCGTTTGGATTGTAGGATTGATCTTACAGTTGTGCTGAGATTTTTTTGAATTTATATCGAGCGGGAAGTAGAGGGTCTGGTTCTATGGGTGAGTATTCAGGAATGAGTATTTAGAACAGCACTATTGAATGTCATTGTTAATATCAAGTGTCCGGCTGGTAATTGTATGGTGCCATATGGCTATTATCTTTGTGCTCTATTGCACTTATTAAATGATAGGCATTTTCTCTAAAAGCACTACAAATCATCGGTGTTTAAGTCATGCGCTTTGCGAGACACTGCGGCCATGGTTTTCTTGGAGCCGCTCATGACCGCCAGTGAAGAGAAATTTACTCGCCAGACCTTGCTCGACGTCCAGCCGCTGACCCCGAACCTGTTTACTCTGCGCGCCACCCGGGATCCGGGCTTTCGTTTCCGGGCGGGGCAGTTTGCCCGACTGGGCGTCACCAAAGCGGACGGCAGCACCGTGTGGCGTGCCTATTCCATGGTGTCGTCGCCTTTCGACGAATTTCTCGAGTTCTTTTCCATTGTGGTACCGGGCGGTGAGTTCACCAGCGAATTGAGTCGGCTGGGCGTCGGCGATACGTTGCTGGTCGATCGCCAGGCCTTTGGATACCTGACGCTCGATCGTTTCGTCGATGGGCGAGACCTGTGGCTGCTATCCACCGGCACGGGCCTGGCGCCGTTTTTATCGATCCTCCAGGATTTCGAGGTGTGGGAGAAATTCGAGCGCATCATCCTGGTCTACAGCGTGCGCGAAACACGGGAGCTGGCCTATCAGGCGTTGATTGCAGGGCTGGCGCAGCGTGAATACCTGGCGGAATACGCGCACAAGTTGCAACTGATCAATACGGTGACGCGCGAGCAGCATCCAGGGGCCCTGAACGGACGGATTACCACGCTGATCGAAAACGGCGAACTGGAACGGGCGGCAGGCGTGGCGCTGACGCCCGAGCACTCGCGGGTCATGCTGTGCGGCAATCCGCAGATGATCGATGACACGCGCAAACTGCTGAAACAGCGAGACATGCACTTGAGCCTCAGCCGCCGACCGGGGCAGGTGGCGGTGGAGAACTTCTGGTAAACAACGGATTACCCCTACCTGTAGCGAGCAGGCTCGCGAACCACCAGATCCCCCTTGGTGAACGCTGGTTTTTCGCGAGCCTGCCAGCTCCGGCAGGTCAAGGGGCGGTCTTCAGGGCCGATCATTCTGGGCCTTGAGCAGATCGCGAATCTCACTCAGCAACTCTTCTTCCTTGGTTGGAACCGGCGGGGCGGAAGGTGCGACAGCTTCTTCGCGTTTCAGTTGGTTGATGGCCTTGACGCCCATGAAGATGGCGAACGCAACGATCACGAAGTCGATCAGGCTCTGGATGAATTTGCCGTAGGCCAATATCACTGCTGGGGTGTCTGCGGTGGCCGCCTTGAGCGTAATGGCCAGGTCACTGAAGTCCACCCCACCGATCAGCAGGCCTATCGGCGGCATGATCACGTCACCGACGAACGAGGTGACGATCTTGCCGAAAGCCGCGCCGATGATGATACCGACGGCCATGTCGACCACGTTGCCTTTGACCGCGAAGGCCTTGAACTCACTTATCACGCCCATAGGTTATTTCCTTGTTACAGATGAGGTTGGTGAAGGCAGTGTAAATCAGCAGGGCGCATCCTGCTTGAACGACTGCCTGAAGCGCTTGCCTGCAATCGACCGGAGGGGCGCCGGAAAGTTTAAATCAGAAGCGGTTCTAGGCGAGGTTATCGTTCTTTGTCCGTAATTCAGATAGAGCCGATTTCGCGTTCGAATCCGGATTTTAGTTGGACTTCGTCATTCGGCTCAATAAGTATGACGATTAATACTATTGGCATAATTTCTCTGGGCTATGAAGTGAGTGCTCTAAACTTAAACAGTAGGTTTATTTTTTGTGTGGATTAATTAACGTTTAGATTGCAGTTGAATTACAAGTGGAGTTATACGGTCGGAGTTTTGACTTGTAGGAGTTGTACAGGTTTCGTTGACGCTTTATAGCCTGTTAATAGCAGGGTCGACTTAAGTAACTTGTACAAGTTGTTTGTGTTTGGAATTGCGAAGCATTCTATTTAACTAGCCATTGGCTCTTACCTTCCTCGATCGTCCTGTATGCAAAGCCTCTGGATAACCGCGCGGGCTCATCTCGCCCGCCTGAGCTATCATCGCGGTTTTTGCCGGGGGTTCAGATGGCCAAGGCCAAGCGTATGTACGGCTGCACCGAGTGCGGCTCAACCTTCCCGAAGTGGGCCGGTCAGTGCAGCGAATGCGGCGCCTGGAACACGCTGACCGAAACCATGGTGGAAAGTGGCGGGGCTGCGGCCCCCACCGGGCGTACCGGTTGGGCTGGCCAACAGGCACAGATCAAGACCCTGGCCGAAGTCAGCGTCGAAGAAATCCCACGGTTCTCGACTGCTTCCAGCGAGCTGGATCGGGTACTGGGAGGCGGTCTGGTCGACGGTTCGGTCGTGCTGATTGGCGGTGACCCGGGTATCGGCAAATCGACCATTCTGCTGCAGACCTTATGCAACCTGGCCAAGAGCATGCCTGCGCTTTACGTCACTGGCGAAGAATCCCAGCAGCAAGTGGCCATGCGTGCACGACGCCTGGGCTTGCCGCAGGATCAATTGCGGGTCATGACCGAAACCTGTATCGAATCCATCATCGCCACGGCCCGCCAGGAAAAGCCCAAGGTCATGGTGATCGACTCGATCCAGACGATTTTCACCGAACAACTGCAATCGGCGCCGGGCGGTGTGTCCCAGGTGCGTGAGAGCGCGGCATTGCTGGTGCGCTATGCCAAGCAGAGCGGCACGGCGATTTTCCTGGTCGGTCACGTGACCAAGGAAGGCGCGCTGGCCGGTCCGCGTGTGCTGGAGCATATGGTCGATACGGTGCTGTACTTCGAAGGCGAGTCGGATGGACGCCTGCGTTTGCTGCGGGCGGTGAAAAACCGTTTCGGTGCGGTAAACGAACTGGGCGTGTTCGGCATGACCGACAAGGGCTTGAAGGAAGTCTCCAATCCTTCGGCGATTTTTCTGACACGTGCTCAGGAAGAAGTACCGGGCAGTGTGGTGATGGCAACGTGGGAAGGCACACGGCCGATGCTGGTGGAAGTCCAGGCGCTGGTCGATGACAGCCATTTGGCCAACCCGCGCCGGGTGACCCTGGGTCTAGATCAGAACCGTCTGGCGATGTTGCTGGCGGTGCTGCACCGTCACGGCGGTATTCCGACCCATGACCAGGACGTATTTCTCAACGTGGTCGGCGGTGTGAAGGTACTGGAAACGGCTTCGGACCTGGCATTGATGGCGGCGGTGATGTCGAGTTTGCGCAATCGGCCTCTGCCTCACGACCTGCTGGTGTTCGGGGAGGTTGGTTTGTCCGGCGAAGTGCGCCCGGTGCCCAGTGGCCAGGAACGTTTGAAAGAAGCGGCCAAGCACGGCTTCAAGCGTGCCATCGTACCCAAGGGCAATGCACCGAAAGAGGCGCCGCAGGGGCTGCAGATCATCGCGGTCACGCGCCTTGAACAGGCCCTCGATGCCTTGTTTGAATAAACGCGGTCCCCTGTAGGAGCTGCCGAAGGCTGCGATCTTTTGACTTTGATGTAAAAAGCAAAAGATCGCAGCCTGCGGCAGCTCCTACAAAAGGGGCCTCAAATTTCGATCAGAGCACCCAACTCCCGCTCAAGCTCCCGCTGGTCTCCCAGATTGAGCTCAATCAATCGCCGCAAGCGCTCGATGGATTCCAGGCTGATGTGGTGGCAGACAAATCCCAACTGACCCTGGTCTTCGTGGGTCAATTGCACTTCCATTTCGATATCGACGTCTTCGCTCAGATGAACGTCGACGAAAAAATCCTGCTGCGGGTCGCCCAGCCACGGTTCAGGTCGCTGGATCAGCAAACCCTTGAGAGATAGATCGATCAGCTTGACCGGCCAGACGAATTCCCCCTGGCTCAGCTCCGTTCTGGCATCGAACGCAATACGTTTGAAGCGGCGGCGATCGGCAGGGTGCTCGCTCATGGCGCAATCCTCTAGATGTTCGCTGACTATAGACCCGCATTGTTAGAACCTGCCAGCCAGTGCGGGGCTCTAGACCAACGTTGGGGTATGGCCTTTGCCGTCAGGAGAGCTAAACTCGGAGTGGCTGTCTTTCTGTCCACTCTGGCTGGAATAATAAAATGAAAAATAATAATAGCCCGCTACGCCACTTACCCTGGCTGGTGCTGGCAATCGTTGGAGCGTGCGCCCTTGGTGTAGTGGCACTGCGCCGAGGTGAGGCGATCAACGCCTTGTGGATTGTGGTCGCTGCCGTGGCCATCTATCTGGTTGCGTATCGCTACTACAGTCTGTTCATCGCTAACAATGTGATGCAGCTCGACCCGCGACGGGCCACCCCCGCCGTGCTCAACAATGACGGTCTGGACTACGTCCCTACCAACAAACACATCCTCTTCGGTCACCACTTCGCGGCCATTGCCGGCGCGGGGCCTCTGGTCGGCCCGGTATTGGCGGCGCAGATGGGCTACCTGCCCGGCACGCTGTGGCTGATTGCCGGCGTGGTATTGGCCGGTGCGGTGCAGGATTTCATGGTCCTGTTCATGTCCACCCGCCGCAACGGTCGTTCCCTGGGCGACATGGTGCGTGAAGAAATGGGTCGCATCCCCGGCACCATCGCGCTGTTCGGCTGCTTCCTGATCATGATCATCATCCTCGCGGTGCTGGCGCTGATCGTGGTCAAGGCCCTGGCCGAAAGCCCCTGGGGCATTTTCACGGTGATGGCGACCATCCCGATCGCGATGTTCATGGGCATCTACATGCGCTACATCCGCCCGGGCCGCATCGGTGAGATCTCGGTGATCGGCGTCGTATTGCTGCTGGCTTCGATCTGGCTGGGCGGGCAGATTGCCGCTGACCCGGTCTGGGCCAAGGCCTTCACCTTCACCGGTGTGCAGATCACCTGGATGCTGATCGGCTACGGTTTCGTCGCCGCGGTACTGCCGGTGTGGCTGATCCTGGCACCCCGTGACTACCTGTCGACCTTCCTGAAAATCGGCACCATCGTCGCCCTGGCCATTGGCATCCTGGTGACCATGCCCGAGCTGAAAATGCCGGCCCTGACCCAGTTCATCGACGGCACCGGTCCCGTATGGAAGGGCGGTCTGTTCCCGTTCCTGTTCATCACCATTGCCTGTGGCGCGGTATCGGGTTTCCACGCACTGATCTCTTCCGGCACCACGCCAAAACTGCTCGATAACGAGGTCAACGCCCGTTATATCGGCTACGGCGGCATGCTGATGGAATCCTTCGTGGCGATCATGGCCATGGTCGCCGCTTCGGTGATCGAGCCTGGCGTGTACTTCGCCATGAACAGCCCGGCGGCGGTGGTCGGCGGTGATGTGGTGGCGGTGGCGACCGCGGTCAGCAACTGGGGCTTCGCAATTACCCCGGACACGCTGCAAGCGGTAGCCCACGACATCGGCGAAACCACCATCCTGGCCCGTGCCGGCGGTGCGCCGACTCTGGCGGTAGGTATCGCGCAGATCCTGCACAGCGTGCTGCCCGGTGAAAACACCATGGCGTTCTGGTACCACTTCGCGATTCTGTTCGAAGCGCTGTTCATCCTGACCGCGGTGGACGCCGGTACCCGTGCCGGGCGTTTCATGCTGCAGGATCTCTTGGGCTCTTTCGTACCAGCGCTGCAGCGTACCGAGTCCTGGACCGCCAACCTGATCGCGACTGCCGGTTGCGTGGCCATGTGGGGCTGGTTGCTGTATCAAGGCGTGATCGATCCGCTGGGTGGCATCAACACCTTGTGGCCGCTTTTCGGTATCTCCAACCAGATGCTGGCGGGTATCGCGCTGATGCTTGGCACCGTAGTGCTGATCAAAATGAAGCGCCAGCGCTACATCTGGGTGACCTTGCTGCCAGCAACGTGGCTGCTGATCTGCACCACGACCGCCGGCTTCATCAAGCTGTTCGACGCCAACCCGGCGATCGGCTTCCTGTCGCTGGCGAAAAAATACAGCGATGCCCTGGCCAACGGCCAGATCCTCGCTCCGGCCAAGGACATCACGCAGATGCAGCACGTGATCTTCAACGCCTACACCAACGCTACGCTGACCGCACTGTTCCTGTTCGTGGTGTTCAGCATCCTGTTCTATGCACTCAAGGTCGGCATTGCCTCCTGGGGTAAAAAAGAACGTACGGATAAAGAATCGCCCTTCCAGGCGCTGCCGGATGCGTGATCGAGGATTGCAGCATGTTCAATGACCTGAGTCGCCTCGGAAAATACCTCGGTCAGGCCGCGCGCCTGATGGTCGGCATGCCCGACTACGACAACTACGTCGAGCACATGCAAAACAAGCACCCGGACAAACCGGTGATGAGCTACGAGGCGTTCTTCCGCGAACGCCAGGAAGCCCGCTACGGTGGCAAGGGTGGGCCGAAGTGCTGTTGATTCGACCCTCGAATTAACAGCAACACCTGTGGGAGCGAGCCTGCTCGCGATGAACGCAAGGACAACGCGTGTATTCGGAAAGTACGCGTTATCGTTGACGTCCATCGCGAGCAGGCTCGCTCCCACATTTGTTTTTTGTTGAAACTTTAACCATGTGAATCAGGAGATCCAGTTTGTCCTCTCCCATCCCGGTCACGATCCTCAGCGGCTTCCTCGGCGCCGGCAAGACCACTCTGCTGCGCCACCTGCTTAAAGCCGAGCACGGCCTGAAAATCGCCGTGATCGAAAATGAATTCAGCGACGCCGGTATCGACACCCAGCTGTTGGGCGCAGAACCGGTACAAGTGATGACGCTGTCCAATGGCTGCGTCTGCTGCACCATTCACACCGACTTGACCAAGGCCCTGTACCTGCTGCTCGAACGTCTGGACAGTGGGGAAATCGCCTTCGACCGCCTGGTGATCGAATGCACCGGGCTGGCTGATCCGGCACCCGTGGCGCAGACCTTCTTCATCGACGAAGAACTGCGCGAGCGTTACATCCTCGACGGCATCATCACCCTGGTGGATGCGGCGCACGCCGAGCAGCACCTGACTCAAACCATCGCCCAGGCACAGATCGGTTTTGCCGACCGCTTACTGGTGAGCAAGCGCGACCTGGTGGACGAGTCGACCTTCAATGCCCTGAGCGAACGCCTGACCCGCATCAACCGCCGCGCACCCATTCGCGTGGTTGACCACGGCAAGATCGACCTGGCGGAAATGCTCGATGTGCGTGGTTTCAATCTCAATGCCGACCTGGGAGGCGGCGTGAGTTTGCGTCCGGTCAGTGCGGCGCCTTCCATCGATCGCATTTCCAGCCTGGTGCTGCGCACCGACAAGCCGCTGGATATCGACAAGCTCAGCGAGTTCATGAACGAACTGCTGGAGGACCATGGCAAGCAGTTGCTGCGCTACAAAGGTGTGTTGAACATTCTGGGCGAGCCGCGACGCATGGTGTTTCAGGGGGTGCTGAAGTTGTATGGATTCGATTGGGATACGGAGTGGGCGGAAGATGAAACGCGTGAAAGTGTAATCGTATTCATTGCCGACGATTTACCAGAGGAGAAAATTCGAGAGGGGTTTGCACGGGTGGCGGCGGAGTAAGGGTAGATAAATTTATCGAATCGATATCATCAAGCTAACAATGCCGCAGGAGCGGGCGGGTGATGTTCCGGTTTGTCCGTAACAATGACTTTCCGGAAACTTGATTGCTCGCTCCTGACGGTAATTTAAATCTTCGTTTATTTAATATTGTTATTGATGGGGTTGCCTGAGCTTCAATAAGGCACGTTTCGTTCAAGAATATTCAAGTTGAAACAAATGCCGTCTTCACCTGCATCGCCCAGATAGAGATGAGGTGATCCTCGGAATGTTCTGTCGCCGAGTCTTCCCGCGTTTCGTATCCTGAGCCAGACGGTGTGCTCAGGACCGGGTAAATCATCCAGTGTGATAATTCGGCCCTTGGGGTCGAGTATGTTGTAAGAGGTTGTCTTGCTCCCTGCGGCCGGGTACGCACCGAGCAGCTTCGAGGGGCCCATGCTGATGCAGTTCCAGTTGTAGGTTTTCGGAGACCGAACATACATCACGTAATAATCTTCGGCGCACCTGAAATAGAGTTCCAGGGGGGCGATTTTTTCTTTTTGATCATCTTTGCGAAAGCTTAAAAAGTTTGTGTGGTCTCGACGCTGTGGGGCACCGATGAAGTGTCCGCCACCGAACATTGTTTCGAGAACAATGACGGGATCGCCGTGGAGTATTTTCAAAAAGTTAAGTTGGTAGTTCGGGATTGTCAGTGTGGCTGTAAAGGATCGTCGTTGATCAATGCTCATGGGAAGTTCCTGATGATTGAGTTCAGGGAACTTATATTGGGTTGGTGATTGGGTGGTGTATTTAGTGTGGCAGCCTATTTCTGCAGGTTGGCTTTAAGTTGGTTCAGGGGCTGCAAGTTTTTGGTGGGTTTTAAATGTCATGAGGTTTTAAAATAATGAGCATAAAAAACCCGGCCGAGGCCGGGTTTTTCAATCTGACAACTTACAATCAGGCGCCGTATACCGGCAGCTTCTTGCAGATGGCTTTGACTTTCTCACGAACGGCGTCGATGACTGCTTCGTTGTTCAGGTCAGCCAGGATGTCGCAGATCCAGCCAGCCAGTTCCTTGCACTCGGCTTCCTTGAAACCACGAGTGGTCACGGCCGGAGTACCGAAGCGCAGGCCGGAAGTGACGAACGGGGAGCGTGGGTCGTTTGGCACGGAGTTCTTGTTCACGGTGATGAAAGCCTTGCCCAGAGCGGCGTCAGCGTCTTTACCGGAGATTTCCTGCTTGATCAGCGACAGCAGGAACAGGTGGTTCTGAGTACCACCGGAAACCACGTCGAAACCGCGCTCGATGAACACGCTGGCCATGGCCTGGGCGTTTTTCACCACTTGTTGCTGGTAGGCCTTGAACTCAGGCTGCAGCGCTTCCTTGAAGCAGATCGCCTTGGCAGCGATCACGTGCTCCAGCGGGCCACCCTGGGCGCCTGGGAATACCGCGGAGTTCAGCTTCTTCTCGATGTCGGCGTTGGCGCGAGCCAGGATCAGGCCGCCACGTGGACCGCGCAGGGTCTTGTGAGTGGTGGTGGTCACGACGTCGGCGAATGGAACCGGGTTCGGGTAGACACCAGCGGCAACCAGACCGGCCACGTGGGCCATGTCGACGAACAGGTAGGCACCGACCTTGTCAGCGATAGCGCGGAAGCGTGGGAAGTCCAGGATCTGCGAGTACGCAGAGAAACCGGCCACGATCATTTTCGGCTTGTGCTCGACCGCCAGGCGCTCGACTTCGTCGTAGTCGATCAGGCCGTTGGCGTCGATGCCGTACTGGATGGCGTTGTACAGCTTGCCCGAAGACGAAACGCTGGCACCGTGGGTCAGGTGACCGCCGTGGGCCAGGCTCATGCCCAGGATGGTGTCGCCAGCCGACAGCAGGGCCAGGTAGACGGCGCTGTTGGCTTGGGAGCCGGCGTGTGGCTGAACGTTGGCGTAATCGGCGCCGAACAGCTCTTTTGCACGGTCGATGGCCAGTTGCTCAACAACGTCGACGTACTCGCAACCACCGTAGTAGCGCTTGCCCGGGTAGCCTTCGGCGTACTTGTTGGTCAGTACCGAGCCTTGAGCTTCCATCACCGCAGGGCTGGTGTAGTTTTCCGAAGCGATCAGCTCAATGTGCTCTTCCTGGCGCTGAGCTTCTTGCTCCATGGCGGCAAAGAGATCGGCGTCGTACTTGGCAATAGTCAAATCACGGCTGAACATGGCGGTCCTCAAGGATCGGGGGCGGAAAAGGGGGGCATTCTAACCCAACGGGTTTTAGATGGCATATGAAACGGCATCATGTCGCAGACAAGTGGTGTTCATGCGGGGATTAGCGGTGATCGTGCCGTCCTCATCGCGGGCAGGCCCGCGCCCACAGGGACTGCGACGTCCTTGTGGGAGCGAGCTTGCTCGCGATTGGGGTATGAGGATCGCCGCAAAATTCAGTCGAACACGAACAACGCATCATTACTGAACTGCACTTCGAACCTGTCGGCCGGCATCGGGCGGCCGAACAGGTAGCCCTGAACCTCATCACAGCCGTGTTCCCTCAGGAAATCCAGCTGCTCCTGGGTTTCCACACCCTCGGCGATTACCGCCAGGTTGAGGCTGTGGGCCATGGCGATGATCGCCCGGGCGATCTGCGCATCCTGTTCACCCGACGGCAGGCCGTCGACGAAGGTGCGGTCGATTTTCAGTACATCGATCGGGAACTGCTTGAGGTAGTTGAGCGATGAGTAACCGGTGCCGAAGTCATCGACCGCAATGCTCAGGCCGAGGTTTTTCAGGCCATCGAGAATCTGCATCGCCTCGCTGACTTCGCGCATCAGGATACTTTCGGTCAGCTCCAGCTCCAGGCAGGCCGGCGGCAGGCCGGTGTCCTTGAGGATGGTGGCGATCCGCGTGCCGAGCTGGCCATCGGAGAACTGCCGGGCCGAGATGTTTACCGAGATTTTCGGCACCCGCACCTTGGCCTGATGCCAGGTCTTGAGCTGGCGGCAAGCCTCGCTGATGACCCAGTCGCCCACATCCACCACCAGGCCCAGTTCCTCTAGCACCGGAATGAAATCCCCCGGTGGCACCATGCCGCGGCGCGGATGGCACCAGCGCAACAGGGCTTCGGCACCGGTCAAACGTTTGCCATCGCCGCTGAATTGCGGCTGGTAGAACAGCGTGAACTCGTTCTGTTCCAGGGCATGGCGCAGGTCGCTTTCCAGTTCCAGGCGCTCCAGAGCACTGGCATTCATGTCCGTCTGATAGAACTGGAAGTTGTTTTTGCCGCGCTCCTTGGCGTGGTACATCGCGGTATCGGCGTTCTTCATCAACTGGCTGAGTTCGTTGCCGTCCTGCGGGCTCAGGGCAATGCCGATACTGGCCGTGACGAAGAACTCGCGGCCTTCGAGCACGAACGGCTTCACCAGGCCGGCGAGAATCTGTTCCGCCACGTGAATCGCCCGGTTCAAGGCGATTTCCCGGTTTGCCCGCGGTTGCAGGAGCAGGGTGAACTCGTCGCCGCCCATGCGCGCCACGGTGTCGTCATCGTCGACGCACTCGAGCAGGCGAGTGGCCATTTCCTTGAGCATGCGATCGCCGGCGGCATGGCCCAGGGAGTCGTTGATCGGCTTGAAGCGGTCGAGGTCGAGGAACATCAGCACCACCCAGGACTTCTGCCGCTCGGCCGCTTGCAGGGCGGTGTGCAGGCGATCCTGGAACAGCGAGCGGTTCGGCAGGTGTGTCAGGGCGTCGTAATAGGCCAGGCGGTGAATCCGTTGTTCACTGGCCTTGCGCTCGCTGATGTCACTGAAGAAGCACACGTAGCTGGCCAGGTCACCCTCGTCGTCCAGCACCGCTGTGATGCCGACCCAGGCCGGGTAATGCTCGCCGTTGCGCCGCTTGAGCCAGACTTCGCCTTCCCAGGTGCTGTTCTGGTTCAGTTGCTTGAGCACATAACGCAGATGGGCTTCCTGCTGTTCGTCGACCGTCAGCATGTTTGGCAACTGGTCGAGCACCTGTTCGACCGCATAACCGCTGACGCGGCTGAAGGCTTCGTTGGCCTGGACGATGTAGCCGGCCGGGTCGGTGATCAGGATCGCCGAGGTCGAGTGTTCGAATACCGTGGCGGCCATGCGCAGGTCTTTTTCGGCACGACGTTGCTGGCTGACATCGCGGCCGACACCGAGCACGCCTTCGAATGCGCCATGCTCGTCCCAGACCAGTACCAGCCGCAGCTCGATGGGGATCTTGCGTCCGTCGGCCCGCAGGCAGTCGAACAGGAACAATTGCGTTTGTACCTGGCTGCGCAACAGCGCCAGTTGCTCGGGTTGATCCAGCGCCTTGCTGACCCGCTCCATCAGGCTGTAAATGCCGGTCAGTTGCTGCGGGTTGGCGATGGTCGAATTCCAGCCGTTCTGGAAAATCCATTCGGCGTCATAACCCAACACGGCTTGCACCGAGGGGCTGACGTAGTTGAGGCTCAGGCGGTTGTCGGTCGAGATGATCACGTCGCTGATGCTTTCGGCGAGCATCCGGTAGCGCTGCTCGCTGTCACGCAGCGATTCACTGGCTTCGATCTGCTCGGTCACGTCCTTGGCCACGCCGATGATGCGGGTGACCTGGTTGTGCTTGTCGCGGGCCAGGGCCTGTTCGCGAATGTCGAAACGCCGCCATTCGCCGTTGCGGTGACGGAAGCGCAGCTGGCACTGCATCAGTTGGCTGTAGCCACCCTGGCGCTGGTGATGGCGCGAGCGGTGATAGAAGTCGGCGTCGTCGGGGTGCAGCAGGATTTCCCAGAAATACTCACCCATCTGCTGCAGTTCGGTGCGGTTGTACCCCAGGGTCTGGCCCAGATGGTGGTTGCTGAAAATCATTCGCTGGCTGATCACATCCTGCACGTACAGGTGATCGGGCACGGTACGCACCACATCGGACCAGAAGCCTTCCCGTTCCTGCAGCGACAGCTCCGTGAGCTTGCGGCTGGTGATGTCGGTGATGCTGAGGATCACCGCTTTGTTTTCCTCAGGGCTCTGCGGCAGGCGTAGCACCAGCCACAGGTGCTGGTCGCGGCCATTGGCGTCCTGGAGCTTGATCTCCAGCTCCAGTTGCTTCTGCTGGTTGAGTGTCGCTTCGAGCACCTGATTGCCGATGGCGCTGCCATCCAGCGGGCTGCCTTCGATCAGCAGGTCCCAGGCCTGTTCGCAGCTATTGACGTTGAGCAGTTGCAACGCCACTTGGTTGACTTCGGTAACGCGCAGCGCTTGCAGCAACTGCCGGCGTTGTTCCGGTTCCTGGAGCCATTCGCGCAGTTGCTCGTTGTTTTGCAGTCGGGCCTTGTCCAGGGCGGTCTTGAGGCCAGACATGTCGAGTACGCACAAGGCGACGCCCGTGCCTTCGAAAATCTCCTGATAACGCCGGCGACCTTCATGCAGTTGGCGCTGGCGCCGACGCATGTTCAGCAGGACGATAAAAGGCAGCATGGAAAAGGCCAGGCCCAGCAGGCATTTACCGATGAAGGCCGGCAGCAGATCTTCAAGCACCTGCTGGCGATCGAACAGCCCGCGCAGTTGCCAGTCGCTGCTGCTCAGGGGAACGGTCAGCACGCTGTTGCTCAGATCGTCCTGGGTCAGCGTGCCCGGGTTGACCAGGGGCAGCGCTTCATCGCGACTGATGATCTGGTGGTTGTAGCGGTTTTCCACCAGCCACTGCGGGCGGTTATCGGCGTCGCCGAGCTGGGTCAGGGACGAAAAAAACGTCGGCTTGAAGCGCAAGGCCCAGTAGCCACGGGTGCTGCCGCTGGCTTGATGCAGCAACAGATGCACGACCGAGCCATCGATGGCATTACTGAAGTAATGAGGCTGGGCATGACTGCGCCGGACCAGTTCGCTCAAGTAGTCGGCGTCTTCGCTGTTGCTCGCGCTGTCAGCGAGGATGATGCCCGATGGGCTGAGCAAGGCGAGGCTGATCAGGTCGGGCAGCGATTTTTGCAGCTTGAGCAGCAACTCCTGCTGTTCTTCGATGCCTTGCGGTTGTTCGACGATCGGCAGTAGGTTAAGGGCGATTCGTGCGTTGAGCGCCATGTTCAGGCTGACTTGCGTGGCAAGGTCGGCGGTGTAGTCGATGGTGTACTGGCGCTGGCTTTTCTGGGTTTCGCGCAGCTGGTCCAGCAGCTGCCAGAACATCAGCGCGAGCAGTAGCAGCACCAGGGTCGCCAGGGCGCTTTTCAGGGTTCCGCGCAGGGGCGAACCGTTCGCGGATGCCGGCGCACGAGTGGTCAGGGGCGGAGGGGCAATGGACAAACTGTAATCCTGCGGTTTGGCTGGACTGGCGCGACGTGCACTATAAGCCGGACGCCCGAAGGGCGGCTAGCATGCCTTGAGTTGTGGCAAAGTGCCAGCCCCGCTCGGCTGGACGGCCTCTCGTCATTCAGGTAGCTTTGCCGGTTACGCGGGAGCGTTCCAGCTCCTAGAATCAGACTTTTTTCAGCGTGCACGCTTCGGTCTCCATCGAGCGGTCTACGCGCACGGTCTGGCCCGGGCATCGCCTGCGCTCCAATCATTCATCAGTCACTGACCCTAGGTTCTCCATGGCTCAATACGTATTCACCATGCATCGGCTGGGCAAAGTTGTGCCGCCGAAGCGGGAAATCCTGAAAAACATCTCCCTGTCGTTCTTCCCCGGCGCCAAGATCGGCGTGCTCGGCCTCAACGGTTCGGGCAAGTCCACCCTGTTGAAGATCATGGCGGGTGTCGACACCGAGTTTGAAGGCGAAGCGCGTCCGATGCCGGAGCTGAACATCGGTTATCTGCCGCAAGAGCCACAACTTGATCCTGCCAAGACCGTGCGTGAAGTGGTCGAGGAAGCGGTCAGCGTGATCAAGGACGCCCAGGCGCGCCTGGACGAGGTCTACGCGGCCTACGCCGATCCGGATGCCGACTTCGACAAGCTGGCTGCCGAACAGGCCAAGCTGGAAGCGATCCTGCAGGCCAGCGATGGTCACAACCTGGAGCGCCAGCTGGAAGTGGCCGCCGATGCGCTGCGCCTGCCAGCCTGGGAAGCCAAAGTTGAGCATCTGTCCGGTGGTGAAAAGCGTCGTGTGGCCCTGTGCCGCCTGCTGCTGTCGGCCCCTGACATGCTGCTGCTCGACGAACCGACTAACCACCTGGACGCCGATTCCGTCGCCTGGCTGGAGCACTTCCTGCACGACTTCCCGGGCACTGTGGTCGCGATTACGCACGACCGTTACTTCCTGGACAACGTCGCTGGCTGGATTCTGGAACTCGACCGCGGCGCGGGCATTCCTTACGAGGGCAACTATTCGGGCTGGCTGGAAGCCAAGTCCGATCGTCTGGCCCAGGAATCCAAGCAGCAGTCGGCTCATGAAAAAGCCATGAAGGAAGAACTGGAGTGGGTGCGCAAAGGCGCCAAGGCCCGCCAGTCCAAATCCAAGGCTCGTCTGCAACGCTTTGAAGAAATGCAATCGCAGGAATTCCAGAAGCGCAGCGAAACCAACGAGATCTACATCCCGGCCGGTCCGCGCCTGGGCGACAAGGTCATCGAATTCAAGAACGTCACCAAGGGCTACGGCGATCGAGTGTTGATCGACAACCTGTCGTTCTCCATGCCAAAAGGCGCCATCGTCGGCGTTATCGGTGGTAACGGTGCCGGTAAGTCGACCCTGTTCCGCATGCTGATGGGCAAGGAAACCCCGGATTCGGGCTCCATCGAAATCGGCGAAACCGTGCAACTGGCCTGTGTGGACCAGAGCCGCGAAGACCTGGACGGCAGCAAGACGGTATTCCAGCAAATCTCCGACGGTTCCGACCAGATCCGCATCGGCAGCTACGAGATCCCTTCGCGTACCTACGTCGGTCGCTTCAACTTCAAGGGCGGCGACCAGCAGAAGTTCGTCAAGGACCTGTCCGGTGGTGAGCGTGGTCGCCTGCACCTGGCGCTGACGCTGAAAGAGGGCGGCAACGTCCTGCTGCTCGACGAACCGTCCAACGACCTCGACGTTGAAACCCTGCGTTCCCTGGAAGAAGCCTTGCTGGACTTCCCGGGCGCTGCCATTGTGATCTCTCACGATCGGTGGTTCCTTGACCGCGTGGCAACTCACATCCTGGCGTACGAAGACGACTCGCAAGCGGTGTTCTTCGAAGGCAACTACACCGAATACGAAGCCGATCGCAAAAAGCGCCTCGGCGAAGCGGCTGCCCAGCCGCACCGTGTACGGCACAAGAAACTGGCCTGATTTCAGGTTGGTTGCATGAAAAAGCGGAGCCTTCGGGCTCCGTTTTTTTTTGCGTTTTTTTCAGGGATACCGCGGTGAATCGATCGCGAGCAAGCTTTGCTCCCACAGGTTGAACGCGTACCCCTGTAGGAGCAAAGCTTGCTCGCGAAGACGGAGTCATTGGTGGTGCAGGGGCTGACTTGCAAATCCCTTTTTCGGTGCAAGAGTGGTCGATAATCGGACCGAATTTATATGCAATGCACCATTTAATTTCATAAAAGCGACATTTTGCGCTGTTCCAGTGCGTGAATCGTTTGTTACAGTCCGGCTCAAATTTTCCAACGACAATAAATTTGCCGAGACTTTTCCATGATCGAATCCGTTGAATCCTTCCTCGCCCGCCTCAAACAGCGCGACCCTGACCAGCCTGAATTCCACCAGGCCGTTGAAGAAGTTCTGCGCAGCCTGTGGCCCTTTCTCGAGGCCAACCCGCACTACCTGACCTCGGGCGTTCTGGAGCGGATCTGCGAGCCGGAGAGGGCAATCGTGTTCCGGGTATCCTGGGTCGACGATCATGGCAAGGTGCAGGTCAATCGCGGTTTCCGCGTGCAGATGAACAGCGCCATCGGCCCGTACAAGGGCGGTTTGCGCTTCCATCCTTCGGTGAATCTGGGCGTATTGAAATTCCTTGCTTTCGAGCAGACCTTCAAAAACTCACTGACCTCGCTGCCCATGGGCGGCGGCAAGGGTGGCTCGGACTTCGATCCGAAAGGTAAGAGCGATGCGGAAGTGATGCGCTTCTGCCAGGCCTTCATGAGCGAGCTGTACCGCCATATCGGTGCCGACGTTGACGTGCCGGCCGGTGATATCGGCGTCGGCGCCCGCGAGATCGGTTTCCTGTTCGGCCAATACAAGCGCCTGAGCAACCAGTTCACCAGCGTGCTGACCGGCAAGGGCCCGAGCTACGGCGGCAGCCTGATTCGTCCGGAGGCGACCGGCTTCGGTTGCGTGTACTTCGCCGAGGAAATGCTCAAGCGTCGCGGTGAAACCGTCGAAGGCAAGCGCGTGGCGATTTCAGGTTCCGGCAACGTCGCGCAATACGCGGTCCGCAAGGTCATGGACCTGGGCGGAAAAGTGATTTCGCTGTCCGACTCCGAAGGCACGCTGTATTGCGAAAGCGGTTTGACCGAGGAGCAATGGCAGGCGGTGCTGGAGCTGAAGAATGTCCAGCGTGGGCGTATCCGCGAGCTGGCTGGCCGCTTCGGCCTGGAGTTCCTCGCCGGTCAACACCCGTGGGGGCTGAGCTGCGACATCGCACTGCCGTGCGCCACCCAGAACGAACTGGACGCCGATGCCGCGCGAACCTTGCTGCGCAACGGCTGTGTCTGTGTGGCTGAAGGCGCGAACATGCCGACCACGCTTGAGGCGGTGGACCTGTTTATCGAGGCGGGGATCCTGTTCGCGCCGGGCAAGGCATCCAACGCCGGCGGGGTGGCCGTGAGCGGGCTGGAGATGTCGCAGAATGCCATGCGCCTGCTGTGGACCGGCGGTGAAGTGGACAGCAAGCTGCACGCCATCATGCAGTCGATCCACCACGCTTGCGTGCATTACGGCGAAGAGAACGGCCAGGTCAACTACGTGAAAGGCGCGAACATCGCCGGCTTCGTCAAGGTAGCCGAAGCCATGCTGGCCCAGGGCGTGGTCTAAGTCGGCTCGATGCGGATGATCTCGATCAACTGATCGCCGGCCGGGCGTTGCCACAGCACTTCATCATTGAGTTGTGCCCCGAGCAGCGCCCGACCCAGGGGCGAGCCCCAATTGATCAGGCCCTTGGCGGCCGCCGCCTGGTCTTCGCCGACCAGTTGCACGCGGCGCTCGGTGCCGTGTTCATCCGCGTAGGTGACCCAGCTGCCGATCTGCACCTTGCTGTTTGAAGTTGCAGCTGGAACCACCTGGGCACTTTGCAGGCGTTGAAGGAAATAACGTAAATCGCGCTCAAGGTTTGCCAGCAGCTGCTTGTCGGCCTGATCGCCGAGCGCCGATTGTTCGCCGTGCAGGGCCTGCAGCTCGGCGACCTTGTCCTGCAACTGGGCAAGGCCGGCGGGCGTGACGTAGTTGGGCTGCGCACTGACCTGACGTTCGACCGGCTGATCGGCTTGCGCGGCGGCGTTATCTTCATTGACGAAGGCGCGACTCATGGTTTCCTTCCGTTATAGGGTTTGGGCCATGGTTGCAGGCTTTTGGTTTCGGTGGATGTCTGTCAGCGACCTATGGCGAGTGATAGGCCCTGGCGGTGTCCTGGTCTTTTTGCTGTTGCCAGGCTTTTTCGCGCTCGTCCCGATGGCTGTTGTGATAGTCCTCGCGTTCCTGGCTCTCGCGCATGGCCTGACACTGGCGAAAGCCATCGCTCCAGCCTTCGGCGTAGATGTTGTCTTTCAGATAGCGCGGCACGTCTTTGCGAAACTCGCCGGTGATGGCTCCTGCGGCTTGCCGGCCACTGCTGCAGCCATCATCGAAACCATCGGCGAACGCTGGCGGATAACCCTTGGCAATCAGATCTTCGTGGGTTGTCTGGCAACCTGCGATCAACAGCAACACACCAACCACACCTGCACAACGCCACATCCTGGACTCCCGCACGGTTTAACGGCCTATATGGAAAGTCTAGGTGCGGGGTCGTCAGGTGTTTGTGCACGGGCTGTGAAAAATCCATTCAACAACACCGAACCCCTGTAGGAGCGAGCCTGCTCGCGATAGCGGTGGATCAGTGAGCATTGATGTCGGCTGACACACCGCCATCGCGAGCAGGCTCGCTCCTACAGGGGAAATAGTGGGGTTGTTGATCAATAGTGATACCACTTCACCTCAAGCATCACTTCATTCTCCGGCGTGGCCAGGTGGCTGAATTCGCGCTGGGCACTCAGGCGTAACCCGAGGTTGCGCGACAACTCCCACTGCTGATTCAGGCTCAGGCTGCGACGCACTTCGCCATTGGTAAAAAAGTCACCCTTGGTTTCCAGGCTCAAGTTGCCCAGCGGGTTTTTCCACAGCACGCCCGTGTTGAAACCCGCAGCGGGTGCGATGAAACCGGCGAAATCGTTGTTGTGCTCCACGCGCACCGTGCCCAGGGCGAAGCCCAGCATGTCGTCGGCCAGTTGCCACGTACCGCCGCCACCGCCGTTGACATGGCTGACCAGGTTCTCGTCGTCATGCTTGCCCGGTACCCGTTCCAGGCCGCCGGTGACTTGCCACGACAGTGGCTGCAGCAACTCGTTGCGTGGCGTCAGGGAGCGGATGGTGGCCAGGTCCAGTTGCTGCACCTGCCAGTCATTGCCTTCGTATTGGCGCAGTTTCAGTTGCAGGATCTCGATCTGCGCGCCGAGGGGAAAACTCTCGGAGTTGTCGTTGAGGTCGTGATAGGCCATGCGCAGGCCATATTCGCCAAAGGCACGGTCGCCTCGGGTGCCGATGCCGGCCTGCCAGGTGCGGGATTCGTGACCATCCTCGGGCAGGCCGGGTTGCGGGATGTCCAGTTCCGGTGCCGGGTTCTGGTTGATCGCCCGCAGAAGTTCGAAACTTCGCTGCGCCCGTGCCGGGTCACGTTCCTGGCCGTTGGCCCGATAGCGTTCAAGGCGATAGGCCGCGTCGATGATCAGCGCCTGGCGGTCCCGGGGTTGCGCCTTGAACGCTGGTGTTTGCAGTTGTTTTTGGTCGGCACTGACTTTCAACACCCACTGTTGTTCTTCATCGCTCAGTGGCTCGGCGCGACTGAGCAACTCCCTTTCACGGGATGGGCGGTACTGGATGGACTCCACCAGCCCGGCCTCTTTCACGGCCTTGACGGTGTCGGTGGGAATGGCGGTCAGCGGGAATTGTTCGGTCAGGCGCAAGCTCGGGCGCGCCACTTGCAGCAACTCCAGCAGGCGGTAGGAGCAGTTTTCGTCGAAGAAGAAGTAGTCGAACTGAATCTGTTTGAGCTCCCAGACATGCTCGACCATGCGCGCGGTTTCGGCCTGGGTCAGGTTCAGGCGGTACTCCCACAGGTCGCGGTTCTCCAGACTGCGGTATTCCGAGAGCTTTTCCTGGTACGGCACCAGCGCAAACAGGCCCGGATAGCCCCCCATCAAGCCTTTCCAGGCGTACAGGATGCTGTTGTCCGAACCTTCAATGTAGGCGCCGAAGTTGATCGCATAACTGAGCAGCGAGGTTTTGTCGCTCTGGACATCCGCCTGATCGATGCGCAGCAGGGTATGACCGAACATCGAGGACGGGCTGTTGAGGTAAGCCGCCGGGAAAATCATCACCGCGCTATGGGGCGAGACGTCCTTGAACCACTGCTTGAATTCAGTGCAGTCCGGCGCAGGCAGGTCGGTCAGGTTGAGCTGTGCTTTCAACCAGCGGGTACGTGCCGGATAGACGCATTGGGCATGTTGTTCGCCTGCACTGGCGGGGCCGTACAGGGCCTGCACGGTCGCGGCGAGTTCATGGTCGGGGTGGGCGTTGCCATCGGGCGCCAGGAAGAATTTCTTGTCGCTGACATAGCTGCGCCAGCCGCCGAGTTTGGCGGTTTCGTAGTGGCCCAGGGAAATCCAGAAGGGGTCGTTGGCCAATTGCTGCAAACGTTGATTGTCGATGAGTGGCGCGGCGGACAGCGGGGCGCAGACACAGAGCGCCAGCCAGGCGAGGCGTTTGAGCATAAGTGGCAACTTAAACAGGAAAAAATAAAGACCCGGCGCGGTTAATGCCGCTCTCTTGTAGGAGCTGTCGAGTGAAACGAGGCTGCGATCTTTTGATCTTTAAAAGCATCGCAGCCTCGTTTCACTCGACAGCTCCTACAGTTGATTGGCATTACCCAAAGAGGCGCTAGCCCAAAAAATAAAACCCGCTTCCCGAAAGAAGCGGGGCAGGGCCGAGCTTAAGCCTGCGTGGCGTACTTGGCCAGACGAGGGTCGTTCTTCAGAACGGCCATGGTGTTGGTATGCACATCTTCGGCGGTCACATCAGCCTTGCTGAAGATCTGCTGGAAGTGCTCGTGAGTGACGGCGGCGAAGTGCGCACGGTCTTCCGGCGCCACGCCCAGTACCACGGCGTAGGTCGTCAGCGCTTCGCCCTGACCCTTGGCCATGTCTTCGGACAGCTCGTTCATCATGCCATTCATGGCAAACCAGGATTTGCCGCCATAGGTCAGCGACGCGTTGGTGGAGCAACCGTTGGTGCCCGAGGTCATGCCGAAGGTTGCGTTACCGGAAGTGCCGTTGGTGGTGGATGCCAGGAAGTGAGCCGGAGTGCCACGCTGCCCTTCGAACAGCATGTTGCCCCAACCACAATCCGGGCCGCCTGGCGCCTGTGCCATGGCGTTGATGGATACAGCGGTGAAGAGAGTACCGAGAAGAATCCGTTTCATAGCTTTGTTCTCTTAGTGTGCAAACCAATGGACAAGGGGTCTGGCCCGGCTCAATACCCGACGGCGCCAGTTGGGCCGGTTATTAGTCCAGCCGCGCAGTTTGGAGTTTAGGCACGATCACGGGGTTCCGTGATTTTTTGCAGGGCATTCGCTGAAAACGGCGATTTGGCGCGGCTCTGCGCCGCGGTTTCCACTTGTCTATGCTTTGGTCTGAGGCGCTCCTTGCCAGTCAGGCACAGGCAGCGCCAGAATGCCGCTATCTGCCCCGCCTGATGTAAGGAAGCCCGATGCCTGATCCTGTTGCTGCCAGCTTGCGTCTAGCGCCTGAAGCGCTGACCCGTCCGTTTTCCGCTGAACAGTTCAGCTTCTCTACCACCAACGATCTGGAGCCCTTTCGCGGTGTGCTTGGCCAGGAACGCGCGGTCGAAGCCTTGCAGTTCGGCGTGGCCATGCCACGCCCCGGTTATAACGTTTTCGTCATGGGCGAACCCGGCACCGGCCGGTTTTCGTTCGTCAAACGCTACCTGAAGGCCGAAGGCAAGCGCCTGCAGACCCCGGCGGACTGGGTCTACGTCAATAATTTCGATGAAGCGCGCGAGCCCCGCGCACTGGAGCTGCCCTCGGGCACCGCCGGTACCTTCATCGGCGATATCAACGGCTTGATCGATAACCTGCTGGCCACCTTCCCGGCAGTGTTCGAACACCCGTCCTACCAGCAGAAAAAAAGCGCCATCGACCGTGCGTTCAACCAGCGCTACGACAAGGCACTGGACGTGATCGAGCGTCTGGCGCTGGAGAAGGACGTTGCGCTCTATCGTGACGCCAGCAACATCGCGTTCACCCCGATGCTCGAAGGCAAGGCGCTGGACGAGGCGGAGTTCGCCCAGTTGCCGGAAGCCGAGCGCGAGCGTTTCCACGATGACATTTCCGCTCTTGAAGAGCGCCTGAACGAAGAGCTGGCCAGCCTGCCGCAATGGAAGCGCGAGTCGAGCAATCAACTGCGCCACCTGAACGAAGAAACCATCACCCTGGCCTTGCAGCCGCTGTTGTCGCCGCTGTCGGAGAAATATGCCGAGAACGCGGCAGTCTGCGGTTATCTGCAGGCCATGCAGGTTTACCTGCTCAAAACCGTGGTCGAGCAACTGGTGGACGACAGCAAGACCGACGCCGTCGCCCGCAAACTGCTGGAAGAGCAATACGCCCCGAGCCTGGTGGTTGGTCACTCTGTCAGCGGCGGCGCGCCCGTGGTGTTCGAGCCGCACCCGACCTATGAAAACCTGTTCGGCCGCATTGAATACAGCACCGATCAGGGCGCGCTGTACACGACTTATCGCCAGTTGCGTCCGGGTGCCTTGCATCGGGCCAACGGCGGTTTCCTGATCCTTGAAGCGGAGAAAATGCTCAGCGAGCCGTTCGTTTGGGACGCGCTGAAGCGTGCCCTGCAGTCGCGCAAGCTGAAAATGGAATCGCCACTGAGCGAAATGGGGCGTTTCGCCACCGTCACCCTGACGCCGCAGCACATTCCGCTGCAGGTCAAAGTGGTCATCATCGGTGCCCGTTCGCTCTATTACACGCTGCAGGACCTCGATCCGGACTTCCAGGAGATGTTCCGCGTCCTGGTGGATTTCGATGAAGACATCCCGATGGTCGACGAAAGCCTGGAGCAGTTCGCCCAGCTGCTGAAAACCCGTACCTCCGAAGAAGGCATGGCGCCATTGACCGCCGATGCGGTGGCGCGTCTGGCGACTTACAGCGCGCGGCTGGCCGAGCATCAGGGGCGGTTGTCGGCGCGCATCGGCGATCTGTTCCAGCTGGTCAGCGAAGCGGATTTCATTCGCCATCTGGCGTCGGACGAAATGACCGACGCCGGTCACATCGAGCGGGCGCTCAAGGCCAAGGCAACCCGCACCGGGCGTGTCTCGGCGCGGATTCTCGACGACATGCTGGCGGGGATTATCCTGATCGATACCGCTGGCGCGGCGGTGGGCAAATGCAACGGCCTGACGGTGCTGGAAGTCGGCGACTCGGCCTTTGGCGTGCCGGCGCGGATTTCCGCGACGGTGTATCCGGGCGGCAGCGGCATCGTCGACATCGAGCGTGAGGTCAACCTCGGTCAACCGATCCACTCCAAGGGTGTGATGATTCTCACTGGATATCTGGGCAGCCGTTACGCGCAGGAATTCCCGCTGGCGATTTCGGCGAGTATCGCGCTGGAGCAATCCTACGGTTACGTGGATGGCGACAGTGCTTCTCTGGGCGAGGCGTGCACTTTGATTTCGGCACTGTCGAAAACGCCACTCAAGCAATGCTTTGCCATCACCGGTTCCATCAACCAGTTCGGCGAAGTGCAGGCGGTGGGCGGGGTCAACGAGAAGATCGAAGGCTTCTTCCGTCTCTGCGAGGCCCGTGGCTTGACTGGCGAGCAGGGCGCAATCATTCCGCACGCCAACGTGGCCACGCTGATGCTCGACGAGAAAGTGCTGGCCGCGGTGCGCGCGGGGCAGTTCCACGTCTATGCGGTACGCCAGGCCGATGAGGCGCTGAGCCTGCTGGTTGGCGAGCCTGCCGGTGAGCCCGACGAGAATGGCGAGTTTCCGGAAGGCAGCGTCAATGCGCGGGTGGTGGAGCGTTTGCGGGTGATCGCCGAAATGATCAGCGAGGAAGATCTGAAAGAGGCGGAGAAGGAGTTGGCCCAGGAAGCGCTGGCCGAAACCAAACCCGCCTGATAGTTACACCGACCCACTGTAGGAGCGAGCTTGCTCGCGATTGCGGCGTGTCAGTCAGCAAAAATGTTGACTGTCAGATCGCTATCGCGAGCAAGCTCGCTCCCACATTCGCACCCAGTCAAATCTGCGAAAGTGCCATCACTCTGGCGTCAATCTTCACACTATGACCGCTCGGCGCCTTCTGGTGTCGAAAAGCCTGCATCTCGAACTTTTCTTCTATTCTCTGCTCAAGGACAGAGACAGTAATCAGGATCGAAACAGCTTCCCGCGGAGGCTGAATACCGGATTTACCGAGGGTCGCCGCCATGTCGCGCAACCTCTGCCTCACCCGTCAGTGCCTGGGTCTTGTGACCCGTATCGAATGCGCCATCAAGCCGTTGGCTGGCGATACAGGCATGTGGACCTTACTCTTCGCCGCCGGAATGGCCGGCGAGCAACCTTCAGCCATCAAAGCCCAAGGCCCGTTTCATGGCCCCTTCGTGGCCGAATCCATCCTCGATACCATTGTTGAAAGCCTGACCCTTCACGGTTACGAGTTGGCCGACGACCCGCAGATCTGGTGCCTGCACCTGCAGGCCCAGCTACGGGAAATCAACGGGGGGCGTTGCCGCAGCGTCGGTGGTCCGGATTTCCGGCCCGAGCATTGACTGCGTTATTCGACCAGTTTGGTCATGTCGGCCTTGTCGAGTTTGACCTCGTAACCGTATTGCACGGTGGCGAGGTCAGTCCTTTGATAGGTTTCCAGGCGCGTGGGATGACCGTAGAAATAATGCACGGCAAATAGCGACGGGCCTTGCTCGCTCGCGTCATGATTGACCGCCAGAATTTCCTTGAGGTAATGCCCGCTGTCGTCCTTGGCGTAGAAGCGCCAGTCCTGCTCGGGAAACACTTTCAGATCCACCACCAGCGCATTGCCCTTGAGCTCCAGGCCCTTGGGCAGTTGGCGGGCGTCGATGCTTTGTTTGTCGATCGTGGCAAGGAACAGCGGGATGGAACCCACCGCATAGGCCGGCGTTTCCGGAAACAGATTCAAATCGTAAGTAATGGTGCCGCGCAGCGGATCGACCTGATAGGCCTCTGCTGGCAGTTCGATGGGCTCGTCGAGTTTGCCCTTGCTGTTCTCCGTGAAGAAACTCACCGGGCTTTCGCCGGGATTGAAGGATGTGCCGAGCAGTTCGTCATTGAAGGTCCTGAGGTGGCTGAATTCGATCCGTGCTGCACTCGGGTCGTCCACTGACTGACTGATGCTGACGTTATTTTTCAGTTGTTCCTCGGTCAGCGTCGCGCCCTTGAGCCAGCTCGGCGCCTGATCGTCGTACACCAGCACCGGCAAATCCAGGGGCTGAATGGTCTTTTGCGTCGTGTGGCGATCGAAGCGCCGTACCGGCAGGTTCAGGTCCCTGCGGGTAACTGTGACCGTCGAGAAGTCCAGCAGGCTGACTTCGAGGGTGTCGATCGATCCGTTGAAATAGACCTTCGAGTAATGGCGGGTCTGTTGCTTCTCGAAGGCGCGTTGTTCTTCATCGATCTGTGTTTCGAACGCTTCGCTCCAGCTTTTCTGCTGCTGCATTTTCGCCAGCTGACGCTGATAGAAGGCCACCTGGGCGGCGGTCTCGTTGATCGAGCCGGAGCGTGAAAGAAATTGTCCGGTGCTGTCGCGCGCCTGGGCAATCAGCGGGTTCAGCGACGTCTCGCCGATCTCCGCAGCCTGTGGCGCGCTGTTGTTGTATTCGATTTCCGCGTAGTTCTTGCCCAGTTTCACCAGGGTGACGCTGAGGTTGTCGTTGGTTCGGGTCTGGCCAACATCCTTTTTGCCGAGGTCGAAGCTGTAGAGCCGGCGGGGCGCGATGACTTCCACCTTGCCTTGCAGGCTGACCGGTTGCGGCTGGTTCTTGATGTCGACATCCAGGCCCTCGATGAATGGGTAGGTTACGGTCAGGTCATCGGGGTTGGTCAGGTTGGAGCTCGAGGGGCTCAACTGGATTCCGGGGTCGGTTTCCGACCATTCCGGTTGATAGGCAATCACGCGTTTGTTGCTCAGGGTGACCGACTGCCACTCCAGGCCGTGTGGGAAAAGGAACGTCGCCGGAATGCTGAAGTTGAAAGGAAACACCGGCTGCAGGTCGGTCAAATAGTCGGAGCTGGAATCTTTGTGCAGCACGAAAAGGCCGTTGATGTAGGTGTCGACCAAGGCCTGTGGCGTGGGGTAGTGCTTGAGGACGGCGAGGGCATCTTCACCGTACTCGGTCACCACCGGCTTGCTGGCGAGCCTGAGTTGCGCCCGTTCCAGCAGCAACAGCGAGCCACCGAGTTCGGCCACGGCGTCCTTGAGCTTCGGGTCGGAAATGGCATCCAGGGATTTTTCGAACTGCGCGGTCTTCTCCTCGAGGCTGACCTCATGCTTCTCGTCGCCGGGCGAGCAGCCGCCCAGCACGAGCGCCAGAAGGATTGCGGCACTGGTCAAAGGCAAACGCACATCCATTTCCAGTCTTCCTGTCCGATAACACTGAACTGTCAATGGTTTGGACACTAGCAGAAAAATTTCGACATACACGCGCAGGTGGCGGATTTACGGGCGGTTTATGGGGGCAACAAGCGGCTGTTATACTCGCGGCCATTTTCAGACCACGTGTGAGATTCAATGGAACGCTTTATCGAAAACGCAATGTACGCCTCCCGCTGGCTGCTGGCGCCGATCTACTTTGGCCTGTCCCTTGGGCTGCTGGCCCTGGCGCTGAAATTCTTCCAGGAGATCCTGCACGTTTTTCCCAACGTGTTTTCGATGCTTGAGTCGGATCTGATCCTGGTGCTGCTGTCGTTGATCGACATGGCGCTGGTCGGTGGTCTGCTGGTGATGGTGATGATTTCCGGTTATGAAAACTTCGTCTCCCAACTGGACATCGACGACAACAAGGAAAAGCTCAACTGGCTGGGCACCATGGACTCGTCTTCCCTGAAGATGAAGGTGGCGGCGTCCATCGTGGCGATTTCTTCCATCCACCTGCTGCGCATCTTCATGGATGCCAAGAACGTCGATCCACAGCATCTGCAGTGGTACGTGATTATTCACATGACGTTCGTGGTGTCGGCATTCGCCATGGGTTACCTGGATAAAGTGACAAAGCACTGATCGCTGTTCATGCCCGTTACCCGCCGCCCGTCTGTTGCAAAACAGACGGGCGGTGTCGTTTGTGGCTTGTGCTTTGATGCGTCGAGGCATATCCCTGTAGATAGTGATTCGCCACTGTGTGAGGTGCTTTCATGAACCTGCAAGAGCTGAATGCCTATGCCGTCGCCGGAAAGGTCGATGAGCTGAACCTGATTTCGATGGAAGGCGGTATCTACCTGCTGGAGGCGCGGATGCATGGCGCAGCCTATCCATTGAGCGATACACACGGCCACATGATGCACCTTCGCTCGGTCGAACACGCCCGCGATGTGCTGCGTTCCTTTCCCAAGTTGAACTTCAACCTCGTGCATCATTTGGTGCATGACGAGATGTGCGGGCTCGGTGGCATTGACGAGAGCCTGAAGGTGCCGATCGACCAACGCACTGCGCGACAGGTCTGACAGCCCTGATCAACACCATGGCATCTGTGCTAGTCTGCTGGCCCTTTTGGTTCCGGGCGCTCCGGGACGCGCTGTGCACGCACGGCAAGTTCCAGGGCCGTCCGCACAGCGGAGCAGTGTCATGTCCGAAGTAAATCTGTCCACCGACGAAACCCGCGTCAGCTACGGTATTGGCCGTCAGCTGGGCGATCAACTGCGCGACAACCCGCCACCGGGTGTAAGCCTGGACGCCATCCTGGCAGGCCTGACCGACGCTTTCGCCGGCAAGCCAAGCCGCGTTGGCCAGGAAGAAATGTCCGCCAGCTTCAAGGTGATCCGCGAAATCATGCAAGCCGAAGCTGCAGCCAAGGCTGAAGCAGCCGCTGGTGAAGGTCGTGCCTTCCTGGCTGAGAACGCCAAGCGTGACGGCATCACCACCCTGGCTTCCGGCCTGCAGTTCGAAGTACTGACTGCCGGCGAAGGCGCCAAGCCATCCCGTGAAGACACCGTGCGTACTCACTACCACGGCACCCTGATCGACGGCACTGTGTTCGACAGCTCCTACGAGCGTGGCCAGCCTGCAGAATTCCCGGTTGGCGGCGTGATCGCCGGCTGGACCGAAGCCCTGCAACTGATGAATGCCGGCAGCAAATGGCGCCTGTACGTGCCGAGCGAACTGGCTTACGGCGCCCAAGGCGTTGGCAGCATCCCGCCGCACAGCGTACTGGTGTTCGACGTCGAGCTGCTCGACGTTCTGTAATGCCTGGCCCGATTTCAGATCGGGCTAATGTGGGAGCGGGCCTGCTCGCGAATCGGTCTGACATTCAACACTGATGTTGTCTGGCATACCGCCTTCGCGAGCAAGCCCGCTCCCACTTTTTTTGCGGTGTTTTTCATATTTCGATCTTATGGTTCAGATCCTGCGAGGGGCGCAACGCCCGGGCATAGCAGAACAGGAACAGATTTCTCACCACTTCCTTGAGCACCACCGGCTCGTTCGAGCTCAAGCCATTGAGGTCCAGGTCTCCCTGATCCTGCAGCTCGCTCAAGGCTTCCTCTTCAAGTACTGCACAGACTTCCCCGGTTTCCCGATGCAGAATCCTCAGGTAAGGGTGTGGGCGGTCGAGCCAGGCATCGATCAAATAAGTCATGTCTCATCTCCATTGAATGATTTCAATGAGAATAATTCCTATTCAATAAATAGCAAGGGACGATTGGCGGATTGCAGGTTTTTCCGGGTAAAGATTGCGTAAGGTCAAAACGACTGGCGCTTTGCTATTGCGTGGGCTGGCTGGGTGAGGCGGGAGAGGGCGAGGCGCCATCCCGCGGCGGGCGCGGGATGGAATGCAGCGAAATCAGACTTTTCTGACGAACTCGGACTTGAGTTTCATGGGGCCGATGCCATCGATCTTGCAATCGATGTCGTGATCGCCGTCGCACAGGCGGATGTTCTTGACCTTGGTACCGACCTTGACCACCAGGGATGTGCCCTTGACCTTCAGGTCCTTGATGACGGTGATGGTATCGCCATCCTGCAGGACGTTGCCGACCGAGTCCTTTTTCACTGCGTCATCCGACGCCGCTTCGGCTTCACCGCTGGCGGACCATTCATGAGCGCACTCGGGGCAGATCAGCTGTGCGCCGTCTTCATAGGTGTATTCGGAATTGCATTTCGGGCAGGGAGGCAACGTGCTCACTAAGGCTCCTTGAATTCAGGATCGCTAAAAAGCGCACATTGTATAGGGTTTTAGGCGGGAGAGGGCGGAGCCGGAAAAACTGTGGGAGCGAGCCTGCTCGCGATAGCGATCTGAGAGTCAACATTTTTGCTGACTGACACGCCGCAATCGCGAGCAAGCTCGCTCCCACAGGAGGTGTTCGATATCAGTGCGTGCGGGCTACCGCAAATTCGCTCAATTCCACCAGTGCATCGCGATACTCGCTGGCAGGCAGCGCTTCGAGGCATTTGATCGCGCGGGCCACGTAATCGCGGGCCAGTTTTGCGGTGTACTCCAGCGAACCCGAGGCTTCCACGGCAATGCGGATGCTTTCCAAGTCTTCGATACCGCCTTTCTGGATCGCCTTGCGCACCAGGGCTGCCTGTTCCGGTGTCCCTTCGCGCATGGTGTAGATCAGGGGCAGGGTCGGCTTGCCTTCGGCCAGATCGTCGCCGACGTTCTTGCCCAGGGTTTCCGCGTCGCCCTTGTAGTCCAGCAGGTCGTCGACCAGTTGGAAGGCCACGCCCAGGTGGTCGCCAAAGGTGCGCAGGGCCTCGGCCTGTTCCGGCGTGGCTTCGCACAGGGCGGCGGCGCTGTGGGTCGAGGCTTCGAAGAGCATCGCGGTCTTGCCGCGGATGACTTCCATATAGGTTTCTTCGGTGGTGCTGGCGTCACGGACCTTGGACAGTTGCAACACTTCGCCTTCGGCGATGACGCGCGTGGCTTGCGAAAGAATCTTCATCACTGGCATGGAGCCCAGTTCGACCATCATTTCGAAGGAGCGCGAGTACAGGAAGTCGCCCACCAGCACGCTTGGGGCGTTGCCCCACATGGCGTTGGCGGTCGAGCGGCCACGGCGCATGCCGGACATGTCGACCACGTCGTCATGCAGCAGGGTCGCGGTGTGCAGGAATTCGATGGTCGCGGCGAGCAGGCGCAGGTCATCGCCTTCGCGGCCCAGTGCCTTGCCACACAGCAATACCAGTAAAGGGCGAAGGCGTTTGCCGCCGGCCGAGGTGATGTAGTCGCCGATTTTCGATACCAGCGGGACTCGGGAAGTCAGCTGCTTCTTGATGATGCCGTCGACGGCGCTAAAATCGTCCGCGACCGCGCGGTAGAAGGCTTGGGGTTGCATCAGCGACAGTCGCTCCAGAAGGGTTGCGCGGCATGCTAGGACCCACGTCCGGGCCTGTCAAGGCGCGATGGACGGCCTATTGCAAGGCGCTCGTGCCTTGCGTACAATCGCGCACCCTGAACTTCCTGGGCAGCACCTGCCTTACGCAATTGCAAGCGGCCTCCAGCCTCATGCAGCCATGCCAGCCAATACCTCTTCTTATAAAGAGCTGGGTGAGCAGGATTATCGGAGAAATACCATGTCTTATGCAGTAATCGTTACTGGCGGCAAGCAGTACAAAGTCGCCCCAGGTGAATACCTGAAGATCGAAAAACTGGAAGTCGCTACCGGCGAATCCGTTACCTTTGATCGCGTTCTGTTGGTTGCCAACGGTGACGACGTGAATATCGGCGCTCCAGTTGTTGCTGGCGCTACCGTTGTGGCTGAAGTGATCTCCCAAGGTCGTCACGATAAAGTCCGCATCATCAAGTTCCGTCGCCGTAAGCACCACATGAAGCGTATGGGCCACCGCCAGTGGTACACCGAGATCAAAATCACCGGTATTCAGGCTTAATTTCAGCCTAATTCCTCACTAGGAGAATTGAACTCATGGCACACAAAAAAGCTGGTGGTAGTACCCGTAACGGTCGCGACTCAGAAGCCAAACGCCTTGGCGTGAAGATGTATGGCGGCCAGGCTATCAAAGCAGGCAACATCATCGTGCGTCAGCGCGGCACCCAATTCCACGCTGGCTACGGCGTTGGCATGGGTAAAGATCACACTCTCTTCGCTAAAGTCGAAGGCGTGATCAAGTTCGAAGTAAAAGGCGCCTTCGGTCGTCGTTACGTGAGCGTTGTCGCAGCCTAACTGCGAGAATGCTGGAGAAGCCCTGTCTTGCGACGGGGCTTTTTCGTTTGTGGGGTGAGTCTCTTGCAAAGCTGTTTGTATGGGCTGTCGGCGTGCGATGCGGGTCGTGTTTTGGGGTCGCTGCGCTCATCTTTGCAAGAGTCTTATGTCTTAGTGTTTTTCGGCTCGTCCGTATGGCGAGAGGCGTTTTGTTATGAAGTTTGTTGATGAAGTATCGATCCGAGTAAAGGCTGGCGACGGCGGTAACGGTTGCATGAGTTTCCGTCGCGAAAAATTCATCGAAAACGGCGGTCCGAACGGCGGTGATGGCGGTGACGGCGGTTCCATCTACATGATGGCCGACGAAAACCTCAATACCCTGGTGGACTACCGTTACACCCGGCACTTCGATGCCGAGCGTGGCTCCAACGGTGGCAGCACCGACTGCACCGGCAAAAAAGGTGAAGACCTGGTCCTGCGCGTGCCAGTCGGTACCACCGTGATCGACTCCGCTACTCAGGAAGTCATCGGCGACCTGACCAAGGCTGGCCAGAAGCTGCTGGTGGCTCACGGCGGCTGGCACGGTCTGGGCAACACCCGTTTCAAATCCAGTACCAACCGTGCGCCACGTCAGACTACGCCGGGCAAGCCGGGCGAGCAGCGTGATCTCAAGCTGGAAATGAAGGTGCTGGCGGACGTGGGTCTGCTGGGTTTGCCGAACGCAGGCAAAAGTACCTTTATTCGCTCGGTATCGGCCGCCAAGCCGAAAGTCGCCGATTACCCGTTCACCACCCTGGTGCCAAACCTGGGCGTGGTCAGTGTCGATCGCTGGAAAAGCTTCGTGATTGCGGACATTCCAGGTCTGATCGAAGGCGCATCCGATGGTGCGGGCCTGGGGATTCGCTTCCTCAAGCACTTGTCGCGTACCCGTCTGTTGCTGCATCTCGTCGACATGGCGCCGCTGGATGAGTCCGATGCTGCCGAGGCGGCTGAAGTGATTGTCAACGAACTGACCAAGTTCAGTCCGTCCCTGGCTGAGCGTGATCGCTGGCTGATCCTGAACAAAAGCGACCAGATCCTCGAAGAAGAGCACGATGCTCGCGTCAAGGAAATCGTTGATCGCCTGGAGTGGACCGGTCCGGTCTACGTGATCTCGGCCATCGCCAAGCAGAACACCGAGCGCCTGTGTCACGACATCATGCGTTACCTGGAGGATCGTGCCGATCGTCTGGCGAATGATCCGGCCTACCGTGAAGAGCTGTCCGAGCTCGATCAGCGCATCGAAGACGAAGCTCGCGCCCAGTTGCAGGCGCTGGATGATCAGCGTGCTCTGCGTCGCAGTGGCGTCAAGTCCGTTCACGACATCGGCGACGATGATTGGGACGAAGAAGATGTGGATGATGAAGATGGTCCGGAAATCATTTACGTGCGTGACTGATCCGTTGCGATAAACTTAAGCGCCGCTCAATCGAGCGGCGTTTTAGTATCTGGAAATCGGTAGTCACGAATAACGTACGGGCAGCGCCGGGTCGCGCTGTCCTCGAGCTAAGGTTGAAGATGATGCGGAGCAAGGTGACGGGTGCGCAGCGTTGGGTCGTGAAAATCGGCAGCGCTTTGCTGACAGCGGACGGCAAGGGCCTGGATCGCGCGGCAATGGGTGTCTGGGTTGAACAGATGGTGGCCCTGCATGAAGCGGGTGTTGAGCTGGTGCTGGTGTCCTCCGGGGCGGTGGCGGCCGGCATGAGCCGTCTGGGCTGGACCTCGCGACCCAGTGCGATGCACGAACTCCAGGCTGCAGCTGCAATCGGCCAGATGGGGTTGGTGCAGGCCTGGGAGTCGAGCTTTGCCGAGCATGGCCGGCATACCGCGCAGATTCTGCTGACTCACGATGACCTGTCCGACCGCAAGCGCTACCTGAATGCCCGCAGCACCTTGCGCGCTTTGGTCGAGCTGAAGGTCATCCCGGTGATCAATGAAAACGACACTGTAGTCACCGACGAAATCCGTTTCGGCGATAACGACACGTTGGCGGCGCTGGTAGCCAACCTGGTCGAGGCGGATCTGTTGGTGATCCTGACGGATCGCGACGGCATGTTCGATGCCGATCCGCGCAACAATCCCGATGCCCAGCTGATTTACGAAGCGCGTGCCGATGATCCGACGCTCGATGCGGTAGCGGGCGGGACCGGCGGTGCGCTGGGGCGTGGCGGCATGCAGACCAAGTTGCGTGCGGCGCGTCTCGCGGCGCGTTCCGGGGCGCATACGATCATTGTCGGCGGGCGGCTGGAGCGCGTGCTGGATCGCCTCAAGGCGGGTGAGCGCATCGGTACCTTGCTTTCGCCTGAGCGCGGCATGCTGGCGGCGCGCAAGCAGTGGCTGGCCGGGCATCTGCAAACCCGTGGCACCCTGGTGCTGGATGCGGGGGCGGTGACGGCGCTGTCTGAGGGCAACAAAAGTTTGTTGCCGGTTGGGGTGAAGCTGGTTCAGGGCAGCTTCCGTCGCGGCGAGATGGTGGTGTGCGTGGCGCCGGACGGTCGAGAGATCGCCCGTGGCCTGGCTAACTACAGCGCCCTGGAGGCGCAAAAAATCATCGGTCAGTCGTCTGATGCGATCGTCGGTTTGCTGGGGTACATGGCTGAGCCGGAACTGGTTCACCGCGATAACCTGATACTGGTCTGAAGGAATATCTGAATGCGTATGGCAAAAGGATTGTTGGGGTTGCTGCTGGCGATGCCGTTGCTGGCTTCGGCCGAGGAAATCGGTCAGGTGTCGACGGTGTTCAAGTTTGTTGGCCCGAACGACCGAATCGTTGTCGAGGCATTCGATGATCCGAAGGTCGAAGGTGTGACCTGCTACCTTTCGCGCGCCAAGACCGGCGGTGTGAAGGGTGGCTTGGGTCTGGCTGAAGATCGCGCCGAAGCATCCATTGCCTGTCGTCAGGTCGGGCCGATCAAGTTCAGGGGTGAGCTGAAGGATGGGGAAGAGGTGTTCAAGGAGCGCACTTCCCTGGTGTTCAAGACCATGCAGGTGGTGCGCTTCCTCGACAAGAAGCGCAATACCCTGGTGTATCTGGTCTACAGCGATCGCTTGATTGAGGGCAGTCCGCAGAATGCGGTGACGGCGATTCCGATTTTGCCGTGGGCCAGCGCTCAGTAATTCAGGTGCATCAAAATAATGGGGGCTGATGCTCCCATTATTTTTGCCTTGGATTTATCAAATCGCAGGCAATAAAAAACCGACCCTGGGGTCGGTTTTTCAGTGAACGAGTCGCTTAGGCAGCAGCGGCAACGTTCAGGGCCTTGACGTGGCCATTCAGGCGGCTCTTATGACGAGCAGCTTTGTTCTTGTGGATGATGCCTTTATCGGCCATACGGTCGATAACAGGCACAGCCAGAACGTAAGCAGCTTGAGCTTTTGCAGCGTCTTTTGCGTCGATGGCTTTAACTACATTCTTGATGTAGGTACGAACCATGGAACGCAGGCTGGCGTTGTGGCTGCGACGCTTCTCAGCCTGTTTTGCACGTTTTTTGGCGGAAGGTGAGTTGGCCACCGTCGAGCTCCTCGAAAGACTTTTTAGGAAATAGCAAACAAAATAGGCCGCGAATCATGCCGATGAGTTGAAGTCTTGTCAAGGGCGCTTGAAACGTTCCGCTAAGTGGTAGGCGTGGTGCGACGGGATATTTCTTTCCGGCGTGTGACCTGTAAACTCGCGAGCTTTGGCTCTGTGCTGTTGCGGCGCGGAGTATCGCATAAGTAGGCGCGTAGTTCGCCTGCTGTTTATCGACAGGCACATACTTTTTCAATGAATCTGCTCAAATCGTTGGCCGCCGTCAGCTCTATCACGATGCTTTCCCGGATTCTCGGGTTTGTTCGTGACACCCTCATAGCGCGCACATTCGGCGCGGGAATGGCGACCGACGCCTTCTTTATTGCCTTCAAGCTGCCCAATCTGTTGCGGCGCATCTTCGCCGAAGGCGCTTTTTCCCAGGCGTTCGTGCCGATTCTTGCCGAATATAAAAGCCAGAAAGGCGATGAGGCGACACGAACGTTCATCGCTTACGTCGCGGGACTGTTGACGCTGGTGCTGGCGCTGGTGACGGTGTTGGGCATGCTTGCCGCGCCCTGGGTCATCTGGGTCACGGCCCCGGGTTTCACCAATACCCCGGAAAAGTTCGAGCTGACCTCGAGTCTGTTGCGGGTGACCTTTCCCTATATTTTGCTGATTTCCCTGTCTTCACTGGCCGGCGCAATCCTCAACACCTGGAACCGCTTTTCGGTGCCGGCATTCGTGCCGACCCTGCTGAACGTCAGCATGATCATCTTCGCGTTGTTCCTGACGCCCTATTTCGATCCGCCTGTCATGGCGCTGGGGTGGGCCGTTCTGGCCGGCGGCCTGGCACAGTTGCTCTATCAGCTGCCGCACCTGAAGAAAATCGGCATGCTGGTGCTGCCGCGGATCAACTTGCGCGATACCGGCGTCTGGCGAGTGATGAAGCAGATGCTGCCGGCGATCCTCGGGGTATCGGTCAGTCAGATTTCGCTGATCATCAACACCATTTTCGCTTCGTTCCTGGTCGCGGGCTCTGTCTCCTGGATGTATTACGCCGATCGCCTGATGGAGTTGCCGTCCGGGGTGTTGGGGGTGGCATTGGGGACAATTCTGCTGCCAACCCTGGCCAAGACTTACGCCAACAAGGATCGTCAGGAGTATTCACGGATCCTCGATTGGGGCCTGCGCCTGTGCTTCCTGCTGGTATTGCCTTGCGCCCTGGCGCTGGGGATTCTTGCCGAGCCGCTGACGGTTTCGCTGTTTCAGTACGGTCAATTCAATGCATTTGATGCTGCGATGACTCAGCGGGCGTTGATCGCCTATTCGGTCGGTTTGCTCGGGATTATCGTGATCAAAGTGCTGGCTCCGGGCTTTTATGCGCAACAAAACATCCGCACGCCGGTAAAAATTGCGATTTTCACCCTGGTAGTCACTCAGCTGTTCAACCTGTTGCTGATCGGTCCGCTGGCGCACGCCGGACTGGCACTGGCGATCAGTGCGGGAGCCTGTATCAATGCTGGTTTGCTCTTCTATCAATTGCGCAAACAGCAGATGTACCAGCCGCAACCGGGTTGGGCTAAGTTCGGCTTCAAGCTGGTGGTTGCGGTGACGGTCATGTCCGCCGTGCTGCTGGGCGGGATGCATTTTATGCCGGCTTGGGGCGAAGGGCAGATGCTTGAACGCTTCCTGCGCCTGGGCGCGCTGGTAGTCGCAGGTGTGGTGGCGTATTTCGGCATGTTAGTGTTGATGGGCTTCCGCTTGCGCGACTTCAATCGCAAGGCGCTGAGCTGAGGATAAACCCTCGATGAACACGGGCGGGCCGGCATTTTTGTCGGCTCGATTACTTTGGGTTGCGGTGTTGCCTGTCGTCGGCCGCCGGGTGTGGTTATAATCGACCACTTTATGAGCAAGAAGCGCGTTATGCAGCTGGTTCGAGGCCTCCACAATCTGCGCCCCCAGCATCGGGGCTGCGTCGCCACTATTGGCAACTTTGACGGTGTACACCGTGGCCACCAGGCTATCCTGGCGCGGCTGCGTGAGCGTGCGCTCGAGTTGGGCGTGCCCAGCTGCGTGGTGATTTTCGAACCGCAGCCACGGGAATTCTTCGCTCCCGACACCGCACCGGCGCGCCTGACCCGCCTGCGGGACAAATTACAGCTGCTGGCTGCCGAAGGTGTCGACCGGGTCCTGTGCCTGGCCTTCAATCAGCGGCTGAGCAAACTCAGCGCCAGCGAATTCGTCGATACCATTCTGGTGGACGGCCTCGGTGTGCAGCACCTTGAGGTCGGTGACGATTTCCGTTTCGGTTGTGACCGGGTAGGGGATTTCGATTTCCTGCAGCAGGCCGGCGTCATGCAGGGCTTTACCGTCGAGGCCGCGCAGACCGTCGAACTGGACGGCATCCGGGTCAGCAGCACCCAGGTGCGTAATGCGCTGGCCGCCGCTGACTTTGCCCTCGCCGAGCGCCTGCTCGGTCGCCCGTACCGGATTGCCGGTCGCGTGCTGCATGGCCAGAAGCTCGCGCGACAACTGGGGACACCCACTGCCAACATCCAGCTCAAGCGCCGTCGCGTGCCGTTTACCGGGGTTTACCTGGTCAACGTCGATATTGACGGCAAGACCTGGCCCGGTGTCGCCAATATCGGCGTACGGCCCACGGTCCAGGGTGATGGCAAAGCCCACCTGGAAGTACACCTTTTAGATTTTGCCGGCGATCTGTATGACCGGCGTTTAACGGTGGTTTTCCACCACAAGCTGCGCGAAGAGCAGCGTTTTGCCTCTCTGGAGGCGTTGAAAACGGCGATCAACGCGGACGTCGCCGCCGCCCGTGCACTAGCCGCACCTAGCGCCCATCGCTAATGAAGAGCCTTAAATGACCGACTATAAAGCCACGCTAAACCTTCCGGACACCGCCTTCCCAATGAAGGCCGGCCTGCCACAGCGCGAACCGCAGATCCTGCAGCGCTGGGACAGTATTGGCCTGTACGGAAAGTTGCGCGAGATTGGCAAGGATCGTCCGAAGTTCGTCCTGCACGACGGCCCTCCCTACGCCAACGGCACGATTCACATCGGTCATGCACTGAACAAGATTCTCAAGGACATGATCATCCGCTCGAAGACCCTGTCGGGCTTCGACGCGCCTTATGTCCCGGGCTGGGACTGCCACGGTCTGCCGATCGAGCACAAGGTTGAAGTGACCCACGGCAAGAACCTGGGCGCGGACAAGACCCGCGAACTGTGCCGGGCCTACGCCACCGAGCAGATCGAAGGCCAGAAATCCGAATTCATCCGTCTGGGCGTGTTGGGCGACTTCGCCAACCCGTACAAGACCATGGACTTCAAGAACGAAGCCGGTGAAATCCGCGCCCTGGCCGAAATCGTCAAGGGCGGTTTCGTGTTCAAGGGTCTCAAACCCGTGAACTGGTGCTTTGATTGCGGTTCGGCCCTGGCTGAAGCGGAAGTCGAGTACGAGAACAAGAAGTCCTCGACCATCGACGTGGCATTCCCGATTGCCGATGAAGCCAAACTGGCTGCAGCTTTCGGCCTGCCATCGCTGGCCAAACCTGCTTCGATCGTGATCTGGACCACCACCCCGTGGACCATCCCGGCCAACCAGGCGCTCAACGTTCATCCGGAATTCAACTACGCCTTGGTCGATATCGGCGACAAGCTGCTGGTACTGGCTGAAGAGCTGGTTGAGTCCTGCCTGTCCCGCTACGGTGTCGAAGGCTCGGTACTGGCCACTGCTCCGGGCTCGGCGCTGGAACTGATCAACTTCCGTCATCCGTTCTACGACCGTCTGTCGCCGGTATACCTGGCTGACTACGTCGAGCTGGGCGCCGGTACTGGCGTGGTTCACTCCGCCCCGGCCTACGGCGTTGACGACTTCGTGACCTGCAAGAAGTACGGCATGGTCAACGACGACATCCTCAACCCGGTTCAAAGCAATGGCGTGTACGTGCCTTCGCTGGAATTCTTCGGCGGCCAGTTCATCTGGAAGGCCAACCCGGCCATCGTCGACAAGTTGACCGAAGTCGGTGCGCTGCTGCACACCACGGTCATCGAACACAGCTACATGCACTGCTGGCGCCACAAGACCCCGCTGATCTATCGCGCCACCGCGCAATGGTTCATCGGCATGGACAAGGAACCAGCCAGCGGCGACACCCTGCGCCAGCGTTCGCTCAAAGCCATCGAAGACACCAAGTTCGTGCCGGCCTGGGGCCAGGCGCGCCTGCATTCGATGATCGCCAACCGTCCGGACTGGTGCATTTCCCGTCAGCGCAACTGGGGCGTGCCGATCCCGTTCTTCCTGAACAAGGAAAGCGGCGAACTGCACCCGCGTACTGTCGAGCTGATGGAAGAAGTCGCCAAGCGCGTCGAAGTCGAAGGCATCGAAGCCTGGTTCAAGCTGGACGCCGCCGAACTGCTGGGCGACGAAGCGCCGCAGTACGACAAGATCAGCGACACCCTGGACGTCTGGTTCGATTCCGGCACCACGCACTGGCACGTCCTGCGCGGTTCGCACCCGATGGGCCACGAAACCGGCCCGCGCGCCGATCTGTACCTGGAAGGTTCGGACCAGCACCGCGGCTGGTTCCACTCCTCGCTGCTGACCGGTTGCGCCATCGACAACCATGCGCCGTATCGCGAACTGTTGACCCACGGCTTCACCGTCGACGAGTCCGGCCGCAAGATGTCCAAGTCGCTGGGTAACGTCATCGCGCCGCAGAAGGTCAACGACACCCTGGGTGCCGACATCATGCGTCTGTGGGTGGCATCGACTGACTATTCCGGTGAGATGGCGGTTTCCGAGCAGATCCTGCAGCGTAGCGCCGACGCCTACCGGCGTATCCGTAACACTGCGCGCTTCCTGCTCTCGAACCTGACCGGCTTCAACCCGGCCACCGACCTGCTGCCGGCCGATGAAATGCTGGCGCTGGACCGTTGGGCCGTGGACCGCACCCTGCTGCTGCAACGCGAGTTGCAAGAGCACTACGGTGAATACCGCTTCTGGAACGTCTACTCGAAGATCCACAACTTCTGCGTGCAGGAGCTGGGTGGCTTCTACCTGGACATCATCAAGGACCGCCAGTACACCACCGGCGCCGACAGCAAGGCCCGTCGTTCGTGCCAGACCGCACTGTTCCACATCTCCGAAGCGCTGGTGCGCTGGATCGCCCCGATCCTGGCGTTCACCGCCGACGAGCTGTGGCAATACCTGCCGGGCGAGCGCAACGAATCGGTAATGCTCAACACCTGGTATGAAGGCCTGACCGAATTGCCGGAAGGTTTCGAGCTGGACCGTGCGTACTGGGACCGGATCATGGCGGTCAAGGTAGCGGTCAACAAGGAAATGGAAATCCAGCGCGCGGCCAAGGCCGTCGGTGGCAACCTGCAAGCCGAAGTGACGCTGTTCGCCGAAGACGCCCTGAGCGCCGACCTGGCCAAGCTGAGCAACGAACTGCGCTTCGTCCTGATCACCTCTACCGCCAGCGTTGCACCATTCGTGCAGGCGCCGGCCGATGCCGTGGTCACCGAAGTCAGTGGCCTGAAGCTAAAAGTGGTCAAGTCGGCTCACGCCAAGTGCGCCCGTTGCTGGCACTGCCGTGAAGACGTCGGCGTGAACCCGGAGCATCCGGAAATTTGCGGTCGTTGCGTCGACAACATCAGCGGCGCCGGCGAGGTCCGCCACTATGCCTAATGCCGTTGGCCGTTTCGGACGGCTGAGCTGGCTCTGGTTGAGTTTGCTGGTCCTGGTCATCGACCAGGCCAGCAAGTTCTACTTCGAAGGCAGGCTCCAGATGTACCAGCAGATCGTGATCATTCCCGATTACTTCAGCTGGACCCTGGCCTATAACACTGGCGCGGCGTTCAGCTTCCTGGCGGACAGCTCCGGCTGGCAGCGCTGGTTGTTTGCCCTGATTGCAGTGGTGGTCAGTGCGGTGCTGGTGGTCTGGCTCAAGCGCCTGGGACGCAACGAAACCTGGCTGGCCATCGCCCTGGCATTGGTGTTGGGCGGTGCGTTGGGCAATCTTTATGACCGCATTGCCTTGGGCCATGTGATCGATTTCATCCTGGTGCACTGGCAGAACCGCTGGTACTTCCCGGCGTTCAACTTTGCCGACAGTGCCATCACTGTGGGCGCTGTCATGCTGGCACTGGATATGTTCAAAAGTAAGAAAACCGGAGAAACCGTTCATGACTGAACAGGTATTGGCTGAACAACGTATCGGCCAGAACACGGAAGTCACCTTGCATTTCGCATTGCGCCTGGAGAACGGCGACACGGTGGACAGTACTTTCGACAAGGCCCCGGCGACCTTCAAGGTCGGTGATGGCAACCTGTTGCCAGGTTTCGAAGCGGCCCTGTTCGGTTTCAAGGCTGGGGACAAGCGTACCCTGAGCATCGAACCGGAAAACGCGTTCGGTCAGCCCAACCCGCAAAACGTGCAGATCATCCCGCGCTCGCAGTTCCAGAGCATGGACCTGTCACCGGGTTTGCTGGTGATCTTCAACGATGCGGCCAATACTGAATTGCCGGGAGTGGTGAAAGAGTTCGATGACGCGCAAGTGACTGTCGACTTCAACCACCCGCTGGCAGGCAAGACACTGACCTTTGACGTGGAAATCATCTCCGTCAAAGCGCTTTAACAGACTGTACGCGGTCAAAATGTGGGAGCGGGCTTGCTCGCGAAAGCGGTGTGTCAGACACCATACATGTTGGATGTCAGTCAGCATTCGCGAGCAAGTCGAATCGTCGCACCGCCGCTCCCACAATGGTTTTCACAGTTTTCGCTATTTCTTGCGCGCAAGACACGAGGCACAGCATGCAAATCAAACTCGCCAACCCCCGTGGCTTTTGCGCCGGCGTGGACCGGGCGATCGAAATCGTCAACCGCGCCCTGGAAGTCTTCGGGCCACCGATCTACGTGCGCCATGAAGTGGTCCACAACAAATTCGTCGTCGAAGACCTGCGCAATCGTGGCGCGATCTTTGTCGAAGAGCTGGATCAGGTGCCGGACGACGTCATCGTGATCTTCAGTGCCCATGGTGTTTCCCAGGCGGTGCGTAGTGAAGCTGCCGGCCGTGGCCTGAAAGTGTTCGATGCCACCTGCCCGCTGGTGACCAAGGTGCACATCGAAGTCGCGCGCTACAGCCGCGACGGTCGTGAGTGCATCCTCATCGGCCACGCTGGTCACCCGGAAGTCGAAGGCACCATGGGCCAGTACGATTCCAGCAATGGCGGAGCGATCTATCTGGTCGAAGACGAAGATGACGTCGCCAGATTGCAAGTCAAGAATCCGGAAAAACTGGCGTTCGTCACCCAGACCACCCTGTCCATGGACGATACCAGCCGCGTTATCGACGCCCTGCGTTCGCGTTTCCCGGCCATTGGCGGCCCACGCAAGGACGACATCTGCTACGCCACGCAAAACCGCCAGGACGCGGTCAAGCAACTGGCCGACGAATGCGATGTGGTGTTGGTGGTCGGCAGCCCCAACAGCTCCAACTCCAACCGCCTGCGTGAACTCGCCGAGCGCATGGCTACTCCGGCATACCTGATTGACGGTGCCGAAGACCTGCAAAAAAGCTGGTTCGACGGCGTGGAGCGCATCGGTATCACCGCTGGCGCTTCTGCACCGGAAGTGCTCGTACGTGGAGTGATCCAGCAATTGCAGGCCTGGGGTGCCACCGGCGCCGACGAATTGGCCGGTCGTGAGGAAAACATCACGTTCTCCATGCCTAAAGAGCTACGCGTCCGCTCCCTGCTCTGAGTCTTCTCCTCCTGTGCATAAAGCCTGTTCGATTTTCTTTTTGTTCAGGCTGACGCGGCCGCTCGGGGCCAGCACCACCTGGTGCAGGCTCAACGGTTCGCGTGTTGCGCATATATGCAATGTCCCCGCTTGAAAGCCTCCTCCTACGAGTTCTCCCAAACGGCCGAAGCGCACTGAAGTCCTGACATTTCGATTGCCGAAAACAGGTAATGCGATGCCGCTCCTGCGTTCGATCAACAGCGGGTTGCTGTCGTCCTCATGGCCCTTGCCGCTTAAATCCAGAATGATCCGCCAGCCCTGGCTCCAGTCGCCGTTCACGCCATGTATGACAACGGTCTGGCCGCGGGATATCGCTTCGCTTCTTGCACTGCGCATACCGCTGGCGAGTGACTTCGCCGCCTCCTCTCGATAATTCGATTCCACGACAGCCGCAAACGCCGGACTGACCAAATGCAGAACAATCCCGGCGATTGTCAGTCCCATGAGTAATTCGATCAGGCTGAAACCTCGTTGATACATGACACCTCCCTCCCTGGAGTGTGATGGCCCGTGCAATCCATGCACGAGTAATGGCGAAACAATCTCGTCTCGGCGCGCGAATGTTCTAGCGTGTAACAGCAGGTATAGCGGACGGCAACGGAGGGCACCGATGGGGCATCGTTCAAAAGGTTTCACGCTGATCGAACTGCTGGTCGCCATCGCGATTTTTCTGGTCCTGATCACCCTGGCGGTTCCGGCCTTCACCCGTTCTACGCAAATTACCCAGGCCGATACCGAGATGGGTGATTTGCAACGCGGCCTGAACTTCGCCCGCCTGGAAGCGATCAACCGAGGCGTCACTACGCGCGTGCGTCCCACGGCGGGTGGCAGCGTCTGGACCGGGGAACTGACGGTGTATGACGGTACGGGCACGCCGGCCAATGTATTGCGTGTTGTACCAGCGATGAGCAGCGGTGCCAGTCTGACGCTAACCTCAGGTGTTACCACCATCGACTTCAACAGCTTCGGAGGGCTGGCGTCTTCCTCCACGGCGGTGGTGATCAGTTATGTGCTGGGAGCACAGAGCAGGACGCTGAATGTGTGTTTGAACGGACGAATACTATTGGGTGGAAGTTGCGGATGAGGCATTGGAGCAAGCGTGCACAGGAAGGCATGACGTTGATCGAAGTCCTGGTAGCGTTGTTGATTTTGAGCGTGGGGCTGTTGGGGGCGGCGGCGTTTCAGCTGAACGCGCTGAAATACACCGACAGCGCGCGCATGACCAGCCAGGCCAGTTTTATCGCCTACGACATGATGGACCGCATTCGCGCAAACGCCGCCGCCGATTACACCGTGACACCACCCACATCGGGCAATCTGAGCGTCGCCCGGGATCAGGATCTCTACGATTTCACCAGCAACAT
The DNA here is from genome assembly GCF_050989985.1 of Pseudomonas putida. GTDB lineage: Bacteria > Pseudomonadota > Gammaproteobacteria > Pseudomonadales > Pseudomonadaceae > Aquipseudomonas > Aquipseudomonas putida_AI. The sequence goes on from NZ_CP158815.1 coordinate 834,484, forward strand.
CGTCAATTTCGGTGGCCCCACGGCCACTGGCAGCATTGCCCTCAATCAACGCGTGTACACCATCACCATCACCTGGGACGACTCCCGGGCCGCCAACAGTGCCAATACCCGTCGCAGCTTTGTGCTCACCAGTCGCGCGACCGTCGATCCGGTGGCGACGCCATGAGCCGCCAGAGAGGCTTCGGCCTGATCGAGTTGCTGATCGCCCTGACCTTGAGCCTGATCGTGGTGCTGGGCGTGGTGCAGGTGTTCATCGCCGCGAAAAACACCTTCGTCAGTCAGAACAGCGCTGCCGCCATCCAGGAAGATGCGCGTTTTGTCTTGAGCAAAATGATCCAGGAAATCCGCATGGTCGGAATGTTCGGCTGTCTGGGGACGATCACTGATGCCAGTTTGGGGGGGACCTTCAATGCCAGTCAGGTCACGCCCATCAGTTGGGATAACGCGAACCTGAGGTTGACCCTGGTCACAGCCGATGTCGGCAGCAGCGGTGGCGCGCCGACCTGGACGGTGGTTTCCGATTGCAGAAGCAGCGCGACGGCCTATTCCGACTTGCGCGCTCCTGCGACAGGGCAGCAGGCGTTTCCTATCCGACGGCTGATCTACAGCCTGAAAAACGGCCAGCTCACCATGGGCGTCGGCACCGGTACGCCGACCCAATTCGCACTGGTGGACAACGTCAGCGCCTTCAACGTGAGCTTCGGCCTCGCCAGTTCCGCCACCGATACGGCGGCCTCCAGTTACAGCAGCAACCCATCCGACCCGGCTCGCATCCGCAGCGTACGTTTGAGCCTGACCCTCACCGATCCCAACAACCGGGTGAGCAGCCAGACCTTCAATGTCGTTGCCGCCTTGCGCAACCGCTTGCCATGAGGGGAGGGCCGATGCGTATTCCTTCGATGGCGGCTTGCTCCCAACGCGGCATGGCGCTGCTGGTCAGCCTGGTGTTCCTGTTGCTGCTGACGCTGATCGGGATTTCCTCGATGCAGAACGCCACCCTGCAGGAAAAAATGGCCGGGAGCGTAAGCCTGCGCAATCAGTCATTCCAGGCAGCGGAAGCGGTGTTGCGGGTGGGCGAAAGCGCGGTGCAACTCGACAGTTATGCATTGGCGGTGTGTAGCGGTACGACGCAATGCGCACCACCGGCCGAGTCGGCCACGGTCAAGGCCGCCGGGCTCAACGCCACCTCGGGGGTGAACTGGATCGCCTCGGGCAATGGCTTTTATGGTGTGCAGAACATTGGCACCACCCTGACGGCGGTGAACGTGCCGAGCAACACCTCGGCAACGCTGTACCGCGTCACCGCCGTCGGTATCGCGGGCAGTTCGCGCAGCGTGGTGGAGAGTATTTATGCGAAGTACTGATCGGCGCGTGGGGCTTTGGCGGCTGCTGTGCGGTTTTGTGCTGGGGATGTACCTCTCGGCGCCGGTTCATGCCTTCACGCCTTCGGATTCGCCGCTGTTGAGCGCAGCCGCCGTGCCGCCGAACGTGATGCTGGTGATCGATGATTCGGGAAGCATGAACAACATCATCTGGGCATCGGGATTCGATCCCACCGTCAGCCGGGCGCAGATCGCGATATGCAATTCCAACAGCTCGTGCCTTGGTGGCCAGAGTCTGGACATGACAGATACCAACATTGCCCTGTCGAGCCTGAGTCGAGGCGGTTGCTCGACGGCTGGCAACTGGTACGGGTTTTATCGCGGGTTTCTCGGGCTGACCCCGGTTTGCCTGAGGCTGCCTGATCCGGTGGGTAATGGAAACACGCGCTACACCGCAAATTACCTGGCGTATCTGCTGGGGCTGGCCAACGGTTCCAACCGGGACTTCACCACGGGCGCCAACGCGATCCCCAATGATTACCGCATCAGCGTGGCACAGGACGTTTCAACCAATCTGGTAACCAGTAATCGCTCGCTGCGCATCGGCCTGGCCACCTTCAACCCGGCCACCAGCAGCAACCCGGGCAGCGGCGGCTTCATTGCCCGCTCGATCAGCGACCTGTCGGTGGATGCCAACTACAACGCGTTGATCAGCTCGATAAACGGCTTGAGTGCCGTGGCCAACACACCGTTGGCGGAAACCTATTACGAAGTGACGCGCTACATGCGCGGCATGGCGCCGTACTACAACTCGACACCGACCACCTACACCAGCCCGATTCAGTATCGCTGCCAGAAAAACTACGGGGTGGTGATTACCGATGGCTTGCCCACCTACGACAGGACTTTTCCCACCAATGATCCGCTCGGTGGCACCCGCCTGCCGAACTGGGACGGCAACAGCGCCAACGATGGCGATAACCTCAACGGTGACGGAGAAGGTGACACGCTCTACCTGGATGACATCGCCAAGTTCGCCTTCGACATCGACATGCGCTCCACCGGGACAGACCTGGCGAACAAGAGCTGGAACGCCGCGGACTTCCCCAAGCAGAACATGAACACCTACACCGTGGGTTTTACCGCGGCCAATCAGATGTTGTCGGATGCCGCCAGTTACGGTCAGGGCAAGTATTACCAGGCCACCGACAGTACCGGGCTCAACAGCGCCTTGTCCTCTGCCTTGAGTGAAATCACCTCCAAGGCCGGTTCCGGCGGCAGTGGAGTGACCAGCGGAACGATCCTCGCCAGTGGCACCAGTTACTTCCAGACCAGTTACGACCCCAAGGACTGGCGTGGCACGATCAAGGCGTTCGGTTTCACCGCCAGCGGAGCGGTTGATACAAGCTCCGTGTTGTGGACCACCGACACGGCCATCGTGCCCAGTGCCACGGCGCCGACTTACCAGTCCTGGAACAGCCAGACCAACGCGCCTGTCACCCTGGCCTACGCCAACTTTTCCACAGCCCAGCAGACAGTTCTCAATCAGGGCTTACTCACAGGCATCACGGGCGCCGATCTGGTGGAGTGGAGCAAGGGCACCAACAAGACCGGCCTGAAGATACGCAGCGTGCTGCTGGGGGATATCGTCAACTCGCCGCTGGTACTGGCATCCCCGACGGAGAAAACCGCCTCCGATCTGTCGGGAGACACCTCGTACAGCACTTATCTGGCGACCAAGGCGGCCAACATGAATACCAGTCTGGTGGTCAACGCCAATGACGGCTTCGTCAGCGTGATCAATTCCGGCAACGGCGCGCGGCGTTTTGCCTACATGCCATCCAGTGTGTTGCCTTCGCTGCGCGTTATCGCCGATACCGCCTACATCAACGGTGTCAGTCACAAGTTTCTGGTGGACGGGCAGGTGGGGGTTTTCGATGCCCAGCTCAACAGTGCCTGGAAAACCCTCGCGCTGGGCGGGACGGGCGCGGGTGGGCGGACCTTCTATGCCTTGCAACTTTTCGATGCCTCGGCGGGAAATGCAATCAAGGCCTTGTGGGAAATCAGCGCCCCGGCCACGGCCAGTACAGCGAACGCTTTCAATGATCTGGGTTATGCCTATGCGCGTCCTGAAGTGGCACGCTTGGCCGACGGTCGATGGGCTGCCTTCATTTCCAACGGTTACGGCAGCAATTCCGGAGTGGCCGCGTTGTACGTGGTGGACATCCGTGACGGCTCGCTGATCAGGAAAATTGTCATCGACAGTACCGAGACCACTAACGGTTTGTCTTCGGTCAAGCTCAGGGTCAACTCGCAAAACGTGGTGCAGGCGGCTTATGGTGGTGACCTGAAAGGGCGGCTGTGGAAGTTTGACCTGAGCAGCACCAGTACCGACAGCTGGGGCGTGGCCTTTTCCGGCAAGCCGTTGTTTACCACCGCTGGAGGCACCACCCAGCCGATTACCGCGCAGCCTTTGCTGGCGGACAATTCGCTGGGGGGCAAACAAATATTCGTGGGTACCGGCAAATTCAACGAGACCGCGGATAAAACCAACAAGGATTTGCAGGCGTTCTACTCGGTGTGGGACGCGGAGGGTGGTTCCGGGCAGATCACTACGTCTGCGCTGCAGGCTCAAGCGGTGACCGGTGTGTTCTCGGGCAGCGCCGGGCAATTCATCACCACCAGTCAGAATGAGGTGACTTATCCCGCGGAAAAGGGCTGGTACCTGCCGTTGGTGTATAACAACGCGCTGACCGGTGAGCGAGTGATCAACCAGGCCAGCCTGGTACTTGGCCGGATCGTGTTTACCACGGCCAGCGTCGACACCACCGACCCCTGCGCGAGCTTCGGGACCGGCAAGCTGGTCGAGCTCGATGCGTTCAGCGGTAAGATGCTCAACTACGCGGTGCTCGACACCAACAACGACGGAGTGGTCGACAGTACTGACACGATCTCCAGCGGCGTGGTCTTTACCGGGGGCATCCCGACCCTCAACGCCATCGTCAATGGCGCGACCCGCAAGATCGTGAACGATTCCAGTGGCGGCATCACCACACTGGTGGAAAAATCCGGCGGCGGCAGCCGTCGCATCATGTGGCGACAAATACAGTAAGCGAGAGTTGAGGCATGCACAGATCCAACCGCGGTTTTACCCTGATCGAAATCATGATCGTGATTGCGATCATCGGGATCGTCATGACCATTGCCGCCCCGAATTTCACCGAATACCTGAAAAAGGGCCGACGTGCCGAAGTCGCCGGCCTGCTGTCCGAACAGGCGCAGATCCTCGAGCGCTTCTATTCACAGAAAAACGTCTACACCGGGGCGACCGGCCTGAGCGGTGGCAACGACTACTACACCATCAACCAGACCCTCACCGACCAGACGTTCCTGCTGACGGCCGTACGCAAGTCGGGCACGAGCATGGCGACGGACAAGTGCGGTGATTTCACCATTGGCAACACCGGTGTCCGGGGCATGGTCAACGCCACTGCCGGCCTGACCACCAAGGATTGCTGGGGTCGTTGAGTTTTCTTTTTCGGGCTCCTTCTGCGCCCCTCTGTCTATTTATCGGTTGGTTCAATACATGATCAGGCAACAGCAAGTAGTGATTGTCGGCGGTGGGGTCATCGGCCTGTTGACGGCATTCAACCTGGCGTCAGAGGTGCAGAGCGTTGTGCTGCTGGACCGTTCCAGTGTCGGCCAGGAGTCTTCCTGGGCAGGGGGAGGCATTGTTTCGCCGCTTTACCCATGGCGCTACAACCCGGCGGTCACCGCATTGGCCCATTGGTCCCAGGATTTTTATCCACAGCTGGGCGAGCGTCTGTTCACCGCCACTGGTGTCGACCCCGAGGTGCACACCACCGGCCTGTATTGGCTGGACCTGGATGACGAAGCCGAGGCACTGGCCTGGGCTGCGCGGGAGAACCGTCCGCTGCGGGCTGTGGATATCTCGGCTGCTCATGATGCCGTGCCGGTATTGGGTGGCGGGTTTTCCCGGGCGATCTACATGGCCGATGTGGCCAACGTACGAAATCCGCGACTGGTGAAATCCCTCAAGGCGGCGTTGCAGGCGCTGCCGAACGTGACGATTCATGAGCAGTGCGAAGTCAGCGGCTTTGTTCGCGAAGGCGAAAAAGTGCTCGGCGTGCAGACGTCCACTGGCGTGATCCACGGCGATCAAGTGGTCCTGACCGCCGGCGCCTGGAGTGGCGACTTGCTCAAAAGCCTGGGCCTTGAACTGCCCGTCGAACCTGTGAAAGGTCAGATGATTCTCTACAAGTGCGCGGCGGACTTTCTGCCGAGCATGGTGTTGGCCAAGGGGCGTTATGCGATTCCCCGCCGCGACGGGCACATCCTGATTGGCAGCACCCTGGAGCATGAAGGCTACGACAAGACGCCGACCGACTCGGCGCTGGAAAGCCTTAAGGCTTCGGCGGTGGAGTTGATTCCAGCGTTGGCGAATGCCGAAGTGGTGGGACATTGGGCCGGCTTGAGACCAGGCTCGCCGGAGGGCATTCCCTACATTGGCCAGGTGCCAGGCTTTGATGGGCTGTGGCTCAACTGCGGGCATTTCCGCAACGGCCTGGTGCTGGCGCCGGCGTCGTGCCAGTTGTTCGCCGATGTGATGTTGGGCAGGGAGCCGATCATTGATCCGGCGCCGTATGCGCCGACCGGGCGGATCTAGCCTTAAGGTGTTTGGCGTCTGTGGGATCGCTTTCGCGAGCAGGCTCGCTCCCACAAGGGCACTGCAAAACTCTGTGGGAGCGAGCCTGCTCGCGAAGGGGCTCAATCCAAACCCAGTTTCTTCAGCCTGTAGCGCATCGAGCGAAATGAAAGATTCAACCGCTGAGCCGCCGCCGTGCGGTTCCAGCGGGTCTCTTCCAGCGCCTGCAGAATCAACTGGCGTTCGACGTTTTCCAGGTACGCCTCCAGGTTGTCGATCTGCGTAAGATCCGGCACCCCGGCTTCTGCAGCGCAATTCCCTTCGGCCAGGCGCAGGTCGCCGGCTTCGATCTGTTTGTTCTCGCACAGCGTATGAGCCCGTTCGAGCATGTTCTCCAGTTCCCGGACATTGCCCGGAAAACGATAGCTTTTCAGCGCCTCAAGAGCTTGTGGGTGAAGCTTTGCCACAGGTTGGCCGGTGTCTGTCGCCAGGCGCTTGAGCACATGGTTTGCCAGGGGTTCGATATCGTCGCGGCGCTCGCGCAAGGGCGGCACCCGCAGTTCGATCACGTTCAGGCGATAGTACAGATCCTGGCGGAAGCGCTCGGCCGTCACTTCGGCGGCGAGGTCTTTGTGGGTGGCGCAAAGGATGCGCACATCGACAACCACTTCCTGTTGCCCGCCGACGCTGCGCACGGCTTTCTCCTGAATCGCCCGCAGCAATTTGACCTGCATGGGCAGTGGCAAGTCAGCCACCTCATCGAGGAACAGGGTGCCGCCATGGGCGGCCTGGAACAGTCCGGGTTTATCTTCGATGGCGCCGCTGAAGCTGCCTTTGCGATGGCCGAAAAACTCGCTCTCCATCAGTTCCGACGGGATGGCGCCGCAATTGACTGGAACGAAGGGCTGGTTGGCCCGTGGCCCGCGGTCATGGATCAGGCGTGCAACCAACTCCTTACCACTGCCGGATTCTCCGCTGATGTACACCGGCGCCTGGCTGCGCGCCAGTTTGTCGATCTGCTTGCGCAGGTTGCGCATGGGCAGGGAATCGCCCAGCAAGCGACGATCGATGGCAATGCCCGGGGCGGGCAGGAGCAGGGCGCTGGTGACCAGTTCCCGCAGTCGCGCGAGGTCCACCGGCTTGGTCAGGAAGTCGAACGCACCGGCCTTGAGTGCGTTGATCGCGGTATCGACGTTGCCATAGGCGGTGATCATCGCCACGGGCACGTTCGGGTAGCGCTGCTGGATATGCTGTACAAGCTCCAGGCCTGTGCCGTCCGGCAGGCGCATGTCGGTCAGGCACAGATCGAATGCCTCGCGCTTGAGCAAGGCCAGGGCCTCGCCAGCGTTTCTGGCACTGTAGGTATCGATCTTCATCCTTCCCAGGGTGATTTCCAGGAGTTCGCGGATGTCCGGTTCGTCATCGACAATCAGGACTTTTTGCCGTGGGCTCATGTTCAACTTTGTTTCCGTCCGTGAGCAAAGGTGATACGAAAGCAGCCGCCGCCTTGGCGTGGTTTGAAGTCTAGGCGGGCCTGGTTGCTTTCGCACAGCTCACGGGACAGATAGAGCCCCAGGCCAGTGCCTTGATGGCTGGTGGTGAAGAACGGCTCGAACAGTTGCGCCTGATGGTCGGGGGCGACACCGGGGCCGTCGTCGAGGATTTCGAGTATGGGCAACTGGCTCTCGGCATCGATGAACAGCTCCAGCCAGACCTGGGCGATGTCGTGATCCTGGGCGCTGTGGCGCCAGGCATTGCGTATCAGGTTGTCGAGAATCTGGTTCAACTGGTTCGGGTCCATCAGGGTCGTGAAGTCCCCGGAAGCGATGTGTAGATGAATGCGCTGGCGCTCGGTCGCGCCCTCTCTGATTTCAGTGACGAATTGTTCCAGCCACGGCTTCAGGTCCAGTCGTTGCGGGACGGTTTGCTGGCGGCGGGACAGTTGCAGGACGTTTTCGATAACCCGATTCATTCGCTGAGAGTGATCTTGAATAATCTGAGTCAGACGTTGATCCGCACTGCTCAGTTCCTCAGATTCTCGCAATAACTGCGCGGCGTGACTGATAGCGCCCAGTGGGTTGCGGATTTCATGGGCGATACCGGCGGTCAGGCGCCCCAGGGCGGCGAGTTTCAGCTGCTGGGCCTGTTGGGCTATCTGGGCCAGGTCTTCGAGAAACACCAGGGTCTGGTGCTGGGGGCTTGGGTCCAATGCAATGAAGCTCGGTTGCAGATCGACGCCACTGCCGGCGATTTTCAGGCTCTGGGGGCGCAGCGTCGGGTTGCTCAGCCACAGCTCCAGACGTTCGACCAGGGCGGGAAAATGCTCATCGATCAGGCAGCCTTCCAGATGGCCGCTGCCGAGCAGTGATCGGGCGCTGTGGTTAGCCAATTGCACGCGCCGTTGTTCGTCGAGCACCAGGATCCCGGTGCGCATGCGTTGCAGGATCAGCGCATTGAGCGCCTCCAGGCCGACGACTTCACTGGCCTTCTGCTCGGCCAGGGTTTCACTGACTTCCAGGCGCCGGATCAGGCCTTGTACCAGCAACGCCGCGGCAAAGCACAGGGCGCCATGGGTGCCGACCTGTAGATAATCATTCGGACTGGGAGTGTGGCTGAGGCTCAGCAGAAAACTCGAGCCCACGATGCCGAGCGCACCGACCGCGGCAATCAACAGACCGATGCGCCTTCGCAGCAAGGTGTTGCTGATGGCCACCGACACAATCAGCAAGTTGCCAATGGCGCTGGCCACACCGCCGCCGGCGTAGAACAGGACGCTCAGCAGCAAGACATCGAGAAGCGACAGACTGAACAGTTGTGCCGGGTGCCGGGTGTTCTCGAAGAAAACCACCAGCAGGATATTCAGCACCAGGTACAACCAGCTGCCAGTGCGCAGCAGATCGTCGTTGGCTGACGTCAGCAACCGGTTGTCCATGTTGCTGGAGATCAGCAGCACCAGAATGATGCCGACGCTTAAACGGTAGAGATGATAAAGGCGCAGCAGCCGCTGGGCCTGTTTGTCGCCGTGACTTAAGGTCTCAGCGACCACTGGAACCGGGGCCTTGCTCCAGATGAGCCTGGCTGCAATACCATTGTTGTTGAAAGCTGACGGCGCGATCGCGCGGCAGGTGCACGCCACAATGGGCGCAGCGGACCATCGGTGCCGCTTCCAGCTCGGCAGGTGACTTGGGTACTGCTGCCTGGCCTTTGAACTTGCGCCAGAACCACACTGCGGCGGCAATCACCGCGATCCAGAATAATAGACGAAGCATGATGAGCTGCTTTTTGACTGATGAACCGGCAGTTTAGCCAAGGTCATGACGGGCGCACAGGGCAAATGCGCGCGACAGAAAATGCGCAATAAAAAAGGGAGGCCCGAGAGCCTCCCTTTTGCGTACAGCCGGTCGTATCAGTCGAACACGCCGAAAGTCATGTAGCTGAACCACGAACGGTCTTCGTTGTTGCCTTCCGCTTCATGGTTTTCTTCTTCGATCACATCACCGTCCGAGTTTTTAGGCTTGAGCTCGCTCGGAATCGCGTCCTTGGCGTCCTGGAACTGCTTCTGCACGTCCTGGTTGGCGCGGGTTTCTCCCGGTGGCAGCGGCGGACGGGATTCGATCAGGCCCAGCGTGGCCTTGCTCAGCCACGAACGGTTGTCGGCTTCGGCGACCGTCGGCACGAACTGGCCATCGACCAGCGTCGGGTGGTTCGGGTAGTTGAGCTTCAGGGTTTCGAGGCTGGTGGCCGCCAGTTCGTCCAGGTGCAGACGCTGGTAGGACTCGGTCATCACCGCCAGGCCGTCACCGACCGAAGGGGTTTCCTGGAAGTTTTCCACAACGTAGCGACCACGGTTCGCGGCGGCGACATAGGCCTGGCGGGTCAGGTAGTAGTCGGCAACGTGAATTTCGTAGGCAGCCAGCAGGTTGCGCAGATAGATCATGCGCTGCTTGGCGTCTGGGGCGTAACGGCTGTTGGGGAAGCGGCTGGTCAGCTGGGCGAACTCGTTATAAGAGTCGCGCGCGGCGCCCGGGTCACGCTTGGTCATGTCCAGCGGCAGGAAACGGGCCAGCAGGCCGACGTCCTGGTCAAACGACGTCAGGCCCTTTAGGTAGTAGGCGTAATCGACGTTCGGATGCTGTGGGTGCAAGCGGATGAAACGCTCGGCAGCGGCTTTGGCGGCTTCTGGCTCGGCGTTCTTGTAGTTGGCGTAGATGAGCTCGAGTTGAGCCTGATCAGCATAACGACCGAACGGATAACGCGATTCCAGAGCCTTCAGCTTGGCAGTGGCGCTGGTGTAGCTGTTGTTGTCCAGATCTGCCTGGGCCTGCTGGTACAGCTCGACTTCACTCAGGTTTTCGTCTACGACTTCCTTCGATGAGCACGCAGCGGTCAATGCGAGGATGGCGATCAGCAGCAGGTGTTTCACTTGCATGGCGGCTTGCGTCCCTATGACGGCCGCTGTCTTGGGCGTGGCCGTCCTGTTATGATGAGCGCCCCGTTGAATAGCCTCGGGGCAAAAGACGCCGTATTTAACCACAAGCGCGCAGCCGAAACCAAAGGCTGTGCCGACGCCTAGTCTGAGCATGTCCGATAAAATTGAACTCCGCGCAGAGGTGCCGTCCGAATTGGGCGGCCAACGCCTCGATCAAGTCGCCGCACAATTATTCGCAGAGCACTCGCGCTCGCGCCTTTCCGCCTGGATCAAAGACGGCCGCCTGACTGTGGATGGGGCGGTTATCCGCCCGCGAGACATCGTTCACGGCGGCGCCATTCTTGAGCTGACCGCCGAGCAGGAAGCTCAAGGGGAGTGGGTCGCTCAAGACATTGACCTGGATATCGTCTATGAAGACGACGACATCCTGGTGATCAACAAGCCTGCAGGCCTGGTGGTGCATCCCGCCGCCGGTCATGCTGATGGCACTCTGCTCAACGCCTTGCTGCACCACGTACCGGACATCATTAATGTGCCCCGTGCCGGTATCGTGCACCGTCTGGACAAGGACACCACCGGTCTGATGGTGGTGGCCAAGACCATCCAGGCGCAGACCCAGCTGGTAGCACAGTTGCAGAGCCGCAGCGTCAGCCGTATCTATGAATGCATCGTGATCGGTGTGGTGACAGCCGGCGGCAAGATCAACGCGCCGATCGGTCGCCACGGCCAGCAGCGTCAACGCATGGCTGTAATGGAAGGTGGCAAGCAGGCCGTCAGCCATTACCGGGTGCTGGAGCGCTTCCGCTCTCACACTCACGTGCGGGTCAAGCTGGAAACCGGTCGTACGCACCAGATTCGCGTGCACATGGCCCACATCAACTTCCCGTTGGTCGGAGACCCGGCTTACGGCGGTCGATTCCGCATCCCGCCTGCAGCCAGCCAGACCATGGTCGAGTCGTTGAAAAACTTCCCGCGCCAAGCCCTGCATGCACGATTCCTGGAACTGGATCACCCGACCACCGGTAAGCGCATGAGCTGGGAGTCGCCATTGCCGGAAGACTTCGTCTGGTTGCTGACCCTGCTCAAGCAAGACCGTGAGGCGTTTGTCGGATGAGTGACTGGCTGATTCCAGACTGGCCCGCGCCGGCCGGGGTCAAAGCCTGTGTCACCACCCGTGCGGGCGGCGTCAGCCTGGCGCCGTTCGACAGCCTCAATCTGGGCGATCATGTCGACGACAGCCCCGAGGCGGTCGCCGAAAATCGCCGTCGTCTCACCGAGCATTTCTCCATGCAACCGGCCTGGTTGAAGCAGGTCCACGGGATTGCCGTGGCGCATGCCGACCCAAGCCAGGTTGCCACTGCCGACGCCAGCTGGACGTCGACACCGGGTATCGCCTGTGCGGCGATGACCGCCGATTGCTTGCCGGTGTTGTTCTGCGACCGTGCCGGCACTCGTGTGGCAGCCGCCCATGCTGGCTGGCGCGGACTGGCGGCGGGTGTACTGGAAGCGACACTCGACACCCTGGCCGTAGCCCCCGAAGACGTGCTGGTCTGGCTTGGCCCGGCCATTGGCCCGCAAGCGTTTGAAGTGGGCCCGGAAGTGCGCGAGACCTTCGTTGAGCAGTTGCCTGAGGCTGCCGAAGCCTTCGTGCCGAGTCAAAACGAAGGCAAGTTCATGGCCGACATCTATATGTTGGCGCGCTTGCGTCTGGCAGTTCGTGGTGTCACCGCTGTTTATGGCGGCGGCTTCTGCACCGTGACCGATCCTCGCTTCTTTTCTTACCGCCGAAGCCCACGCACCGGCCGCTTTGCCTCCCTGATCTGGCTTTAGTGCCCTATCTCACGAAGCCTGTTCCTTTTTGACGGCGTCTGTTGCCGTCATGCTGCGTTGCCGCTCCTCGCCATAGCGAGCTATGACTCTTCGCGGCGCCTTGCCTGACGACAACAGCCACTCGTCAAAAGAGGAACGCCTTCGTGAGATAGGGCACACGCTAGACTTGCCTGACCTGCATCAACGTCACGACGCTTGAAACTCCCAGAATCGACCGCATCTACTGCGGTATCTGGCAGGTTTCTTCATTCAGGATGTTCTATAGGTCCGGCCTGCTCAAAAGGAAGGTGACCCATGCGTATAGATCGTTTAACCAGCAAATTGCAGTTAGCTTTATCCGACGCCCAATCCCTGGCCGTCGGTCTTGACCATCCCGCCATCGAGCCGGCGCATCTGATGCAGGCCCTGCTCGAACAACAGGGCGGCTCGATCAAGCCCCTGCTGATGCAGGTGGGCTTTGACGTCAACAGCCTGCGTAAAGAGCTGACCAAAGAGCTCGACCAGCTACCGAAAATCCAGAATCCGACCGGCGACGTCAACATGTCGCAGGATCTGGCGCGCCTGCTCAATCAGGCCGATCGCCTGGCCCAGCAGAAGGGCGACCAGTTCATTTCCAGCGAGTTGGTACTGCTCGCCGCCATGGACGAGAACAGCAAGCTTGGCAAGTTGTTGCTCGGCCAGGGCGTGAGCAAGAAAGCGCTGGAAAATGCGATCAACAACCTGCGCGGTGGCGAGGCGGTCAATGACCCCAACCACGAAGAGGCGCGCCAGGCCCTGGATAAATACACCGTCGACCTGACCAAGCGCGCCGAAGACGGCAAGCTCGATCCGGTGATTGGCCGTGACGACGAAATTCGCCGGACCATTCAGGTCCTGCAGCGCCGTACTAAAAACAACCCGGTCCTGATCGGTGAGCCTGGCGTCGGTAAGACCGCCATCGCCGAAGGCCTGGCCCAGCGCATTATTAATGGCGAAGTGCCGGATGGCCTGAAGGGCAAGCGTCTGCTGTCGCTGGACATGGGGGCGCTGATTGCCGGTGCCAAATACCGCGGCGAGTTCGAAGAGCGGCTCAAGGCTTTGCTCAACGAGCTGTCGAAGCAGGAAGGGCAGATCATCCTGTTCATCGATGAGCTGCACACCATGGTCGGCGCGGGCAAGGGCGAAGGCTCGATGGATGCCGGCAACATGCTAAAGCCCGCCCTGGCGCGTGGCGAGTTGCATTGCGTCGGTGCGACCACGCTCAACGAGTACCGCCAATATATAGAGAAGGATGCGGCCCTCGAACGTCGCTTCCAGAAGGTCCTGGTGGACGAGCCGAGCGAAGAAGACACCATCGCCATCCTGCGTGGCCTCAAGGAGCGTTATGAGGTTCACCACAAGGTGGCGATTACCGACGGCGCGATCATCGCGGCGGCCAAGCTCAGCCATCGCTACATCACGGACCGTCAGCTGCCCGACAAGGCCATCGACCTGATCGACGAAGCCGCCAGCCGCATCCGTATGGAAATCGACTCCAAGCCGGAAGTGCTGGACCGTCTGGAACGCCGCCTGATCCAGTTGAAGGTGGAATCCCAGGCGCTGAAGAAAGAAAGCGACGACGCGGCGAAGAAGCGCCTGGAAAAGCTGCAGGACGAAATCGCTCGTCATGAGCGTGAGTATTCGGATCTCGAAGAAATCTGGAACTCGGAAAAAGCCGAGGTGCAGGGTTCTGCGCAGATCCAGCAGAAAATCGAACAGTCCCGTCAGGAACTGGAAGCGGCCCGTCGAAAAGGCGATCTGAACCGTATGGCTGAACTGCAGTATGGGGTGATCCCGGACCTGGAGCGCAGCCTGCAAATGGTCGACCAGCATGGCAAAAGCGAAAACCAGTTGCTGCGCAGCAAGGTGACTGAAGAAGAGATCGCCGAAGTCGTATCGAAGTGGACCGGCATTCCCGTGTCGAAAATGCTCGAAGGCGAGCGCGAAAAACTGATGAAGATGGAAAGCCTGTTGCACCAGCGTGTGATTGGCCAGGAAGAAGCGGTGGTCGCGGTGTCCAACGCGGTGCGGCGTTCCCGTGCCGGGCTGGCTGACCCGAATCGCCCAAGCGGTTCGTTCATGTTCCTCGGCCCGACCGGTGTGGGTAAAACCGAGCTGTGCAAGGCGTTGGCCGAGTTCCTGTTCGATACCGAAGAGGCGATGGTGCGCATCGACATGTCCGAGTTCATGGAGAAACATTCCGTGGCTCGCCTGATTGGCGCGCCACCGGGCTATGTGGGCTATGAAGAGGGCGGCTACCTGACCGAGGCGGTGCGTCGCAAGCCTTACTCGGTGATTCTGCTGGACGAGGTCGAGAAGGCGCACCCGGATGTGTTCAACATCCTGCTGCAAGTGCTCGAAGACGGTCGCCTGACCGACAGCCATGGCCGCACGGTGGACTTCAAGAACACCGTGATCGTCATGACCTCCAACCTGGGCTCGGCGCAGATCCAGGACCTGGTCGACGATCGTGAGGCCCAGCGTGCGGCGGTAATGGACGCGATTTCTTCGCACTTCCGGCCGGAGTTCATCAACCGGGTCGATGAAGTGGTGATTTTCGAGCCGCTGGCTCGGGATCAGATCGCTGGCATTACCGAGATCCAGTTGAGTCGTCTACGCAGTCGCCTCACCGAGCGTGAGCTGAAGCTGGAGCTGAGCCCCGAGGCGATGGATAAGCTGATCGCCGTAGGGTATGACCCGGTGTATGGCGCACGGCCGCTGAAACGTGCGATCCAGCGCTGGATCGAAAACCCGTTGGCGCAGCTGATTCTCTCCGGTCGATTCATGCCGGGAGACACGGCGAAGGGCACGGTGGAAAACGACGAAATCGTTTTCAACTGAGCCAAAACGGCGCCAAAGAAAAGGAGGCCTTGCATTGCGAGGCCTTTTTTTCGCCAGGCTGTTGAAGTTAAAGGAAAAGGCTTGTAAAGTGCGCCCCGCAGTAAGTCACCCGCCAGGGTTTCCGCTCCCCAAGCAGGAATCCAAAATAAGTTGCAAATCATTAACTTGAAAGCAATTTAGGGGGTTGACAGAGGTTCTGAAGATTGTAGAATAGCGCGCCTCAGACACACGAACGCAGCGATGCGAACGAGTCGAAGAGAACGCAGTAAAGCTTCACCGTTGTAAATTGAAATGTGTAGTTCCGTGATAGCTCAGTCGGTAGAGCAAATGACTGTTAATCATTGGGTCCCAGGTTCGAGTCCTGGTCACGGAGCCAATTTCAAACCGGGGTATAGCGCAGTCCGGTAGCGCGCCTGCTTTGGGAGCAGGATGTCAGGAGTTCGAATCCCCTTACCCCGACCATTTTTGGGTCGTTAGCTCAGTTGGTAGAGCAGTTGGCTTTTAACCAATTGGTCGTAGGTTCGAATCCCACACGACCCACCATTTTTGAGACCAGTTCGCTGGAATCGAATCTTAAGATCAGACGCCAAAAGCTCTGTTCGCAGAAGGCGCCTCTCGAAGGTGCCTTTTTTTTACCGGGGTATAGCGCAGTCCGGTAGCGCGCCTGCTTTGGGAGCAGGATGTCAGGAGTTCGAATCCCCTTACCCCGACCATATTAAAAATCCTCGTATCGAAAGATACGGGGATTTTTTTTGCGTTCAAAAAATGCAGATCGCATCAAGTCATCGTACAACTTGCCGATAACGAGCTGTCGGGGTTCAGCCCTCCACTCAAGCCATAAAAAAACAAAGGCGCTCGTTATGTTTCTTCGTCAGTTGAATATTGCCCCCCGTGCCGCATTGGGGTTTGCCTTGATCGCAGTGCTTGTGGCGCTGCTCGGGATTTTTGCCCTGGGGCAGATGTCGAGTATCCGCGAGAGCGAAGTGGCGGTGGAGAAACAGTGGCTGCCGAGCATTCGCGGCGGTGACGAGATTCGCGAAATCATGCTGCGCATTCGCACCATCTCCCTGCGCATGGCCCTGGACCAGGACCCGAAGAACATCGCGCAATACCGCAGCCAGATGGATACCCGGGACAAGGAGCTGAGCGAGAAAATCGCCGCCTACGACAAGCTGGTCACCTCGGCTGAAGGCAAGGCGTTGTATGACCAGTTCAAAAACACCTTCACGGCCTATCGCGCCGGCATTGCTCAATCATTCACCCTGGCCGAACAAGGGCGTCGCGACGAATTGACCAAGCTGTTGCTGGTCGACATGAAAACCGTGGTCGACGGTTCCGGCAAGCAGCTCAATGACCTGGCGGAACTGTTCACTCGGCAGGTCGCCGCCGAAAGCGAAAAATCCAGGGATCACTACGACACCTCACGCACGATCGTCAGCCTGTTTATCGCCCTTGCGGCTCTGGCGACCGTCGCCCTGGCCCTTTTGCTGACCCGCAGCATCGTGCGCCCGCTGAGCGACGCGGTGACCGCCGCTGAGCATGTGGCCCAAGGCGACCTGACACGTCCGATCGAAACCCGTGGCAATGATGAAGTCAGCCGTTTGCTCAAGGCATTGGCGACCATGCAGCAGAACCTGCGGGAAACCTTGCAGGGCATCAGCGGTTCCGCCACCCAACTGGCGACCGCTGCCGATGAACTGAATGCCGTCACCCTCGACAGCACCCAGGGCCTACAGCAACAGAACAACGAAATCGAACAGGCGGCCACCGCCGTCAATGAAATGACCAGTGCCGTTGAAGAGGTCGCGCGCAACGCTGTGTCTACCTCCGATGCCACTCGCCAATCCAGTGAATCGGCGCACCTGGGGCAGGAACGGGTCAGCGAAACGGCCAGTGCCATCAGTTCTCTGTCCGACGATGTACAGAGCACCAGTGAGTTGGTGCAGTCCCTGGCCAATCAGTCTCAGGATATCGGCAAGGTTCTGGATGTGATTCGTGCCATCGCCGAACAAACCAACCTGCTGGCACTCAACGCAGCCATCGAGGCGGCGCGGGCGGGGGAGAGCGGCCGAGGGTTCGCGGTGGTGGCCGATGAAGTGCGGGCCCTGGCTTACCGGACGCAGCAATCGACCCAGGAGATCGAGCAAATGGTGCAAGGCATGCGCAACGGATCGAGCCTGGCCCTGGATGCCATGAATGCCAGCGCCACCCGAGCCGCCAGCACGCTGATCCTGGCCGAGCGCGCAGGTGAGGCGCTGCAGACCATCACGGCGTCCGTGCATGAAATCCACGAGCGAAACCTGGTCATCGCCAGCGCAGCAGAAGAGCAGGCGCAAGTGGCCCGGGAGGTCGATCGCAACCTGGTGAACATTCGTGACTTGTCGGTGCGCTCCGCGGCAGGGGCGGATCAGACCAGTGCTTCGAGCCATGAGTTGTCGCAACTGGCCAATGCACTGCAGGGGATGGTGCGACGTTTCAGGGTGTAACTCGGTCAGGTAAAAAATGTGGGAGCGAGCCTGCTCGCGAAGGCGCCAGTCCAGTCGACATCAATGTCGCCTGAAAGTCAGCATTCGCGAGCAGGCTCGCTCCCACAGGTGTACCTACATCAGTGCAACTTGAGCCGTGGCTCAGTACCGCGCCCGATCTTGCTGCCCAGCATCAGCATGGCCGTACGGAACCAACCGTACAGCGCCATCTGGTGCATGCGGTACAGCGACACATAGAACATCCGCGCCAGCCAGCCCTCCAGCATCACGCTACCGGTGAGGTTGCCCATCAAGTTACCCACAGCGGAAAAACGCGACAGCGAGATCAGCGAGCCGTAATCGGTGTACTTGTACTCCGGCAACGCCTTGCCTTCGATCCGCAGCTTCAGTGACTTGGCCAGCAGCGATGCCTGTTGATGCGCGGCCTGGGCCCGTGGCGGTACGTTTCGGTCACTGCCCGGTTGCGGGCAGGCGGCGCAGTCGCCGAAGGCGAAGATGTTCTCGTCGCGGGTGGTTTGCAGGGTCGGCAGCACTTGCAGTTGATTGATGCGGTTGGTTTCCAGGCCGTCGATATCCTTGAGGAAGCCCGGCGCGCGAATCCCCGCCGCCCAGACTTTCAGGCCGGCGTTGATCACTTTGCCATCGGCGGTGATCAGGGCATCGGCCGTCACTTCGCTGACGGCAGCATTGGTCATGACGTTGACCCCGAGCTTCTCCAGGGTTTTATGCACAGGCCCGCCAATGCGCTCCGGCAGGGCTGGCAGTACCCGAGGCCCGGCTTCAATCAGGGTGATGTGCATGTTTTCCGGTTTGATCCGGTCCAGCCCATAGGCTGCCAGTTCGTGGGCGGCGTTGTGCAGCTCGGCGGCCAGCTCGACCCCTGTGGCACCGGCACCGACGATGGCCACGCTGATTTGCTCGACCTCGTCGTTTTGCCCGGCATGGGCACGCAGGTAGTGGTTAAGCAATTGCTGGTGGAAGCGTTCCGCCTGTTTGCGGGTGTCGAGGAACAGGCAGTGCTGCGCCGCGCCCTGGGTGCCGAAATCGTTGGTGGTGCTGCCGACGGAAATCACCAGCGTGTCATACGGCACTTCCCGCGCAGGTACCAGCTCCAGGCCGGCTTCGTCATAGGTGGCGGCCAGCTGGATTTTTTTCTGCGCCCGATCGAGCCCGCTCATGCGCCCCAGCTGGAACTCGAAGTGGTTCCATTTCGCCTGGGCGACGTAGTTGAGTTCGTCTTCGGAGGAGTTCAGGGATCCGGCGGCCACTTCGTGCAGCAGTGGTTTCCAGATGTGGGTCAGGTTCGCGTCGACCAGCATCACACTGGCCGTGCCGCGCTTGCCCAGAGTCTTACCCAGACGGGTAGCCAACTCCAGACCGCCGGCGCCGCCGCCGACAATAACGATACGATGGGACATGGGGATAACTCGCAAGGCTAAAAGAAATCGGTGCGGTTACCCGAGCGAGCGCAAGGCAGCTCATAGCGTCAGGTAACTGATAAATCGGCTCAACAGGCCCAGGCCAATGGTCACTGCCAACACCAGCACAAGGAGCATCCACGGCCGGAATGGCCGGCGCTCGACTCGATGCTGGGACAGCTGCAGGTACTCTTCGACATGCTTTTGGTCTTCGGGGTTCAGGCGGCTGGTCATAAAGCCCTCGTCAGGTAGACGTTGCTGAATGTGTAGAAGCTACAGGCAGATTTAGCGAACGATGAACGGAGCATAGCCGGTGTCAGGAATGGGCTCGACGCTCACCGTGTCGTCCAGGCGAATGATGCCACTTTGTAACACTCGTGCAGTGATTCCGCCATGTCCGCGTACCGCCTGAAAGGTCCCGACCCCCAGATTGTTTTCGAGGCGCGCACAGGGCTGGCACCAGCCGGTGGTCTCGAACATCGCCTGGCCAATGCGGAAGCGCCGGCCCTTGAGGCTGAACAGGTTGATTCCACTGATAACGAGATTACGCCGCAGATCTTCAGGCGTGACCGGCTGATCGTCCGGGCGCCCCATCAGCGAGCTGATCACCGCCAGGTGCTCCCACTGAATCAGCGTGACCTGCCGTGCGTTGCGCACCCCGGGTCGGGCGTGATCGCCGGTCAGGCCAGCCTCCAGCCGAGCCTCCACGGCGTCCAGTTCCATCATCGAGGCGCGCGACTGGGGCCGCACACCGATCCAGCGCACGCGTCCCAGTTGTGGCACCTCGGCAATCAATGTCTGCAATGGGCTCACAGACTGATCCCGACATCGAAAACAATGCTGCGCCCCAGGTTGCTGCGCAGGAAGTCCGGCGCGTCGGGGTGCGCGAACAGTACGCGGGCGAAAGTCGGCCCCACCAGCGACAGAGAGCGCCAGCCCTGGCGAAGATATTCGGTGGGGGGTGGAAAGTGGCTGTTGAGGTCCAGCACTTCGCGTTTGAGGCTGGCGAACGCGATGATGTCCAGTTCCCCCAGATCCATGCCGCGTTCTTTGTAGTTATGCGCTTTTTTGCGCAAGGTCGGCGCCAGTCGCAGCAAAAACTCGTTGGCCGGGATGCGTCGTGGCTTGGCTTCGCGCCGCACCAGTTGGCTGAGGGAAAACGCGCTGCGCCGGCGTTGCAGTTCGTCCCGCCATTCATCGTTGAGGCGCCGACCTTCATCGAGGACGAAAAACACCTCGAAACTCGCATCGCGGAACAACACGTCCGGCGGCTCTCCGGCCGGGGTGAACTCGTCGGCGCGGTAAGGAATGTTCAAGCCTTGCAGCAGGCGCTGGCAGACCCAACGCTCACGCTCCCATTTGCGGGCATTGGACAGGAAGGCGTTGGCCTGCTCGGCCGCGATGGTCAGCAGGCGTAAGTAATCTGAATCATCCATAGGCCCAAGCTTAGCGCTCAAATGTGATCGCAAAGAAAACACTTTGTCGCGCAACTGCAAATCCATGCGCGACGCCCCCCACCCGCAAAAGCCCAAAACCTCTCTGCACAAAACGGATAGCGATCTGCGCAGCACGGATATTGACCTGCTTCTGGCACCTCTAGCATCGGCGGCACGGACGTTCGCCGTCTTACCGACGATCTGAAAAACAACAACAAGAGATAAACGCCATGCGCAAGATCGATGTACATGAGGTTATCGACAAGGCCCGTTTCAACCGCTTTCACTGGATGGTGCTGTTCTGGTGTGCCCTGATCATCATCTTCGACGGTTACGATCTGGTGATCTACGGCGTGGTTTTGCCGATGCTGATGAAAGAATGGGGGCTCAGTCCCCTGCAAGCGGGGGCGCTGGGCAGTTATGCACTGTTCGGCATGATGTTCGGCGCGCTGTTCTTCGGGCCGCTGTCCGACAGGATCGGTCGCAAGAAAGCCATCACCATTTGCGTGATGCTCTTCAGCGGTTTCACCGTGCTCAATGGTTTCGCCAGAAACCCTACGGAATTCGGCCTCTGTCGCTTCATCGCCGGCCTGGGCATCGGCGGTGTGATGCCCAATGTCGTGGCGCTGATGAACGAGTACGCGCCGAAGAAGATCCGCAGCACCCTGGTGGCGATCATGTTCAGCGGCTACTCGGTGGGTGGCATGCTCTCCGCGGGGCTGGGCATCGTGCTGATTCCGAGCTTCGGCTGGCAGTCGGTGTTTTACGTGGCGATCCTGCCGCTGCTGCTGTTGCCGTTGATCATGTACTTCCTGCCCGAATCGGTGGGCTTCATGTTGCGCCAGGGGCGCCATCAGGAGGCGCGCGGCGTCCTGCAACGAATTGAACCGTCCTACGTCGCGCAGGCCGACGATCAACTGCACATGAGCGAAGTGAAGGGCAACGGCACGCCGGTGTTGCAGCTGTTCCGCGAGGGGCGCGCGTTGCGCACGCTGATGCTGTGGCTGGCGTTCTTCTGCTGCCTGTTGATGGTTTATGCCTTGAGTTCCTGGCTGCCGAAACTGATGGCCAATGCCGGCTATAGCCTGGGTTCGAGCCTGTCGTTCCTGCTGGTGTTGAACTTCGGTGCGATTTTCGGTGCGGTGGG
Organism: Pseudomonas putida; assembly: GCF_050989985.1. Classification (GTDB taxonomy): domain Bacteria; phylum Pseudomonadota; class Gammaproteobacteria; order Pseudomonadales; family Pseudomonadaceae; genus Aquipseudomonas; species Aquipseudomonas putida_AI. The sequence continues at coordinate 856,077 of NZ_CP158815.1, forward strand.
CGGCGGTGTGCTGGGGGATAAACTCAACCTGCCACGGGTTTTGGCAGCCTTCTTTGCCGTGGGTGCGGTGTCGATCACGTTGCTGGGCTTCAACAGCCCGATGCCGGTGTTGTACCTGCTGATCGCGATTGCCGGCGCCACCACCATCGGCTCGCAGATTCTGCTGTACGCCTGTGCCGCACAGTTCTATTCCATGACCATCCGCTCCACCGGCCTGGGCTGGGCGTCGGGCATCGGGCGCAATGGCGCGATCGTCGGTCCGCTGCTGGGCGGCGCCTTGCTCGGGATCAGCCTGCCGCTGCAGCTGAACTTCATGGCGTTTGCCTTGCCCGGCGCGATTGCCGCCGTCGCCATGACCGTGTTCGCCGTCAGCAGCCGACGCAGTGTCGGGCAGTCACTGGACTCACAAGCGGCTTCGCCTGAAAGCGCAGTTGGCGAGGTGTCATGAACAGCTTGCTTCGGGATTTTTCCCTGTCTGCGGCCGTCGCAGGATTTATCGCCACGGTGATTTCCTACGCCGGTCCCCTGGTGATCATTTTCCAGGCCGCCGATGCGGCCCACTTGTCGCGGGAAGTGCTGTCGTCGTGGGTCTGGGCGATTTCCATCGGCAGCGCCGTGCTCGGTATCGGCTTGAGCCTGCGCTATCGGGTGCCGGTGATCATCGCGTGGTCCGCACCGGGCTCGGCGTTGCTGGTGGCGCTGCTGCCGGGGATCTCCATGCCGGAAGCGGTGGGCGCCTACCTGGTCAGCAGCCTGATCGTGTTCCTGGTGGGGATCTCGGGGGCGTTCGACCGGATCATCGGCAAGCTGCCGGCAGCGGTGGCCGCCGCGATGCTGGCGGGGATCCTGTTCAGCTTCGGAACCGGGCTGTTCGTCTCGTTGCAGAGCAAACCGACACTGGTGCTGGCGATGTTTGCCACTTACCTGATCGGTAAACGGCTGGTGCCGCGTTACGCCGTGCTGCTGGTCCTGCTGGTGGGATGCTCGATGGCATTTCTCGCCGGCGATCTGCACCGCGAAGCGCTGGTCATCGGCTTGGCCACGCCGGTGTGGATCACCCCGGCGTTCAGCCTGAGCGCGACGCTGAACATCGCCTTGCCGCTGGTGATGGTGGCGCTGACCGGTCAGTTCGTTCCCGGCATGGCGGTGTTGCGCGCCAGCGGCTATGCAACGCCGGCTGGCCCGATCATCGCCAGCAGTGCCCTGGGTACGGCGTTGTTGGCGCCGTTCGGTTGCCATGGGCTGAACCTGGCGGCAATCACCGCGGCCATCTGCACGGGTCGCGAGGCCCATGAGGATCCCGGCAAACGTTATGTGGCCGGGGTCGTGGGGGGCTTGTGTTACCTGGTGCTGGGCATCTTCGGCGCGACGCTGGTTTCGCTGTTCTCGGCGTTCCCCAGGGAACTGATCGCGGCGCTGGCGGGGCTTGCGTTGTTCGCCGCGATCGCGGGTGCACTGGCCGGTTCGATGGCAGTGCCGAGTGATCGCGAGGCGGCTCTGGTGACCTTTCTCACCACGGCCTCGGGCATGTCGCTGTTGGGGCTGTCCGCGGCTTTCTGGGGGCTGATTTTCGGCATGGTCACCCACTTGATCCTGAACGCCAGTCGTCCCGTCACCCGCAGCCAAGGCGCTGCGACAAAAGCAGTTCTTCCTGTCGATCAATAACAATAAGAGACAAAACGATGAAACAGATTTTTCCAGCAACCGGTTCCGTGTTGTCCCTGGCGCTCGCCTCCAGTTTTTCCAGCGGCGCAACAGCTGCCGAGAAAGGCTTCATCGAGGACACCACCGCTACCTTGCAAGCGCGCAATTACTACTTCAGCCGGGACTATTCGGACATCGTCGGGGCCAACCAGCAATCGAAGGCCGAAGAGTGGGCGCAAGGTTTCATCCTCAACGTCAAATCGGGTTACACCCAGGGCACCGTCGGGTTCGGTGTGGACGTGATCGGCCTGCTGGGCCTCAAGCTCGACAGCAGCCCGGACCGGGTCAACACCGGTTTGCTGCCGGTGCAGGATGACGGGCGCGCGCCGGATAACTACAGCCGTCTGGAGGGCGCGTTGAAAATGCGTTACTCCAAAACCGAGCTGAAGGTGGGGGAGTTGCAACCCAACTTGCCGGTGTTGGTCTTCAGCGATATCCGTCTGCTGCCGCCGAGCTACCAGGGCGCGAGCATCACCTCCAATGAGATCAATGGCCTGACCCTGCAAGGTGGCCATCTGAGTTCAACGAGCCTGCGCAACGAGGCGGGCGACGAAAAAATGCAGGCCATGCTCGGTCACGTACCGCAACGTCAGGTCAGCAGTGACGGCTTCAATTTTGCCGGTGCCGATTACGTCTTCAACGAGAAGCGCAGCTCGGTCAGCGCCTGGTACGGGCAACTGGAAGACATCTACAACCAGCGGTTTCTTGGCCTCAAGCACAGCGAGCCGATGGGGGACTGGGTTTTGGGCGCCAACCTCGGCTATTTCGATTCCCGCGAGGACGGTAAGAAACTGCTGGGCAACATCGACAACCAGGCGTTCTTTTCCCTGCTGTCGGCCAAGCGCGGTGGTCACACCTTTTACGTCGGGTATCAGGCCATGTACGGCGACACCGCTTTCCCGCGGGTCTTTGCCAACATCTCGCCACTGGGCAACGAGGTGCCGACCTATGAGTTTGCCTTCACCGACGAGCGCTCCTGGCAGGCGCGCTACGACTATGATTTTGCCGCCCTCGGGGTACCAGGCCTGACCAGCACGGTGCGTTACATTTCCGGCAACAACGTCGACACCGGCAAGGGTTACGAAGGCAGGGACCGCGAGCGCGATCTGGATATCGGTTATGTCCTGCAGAGCGGCAGTCTCAAGGGCCTCGGCATCCGTGTGCGCAATGCCATGGCGCGCTCCAACTACCGCAGTGATATCGATGAAAACCGCCTGATCCTGTCCTACACATGGACCCTGCTATGACTGGCTGATCACAGGTTGCTGGTGCAATCGCCCATGACCTCGTAGGTCACGCGGTGGCTCTGGCCCTGATGATCCACGTACACCATGGTCGCCGGGACCACGCCACACGCAGTCGCGGTGTCTGATACCGACACTACCCTGGCAATGTCCAGCGGCTGCGCGGGGTTGTAGGTGACGGCGGAAGGCGGGTTGCCGGCGGCTATGGCAGAGGTGGCGACAAGGGTCAGAAACAGGCTGATCAAGACTTTCATGTTGGCGTGCGTCTTTTGGGTTTCGATGGTTCAAGTCTAGTGATTGCCACAGGTGGATAAAGGGGCGCACGCCTGATACAACCTTACATAAAATGTAACAGTGACTACCCCCGAGGGAGGCTTATGGATTTGCTTAACAACTTGCGGGTGTTCGTCCGTGTCGTGGACTGCGCAAGTTTCACTGCGGCCGCGGATGCGCTGGAACTGTCCACCGCACAGGTGTCCCGACTGGTCGCGGACCTGGAGCAGCATGTACAGGCCCGCCTGTTGCAACGCACCACGCGCCGCTTGAGCCTGACCGAGGCCGGCGAGCGATTTCTGCTGCGCAGCCGACTGATTCTCGAAGAAATGGAAGAGGCAACGGCCGAGGCCCGCGGCGCTCATCTCAAACCCAGCGGGCGGTTGCGGGTACACACCATGAACGGCCTGGGGGTGTTGATCACGCCGCTGATAGCCCGTTACAGCGAGTTGTATCCCGATGTGGTGTTCGAACTGACCCTGTCGCAACGCAATCCGGATCCTTTGGAGGACGGGCAGGACGTGGTGATTTCCATTGCTCACGAACTGGCCGATTCGCAGTTCGTCGGCCAGCCCATCGGGCAGATCTACAGTGTGCTTTGCGCGTCCCCGCAATACCTGCAACGCCAAGGCGTGCCGGATGCTCCGCTGGCGCTCAACGACCATCGGTGCTTGCGCATGATCGACCCGTTGTACGGTGATCAGTGGGTGTTCGAGGACGATGAAGGGGAGCAGGCGGTCAACCCGGCCATGACCTTTCAGTGCAACGTTGCCGAGTCGATGGTCAAGGCTTCCGAGGCCGGGATGGGGATCAGCCTGATTCCGTTCTACACCGCCACGCGCTCTCTGGTCGACGGCACCTTGCTGCGTCTGCTGCCGGCCTATCGTCCCCGGCAGCGCAATGTGTATGCACTGTACCCGTCGCGACGCTTCCTCGATGCCAAGGTCCGCACCTGGGTGGATTTTCTCAAGGTGGAGTTGCCCGGATTGTTCGCCGAACATGAGGCGGTGATGAACGATTCCCGGTACTGGGCGTGAACTCGAAGGCCGTGCAACGGGCGGTGTAGACTGAGGGCCCGTTCTCGTTCGGCAAGCCAAGGGAGTAAGCCTGGCCATGATCGGCGTCGAGTTGCTGTCACCCGAAACCCTCACGCTGGGTTGGCTGATCTATGTACCGGTACTGATCTGGGCGATCTGCCGTGCGCCCTGGGTCGAATTGTTTACCGACAGCCGTCGTCAGCATCAGGTACTCGGCACGGTCTTCGCGCTGTTTTTGCTGTGGCTGGTGCGACGGGATTTCGATACCGGGGTGTCCTACCACTTCATCGGCATGACAGCGGTGACCCTGTTGCTCGACTGGCCGCTGGCAATCGTCGGTGGGCTGGTGGCGCAAGCGGGGCTGGTGCTGCTGGGGCGTCAGGACCTGACGGCGATGGGGGTCAATGGCGCACTGTTCATCCTGTTGCCGGTGCTGGTCACCGAGTGCTGTGCGATTGCGGTCGAGCGCGCGCAGCCGCGCAATCTCTTCGTGTATATCTTCGTTTCCGGTTTCTTTGCCGCGGCCCTGTCGGCGTTGCTGTGCCTGTTGCTGGCGCTCACGGTGCTGTGGTTCGACGAGCGATTCGTCATGCCCTACTGGCTCGAGGATTTCGTCGGCTACTTGTGGCTGATCATTTTTCCCGAGGCGTTCATCAACGGCATGGTGGTCAGCGCGCTGGTGGTGTTTTGTCCGGAATGGCTGGAAACCTTCAATCGCACACGCTATCTGTCCGCGCCGTGGAAGGACGACGATCCCAGGTCCTGACTCGACCCAAGCCTGGAATCGTCGGTGCTTCCCGGTACCCGATATCAGTGATGGCGGGGTTCGAAATCGCCGCTGAACAGTTCGTCCTCGGCATCCGGGGCCACTGGGATCTTGTGCTCTTCCGAGGCCCACGCGCCCAGGTCGATCAGCTTGCAACGGTCGGAGCAGAACGGCCGGTACAGGCTCTCGGGGCTCCACTCCACTGGAGCGCCGCAGGTGGGGCATTCGACGGTTGGATACTGGCTCATGACTGGCCTCCAGGCAAAGTAAGGTAAAAGTGATGCAGGCGTTCGACCTCGCTGTGCAGCCAGGCGAGGTCGCGATCGTTGACTATCACCTCGTTGGCATGGCTTACGCGATCCTGACGGCTGGACTGGGCCTTGAGGATCGCCTGGACCTGCTCTTCGCTGGTCTGGTCACGCTGCAAGGTGCGTTCGATCTGCAATTGTTCGGGGGCATCGATCACCAGCACTCGCTGGGTCATGGCGTACTGGCCGGATTCGATCAGCAGCGGTGAAACCAGAATGGCGTAAGGTGATTTTGCCAGTGCCAGGTGATGAGCGATTTCCTCGGCGATCAACGGATGCAGCAAGGCTTCGAGCCAGCGGCGTTCATCCGCGACCTCGAAGATCAATTTACGCAGGGCCGCGCGATCCAGTTGACCGTCGGCCTGCAACACGCCGGGGCCAAAGTGTTCGGCGATTTTCGCCAGCGCCGGACGGCCCGGCTCAACCACCCAGCGCGAGGCATGATCGGCATCGACCACGTGCACGCCCAGGTCGATGAAATGCTGGGCAGCGGCACTTTTTCCGCTGCCGATGCCGCCGGTGAGGCCGAGAATCCAGGGTTTTTGCGCAGGGGTATTCATTTCAAACCGACAAACTGCCAATAGAAGTCGGTTATTTGACCACCCCAGAGCATGGCAATCCAGCCGGCAATCGCCAGATAGGGGCCGAAGGGGATTGGCGTCGAGGTTTTTGCCCGGCGCAGACGCAGGTAAATCACGCCGATGATCGCCCCTACAAAGGATGAAAGCAGGATGGTCAGCGGCAAAATCTGCCAGCCGCCCCAGGCTCCGAACATCGCCAGCAGCTTGAAATCGCCGTGACCCATGCCGTCCTTGCCGGTGAGCAGCTTGAACAGCCAGAACACTGACCACAGCAGCAGGTAGCCGGCAGCCGCACCCCATAGCGCGTCATGCAATGGCACGAACAGGTCGAGGCTGTTGACGATCAGCCCCAGCCACAACAGCGGCAGCACCAGCACATCGGGCAGCAGTTGATGCTCGGCGTCGATCTGGCTCATGGCCAACAAGCCCCAGGTCAGCAGCAGCGCCATGCCGGCTTGCCAGCCGAAGCCGAAATGCCAGGCCACGAACGCCGACAACAGGCCGCAGGCCAGTTCGGTCAGCGGGTAGCGTTTGCTGATGGGCGTCGCGCAGGCCGAGCAGCGTCCACGCAGAAACACATAGCTGATGACGGGAATGTTCTCCCAGGCGCGAATCCGGTGCTCGCAACTCGGGCATTGGGAGTGAGGCAGCAGAAGATTGAAGCTGGGCAGCGGTGTTTCATTGGGCAGCCCGAGGATTTCATGGGCCTGCACGCGCCATTCGCGCTCGAGCATCTTCGGCAGGCGCCAGATCACCACGTTGAGAAAGCTGCCGACCAGCAGCCCCACCAATCCGGCGATTGCCACGAATGCCAGCGGGTAGAGCGTCATGATTTCGTTCAATGGCATGTCAGATCGTCGACCCGAGTTGGAAGATGGGCAGGTACATCGCAACCACCAGGCCGCCGACAATAACACCCAGTATCACCATGATGAACGGTTCCATCAGGCTGGTGAGGCTGTCGACCATATTGTCCACTTCGTCTTCATAGAAGCCGGCGACCTTGTCCAGCATGTCATCCAGTGCACCGGACTCTTCGCCAATGGCGGTCATCTGAATCGCCATGTTCGGAAAAAGGCCGGAAGCGCGCATGGAAAAATTCAATTGCATGCCCGTCGAGACGTCCTGCCTGATACGCAGCACGGCACGCTTGAACACCACATTACCGGCGGCGCCAGCCACGGAATCCAGGGCTTCGACCAGGGGCACGCCAGCGGCGAAGGTGGTCGACAGGGTGCGGGCAAAACGGGCCACGGCGGATTTGTACGTCAGGGCGCCCACAAGCGGCACTTTCAGCAGCCAGGCATCCACGCGATCACGGAAACCCTGCGACGTCTTGAGCCCGTGGCGCACGGCCAGGATCGCCACGATCAAGGCGCCGAGCATGGCCCACCACCACTCCTGCATGAAATGCGACAGGCCGATGACCATCACGGTAAATGCGGGCAATTGAGCGCCAAAGCTTTCGAACACCGACTGAAATTGCGGCACCACTTTGACCAACAGAATCCCCGTGACAATGGCGGCGACGAATATGACCGCCAGCGGGTAAGTCATGGCCTTCTTGATCTTGGCCTTGAGGGTTTCGCTCTTCTCCTTGTAGGTCGCCACCCGCTCCAGCAGGGTATCCAGGGCTCCGGCCTGCTCACCGGCATCCACCAGGTTGCAGTACAACTCATCGAAGTATTTGGGTTTTTTGCGCAGGGCCGCGGCGAAGCTGTTGCCGGCCGCAACTTCCTGCTTGACCTCGTCCACCAGCGTGCGCATGGCCGGGTTTTCGAAGCCTTCGCCGATGATGTCGAACGACTGCAGCAAGGGCACGCCGGCCTTCATCATGGTCGCCATCTGCCGGGTGAACAGGGCTATGTCCTTGGCTTTGATGGCCTTGCCCAGGTTGAGCAGGGAGGGGGATTTCTTGCGAACCCTGCCGGGGTTGATGCCTTGCTTGCGCAGTTGCGCCTTGATCAATGCAGGGTTTTGGCCGCTCAACTCGCCCGTGACTTTCGTGCCTTTGCGGTCGGTGCCTTCCCAGGCGTAGGTGCTGGTTTTTGCTGCTTTGACCGCCATGTTCAGTCCTTGGTGACCCGGTTGATTTCTTCAAGGCTGGTGATGCCTTGCATGGCTTTGTGCAAGCCTGAGGTGCGCAAGTCATTGAAGCCGTCCTTGCGCATCTGCTCATCGATTTGCAGTGCGTTGCCTTCGGCCATGATCAGTCGCTGCAAGTCCGGCGTGTTCTTCACCACTTCATAAATCCCCACGCGACCCTTGTAACCGCCGTTGCAGTGTTCGCAACCCACCGGCCCATAGATCGTAAAGGTACCGATGCGTTCCTCGGGGAAGCCCTCTTTGAGCAGCGTCTCGTGGGGTATGTCGAGGGCAGCCCGGCAATGGCTGCAGAGTTTGCGCGCCAGGCGCTGGGCGATGATCAGGCTCACGGAAGTCGCGATGTTGAAACCCTGGATACCCATGTTGTGCAGGCGGGTCAGGGTTTGCGCGGCGCTGTTGGTGTGCAGGGTCGACAGCACCAAGTGCCCGGTCTGGGCGGCCTTGATGGCGATTTCCGCGGTTTCCAGGTCGCGGATTTCGCCGACCATGATCACGTCCGGGTCCTGGCGCAGGAACGAGCGCAGCGCCTGGGCGAAATCCATGCCTTGTTTGGGATTGACGTTGACCTGGTTGATGCCTTCCATGTTGATTTCCACCGGGTCTTCGGCGGTGGAGATGTTGATGTCCACGGTATTGAGGATGTTCAGGCCGGTGTAGAGCGACACGGTCTTGCCGGAGCCGGTGGGGCCGGTCACCAGAATCATCCCCTGAGGCTGCTTGAGCGCGTCCATGTACAACGCTTGCTGGTCGGGTTCGTAACCGAGGGCGTCGATCCCCATTTGCGCGCTGGACGGATCGAGGATCCGGATCACCACTTTTTCGCCCCACAGGGTTGGCAGGGTGTTGACCCGGAAATCGATGGATCTGCTCTTCGACAGGCGCATCTTGATCCGCCCGTCCTGGGGCTTGCGCCGTTCGGAGATGTCGAGGCTGGCCATGACCTTCAGCCGCGCCGCGATGCGGCCGGCCAGCTGGATCGGCGGCTTGGCGACTTCGTGCAGGATGCCGTCGGTGCGTACGCGCACGCGGTAGTTTTTTTCGTAGGGCTCGAAATGCAGGTCGGAAGAGCCGCTCCTGATCGCGTCGAGCAGCATCTTGTGAACGAAGCGCACCACCGGCGCGTCATCGGCATCCTGGCCGACGATGGCGTCCTGTCGGTCATCGGTTTCGATGTCCACGCCTTCGAGGTCAACGTCCCCTATGTCTTCAAGGCCGCTGCCATGGGTATCGAAGAATTTTTCGATCGCGTCGCTGAGCTTGTCTTCTTCGACCAGGATCGCTTCGGTACTCAGCCCCGTACTGAACTGAATGTCGTTGATGGCCTGGTGATTGGTCGGGTCGGAAATCCCCACGAACAACTTGTTGCCACGACGCCAGAGCGGCAGGGCGTGATGCTGGCGCACCAGTTTTTCGCTGACCAGTCCCTTGGGTTGGGTTTCCTTGTCGAGGTGGTTGAGGTCCATCAAGGCCATGCCGAAGTGCTCCGACGCAATCTCGGCGACCTGGCGGCTTTTCACCAGTTTGTTCTGCACCAAATAGCTGACCAGCGAGATGCGATTGCGTTGGGCTTGTTGCGACGCCTGTTGCGCGCTTTTGTCGGTGAGCAGTTCGGCCAGGACCAATTGCTTGGCCAGGCCGCTGAGGGTGATGTCATTCATTGGGAATCCGGGGCAAGACCGTTGGATGACTTATAGCCTAGTCAAGCGATGGAGCCAAACCAGCGCCGGCCAAGTGACAAAAAGTGTCAGATAGTGCGGTTCCTGGGGCCTGGCAGGGCGTTGCTGCGGCCCCGTGCCCCCGCCAGTTGGGCGTGCGGGGCTTGGCATGGGCTGTGCTGACACAGTTTCAGATCATGAGATTTCGACTCATGCACGGAGGCTGTCTATGAAGACTCAAAAAGGTTTTACGCTAATCGAGCTGCTGATCGTGGTGGCAATCATCGGGATTCTGGCGACGTTTGCGATTCCGGCTTATTCCAAGTATCAGGCGCGGGCGAAGGTGACGGCGGGGGTCGCGGAGCTTTCGGCGCTGAAGGTCAACTATGAGGATGCGGTCAACTCCGGTACGGCGGCCCCTCCTGCCACGACATTTGCCCCAGGCGGTGATACTCAGAACTGCGCCATTACCGCTGCCACCGGCACTGCGACCGGGATGATTTGCACGTTGAAAGGCGCTCCAGCTGTGATTTCAGGTGCGACCGTCACGCTGTCTCGCGACGCCACCAAGGGCTGGACATGCTCCACCAGTGTTTCGGCGGATTATGCGCCTAAAGGCTGCACAGCCAGCGGCACGTAACGATCCGTTTCTAATAAATGAAATGCCCCGTCTTTCAAAGGACGGGGCATTTTTGTTCCAGTGCCAATGTAAAAGAGAAAACTTCCCACAATTCATGGCTTTAGGCCTTCTTCAAAAACGGCAACTTGCATGTAGAGAATGTTCAGGTCATGCATTTTGCACGACTTTTAAATTTATGTGATTTTATAACTTGTTGATTTATAAGGATTTGTTGGTTGTCTCAAACTTGGCACAGCGTTCGCAATATCTCTGGCAACCCTGCTGAAATGACACCCAGCAGACTTTCCAGAAAAACAGGAGTTACTCGTATGAAGAAGTTCGCTATCGCTGCCGCTACTGCTACCGCGCTGACCCTGACCATGGCCAATGTTGCGTTCGCACAGACTCAAGCCACTCAGGCGCCAATGACTCTGGCAGCCGGTGAAATGACCAAAGCCAAGGAAGCCACTTCCGATACCTGGATTACCACCAAAGTCAAAAGTGACCTGGTTACCGAAAAAGGCATTCCTGGCACTGACATCAAAGTTGAAACCAACAAAGGCGTTGTGTCCCTGTCGTCCACCACTGCAGTGACTGAATCTCAGAAAGCTACCGCCGTGGCGATCACCAAAAAAATCAAAGGCGTCAAGGCGGTCTCCGCTGACGGCCTGAAAGCCGAGTAAGGCAAGGCTTCTCGCCTGGACTGGGAGAAGGCGCGACAGGCGGGCCAAGGTATACGCCTGTCGCATCTTGAGGAGTTCATGCGAACGGCCACAAGGATGTGGCCATTACAGGCCCCGGCATTCGTGTCGGGGCCTGTTCTATTGTGTGCAGCTCAAAACAACTGTGGGAGCGAGCCTGCTCGCGAATGCGGACTGTCAGCCAAACCAATGTTGGATGTCAGTCCCTCATCGCGAGCAGGCTCGCTCCCACAGTTTGATCTTTGTAAGGCTCAGTTCCCGCGTTTGCTGGTGATCTGTGTCAGGCGATTACCCTCGAACCGCAGGTACTGATACATCCCGTTGTTCGGCCCGTAAGTCCATTCCTCGACCGGAAACTCTTCCCGCCGGTTGGCACTGCGCTTGTAGCCCAGCAGATCGCGGCTGACCGGTTCGCCGCATTTTTGCAGCACTTCGCCCGCACGGTCGCCGACGCTGACCAATTGGCTGCCACAGCGCAGCGTGTCCGTCGCGGATGCCTGGCTGGCGCCCATTGCCAACAGCAGCGCCAGCAACAGGCGTTGGCCCATCATTCGGCGTCCAGATGCAGGGGCGTGATGACCTTGCCGTCTTTTTCCGCTTCGCCCAACTGGGCATCAATGAAGTACACGCGATCGTCAGCCAGTTGGCCCTTGTCCACCAGGTAATCCTTGATGCTGCTGGCGCGGTCCTGGCCCAGCTGGCGCAACAGCGCTTCGCTGGAACTCCAGGACTGGATCACGCCTTCGCGCATCTTCGCCGTGCGTTCTTCCTTGCCCAGGTCCTTCCATTCGGCAGGGGGCTGAGCCTTCAGTCGCGTGCGGTAGATCCCTTCCAGCAGCGGGCCTTTCTCGTTCTCTGGCACCTGCAGCATGGACGCCTGGGCGGGAACCTTGTCGCCGCGACGCTGGAGCATTTTGTAGTAGTTGTATTGATACTCACGTTCCAGGCGCTGCTCGGCAATCAGTGGACCGTCGCTGCTCTTGGCGGCGGTGCCTTCGATCTCCAGGCGCAGGGCCGGACGTTCCTTGAGGGCGTTGGACAACTTGACCAGCGCTGCCTCGGCGTCCTTGCTCAGGTCGCTTGAACCCGGTGCGAACGCCACGGTGCCCAGGTCCTCAGAGCCACTACCGGCCACCAGGCCACCAATGAGTTTGAACGGTGCTGCCGCCGCCTTGACGATCAGGTTGCGCAGGGTCTGCCAGACAATCGGCATGACGCTGAACTGCGGGTTGTTCAAGTCGCCGGACACCGGCAGTTCGATGGAAATCTTGCCGTCGACATCCTTGAGCAAGGCAATCGCCAGTTTCAGCGGCAGGCTCACCGCGTCGGGGCTGTCGACTTTCTCACCCAGTTGCAGTTGCTCTACGACCACCTTGTTTTCGGCCTGGAGCTGGCCCTTGGTGATCTTGTAGTGCAGGTCGAGATTGAGCCGTCCCTTGCGGATGCGATAGCCGGCGAATTTGCCGGAGTAGGGCGTCAGGGTGGTCAGTTCCACGCGCTTGAAGCTGGTGGCGATGTCGAGGCTGGCCATCGGGTCGAAGGGGTTGACCGAGCCTTTGATGGTCACGGGTGCATAGCGATCGACCTTGCCCTTGACGTCGACGCTGGCCGGTTTGGCCTGACGACTGTCGATGGTGCCGATCTGGCCGTTGAGTTCTTGAATGGCGGTGGCAAAGTTCGGGGTCAGGCTGAAGTCGGCGAAGTTGGCCGAGCCGTCATTGATGACGATGCCGCCGATATGGATGGCCAGCGGTTTTTCCTTGCTTGCAGGCTTGGCTGCCGCTGGCTTGGCCCCGGAATCCGCCGGTTGAGGAATCAGCAGGTCATCGATGTTGGTGGTGCGATCATCGTTGATCATGAACCGCGCATAGGGTTGCAGCAGGTTGATCTTGTCGATCGACAGGCTGTCGCCATGCTGATAATTCAGGCCATCGACCACCACCTGCTGCCACTTGAGGAAGTCGCGGGTTTTCAGGGTGTCGAGGGTGTGCAACTGATCGATCTGGGCGCGGCCGGTGACGCTGAGGGCCAGGGGCTCGGTGTTCTTGAGGTTGACCGCCAGATCGCTGCCGAGCATGCCGCTGCGCAGTTCCAGGCGCATGAACGGGTTGATGTAGGACTGGGCGACGCGCAAGTCGATGTCGCTGGTTTTCACGTTGAGCCTGGCAGTGACCGGCGCCAGGTTGACTTCGCCTTCGGCCATGAGCTTGCCCTGCTTGCCCACGCCGGTGTCGAGCTTGAGCTGGAAGGGCGAGCCATTGAGGCTGTCGAACTTCTGCAGGTCGAGATTCAGCGGGCCCAGTTCCAGGGCCACGGCAGGTTGTGCTTTGCGGTCGGCAAGGTGCACCTGGTAATTGCGCAGTTGCACGTCGTTCAGCAATACCTGCCAGGGTTTGGCGGCGGGTGCCGGTTCGGGTTTGGGTGAGTCTGCCGCCGCCGGAGTGCTGGCCGGTTCGGCGTCAGCCTTGGCTTTGGCCTTCGGCTTGGAAGGTTGGCTGGCGAACAGCTTCTGCCAGTCGAGTTGGCCGTCGGCTTCCAGGGCTGCCCAGGTTTCCAGTTTATTGCTGCGGATCTTACCGACGACGACTTGCTGTTTCGCCAAGTCGATTGTGGTTTCGCTGACATCCAGTCGCTCGAGCTTCACCAGCGGCCGACCGTCAGGGGCCTTGATGGCGAAGGGTGCGATGGTGGTCGAGACGTTGCTCAGCAGCAGTTGGGTTTCCTTGGACAGGTTGAGCTTGTAGTCGGTGCTCAGGCTGATGACACCGTCTTCGAGCACCAGTGGCACCGCATCGCGCACGTAGGGCCAAAAGGCTTTCATCTTGCCGTCGGTGAGCTTCAGCTTGCCTTCGGAGGCAAGTGGGATGAGGCTGAAGTTGCCGGTCCAGTCGATCTGCCCACCATGCGGGCCGATGGCCGAAAGGGTCATGTCGGCGCTGTCTTCGGGCAGGGTGCTGAGATTCTTCAGTTCGAAATCGAGTTTGTCGTAGATGAATTCGATCGGTTCGCTGGGGCGCTCATCCAGAAAATGCACGCCACCGCCCGCCAGCTTGATGCTGTCTATGCGCAGCGGGAACGGCTTGGCGTTGGGATCGGCGGGGGTCGGCTCGCTCGGTGGCAGCTTGAACAGGCCGAGCAGGTTGAGCTTGCCGTCCTTGCCGAAGATCACCTCGGTTTTGGATTTCTCCAATTCGATTGCCGACAAATGCAGCGCCTTGGTCCAGAGGCTGTCGAGGCTCAGATCGGCATACAGGCGTTCGAAGCCGACCTGTTCCTTGCCCGGCTCGCCAATTTTCAGGCCCCAAAGGGTCACTTCAAGGCTGAACGGGTTGAGTTCGATTCGCTGGAGTGTGGCGGGCGTCGTGGCGTAGTTGGCCAACTGTTGGTTGGCGACGCGCAAGGCGATGCCCGGCAAAATCAGAAAGCCCAGCAAGCTGTAAAGGGCCAGTGCAGTCAACAAGGCGCCCACGGCGCGAATCAATCCTTTGTACATGCGTGGCTTCATCTGTCTGAATCGGAGTGCCTTGGAGTATGGCACGCGTTTCCGGTTCCGAAACAATCGCCCTGCGATGAACAATCAGATTTGTCTGACACAAATCAAAGCTGAAGGATCAGGGTTTTCAGCGGTGGTTGCTGGTCCATGGACGGGAAGTCAGCGCCCGGATTCATCACCGTCCACTCACGCACGGGCCGCCCGGCTTTCTCCGCGCAACGCAAAACCTGTTCGCACCAATCGTCCATGCTGACTTTTGCCAGGTTGTTGCAGCAGATCAGCACGCCGTTGTCGGCGGTGGCCAGCAGCGCCGGCTTCAGCAGGCTCTGGTAGTCGCGCAACAGGTCGACGGTGCCGAACGCACTCTTGGCCCAGGCGGGAGGGTCGAGCAGCACCAGGTCGTACTGGCGTTGTTCCAGGCGCTGATAGCTCGGCAATTTTTGCCCGCGACGCTGGCTGATCGGCAGGCCGGCCAGTTGGCGGATTGCGGGGAAATAATCGGACTGGATGAATTCCATGGTCGGCAACTGCGGGTTGAGCTGGCCGTTTTCACGACCGACCGCCAGGTTGCCCTCGGCGAAGTCCAGATTGCACACCTCGCTGGCCCCTCCGGCCGCGGCACTGAGGCCGACACCACAGGTGTAGGCGAACAGGTTGAGCACGCTTTTGTTCTTGCTGTGCGCCTTGACCCAGCCACGGGTGTTACGCAGATCGAGAAACAGCAGTGGATCCTGCCCGGCATGACGCCCGCGTACCCGGTAATTGAGGCCCCATTCGTGGCCGATCAGGTCCTGCAAGGCGGCTTCTTCGGCGCGGTAGACGCGGTCTTCGCGGTCAATGCGTGAATTGCCGCCGGAGCGGTCGTTGTAGACCAGCAGGCTGTCCAAGCCCAGGTGCTGATTGACGATCTCGTGCAGTTGCAGCAGCACATCGCGCTCCAGCGTCTGGTGAAAGCTCTGCACCATCAATTGCGGGCCGTAGCGGTCGATGGTCAGGCCCCCGGCGCCTTCCTGGCTGCCATGGAACAGGCGATAGCAATCGGTGCCCTGGCTGTGCAGTTCGGCCAACAGGTCCTGGCGGCGTTCGAGGGCGGCGCGCAGCGCCTGATTCAAGGAAGACATGCTGGGCGCCTTGCAGGTGGGAATTTGGCGCGGGAGTTTAGCAGCTTGGCAGGCTACCGAGTTGCTGCCATCGCGAGCAGGCTCGCTCCCACAGGAGATTTTTGTTGTTCACAGAACCCATGTGGGAGCGAGCCTGCTCGCGATGCGTTTCAGGTCAACAACCCCATCCGCCGTTTTGCCCGCTGCACCGAACCATTACGCACCGCCCAGCGCAGCATCGGCGCGCTGCGGTTGACGCTGGCGCGGATCAGCTTGCGTTGCAGCGGGCTCTGGCTGACGCCGAGCAGGTCGCTGGCCCAATCGGGCAGCAGGTCGATTCCGGCCTGCATCATCAGCCCGCCGAAAGGCTTCGCCAGACGGCTCGGGGACGGCGCGTTCAACAACAGCCGCAAGACTTCGCGACTGCGCTCGTCACACAGCAGTTGCGGCCTGATGCGCTCGAGATAATCGGAAATTTCCTGCCGGGAACGGGGAACGTCACGGGCTCCCAGGCGCTCGGCGACCAGGGCGATTTCCGCGTAATAGCGGTCCTGGTCCGCAGGAGACAAACCCGGGTTGCGATAGCGCAAATGCGCGGCGAGAAAGTTGCTGACTTCGGCCACATGCACCCAGGTCAGCAACTCGGGATCGCTGGCGGCGTAAGGCCGGCCATCGGGCGCGGTACCGGTGATCTGCAGGTGGATGGTGCGGACTTTCTCGATCAGCCAGTCGGCATCCTGACGCGAACCGAAGGTGGTGCCGGAAATGAACTGGCCGGTGCGCCGCAACCGGCCGAGCATGTCTTCGCGGAAATTCGAATGGTCCCACACGCCGGACAGGGCCAGCGGGTGCAGGGCTTGCAGCATCAGGGCGCTGATACCGCCGATGAGCATGCTGCTGAAGTCGCCGTGTACCTGCCAACTGATCGAGTCAGGCCCGAACAGACCGGGATCGCCCTTGGGGTTTTCCAGGTCGAGTTTGCCCAGGGACAGGCCGGTCAGGCTCATGATTTGGGTTTCGATGCGACTGCGGATGAATTCCATGGGATCCCTGTAGGAGCGAGCTTGCTCGCGATGGACGTTAACGATAACGCGTGTTTCCTGAATATACGCGGTGCGCTTGCGTTCATCGCGAGCAAGCTCGCTCCTACAAAGGGCAGTACGTCATTGGTTCAGGCGTTTATCGATCAGGCCCTGCACCACGCTCGGGTCGGCCAAGGTCGAGGTATCCCCCAGGCTGTCCAGTTCGTTGCAGGCGATCTTGCGCAGGATGCGCCGCATGATCTTCCCGGAACGGGTTTTCGGCAAGGCCGGCGCCCACTGGATCAGGTCCGGTTTGGCGAAGCTGCCGATCTCCTTGCTGACCATCGCCAGCAGGTCCCTCTTCAAATCGTCGCCGGTTTCCACGCCGTTCATGGGGGTGACGAAGGCGTAGATGCCCTGGCCCTTGACGTCGTGTGGGTAACCGACGACGGCGGCCTCGGCGACGCTATCGTGCAGCACCAGGGCGCTTTCTACCTCAGCGGTGCCGATGCGGTGCCCGGACACGTTGATCACATCGTCGATGCGCCCGGTGATCCAGTAGTCGCCATCTTCGTCGCGGCGGGCGCCGTCACCGGTGAAGTAGTAGCCGGGGTAGGGTTTGAAATAGGTGTCGACCATCCGTTTCGGATCACCATAGACGGTGCGGATCTGCGCCGGCCAACTGGATTTGATCGCCAGCACGCCGCTGCCGGCGCCTTTGATCTCCTTGCCTTGCTCGTCGAGCAGCACCGGTTGCACACCAAACATGGGTTGCGTGGCGCAGCCGGGTTTGATCCGTTGGGCGCTGACCAGGGGGCTGAGCATGATGCCGCCGGTTTCGGTCTGCCACCAGGTATCGACAATCGGGCAACGCTCTTCGCCGACCGTGTGGAAGTACCACTCCCACGCTTCCGGGTTGATCGGCTCACCGACGGTGCCGAGCAGCCTGACGCTGGCGCGTGAAGTTTCCTTCAGCGGCTCGGGGCCTTCGCGCATCAGGGCGCGCAGGGCGGTCGGGGCGGTGTAGAAAATATTCACCTTGTGCTTGTCGATGACTTGCCAGAAGCGCGAGACGCTCGGGTAGCTCGGCACGCCTTCGAAGATCAGGGTCGTGGCGCCATTGGCCAACGGGCCATAGACGATGTAGCTGTGGCCGGTGACCCAGCCGACATCGGCAGTGCACCAGAAGACTTCGCCGTCGCGGTAATCCAGCACGTATTTGAACGTCATCGTCGCTTGCAGCAGATAACCGGCGGTGGTGTGCAGCACGCCTTTGGGTTTGCCGGTGCTGCCGGAGGTGTAGAGGATGAACAGCGGGTCTTCGGCATCCATCGGCTCGGGCGGGCAGTTGTCGTCGACATCGCGCAATGCCTGGTGATACCAGATGTCCCGGCCTTCGGCCCAGTTCACCGGGTTCTGTGTGCGCTCGACCACCACCACGGTGCTGACGTTCGGGCAACTTTGCAGGGCCTTGTCGACGTTCTGTTTCAACGGAACGAATTTGCCTCCGCGCACGCCTTCATCGGCGGTGATCACGGTGCGGCAATCGGCATCGAGAATGCGATCGCGCAGGGAATCGGGGGAAAAGCCGCCAAACACCACCGAGTGCACCGCACCGATGCGCGAGCAGGCGAGCATGGCGTAGGCCGCTTCGGGGATCATCGGCATGTAGATGCACACGCGGTCGCCTTTCTTCACGCCACGGCTCTTGAGCACGTTGGCCAGGCGGCAGACGTTGTGATGCAGTTTTTTGTAGGTGATCTGGGTGGACTCGGCGGGATCGTCGCCTTCCCAGATGATCGCGACTTGATCGCCGCGTTGTTCCAGGTGCCGGTCGATGCAGTTGTAGCTGACATTCAACTTGGCCCCGGCAAACCAGCTGGCTTCACCGGTTTTCAGGTCATAGCGCTGGACGGTGTCCCAGGGGGCGATCCAGTCGAGGAACCGGGTGGCTTGTTCGGACCAGAACTGACTGGGGTGTTCGACGGATTCACGGTACAGGCGGTGGTAGTCGTCTTGACTCAGTTGTGCGGCCCGGCGGACGGCATCGGCTTTGGGGAACGTGCTGATATCGAACATGACGGTTCCTTATTCTTGTTTTGCGACAAAGATAAAGATGCGCCGAGAAGTGGAAGGGTTCAACCCGGACGCCGCAGCAAGTGTAGGCGGCGTAAAACGACTGTGGGAGCGAGCTTGCTCGCGATGGCGGCGCAACATTCAACACAAGAGTCGACTGTCAGGCTGCTATCGCGAGCAGGCTCGCTCCCACAGGGGTAGCAATGTGGCTCTGGCTTATCCGCGGTGACGACCACGGAAGTAGTTGATCAGGCCTTGAGTGGACGGATCTTCAGCCGCCGTTTCCTCGGTGCCGACCAGGCGGTTGTAGACGCCCTTGCCCAGTTCCTTGCCCAGCTCCACGCCCCACTGATCGAAGGCGTTGATGCCCCAGATCACGCTTTGCACGAAGACCTTGTGCTCGTACATCGCCACCAGCGCGCCGAGGCGGCGAGGGCTGATGCGCTCGACCACCAGGGTATTGCTCGGACGGTTGCCCGGAATCACCTTGTGCGGTGCGAGCTTCTGCACGTCGGCCTCGCTCATGCCCTTGTCGCGCAGTTCGGCCTCGGCTTCGGCCAGGGTCTTGCCGAGCATCAGCGCCTGGCTCTGCGACAGGCAGTTGGCGTACAGCCACTGGTGGTGGTCGGCCACCGGGTTGAAGCTGACGATCGGCACGATGAAGTCGGCCGGGATCAGTTGGGTGCCTTGGTGCAGTAACTGGTGGTACGCGTGCTGACCGTTGCAACCCACGCCACCCCAGATGACCGGGCCGGTGTCGGTGGATACCGGCTGGCCGTCCTGACGCACGCGTTTGCCGTTGGACTCCATGTCCAGCTGTTGCAAGTGCTTGGTGATGTTGCGCAGGTAGTGGTCGTACGGCAGGATCGCGTGGCTTTGCGAGCCCCAGAAGTTGCCGTACCAGACGCCGAGCAGCGCCAGCAGCACCGGCATGTTCTGTTCGAACGGCGCGCTCTGGAAGTGCTGGTCCATGGTGTAGGCACCGGACAGCAGCTCCTTGAAGTTCGACATGCCGATGGCCAGGGCAATTGGCAGGCCGATGGCGGACCACAGCGAGTAACGCCCGCCGACCCAGTCCCACATCGGGAAGATGTTCTCTTCACGGATACCGAATGCGACGGCCGCGGCGTTGTTGCTCGATACCGCGATGAAGTGACGATGCAGCTCAACTTCCGAACCACCCTGAGCCAGATACCAGGCGCGGGCGGCCTGGGCGTTTTTCAGGGTTTCGAGGGTGTTGAAGGATTTCGACGAAACGATGAACAGCGTGGTCTCGGCGCGCAACTTCATGGCCAGCTCGTGGAACTCGCTGCCGTCGATGTTCGCCAGGTAGTGGCAGCGCACGCCTTTCTGGGCATAGGCCAGCAGGGCTTCGGACACCAGCTCGGGGCCGAGGAACGAGCCACCGATACCGATGTTCACCACGTCGGTGATCGGCTTCTCGGTGTAACCGCGCCACAGACCGTCGTGGATACGGCCCACGAGGTCGGTGATCTGATTCAGTACCCGGTGCACTTCAGGCATCACGTTGACGCCGTTGACCGACAGCTTGTCGCCGACCGGACGGCGCAGTGCGGTGTGCAGCGCAGGGCGACCTTCGGAGGCGTTGACGATCTCGCCATCGAACAGCGATTTGATCGCGCCCTTGAGGTCGACTTCGTTGGCCAGGCCCACCAGCAGGTTGCGGGTCTCGGCGTTGATCAGGTTCTTCGAATAGTCGAGAAACAGGCCGCAGCTGCTGAGGGTGAATTGAGTGAAACGCTGCGGATCGGCATTGAAGGCCTCGCGCATGCTGAAATCCTGCATGGCTTGGCGGTGGTCATTCAACGCCTGCCAGGCGGGCAGAGCGGTAACGTCATGAGGAGTGCGGTAGTACGCCATCGCTGCGGGTTTCCTTATTACTTGAACGGCCTTTTGAACACGAAAAATCCCGGAGCGCTGTGGGTGGTCGCCCCGGTCACCTGCGTCGACACGATTTCATGGCGCAGGGCGACTACAGTAAACCCCGCGCAATGATCTGTCTTGACTTTGTCTGACCCGTTTCCGGTACTTTTTTAACATCCAGGTTAGAAACAGTCCGACAAACGGATAAGGCAGGGCTCGGATCAGGCGACCTGGACCGGAATTGCGTTGCTAGTGTGGCTCAGTTCATTGCCCGGTGCCATGTAGAGCATGCGCGGCTTGAAGTTGAGCAATTCGGCTTCGCTGTAGTGAGCGTAGGCGCAGATGATCACGCGATCGCCCACTTTGGCCTTGTGAGCTGCGGCACCGTTGACCGAGATCATGCGCGAACCTTCCTCGCCACGAATGGCGTAGGTGGTGAAGCGTTCGCCATTGTCGACGTTGTAGATCTGGATCTGTTCGTATTCACGGATGCCGGACAAATCCAGCCATTCGCCATCGATGGCGCAGGAACCTTCGTAATCGAGTACAGCGTGGGTGACTTCGGCGCGATGCAGCTTGGCTTTGAGCATGATGGCGTGCATGAGTGTTTCCCAGGTTGGAATCGAACAGTGGGCGGTTGGGGCCCGGTGGATTTAGAGGCGCAGCAGGTCCCTTGTGGGAGCGAGCCTGCTCGCGATGAGGGTCTGACATTCAACAAGATTGTCGACTGTCAGACCGCTATCGCGAGCAGGCTCGCTCCCACAGGAAAGGTGTGCAGCTATCTAGACGGGGGTGTCGAGGTTCAGATGCAGGTTGTCGATCAACCGCGTGGTGCCGAGGAACGCTGCCACCAGGATCACCAGGTCCCGATCTTGCGCCGTCGCCGGGCGCAACGTCAGGGCGTGGCGGATTTCCAGGTAATCGGGACGCAGGCCAGCGGCTTCGAGCTGTTTGATCTGCGCAGCGATCAGCGCCGGGAAATCCCGTTCGCCCTGTTTGATCGCCTCGGCAATCTGGCTCAGGGTGCGATAGACCACAGGCGCGGTGGCGCGCTGCTCTTCGCTGAGGAAGCCATTGCGCGACGATAACGCCAGGCCATCGGCCGCCCGAACGGTGGGCTCGCCAATGATCTGGATCGGCATGTTCAGGTCATGCACCAGGGCGCGGATGACCGCCAGTTGCTGGAAATCCTTCTGGCCGAAAATCGCCAGGTCCGGCTGGACCATGTTGAACAGCTTGCTGACCACGGTCGCCACGCCTTCGAAGTGCCCCGGGCGGCTGGCGCCGCACAGGCCTTCGGACAATTGCGGGACGCTGACACGAGTCTGGCCGGCCATGCCGTCGGGGTACATCTCTTCGACCGTTGGCGCGAACAGCAGGTCGCAACCGGCCTCGAGCAGTTTTTCCTGATCCGCGGCGAGGGTGCGCGGGTATTTGTCGAGATCTTCGCCGGCGCCGAACTGCAGCGGGTTGACGAAAATGCTCGCGACCACGAAGTCCACCCGCTGGGTGGCCTTGGTGACCAGCGCGATATGGCCGCTGTGCAGGTTGCCCATGGTCGGCACGAAGCCTATGCGCTTGCCTTCGCTACGGGCGCGGGCGACGGCGGCCCGCAGTTCGCGTACGGTTTTTACGGTGTTCATGCAGAGAATCCATGTTCGATGCCAGGGAAGGTCGCCGCCTTGACTTCAGTGACGTAGGCACTCAGGGCGCCGTGAATGCTCTCTTGGCCGTCCATGAAGTTCTTCACGAATTTGGGCACCCGACCGGTGATGGACAGGCCCAGCATGTCGTGCAGGACCAGTACCTGGCCGTCGGTGCGATGGCCGGCACCGATACCGATCACTGGAATGCTCACAGCCTGGGTGATCTCTTCGGCCAGTTCGCTCGGCACACATTCGAGCAGCAGCATCGCCGCGCCGGCCTGTTCCAGGGAAATCGCATCGGCACGCATCTGTCGTGCCTGGTTTTCATTGCGACCCTGGACCTTGTAGCCGCCGAGGATGTTCACCGATTGCGGCGTCAGGCCCAGGTGTGCGCACACCGGGATACCGCGCTCGGCCAGCAGGCGAATCGAATCGGCCAGCCACAACGCGCCTTCAATCTTGACCATATGCGCACCGGCCTGCATCAACAGGGCGCTGTTGGTCATGGCTTGTTCGGTGGTGGCATAGGCCATGAAAGGCAGGTCGGCAAGGATCAGGGCATCGGTGTTACCGCGCTTGACCGCCGCCACGTGGTAAGCCATTTCGGCGGTGGTGACCGGCAGGGTGCTGTCGTGGCCTTGCAAAACCATGCCGAGGGAGTCGCCCACCAGCAGCACTTCGACGCCAGCCTGGTTGCAGGCGTGGGCGAAGGTCGCGTCATAGCAGGTCAGCATGGTGATCTTTTCACCTTTCTGCTTGAGGCTCTGGAGCGTGGTCAGGGTGATGGCTGGCATGTCAAAAAATCCTCGTTCAGGCGCTCTGGAAACTACTGCGAGTAACGCGCGTGATTCGTCATCTACTCAGGCGCACGGTCTTTTGTCGTGCTTATAAGGCCTGGATTGCGCCCTTTTAGTGCCGTGTTGACGGCAGCGGGACGCCTATAGTCGTGAGGAGAACCCGGGAAGTCAATTGCGTGTGTTACCGCATTGTTACGTCGGGGGTGTTACCGAAGGGGACTGATGCGATTCAGCAGTCCTGGTCTTTTGTTCGACACAAAACACCTGTGGGAGCGGGCTTGCTCGCGAATGCGGTGTGTCAGTGAAAATTGATGTCGACTGACACACCGTATTCGCGAGCAAGCCCGCTCCCACAAGGGTTTTGTATTAATTTGTAGTGATACGTTCCAGGCCGACGAACGGGCAGGCTTCGAGCATGTTGGCCAACGTGCGGCCATCGGCCAGGCGAAGATCCGCAGGCGCCAGTTCAGCCAGTGGATACAGAACGAAGGCACGTTCCTGCATATGGTAGTGCGGGACCTTGAGGCGGGGCTCGTCTATCAGGCGATCACCGAACAACAGGATATCCAGGTCTAGCGTACGCGGGCCCCAGCGTTCGAGACGCTCGCGGCCCTGTTCGTTCTCGATGGCTTGCAGCGCATCGAGCAGGTCCAGCGGAGCGAGAGTGCTGTCGAGGGCGGCGACCGCGTTGGTGTAACGCGGTTGGCCGGGGAGCAGTGAGTCGCTTTGATAGAAAGCGGAGACCCCGACCAGTCGCGATTGCGGCAGCCGTGCCATGGCGGCAACGGCGCTGCGCAGCTGTCCGGCAGGTTCAGCCAGGTTGCTGCCCATGCCGATGTAGATGCGTTCCATGGATTACTCGCCGCTACCCGATACGCCTGCCGCACGTTTGCGCTTGGAGCCGCCGCTGCGACGGCGTTTGCGCGGTGCGCCGGTGCCTTCTTCCTTGCCGCTGAGTTCGCGAATCATTTCGCGGCGCTCATTTTCGTTGGCGTCCTGATAGTCCGTCCACCATTCGCCCAGGCCATCGGTCTGCTCGCCTGCGCTCTCGCGCAGCAGCAGGAAGTCGTAGCCGGCACGGAAGCGCGGGTTGTCCAGCAACAGGTCAGCACGTTTGCCGCTACGGCGCGGCAGGCGTTCCTGCATGTCCCAGATCTCGCGGATCGGCATGGTGAAGCGTTTTGGAATCGCGATGCGCTGGCACTGTTCGGCAATCAGTTCGTGTGCCGCTTCCTGCATCGCCGGAATCGGCGGCATACCGCGCTCTTGCAGGCGCAGTACACGCGCCGGCAGGGCGGGCCACAGCAGGGCTGCAAACAGGAACGCCGGTGTTACCGGTTTGTTCTGCTTGATGCGCAGGTCAGTGTTGATCAGCGCTTCACTGATCAGGGTGTGGGTGTAGGTCGGGTTGTATTCCAGGGCCTCGGTACTGGCCGGGAACAGCGGATCGAACAGCTGCAGGTCGACCAGCATCTCGAACGTATCCGCGGCGTAACCGGACAGGAACAGTTTGAGGACTTCTTCGAACAGACGGGCCGCCGGAATTTCCCGCAGCATCGGCGCCAGGTCGCGAATCGGCTGGGCGCTGTGCTTTTCGATGCCGAAATTCAGCTTGGCCGCGAAACGCACGGCCCGCAGCATGCGCACCGGGTCTTCCTGATAGCGTTGCTTCGGATCGCCGATCAGGCGGATCAGGTGATTGCGAATGTCGTGCACGCCATTGGCGTAGTCTAGGATTCGCTCACTGACCGGATCGTAATACAGGGCGTTGATGGTGAAGTCGCGACGTTGCGCGTCCTCTTCCAGGGTGCCGTAGACGTTGTCGCGCAGGATGCGCCCGCTCTCGTTGCGGGAAGACTGATTGCTGTCTTCTTCCTCTTCGTTTTGCGGGTGATTGGCGCGGAAGGTCGCGACTTCGATGATTTCGCGACCAAAGTGGATGTGCACCAGCTTGAAGCGGCGACCGATGATTCGCGCGTTACGGAATTCGGCACGGACCTGTTCAGGAGTGGCGCTGGTGGCGACATCGAAGTCTTTGGGCGTGATGCCCAGCAGCATGTCGCGCACGCAACCGCCGACCAGATAGGCCTGGTAACCGGCGCCCTGCAGACGTTCGACGATATTGACCGCGTAACGGCTGAATTGCGCCTTTTGCAGCGAATGTTGGCCGCTGTTGAGCACTTCAGGCGTGCTGCGAATATGTTGCGTGCGACGCACAGGTGTACGGAATGACTGGAACAGCTTCTTCAGCATGGGATGCACTGTTTGAAGGAATGTTCGGCCAAAAACGAAGAATGACCGCATGATGGGCGGGGATTCTAGCATTTAGTCGGGGGATGGTGTAGGACGCAGCAATATGAGCTGTAGGAGGAGGCTGGAACCCAGAAACTACAAGGGGAGCCGAAGCTCCCCAAGAAGTAGTTGCATGCTCTATTTTTGTTATTGGTTTCGGGCTTCTTGTTTTTGTTGAGTGCCCACGCCATGAAGCTTCCTTCATGACCCTCCCAATCGGGAGCCAAGAGCAAACGGATTGCTTTGGTCGCTGAATTGCAGTGATCTTTCGATCCAACCAGTACAGGCTCTGTCTTAAGACAGTTTTTTGTTGTTCTCGGCCTGGTCGTGGGGCAAGCCCCAAATACAACGCCTCTCCAAAAGAATCAGTTAGCTGCGCCTCTCGCCGTCTTGTTTTTATTGTGCGTGAGTCGATTCGTCTTATTTTTATTGTCTTGTGCATTGCTTGTTATTGTTCTTGTACCAAACATATAGCAGGGTGCGTGCCAACTTTTGCAAACCCCAATAAAACAAGGGGTTGGGCGTGCCAGGCAGGTTTCTCAGGGCGAAAAAAAGCCGGGGTTTCGTTACCGTAAGCCCCGGCTTTTGTTACGTAAAACATCTGAGGTAACAGTTTTTTCACGAAGTCACGTGTTACCCGCACATCAGACAGCTGCGGTTCAGCTCTCGCTGGCCACCCCGGTCTTGCGGCGCGGAATGCCCAGACGCTGACGACGCTCCCACAGGCATTTGCGGCTGACCCCAAGCTTGCGGGCCAGTTCGGTTTCGGTCATGTGGTCCTGATGCTCGAGCACGAAGTGCTGGAAGTAATCTTCCAGGGACAAGTCTTCGGTCGGCTCATGGTTGCTGTTGGCGGCGTTGCTGGCGCCCTGTTGTGGGGGCAGGCCGATGAACTCGTCGTCCTCCAGATCACCCAGTTCGATGTCGATACCCAGCAGCTCGGCGGAAATTTCCGGGCTCTCGCACAGGATCACTGCACGCTCCACTGCGTTTTCCAGCTCACGAACGTTACCCGGCCATGAATAGTGGCGGATGGCTTGTTCGGCGTCCGGGGCGAATTTCAGGTCAGTGCGGTTGATCCGAGCGCTCTGCCGCGCAAGGAATGCATTGGCGATTTCGTTGACGTCGGCACCACGCTCGCGCAGGGCCGGCAACTTCAGGGCAATGACGTGGAGGCGGTAGTACAAGTCCTCACGGAACTGGCCGATCTTTGCCAGGTTCTTCAGGTCGCGGTGGGTCGCAGCGATCAGGCGCACATCGACTTTTTGCGATTGCACCGAGCCTACCCGGCGAATTTCGCCTTCCTGCAGTACCCGCAACAGTCGGGCCTGGGCTTCGAGTGGCAGTTCGCCGATTTCGTCGAGGAACAGAGTGCCACCGTCCGCTGCTTCCACCAGGCCGGCACGCCCGGCGCTGGCACCGGTGAACGCACCTTTTTCGTGGCCGAACAGCTCGGACTCGATCAGGCTTTCCGGAATGGCCGCGCAGTTCACCGAAATCATCGGTGCCTTGGCCCGTTTGGACAGGTTGTGCAGGGCGCGCGCCACCAGTTCCTTACCGGTACCGGACTCGCCCTGGATCAGAACGTTGGAATCGGTGGGTGCGACTTTGCGGATCTTGCCGTAGAGGTCTTGCATCGGCGGACAGGAGCCGATGATGCCGATCTCGCCATTGCTGTTGTCGGTGCCCGATTTAGCCGCACCATTGGCGGCTTTGCCGGCCGCTGGTTCGCTGTTGGCTCGCAGCGATTGGCGATCGCGCAGGATCCGCGCGACAGCCTGGAGCATTTCGTCGTGATCGAAAGGCTTGGCGATGTAGTCCACCGCGCCCATCTTCATCGAGTCCACCGCCGAGCGCAGGCTGGCGTAGCTGGTCATGATCAGTACAGGCGTACCCTGGCCGAGTTTGATCAATTCGGTGCCCGGTGCGCCCGGTAGGCGCAGGTCACTGACAATCAGGTCGAACGTGGGAATGGTGAAGCGTTCTTGTGCTTCCTGCACGGATCCGGCTTCGCTGACCTGGTACTGGTTGCGTTCCAGCAGGCGGCGCAAGGCAGAGCGGATAATGGTTTCGTCTTCGACGATCAAAATGTGCGGCATTGATTCGATACTCTCGACGGTCTCAGTTCACAGCGGACGTCGCTTCGACATGACGCGGTAGTGTCACCCGGATACGGGTGCCGCGTTGGCTCTGAACATCAGCCGGGCTGTCGATGGTGATTTGTCCATAATGCTCTTCAACGATGGAATAGACCAGTGCAAGGCCCAGACCGGTGCCTTCGCCAGGGTCCTTGGTGGTAAAGAAGGGTTCGAACAATCGGTCCATGATGCTCGCCGGAATCCCGCTGCCTTCGTCTTCCACGATCAGGTCGACCGTGTGTTCGCCGGCTTCGCTCTTGACCCGCACTGCGCTGCCCGGAGGCGAGGCGTCACGGGCGTTTGAGAGCAGATTGATCAATACCTGGGCGAGTCGTTGCGGGTCGCCTTCGACCCAGTGTTCGGGGTCGCACAGGTTGTAGAACTGCACTTCGAAATTGCGCCGGTTCAGGGCCAGCAGGCCGATGGCGTCCTGGGCGACCTCCGCCAGACAAACGGCTTCGTCGCTGTGCTGATGGCTGCCGGCATGGGCAAAGCTCATCAGCGATTGCACGATGCGTGACACGCGTTTGGTCTGTTCGAGGATCTGCCCGCTGATTTCCTTGAGTTCGCCGTCTTCTTCACGCTCTTCGCGCAGATTTTGCGCCAGGCACGCGATCCCGGTGATCGGGTTGCCGATTTCATGGGCGACGCCAGCCGCGAGGCGGCCGATGCTGGCCAGGCGCTCGGAATGCACCAGCTTGTCTTCGAGCATCTGTGTTTCGGTCAGGTCTTCCACCAGCAGCACCAGGCCACTGTTGCCGGGAGCAAGCGGCTCGTCGATCGCTGCTTTGTGCAGGTTCAGCCAGCGGGTCTGGCCGTCGAGGGCCAAGTGTTGTTTGTGCAAGTGTTCGTCCGGGACGTTGATGAAGCCTTGCAGCAGATCCTTCCATGGGGCGGCAATGGTGCTCAAGCGCGAGCCGACCACCCGCTGTGCAGCGATCCCGGTGAGTTCCTCCATGGCCTTGTTCCACATGAGGATTTCCTGGTCCTTGGCCAGCGAGCAGACGCCCATCGGCAATTCCTGCAGCGTCTGGCGGTGGTAGCGACGCAGGGCATCGAGCTCGGCGGCCAGGCCGGTCAGGCGCGAGTGGTAGTCCTCGAGTCGGCTTTCGATGAAGTGGATGTCCTCGGTGACATAGTTTTCGCCGCCGGCCTTATAGGGCAGGAATGTTTCGACCATGTCCTGGGCAACGCTCGGCCCCATCAGGCCGGAGAGGTTGGCCTCGATGCGGTCACGCAAACGGCGCAAGGCATATGGCCGGCGCTCGTCGAACGGCAGGTAGAGATCGCGCAGGGCCTGCTCGACTTCCTTCTGCGCAGCCTTCGCCCCCAGCGGTTTGGCAAGCTGGGTGGCGAATTCCTGAGGCGAAGCGGCGTGCAGTTCGCGGCGCTGCGGGCGACGCACATTGTCCACGGCGCAGGCCTCGGCAGCGCTGGCCTCCTCGGTACTGGCGTTGGTGAACAGCGAGATCAGGGTGAACATCAGCACGTTGGCGGCCAGCGAGGCGATTGCCGCCATGTGCCAGCTGGTGTCGTCCAGCACGTAAATCATGTTCAGCAGCGGAATATAGAAACCCTGCAGATTGCCCACCAGCGGCAGCAGCATGGTCACCAGCCAGACCAGGATGCCTGCCAGCAGGCCGGCGATGAAGCCGCGGCGGTTGGCGGTCGGCCAGTACAGGACCGAGAGTACGCCCGGCAGGAACTGCAAGGTGGCCACGAACGCGACGATGCCGAGGTTGGCCAGGTCCTGCTCCGCGCCCAGCAGCAGGTAGAAACCGTAGCCGGCCATGATGATCGCGACGATCAGCGCCCGGCGCGTCCACTTTAGCCAGCGGTAGATATTGCCCTCCGCCGGCGGTTGGTATAGCGGCAGTACCAAGTGGTTCAGGGCCATGCCCGACAAGGCGAGGGTGGTGACGATGATCAGGCCGCTGGCGGCGGATAGCCCGCCGACATAGGCCAGCAGCGCCAATGCCTGGCTGTTGGCGGCGATGCCGATGCCGAGGGTGAAGTATTCCGGGTTGGTGGTGGCGCCGAGTTTCAGCCCGGCCCAGAGAATCAGCGGCACTGCCAGGCTCATCAGCAGCAGGAATAGCGGCAGGCCCCAACTGGCGCTGACCAGCGCGCGCGGATTGAGGTTTTCGGTAAAGGTCATGTGGTACATGTGCGGCATTACGATCGCCGAGGCGAAGAACACCAGCAGCAGCGTGCGCCACGGGCCTTCCTGCAGCGGAGTGTGCAGGGCGGCGAGGGCGGTTTGGTTTTGCAGCAGCCACAGTTCCAGTTGTTGCGGGCCGTCGAATACGCCGTAGAGCGCGTAAAGGCCCACGCCGCCGAGGGCGATCAGCTTGATCACCGATTCGAAGGCAATCGCAAACACCAGCCCTTCATGTTTCTCGCGGGTGGCGATATGCCGGGAACCGAAGAAAATCGTGAACAGGGTGATCAGGGCGCAGAAACTCAGGGCGACACGATGCTGCACGGGTTCGCGGGTGAGGATGCCGATCGAGTCGGCCACCGCCTGAATCTGCAACGCCAGCAGCGGCAGAACACCGATCAGCATGAAAATCGTGGTCAGCGCACCGGCCCAGGTACTGCGGAAACGGAACGCGAACAGGTCGGCCAGGGATGACAGCTGATAGGTGCGGGTGATCTTGAGGATCGGGTAGAGCAGCACCGGCGCCAGCAGAAATGCCCCGGACACGCCCAGGTAGCTGGACAGGAAGCCATAGCCGTACTGATAGGCCAGGCCCACGGTGCCATAAAACGCCCAGGCGCTGGCATAGACGCCCAGCGACAGGGTGTAGGTGAGCGGGTGGCGAATGATCGCCCGGGGGATCATGCCCCGTTCGCTGATCCAGGCCACGCCGAACAGCACCGCCAGGTACGCGGCGCTGATCAGGATCATCTGGGTCAGGCTAAAGCTCATCGGCATCTTTTTGGCTCTGCAGGATGAAGGTCACGACGATCAGGATCAGCCAGAGCAGATAAGGGCGATACCAGGCGCCAGTGGCGTCGATCCACCAATCCATGATGGCCGGGGAAAACAGATAAATCCCCACTACCAGGAGCAGGACCAAGCGATAGATGTACATCCCGGCCTCTCTTTTTATGCCTGTGCCCGAAAACGTGCGGCGATGGTAACGGATGGGTGCGCCACTGCAAGCCTGTTCACTGTAGCTGTGCCTCGGGCAGGCTCAGTGTGCGCGGGATCAGGCTGGCATCCCAGTGGGCGATCCCCCAGGCCAGCACTTCCCGGGGCGTGGCGTAAGCCAGTTCGGCACCGGGCGCCTGCCCCAGGGCGCGCAAGGCTCGGAGCAACAGGGGCGTGGCCTGGTCTTCGGTCAATGGCGGCGAGCGGTAGGACTTGCCGAGCTTGTTGCCGTCGGGCTGGGTAATCAGCGGAATGTGCAGGTAACGCGGTTGGCGAAAGCCGAGTAATTCCTGCAGGTAGAGCTGGCGTGGCGTGGAGTCGAGCAGGTCGGCACCACGCACGATATCGGTGATGCCCTGCCAGGCATCGTCGAGCACCACTGCCAGTTGATAGGCATAGAGCCCGTCGCGGCGGCGAATCACGAAATCGCCGACATCGCGCCCCAGGTGCTGATGGAATTCACCTTGCACGCGGTCAATGAAGTGATAATCCAGCTCGGGAACGCGGATCCGGATCGCGGCATCATTCACGTCATGACCGGCATTGCGACACAGCCCCGGATAGATGCCGTGGTACGGCTCCAGCTGCTTGCGCGAGCAGGTGCAGGCATAGGCCAGGCCGTGATTGAACAGGCGATTGAGTACTTCCGCGTAGGCCTCATGCCGGTCACTTTGCCGGACCATCTCGCCATCCCACTCGAAGCCATAGCTTTCCAGCGCCTTGAGAATCGCTGCCTGGGCACCGGGTTCTTCGCGAGGCGGGTCGAGGTCCTCCATGCGCATCAGCCAGCGACCGCCGACCGAACGCGCGTCGAGGTACGACGCCAGTGCGGCGACCAGCGAACCAAAGTGCAGGTGACCGCTGGGCGTTGGGGCGAAGCGCCCGATGTAGGAGGATTGGGGGATGGCAGTCATGAATGCATTTAAAGCCAAAAAAACATCAGAAACAAAAACGGAGCGTTCTCACGCTCCGTTCTTCATTCAAGTCGCCATTACTTGCCGACTTGTTTTTCCTTGATTTCCGCCAGGGTCTTGCAGTCGACGCACATGTCGGCGGTAGGGCGGGCTTCCAGACGCTTGACGCCAATTTCGACGCCGCAGGACTCGCACCAACCGTACTCTTCGTCTTCGATCAGTTGCAGCGTCTTGTCGATCTTCTTGATCAGCTTGCGCTCACGATCGCGGGCTCGCAGTTCGAGGGCGAACTCTTCTTCCTGGCTGGCACGGTCTGCCGGGTCCGGGAAGTTGGCTGCTTCGTCCTTCATGTGATCAACCGTGCGGTCGACTTCCTGCATCAAGTCCTGCTTCCACTTGTTCAGGACCTTGGTGAAGTGTGCGCGCATGGGCTTGCCCATGTACTCCTCGCCCGGAGATTCTACGTAGGGTTCGAAGCCGCTGATTGGCTGTTGCTTTGCTTGGGTGGACATGAAATAGACCGCCTCTACTCTTGTAATCCATCTGCGCAGGATTGTTCCATCACCGGCACCCGCCGGCCCTGCGGCTGCAAGCGGGCGAACTTACCAGATCGAATCAGGCCGCGCTACTCCCGGATGTCGAGGCCGCGGTCTGTGGCGCTTGCCGATGGTGGCAAAGCGCTGTCTGGTGGCTCTGGAGCCCTGATCAATTATTGATTTTAGTCAAACCTGGGGCGCGCGCCCGAGTCGTTTCGGGTCTGGTCATACGGCTCTGACCGCTTTAGGTACTCGCTCGTTCCTGCGCTTGGGTAGAATCGATTCTTTTCTTCGTTGAAGGAAGGCCAATGGCTCAGTCCTATAGTGCTCGCAGTCGCGCGATCGAACCTTTTCACGTCATGGCGTTGCTGGCGCGGGCCAATGAATTGCAGGCCGCCGGCCGGGATGTGATCCACCTGGAAATCGGCGAGCCGGACTTCACTACCGCCGAGCCGATCATTCGCGCCGGCCAGGCCGCCCTGGAGTCGGGCAAGACCCGCTACACCGCCGCGCGCGGCATTCCCGAGTTGCGAGAGGCCATTTCGGGCTTTTATCAGCAGCGCTACGGCTTGAACATCGACCCGCGGCGCATCCTGATCACCCCTGGCGGTTCCGGTGCGCTGTTGCTGGCCAGTGCCTTGCTGGTGGATCCGGGCAAGCATTGGCTCCTGGCGGACCCGGGTTACCCCTGCAACCGGCATTTCCTGAGGCTGGTGGAAGGTGCCGCACAGCTCGTTCCTGTCGGACCGGATGTGCGTTATCAATTGACCCCGGACCTGATCCAGCGTCATTGGGATCACGACAGTGTCGGCGCATTGGTGGCCTCTCCGGCCAACCCGACAGGGACTATCCTCACTCGCGACGAGCTGGCTGACCTTTCTGCCGCCATCAAGCAGCGTCACGGTCATCTGGTGGTGGACGAGATCTATCACGGCCTGACCTATGGCACCGATGCGGCCAGCGTGCTGGAAGTCGACGACAGCGCCTTCGTGCTAAACAGTTTTTCCAAATATTTCGGCATGACCGGCTGGCGACTGGGTTGGCTGGTGGCGCCCGACGCGGCGGTCAATGAGCTGGAGAAGCTCGCACAAAACCTCTACATCAGCGCGCCAAGCATGGCTCAACATGCAGCGCTGGCCTGCTTTGAACCAGCGACCATCCGCATTCTCGAAGAGCGCCGCGCCGAGTTCGGCCGTCGGCGGGATTTCCTGCTGCCAGCCCTTCGGGAGTTGGGTTTCGGCATCGCCGTGGAACCAGAGGGCGCGTTCTACTTGTATGCGGATATCAGCAAGTTCGGCGGCGATGCCTTCTCGTTCTGTCGACATTTCCTCGAAACCGAGCACGTGGCATTTACCCCGGGACTCGACTTTGGCCGTTATCAGGCCGGCCACCATGTGCGATTTGCCTACACGCAAAGCCTCGAGCGTTTGCAGGAAGCGGTGGAGCGTATCGGCCGTGGTCTGCGGAGCTGGCAAGGCTGATGCGCTTTCATCCTCCCCTGGAAGAAGGTCGCCTGATTCGCCGTTACAAGCGTTTTCTTGCCGATATCGAAACCGTTAGCGGCGAGTTGCTGACCATTCACTGCCCAAACACGGGTTCGATGCTCAATTGCCAGGTCGAAGGTGGGCAGGTCTGGTTCAGCCGCTCCAATGATCCCAAGCGCAAGTTGCCCGGGACTTGGGAGATCGGCGAAACCCCGCACGGCCGGCATTTTTGCGTCAATACCGGTCGTGCCAACACGCTGATTGAAGAGGCGCTGCGTGCCGGGGTTATCGCCGAACTGAACGGCTTTACCGAGCTCAAGCGCGAAGTGGCGTACGGTCAGGAAAAGAGCCGGATCGATTTCCGTCTCGAATACCCTGACGGCCCGGCCTATGTGGAAGTCAAAAGTGTCACGCTGGGCTTCGACGGTGTGGCGGTCGCAGCTTTTCCCGATGCGGTTACCCAGCGTGGGGCCAAGCATCTTCGCGAGTTGGCCCATCTGGCTCGGGAGGGTGTTCGTGCCGTGCAGCTGTACTGCGTGAACCTGACCGGGATCGACGCAGTGCGCCCGGCCGAAGAGATCGACTCGGCCTACGCCCAGGCCTTGCGTGAAGCGGTGGCATGCGGTGTTGAAGTGCTGGCCTACGGCGTGCGCCTGACCCATGAAGAGATGGTGGTGGATCGGCGCCTGGAAGTGTTGCTCGGCGGTTAAAGGCTGATCCAGATGCCCTGCGCATCCTCGCGGCATTCGACCTGGGTAAGCGATTGCCCCGCGCAAGGGCCGGCGACGCATTCACCGTCCTCGATCAAAAACAGGGCGCCGTGGGTGGCGCACTGGATCAGGCTGTTGCTGGGGTCCAGGAACTGGTCGGGCGTCCACTCGAGCCCGACACCCCGGTGCGGGCAGCGATTGATGTAGACATAAACCTGGCCGGCCCGACGCACGGCGAACAGCTTTTGCCCATCGATGTCGAAGCCACGGCTGCTGGCGTCGGCCAGTTCAATGCCCGTACACAGAAATTTCATGCCTATCCTCAGGGCGTGCAGTCATGACCGGAATGTCCGGGCTTGACTCGCAAATGCAAACGATTATCAAATTGATGGCTTGTCCATATAGATGCAGGTGCCAGGTGCACAGGATACTTGGCCCGCTGCTCTGATGCCCGGTAAACCCTTGAAGGAAGCTGTTTATGCGCCTGAGTATCCGCATTGCTGCGCTTTGTGTCGGACTTTTCGCCAGTCATCACGCTGCCGCGGAGGAACTGCCGCAACGTTGGGTGAGTGCCGGCGGTGCGCTCTCGGAGTGGGTGTGTGTATTGGGCGGCGAGGCGAAACTGGTCGGGGTCGATACCACCAGTCAGCATCCGGCGTCACTGAAAACCCTGCCCAGTATTGGTTATCAACGACAGCTGTCGGCAGAAGGGGTGCTGAGTTTGCGGCCGCAGATACTGGTCGGCACCGAAGAAATGGGACCGCCGCCGGTGCTTTCGCAGATTCGCAGTGCGGGGGTAAAGGTGGAGCTATTTTCGGCGCAGCCGGATCTGACGACGCTGCAGAACAACCTTCGGCAGCTGGGCAGGCTGCTCGGTGCTGAAGACAAGGCGGAGCAAGCGCTGGCCACTTATCAACAGGCACTGGAGCAGCAGAAGGTCTGGGTAACTCGTGCACAACTGAAGCAGCCATCACCGGGGGTGTTATTGGTGCTCGGACACGCCGGCGGAAAACCACTGATCGCAGGCAAGGACACTGCCGCTGACTGGTTGCTGCAACAGGCCGGCGGGCGCAACCTTGCAACCCATAGCGGGTACAAGCCGTTTTCCAATGAATCACTGGTGAGTCTGGATCCTGATGTGCTGGTTTTCGCCGACCGTGCGCTGAGCGGTAGCGCGGCCCGTGCGGCGTTGTTCAAGGAAAACCCGATTCTCGCCTCGACCCGTGCGGCCAGGAATGATCGTGTCATCGAGCTTGACCCGACTCTGCTGGTGGGCGGTTTGGGTCCGCGACTGCCGGAGAGTCTGAAAAAGCTGTCCGAGGGTTTCTATCCCGATACCGCTGGCCAATAAACCTGAGCCGTTGCTGCCTGGAAGGGGCGACGGCTTTTTCATGGGCAAAAAAAGACCCGGCAAGAGCCGGGTCAAATAACCGTGATTAGCCTGATGAGGAGATAATCTGAGAGTCCGAACCAAGGGCTTTTCAGAATATCGACCAGTCTCGCGACCAGTTGTGATAATCATATCGATTCTCATTACCAAGTCAACAAGTGATTTTTGCTTGGCTTGATATGTGTCGCACGATCCTGTTAAGCCCTTGTATTCATTGACTATCGGGTTGTCGTTTTTAGTGATCTGCCAGGTGCCGGAACAAAAAGCGCCTTTCTCTCAAATCTTGTGGCGTGACGAGATGGCCTCCAGTTGTTTATTCAACGCCTCTTTGCGCTCGGCCGGAATGTCGTTCCAGTGCACGTCCATCAGGGCGCCTTCAATTGCATACAACAACACCTTGGACGCCCGAAAACCGCGCGTGCGCACAGCCCGGTAAGCGTCCACCGCCCCCAGGCGACGCAAGTCCGAGGCGCTGTGAATGCCCACGGCATGCAGCCACTGCGCCGACGTCTTGCCAAGATTCTTCAGGTGTTGCAGTTCATCATTCATCAAGCCTCCTTGCGATGGCCGAATGGTGCGTGGGCAAGCCTCTCAGGAGTGTAGCCATCAGTAGGAAAAGCGTTATTGTTTGGTCGTTTTCGACGCAAACGCTTCTAAGGGGCGGGAGTTTGCGATGGAGATAAAGTCTGCGAATCACAGATGAAAGGAAGGGAATAGACGAGATTTTTGGGTAAATCGTCCCGAAGTCTGGTGCGAGGGCGGGGGCACCAGACTTGTCAATTCACGCTATGGCTCAGCGGGTGCGATAACGCAGGCGAGTTCCGAAGTTCATCGACATCAGGATTTCGTCGGCGCTGAGTTCTACCGGGAAGTACGCACCTGAAATCTGCGCATGGCCCAGGCTCGCGCCTTCCAGCGTAGCGTTGCGAAAGTCGATGCCGCGCAAATCAGCCGAACGGAAATAGGCATCGGTAAAGTCGACGCCGTCGGCGTTCAGTTCCCGCAAGTCCAGGCCACGGAAGTCACCACCCACCATATCAATGGGGCCATCCTTGGGGCGTTCCTTATTGAACCCTGTGATGTCGTCTTTGTGCAGCAAGGCATAAAGCGGGGTATCGAGAAGCTTCGGCTGGCTCATGGCATATCACCTGTTGGTTTTATGACGCCAGTATAATGCCACTATTTGGCAGCCGTGAAGCGAGCGGGGCTCCACGGCTGAAAATAGTTTTTTACAGGCCTGGCAGGCGCTGGCGAATCTGTGCCACGACAGTGTCGAGCGTTCCGGTTTCATTGGTCTGAACGCGTTTGCTGTAGAGGATTTCTGCTGGCGTCAGGGCTTCGCGACTCGCTTGCTGGGCTTCGATGACTGCCAGCGTGGCGTCGGATGGGTCGGTCTTGTCTGCCTGGCGCTGGGCCAGCCAACTTTCGATAACGGCTTTTGGCGCTTCGCAGTCCAGAATCAGGAACGGGGTACCTGTGGCTTCTGCGATTTTCGCCGCGCTGATGCGCTGGTCATGCTTGAGGTAAGTGGCGTCGATTACCACCGGGAAACCGGCGTGCAGGATGACGGCGGCAATTTCATGCAGGCGGTTGTAGGTCGCGGCGCTGGCGTCAGCGCTATAAATGCCGGCTTGTACGTCGTTGGCGACGGTTTGCTCGCCGAACAGACGTTTGCGTTCTACGTCTGACCGCAGGCGAACAGCACCCAGCGCTTCTACCAGTCGCATTGCCACATGGCTTTTGCCGACAGCGGAAACACCGTGGGTAATGGCCATGAAGCGCGAAGGGATGGTGCTGTAGCTTTCTGCCAGGTTGGCGTAGGTGCGGTACTGGCGCAGGGTGGTGGCGCGCTGCACTGCGGTGGCGTCCGCCGGCATGCTGAACAGGGTGACTTTGGCACGAACCAGTGCGCGGTAAGCTTTATAGAAGTTGAGCAGCTCCAGCCCCTGGTAGTCGCCGGTCAATTCCAGATACTGGCTGATGAAGCGGCGGGCCAGGCATTTCAGGCCGCGATCTTCCAGGTCCATTGCCAGGAAGCCGGCGTCGGCATACACGTCAGTGAAGCGGAAGGGTTCGTTGAATTCGATGCAGTCGAAAATCACCACCTTGCCATCGATCACCGTGGCGTTACCCAAATGAATGTCGCCATGGCATTCGCGGATGAAGCCGTCAGCCTTACGCTGGCTGAGCGCGGGCTTGAGGCGGTCAAAGCTGCTTTCGGCCCAGGCTTGCAGGGCGTCGAGTTGCAGCAGGTCGGCCTTGTCGTTGAGGAACGGACGAATCTGCTCGAAGTTCTGCCGTACCGGGGCCATGACGCTGTCGGGTGTACCTGCGTCGTGTTCGGCCGGCACCTTCGGGGCGTTGAGGTGGAAGCGGGCAATTTGAGTTGCCATTGCATCGATGTGCGAAGGAGTCAGCTCGCCGTTGGCCTGTAGCGTGCTGAGCAGGCCGTCCTGCGGGAACTGGCGCATTTTCAGCACGTACTCGATGGCCGGGCCGTCGCCACCCAGTTGCGGGGCTTCGGCGCTGCCGGTCACCGGCAACACTTCCAGGTACAAGTCGTCGGTCAGGCGCTGGTTCAGGCGCAGCTCTTCGCCGCAGAAATGCTCGCGTGCTTCGAGGGTGGTGAAGTCGAGGAAGCCGAAGTTGACCGGTTTCTTCACTTTATAGGCATAGGGGCCGGTGAGCAGCACCCAGGAGATATGGGTCTCGATGACCTTGAAGCCGTCTACCGGGTGCGGATAGAGGGCCGGGTTTTGCAGAGCGGCGATCAGGGACTGGCTCACGGGGGTGATCCTTTAGAGTCGGGGGAAAATTCAGGTCGTCATTATGGCGGCTAGCCAGCTCAACGCAAACTCGGAGGGCTCCTGTTGAGTATGAATAAAGTGCGTATAATCCGCCGCCATGACACGTACTCGAACCCCCCGTACCCCCAAAAAACCACCCTCCCGAGGCCTGCGGCCGTGGCTGGGCTGGGCCCTTAAACTCAGTCTGGTCGGCCTTGTGGTGCTCGCCGGATTCGCGGTTTACCTCGATGCCATCGTGCAGGAAAAGTTTTCCGGCAAGCGCTGGACGATCCCGGCGAAGGTATACGCGCGTCCGCTCGAGCTGTTCGTCGGACAAAAGCTCAGCCGGGACGACTTTCTGACTGAACTCGATGCCTTGGGCTACCGGCGTGAAAGCGTGAGCAATGGCCCCGGCGCGGCGGCGGTCAATGGCAATACCGTCGACTTGAATACCCGCGGCTTCCAGTTCTATGAGGGCATGGAGCAGGCACAACCGGTGCGTGTGCGGTTCTCCGGCGACTATGTCGCCGAGCTCTCGGCGACGAACGGTTCGAAGCTCTCCGTGGTGCGCCTGGAACCACTTTTGATCGGCGGGATTTACCCGAAGAATCTCGAAGATCGCATTCTGATCAAGATCGATCAGGTCCCGCCGTATCTGTTGGAAACCCTGGTCGCCGTGGAAGACCGGGATTTCTACAGCCATTGGGGCGTTTCGCCCAAGTCGATTGTACGAGCCATCTACGTCAACACCTCTGGCGGCAAGATGACCCAGGGTGGCAGTACGCTGACGCAACAGCTGGTCAAGAATTTCTACCTGACCAGCGAGCGCAGTCTGAGTCGCAAGCTCACCGAAGCCATGATGGCGATGTTGCTTGAGTTGCATTACGACAAACGAGAAATTCTTGAGGCTTACCTCAATGAGGTGTTCGTTGGTCAGGATGGTCAGCGGGCGGTGCATGGTTTTGGCCTGGCCAGCCAGTTCTTCTTTGGGCAGCCATTGTCCGAATTGAAGCTGCATCAAGTCGCGATGCTGGTGGGCATGGTCAAGGGTCCGTCCTACTACAACCCGCGTCGCAATCCTGAGCGGGCGCTGGAACGGCGCAATCTGGTGCTCGATGTGCTTGAGCAGCAAGGCGTCGCCACCGCCGAGCAGGTCGCTGCAGCGAAAAAAATGCCGTTGGGAGTGACGACGCGAGGAAAATTGGCGGACAGCTCCTTCCCGGGCTTCCTCGATCTGGTCAAGCGTCAACTGCGCGAAGACTATCGCGACGAAGACTTGACCGAAGAAGGCCTGCGGATTTTCACCAGTTTCGATCCGATCCTGCAGATGAAGGCCGAAGCCTCCGTCAACGACACCTTCAAGCGCCTGGCCGGGCGCAAGGGTTCCGATGATGTTGAAGCGGCGATGGTCGTCACCAACCCGGAAACCGGAGAAGTCCAGGCCATGATCGGCAGTCGCCAGGCCAGTTTTGCCGGTTTCAACCGGGCACTGGATGCGGTGCGGCCAATCGGCTCGCTGATCAAGCCGGCGGTCTATCTGACAGCGCTGGAGAAACCGAGCCAGTACACATTGACCAGTTGGTTGTCGGACGAATCCTTCTCGGTCAAGGGTGCGGACGGCCAGGTGTGGAAGCCGCAGAACTACGATCGACGTAGCCATGGCACCGTGTTCCTTTATCAGGGCCTGGCGCATTCCTACAACCTGTCGACCGCGCGTCTCGGCCTGGCGGTGGGTGTCCCGAATGTGCTCAAGACCCTGGGGCGTCTCGGTGTGAGCCGCGAGTTCCCGGCCTTCCCGTCGATGCTGCTGGGCGCCGGTGGCATGACGCCGATCGAAGTGGCGACCATGTACCAGACACTCGCCAACGGTGGCTTCAATACCCCAATGCGCGGTATTCGCAGCGTACTGACTGCCGAAGGCGAGCCGCTCAAGCGGTATCCGTTCCAGATTCAGCAGCGTTTCGATCCGGCTTCCATTTACTTGATCCAGAGCGCCATGCAGCGAGTGATGCGCGAGGGTACCGGTAGCTCCGTATATAACGTGCTGCCGAAAACCCTGACGCTGGCGGGCAAGACCGGTACCAGTAACGATTCCCGCGACAGCTGGTTCGCCGGTTTCAGCCAGGATTTGTTGGCGGTGGTCTGGTTGGGTCGCGACGACAACGGCAAGACCCCGTTTACCGGTGCAACCGGTGCGCTGCAGGTCTGGACCAGCTTCATGCGCAAGGCGGACCCGTTGCCGCTGGACATGCCGCAGCCGGATAATATCGTTCAGGCCTGGGTCGATTCACGGACCGGGCAAGGCTCGGATGCCAACTGCCCAGGCGCTGTGCAGATGCCGTATATTCGCGGCAGCGAACCGCCTCCCGGTGCCGCTTGTGGTGGTGATAGTCCTACCCCCGGCGAAACGGTGATGGATTGGGTCAAAGGCTGGATGAATTAAGCAAAGAGGGTTTCAAGTGAACAAGTGGTTGATTCCAGCGGTTACCGCCGTGGCTTTGCTCAGCGGTTGCTCCACCGTACAACGTGGTTCGATTCCGGTTGTCGACTCCGGCACCGCGGTCTCCAACAGCGAGCGGGTTTCGGCGAACGGTGGCTACCGCCAGACGACGGTCAAACGTCCTGCGCAAGCCCAGGTTCAGGAGATTCCGCAAGGTGATACCGGCGTCGTGGTAATGGTGCCAGGTGGTGGCGCAACGACGTCGACACCGATCAGCACGACGCCGATTACTCCGGGTCCGATCAGCTCGGGTCCTATTACCCCGGGGCCGATTGATACTTCGCCGGTGCAGTCCGCGCTGATCAATCAGGGCAGCTACAGCATGCCGTCGACTCCGAGCGGGATTCCGTCTGCCAGCGCCGGTGGCCTGTCCGCCGACGAACAGTTGGACGGCCCGGTACTGGCGCTGCTGACAACCGCTCAACAGCAGCAATCCAGTGGCGACCTCAACGGCGCTTCTTCCAGCCTGGAGCGCGCCCAGCGTGTCGCTCCGCGCGAGCCGCAAGTGCTTTATCGCCTGGCGCAGGTACGCATGGCCCAGGGCGATGCACCTCAGGCCGAGCAGTTTGCCCGTCGTGGCCTGACTTTCGCCACTGGACGTCCGGCGCTTCAGGCCAGCCTCTGGGAGCTGATCGCCCAGGCCCGTGAGAAGCAGGGCGATTCCTCTGGCGCGGCACTGGCCCGTCAGAAAGCCAAGGTTTCGTCGTAATGGATTCGCGCTTTCCAAAAATTGCCGATCATTTGCTGCTGATCGAGCGTGAGTTGCGACTGCAAGGCTGGTGGGACGAAGTGTCGCCATCGGTCGAAGCGCTCTCCAGTGTTGAGCCCTTTTCGGTCGACACGCTGGACTTCGAGCAATGGTTGCAGTGGATTTTCCTGCCGCGCATGAAGGCGATCCTCGAACAGGATCTGCCCTTGCCAAATGCGTCGGGGATCCAGGAAATGGCAGAAATGGTCTTCGCTT
Source organism: Pseudomonas putida (assembly GCF_050989985.1). GTDB lineage: Bacteria > Pseudomonadota > Gammaproteobacteria > Pseudomonadales > Pseudomonadaceae > Aquipseudomonas > Aquipseudomonas putida_AI. The sequence continues at coordinate 897,960 of NZ_CP158815.1, forward strand.
CCCGTAACGTCCAGGGTAAGGATCGGCAGCTGCAAGTATTGCTCAAGCAGTTTGATCAACTGATCAGCGCATCCCGCTGACTTTCGGTCCCTTGCAGGAGCCAAGCACATTTGGCTCCTGCGGGTGTTACTGGCAGTTATCCGTTATTTGTTTCTGCGTTTCATCCAGGCGCTCTTTTCGCTGAGCCTCGTCCAGGCGACGCAACTCTCCATCTACTTCCTCCCTGAGCCGCGGATTGTTTTGCAACTGCGCCAGGTTCGTTCGCGCTTGTTCACAAAACGTTTTCAGTTCTGCCTGCTGCTGGGCAACCTGTCTTTTCACATCTTTGTCGATGGCCTGTTGATCGCCTATCGTCCCACTGCTTGTGGGGGGAGCTGGTTTGGTAGCGGGCTGGGAGGGGGTTACCACAACAGTGGCTTGCTGGCCCTGGGGTGGTTGCGCATCGAAGTGGGTAACACCCTGGGCGTCGACCCATTTGTAAATCGACGCGGCAATGCTCAAGGGGCTGACGCAAATCAGCAGGCTGGCGGTCAGGAACAGCGCTCGCATGTCATTTCCTTATATCGGGTTGCGCAATTGAAGCTAACACACTTGCGGTTTCGCGGTTTTTTCTTGCTTTCTCATGTGCTTACTTCAATAAAGCACAGACACGACTTGACTTGCAGGGGACGAAACAGAAGAATCCAAAGTCCGCTGTAGAGGGACTGCCAGAAGCAGACCCACTCAGCAGATCATGAGGCGCACATCCGCGCCGACCTGCTACACCCGCAACGCGTTACCTCGCGCTGGGTGGGAAAGGCCCGCAACACTTGGGACGATCCCAATACTTGCTCAGTCAGTGCTGACGTAGTCGGCGACCACCGTCGCTCATGCTCTGCTGAGAAGTAAACCTATTAAGACCCGTCCCATTTTTCGTGGGCGGTATTCTGGCGTTTTAGAGGTGGACAACGTGGAGCTTTTATCTGGCGGTGAAATGATCGTCCGCTTCTTGCGTGACGAAGGCGTCAAGTATATCTATGGGTACCCGGGTGGTGCCGCACTGCATATCTACGACGCACTTTTTAAAGAACCGACTGTTCAACATATTCTCGTCCGTCATGAGCAGGCAGCCACTCACATGGCTGACGGCTACGCGCGTGCCACCGGCAAGGCGGGTGTCGTACTGGTGACCTCCGGTCCCGGCGCGACCAACGTCATTACCGGTATTGCCACGGCGTACATGGACTCCATTCCGATGGTGATTCTGACCGCCCAGGTGCCAAGCACCATGGTCGGTACCGATGCATTCCAGGAAACCGACATGATCGGTATCTCCCGGCCGATCGTGAAACACAGCTTCATGATCAAGCATGCCTCGGAAATCCCGGAAGTCATGAAGAAAGCCTTCTACCTGGCGCAATCCGGTCGTCCAGGTCCGGTCGTTGTCGATATCCCGAAGGACATGACCAACCCGGCCGAGAAGTTCGAATACGTTTTCCCGAAGAAAGCCAAGCTGCGTTCCTACAGTCCGGCAGTTCGTGGCCATTCGGGTCAGATCCGCAAAGCCGTGGAAATGCTGTTGGCAGCCAAGCGGCCGGTCATCTATGCCGGTGGCGGTGTGATCATGGGCAATGGATCCGCTCCGTTGACCGAATTGGCACAGCTGCTGAATGCGCCGGTTACCAACACCCTGATGGGGCTTGGTGCCTATCCAGGCATGGACCGTCAGTTCCTCGGCATGCTGGGTATGCACGGCAGCTACACCGCTAACCTGGCCATGCACAACGCCGATGTGATCCTGGCAGCTGGCGCACGTTTCGATGATCGCGTGATCAACGGACCGTCGAAATTCTGCCCGAATGCCAAGATCATCCACATCGACATCGATCCTGCATCCATCTCCAAGACCATCAAGGCCGACGTGCCTATCGTAGGTCCGGTGGAAAGCGTGTTGACCGAAATGGTCGCCACCTTCAAGGAGATCGGTGAGGTTCCTGGCAAGGAATCGGTTGCCAACTGGTGGAAGCAGATCGAAGAGTGGCGCGGCGATCGCGACATGTTCCCTTACAACAAGGGTGACGGCAGCATCATCAAGCCTCAGACCGTGATCGAGACTCTTTGTGAAGTGACCGGTGGCGACGCCTATGTTTCCTCCGACGTGGGCCAGCACCAGATGTATGCGGCGCAGTACTACCGCTTCAACAAGCCGAACCGCTGGATCAACTCCGGTGGCCTGGGCACGATGGGCTTCGGTTTGCCGGCGGCAATGGGTGTGAAACTGAACTTTCCGGATGCTGATGTCGCCTGCGTGACTGGCGAAGGCAGCATCCAGATGAACATCCAGGAACTGTCGACCTGCCTGCAGCATGATTTGCCGTTGAAGATCATCCTGCTCAACAACGGTGTACTGGGCATGGTTCGTCAGTGGCAGGACATGAGCTACGGCGCGCGACACTCGCATTCCTACATGGAATCGTTGCCGGACTTCGTCAAATTGGCCGAAGCCTATGGTCACGTAGGCATGCGCATCACCGACTTGAAGGATTTGAAGCCGATGATGGAAAAAGCATTCGCGATGAAGGATCGCCTGGTGTTCCTTGATATCCAGGTTGATGCCAACGAGCACGTCTATCCGATGCAAATCAAAGACGGCTCGATGCGCGATATGTGGCTGAGCAAGACGGAGCGTACCTAATCATGCGTCACATTATTTCCTTGCTTCTGGAAAACGAACCCGGCGCTTTGTCTCGCGTAGTCGGCCTGTTCTCGCAGCGCAACTACAACATCGAAAGCCTGACCGTGGCACCAACCGAAGACCCGACCCTGTCGCGTCTGACGCTGACCACCGTGGGCCACGATGAGATCATCGAGCAGATCACCAAGAACCTGAACAAACTGATCGAAGTGGTCAAATTGGTCGACTTGTCGGAAAGTGCTCATATCGAGCGCGAACTGATGCTGGTCAAGGTCAAGGCTACCGGCGCCCAGCGCGCCGAGATCAAGCGCACCACCGATATTTACCGTGGACAGATCGTCGACGTCAGCGCCAGCGTTTATACCGTTCAACTGACCGGTACCAGCGACAAGCTCGACAGCTTCATTCAGTCCATCGGCACCGCTTCGATTCTGGAAACCGTCCGCAGCGGCGTTACCGGCATTGCTCGCGGCGACAAAGTACTCAGCATCTAACCAAATTAGCGAATGGCCTGAACGGCCTGGATATATAGGGGAAATTCATGAAAGTTTTCTACGATAAAGACTGCGACCTGTCGATCATCCAGGGCAAGAAAGTTGCCATCATCGGTTACGGTTCCCAGGGTCACGCTCAAGCGTGCAACCTGAAAGACTCTGGCGTAGACGTTACCGTTGGCCTGCGTAAAGGTTCGGCTACCGTTGCCAAGGCAGAAGCCCACGGCCTGAAAGTAACTGACGTTGCCAGCGCTGTTGCAGCTGCCGACCTGGTCATGATCCTGACCCCGGACGAGTTCCAGTCCTCCCTGTACAAGAACGAAATCGAGCCGAACATCAAGAAGGGCGCTACCCTGGCCTTCTCCCACGGTTTCGCGATTCACTACAACCAGGTTGTGCCGCGCGCTGACCTCGACGTGATCATGATCGCGCCGAAGGCTCCAGGCCACACCGTACGTTCCGAGTTCGTGAAGGGCGGCGGTATCCCTGACCTGATCGCTATCTACCAGGACGCTTCGGGCAACGCCAAAAACGTTGCGCTGTCTTACGCTGCAGGCGTGGGTGGCGGTCGTACCGGCATCATCGAAACCACCTTCAAGGACGAGACTGAAACCGACCTGTTCGGCGAACAAGCCGTTCTGTGCGGCGGTACCGTTGAGCTGGTCAAAGCCGGTTTCGAAACCCTGGTTGAAGCTGGCTACGCGCCGGAAATGGCCTACTTCGAATGCCTGCACGAACTGAAGCTGATCGTTGACCTCATGTACGAAGGCGGTATCGCCAACATGAACTACTCGATCTCCAACAACGCCGAGTACGGCGAGTACGTGACTGGTCCTGAAGTGATCAACGCCGAATCCCGTCAGGCCATGCGCAACGCCCTGAAACGTATTCAGGACGGCGAATACGCCAAGATGTTCATCAGCGAAGGTGCTACCGGCTATCCTTCGATGACCGCCAAGCGTCGTAACAACGCCGCTCACGGTATCGAAATCATCGGTGAGCAACTGCGCTCCATGATGCCGTGGATCGGTGCCAACAAGATCGTCGACAAAGCTAAAAACTAAGTCTGACGCTTGTACGAAAAACGCGGCTTAGGCCGCGTTTTTTCGTTTGTATGGCCGGTTCTGGTATAAAGCTGCATCGTTTGCGAGGCGAACTGACGTCGCAGGCACCTGTCGAAACTTTCCACCCCGTTGCAAGGTATTGTTCATGAGCGAACGTCCCGAAGAGCCAAACAAGGTCTCTGACGCCGAAAGCCTGCTGCCCATCGATGAACATGTCGAAGAAGGGCATGATGCTGAAGGCCGTAAAGTCCGACATCGTGGTATCTATCTTCTGCCAAATCTTTTCACCACTGCGAACCTGTTCGCAGGGTTCTACTCCATCATCAACTCCATGAGTGCCCAAAGTGCCTTGAGCGCGGGTGACTCGATTGGCGCGAGCAAGTATTTTGCCTTCGCTGCCATCGCGATTTTCGTCGCCATGGTGCTCGACGGCCTCGACGGCCGCGTTGCCCGTATGACCAATACCCAGAGCGCCTTTGGTGCCGAGTATGACTCGCTGTCGGATATGGTCGCTTTCGGTGTCGCGCCGGCATTGCTGGCTTTTGGTTGGGCATTGGGTGACATGGGCAAGGTCGGCTGGATGGTCGCCTTCATTTATGTGGCAGGCGCGGCGTTGCGTCTGGCGCGCTTCAACACTCAGGTCGGCACGGCTGACAAACGCTACTTCATCGGTCTGGCCAGCCCAGCGGCCGCCGGAGTGGTGGCGGGAATTGTCTGGGCGTTCAGTGATTACGGCATCCAGGGTTCCAAGATGTCCTTCCTGGTGGCACTGATGGTTGCGGCTGCGGGGATGCTGATGGTCAGCAACATCAAGTACAACAGCTTCAAGGAGCTGGACCTGAAAGGGCGCGTGCCTTTCGTGGCGATCCTTGCTGTGGTGCTGGTGTTCGCGGTGGTGTTCAGTGATCCGCCGCGCATTCTGCTATTGGTTTTCCTTGCCTACGCAGCATCCGGTCCGGTGCAATATCTGTTACATCTTCGTCGGCGCAAAAGCGTCGAGTGATGTAATTTCCCTCATACTCCGCAGTCTGTTGGTGCATCTGTTCTCCAATGCTGCGGAGTAGTCATGCTGATCAAAGTCCCCAAAGCATCCGATTGCCATGAGTCGGATATCACGCCCGAATCCATCTATCTTTCTCGACGTCATGTATTGGGTGCTGCCGCAGCCGGTATTGCCGTGAGCGCGCTGCCGCGATGGGCGAGTGCTGATGAGGCGGCGCGTTATGCGGATGTCGAGCCTGGCAAGGCACCTTCCTGGTTCAGTGAGAAACTTCCTTCTACCAAGTGGGGGGCGGTTAACGTCAAGGATGAGGCGATAACCCCCTTCAAAGATGCAACCCACTACAACAACTTCTATGAGTTCGGCACTGACAAAGGCGATCCGGCTGCCAATGCCGGTTCACTGAAGACCGAGCCATGGACTGTGGTGATCGATGGTGAGGTGAACAAGCCGGGGCGGTATGCGCTGGAAGACTTCATGAAACCTTACCAACTGGAGGAGAGGATCTACCGCCTTCGTTGTGTGGAAGCATGGTCGATGGTCATTCCGTGGATGGGCTTCCCCGTTTCGGCATTGCTTAATCAGGTGGAGCCCACATCGAAAGCCAAATTCATTCGCTTTGAAACACTTGAGGACCCCAAGAGCATGCCGGGGCAACGTTCAGGGTTTGCCTTGATCGACTGGCCTTATGTGGAAGGGTTGCGGCTTGATGAGGCGATGAATCCATTGGCGATTTTGGCGGTGGGGATGTACGGGCGTGAGTTGCCGAATCAGAACGGAGCGCCGCTGCGTCTGGTTGTGCCGTGGAAATACGGCTTCAAAAGCATCAAATCCATCGTGCGAATCAGTCTGGTGAGTGAGCAGCCGAAAACGACCTGGCAGAGCATTGCCTCGGATGAGTATGGCTTTTATGCGAATGTGAACCCTACGGTCGATCATCCTCGCTGGACACAGGCTCGTGAGCGTCGCCTTCCGAGTGGTCTCTTTAAGCCGAACGTGCGTGATACGCAGATGTTCAACGGCTATGCGGATGAGGTGGCTTCTCTATATGCAGGGCTCGATCTGCGGAAAAACTACTGATGCGATATCCACGTTGGCGTGTGGGTGTTTTCGTGGCTGCATTGCTTTGGCCGCTGCTATGGCTATATCAGGCCTGGGAAGATGCATTGGGACCAGACCCGGGCAAGGTGCTGGTTGACCGGTTGGGGTTGGGGGCGCTTGTTTTATTGCTCATTACATTAAGTATGACGCCGCTGCAGAAACTGACGGGATGGGCGGGGTGGAATGCCGTCCGGCGACAGTTGGGGCTGTGGTGTTTTGCTTATGTGGTTCTGCACTTGAGTGCCTATCTGGCATTCATTCTTGGCTTTGATTGGTCGCAGCTGGGGGTTGAGCTGCGCAAACGGCCCTACATTATTGTCGGTGTGTTGGGTTTTTTGTGTCTGATGGCGTTGGCCGTTACTTCCAATAGATACAGTCAGCGGCGACTGGGGTCGCGTTGGAAAAAGCTTCACCGCTTCGCATATCTGGTTCTCGGGCTTGGATTGCTACATATGCTCTGGATTGTGCGTGCCGATCTTAAGGAGTGGGTGATCTATGCGGCTATCGGTGCGTTGTTATTAGTGTTGCGTCTACCGCCAGTAGCCCGGCGAATACCCCGTTTATTGGCTAAAAAGGCATTTCTGCCAGAAAAGCGTAATTAATGGTTGACGGCAGATTCTGGAGGCCTATAATTCGCCCCACTTCCGGCGCAGCCGAAACGGAAAACTCCTTGGTAAACAATGAGTTACGCAGTTTTGACGGTCAGGT
>NZ_CP158815.1:6080000-6768491 GCF_050989985.1 Pseudomonas putida
AAACGCGAAGGCCGGCCCCCTCATGACAAAGGGGCCGGCCTCCTCTTCTACTTACAAGCTAGGAAAAGCGAACTGCGACGCTTCATGGCTAGCGCGCTGCGGCCAGCGCTGGGTGATGGCCTTGCGGCGAGTGTAGAAACGCACGCCATCCGGACCATAGGCATGAAGATCGCCAAACAGCGAGCGCTTCCAACCACCAAAGCTGTGGTAAGCCACAGGCACCGGCAACGGTACGTTCACGCCCACCATGCCGACTTCGATCTCATCGCAGAACAACCGCGCCGCTTCCCCATCACGGGTGAAGATGCAGGTGCCGTTGCCATACTCGTGATCGTTGATCAGTTGCATCGCCTCTTCCAGGCTGTTGACGCGGACAACGCAAAGCACCGGGCCGAAGATCTCTTCTTTATAGATACGCATTTCCGGGGTGACGTTGTCGAACAGGCAGCCACCGAGGAAGAAACCTTCTTCATGACCCGGCACGCTCAGACCACGGCCGTCGACCACCAGGGTCGCGCCCGCCGCTACACCGTCCTCGACATAACCGCTGACCTTGTCTCGTGCCTGACCGGTGACCAGCGGCCCCATGTCCAGGCCGCACGAAGTACCTGCGCCGATTTTCAGCGCCTTGATCTGCGGAGTCAGTTTGGCCACCAGTGCATCGGCAACCTGATCGCCCACGCAGACAGCCACGGAAATCGCCATGCAGCGCTCACCGCACGAACCGTAGGCAGCGCCCATCAGTGCGCTGACGGCGTTGTCCAGATCCGCATCCGGCATCAGCACCGCATGGTTCTTGGCCCCGCCCAATGCCTGGACGCGTTTGCCGCGCTTGGTGCCTTCGGCGTAGATGTATTCGGCAATCGGCGTTGAACCAACGAAGCTCAGTGCTTTGACTTCAGGCGCTTCGATCAGCGCGTCTACTGCAGCCTTGTCACCATGGACCACGCTCAGCACGCCTTTTGGCAGACCCGCTTCCAGCAGCAGTTGTGCGATCAGCAGTGTCGAGCTCGGATCACGCTCGGATGGCTTGAGGATGAAGCAGTTGCCGCAGACGATCGCCAGTGGGTACATCCACAGTGGCACCATGGCCGGGAAGTTGAACGGCGTAATGCCGGCCACTACGCCCAGCGGCTGGAAGTCCGACCAGGCATCGATGTTCGGGCCGACGTTGCGGCTGTACTCGCCCTTGAGGATTTCCGGTGCCGCACAGGCGAACTCGACGTTCTCGATGCCGCGCTTCAATTCACCGGCAGCGTCTTCCAGGGTCTTGCCATGTTCTTCGCTGATCAGTTGGGCGATGCGCGCCTCGTTCTGCTCCAGCAGTTGCTTGAAGCGGAACATCACCTGGGCACGTTTGGCCGCCGGGGTGTTGCGCCAGGCCGGGAAGGCAGCCTTGGCCGCGTCGATAGCCTGTTGGATGGTTTCACGGCTGGCCAGTGGCAGCTTGTGGATCGCCTGACCGGTGGACGGGTTGAACACGTCGGTGCTACGGCCGGTTTCGGTGATCAGCTCACCGTTGATCAAATGCGGAATAACGCTCATGAAAGCTCCTGGAAATGTGTCCACGGGCACCCTCTGAAGGGCGCCTTCTATATAGATGTGCTGTTGCGTCAAATCAGTCGAGTTTGCTCAGCACTTCGCCAACCGCGTCGAACAGGCGATCCAGATCCTGCGGCTTGCTGTTGAAGGTTGGGCCGAACTGCAGGGTGTCGCCGCCGAAGCGTACGTAGAAGCCGGCTTTCCACAGCGCCATGCCCGCCTCGAATGGACGCACGATGGCATCGCCGTCACGCGGTGCGATCTGGATGGCACCGGCCAGGCCGTAGTTGCGGATGTCGATGATGTTTTTCGTGCCTTTCAGGCCGTGCAGTGCATTTTCGAAATGCGGCGCGACTTCGGCCACGCTCTGCACCAGGTTTTCCTTTTGCAGCAGGTCGAGTGCAGCCAGGCCCGCGGCGCAAGCTACCGGGTGAGCGGAATAGGTGTAGCCGTGCGGGAATTCCACAGCGTATTCAGGCGTGGCCTGGTTCATGAAGGTCTGGTAGATCTCGGAGCTGGCAATCACCGCGCCCATCGGGATCGCGCCATTGGTGACTTGCTTGGCGATGCACATCAGGTCCGGGGTCACGCCAAAGGTGGTGGCGCCGAACATGGTGCCGGTACGACCGAAACCAGTGATCACTTCGTCGAACACCAGCAGGATGCTGTGCTGATCGCAAATCTCACGCAGACGCTTGAGGTAACCCTGAGGTGGCACCAGTACGCCAGCGGAACCGGCCAATGGCTCGACGAACACGGCGGCGATGTTCGAGGCATCGTGCAGCTCGATCAGTTTCAGCAGCTCATCGGCCAGAGCGATACCGCCCTGCTCCGGCATGCCGCGCGAGAAGGCATTGCTCGCCAGCAACGTGTGCGGCAGGTGGTCGACGTCCATCATCGCCTGACCGAACAGTTTGCGGTTGCCGTTGACGCCGCCCAGGCTGGTGCCGGCGATGTTTACGCCGTGATAGCCACGGGCGCGACCGATCATTTTGGTCTTGGCCGGCTGGCCCTTCAGGCGCCAGTAGGCGCGCACCATCTTCACCGCGGTGTCGGCACATTCGGAGCCGGAGTCGGTGAAGAACACATGGTTCAGGTTGCCAGGCGTCAGGTCGGTGATTTTTTCCGCCAGCTGGAACGACAGCGGGTGGCCGTACTGAAAGCCTGGGGAGTAATCGAGGGTGCCCAGTTGCTTGGCGACCGCTTCCTGAATCTCCTTGCGGGTGTGACCGGCACCACAGGTCCACAGGCCCGACAGCGAGTCATAGACCTTGCGGCCCTTGTCGTCGATCAGCCAGCTGCCTTCGGCGCCCACGATCAGGCGCGGGTCACGCTGGAAGTTACGGTTGGCGGTGTACGGCATCCAGTGCGCATCGAGCTTCAGTTGGCTGGCCAGAGAAGTCGGTGCGTTTTCAGGCAAATTCATGGGTGGAACCTCGCAAGGCAATAAGCGGCGCAGGGATTGAAAAGCGTTGTTGCAGCTAAATTGACACGAGGATAAAGTCGGTGAAATCCAACTTTTCTAACCTTTAGTCAGCCACTGGCTAAACTATCGAGCCATCCCCATGAGCAGCCGCCGTCCCGACCCACTGGCGCAAGTCAGCGACTTTGATATTCGCCTGTTGCGGATCTTTCGCAGCGTGGTTGAGTCCGGTGGGTTCTCTGCCGCCGAGAGCGTGCTCGGCATTGGTCGCTCGGCCATTAGCCAGCAAATGAGCGATCTGGAACAGCGCCTCGGCCTGCGCCTGTGCCAGCGCGGCCGTGCAGGATTTTCCCTGACCGAAGAAGGCCGCGAGGTCTACCAATCGGCATTGCAGCTATTAAGTGCGCTGGAAAGCTTTCGCACCGAGGTCAACGGCCTGCACCAGCACTTGCGCGGCGAGTTGACCATCGGCCTGACCGACAACCTGGTCACCCTGCCTCACATGCGCATCACCCATGCGCTGGCCCAGTTGAAGGAGCGCGGGCCGGATGTGCAGATCCAGATCCGCATGATCCCGCCCAATGAGGTGGAGCAAGGCGTGCTCGACGGCCGCTTGCATGTCGGCGTGGTACCGCAAGCCAGCGCATTGTCGGGGCTGGAATATCAACCGCTCTACAGCGAGCGCTCGCTGCTGTATTGCGCAGTGGGCCATCCGCTGTTCTACGTCGACGACAAACAGCTGGACGATGCGCGCCTCAATCAACAGGACGCCATCGCCCCGACCTTTCGCTTGCCGGTGGAAATCCAGGCGCATTACCAGGCGCTCAATTGCACCGCCAGCGCCTCCGACCGCGAAGGCATGGCCTTCCTGATTCTAACCGGGCGCTACATCGGTTACCTGCCGGATCACTACGCCAGCCTTTGGGTTCAGCAAGGCCGCCTGCGCGCACTGAAACCCAAAGCGCGCTTCTATGACCTGAGCCTCGCCTCGGTCACCCGCAAGGGGCGTCGCCCGCACCTGGTGCTGGAGAGTTTTCTGGAGAGTCTGGCCGCGACACGTTGAACACCACCGTCCCTGCAGGAGCCGAGCTTGCTCGCGATAGCGGACTGACATTCAACATTCATGGTGACTGAACTGGCGCAATCGCGAGCAAGCTCGGCTCCTACAGGGGTTGCGGTAGACTTGTCTGCAGCTTGTGGGTGCGCTATCAACGCACTCGCCGCCCACATCCACCTGACCGGAAGTGCCTATGACCTTTGAAGTCCCAGCTCACGGCGGCAAACCCGCCAGCCGCATTCGTCAGAAGAACGAAGAGACCATCATCAAAGCCGCCGAAGACGAGTTCGCCCGTCACGGGTTCAAAGGCACCAGCATGAACACCATCGCCCAGAATGCCGGCTTGCCCAAGGCGAACCTGCATTATTACTTCACCAACAAACTCGGTTTGTACGTGGCGGTGTTGAGCAACATCCTTCAGCTGTGGGATAGCACTTTCAATACACTGACCGCCGAAGACGATCCGGCAGAGGCCCTGACCCGCTACATCCGCGCGAAAATGGAGTTTTCCCGGCGCCAGCCGCAAGCTTCACGGGTTTTCGCCATGGAGGTCATCAGTGGTGGCGAATGCCTGACCGAGTATTTCAACCAGGACTACCGCGCCTGGTTCCAGGGTCGGGCCGCGGTGTTCCAGGCCTGGATCGACGCCGGCAAAATGGACCCGGTCGATCCGGTCAATCTGATTTTCCTGTTGTGGGGCAGCACCCAGCACTACGCCGATTTCGCCACCCAGATCTGCCGTGTCAGCGGGCGCAGCAAGTTGACCAAACAGGATATGGAAGACGCTGGCAACAACCTGATCCGCATCATTCTCAAGGGCTGCGGCCTGAAGCCAAGCATTTAAGACACCTATGCCATTTACCCTCAGCGGCTTTTGCGAATACCGCGAAGAAATTCGCAAAAGCCGTTTCATTACCTTCGCCTCCCCCATCGCCAGCCCTGCCGACGCGCAGACGTTTATCGAGCAGCACAGCGATCTGAACGCCACGCACAACTGCTGGGCGTGGAAGCTCGGCGATCAATACCGCAGCACCGATGACGGCGAACCCGGCGGCACCGCTGGCCGGCCCATTCTGGCGGCGATCGAGGCGCAGGATTGCGATCAGGTCGCGGTGCTGGTGATTCGCTGGTACGGCGGCATTCAACTGGGCACAGGTGGACTCGCCCGAGCCTATGGCGGTGGCGCCAATAAATGCCTGCAGGCAGCGCCGAAGATCGAGCTGATCAGCCGGGTACCCCTGCGTTGTGCCTGCGCGTTTAGCGAGTTGGCGCTGGTGAAGTTGAGGGTCGCGGAACTCGGCGGGCTGGTGGTGCAGGAAGATTTCACCGCCAATGGTGTCGAACTGCAGCTGGCGGTAGGCGAAGCGCAGATTGAAACGCTGCAGAAACTGCTGGCCGATTTGAGCCGCGGGCGCATTCTGCTGCAGCGTTGAAGGCTGCGATTTTTTAGAACCTTCTGGTTATCCCCAGCCTCGAATATTTGCCCACATCTGCTGTGCACCCGGCTGTGGATAACCTGAGCACATACCGCTGTAACCCTTCTGTCATAAGGGTTTGCGGGATTTGTTCACTTTTCGTCCAATTTGCCATCAGAAAATACAAATTCAATTAAAAACAGATACTTAGGTTGGTTTATCACTTTTGGAAGATAGCCAACTCGCGCTTATGCCCGACCTTTGAGCTTGCGCACAAATACTGTGGAGCAATCTGTGGATAACCCGTTCATTCCCGTCGCCGCCCCATGCCGGACATGGCTTGCACGCGACTGATCATTTTTTGAGCAAAACCTCCAGCACACAGGCCTGCCAGCCAACAATCAACTCGACGCCTCGCATCAGGCGTTGCAGCATAGGTCCAGCCATCGCTGTCTATTGAATCCGTGACCCTCATTTATCCAGGAAGCCACTCATGTCCAAGGCAAAAACCGCACTCATCATCGGTGCCTCCCGGGGGCTGGGCCTCGGTCTGGTGAAAACCCTGCTGGCCGATGGCTGGCAAGTCACCGCCACCGTGCGCAACCCACAGAATGCCGAGGCCCTGAAAGCATTGGGCAAAGTACGGATCGAGAAACTCGACATGGACGATCAGCAAGCGGTGATCGCCCTGAGCCAGCAACTCAAGGGCGAAGTGTTCGATCTGCTGTTCGTCAATGCCGGCGTCAAAGGCCCGGACGTGCAAACGCCGGGCGGCGCAACGCTGGCCGAAGTCGGCCAGCTGTTTTTCACCAACGCCGTGGCGCCGATCAACCTCGCCCAGCACTTCGTGGGCCAGATCCGCCCGGACACCGGCGTGCTGGCGTTCATGAGTTCGGTGCTCGGCAGCGTGACCATGCCCGATGCACCGGAACTGGCGCTGTACAAGGCCAGCAAGGCCGCGCTGAACTCCATGACCAACAGCTTTGTCACGCAATTGAACCAGCAATCGGGCGAACAGAACCTCACGGTGCTGTCCCTGCACCCGGGCTGGGTGAAAACCGACATGGGCGGTGAAGGTGCCGACATTGATGTGCAAACCAGCACCCGAGGACTGGTCGATCAGGTGAACGCCTATGTCGGCAAGGGCGGGCATCATTTTGTGAACTACCGGGGTGAGACGATTCCCTGGTAATCACCACGGCCTTGCTTTTGCAGGAGCCGAGCTTGCTCGCGATGGCGGTGTGCCAGTCAAAAACAATGGACCAGACCCACCGCCATCGCGAGCAAGCTCGGCTCCTACAGGGTGCTTCGTTGTTCTGTCGGTCCGGGCTTGCCCATTGAGATCTTTTGATCGACACTTCGCACCTCGCCTCCCCGGCGACCCTGGATCAGCAGACAGGGCAACACTGAGCTGGCAACCCTGAACCCAACTTTCAGAGGAGCCGGCCAACATGCCTGCGACCCGTACCTGGTTAAAAAATCCCCTCGCCATTTTCACGGCCAACGGTCTCGATGCCCGTGGCGGCCTGGTGCTACAAGACGGTGTGATCGTCGAAGTGCTCGGCGCCGGCCAGCAACCGTCCGTACCCTGTGGACAAGTATTCGATGCCCGCGAACATGTGATCCTGCCGGGGCTGATCAACACCCATCACCACTTCTATCAAACCCTGACCCGCGCCTGGGCGCCGGTGGTCAACCAGCCGCTGTTCCCGTGGCTGAAAACCCTGTATCCGGTCTGGGCGCGCCTGACACCTGAAAAGCTCGCGCTGGCCAGCAAAGTCGCGCTGGCCGAGCTGCTGTTGTCCGGCTGCACCACGGCCGCCGACCACCACTACCTGTTCCCGGACGGACTGGAGAACGCCATCGACGTGCAAGTCGAGAGCGTGCGCGAACTTGGCATGCGCGCCATGCTGACGCGCGGTTCCATGAGCCTGGGCGAGAAGGATGGCGGCCTGCCACCGCAGCAGACCGTGCAAGAAGGCCAGGTGATTCTCGACGACAGCCAGCGCCTGATCGCCGAATACCACGAACGCGAAGACGGCGCGCAAATCCAGATCGCCCTGGCACCCTGCTCGCCGTTCTCGGTGACCCCGGAAATCATGTCCGCCAGCGCCGAACTGGCGAACAAGCTCGATGTGCGCCTGCACACACATCTGGCGGAAACCCTCGACGAAGAAGATTTCTGCCTGCAACGCTTCGGCCTGCGCACCGTGGATTATCTGGACAGCGTCGGCTGGCTCGGCCCACGCACCTGGCTGGCCCACGGCATCCACTTCAACCCGGATGAAATCACCCGCCTCGGCGCCGCCGGCACCGGCATCTGCCATTGCCCTAGCTCGAACATGCGCCTGGCTTCCGGCATCTGCCCGAGCATCGAATTGACCGACGCCGGGGCGCCGTTGGGCCTGGGCGTGGACGGCTCGGCCTCCAACGATGCGTCGAACATGATCCTCGAAGCGCGTCAGGCGCTGTACATCCAGCGCCTGCGTTACGGCGCGGAGAAGATCACTCCGGAACGCGTGCTGGGCTGGGCCACCAAAGGCTCGGCACAGCTGCTCGGCCGCAGCGATATCGGTGAACTGGCCGTCGGCAAACAGGCTGACCTGGCACTGTTCAAGCTGGATGAACTGCGCTTCTCCGGCAGCCACGATCCGGTGTCGGCGCTGCTGCTGTGCGGCGCGGACCGGGCGGATCGGGTGATGGTCGGTGGTAAGTGGCGAGTGATTGACGGACAGGTCGAGGGGCTGGATTTGAAGGGGTTGATTGCCGATCACAGCCAGGCGGCGCGGCAACTGATCGCCGGTTCCTGATACCCCGGTAAAACCTGTGGGAGCGAGCCTGCTCGCGATAGCGGTCTGTCAGTCATTTGTGGGTCGACTGATGATCCGTCATCGCGAGCAGGCTCGCTCCCACAGTGGTTTTTGGGGCTCAAAGGCCGAGCAGCGACAACATGATGAACGTCGCAAACAGCACAAAGTGCGTCATGCCTTCGATGGCATTGGTCTCTCCGTCATTGAGGTTGATCGCGCTGACGATCAGGGTGATGAAGATCATCACGGTCTGCACCGGGGTCATCGCCATCTGGAAGGGCTGGCCGGTGTAGAGCGCCATCGCTTCCATCACCGGCACCGTCAGGATCACCGTCGACAGCGACGCACCCAACGCGATGTTGACCACCGACTGCATGCGGTTGGCCAGCGCCGCGCGCAACGCCGTCAGAATCTCAGGCGCCGCAGAGATCGTCGCCACCAGGATCGCCGTGACCACCGGCGGTGCCCCCGTCCCCTCCAGGCCCAGATCGAGGGTCTTGGACATCACCTCCGCCAGGGCGCCGATCACCACCACGCCGAACACCAGGATGCCAATGGACAGCGCCAGGCTGACCGGCTTCGGCTCTTGCTCCAACGGCTCTTTCCTGCGGCGTTTGTCCGGGTAGCTGTAGCTGAAAAAGTAACTGTGGGGCCCGACCTGCATGCGCAGGAACAGGGCGTAGAGCACCACCATCGCGCCAATGGTGAACGCCGAATACAGCTTCCAGCGCGCTTCGGGAATGAACTCCGGGACCACCATCGACACGCCCATGGCGGTGAGAATCATCACGCTGTAGCTGCGTGCCGAATCATCGTTGTAGGACTGTTCGCCATGCTTGAGCCCGCCCATCAACGCCGCCAGGCCGAGGATGCCGTTGATGTCGAGCATCACCGCCGAATAAATCGTGTCGCGCACCAAAGTCGCCGAGGCTTCGTTGCTCATCATGATCGCCAGGATCACCACTTCCACCAGCACAGCGGCCAGGGTCAGGATCATGGTGCCGTAGGGATCACCGACTTTTTCCGCGAGCAATTCGGCCTGATGGGCCACGCGCATCGAGGCGGCAATGATGAACGCGATCAACACCAGCCCGGCGCTCAGCGCGACCGCCTGCCCGCTGTGCAGCAGCCAATGCTCCAGCGGGAACGCAACCATGGCGGCGAGCACCGCCAGCAGCAGAAAGCTTTCCTGTTTGAGGATCGTGAGCATGGCGAGCCTTTTGCTACTGCGCTTGCAATAGCGAAGTTGATAAGCGACTGACTGCGCAGCGCTGCTAATGTTTCGTTAGACCTTAGCCCATTGATGTTTCAAGTCGGGCCGGGCTTATGAACCTTTCGGTCAGGTTTTACCGATTGTTTCTGCTGGCGCCTGTAGAATGCCCACCATCTGCACCTGATGAGAAAAGAATATGTACGACTGGCTCAACGCCCTGCCCAAGGCAGAACTGCACTTGCATCTGGAGGGTTCGCTGGAGCCCGAGCTGCTGTTCGCCCTGGCCGAACGCAACAAGATCGCCCTGCCGTGGAGCGATGTCGAAACCCTGCGCAAGGCCTACGCCTTCAACAACCTGCAAGAGTTTCTCGACCTGTACTACCAGGGCGCCGGCGTGCTGCAAACGTCCCAGGATTTCTACGACCTGACCTGGGCCTACCTGCTGCGCTGCAAAGAGCAGAACGTGATTCACACCGAACCGTTCTTCGATCCCCAGACCCACACTGACCGTGGCATCCCGTTCGAGGTGGTGCTGAACGGTATCGCCGCCGCACTGAAGGACGGTGAGCAACAACTGGGCATCACCAGCGGTTTGATCCTGAGCTTCCTGCGCCACCTGAGCGAAGAGCAAGCCGAGAAAACCCTCGACCAGGCGCTGCCGTTCCGTGAGGCCTTTGTCGCCGTTGGCCTGGACAGCTCCGAGATGGGCCACCCGCCGAGCAAGTTCCAGCGCGTGTTCGACCGTGCCCGTGGCGAAGGCTTCCTGACTGTCGCTCACGCCGGTGAAGAAGGTCCGCCCGAGTACATCTGGGAAGCCCTCGACCTGCTGAAAATCCAGCGCATCGACCATGGCGTGCGCGCTATCGAAGACGAGCGCCTGATGCAGCGGATTATCGACGAACAGATCCCGTTGACCGTGTGCCCGCTGTCCAACACCAAGCTCTGCGTGTTCGATCACATGTCGCAGCACAACATTCTCGACATGCTGGAACGTGGCGTGAAAGTGACGGTGAACTCGGATGATCCGGCGTACTTCGGCGGCTACGTCACCGAGAACTTCCATGCGCTGCACACCCATCTGGGCATGACCCAGGCCCAGGCAAAGCGCCTGGCGCAGAACAGCCTGGATGCGCGGTTGGTGAAACCGTAAGACCACCACAAACCAATGTGGGAGCGAGCCTGCTCGCGAAGAGGGAGTGTCAGTCGACATCATCGGTGACTGACACACCGCCATCGCGAGCAGGCTCGCTCCCACATTTACATTCGCGTCCCTCCTACAACGCCATTTCCATCTCGGTTTCCCTGGCGAAGCGGTGGATTTCGCGCTGCCCGGCAACGGTCAGCTGCAAAGCCCGTGAATCACCCGGCAGGCTCAGCCAGCCAGACTGCATGAACAGCTGCAACAACGCCGCCCCGAGCGAGCCGCCCATGTGCGGGCGTCTTTCGCTCCAGTCAGGACAGGCACACGCCGACTTGCCGTTACGGTGGGCCAGTGCCTGGATGAACACGCCCCGCGCGGCCAACTCCGTCGAGCCCTTGAGCGTGATGGTCACCCGCTGATCGAACTGTTCGATCCAGCCCGCCTCCAGCAGCCTCTGATACAGATCCGCAGCCAGCGTGCCGCCCAGATGATCGTCGCACAGCCGCGCGCGCAACAACGACGAGCGCCTGGCCTGGGGTTTGGCCAGGGGCGTGGCGTGTCTGAAAATACTTGGAATGTCCTGGGGGGAACTGGCCAGCGTCGCACTGGCCAGCGCCTCGATCGCGGCACCGACTTCAGGCGTCGCAAGGCGGAAGAAGCGCTTTCGTCCACGGGTTTCGACTTTCAACAGTCCACCTGTGGACAAGCGCCCCAGGTGGGCACTGGCCGAAGACGGTGACAGGCCGGCCAGCAGGGCCAACTCCTCGGCCTGTCGCGCTGTGCCGTCCATCAAGGCCCACATCATTGCGCTGCGCTTGGGGTCAGCCAGCAAGGTGGCTATCTGGCTGATGCAAGGTGCATGTTCCATGAATTCACTCCCTGTTGAATCGTTCGTCTGCTGCTCGGAGGCATCTTGACCACAAATGCACCGTCGTCCAATCCGTGGAAAACGCTAAAAGCCGCGCAAAGTCTTCGCCCAACCCGGCCATCTCCGGGCTGGCTTCGAGACGGCCTCGCGAAAGGGTGTGGAGCAAGCTGGAAGCCTGTGGAAGGGCCTCGCAACTGTGTCCGACGGTGCGTACGTGAGAGGCGCTAGTATAGGCGGGCCGAACGCGGGTTCCTGCCCTTTGCAAATCCATGATGCTGATAGTCCCTGAGGGAAATTTCGCTTTTTTCCTGCGATTAATGACCGATTCCCGTTAACCCCGGAAAACGACTGCTCAATGCAGCGCATCGGCTGGCAAGCATTTCCCGCAGCAGGTTCACAGGCTTACTCAATTGTGCGCGATGGGCGCACAACAAATTCAGCGGAGCGCGCTCGCAGAGCAGTTCCGGCATCAGCACCTTCAAGCGGCCCGCCAAGACATCGGCGGCCACATCGAGCCAGGATTTATAGGCAATCCCGGCGCCCGCCACGGCCCACAACCGCACCACATCGGCATCGTCACTGAAACGGTCACCGCTGACGGTCAGGCCGACCTCGCGTTTACCGTCGTGAAAACTCCAGTGGTCGTGTACCCGACTGCCAAGCATGTACAGCAGGCAATTGTGCTGCGCCAATTGCTCGAGCTGGCGTGGCTCGCCATGCCGCGCGAGATAGCTCGGCGCGGCACAGAGCACGCGCCGGTTGTGCGCGGCGACAGGTAGCGCCACCAGGCTGGAATCTTCCGGCTCGCCGTAGCGCAGGGCGATGTCCACCGGCTGGCGGAACAGATCGGCGATGCGGTCGCCCAGCAATAGACGCACAGTCAGCCTCGGGTGCTCGCGCTGGAACTCGTCCAGCCAGGGCAGCAGCAGGTTGCGGCCGAAGTCCGACGGTGCCGACAGCTGCAACACGCCACTGACCTGGTCCTGGCCACTGGCCAATAACCGCCGCCCCTCATCGAGGTTGCTAAGGGCCGCCCGGGCATATTCCAGAAAGCCCTCACCTTCGGCGGTCAGGCGCAGGCTGCGGGTCGACCGGGTGAGCAAGCGTGCGCCGAGCTGTTGCTCGATGCGCTTGAGCGCCGCACTGGCCACCGCCGCCGACATATCCATGCCCCGTGCGGCCGCCGACAGGCTGCCCAGATCCGCGGCCCGGACGAACAACTGCAAATCATCGAAACGCAGCATGCGAAATCCATTATCAAAAAAATATTGAAAGAGACTGCTCTTTTAGCGGGTTTTTTCTTCGGCAGAAATAACCAATCATCTCCCCATCGAAATCACCCCGTTTCAGGAGCCCCTGATGAAAGCCATTGCCTACTACGCGTCCCTGCCGATCAGCGACGAAAAATCCCTGCAAGACATCGAACTGCCGGAGCCGGTCGCCGGGCCCCGTGACCTGTTGGTGGAAGTCAAAGCCATTTCGGTCAACCCGGTGGACACCAAGGTCCGTCAGAACGTGCAGCCTGAAGGCGGCGCAGCGAAGGTGCTGGGTTGGGATGTGGCCGGCGTGGTCAAGGCCGTGGGCAGTGACGTGACCCTGTTCAAGGCCGGCGACAAAGTGTTTTACGCCGGCTCCATCGCCCGTGCCGGCGGCAACAGCGAGCTGCATGTGGTGGATGAGCGGATCGTCGGCCATATGCCGAAAACCCTCGGTTTCGCTGAAGCGGCCGCCCTGCCCCTGACCGCGATCACCGCATGGGAATTGCTATTCGAGCGCCTGCAAATTCGCGAAGGCAAAAACGATGAAGGCCAGAGCCTGCTGATCGTCGGTGCCGCCGGCGGTGTCGGCTCGATCCTCACCCAACTGGCGAAACAACTTACCGGCCTGAACGTGATCGGCACCGCATCGCGTCCACAGACCCAGAGCTGGGTGAAGGAGCTGGGCGCCGACCGGGTGATCGATCACAGCCAGCCACTGAGCGAAGCGCTGAAACAGGCCGGCATTGCTCAGGTGACCCACGTTGCCAGCCTGACCCAGACCGATCATCACCTCGATCAATTGATCGAAGCGTTGACGCCACAGGGCAAACTGGCATTGATCGATGACCCCAAATCCCTGGATGTGACCAAGCTCAAGCGCAAGAGCCTGTCCCTGCACTGGGAGTTCATGTACACCCGCTCGCTGTTCGAAACCCCGGACATGATCGAGCAGCACAAACTGCTCAATCGCGTGGCGCAATTGATCGATGCCGGAACGTTGAAAACCACGGTCGGCGAGCACTTTGGAACCATCAATGCGGCCAATCTGCGGCGTGCCCATGCCCTGCTGGAAAGCGGTAAATCCAAGGGCAAGATCGTGTTGGAAGGGTTCTGAAAAAGGATCCAAAAATCGCCACCTGCGGCCGCGGGTGGCGATCATTTGCCGTCAGTCCGACAGTTGATCCTTGTCACAATGTTGATCGTTTTCAGGTCTACACTCGAGATCTCTGCGAGACAATCTTTTAGTTGAGGAGGTCAGTAATGAAGATCCTGATAAAAGAATTGGCAAAGTCCCAGTGGCAGGTACGCCTGGACCAACACGCCGTGACATTCCGCAGTGAAGCCGAAGCACGCGCCTTCACCACGACCCTCGAAGCGCGCCTGCAAGCGCCCCATCAGATACCCAATCGTCAGCAACGCGCTGTCGGCTGAGGCCCTACTCAGACCTGAGCTTGCGCCAACGCCCGGGCATTCTGTAGACGCCGGGTGAGCATGGCTGCGCTCACCACCAATGCTCCACACAGGCTGATGACCATGGCCATCGGCATGGCGCTGCCGTCGTGTAAAACACCCACCAGCGCGGCGGCGCCGGCTGCAACACTGAATTGCAGGCAGCCGAGCATCGCCGACGCGCTGCCCGCCCGCGCGCCCTGGCCGTTCATTGCACAGGCCGAGGCATTGGGAATGATGCAGCCCAGGCTGGCGATGCAGATAAACAATGGAATCAACAGCGGCCACAGTTTCTCGGTGTGCAAGGCACTGACCGCCAACAGGGTCAGTCCGGCGCCGAAGTAAACCCAAACTGCGCGAGCGAGGAGGAACGCCGGCCCACGCTTGGACAGCAACCGCGCATTGACTTGCGCCACCAGGATGAAGCCCGCGGCGTTGGTGCCGAACAGCCAGCCGAAATGCTCGGCCGGCACGCCATAGAGCTTGATGAAGACGAACGGCGAGCCGGCGATGTACGCAAACATGCCGGCAATGGCGATACCGCCGGTCAGGGCGTGGCCGAGGAACACCGAATCGGTGAGCAGGCGGCCGTACTGGCGCAACGCCCCGGACAGCGGCTGACGCGGAACATGGGCCGGCAGGCTTTCCGGCAAACCGAGGGCCACGGCCAATCCGGCCAAGGCGCTGAAACCGGTCAGCACCAGAAAGATCGACTGCCAGCCGCTGGTGTTGACCAGCAGGCCGCCCAGCATCGGCGCGAGAATCGGCGCCAGGCCCATCACCAGCATCAGCTGCGAAAAGACCTTGGCTGCCCCTACCGCATCACACTTGTCGCTGACCACCGCCCGGGAAATCACCATCCCCGCGCAGCCGCCCAATGCCTGGATAAACCGCGCGCCAATCAGCCATTCCAGATTCGGCGCATAGGCGCATGCCAACGAAGCCAGGGTAAACAGCGCGACACCGGCCAACAGCGGAATGCGCCGGCCGAACCGATCCGCCACCGGCCCGTAACCCAGTTGCCCGATGGACAACCCCAGGAAGTACGCCGCAAGCGTCAACTGAACGTGTTTTTCGTCCGTGCCGAAGGCCTGCGCCATGGCCGGGAACGCCGGCAGATAGAAATCGATCGCCAGCGGACCGAAAGCGCTCAAGGCGCCAAGAATAAGGATCGTGCGGAAATTCATCAGGCATCCAGTTGGGCAGAAGTCGGCAGCCCGACAGTCTAGCCGCGCATGGACGCCTTGAACATTCCGATAGCTCGCTAACTATTAAAAACTCATGGGTGAACGCAAAAAAATACTGCAGGAGCGAGCCTGCTCGCGATAGCGGTGTGCCAGGCAACATCAATGTTGAATGTTAAGCCGCTATCGCGAGCAGGCTCGCTCCTACAAGGGGCGCGCCACTCTTCAGGCAATTTTGATTTCGTAGCCTTCTTCACTGATCGCTGCGATCACCTGCTCCGCCGTCAAGGCCGACTCGACGCCGACTTCCCTGGCCGCCAGGTCGACACGCACGCTGGCCGCTGGGTCCCTGGCCTGGACCGCTTCGGTGATGGCCTTGACGCAGTGACCGCAGGACATGCCTTCGACATTGAACACTTGCATGGACAACTCCTTTTATAAGGCTGTTGAGTGAGATTGCCGCCAGTGTCGAGCTTGCCACCATGGCAAGGTCAAGTTCTGAAGTGATCTGCCGGGCTGGCAATTGGCGCCGCGCTCGGCCAAGCTGCGTCCATTCATGTTTCGAACTCAGGAGATTCAGCGATGCGCTGGTCAGCTTTCAGCCTGTTTGGCCTGCTCGGCCTTATTGCCGCCATGCCTTCGGCCCATGCCGCCGGGGAAGACTATGGCGTGCTGATCATTTCCCGCGAGCGACTGGAAGTCGCGACCAGTTGCGAAATTGGCGTGTACATCCACGACCAGTTGTCCGCGCGGCTGTTCCAGGAGCAAAGCACCTCGTTCAACCTGCCGCCGGGCAATGTCTCCCTGCGCCTCAAGTTGCTGCCGGGCCAGGTACCGGGTTGCAATCCGGGCATGCTGGCGCCGGGTTCGCAGGACATCACGCTGCGCGCGGGTGAAGTGCAGAAGTACCGGATTGCGATGACGCAGGAAGGGATGTACCTCAAGCGCGCAGGCCTCGGGTACTGACATAAATCCCTGTGGGAGCGAGCCTGCTCGCGATAGCGGTGTATCAGCCAACATCTGCACAACTGACAGATCGCCATCGCGAGCAAGCTCGCTCCCACAAGGATTGAAGTGAACTTCAGATTGGTGCTTGACCTTGCCAACATGGCAAGGTTGATCCTGTAGACATCTTCTACAGGGAGCGTGCCCCATGTCCGAATCCACCACTTTCGATCTGCCGATTGCCGGCATGACCTGCGCCAGTTGCGCCGGGCGTGTCGAGCGCGCCTTGAGCAAAGTCATCGGTGCCAGTGCCGTCAGTGTCAACCTGGCCACTGAACAGGCGCGGGTTCAAGCGCCGGCGGGCAGCCTCCCGGCGCTGATGGAGGCCGTGCACAAAGCCGGCTACAGCGTCCCGCAACAAAGCCTGGAATTGAGCATCGACGGCATGACCTGCGCGTCCTGCGTCGGCCGTGTCGAAAGGGCCTTGAGCAAGGTGCCGGGGGTCAAGAGCGTCAGCGTCAACCTGGCCAACGAACGTGCGCATCTGGAGCTGCTGGGGCAGATCGATGCGCAAACCCTGATCGGCGCCGTGACCAGGGCCGGTTACGCCGCCAGCGTCTGGCAAGCCGATCACCCGGCCACCGATACCCAACAAAGCCGCCTGCACCGCGAACGCTGGGCCTTGATCGCGGCCATCGTTCTCGCCTTGCCGCTGGTCTTGCCGATGCTGCTGCAACCGTTCGGCGTGCACTGGATGCTCCCCGCCTGGGCGCAATTCGCGCTGGCCACACCGGTGCAATTCATCTTCGGTGCGCGGTTTTATGTCGCCGCCTGGAAAGCCGTGCGCGCCGGTGCCGGCAACATGGATTTGCTGGTCGCCCTGGGCACCAGCGCCGGCTACGGCTTGAGCGTCTACGAATGGGCCACCGCCACCGGGCGCATGCCGCATCTTTATTTCGAAGCGTCGGCCGTGGTCATCGCGCTGGTGCTGCTGGGCAAATACCTGGAAAGCCGCGCCAAACGCCAGACCGCCAGCGCCATTCGCGCCTTGGAGGCGCTGCGTCCGGAGCGGGCGATTCAGGTGATCGACGGCCGCGAACAGGACGTCGCCATCAGCGCCCTGCGCGTCAATGATCTGGTGCTGGTCAAACCCGGCGAGCGCTTCCCGGTGGACGGTGAAGTCGTCGACGGCCAGAGCCATGCCGACGAAGCGCTGATCAGCGGCGAGAGCCTGCCGGTGCCCAAGCAGCCCGGCGATAAAGTCACCGGTGGTGCCATCAATGGCGAAGGCCGGCTGCTGGTGCGCACTCAGGCGCTCGGCGCCGAAACGGTGCTGGCGCGGATCATTCGGCTGGTGGAAGACGCCCAGGCTGCCAAAGCGCCGATCCAGAAACTTGTGGATAAAGTCAGCCAGATCTTTGTCCCGGTGGTGCTGTTGCTGGCCCTGGCGACCCTGATCGGCTGGTGGTTGTACGGCGCGCCCCTGGAAACTGCGCTGATCAATGCCGTCGCCGTACTGGTGATCGCCTGCCCTTGTGCGCTGGGGCTGGCCACGCCGACGGCGATCATGGCCGGTACCGGGGTGGCGGCGCGCCACGGGATTCTGATCAAGGACGCCGAAGCCCTGGAGCGTGCCCACGAAGTCAGCGCGGTGGTGTTCGACAAGACCGGCACCCTGACTTCCGGCACCCCGCGCATCGCACATTTGCAGGCCCTCGAGGGTGACGAAGCCAGGCTGCTGCAACTGGCCGGCGCCCTGCAACGCGGCAGCGAGCATCCGCTGGCCAGGGCCGTGCTGGATGAATGTGCGCAACGCGGCCTCAACGTGGCAGACGTCAGCGACAGCCAATCCCTGACCGGACGCGGCATCGCCGGAAGCCTCGATGGCCGGCGGCTGGCCTTGGGTAATCGGCGTCTGTTGGAGGAAAGCGGATTGAGCGCCCCGCCCCTGGCCGATCTGGCCAGCGCCTGGGAAACCGAAGGCCGGACCCTGTCCTGGCTGATCGAGCAAAGCCCCGCACCACAGGTGTTGGGACTGTTCGCTTTCGGTGACACCTTGAAACCCGGTGCGCTGCAGGCCGTCCAACAACTCAACGCGCGGCACATCGGCAGCCACCTGCTGACCGGCGACAATCGCGGCAGCGCTAAAGTGGTTGCCGATGCGCTGGGCATCACCAGCGTGCACGCCGAAGTGCTGCCCGCGGACAAAGCGGCCGAAGTCGCGGCCCTGAAGAAATCCGGGGTGGTGGCGATGGTCGGCGACGGAATCAACGATGCGCCGGCACTGGCGGCGGCCGATATCGGCATTGCCATGGGCGGCGGCACCGACGTCGCCATGCACGCCGCCGGGATCACCCTGATGCGCGGCGACCCGCGCCTGGTGCCCGCGGCCCTGGAGATCAGCCGCAAGACCTACGCGAAGATCCGGCAAAATCTGTTCTGGGCGTTCGTCTATAACCTGATCGGCATTCCGCTGGCGGCTTTCGGCTTCCTCAACCCGGTGCTGGCGGGCGCGGCCATGGCGTTGTCGAGTGTGAGCGTGGTGAGCAATGCGCTACTGTTGAAAACCTGGAAACCCGAGGATCTGGAGGACAACCGATGAACATCGGCCAAGCGGCCCGCCAAAGCGGTCTGAGCGCAAAGATGATCCGTTATTACGAATCCATCGGCCTGCTCAAGGCGGCCCATCGCACCGACAGCGGCTACCGGCTCTATGGCAACGACGACCTGCACACCCTGGCGTTCATCAAGCGCTCCCGGGACCTGGGTTTTTCCCTGGAAGAGGTCGGCAAGCTGCTGACCCTCTGGCAGGACCGCCAGCGCGCCAGTGCCGATGTGAAGGCCCTGGCTCGACAGCACATCGACGAGTTGAACCAGAAAATCCGCGAGCTGGGGCAGTTGCGCGATACCTTGCAGGATCTGGTGGAGCATTGTCAGGGGGACCATCGGCCGGATTGTCCGATTCTCAAGAATCTGGAGTCGGGGTGTTGTGCTGAAGCGGTTCGTGCCTGACGCATTGAGGCTGGACATACCGACGCCATCGCGGGCAAGCCCGCTCCCACAGGGATCTCGGGTGTGAATGCTATCTATGCCACACAACGGAACACTGTGGGAGCGAGCTTGCTCGCGATGGCGGATTCATGGGCGACATGAATGTCGAATTGATGCCCACAAAAAAACCGGCCAAAGCCGGTTTTTTGTTTTAACCGATCACTGCATCCACGGTGGTGGCGGTTCTTCGGTCTTGCCAGGTGGTGCATCGTCCGCGGCGCGGGCCGCTTGCTTGCGCTCCTCGTCCCGGCGTGCCGCCTCGATCTCGCGCAAGACACCGCCGACGTCGGCCAGGTCTTCCGGATCATCAAACTCACCGGTCAGGACGCTGCCCGGGTGCAAGGTGCCAGCCTCGTACAAGGCCCACATTTCCTTGGCGTAGCGAGTCTTCTTCAACTCCGGCGCAAACCGTCCGAAGTAGGACGCCATGTTGCCCACGTCCCGCTCCAGCATGCTGAAGGCGTGGTTGTTGCCCGCCGCGTCCACCGCTTGCGGCAAGTCGATGATCACAGGGCCAGTCGGGGTCAGCAGCACGTTGAACTCCGACAGGTCACCGTGCACCAGGCCGGTACACAGCATCAGCACGATCTGCGAAATCAGATAGGCGTGATATTCGCGCGCCTGGTCCGGCTCCAGCACCACGTCGTTCAGACGCGGCGCGGCATCGCCGTATTCGTCGGCCACCAGCTCCATCAGCAGTACGCCTTCGAGGAAGTCATACGGCTTGGGCACCCGCACGCCGGCATTGGCCAGGCGGAACAGCGCCGCCACTTCGGCGTTCTGCCAGGCGTCTTCGGCCTCCTTGCGGCCGAACTTGGAACCCTTGGCCATGGCCCGGGCCTGACGGCTGTTGCGTACCTTGCGGCCTTCCTGATACTCGGCCGCCTGGCGAAAACTGCGTTTGTTCGCCTCCTTGTAGACTTTCGCGCAGCGCAACTGATTGCCGCAGCGCACCACATAAACAGCTGCTTCTTTACCACTCATGAGTGGGCGCAGCACCTCGTCGACCAGACCGTCCTCGATCAGGGGTTCAATGCGTTTTGGAGTCTTCATCAGCTTTTATTCTGGGTCCTTTATTACCAAACACGCGAAAGTCACTCGTTATACGGCAATCCTCCCCTGGCGGGGAGGGGGTGCCGACCTGTGAACATGACCGATGCACACAATGTGCCGGTTTTATCACGAAAACCGGCGGCCAATCCGCGGCTTTGCAGGATCAAGACCGGGCCTTGTCCGTAGGCACCAAGGGCATTTACGACAGAAATCGCCATCAAATAGCCACTACTCAAGGTTTTTTCCAAACGGTCCTCAATTTCCTCGGACAACAGCCGAAGCCCTGAGTGACAAAATGATTTGTCCGACAATCGTTGCCTTGCACTGGCGATGTCGCCCTCAAGGAAGCGGTTGAACAAAAACGTTTACGGCTGCCAATAAACCCCGAGTCATCTGCACTGCGTGGGCCTACAAGAAAATCTGGAGCGCGGATGAACATTAAACAGAAGTTGACCTGGGCGTTTGCAATCATCGCCTGCTTGCCCGTGGTGCTGGTCGCCACCCTCGTTGTGCTGAACTTGCGCAGTGATGCCCAGGATGGATTCGTCGACAGCAGCGGTCGTGAAATCCGCCAGGTCAGCAATGCCATGCAACTGTTTTTCGACGGCATCAGCCAGAACGTCGAGTACCTGGCCAAGCAACCGCTGATCACGAACTCCGACGACAGCCTGAAGACCTACATGGCTTCCAACGCCGCCAGCGTTCCCCAGGGCGAGATGGACAAAAAAGTCTTCGGCTTCCTGCAGGAACTGGGCAACGCTCATCCGTCCTACGCCTATGCCATCCTCGGTACCGCGGCCGGCGGTTACGTGTCGTGGCCGGACGATGCCAAGCTGGCAAACTACGACCCACGTCAGCGCCCATGGTACAAGGCGGCCCAGGCCAAACCGGGCAAGCCGTTCCGCACCGAGGCCTACTACTGGGCTGAAAATGACACGTCCTATGTCAGTACCGTTCGCACTGTTGATAACAAGCTGGGCACCAACGGCGGCGTGGTCAGCATCGACGTGTCGCTCAAGCAGCTGACCGAGCTGGTCAAGCAGATCAAGCTGGGGGAAAGCGGCTACCTGATGCTGCTGGAAAACACCGGCACCGTGCTGGTCGATCCGAAGAAGCCGGAGCACAACTTCAAGGCCCTGAACAGCCTCGGCGACGGCTATGCGCAACTGGCCAAGGCCGGCAAAGGCGTGCTCGAAGTCGAACTCGACGGCGAGCACTACATGGCCAACGTCTGGCCGTCGGAGCAACTGGGCTGGACCTTCATCGGCCTGATCAAAAAGAACGACGTGATGAGCACCGCGACCCAACTGACCTGGTTGATCGCGATCATCGCTGCCGTACTGGCGGTGATCTTCGCCATCGTCGGCGCCAGTTTCGCCAGCGTCATCGTGCGGCCGATCCGTGGTGTGGCCGATGGCCTGGAAGGTATCGCCCAGGGTGAAGGCGACCTGACCAAGAGCCTGGAAATCCGCGGCCGCGACGAAACCGCGCAACTGGCCAACTGGTTCAACCAGTTCCTGGCCGCGATCCGCAACCTGATCCAGAACATTGGCGGCGCCGCGAGCAAGATCCTCGCGACCTCCAAGAGCTCGACCCAGGTGTCCAGCGACATGGCCGAAGCGGCCGGGCGCCAGCGTGAAGCGGTGGATATGGTGTCCACGGCGTTCCACGAAATGGTCGCCACCGCCAACGAAGTCGCGCGCTCGTGCAGCCAGGCTGCCGAATCCGCCGACAGCGGCCAGCGCCAGGCCCGCGAAGGCCAGCAGCAGATCGACGCCGCAGTCAGCAGCGTGGATCGCCTGAGCCAGGAAATCGAGCAGTCGGCCGAGTCGATGCAACAGCTGGAACGCGACAGCAACGACATTCAGTCGATCCTCGGCACCATCCGTTCGATCGCCGAACAGACCAACCTGCTGGCGCTGAACGCGGCCATCGAGGCGGCGCGTGCCGGTGAACAGGGTCGCGGTTTTGCAGTGGTGGCAGACGAAGTGCGGGCACTGGCCAAGCGCACCGCCGACTCCACGGCGGAGATCGACGGGCTGCTGGGCAACCTGGCCAAACGCACCAGCCAGGTGACGCAACAGATGCACGCCAGCCTGGAAGTGTCGCAGCAATCAGTCGCGCGCATCGGCGAAGCGCGCAGCAGCTTCGGGCAGATCCGCGAATCGGTGGACGTGATCCGCGACATGAACACCCAGATCGCCACGGCGGCGGAACAGCAGCACCAGGTGGCCGAAGACATCAACCGCCACATCAGCCAGATCCATGGCGATGCGCAGCTGGTGGCGGAACTGGCCAACTCGGCACGACTGGACTCCCAGAGCCTGGCCGGGTTGTCGAATGAGCTGGATGGGTTGGTGCGTCGGTTCCGTACCTGATCCGAAATCCCGGTGGCCGCTTCGCGGCCAATCGCGAGCAGGCTCGCTCCTACAAGGACACTGCAAATCCCTGTGGGAGCTGGCTTGCCAGCGATGAGGCCGTCACTGTTTGAACAACTCCCCCGGGGTAAACCCGAACAACGACTTGAACGCCGCAATAAACGCCGACGTGGAATCATATCCACAGGCCAGCGCGGTATTGGTCACGCTGTCCCCCTCCTCCAGCAAACTCAGCGACGACAGCAAGCGCATGCGCTGGCGCCAGCCTCGAAAGCTCAACCCGGTCTCGCGCTGGAACAGGCGCATCAGGGTCTTCTCCGACATGCCCAGACACTCGGCCCACTCCTGCAGGGTCACGTTGTGCTCGGGGTTTTCGATCAGCTCGTTGCACAGCCCCAGCAATCGTTCATGGCGGGGTAACGGCAGGGAGAACCCGACTTCCGGCAAGGTCGCCAGCTGATCCAGCAGCACGCTCACCAGCCGCGCTTCCTGGCTGTCGCCCTGTGGATATTCCACCGGCAGCAGGCAAAAACTCTTGATCAGCTCACGGGCCAGCGGCGTCACTTCCAGCACCCGGCAACGCCCGTCCGCCCATTGGCAATCCTCGCGACGCACATAGAGGCTGCGCATCTCGGCGCGCATCGAGGTCACCACCTGATGCTCGAGATCCGCGGGAATCCAGATCCCCCACTGCGGCGGCGCAAAGAAACTTCCTTCGGCGGTATGCACCCCGAGAACACCGCTGATGGCATAGGAAAACTGCACCCAGTCGTGGCGATGGGCCGGGGTCCATGAGCCGGCATTGAGGCTCTCGACCCGGGCATACAACGGGCGCGGCAGTGAGGTGATGGGCGGGATGCTGCGTTCGAGGGACACTTGTCCGTTGGTCGGCATTGACGGGCCTTGTGTTGCGGGACGGCGGATAGGGCGACGCTAAGCCATGTCACAAATCTATTCAACACCGGTGATCCCCCTGTAGGAGCGAGCCTGCTCGCGATAGCGGTGTATCAGCCAGCCCATGTGTGACTGACACGCCGCTATCGCGAGCAGGCTCGCTCCCACAGGATTGGGTTTCACTTCAATTCAGTTTTCAGCGTTCGATGATGGCAGTGACCCCCTGCCCACCCGCCGCACAAATCGACACCAACCCCCGCCCCTTCCCCGCCGCATCCAGCAACTTCGCCAGATTCGCCACGATCCGCCCGCCCGTGGCGGCAAACGGATGCCCCGCCGCCAGCGAGCTGCCTTTGACATTCAGCCGGTTGCGGTCGATCGACCCCAACGGCGCATCGAGGCCGAGGCGCGTCTTGCAGTAGTCCGCATCCTCCCAGGCCTTCAGCGTACAGAGCACCTGCGCGGCGAAGGCTTCGTGGATTTCGTAGTAGTCGAAGTCCTGCAAGGTCAAACCGTTGCGCGCCAGCAATCGCAGTACGGCATACACCGGCGCCATCAACAGGCCTTCGGCACCGTTGACGAAATCCACCGCCGCCGCCTCGCCGTCACGCAGGTAGGCGAGGATCGGCAAGCCGCGTTCTTTCGCCCACTCTTCACTGCCCAGCAGCACCAGCGACGCACCATCAGTCAGCGGCGTGGAATTGCCGGCGGTCAGCGTCCCCTTGGCGCTTTTCTCATAGGCGGGCTTGAGGGCGGCGAGCTTTTCCAGTGTCGAATCCGGGCGCAAGTTGTTGTCGCGGGTCAGGCCCAGGTACGGCGTCATCAGATCGTTGTGCCAACCTTCGGCGTAGGACGCGGCCAGTTTGTGGTGACTTTCCAGCGCCAACCGATCCTGATCCTCACGGGAAATGCTCCAGGTCTGCGCCATCAACTCGCAGTGCTGGCCCATGGACAAACCGGTGCGCGGCTCACCATTGCGCGGGAACTCGGGAATCAGGTGCCGGGGACGCAATTGCAGGAAGGTTTTCAGTTTGTCGCCCGTGGTTTTGGCGCGGTTGGCTTGCAGGAGGATTTTGCGCAGACCTTCGCCGACGCTGATCGGCGCATCGGAGGTGGTATCGACGCCGCCGGCAATGCCGCAGTCGATCTGCCCCAGGGCAATCTTGTTCGCCACCAGTAACGCTGCTTCCAGCCCGGTTCCGCAGGCCTGCTGGATGTCGTAGGCCGGCGTCGTGGGCGACAGTCGCGAGCCGAGCACGCACTCGCGGGTCAGGTTCATGTCCCGCGAATGCTTGAGTACCGCGCCCGCGACCACTTCGCCGATACGCAGGCCATGCAGGTTGTAGCGTTCGATCAAGCCTTCGAGCGCCGCCGTGAGCATGTCCTGGTTGCTGGCCGTGGCGAACGGCCCGTTGGAGCGGGCGAAAGGAATCCGGTTACCACCGATGATCGCGACGCGGCGCAGTTGGGTCATGAAAAGCTCCTGGTGAACACCTGAAAGTTGAGCCGATCCCTGTGGGAGCGAGCCTGCTCGCGAAATCGGTGGGTCAGTCAACTCGTTGCCGGATGTGCCGACGCCTTCGCGAGCAGGCTCGCTCCCACAGGGTCTGTGTTCTCCTGAAAATCCAGGGACAAACTAATCTGCTGTGATCAAGCGTAGGCCTTATCTCGCGGATCGAACGACTGATTGCCAATCATGGTCCACACTTTGAACCCCAGCTTGCGGAGCGCGTTCCATGTCTGACCGCTATATCGAATTCGCCAATTCCTCCATCGGCCATCGCCTGGTCGGGGCCCTGGGGCTGCCAACGCCTGTGCGTCTGGAACGTTGGCAAGCCGGTCGGCTGCGGCCGGTCGAGGGTGCGCTGCTGATCGGCGGCGGGCCATTGGCGCAGCACGTCAACGCCTTTGCCAACCGCCTGACCGATGCGATCTACGGCTACGGCACCGAGCCTTCGATGGCGACCGAGTGGATTCCCGGTCACGGTCCGAAACTCAAGGCCGTGGTGTTCGATGCCAGCGATCTGCTGCAAACCGCGCAGCTCAAACAACTGCGCGAGTTCTTCCAGCCGCTGATGAAAAACCTCGAGCATTGCGCGCACCTGGTGATCCTCGGACGCGACCCGCAGACCCTGAGCGATCCGTTCGCCGCCAGCGCCCAGCGTGCCCTGGAGGGGTTCAGCCGTTCGCTGGCCAAGGAACTGCGCAGCGGCGGCACCCTGCAACTGATCTACGTCGGTGAAGGTGCCGAAGACCAGCTCGAAGGTCCGCTGCGGTTTTTCCTCTCGCCGAAAAGCGCCTTCGTCTCCGGGCAAGTCATTCGCCTCAAGGCTTGCGACTCCCAGGTCAGCGACTGGACCCGCCCCTTGGCCGGGCGCAAGGCGCTGGTTACCGGTGCGGCCCGCGGCATCGGCGCGTCCATCGCCGAAACCCTGGCCCGTGACGGCGCCGACGTCATCCTGCTTGACGTGCCCCCGGCGAAAAACGATCTCGATGCCCTCGCCGCACGTCTCGGCGGGCGCAGCATCACCCTGGATATCTGTGCAGAAGATGCCGCCGCCCAGTTGATCGAGCACCTGCCCGACGGCGTCGATATCGTGGTGCACAACGCCGGCATCACCCGGGATAAAACCCTGGCCAACATGACCCCGGATTTCTGGGACGCCGTGCTCGCGGTCAACCTCAATGCGCCGCAAGTGCTGACCCAGGCGCTGCTCGACAACGGCACGCTGCGCGACAACGCCCGGGTGATTCTGCTGGCTTCGATCAGCGGCATCGCCGGCAACCGCGGGCAAACCAATTACGCGGCGAGCAAGGCCGGTTTGATCGGCCTGGCCCAGGCCTGGGCGCCTTCGCTGCAGGAACGAGGTATCAGCATTAACGCGGTGGCTCCCGGCTTTATCGAAACCCAGATGACCGCACGCGTCCCCTTCGGCCTGCGCGAGGCCGGGCGGCGCATGAGTTCCCTGGGCCAGGGTGGCTTGCCCCAGGACGTGGCCGAAGCGGTTGCATGGCTGGCACAGCCGGGCACTGGCGCGTTCACCGGTCAGGCCTTGCGTGTGTGCGGGCAAAGCGTTCTGGGGGCCTAGCCATGACCACTGACTGGCACCTGCTCAATCGCGAACCCGGCTTGCCGGCGCTCTATGCAAAAGCCGCGACGCGACGAAAAATCACCGGCACCACCCTGCCCGACACCGGCTTGCGTTGCTGGGTGGACATCGACCCCGAACGCCTGGCGGCCTATCGCAAGGTCTGCGGGTTTACTGACAACAGTCTGCTGCCACCGACTTATCCACACATCCTCGCTTTCGCGCTGCAGATGCAGTTGCTCACCGCCAGGGAGTTTCCGTTTCCATTGCTGGGGCTGATTCACCTGAGTAACCGCATTCGCGTGCTGCGGCCCATGGGCGGTCTCCACCGGGCGCAGGTCAGTGTGAGCGTGCAGAACCTGCAACCCCACGCCAAGGGCGCGACCTTCGATTTGCTGACCACCCTGGATGACCAGCTCGGCACGCTGTGGCAGGCGCAGAGCCAGATGTTGTGTCGCGGGGTCAAGCTTGAAGGGGAGCCCGTGGATGAAGTGTTGGCATCGACACTGCCGCTGACCCAGGTCGCGCAATGGAAAGCGCCCGCGGACATCGGCCGGCGCTATGCAAAAGTCTCCGGCGACTACAACCCGATTCACCTCAGCGCGGCCAGCGCGAAGCTGTTCGGGTTTCCTTCGGCCATCGCCCACGGGTTATGGAACAAGGCCCGCACGCTGGCGGCGCTGGAAGAGCATTTACCGACGGCGAACTACGAGATCCTGGTGCAGTTCAAGAAACCGGTGCGCCTGCCCAGTGAGGTGGCGCTGCTGGCCAGTGCCGCGGGGTCGAGCGGGGAGTTGCAGTTGATCGGCAATGGCGATCTGGAGCACATGATCGGCCATTGGCAACCGGTGGCTTGACGCCTGCCTACCTGTAGGAGCGAGCATGCTCGCGATGGTCGCCAACGATAACGCTGGCTGCCTGACACCCAGTGGCGTTCTCGGGCTCATCGCGAGCATGCTCGCTCCTACAGGGGGCGCACCCACGATCAATTGTGTATATCACTTAAGTATCCAATCCTCCCGTGCCCCTCGCTGCCCCATTGATTCAAAACAGTTTTTCTCCGCGCCCGAACAAGCCCCCCATCGCATTAATACCAATTCAATAATGGCGCGACGCTGCCCTTGGGACTGTCATGTGATCAACGGACGAAGGAAATGGCCGGCGAAAGAACCGGCCAGCCGTCGATCTCAACGAGGTTGGTACAGGTGCAGGGAATCACGGCCATGGACACACAGGTGTGGTGCAAATCGGCAATCGCAATGGCGCTCGCGCTTTCTCTCGGTCTGGCCGGTTGCAGCAGTGGCGGTGGCGGTCATCACAGCAGCCCGGACAGCTCTTCATCGGACGCGGGCACGGCGGGTACAGGTGGCACGGCAGGTACGGGTGGTACCAGCGGCGGAGCGGGCGGTTCTGATGGCACCGCGGGCACGGGCGGCGGCACCACCACTCCAACCAACCCCACGAACCCGACCGACCCGACGAATCCAACCAACCCGACCGATCCCACCAACCCGACCAATCCAGGCGCTACGCCGTTGGTGATGACGACCCTGGTGCAGGATGTCGGCAACACCGTCGGCGGCGTCGGCACAGGTGTGGGGCAGATCGGCGATTCGCTGGGTTCGGTGCCTGTCGCCGGCGGTGTCGTGCAAAGCGTGGCCAACACCACGGGCAACGTGGTTAGCACCCTGGGCGATGGCGTGGCCAATGGCCTGGGCAAACTCGACAGCGATCCCAACGGATTGGGCGTCACGGCGTCGGCGGTAGGTGGTGTGGTGCAGGATGTCGGCAACGGCGTTTCGGATGTCAGCGGCAAACTGGCCACGGCCACCAGCAGCGTTCCGGTGGTCGGCGGTGTCGTCACCCGAGTCGCCCCGGTACTCGATGGCGTCGGCGAAAGAGTCACCATGCTCGGCGATACCCTGAGCACGGCCACCACCACCGGCCCACTGGGCACCGTCACACAGGAAGTGGGCAGCAAACTGGTGCCGGTGATCGCCATGGTCGAGAGCACCACTGACAAGGTCGGCAGCACCACCGGGCTCGGCGATCCGCTCAAGGGTGTGGTGAAACAGGTCGGTGATGCCGTCAATGGCGTGGGCAACAACGTTACCGCTGCCGGCAACGGCAATGCCCTGACCAACACCGTTGGCGGTGCCCTGAGCAACACCGGGACTGCGGTCGGCAAGGCCGGGGGGCTGGTGTCCAACGGCACCGGCTCGGGCACCGGTGCACCCGGCACCAATGGCCTGCTGGAAACCGTCGGCGGTGCGGTGGTCAACGTCGGCAGTGGCCTGAATATCGGCAACAGCAGTGGCGTGGTCAGTGCGGCGGGCGTGAACGCCGTGGCCGGCGGCAATCTGGTCGCCAGCGTTGGGGGAGCACTGGGCGGCAGCGGTGTGGCCAATACCACCCCGACCGCGGCGCTCGGCACGCTCGGGACCAACGTCGGCGCCGCGGTCAACCCGGTCACGACAGCGGTGACCGGGCTTACGCAAAACGTCGGTGCCGCCACCGGTATCGGCGCCCCGGTCGCCAGCCTCACCAGCCAGACCGGTGGAGCAGTGGCCAGCCTCGGCACTGCAATAACGGGCAGTAATGCCAACCCGGTGGTCACGGCCCTTGGTAATACCGTGACCACCGTGGGGGGCACCGTCGGCGCGGTCGGCGGTCTGGTCGATGGTGCTACCACAGGTACCGGCACAACAGGCGGGCTGGGTGGTGTCATCGGCGGACTCACCGGCGCCCTGGGCGGCAACAGACGCTGATTTGCACCGTGCCGTTCACGCGGCTCGACCTACAGCGCCTGGGCTTGGTTGAGGGCGGAAGATGTTGCTCAGTCTTCCGCCTTTTCTTTGGATCAAGGAGATCCGGGTGCTACAGCGGATTGAACAGGGAGTGCCTTATGCGCGTCATGGCCTTTTTGCTGTCGTTGTCCCTCAGCTCCACCCTCCTCGCCGATACCCTGCCCAGCTTCCTCAACAGCAACGAAACCATCCGCAACCTGCCGGTGCCGAACCTGCCCGCCGATGCGTATCGCCCGACAGCCACACCGCTGCAAGTGCCCGAACCCGGCGCCCCCCAGGAGCCGCTGATGATGGGCACCAAAGTGCACATCAACACTGTGCAGATCGAAGGCGGCACAATCTACCCGCTCAAG
The DNA here is from genome assembly GCF_050989985.1 of Pseudomonas putida. Lineage (GTDB taxonomy): Bacteria > Pseudomonadota > Gammaproteobacteria > Pseudomonadales > Pseudomonadaceae > Aquipseudomonas > Aquipseudomonas putida_AI. Next base: position 6,109,932 of record NZ_CP158815.1, read on the forward strand.
GAACTGGCGGCGCTCTATCAACCCTTGCTGGGCCACGAAACCAGCCTCGCCGAGCTGATCGAGGCGACCCGCAACATCACCCGTCGCTATCAACAGGATGGCTACCTGCTGTCCTACGCCTTCCTGCCCCAACAGAATTTCGACAATGGCGTTGCCCGCGTGGTGTTGGTGGAGGGATACATCAAGGACTACCAGTTGCAGGGCGACGTCGGCAGGGTCAAGACCTTGCTCGATGAACTGGTGGCCAAACTCCAGGCCGAACGACCACTGACCCGCAAGACTTTCGAACGCTACACCACCCTGATGAGCCGCATCCCCGGCGTCACCTTGCAAGCCCAGGTGCCGCCACCGGGCACCACCGACGGCGCGACCCGACTGATCGCCCAGGCCAGCCGCAAACCCTTCACCAGCACCCTGAGCACCACCGAAGACAACCGCAATGGCACCCAGGCCTTGCTTGGCGTGAGTAGCAATTCCCAGACGGCCATGGGCGAACAGCTGACCCTCAGCGGCCTGTTTCCACCGGGCGACGATCACGAGCATTACTACCGCCTGGACTACAACCAGTTCCTCAATACCGAAGGCACGCAACTGGCCCTATCCGCCTCCCGCTACCGCGCCGACCTGGGCACCAATGTGCGTCTGGACAACGGCATCGAGCTGGAACCGCATCGGGAAAACGATCGCTATTCCATCGGCTTCAGTCATCCACTGATTGCTTCGCCCAACGAGCTGCTCAGCGCCGGCGCGCGCCTCTATGCGGTCGACGACAAGACCCGCTACAAGGTGGTCGGTTTCCCCCTCAGCGTCGAACAACGCACCGACATCCGCGCCCTGGCGTTCGAAAGCGACTGGCGCAAGGCCGATACCCGGCAACTGCGCATCCTCAGCGGCGGGCTGTACCAGGGCATCGATGGCATGGGCGCAAACACCAACAACAGCGTCCTCGACCTGGACTTCTTCCGGCTGCGTCTGTCGGGGGTGCAAAGCGACAAGTTCTTCGACAACTGGCAAGGCGTCCTGTCCGCCGCGCTCTACTGGAGCGACGATACCCTGCCCGACAGCGAACGCGCAGTGTTCGGCGGCCAGAACTTCGGCCGCGGCTACCCCGACGACCAGGCCTCCGGCGACAAGGGCTGGGGCGCGGCGTACGAGGTGAACTACAGCTTCAATCGCGAGGGCAACTGGGTGCGCATCCTGCAACCCTACGTAGTGCTGGACCGCGCCAGGACCTGGTTCAACAAACTGCCGGTGCAGGGCAACGACATGTCATCGGCGGCAGTGGGTTTGAGATTTGGCGATGCCAGGTACTACAACATCGCGCTGGAAGCGGCCAGGCCGATGTCGGAGAAGGCGCTGGATACGTTTAACCGGCGGGCGCGGTACAGCATCAGCTTCAGCTACCAACTGTAGGAGCGAGCTTGCTCGCGATGGACGACGGAACACCGTGGGGTGTCAGGCAGCCAGCATTATCGTTGACGACCATCGCGAGCAGGCTCGCTCCTACAGGGGATGGGGTACATCCGCGCAAATCGGGTCGTCTGTCAGGCCGCCTTCGCGAGCAAGCCCGCTCCCACAGGAGATGGGGTACATCCGCGCGAATCAGGTCGGCTGTGAGGGCGTCTTCGCGAGCAGGCTCGCTCCCACAGGGGACTGAGTAAGTCCGTCCAATCAGGTCGGCTGTCAGGCCGCCATCGCTGGCAAGCCAGCTCCCACAGGAATTGGGGATGCTCTCGAAATTCAGGCCGAGCGTTAGCTCGCCTCGGCGGCCTTTGATTTTGATTCACCCGCCCCTTCGGGAGGCTGAGTGGAGGTGTTCATCCGGGGGTAAGGCGCGTAGCGCCGTGCGGCGCAGCCGCACACATCGAGAGGAGGTGCAGCGAAGCAAACCGGAGGCGATGCCCCCGGATGAATGCCGGAGCGAAGGAACGCCGAGCCTCAGCGAGGGGCCGGACGCCGGGGCAAGCGTTTTTGGTTACTTTTAAGGCGTTTGTTAAAAGTGACTCGCCGTAAGGGCGAAACCATAAGTCGCCGTTACCGAAGCAACGGATATGTACACGATCAAAAAAGCCTTCGCGAGCAAGCCCGCTCCCACAAAAAATCAGGAACCCTTCACCCGCACACTAGGCAAGGGAAACAGATTATTCAGCGTCTCCAACAACCTCACGTGATAAATCGGCTTGCGAAACAAATCCAGCACCTGCAAGCGCAACATGTCGCTCACATCCTCCATATCCGCATGCCCGGACGTCACGATCACCGGCAAATGCTGGCGCGAGGTGTGCTCGCGCAAACGCTTGATTAACGACATGCCACTCTCCTCCGGCATGCGCAGGTCAGTGATGACCAGCGCAATGTCCGGATGACGGGTCAGATGATGAAGTGCCAGCTTGACCGAAGTCGCGGTGAAAACATTGAAGCCCTCCCCCTCCAGCAATTCCGCCAACTCGATCAAGGCATCTTCTTCATCATCGACCAGAAGCAACTGTTGGCGTGAAAGCGCGGGAGAACTCATAGGCGACACCGGCAATAAAGTAAGCACTGACATTAGTACCCGCCTTCAGCTATGGCAAATGACCTTACCCTCAGACCTCAAGTCTCATTAACTTGAACCTGCGGGCTTGGGAACCAGCGCACCCGAAATTTTGCCGAATACTGTCCCGATGTCACCGGCGATACCCGAGCTGAGCCCGGCAATCACCACCGCCACCATCGCCGCCACAATCGCGTACTCGATACCCGAAGCGCCTTCGGTATCCCTGACCAACTTTCTGCAATGAGCAAAAATGAGTTCCGATTTGACCTTCTGAACCAGCTTGGAAAAAGACATGACCGCTCTCCTGGAGCACCCGGGTGTTGCATGAGCGCAACATGATTCCCCTATGCCAGCATCAGCATTGTCGGCATTCATCGAGCCAACAACTGTAACAACGGATTAATCACAAAGTATTAGTCGTTTAGTTGGCGCCAAAAAACCGGGCCTTTCGTCGTAATCATTTACTTTTACTGCTTTTTCCTCGTTCCGTAATGGCGTTTTGCTCTAGCTGCGCTACGGTCAAATAGCGAAATAGTTTCATGTTCATTGCTGCCTGATTGCGAAGTTGTCTCGTTGGATAAAGCGAGTTTTTAGAGCAGCAGGAAAGGGAGAGCCGTCATGAACAGCCGTATCACTCTGGGCCTTGCCGGACTGTCACTGGTGGGCGCTGTCATTGCCGGTTACTGGGGGCTGACGCTGAGCCGTCCACCGGCCCCCGCCCCCATTGCACAAATCACCGACACTTCATCGCCCACTCCGCCCCAGGCACCCGTGCCGCAAGCAGAAGACACCACTCGCCATCCCGTGGTGGTGTTGCAGCGTGACATTGCCCCCTTTGCGCAAATCACCGCCGACGACGTGGCCCTGGAAAATCTCCGAACCGTCCCGGCCGGCAGCCTGACCCGCCTCGATCAAGCCATTGGCCGCACACCCTGGCGCACCCTCAAAGCCGGCAGCTGGCTGAGCGATGAAAGCTTCGAAGCCGGCGGCAGCCTGGCGCGCATGATTCGCCCCGATGAGCGCGCGCTGGCCGTGGCCGTGGACGAAGTGGTCAACGCCGGCGGGCAGCTGTCGCCGGGGGATTATGTCGATGTGCTGCTGTTTCTGCGCATGGACACCAACAACCCCCAGGCCTCGTCCCAACTGGTGATCCCGGCCTTGCGCGTACTGGGCGTGGGCGAGCAGATGGGCCTGACCAATGACGGCCAGCCCGCAAGCCCCACCCACAGCAACGACGACAAACTGCGCCAGGAACAACAGCGCGCCAGCGCCCGCACCGTTCTGCTCGCCGTGCCCGAACCCTTGCTGAGCCGCCTGATGCTCGCCGCCCAGGCCGGGGTGTTGCGCCTGGCCGTGCGCAGCGCCGAGGAAAAACGCCTGGCCCGCTACTGGGCCGGTGAAAGCGATTCGGCGGCCAACCTGGCCAACGCCGACCGTGAACTGATCCAGTTCAACGAACTGGCCATGACCCCACCGCCGAAAAATGTCGTGGCCATTGGCGCCTCCACACCTGTGCGCAAAGCGGGTGTGGAGGTGATCCGCGGCAATGAAATCACGCAAAAGACCCCCTGAATCGAGCAAGGATGCCCTTAGATGCGCAGACGTTTTACGCCGTTGTTCAACGGTTTGATCTGGGCCACCTTGATGAGCGGCATGCCGGTGACGGCGGCCTTGGCGGCAAGCGGCAATTGCGCCGCGCTGGGCCCGATGCCGGCCGCGATGGAAGTCGGCGAGGGCCTGCAACAGGAAGTCCAGTCGCCGGTGGCGATTACCCGGATCGCCGTGGGCGACCCGAAAATCGCTGACGTGCGGGTCAACGGCAATCAGGCCTTTCTGCTAACCGGCATGGCCCCCGGCGCCACCAGCCTGATGGTCTGGACGCCCTGCTCCAGCACACCGCGTCAAAGCATGGTGTTCGTGAAGGGCCGTGCCACGGCGGCCATGACCACCGCCACCCGACTACCCTCCGATGAGGCGGCGCTGCCCGCGCAGGTGCAGACCGACATCCGCTTCGTCGAGGTCAGCCGCACCAAACTCAAGGAAGCCAGCACGTCAATTTACGGCAAGACGTCGAACTTCCTGTTCGGCTCCCCCGGCACCGTGCCCAACACCGCCGTGACGCCACGGGTGCTGCCGCTGCGCGACCTCGATCCGCGCATCGCCGTGCCCAGCATTCCCCTGGCCAACGACATGTACAACATCGTCGCCGGCGGCGGTAATTTCCTGGCGATCATCAATGCCATGGAAGGCAGCGGCTTTGCCTACACCCTGGCGCGTCCGAGCCTGGTGGCCTTGAGCGGACAGAGCGCCAGCTTCCTCGCCGGCGGGGAAATCCCCATCCCGATCCCCAGTGCCAACAGCAACAGCTATTCCATCGAATACAAGGAATTCGGTATCCGCCTGACGCTCACGCCCACGGTGGTCAGCAACGACCACATCGCGATCAAGGTCGCACCCGAAGTCAGCGAACTGGATTACACCAACGCCGTCACCATCAGCGGCACCACCGTGCCGGCGTTCACCATTCGCCGCACCGACACCAGCATTTCCCTGGCCGATGGCGAGAGCTTCGTCATCAGCGGCTTGATCAGCACCCAGAACACTTCGCAGGTGAACAAGTTTCCAGGCCTGGGCGACATTCCGATTCTCGGCGCGTTTTTCCGCAGCTCCTCGATCAACCGCGAAGAACGCGAACTGCTGATGATCGTCACGCCGCACCTGGTCCAGCCGCTGGCGGTCAACGCACAACTGCCGACGTTGCCGGGCGAAAAACTGCGCAACTACGACCCCAACTGGTATCGCCTGTACTTCCTCGAAAACGGCGACTTCGATAAACGCAGCGGGTTATCGCAATGAGCCAGAACCTGAGCCAGACCTTCCTCGCGATCACGCGCAACAGCACCGACCTTGAATGGTTACAGGGCGCCCTCGCCTCCATGGGCCAGGTGGTCAGCGTCGCCGGCGACAGCCTCGACGAACTGCTGGCGCTGGTGGACGTGACCTTCGCCAGCCTGGTGTTCGTGAGCCTCGATCGTGAACATCTGGTGGCCCAGTGCGCGCTGATCGAGGGCGCCTTGGAAGCCAAGCCGATGCTCGCCATCGTCGCGTTGGGCGACGGCATGGACAACCAACTCGTGCTCAATGCCATGCGTGCCGGTGCGCGGGATTTCGTCGCCTATGGTTCGCGCGCCAGTGAAGTCGCCGGCCTGGTGCGACGCCTGGGCAAACGTCTGCCGCCGGTGGCACCGAACACCCAGCTTGGCGGGCTGACGGTGCTTTACGGTGTGCAGAGCAATGCCGATGGCGCGCTGCTGGCCAACCACATGGCGCAGGTGGTGCAGAAGAGCGGCCAGCAAACCCTGTTGCTGGATCTGGGGCTGCCGCGCGGCGACAGCCTGGCCTTGCTGGGCCTTGAGAGTTCGTTCTATTTCAGTGATGCGCTGCGCCACGTGCGCCGCCTCGACTCGACCCTGATCGACAGCGCCTTCACCCGTTGCGAAGTCGGCCTGCGCATCCTCGCCTACGCCAGCAACGACGAGCCGCTGGAACACACCAGCGCCGCCGAGTTGTACATGTTGCTCAGCGCCCTGCGCCAGCACTTCCAGCACATCGTGGTGAACCTCACCGGGCAGCCGGACAGCGAGGCCTTGCGCACCCTGGTCAGCCATTGCGACAAGCTGCTGTGGTACACCGACCAGAACGTGATCGACTGCCGGCGCAACCTCGCGGTGCTCAACCTGTGGCGCGAAAAGGGGATCAAGCTCGATCACGCCAAACTGCTGGTCGATCGTTACTTGCGCAGCGTCGCGCCCGACTCCGATGCCCTGGGCAAAAGCTTCGGCATGGAAATCATCGCCACCCTCGCCTACAGCCCCGAGATTCGCCTCAACGCCAAGAATCAGGGCATCACCCTGTTCGAACTGGCGCCCCGGGAAGTGCTCACCCAGAGTTTGCGCACCCTCGGCGAACGCCTGGCCAAGCGCTCCGAAGGCCTGGCCAAACCCAAGTCCTGGTTCAGTCGCTTGAGAGGTACGCAATGAGCGCTGAAAAACTCTTCGGCGGACCCCAGCGCGGGGTGGCCGGCAATACAGACCACGAAGGCCTGAAGCTGGTGTTGCACCGCTACATCATCGACGCCATCGAGGAGTCCGGCAAAAACCTGCTGGAGGGCTCGCGGCAGGTGCTGTCGCAGTTCGTCATCGACAAGGTCGCCGAGTACATCGCCCGCCTGCACCTGGCGATTTCCCGCTACGAAATGGAGCGGCTGGCCGAAGAGATCGTCGACGAACTCACCGGTTTCGGCCCGCTGGAGGTGCTGCTGCGCGACCCGGCGGTGACCGAGATTCTGGTCAACGGCCCGCACCGGGTGTTCATCGAGCGCGACGGCTTGCTGCATCAGAGCGATTTGCGTTTTATCGATGCCCATCACGTCGAACGGGTGATCCAGCGCATTCTCGCGCCGCTCGGGCGCAGGCTCGATGAGTCCTCGCCAATGGTCGATGCGCGCCTGCCCGACGGCAGCCGGGTCAACGCGATCATTCCGCCGATCGCCCTCGATGGCCCGTGCCTGTCGATCCGCAAATTCCGCCGGGACATGCTCAAAAGCACCGATCTGATGGCCATGCAAACCATCGATCAGGCGATCTATGAATTCCTTCAGGAAGCCGTGGGCAAGCGCTGCAACATCCTGATCAGCGGCGGCACCGGGACCGGCAAGACCACGCTGCTGAACATCCTCAGCCAGTTGATCAACCCCCACGAACGACTGGTGACCATCGAGGACGTCGCCGAATTGCAACTGGGCCACCCCCATGTCGTGCGCCTGGAAACCCGTCCGCCGAATGCCGAAGGCCATGGCGAGGTCAAGGCCAGCGACCTGATTCGCAACGCCCTGCGGATGCGTCCGGACCGGATCATCCTCGGCGAGATCCGTGGCGTCGAAGTGGTCGATGTGCTGACCGCCATGAACACCGGCCACGACGGTTCCATGAGTACGGTGCACGCCAACAACGCCCAGGATGCGCTGCTGCGCCTGGAAACCCTGGTCGGCCTGACGGGGCGCAGCATCGCCGAACGCACGTTGCGCCAGATGATCTGCGCGGCGCTGGATGTGGTGATCCAGCTGACGCGCCTGCCCGATGGCCGCCGTTGCGTCAGCGAAGTGGTGGAGGTGATTGGCGTGCGCGAGGACGTGTATGTCACCAATACCCTGTTCCGTCTCGACCGACGCAGCGGTTTCGGTTTCCTGCGCGAGGCGATCAACCCCGCCGGCGACAAGCTGCGCCGTGACTCGGCGTTTTCTCCCTCGACGTACTGAAGGCCACGGCATGCTCAAACCGTTGCTGCTGATACTCGTTTGCCTGGCGTTGGTCGGGCTGTCGGTGCGCCTGTTTCAACGCGGGCGACGCCAGCCCGGCACCGAACGCGCACTGGAGCGCCTGACCCGGGGGCAACCGCAGCCCGTGGCACAGAAGACCTCATGGGTGGCCGTGGAGCGCGCCTTCCTGCGGGCGGGCCTGGGTCGGCCCACGGAACGCCTGGGGTTGTGGCTCACGTTGTGGGGCTTGGGTGCCCTGCTCGGTTTGTTGCTGGGCGGCTGGCTGGGCTTGCTGATCCTGGCATTGCTGCCGCCGATGCTGGTGCGGATCTTTGTCCAGTGGCGTTATCAGCGCCGGCTCAGGCGCATGATCGAACAACTGCCACCGCTGCTCGATCACACCGTGCGCAGCCTGAAGTCCGGACGCACCTTGGCTGACGCAGTGCTCAATGCCATTAACGCCGCCGAAGACCCGCTCAAGGATGCCCTGGGCCGGGTGCAGCGCAGCGTGCAACTGGGCGTGAGCCTGCCGGAGGCCGCCGCGGACTTTGCCGAGCTGTACGACAAGGACGAGTTACGCCTGTTTGCCCTGGGTTTGAAGGTCAACCACCGCTATGGCGGCAACGCCAGTGAGCTGCTGGAAAACCTGATGAAGATGATTCGCGAACGCGAACAGGCGGCTCGCCAGTTGCGCGCCATGACCGGCGAAACCCGGGTCACGGCGGCGGTGCTGGCGCTGTTGCCGGTGTCCGTCGCCGGCTACTTCCTGATCACCAATCCGAAATACCTGTTGAGCATGTGGAACGACAGCTCGGGGCAAATGATGCTGGTGAGCGCGCTCGGCTTGCAGGTGTTCGGCTGTCTGGCGCTGTGGCGGATGTTGCGAAGCCTATGAACCCCTCGATGCTGCTGAGCTCGCTGCTGTTTCTGACCGCGTCCCTGCTGTTTGTCAGCGTGGTCTTCGAATGGCGCCGCCGCGCCCGCCAGGTGGTGCAACGCCTGGACGGCAAAGCGCCCAGCGAAACCCGATTGAGCCAGTGGCTGCATGCGCTGGGCACCAGCCGGATCGGCCAGCGGACGGTCAGCCTGGATAACGAAACCCAAACGCTGCTCAACTGCCTGGGCTGGCGCACCGCGCGCAAACGCGCGTATTTCGCCGCCCTTCAGGTAGGGACTCCGTTCGCGGCGCTGGCCCTGAGCCTGCTGCTCCAGGCGCTGTTTTTTCCACAGGCCGGCAACCACTGGATCGCCCCGGCGTTCGCTCTCGGCATCGGCTATCTGTTGCCCAAGCGCCTGCTGGCGGCGGCCGCGCACCATCGTCAAAAGCAGCTGGCGATCGAGATTTCCACCTTCATTCCGCTGCTGCGCATCCTGTTCGAATCGGGCATGGCGGTGGAGCAATCCCTAAGGGTCCTGAGCAACGATGGCAAACAACTGTTGCCGATCCTGACCCATGAATTGCGCCTTGTACTGGCGCGGGTCGATTCAGGCCTGGAGCTGGGCGAAGAACTGCACAAGGCCAGCCGCTTGATGGCGGTGGATGAATTTACCGACACCTGCGTGATCCTTCAGCAGTTGCTGCATCAGGGCGGCGGCGCCATGAAGTCGCTGCTGTCGCTCAAGCAATTGCTCGATGACCGGCGCATGACGCGCCTGCAGGAATACATCTCCAAGATGTCCGCGAAAATGTCCGTCGTGATGATGCTGTTCCTCTTCCCGGCGTTGTTGATCGTACTGGCCGGCCCGGGCTTCACCGCCCTGGCCCGGGCCTTTGCTTCCTAGAGGGAATTAGATGAAAGCACTGATAGCCGGTTTGAGTCTGTTGATGCTGGGCGGCTGCGCAAGCAACGGCCAGCCCCCCTGGAGCGCCCTGACCGATTCGGCCAGTTGCGGCAAATTGAGCTCCGACCAACAACTGGTGCTGAACCTCGCCGACGACATGGCCCGGGACGGCAAACTGCACGCCAGCCTGGCCAACCTGGAAAACCTGCCGGACAACATGGCCGACGTGCGCCTGCGCAAGGCCAAGGTCTATCGCCTGCTGGGCCGCAGCGAAGCCGAACCCCTGTACCGCGGCCTGCTCGGCGGCTGCATGGCCGCCGAAGCCGAACACGGCCTGGGCCAGCTCGCCGCCGCTCGCGGTGACAACGGCCAGGCTCAGGCCCACTTGCAACGGGCCGCGCGCTTGGCGCCCACCGACGAAAAAATCCGTAACGACCTGGGCGTCGTGTACCTCAATCAACTGCGCCTAGAAGACGCCCGCTTCGAATTCCTCACCGCCATGGAACTCAAGCAGAGCGACTCACTGGCCGCGCTGAACCTGGTGACGCTGCTGATCTATCAGGACGACTGGAGCCGCGCCGCCGAACTGGTCAGCCGCCTCGGCCTGAGCCCGACCGATGTCACCGAAGCCCAGGCCCGCGCGGAAAAACTCAAGTCCCCGGCCCGAACCGCCCCGACCGCCACCGCACAAGTCGCCGCCGTGACCAACCCGGCCCTTCAGTAGGGAGCACACCGATGAAAACCTCCACCCTCTACTGCATCACCCTGCTGGCCCTGCCCCTCACCAGCCACGCCATCGACCCCGGCCCCTCCTCGCCGCAACAGCAGGAAACCGAAGGCTGGCTGCAACTGCAACGCAGCAACACCGCCGCCTCCCCCAAACTGCAAACCGCCACCGCCACCGAACGCGAACTGGCGATGCAGCGCTGGTTGAAGAGCTACGAACATGAGATCCCGCAGTTCTTTGATCAGTATGAGGGGGGCAAAGTAGACAGTGGGTCGGGGCAATAGAGAGAGGCAGATCAAGATTATCCAGCCAATGACCATCTTCGCCTGACAGTCCGCCATCGCTGGCAAGCCAGCTCCCACAGTGGACGGTGGTGTTGCCAAATGTCGTGATCGACACAAAACGGTGTAGGAGCTGTCGAGTGAAACGAGGCTGCGATCTTTTGATTTTTAGAAGCAAGATCAAAAGATCGCAGCCTGCGGCAGCTCCTACAGGGGACAGCGCAAACCATCAGGTCGAGCGTTAGCTCGCCTCGGCGGCTTTTGATCTTGATCCACCCGCCCTTCGGGAGGCTGAGTGGAGGCGTTCATCCGGGGGCAGGCGCGTAGCGCCGTGCGGCGAAGCCGCACACATCGAGAGGAGGTGCAGCGAAGCAAACCGGAGGCGATGCCCCCGGATGAATGCCGCAGCGAAGGAACGCCGAGCCTCAGCGAGGGGCCGGACGCCGGGGCGAGACCTTTGCTTCCTTTGGGGCGTTTGCCAAAGGGAGTCGACCGTCAGGTCGAAACCATGAGTGGCCGTTACCGAAGAAATGGATATGTACTCAGTCAGCAAGAGTCAGGTCGGCTGCCAGGCCGCCATCGCGAGCAGGCTCGCTCCCACAGAAGTCCAACTACAAAAAGAAACCCGGGTCAGTGCGCCGTAACCCGCTGCCGCAACCCCGAATTACTCGGCGACAACGCCAGCGCCAACTGCGTGCGGTTATGCATATGGGTCAACCGCAACACCTGCGACACATACAACTTCACCGTGTTCTCGGTAATCCCCAACTCACAGGCAATCTGGTAATTGGTCTGCCCCTTGCCCACCAGCCGCGCCACTTCCAGCTGCCGTGGCGAGAGCTGATTGAAAATGGTCGGGATCTCGACCCGATCGGCTTCACTGACGTCACCCTCGCCCGCCTCCGACGCATAGGGCGCCCGCCGGACCTTGTCCAGGTCCTGGTAAAGATCATCGATCGACTCGGACAGGTACTGCAGCTTCTGATTCAGATGCCCCAACTGCATCGCCTTGTTGCGCTCCAGCAAAGCCGCCTCCTGGCGCTGCAAGCCTTCAAGCAATTCTTTGGGCTCGACGGGTTTCTGGAAGTAATCGGCGAAGCCTGCGCGCAGGGCCTTGATCACATCCTGCTTGTCCGCGCGCCCGGTCAGCATGATCGCCTCGAACGCACGGTGTTTGCCGCTCAGCCGTTGCAGTTCCTGAACCAGTTGAATGCCATCCATCCTGGGCATGTGCAAATCGCAAAGCACCAGGCCAATGGCCGGATCTTCGTTGAACAGTGCAATGGCTTTTTGGCTGGAATCACAAGGCACAGCACGATAACCGCTGTCCTCGAGAAACTCGCAAATGGATTCGACGATCGATGACTCATCGTCGACCACCATGATTTTTACAGCGGAGGTAAGCTTGTTCACGTGCGACTCCCTGCCTGGTCAGACCCTGACCGTTCCTCTACCCAAAGCCCAGGTTGTACAACTATTGTTGAAAGTAGACCCACTCCGGACGCTCTACAAATAATGGATCCAAGACAGGGTCAGCAAAAAACCCACCAGCAGAAAGGGTGCGAAGGGTTGTTTATTTGACGTTCCAGGCTGCAAATAGCGCAGATGCTCGCTAAGCCATTGACCTGCATGCAGCCAGACTCTTGGCGCCAGCAGCAGCCACAGCACACTGGCCACGCCGGCACCGATAAACACGCCCAATACATACCGACCGTCGGTCGCCAGGCCCAGGGCGGTCAACAGTTTCACATCCCCGGCGCCCAGCCGACGAAGGGCATAGCCGGGCAAGGTGAAGGCCAGCGCCAGCAAAGCCGCCCAACCACCCTGCGCGGCCGTCGCGCCCAGCCAGGTGGTGCCGCTCCACAACAGCCAGGCCAGGGCCAGCGCCCCGACACCCAGGGTCAGGCCATTGGCGATGTGGCGCTGCCGCGCGTCCTGCGCGGCACACAGCGTCAGCCAGATCAACACGACAATGCTCTGCATCCGGTAAAAAACGTCCCTTTTGGCTGAATGATTCTATGCTGATATTACGTAGTGACAGTCAGGGTAGACGCACTCATGAAAACCAACCTCCCCCGCAAGCAAAAAGGCGCCGCCGCGATTGAATTTGCCTTGGTGTTCGTCATCTTTTTCGGCGTTTTCTACGCGATCGTCACCTACAGCCTGCCGCTGCTGCTGATGCAATCGTTCAATCAATCCACCGCCGAAGCCGTGCGTCGCAGTGTCGCCCTGGACCCGGCCACCCCCGGATACGACACCGCGCTGAAAACCGTGGTCAAGGACGAGTTGAAACGGCAGCTGGCGTGGATTCCCGCCGGGCTCAACTTCGATGTCGACACCGATGTGACCACCACCTTTGTCGCCGGCTTGCTGAAGGTCAGCATCAGCTACCCCACCAATAAATTGAGTGCGGTCATTCCGTTCCTGAACCTGCCGGGCATCGGCCCGGTGCCGAATTTGCCGGCCACGCTCAACGCCAGTTCGAGCCTGCAACTTTGAGTGCCGGCGACAAACTCTTCGGGCGTTTGCTCAACCGCCACCCGTCACCGCCGCAGCACGCCCTGGAGCCGCCGAGCGTACGCAGTGTCGGTTTGCAGATGCATCTCGACGCGCAAGGCCGGGTGCTGCGCCTGACCGGCCCGTTGCGGCATCAACTGGCGCAGCAGATACCCGGCGCCCAGGAACCGCACCTGCTCGACTTTCTCTTGCCCCACAACAGCCTTGCGCTTGAAGGATCACCCGCGGACTGGCAAGGGCAACTGCTCGATCTGGATTTCTACAGCCTCAGTGGCCAGCCCCTGCATTTGCGTGGCTGGGTCCAGCCCCTGAACGATGCCTGGCTGTTGCAGTTGCTGGATATCGGCGACCTGTTGCTCGAACGCCGGCAGTCGCGCCTGCGCGAGCAATGCCAGATGCTGACGGTGCAGATCGGCGAGCAATTGCGCCTGTGCAGCCTCTCGCGCTTGCCCGATGTGCTGAGCGAGCAAATGCAATGCCTGGCCCAGCGCTTTCAGATCCCGTGCATTGCCTTGGCGTTGCTCGATGAAGAGGGCCAGGGTTGGCAGATTCACCAACAATATGCCGGACCCGATGCGCCCCAACTGTGGCAAAACGGCCAGCGCCTGGGCACCGGCCTCGACAGCCTCAGCGGCTCGGCGCCCCAGCAACTGAACCTGTTGCAACACCCGCGCCTGCAAGACACCTTCGGCAATACCGAGGCTCTTGTCGTGCCCTATCACGACGCGCAAGGCGTGGTGGCCTGGTTGCTCTTCGCAAGTTTCAACGTGCAGCAACGGGCCCCGGACATCAGCGAGCGGGACTGGCTGCAATTCGCCGCCGCGCTTGCCAGCCCCGTGCTGGAGCGCTTGCGCGAACACCGGCACCAGCTGCAACTGGAGCGCCTTGAATCGCTGCAAACCCTGCTCGGCACGGGCTGGTGGGAAGTGTTCAGCGACAGTGCCCAGGTGCAATTGGCGCCGTCACTGGCAACGGCCCTGAACCTTGGCAGCGCCCGTTTGCCCTTGTCCGATTGGCTCGAACAGGTGCACCCCGCCGACCGCGAAGAATTGCGCAGCCGCCTGCAAGCCTTGCAGGACGAAGGCACTGCGCTGCTGCTGTGCGTGCGCCTGTATCACCCCGACACCGGTGCACCGCCAGACTGGTATCGCTTGCAAGGCCAGGCTTTGGGTATTGGTAAAAACCGGCGTCTCGTCGGCTTCATGCTCGACATCAGCGACATCAAGAATCAGGAACAACAGGCGGCAGCCGCCCATGCGCGACTGGACAATCTGATCGCCCGCTCCCCCGCCGTGATTTACGTACAACGCTATGTCGAAGGCGCGTTGCAGCCGACGTTTTTCAGCGACAGCCTCACGCCGCTGCTCGGCTGGACACTCGATGACTGCGCCGGCGCGGCGTTGATCGAACGCCTGCACCCCGATGACCGCGATCGCTATTTCGAGCGCACCCGCCAGCTGCTGCGCGAGGGTTCGGCCAGCGCCCTTTATCGTCTGCGGGACAGTCGTGGCGATTACCACTGGCTGCTCGATGAAGCCAAGTTGCTGCGCGATGACCTGGGCCTGCCGGTCGAGGCCGTGGGGCTGTGGCTGGATGTCACCGAAGCGACCCTGGCCGCCGAGCGGGTCAAACAGAGCGAAGAGCGCTACCGGATCCTGGTGGAAGACTCGCCGGCGATGATTTGCCGCTACCGCCCGGACCTGACGCTGACGTTCGGCAACCAGCCGCTGGCGACTTATCTGGAGTGCTCGCCGGACCAACTGCCGGGGATCAACCTGGGCAGCTGGATGTCCGCGGAACAGCGCGACGAATTCAACCGTCGCGTGGGCCAGTTGAGCCCGCAATGCCCGGTCAGCACCGCCGAGATCAACCTGCAACTGCCCGGCCGCGAACACGCCTGGTGGGTCTGGTCGGACCGCGGGGTGTTCGATCAGCAAGGCCGTTTGCTGGAAATTCAGGCCGTGGGCCGCGACAACACCGAACTGCGCCGCTCCCAGATGCAGCTCACGCAAAGCGCCAAGATGGCCACCCTCGGCGAAATGGCCACGGGTCTCGCCCACGAAATCAACCAGCCGCTGAACGTGATGCGCATGGCCATCGTCAATGTGCTCAAGCGCCTGGAAAGAGGTGATGCGCAGATCGACTACCTGACCGACAAACTCAAGCGCATCGACGCCCAGGTGCAGCGCGCGGCGCGGGTGGTGGATCACATGCGGGTATTCGGCCGGCGCTCGGAAATCGAACAGCACCCGTTCAATCCGGCCCAGGCCATCGAAGGCACGCTGTCGTTGCTGGCCGATGGCATGCGCGGCAAAGGCGTTGAGTTGCGGGTCAGCGAGCCCGGATTCGAGGTGCAAGTGCTGGGGTACGTCGATCAGCTGGAACAGGTACTGATCAACCTGATGGTCAACGCCCGGGATGCGCTGCTCGGCAAGTGCCAGAAAGATCCGGATTTCGAACCGTGGATTTCAGTGCATGCCGAACGGGACCAGCAGTCGGTGCGGTTGTGGGTCGAGGACAACGGCGGTGGCATCGACCCGCGCCTGCTGGAACGGATTTTCGAGCCGTTTTTCACCACCAAGCCGGTGGGCGTCGGCACCGGCCTGGGGCTGTCGGTGAGTTACGGCATCGTCGAGAACATGGGCGGCAAGCTCAGTGTGCGCAACTCGACCGAAGGCGCGCAGTTCTGCATCGAACTGCCGATTGTGCCGGCCGATTAGATCGCCAGTGTCGGGCGGCCCGGCGGCTTACAACTCAGGTTGGCGCCGACATCGACCTTGTCCAGGGTGATGCCGAGGTTGGCCAGCAAGCCGTCGAGAAGGGGGTCGACCACGGGCGCCAATAACAGCGCAATGGTGCTGCCCAACGTGGCGTTGACGTCATTGAGCGTCCCGCTGGTGGTGACCAGCAAATCCCCCAGCAAGCTCGACCCGGTGGGTTTGTAGGCTTGCACTTGAACGCCACTCAAGGTGGTTTTCAGGCTGTTGACGATGCCCTGCGTGGGGAGGCTGTAGTACATCGGCGGCTTCTTGATTTCCGGTGGCTGGCTGTAGACGTGGCTGCTTTGCGTGCTGGCGATCGAGGTGTCGATTTTCACCCCCAGCCCTCCGCCGTAGAACGGTTTGCGGGTGGCGGGATCGCAGGTGGGTGAGCCGAGCCCCAGCAGCGGAATGGTGCAGGTGATCACGCCGACATCGATCAGCGCCAACGGCTGCACGGTGACATCGGCCGAAGACGAAAACGCGTTGACGGTATCGATCTTGCCGACCTTCAGTTTGACCAGAGATGTGTTGGTCTGGGTGGTCAGGGTTTTGGTGGCGGCGCTGGCGCAGTTGTAGGCCGTGACATGGCTGTCGGCACTGGCCACTTCCAGCACCACATCGATCGAAGAAGTGGGAAGAATTTTCAGGTCGGTGCGCTGGCAGGTCCCGCCCAGCGTACAAAAGATCGAGTTCAGCGCACCGGCAATGTTCAGGTGCAACACATTGTTCAAGGTATCGGTAAGCCCGCCCACCAGCGTGTTGCTGGTGATGGCGTTGGAAAGGCCGCTGATCGTGGCCAGCACCGGCAGGTTGAGCGACAGGACCGTGCGCACTTGAGCGGTGCGCACGAAGATCCGGTTCGGGTCATTGAGCTGCCCGTTGATCAATGCCGGGTTGCCGATGGCCGACAATTGCGGCGGCTCGATGACTTTGACCTTGACCACGCCATTGGCCAGGCCCGGGATGTTCAGGGGAATATTGGCGATGGCGGCGTTCTTGCTGTTGGCCAGTTGCACGAAGGCTTCGATCAGCTGGAACACCTGCAGATTGGTATTGAGCCCCGATGAAGCCGTGCCGCTCTGCAATTGCAGCAACTGACCCAGGGTAATCGAGGTGCTGCCGGCCGCCGCCTTGAGACCGGTCAGGCCATTGACCGCCACGCTGGCGGTCGGGCCGCCGGCTTGCAGCACGGTGATCGCCGTATCCAGCAATTGGGTCAGCGCGATGTTCTTGCTCAACAATTCGCTGTAGTTGCCGGCGGTGACATGTACGTCGACGGCCAGTTGGTTGAGGTAGCCCAGCAGATTGATCTGCGAATCCACCAGCCCCTGCCAGCTCGCGATGCTCAAGTTGAGGCTGCCGCCGAGCATCTGCCCCAGCAACAGATTGAGGGTGGCGGATTTGCTGGCATCGACCACCAGCGCCGTGCTGCCGATGGTCAGGCTGGCCAGGGGCGGCAGGACCGCTGGCGCGCTGACGGCGGTGGCCGAGAGTTGCGTGGTCAGGCTGGCCGGCCCCGGGCTCAACAACGCCTGGACGCCCGCGGCAATGCTGGTGGTGACGGTATGGGTCACCACCACCCGAATCGCCTCGGTCTTGCTGGCATCAACCACAAAGGCCCGCAGGTTGTTGGCCCCGGTCTGCAACGAGCCGCAGGTGGTGTTCAGGGTCATGCCATCGGCGGCCTTGTAGCCGTTGCGGGTGGCACTTTCGAGGGCATAGCCCGCGGCAGTGAGACTCGGTGACTGGCAGTCGCCATTGCGGCTGACGGCCTCCAGCGCGGCCACATCGGCGATGCGCTGCAAACTGCGCTTTTCCAGGTAAAGCCTGCCGGAGTCGACCGCCAGCAGCGTGAACCCCAGGGCCAGCGCCAGGGTTCCGGCCGCCATCAGTCCGATCGCTCCCCGTTGCCGGACCGGGCCGCGAAACTGCGTGCGGGGCGACATCGTGCACTCCTTGTCCGGCTCACTGCCGAGCACTGCTTCCATTGGTGTGAAGCAGTGTAGTCAAGGGTGGGAGGGACTGCTGGCAACTCGCCAGCGCAGGCGACAAAAAACCTGCTCGCGATGGGCGCATGGACAACGCGTTCTTTCAGACAGGGCGCGTTATCGTTGACGTCCATCGCGAGCAGGCTCGCTCCTACAGGGGGATGGGCGAGCTATCTGTGAGGGGGATAGTTGGCCAGGATGTGGGTGACCGTATCGTGTATCGCGGTGCTGCGATCATTGGGGTTCGGCGAGCGGCTGAGGATCTGCTCGTCACTGCCGCGCCACACCAGTTTGCCGTCTTTGCCGTCGAGCATGTCGATCTGGATGGTCGCCACCTTGTAGGACACCAGGCGCGTTTCGTTGTACATCGGCGCCCCCCAATAGCCGTACCAGGGGTTGCCCCAACCGCCGCCGTAGTTGGTGGTCACCTGCTGCTGGCGTTCCTCGACGATCAGATAGGTCTGCACGCTCAAGTCGCCCTTGGCGCCCGCAGCGGCCGGGCGCAGCCCACGCTGGTCCAGTTGTTCGGTGACCGACTGGCGAATGCGCTGCTCGGTCAGGTCGCTCTTGATCCGGGGGTCGTCGGGGCGGTATTGCAGGGCGGGTTCTTTCCAGCTCCAACTGCGATAAGCGGCGAAGTCGCGGCTGGCATCGTAGTCGTGATTGATCTGGTTGGCGGCGCAGGCACTGAGCAGCGCAGCCACGACCAGTAAAGCGAAACGGCGGAACATGATGATTCTCCGGATGAAGACATGAACCAGCGAAATGCTTCTAATTTACAAGAAGCTAACTGGGAGGATACGCCGACATCGCCTTTTCCACAGCCTCCCGAATGGCATCCACTTGCTGGCTCTGGGTGCCGCGATGACCGGTCTCTGCACTGGAACTCCACACCGGCTGACCGCTTTTGGCGTCGAACAGGTTCACGTGCACCACCACGACCTGTTCCGAATAGGTGCGCACGATCGGCACCGAGCCGTACATGCCGTAGCCAGGACCATAGCCGTTGTAGCCGCCATAGCCGTAGGCACCATAGTCGTCCTGAACCTGGCGCAGGCGGGTTTCCACGCGCAGGTCGGCGCTGACAAACAGATCGGCCGGACGGTTGTCATGCAGCGGGCGCAAACCCCGCTGGTCGAGGGCACTGCTGACCGCTTCGGCGACCTGTTCCGAGTCCGCCCAGCTGGTGCCCGGCGGCAGGTGTCCATCGAGCCACGCCCAGCTGCGATAGCGTCCATAGTCCCGTGGCGCAGCCGGGTAAGCGCTGCGGTCGAAGGTGGTGGCAGCCTGCGGCGGTGCCGGGGGAATCGGGTTGGAGGACGCCACGTACGGGTTGGTGCCCTCACAGGCCGCCAGTCCCAGGCAGATCAGCAGCAACCCTGAACGACTCTTCATTTCAAACTCCGATCAGACCGGCCGACAGATCCAGTGCAAGTAACGCCCAAGCCCGGCAAAGCTTGGGTGGCGGCGGTGCGCCAGTTCCATTTCGAGCAAGTCCAGCAACTCGGCTCGGGCCTGGAATTCCACGGGCATGTAATCGTGAAAAACCCGCACGCCACTCTGTATTTCGACCTGCCACAGGCCCTCAAGTTGCGCCGCCAACTCCCGTGGATCAAGCGGTTGCTGCGGGGTCAGGCTCTGCTTTTCCCCCGCCATGTCGTTCTTGCGCAGCTTGCGGAAGTGGCCCTTGAGCAAGTTGCGATAAATCAGCGCATCACGGTTGTAGAACGCCAGGGACAGCCAGCCGCCGGGCTTGGTCAGTTGATGCAGGACCGGCAGGATCGCGTGGGGTTCGGCCAGCCATTCCAGCACGGCGTGGCACAGCACCAGGTCGTAGGGTTCGCTGAGCTGGCCGAGCAGCTCCTGCCAGGGTGCCTGTATGAAGGTTGCGCTTTGCCCTGCTTCGGCGAAACGCTGGCGTGCGCCTTC
This sequence comes from Pseudomonas putida, assembly GCF_050989985.1. GTDB lineage: Bacteria > Pseudomonadota > Gammaproteobacteria > Pseudomonadales > Pseudomonadaceae > Aquipseudomonas > Aquipseudomonas putida_AI. The sequence goes on from NZ_CP158815.1 coordinate 6,129,771, forward strand.
GAGCATGGGTTCGGCCGGCTCGGCCAGTGTCACCTGATGCCCGCGTTCGGCCAGCCACAGCGACATATGGCCAAGGCCCGCGCCGATATCCAGCACCCGCAGCGGGCGATCCGGCAGGGTTTCGGCCAGGTCGGCCTGCAGCACCGCCAGACGGATCGCGCCTTTGGCGCCGCCGTAGATTTTTTCCGCGAAGCGCGTCGCCAGTTGATCGAAATGACGGTCGCTCATCAGCTGAACCTCCGTTCACTGTCGGCCAGTTTGCTGCGCACCACTTCATTCATGTCCAGGCCCAACTCGCTGCACAGCAACAATAGATAGAGCACGATATCGCCGATTTCCTGCCCGGCATGGGCCAGTTTTTCGGCAGGCAATTGCTTGGACTGGTCTTCGGTCAGCCACTGGAAAATCTCCACCAGCTCGGCCATTTCGACACTCGCGGCCATGGCCAGGTTTTTCGGGCTGTGAAATTGCCGCCAGTCATTGCGGTCACGGATGGCGTGCAGGCGTTCGGTCAGTTCAACAAGGTTCATCGGGCTCTCCTGAAGACGTATAGCTTCGGGGGGATGGCGGGGGATGGCAAGTGACAAAGATTGGGCGGACGGCATTGTTTTTTGTGGGGTGTTTTTGTGGGAGCGAGCCTGCTCGCGATGGCGGCAGAACATTCAACACATATTTATCTGATCCACTGCTTTCGCGAGCAGGCTCGCTCCTACAGGTTCTGCGCAACCTTCTATGCTGTGGGGAACTCGGCAGCGCCCATAATGGCCCAACACTCACATTTCTCAGGACGCTCATTCCATGCAGGTAGAAGGTTTTTTCGAATGGCTCGGTCAGGCGCTTGGCACAGTCATCCGGTTCATCGTTGACGCCCTCAGCGGCCTGTTCCAGATGGTGAGTCGTGCCAGCAGCAACTTTGTCGACGGCCTGTCCCGTGCACTGGGCATGGACACCTCGATCATCAGCATCGCTGTCCTGATCCTCGGCCTGGTGTTGCTGTGGTCGGCCATCCGCGCGTTCATGAATGCGTCGATCATCATGGGGCTCATCTGGTTGATGCTGGGGTTGTGGCTGCTGAGCTGGATCATGCACTGACACCACAACACCCTTGTGGGAGCGGGCTTGCTCGCGAATGCGGTATATCAGTCGAAGTTGATGTCGCCTGACACTCCGCATTCGCGAGCAAGCCCGCTCCCACAGGTTTTTGTGGTGTTTGGAAGACTGTGTCACCGCTACAATGCCCGCTCCCCAAGGAGCCCGCATGTCCAACCTGATTGCCGACTGGCGCGACCGCCCTACCCACCGTCGGGTCTGGGCGCTGGCGGCGCCGATGATTCTTTCCAACATTTCCGTGCCGCTGGTGGCGCTGGTCGACAGCACCGTCATCGGCCACCTGCCCCATGCCCATCAGCTCGGCGCCGTCGCGGTCGGGGCCAGCCTCTATACCTTTCTGGCCTGGGCGATGGGCTTCTTGCGCATGGGCTCCACCGGTTTTGCCGCCCAGGCCGCCGGGCGCGGGGATGGCGCGGCGTTGCGACAGATTCTGCTGCAAGGGCTGCTGCTGGCCATGGGGCTGGCGATTGTGCTGGGCGCATTGGGCGTGCCGTTGAGCGGTGTGGCGCTGCACTTCATGCAGCCCTCGGCGGAACTGGACCAGATGACTCGCGAGTTCTTCCATACGCGGTTGTTCGGCCTGCCCGCGGCGCTGGCCAGTTATGCGCTGGTCGGCTGGTTTCTCGGTACGCAAAACGCCCGCGCGCCGCTGGTGATCCTGCTCACGACCAACCTGGTCAACATCGCGCTGAACCTGTGGTTTGTCCTCGGCCTGGAATGGGGCGTGGTGGGTGCGGCGCGGGCCTCGGTGATTGCCGAATGGACCGGCGCCCTGATCGGCCTGCTGATGACTCGCCAGGCCCTGCGCGCCTACCCGGGCCACATCGCCTGGGCGGCGTTACGCCAGTGGCAAAGCTGGCGGCCGTTGCTGGCGGTCAATCGCGATATTTTCCTGCGCAGCCTGGCCCTGCAATCGGTGTTTTTCCTGATCACCGTACAGGGCGCGCGACTGGGTGATGCCACCGTCGCCGCCAACGCCCTGCTGCTCAATGGCCTGCTGCTTACCGCCCATGCACTCGATGGCCTGGCCCACGCCGTGGAAGCGCTGTGCGGGCATGCCATTGGCGCTCGCGACCGTGATGCCCTGCGCCGCTCCCTGGTGGTGGCTTGCGGCTGGTCGTTACTGGCGAGCCTGGGATTTGCCGTGTTTTTCCTGCTTGCCGGGCACCTGTTCATCGCGATGCAGACCGACATTGCCAGCGTGCGCGATACCGCGTTCATCTACCTGCCCTACCTCGCCGCGCTGCCGCTGATTGCGGTCTGGAGCTACCTGCTGGACGGGTTGTTCATCGGCGCCACCCGCGCCCGGGAAATGCGCAACGGCATGCTGCTGACGGTGGCGCTGCTGGTGCCATTCGCCTGGGCGCTGCAAGGTTTGGGCAACCATGGCCTGTGGATAACATTCCTGCTGTTCATGGTGCTGCGCAGCCTGACCCTCGGCATCATTGCCTGGCGCCTGCGTCGCAATGACGGCTGGTTCACGGGCGTGCACTGAGTCGCCAGCGCTCAAGGCTGATCGCTGCGCCAGCGATTGCGCAAACTGTCGAGCCGTTCCTGCTGGGTGCGCCCCGACGGTCGCGCAGGCTCCATGTCGGGGTGTTGCAGTCGCAGCCACAACCAACCATCGAGCACCGGGCGTTCGCTGAAACCCAGCGCCAGGCCCTCCTGCAAATGGGCCCACAATCGGGCGTACTCGGTCCCGGTGGATCGACTCCACTGCCAGGCATAGTGCTCCAGCAGACAGGTTTGCAGTTTTTCCCGCTGCCGGGGGCTGAGGGCTTCTTCGACGGCCAGGGGACTGACCGCCAGCCCCGGATTGAGCAACATCTGCCAGCCCTGATAACCCGCCGCCAGGTCGGCCCAGGTACCGCCAAACCAGCGCATCTGCTTGATCGGCCCCATCCAGCGGCTCAGTTGCACGGCATCGCAGGCATCGAAAAAGTAACTGGCGGTCTGTGGGCTGTAGTAACTGAGCAAGGTCCGATGATGCAGATCGAAACTGACGGTGAGCATGCGTCGCAAGTGCGCCAGCAACACCGACGGCGACGCTTCGCTGATCAGCAGCAGGCCACGCCAGTGCTGCGCATCCCGCTGGCAGGCGTCGGCCAGCATCGGACAGGTAAGCAGGTTGACCAGCACCGGCCCCTGTTCACGCAGGGCATGCCATTCGGTGTCTTCGAACAACCGGTACCAATGGGCCGGGTCGACCCCTTGTTTCAACGTTGCACCCGCTTGCGCTGCGCCCGGCACATCCAGCAGCAACCAGCGTGGCGGCACATCGGCCGCGTACACCGCCATCAGGCTGCACCGCTCTGGGCAAGGCGCATCGCCACACGGCAGGTGCAGATCGCCTGCTTGCAGTGTTTGAGGCTGCCCCCGCCCGGCAGCAGGCACAACATCAGCAACGGCTCCCCCGAATGCAGCCAGTCCTGCACCGCTTCGGGTGGGCATTGTTCCGTCGGCGGCGGCTGCGTATCCACCTCTTCAAGCGGCGCCGGCGGGTGAAGAATCCCGGTGATCAACGGCTGGTCCGGGTCGCCGCCGATAAAGCTCACCACCACTTCCGTGCCTTCGCGCAACAGTGCGGCGCCTGCTGTTTGCAGTGTCGGCGCCAGCGGCAACCAGCAGTGACTCGGCGTCGCGCCCTCGCCCTGATACAGCCAGTCGAACTGCACGGCGACCGGTCGCGACGGGGCCGGTTGAGGCTCGTCAACGCTTACCACCCACGCCCGTTGCAGGCTGTGCATGGCCGGCCGCGCCGGGCTTGGGCGCGATGCAAACGGTGCTGCCCCCTGCACCGCTCGCACCTGATTGCAGTAAGGGACCAACAGATCCTGGCCGCCCTGATGTTCAACACGGGTCAGCAGCCACGGCCGGTTCCACGCGGCCAGCGGATGCCCGGTCAAGGCCAGCGACTGGCCGCTGCGCAAGGTCGCCAGATCCGTGTGACCGTCCGCCTGCGGGTGCTCATTGCCGGCACAGTGTCGAACTTCGAAACGACGTACCGCCGACTGCTCACCCTCGGGCCGAAATAGCGTCATGTCAGCCACTCGAAACGGCCCCCATCGATCGGTGAAAACCACGCAGTGCCCCGCGGCGCGATGTTCAAAATGGAAGTCAATCCGCTCCTGGGCACATAGGCGCTGAACAAAATGCAGATCGGATTCGCGGTATTGCGTGCAGAAGTCCTGCGGGGGGTAATCACCGCCCAATTCGAACCGCCGCTCGTGGCCGGCAATGCCGTGCTGCCTGAGTACCCTGTCGAGGATTTGCGGTACCGAACAGCCGCTGAAGATGCGCTGACTGAAACGCTGGGCCAGGCACGCCAGTTTCGGTGCCAGGCGCACATGGCAAAGCCTGAGGGTCGAGTCGTGGTCACGCTGAAACAGCTCGTGCAGTTGTCCGTGGACAGTGTTTCCCGCCGGCCCGAAATGCAGGCTGGCCGAGCGGTAAAGCAGGCTGGCGAGGTCGAGCGCGGGGTCGTCGATCAACAGATCCACTTCAAATGCAAAGGGCTCGCTGATCGCTTCTCTACCGGTAAAGGCCAGGACCTCGAAGGCGTCGGACAGGCCTGCTACGTCCAGACGAAATGGCGGTTCGTTGGCTGGATCGAACATGGGCGATTCTCTACGGGAGGGGCGGCCGGGGATTCTCGCCGAGAGGCATGGCCGAGTAGAGAGGCGAAATACAACTTGGGAAATGACCTACGAGAAAAGAGGACGAATAGCTGAAATCGCCGAGGACGCAGATTATTTCGCTGGAAAAAAGAGAGATGCCTCACCAGATCATCTGAAAATTCCGAGGTGTTCGGTACATTTTCAGACAACCTGATGGGAGCAGGACTTACCTCAGGAAGACAGGTAAGAAGAGCGGGTCAGACCCAGACGCAGGGCATCGAGGAACTGCGTGCGCTCGTTGGCGCTGATGCGGGCACTGGCGCACTTGTCGCGGTAGTGGGTCATCAGCTCTTCTGGCGACAGGTGCACGTAGCGCAGCATGTCTTCGATGGTGTCGTGGGTTTCGATGCCGGCGTGGTACACGCTGCCATCGGCGTTCTGGTAGATGTTCACCGAATCGGTGTCGCCGAACAGGTTGTGCATGTCACCGAGAATTTCCTGGTAGGCACCGACCAGGAACACACCCAGCAGGTAATCCTCACCTTCGTTCAGCGCGTGCACCGGCAGGCTGGTTTCGATGCTCTGCTCATCGACGTACTGATTGATCTTGCCGTCGGAGTCGCAGGTCAGGTCCTGCAGCACAGCGCGGCGCAGCGGCTCTTCGTCCAGGCGATGCAGCGGGATGATCGGCAGTACCTGATCGATGGCCCAGGTGTCCGGCAGGCTCTGGAATACCGAGAAGTTGCAGATGTACTTGTCGGCCAGCTTGTCGTTGAGTTCGTCCAGCACCTGGCGGTGGGAACGCTGGCGCGCCTTCAGCGAGTTGTGCAGGCGACGGCACACGGCGAAGTAGCACTGCTCGGCCAGGGCTTTTTCGGCCAGGGTCAGCTTGCCGTCGGCGTACTGGGCGGCGACATCGCTCATGTAGTGCGTGGCGCGCCAGTAGGTTTCGGTGACCATCTCGATATCGGTCGGGCCCAGCAGATCCACCAGCCACTGCACGGTTTCCGGCAGCGCGTCCTTGTTCTCGATCTGCGGCACTTCGTCGTTATGTTTCTCGACGTCTGTCACCTGCACCACCAGCATCGCGTGGTGCGCGGTCAGGGAACGGCCGCTTTCGGAGAAGATGTTCGGGTGCGGCAGGCTCTGCGCGTCGCAGAACTCCTTGAGCATCCCGACCACGACACCGGCGTAATCGTCCATGTCGTAGTTGATCGAACTGGCGTTACGCGAATGGGTGCCGTCGTAGTCCACACCCAGGCCGCCGCCGACGTCGATGTGATCCACTGGCAGGCCGAGGTTGCGCAATTCGCCGTAGTAACGGATCGCTTCCTTGAAGCCGTGCTGGTAGTCCGCCAGGTTGGCGATCTGCGAACCCATGTGGAAGTGCAGCAGGCGAATGCCCTGATCGAGGCCCGCGGCGCGGAAACGCTCGACCACCGACAGCAGTTGCGCCGCCGACAGGCCGAACTTGGATTTCTCGCCACCGGTGTCCGCCCACTTCGACGAGGCCAGCGACGACAGACGCACCCGCAGGCCCACCTGTGGCTTGACCTTGAGCGATGCCGCTTCTTCGATCACCAGACCGACTTCGGATTCTTTCTCGATCACGATGAATACGTTGTGGCCGAGCTTCTGGCCCATCAGCGCCAGGCGGATGAACTCGCGGTCCTTGTAACCGTTGCAGACGATGGTGCCGCCCTTCGGCGCCAGCGCCAGCACCGCCAGCAACTCAGGCTTGGAACCGGCTTCCAGGCCGATGGAAACGTTCTGGGTGGCGATGATGTTTTCGATCACCGCTTCCTGCTGGTTGACCTTGATCGGGTACAGCGCGGTGTACTTGCTCTGGTATTCCAGGCGCTCGATGTTGGCGTCGAACGCGCCGGTCAGCTGACGCACGCGGTCTTGCAGGATGTCGGGAAAACGAACCAGCAGCGGCAAGGACAGGCCGCTTTTGCGCAGCTGGTCGACTTGCTCGAACAGGTCGATGGGCGAGCTGCTCGGACCGTTCGGACGAACCTCGACGCGACCGGCGTCATTGATCGCGAAATACCCGGCCCCCCAATGGCGAATCCCGTAAACACTGCGGCTGTCCGCAACTGTCCATTGGCTGCCATCGTCTTTGCGTGTGCGTCGTACGGACATCGAAGTCCCCTATAAAGAAGTCATGGTGCGTCGCCTGGAATCAGGCCGGCGCAGTCTAAAGAATGAAAATGACGGTTCATCAACGGGGGAATAGACCCCGCCGACCGCAACGAGTTTAGAAACCGGTCATGAACAGGCTCTGTGAAAACCATGGTGACGACGCCAGGCCTGAAGGACTTCAGGACTGGATCAAGCCACAGGTGGTTTTCACAGAGGCTGCTAGCCGCCGGATTTCTTCGACTTGAAACCGAGCTTGATCAGTTCTGCCAAGAGTAGCTCGACATGATCGCCCTGGATTTCGATGACGCCGTCTTTCAACGCTCCACCGGTACCACAGCGTTTCTTCAGCGTGGTCGCCAGTTCCTTGAGCGCGTCTTCAGCCAGCGGCACGCCGGTGATGGTGGTCACCGTCTTGCCGCCACGGCCCTTGCTTTCGCGACGCACGCGAGCAATGCCGTCGCCAGCAGGGATAACGGTCTGTTTGCAGATGCAGGCGTCCACCGGTTTACTGCATTCCGGGCAATGACGACCTGCGTCGGTGGAAAACACCAGGCCGCCCAAGGCGGCGAAGGATGCGGCTTTTTTGGCCACCGGCAATCCTCTATGGGAGGACAAAGACTGGTCGCAGCACTTGGGCAAGGCTATCGACCGCGAAGCCCCACTCAGGCAGGGGCAGCGCTACTGAGCCGGGCTATGTCGGTTCAGCTTGAAAAGGTCGCGCAGTGTAACGGCAAAAACGCCGATTGCTAAGAGCCAATCGGCGCCAATTTATAGCTCTTTTGCGACGTCTTCGCCGCGAGACCTCAGATAGCGTTTCAAGGCTGCCAGGGAGTCCGGGCAATAAGGCTTTTCCCTGATTTCCCGCAGCACTTCTTCAACCGGTAAAAAGCGCGCTTCCAGCACCTCTTCCGGCTGCAAAACCAACGGGCCATCCCACACCGCCGAAAACGCCGAGCACCAGAGGCGATTGCCGGTGTCCTCGAAGAAAAAATGGTCATGGGCGGTCAACTCGACACCACTGACCCCCAATTCCTCTTCCAGCTCCCGGGCCGCCGATTCGGCATAGGTTTCTGTGGCGAGCACCATGCCGCCCGCCGCCACGTCCCAATAACCCGGATAGATCGCCTTGCTCAGGGTCCGCCGGTGCACGCACAGCTCGCCCCGTGAGTTGAACAACATGATGTAGGTGCCCCGCCCGATCAACCCGCGTTCGCGCAAGTCGGAACGCACCAGCGCGCCGAGCAGGTTGTCCTGCTCGTCGACCCAGGCAATCTGCTCTGCGTCGGAAGCGGCCCGATGGGCTGCCTCGCGCAGGTTGTTGCTGGAACTGTCGACCATGACTCAGCCCTGATTCAGCAGTTGACGCAAATCGATCACCGCCGCGTTGGCCCGGGAAATGTAGTTGGCCATGACCAGCGAGTGGTTGGCCAGCACCCCGAAGCCGCTGCCGTTGAGGATCATCGGGCTCCAGACCGGCTCCTGCGATGCTTCCAGCTCACGGATGATCTGGCGCACGCTGACCGTGGCGTTCTTCTTGGCCAGCACGTCAGCGAAGTCGACTTCGATGGCGCGCAGCAGATGGGACAAGGCCCAGGCCTGGCCGCGGGCTTCGTAGAACACGTTATCGATCTGCATCCATGGGGTCTCGACGATTTCCTCGTCGACCTGAGGCGCGACACCCGGGGTGACGGCTTCAGTCTTCAGCGCGGTGTTGAGCTTGACCCGGCCAACGCTGGCCGACAGCCGTTGCGACAGCGAACCCAGACGCGTCCCGACGTCACCCAGCCAGTTGTTCAGGTTGTCGGCGCGGGCATAGAACAGCGCGGTCTTCTGGTTCGGATCGGACAGGCGGTTCTGATAGCGGGTCAGGGAGTTGATGCCTTCCTGGAACTCGGACTCGCTGGAAGGCAGCATCCAGCTCTTGTTGTCGAAGTTGAAACGCGGTTCGGCCTTGGCCAGATCGGCGTCTTCGGTGGATTGCGATTGCGAGCGAGCGAAGTCCTTGCGCATCGCGCGGCTCAGATCGCGGACCTGAACCAGCACGCCGTATTCCCAGCTCGGCATGTTGTCCATCCACAGGCCCGGCGGGAAGCGGTCGTTGGAAATGTAGCCACCCGGTTTGTTCAGCAGTGTGCCGGCAACGGTCTTGAGGGTTTCCACGGTGGTATAGCCGACCACCATCTGCTTGCCTTCTTTCTCGGCAGCCATCTGCGCGGTCTGCTGCACCGGAAACAGTGCAGGCTCCTCGCTCCAGTACCAGCCCAGCACAATCGTCACCAGCAGGTAGATACCGACCAGCGTGGCCAGCGCCCGGCTGAACACCAGGCCGCCCAGGTAACTGCGGGTAGCCGATTTCGGTTCGGCGGCACGTTCGGGCGCGCTACCGGCGCGGTTCTTCCAGTCCAGCATGGCGATTTCCTTTCAAGCTCTTGGGTTCATCGGTTCGACCACAACCATACAACAACGTGCCTTGGCCCGGCACCCGCCGTTGGAATCATGTCGGAAATAAGCTTCCCGATGGGTGAAAACAGACCACGCCATCGGATGCGCCATGCCACCGCCGTCAACCACCGGTGCTTGATTGGCTGAACCGGAGGATTGCCTCTAAGGGATTCCCCTAGCCGCCCTGACCGAGAAATGCCTTTGCATTCATGCCGTTAATCAATCAGGGAGCGAGCCCCCATATTCCCTCGACAGTCGCCACGCACCCCACTGGGAAAAACCCTGAGAGCCCCGATCTACAGGCCTCCTTCAAGAATCGCCAGCCAATTACAGACTAGCCGGTCACAAACTGAATGCGCTCGCTTTGCAGATTATTGACGTACGACACTCATGCAATTGAAAAGAGATGCTAGCATAGAGCCACCAGTCGACCTCAGCGTGCCCCCTAACTAGTAGTCAGGATATGACCGAGCCAGAAGATCCCAGCCGCGAGCGCCTCAGGCACCACTTTGCCCAGCGGGTAATTCATCAGGCACGTCAGATTCTTGAGATATGGCAGCGCCTGCAACGCAGCGAGTGGTCCACCAACGATCTGTCGGAACTGAGCGAGGCCAACCTGCGCCTGCTACGGTTTGCCGAGCGCTTCGAACAGCCGGAACACATACAACTGGCTCGCCAGATCAGCCTGTCGCTGGAGGCTGTCGACGCTAATCGCGGACGCCTGAGCAGCGACTTGATCACCGATCTCAACCGTTTGATGCAGCGCCTGTCGCGCACCGGCCTGCGCCACGGCGACCAACTGGACCAGACCTTTCTGCCGCCGTTGCGCAAGCCGATCTACGTGATGCTGCAGGATCACGACCGGGCCGAGCGCCTGGCCAAGCAACTGGAATTCTTCGGCCTCAGCGCCCAGGCCCTGGACAGCGTAGCGGCGTTCCGCTCCTCGATGGTCGAGCGTTTGCCGGCGGCGATTGTCATGGACGTGGACTTCAGCGGCCCCGGTGTCGGCCTGAAACTGGCCGCCGAAGCCCAGGAAGGCCTCGATCATCGATTGCCGCTGCTGTTCTTCAGCCTGCATGAAACCGACACCCCGACCCGCCTGGCCGCCGTGCGCGCCGGTGGCCAGGAGTTCCTCACCGGCACCCTCGAAGCGTCGAGCCTGCTGGAGAAAATCGAAGTCCTGACCTGCGTCGCCCAGTACGAACCCTATAAAGTCCTGATCATCGACGACTCCCGCGCCCAGGCCTTGCACACCGAGCGCCTCCTTAATAGTGCAGGGATCGTCACCCGGACCCTGATCGAGCCGATCCAGGCCATGGCCGAGCTGGCGGATTTCCAGCCGGACCTGATCATCCTCGACATGTACATGCCGGCCTGCACCGGTACGGAGCTGGCCAAAGTGATCCGCCACAATGACCGCTATGTCAGTGTGCCGATCATTTACCTGTCGGCCGAGGACGACCTGGACAAGCAACTGGACGCCATGAGCGAGGGCGGCGACGACTTCCTGACCAAGCCGATCAAGCCCCGGCACCTGATCACCACCGTGCGCAACCGTGCCGCGCGGGCGCGCAATCTGAAAGCGCGGATGGTCCGCGACAGCCTCACCGGCCTGTACAACCACACCCACATTCTGCAATTGCTCGAGGACTGCTCATTCCGCGCCCGCCGCGAGAGCAAGCCCCTGAGCTTTGCCATGCTCGACATCGACCACTTCAAGCGGGTCAACGACAGCCACGGCCACCCCATGGGCGACCGGGTGATCAAGAGCCTGGCACTGTTCCTCAAACAGCGGCTGCGCAAGACCGACTTCATCGGTCGCTACGGTGGCGAAGAGTTCGCCATCGTCATGCCCGACACCGACATCGAAGCGGCCCACAACGTATTGGACGAAATCCGCCAGCGTTTTGCCGAGATTCACTACCCCGCCCAACCGGAAGACCTGTGGTGCACCTTCAGCGCCGGGGTGGTTGAACTGTGCGAAGACACTGACAGCCTGCTGATGGCCAGCCAGGCGGATGAGGCGCTGTATCGAGCCAAAGCGGCCGGGCGCAACCGCGTGCACGCCGTGCCCGCGTCAAAGCAAAGTGCCACTTTTTCATCTCAATCGACCCCTTCCGTCATAACCGTGTAACAAAATCGCAATAAATTCAGGCGCTTAACATTCCGCCGCTGGTAGTCCCGCGATGCGCCTGAAGCTGCTGACCAATCTCAATACTGTCCTTTTAGTTGCCGTGTGCGTGGCCCTTGGCGCCACGCTCTGGTGGTCGCAAAAAGCCCTTGAGCGCCCCTATCTATTGATGGAGCGCTACCTCGGCCTTTCCCAGCAGTTTCAAAACGACGTGGCACGCAACGTCGAGGACTACCTCGCCAGCGGCGACGCCCTGCGCCTGAGCAGCGCCAGCCAGGCCATCGACAACCTGCAACAGGAACTCGGCCAATTGCCACCGGCGCTGGCTGAAACCTTGCGCCCCAGCCTGTCGAGCCTTAACGAATTCAGCAAAACCGACTTGCTGGCCGCCGGCAAACTCGCGGGCGACCCGCAGGCCCTGTTACTGCAAGCCGAACGCGAACTGGGCGCCAGCCTCGATCAACTGAGCCAGTACGCCAACGGTAACGCGGCGTACCTGACACCCCTGCTCGCCGCCGCCCAGCACCTGGGCAAACTGTCCCTGGCCCGGGACAAGCTGGTGAGCAGCGGTCGCAGTGAGCTGGCGGCCGATGTCGAGCGCGAAGTCGGCAACATCCGCGCCCAGGCCAGCCAACTGGACGCCTTGCCATTGCTGGGTGTGGCGGCCAGCAGCGAGTCGAACACTGATGATTTCGCCGCGATGATGGGCCTGGAAAACACCGAGAAAACTGCTGCCGAAGACGCCGGGGTCGGTTTCAAGCGCGAGCTCAACAGCCTGCTCAACCGCTATCCCGCGGAATTGGCGCGCACCCGCGACCAGATCCAGAAACGCGCCGACCTCAGCGCCGCGACCCACCTGAAAATCGCCGATGTACAGCAGGCCATCGCAGGCCTGGAGCCAGTGGTGCGGGCCCAGCACGGGCAAATCCAGGGCGAGGTGCGCCTGATGCAAGGCCTGATGATCGGCCTGATTCTGTTGATTGCCCTACTCATCGACACCCTGCAACGCAAGTTGGCGCGGACCCTGACCAACCTCGCCCCTGCCCTCTCGACCTGGGCCGAGGGCGACTTCAGCCAAGACATCCAGCTGGGCAAGACCAACCGCGAACTGCATGACATCGAAGCCTCGCTCAATCGCCTGCGGGCCTACCTGGTGGATCTGGTGGGGACCATTCGCCTGAACGCCGAACAGGTCGCCGGCAGCAGCCGGACCCTGGCGGAGCTGAGCAATGACCTGCACAGCGGCGCCGAACACCAGGCCGGTGACACGGCGCTGATCCGCGATTCCCTTGGCGAACTGGAAGCGACGATCCAGCAAGTCGCCGGCGATGCCAGTCAGGCGGCCGACGCCAGCCGCCATGCGGGGCTGGCGGTGAAACACGGGCAGAAAGTCATCGGCCAGAGCCTGACCGGCCTGCATGCGCTGGTGGGTGAAGTCCAGGGCAACGCGCAGATGATCGAGCATCTGGCGCAAGAGTCCGCGACCATCGGCGGCGTGCTGACGGTGATCCGCTCGATTGCCGACCAGACCAACCTGCTGGCACTGAACGCCGCCATCGAAGCGGCACGCGCCGGGGAAATGGGCCGCGGCTTTGCCGTGGTCGCCGAGGAAGTCCGCTCACTGGCCATGCGCACCGCCGGTGCCACGGCGGAAATCCAGACCCTGATCGCCGGGCTGCAAACTGCCGCGCAACAATCGGTCGAAGGCATGCGTGCCCAGGTCGAACACGCCGAAGCCACCGCCAGCCAGGCCCAGGCAGCGGATGGCGCGCTGGATAAAATCGTCGGGGCGATCCAGACCATTTCCGACACCGCGGTACGCATCGCCGATGTCACCGCCCAGCAGAGCGGCGCGGTCAGCGAGATCCGCGATCACAGTGAACGCATCCACCAATTGGGTGGGGATAACTTGCTGCGCATCGGTGAAGGACGTGAGCAGGGGGAGAATCTACTGGTACTGGGTGGGCGACTGCATACAGCCGTTCAGGCTTTCCGCGTCTGATATATCGCCATCGCGAGCAGGCTCGCTCCCACAGGGTCATGCGCAGCCCCTCTGTGGGCGCGAGCCTGCTCGCGATGGCATCAGATCAATCCCCCTCAATACCTTGCCTGCACACCTATCAGCTGTCCGCTATCATCCCCCCAAGCCCGATACGCGAGACCGCCATGCGCCGTTTGCTCTGCCTGCTGCTGTTAGTGCTCGCCCTGCCGGCCGCCGCCACCGGCCTGCTGGAGAGTCGTCCCAGTTCGACCCTGGGTTCGATCAACAACAGCGCTGACTTTTTGCCGGTGCGCGAAGCCTTCAAGTTGAGCCTGGTGGAAAGCACGCCACAATCGATCAAGCTGCGCTTCATCGCCACCGAGGGTTATTACCTCTACCGCCACCGCTTCCAGTTCCGCGCCGATCCGGCCGATGTCAGCCTCGGTGCGGCACAATTGCCCAAGGGCGAACAGAAGCACGACGAGTACTTCGGCGATGTCGAGGTCTACCACGGCATCCTCGACGTCGAACTGCCGCGCACCGATCAACGCCCGTTCACCCTGGCCGTGACATATCAGGGCTGCGCGGACAAAGGTCTGTGTTATCCCCCGGAAACCGAACGCCTGAGTATTGATGGCAACGGCGCAACCACTGTTCATGACTGGGGTTGGCGCGAACTGGCGCTGTTCTTCCTTGCGGGCCTGGGCCTGACCTTCACCCCGTGTGTGCTGCCGATGCTGCCGATCCTTTCCGGTGTGGTGCTGCGCGGTCAGGTCGGTGGCTGGCGCGGCTTTAATCTGTCTCTGGCTTATGTGCTACCGATGGCGGCCTGTTTTGCCCTGCTCGGCGCCCTCATGGGCCTGTTCGGTGCACAGCTCAATCTGCAGGCACGACTGCAATCGGCCTGGGTGCTGGTGCCGTTTGCGATGTTTTTTGCCCTGTTTGCCCTGGCGATGTTCGGCGTCTTCGAACTCAAACTGCCACAGGCGATCAGCAGTCGACTGGACCGCATTGCCGGTCGCACCGAAGGCGGTTCCCTCTGGGGCGCGGCAGTCTTGGGCGTGGTGTCCAGCCTGCTGGTTTCGCCCTGCGTCTCGGCGCCCCTGGCCGGCGCGTTGCTGTATATCAGCGCCAGCGGCGATGCCCTGGGCGGCGGTTTGAAACTGTTCATGCTTGGCCTGGGCATGGGCGCCCCGCTACTGCTGGTGGCGACGGGCGGCGCGGCATGGCTGCCGAAAAGCGGGCCCTGGCTGGTCTACGTGAAAAACGCGATTGGGGTTTTGCTGCTGGGGTTGGCGATTGGTTTGCTCGGTCGGGTACTGCCCGGCCAGGTCACCCTGCTGCTGATCGGCTTGCTGGCCGGCGGCGTCGGTTTGTTCCTGGGGGCGCTGGAATTCGTCTACAAACCGCCGAGAAAGCGCCTGGGCCAGTTGCTCGGCATGTTCCTGCTGTTTTACGCCCTGGCCTGTTGGTACGGCGGGTTCAGCGGCCAGAGCGACCCGTTCAATCCGATCGGCCAGCCACGCACAGCCGTAGTCGAGGCCTCCGCGCCCGACGCCAACGCGTGGCAAACCGTCAGCACCCCGCAGGACCTCGATCGCGTACTGGCCGAAGCCCGTGCCGCCAGCACCCCGCTACTGCTCGACTGGTACGCCGACTGGTGCATCAGCTGCAAAGTCATCGAACACCAAGTGCTTAATGACGCCATCGTCGTCGAACGTCTGAAAGGCTATCGACTGATTCGCTTCGATATCACCGACAGCAACGCCGAACAACGGGCACTGCTGGACCGCTACCAACTGTTCGGTCCCCCGGCGCTGATGTTTTTCGGCAAGGACGGCGTTGAACGGATCGATGTTCGTGTGATCGGAGAGATCAACGCCAGCGACTTCGCCGAACGTGTCGCGAAGGCGAATGACCGGATTTAATCAAGCGGTCATATATTTCGCGCAAACATCGGGCATCGTGCTGGCTATTGCAGAGAACTGGACAGTCACAAAGGCTTTGCGGCATAGTCGCCGGGTTCTGACAATTGCTCACCGACAACATGGGAACAACCGATGGCGACGCTACTGGTTCTGCACGGACCCAACCTGAACATGCTTGGCACCCGTGAACCGGGCACCTATGGCGCCACGACACTGGCGCAGATCAACCAGGACCTGGAACGCCGCGCCCGTGAAGCCGGCCATCACCTGCTGCACCTGCAGAGCAATGCCGAGTACGAATTGATCGACCGCATCCACGCCGCTCGCAGCGAAGGCGTGGACTTCATTTTGATCAACCCCGCAGCTTTTACACATACAAGTGTCGCATTACGTGACGCGCTGCTGGCGGTGAGCATCCCATTCATCGAAGTGCATTTATCCAACGTGCACAAACGCGAACCTTTCCGCCATCACTCTTACTTCTCCGACGTCGCGGTGGGAGTGATCTGCGGCCTTGGCGCCAGCGGTTATCGACTGGCCCTGGAGGCCGCCCTGGAACAGATTGAACAACAAGCTAAGCGCCCCTGACCAACCCTTGGGAGTTGATGATTCATGGATATCCGTAAAGTTAAGAAACTGATCGAATTGCTGGAAGAGTCCGGCATCGACGAGCTTGAGATCAAGGAAGGCGAAGAGTCCGTACGTATCAGCCGTAACAGCAAGACTCCGGCTCAGCAGTACTACGCACCGGCTCCAATGCCTGCTCCGGTTGCCGCGCCTGTCGCTGCCGCCGCTCCGGCCGCTGCCCCTGCTGCCGCAGCCGCGCCAGCACTGAACGGCACCGTTGCCCGTTCGCCGATGGTGGGTACTTTCTATCGCAAATCTTCGCCAACCTCGCCAGCCTTCGTTGAAGTCGGCCAGACCGTGAAGAAAGGCGACACCCTGTGCATCGTCGAAGCCATGAAGATGATGAACCACATCGAAGCTGAAACCAGCGGTGTGATCGAATCCATCCTCGTTGAAGACGGCCAGCCGGTTGAGTTCGACCAACCGCTGTTCACCATCGTTTGAACCGCGGAGAGCCTTTGATGACTGCGAAGTTGGAAAAAGTTCTGATCGCTAACCGCGGTGAGATCGCCCTGCGGATTCTGCGTGCCTGCAAAGAGATGGGCATCAAGACCGTCGCCGTTTACTCCAAGGCCGACAAAGAGCTGATGCACCTGGGCCTGGCAGACGAATCCGTCTGCATCGGTCCGGCTTCCGCCGCGCAATCCTACCTGCACATCCCGGCAATCATCGCCGCGGCCGAAGTGACCGGCGCCACTGCCATTCACCCAGGCTACGGTTTCCTCGCGGAAAATGCCGACTTCGCCGAGCAGGTCGAGAACTCCGGCTTCGCCTTCATCGGCCCGAAAGCCGACACCATTCGCCTGATGGGCGACAAGGTTTCGGCCAAGCACGCGATGATCGCCGCTGGCGTACCGACCGTTCCAGGCTCCGACGGCCCACTGCCGGAAGACGAAGAAACCGCTCTGCGCATCGGTCGTGAAGTCGGTTATCCGGTGATCATCAAGGCCGCTGGCGGCGGTGGTGGTCGCGGCATGCGCGTGGTGCACAAGGAAGAAGACCTGATCGCCTCGGCGAAACTGACTCGCTCCGAAGCGGGTGCAGCGTTCGGCAACCCGATGGTCTATCTGGAAAAATTCCTGACCAACCCGCGTCACGTGGAAGTCCAGGTCCTGTCCGACGGCCAGGGCAACGCCATCCATCTGGGCGACCGCGATTGCTCGCTGCAACGTCGTCACCAGAAGGTTCTCGAAGAAGCGCCGGCACCGGGCATCGACGAGAATGCCCGCCAGGAAGTCCTCGCCCGCTGCGTCAAGGCGTGCATCGACATCGGCTACCGTGGCGCCGGCACGTTTGAGTTCCTGTACGAGAACGGTCGTTTCTACTTCATCGAAATGAACACCCGTGTTCAGGTGGAGCACCCGGTATCGGAAATGGTCACCGGCATCGACATCGTCAAGGAGATGCTCAGCATCGCCGCCGGCAACAAGCTGTCGTTCACCCAGGATGACGTCGTCATCCGCGGTCACGCGCTGGAATGCCGGATCAACGCCGAAGACCCGAAAACCTTCATGCCGAGCCCGGGCACGGTCAAGCATTTCCACGCTCCAGGCGGCAACGGCGTTCGCGTCGATTCGCACCTGTACAGTGGTTATGCCGTTCCGCCGAACTACGATTCGTTGATCGGCAAGCTGATCACCTACGGAGCAACCCGTGACGAAGCCATGGCGCGCATGCGCAATGCGCTGGACGAGATCGTGGTCGACGGGATCAAGACCAACATCCCGCTGCACCGCGACCTGACCCGTGACGAAGGCTTCTGCAAAGGGGGCGTGAACATTCACTACCTCGAGCACAAGCTGGCTGGCGAGAAGCACTAAGCTTCGACCGGCACATGACAAGGCCGCCTTCGGGCGGCTTTGTTGTTTCTGGACATTTCATCAAGCAACACTGCCCCCCTGTAGGAGCGAGCTTGCTCGCGATAGCGGTGGATCAGGCAACAAAGATGTTGAATGTAATTCCGTCATCGCGAGCAAGCTCGCCCCCACAGGCATCGTGGACTCCCACAAAACCTCCGCGCTCGCGTAAACTTGCCTGCTTCTCGCCGCCCACCAGGCTGCAATCAATATTTTTCAAAGGTGCCCGCCATGCCTTGGCTGCAAGTCCGTCTCGCCATCAGCCCAGAACAAGCCGAAACCTACGAAGACGCTTTCCTTGAAGTGGGCGCCGTGTCGGTGACCTTCATGGACGCCGAAGATCAGCCGATCTTCGAGCCGGAACTCAACACCACCCCGCTCTGGTCGCACACGCACCTGCTGGCCCTGTTCGAAGGCGGTACCGAGCCAGGCCCGGTACTGGCCCACCTGGAATTGCTGACCGGCAGCCCGCTGCCCGAGCATCACAGCGAAGTGATCGAAGACCAGGACTGGGAACGCAGCTGGATGGACGGTTTCCAGCCAATGCGCTTCGGTCAGCGTCTGTGGATCGTGCCGAGCTGGCACGCCGCGCCCGAGCCCGACGCCGTGAACCTGCTGCTCGATCCGGGCCTGGCATTCGGCACCGGCACTCACCCGACCACCGCTCTGTGCCTGGAATGGCTCGACGGCCAGGACCTCAAGGGCTGCAACGTCCTCGACTTCGGCTGCGGCTCGGGCATCCTTGCGATTGCCGCCCTGCTGCTCGGCGCCAAACATGCCGTGGGCACCGACATCGACGTGCAGGCACTTGAAGCCTCCCGTGACAACGCCGGGCGCAACAATATCGCCGAAGAGCTGTTCCCGCTGTATCTGCCGGAGGACATGCCACAGGTTCAGGCCGATGTATTGGTCGCCAACATTCTCGCCGGCCCGCTGGTATCCCTGGCGCCGCAATTGTCCGGCCTGGTCAAGCCAGGTGGACGCCTGGCCCTGTCGGGCATCCTCGCCGAGCAAGGTGACGAGGTCGCAGCGGCCTACGCCAAGGACTTCGACCTGGACCCGATCGCCAATCGCGATGGCTGGGTGCGCATTACAGGCCGTCGGCGCTAGAATGAGCGCCTGCATAGACCGGATCGCCGCATGACCGACAGCTTCGTCACCCAGTGCCCGCATTGCCAAACCAGCTTCCGCGTCAGCCATGCTCAATTGAGCGTGGCTCGCGGTGTCGTTCGCTGCGGCTCTTGCCTGCAGGTGTTCAACGCTGCCAAGCAACTGCTTGAGCAGGCTGGCAAGGAGCCGGTCGCGCCGGTTGTGTCGCCTGCCCCTGTCGAAACGCCGGTTGTCGCGGAACCACGGGCCATCAGCCAAAAGCAATGGACCGCCAGCGAGCTGGACCTGGACAGTCTCGACCTCGACGAAGAACTTGCCCGTCTCGAACAGCGGGAAATCCAGCCGACCACCGAGTTCGGCAGGCACCGCGAAGACACCCTCAGCGCGCGTCGCGACAGCGCCGAAACCGACGAAGAACCCTGGGCTTCCGACAGCCTGTTCAGCGAGCCCGCGGCAGAGCGCCTGCAAGCGGAGGACGATCTTGACGACCTCGATACGCTCGACGAACTGGAAGAACCGGACGCCGCCGAACCGGTGAACGAACCGGGCAGCATCCTCTCGCGCACCGAACCTTCGCTCTCACTGGAACCGGTGGAACTGGACGACGAACCGCAGCCGCCGCAACTTCGCCTGCATGATCCGCTCGACGCCCCACTGCATCACGAACGCCTGTCGGCGAAGGCGGTCGATGAAGTTGAAGACGACCTGCCCTCCATCGAGCCCGCACGCAAGCGTCGCGAACGCAGCGAGCCGGGCGTTCGCGCCGAAGTCTTGCAGGACCTGACCGACGACCCGCTGCAACTGGACTGGCAGAAACGCCGCTCCCCGTGGGGCCGTCGCTTCTTCTGGCTGCTGCTGATCCTGCTTGGCGCCGGCGCACTGGTCGGCCAGTACGTCGCCTACCATTTCGACGAGCTGGCGCGCCAGGACCAGTACCGCCCCTGGTTCCAGCAACTGTGTCCGCAAATCGGTTGCACCGTGCCATCGAAGGTCGACATCGCAAAAATCAAGAGCAGCAACCTCGTGGTCCGCAGCCACCCCGATTTCAGCGGCGCACTGGTGGTCGATGCGATCATCTACAACCGCGCGCCCTTCTCCCAGCCGTTCCCGCTGCTGGAACTGCGCTTTGCCGACCTCAATGGCCATCTGATCGCCAGCCGTCGCTTCAAGCCCGGCGAGTACCTCAATGGCGACCTCGAAGGCATGGTGGAAATGCCACCACAAACGCCGATCCACATCGCGCTGGACATCCTCGACCCAGGCTCCAAGGCGGTGAACTACAGCCTGAGCTTCCACTCACCCGAGTGAAACGGTTCACTGATGCCGTCCTGACGACGGCTTCCTGACGCCCCCTGCGTAGACCAAACCGCTGGCGATAACAAAATAACTGTTCAGATTTTGTTCAATTCAGCCTTTATCCGGTCATCGAGAGCGGGTATCATGCCAACCCTTTTTCGAACTCTCATGATCCGGCCCCACAACAGGGAAGTCCTATGTCGGCGGTACGCATCGGCCCATACACATTAAACAACAGCTTGATTCTCGCCCCCATGGCGGGCGTCACCGACCAGCCCTTTCGTCAGCTGTGCAAGCGATTGGGCGCCGGGCTAGTAGTCTCGGAAATGGTCACCAGCGACATGAGTTTATGGAACACCCGCAAGTCGCGGATGCGCATGATCCACGAAGGTGATCCCGAGCCACGCTCGGTACAGATCGCCGGTGGCGACGCGCAGATGCTGGCGGATGCGGCTCGAGCCAACGTCGAGCTGGGTGCACAGATTATTGATATCAATATGGGCTGTCCGGCAAAGAAGGTCTGCAACAAGGCCGCCGGCTCGGCACTGCTGAAGGATGAAGCACTGGTAACCGAGATCCTGCAGGCCGTCGTGGCTGCGGTCGATGTGCCGGTTACCCTGAAGATCCGTACCGGCTGGGACCGGGACAACAAGAATGGCCTGACGGTGGCGAAGATCGCCGAGCAGGCAGGCATCACGGCGCTGGCGGTCCATGGCCGCACCCGTGCCGACCTGTACACCGGTGAAGCCGAGTACGACACCATTGCCGCGATCAAGCAGGCAGTGTCGATACCGGTCTTCGCCAATGGCGATATCGATTCGCCGGAAAAAGCCCGGTACGTGCTCGACGCGACCGGTGCCGATGGCCTGTTGATTGGCCGGGCCGCCCAGGGGCGGCCATGGATTTTTCGCGAGATCGATCATTTCCTGCGTACCGGCGAGAAGCTCCCGGCGCTGGAGCTGATCGAGGTGGAACGCATTCTGCTAGAGCATCTTGCTGCGCTGCACACCTTCTATGGGGATGTGATGGGCGTGCGCATTGCTCGAAAGCATGTGGGCTGGTATCTCGCAACCCTGCCGGGCGCCAGGGAGTTTCGCGCCCACTTCAATCGTTTGGAAGATACGGAAGCACAATGCGCCAACGTTCAGGCCTTCTTCGCCGAACGTTACAAGAGCCTGACAGGGGACGGAGAGGGGGTGGCCGCATGACGATGATGACCGAGACTTTAGTGAGTGGAACTGCACCCGTGAGCGACAACGTGAATTTGAAACAGCACCTCAATACCCCGAGCGAAGAAGGCCAGACCCTTCGCGGGAGTGTCGAGAAAGCGCTGCACAATTATTTCGCCCACCTTGAGGGCGCTGCCGTCACGGATGTGTACAACCTGGTGCTCTCCGAAGTCGAGGCTCCCCTGCTCGAGTGCGTGATGAACTACGTCAAGGGCAACCAGACCAAGGCCAGCGAGATGCTCGGACTCAACCGGGGCACGCTGCGCAAGAAACTCAAGCAGTACGATTTGCTGTAAGCATTCAATCAAACCAGAAAGGCGCCCGCGTAAAACCGGTCGCCTTTTTTGCTGACTTCCTTTGCTTTTGATGGAAATTGAGATGACCGACCAGACTACCCGCCTGCCGATCCGCCGCGCCTTGATCAGCGTTTCCGACAAGACCGGGATCCTCGAATTCGCCAAAGAGCTTGAAGCCCTGGGCGTCGAGATCCTCTCCACCGGCGGAACCTTCAAGCTGTTGCAGGATAACGGCGTTGCTGCAGTGGAAGTCGCCGATTACACCGGCTTCGCGGAAATGATGGATGGCCGGGTCAAGACCCTGCACCCGAAAATCCACGGCGGGATCCTTGGTCGCCGCGGTATCGACGACGCCATCATGAACGAGCACGGCATCAAGCCGATCGACCTGGTAGCGGTCAACCTGTACCCGTTCGAAGCCACCATCAGCAAGCCAGGCTGCGACCTGCCGACCGCCATCGAGAACATCGACATCGGCGGCCCGACCATGGTTCGCTCCGCAGCCAAGAACCATAAAGACGTGGCCATCGTGGTTAATGCCAGCGACTACGCCAACGTGCTGGAAAACCTCAAGGCCGGCGGCCTGACCTACGCTCAGCGTTTCGACCTGATGCTCAAGGCCTTCGAACACACCGCCGCCTACGACGGCATGATCGCCAACTACATGGGCACCGTGAACCAGGCCGCTGACACCCTCGGCACGGAAGGTCGCAGCGAGTTCCCGCGCACCTTCAACACCCAGTTCATCAAGGCGCAGGAAATGCGCTACGGCGAGAACCCGCACCAGAGCGCGGCGTTCTACGTGGAAGCCAAGCCTGCCGAAGTCGGTATCGCTACCGCGACCCAACTGCAAGGCAAGGAACTGTCGTACAACAACGTGGCCGACACCGACGCCGCGCTGGAATGCGTGAAGAGCTTCGTCAAGCCAGCCTGCGTGATCGTCAAGCACGCCAACCCGTGCGGCGTGGCAGTAAGCCCGGATGCCGAAGGCGGTATCCGCAAGGCCTACGACCTGGCCTACGCCACCGACACCGAATCGGCATTCGGCGGCATTATCGCCTTCAACCGCGAGCTGGACGCTGAAACCGCCAAGGCCATCGTCGAGCGTCAGTTCGTCGAAGTGATCATCGCCCCAAGCGTCAGCGAAGAAGCCCGCGCCATCGTTGCGGCAAAAGCCAACGTGCGCCTGCTGGCGTGCGGCGAGTGGTCGGCCGATCGTGCCGCTGCCTGGGATTACAAGCGCGTCAACGGTGGCCTGCTGGTGCAGAGCCGCGATATCGGCATGATCGGTGCCGATGACCTGAAAGTCGTGACCAAGCGCGCACCGACCGAGCAGGAAATCCACGACCTGATCTTCGCCTGGAAAGTCGCCAAGTACGTCAAGTCCAACGCCATCGTCTACGCCAAGAACCGTCAGACCATCGGTGTCGGTGCAGGCCAGATGAGCCGCGTGAACTCCGCTCGTATTGCCGCGATCAAGGCTGAACACGCTGGCCTGCAGGTGCAGGGCGCAGTCATGGCATCCGACGCGTTCTTCCCGTTCCGCGACGGTATCGACAACGCGGCCAAGGCCGGCATCACTGCGGTGATCCAGCCAGGCGGTTCGATGCGCGATAACGAAGTGATTGCAGCCGCTGACGAAGCTGGCATCGCGATGGTATTCACCGGCATGCGCCACTTCCGTCACTGATACACCGATCGACTGTGGGAGCGAGCCTGCTCGCGATAGCGCCCTTTCAGACACATTGATGCTGGATGTGCCGTCGCCATCGCGAGCAAGCTCGCTCCCACAGAAAAGCAGCTTCAGTGCTGACTCCAGAATTAGCGTCATCCGAGGTTTTTGAAATGAATGTTTTGATCATTGGCAGCGGTGGCCGTGAACACGCCCTGGCCTGGAAAGTGGCTCAGGATCCGCGCGTGCAGAAAGTGTTCGTGGCCCCGGGCAACGCCGGTACCGCCATTGAAGCCAAGTGCGAAAACGTCGCTATCGACGTACTGGCCCTGGAACAGCTGGCCGATTTCGCCGAGAAGAACGTTTCCCTGACCATCGTCGGCCCGGAAGTGCCACTGGTCGCCGGCGTCGTCGACCTGTTCCGCTCCCGTGGCCTGGATTGCTTCGGCCCTACCGCTGGCGCAGCCCAGCTGGAAGGTTCGAAAGCGTTCACCAAGGACTTCCTCGCCCGCCACAAGATCCCGACCGCCGACTACCAGAACTTCACCGAGATCGAGCCGGCCCTGGCTTACCTGCGTGAAAAAGGCGCACCGATCGTGATCAAGGCCGATGGCCTGGCCGCCGGTAAAGGCGTGATCGTCGCCATGACCCTCGCCGAAGCCGAAGACGCCGTTCGCGACATGCTGGCAGGCAATGCCTTCGGCGATGCCGGTTCGCGCGTGGTGATCGAAGAGTTCCTGGACGGCGAAGAAGCCAGCTTCATCGTCATGGTCGACGGCAAGAATGTCCTGCCGATGGCCACCAGCCAGGACCACAAGCGCGTCGGCGACGGCGACACCGGCCCGAACACTGGCGGCATGGGTGCCTACTCCCCTGCTCCGGTCGTAACCAGCGAAGTGCACAAGCGCGTCATGGACCAGGTGATCTGGCCGACAGTTCGCGGCATGGCCGAGGAAGGGAACGTCTACACTGGGTTCCTGTACGCGGGCCTGATGATCGACAAGGCCGGCAATCCAAAAGTCATCGAATTCAACTGCCGCTTCGGCGACCCTGAAACCCAGCCGGTCATGCTGCGTCTGCAGTCGAGCCTGGTGCTGCTGGTTGAAGCGGCCTTGGCACAGGCACTGGACAAGGTCGAGGCACAATGGGATCCACGTTCGAGCGTCGGCATCGTCCTGGCTGCCGGCGGCTATCCTGGTGACTACGCCAAAGGTGCGGCGATCAAGGGTCTGGATGCAGCGGCAGCACTGGAAGGCAAGGTCTTCCACGCCGGTACTGCACTGAAGGACGGTCAAGTGGTAACGGCCGGTGGTCGCGTACTTTGCGCCACTGCCATGGGTGACAGCGTTGATGCCGCTCAACAGCAGGCATACAAACTGGCGGCCAGTATTGATTGGGAAGGCTGTTTCTATCGCAAGGACATTGGCTACCGTGCCATTGCCCGCGAGCGTGGCGAAAATCAGGAATAAGCTGTTCATTCGGTCGGGCAAGGGCTCCGCGCCCTTGCCTGATTATTCCGGCGCCGCGCATAGTTATATTCTGGCATCAACCTACGAAGGGATTTCGCCGTGCGCTGGCTCAGGATTGCCATAGGTTTCACCGTCACCCTGCTGACCCTGCTCTGCATGCTCCCGGCCCAGGCCGGTCAAGGCAGTGCCTTGGCGATATTGTTCGACGAACAGGGCGACCTGCAGTTGAGCGATGTCCGTTCAGCCCGCTACACCAACCAATTCAGTCCTATCGACCTTGAACGCGTCACGGCGGCCGAGCCTGGCGGCGCGCTCTGGCTGCGCTTTCGCCTTGCACCGGGCAGGCATGAACAGCTGCTGAAAGTGTTCGCGCCCGATTTGCAGCAACTCAATATGTATGTGCTGGACGGCGACAAGCTGATCGAGCAATCGAATACCGGCAACAAACAACCCCAGGCCGACCGGCCACTGCCCAGCAGCGATTTCATGCTGCCATTGCCGCAGGTCAACAAACCCCTCGACGTTTACCTGCGACTGGTCTCCGAACACCAGTTGCGACCCTACGTATCCCTGGAGCCGGCCGTCATGGCCGCCGCCAGCCAGGGCCAGTCTCTGGTCTATGGCCTGCTGCTTGGCTGCATAGGCATGCTGATGCTGTACAACCTCATCCGGTACGCCTACACCCGCTCACGCAGCAGTTTGTGGCTGGCGGCCTGTGAAGCGTTGCTGATGCTCAGCACGGTGCTGTTACTGAACCTCGCGGGCGGCTGGCTGCCCGACTGGCAAGCGTTGCAAACGCCTGGCGCCTATCTCGCCTTGCTGCTCACCGCCCCCTGCGGCCTGATGTTCGCCTATCGCTTCTACTCCCCCCTGGGCCCGCATCCGCTCAACAGACTGCTGCTGGGCGAAATTCTGTTGATCATGATCTGTGGCCTGTTGCTGCTCTTCGTCAACACACTGCCGCTGAACCTCATCACCTACGGCCTTGTCGCCCTCGCGGGCTTGACCATGCTGTTCGTCAGCGTCCATCACTGGCAAAAGGGCTATCGCCCGGCGCGGCTGTTCGTTGCGGCCATGCTGGTGTTCAACCTCGGCACGCTGATCATTCTGCCCGCCCTGCTCGGGCTGACCCTCACTGAGCCCCATGGCCTGATCAGCACGCTGCTGGCGTTCATTTGCATCAGCGGCCTGCTGATGAGCATTGCCCTGAGCGAGCGCCAGCGCCGCATCACCGAAGATCGTTTCAGCGTCAGCCGCGACCTTGCGGCCAGCAATGCCGAGATCAACGCCAAGGCCGAATTCCTCGCCAAGATCAGCCACGAAATCCGCACCCCGATGAATGGCGTACTGGGCATGACCGAGCTGTTGCTGGGCACGCCGCTGTCGGTCAAGCAGCGCGACTATGTCCAGACCATCCACAGCGCTGGCAACGAGTTGCTCACACTGATCAACGAAATCCTCGACATTTCCAAACTCGAATCCGGACAGATCGAACTCGACGATGTGCAGTTCGACCTCAACGCGCTGATCGAAGACTGCCTGAGCATCTTCCGCGCCAAGGCCGAACAGCAGAACGTCGAGCTGATCAGCTTCATCCAGCCGCAGGTGCCGCGGGTCATCAGCGGTGATCCGACGCGCCTGCGCCAGACGCTCCTCAGCCTTCTTGAAAACGCCCTGAAGAAAACCGATGAAGGCGAGGTCCTGATCGTCGTGGCGCTTGACGAACTCGGTGCCAAACCGCGCCTGCGCATCGCCGTGCAGGACAGCGGCGAGCCCATGGAGGCCGATGAGCGCGAGGCGTTGCTGCATGCCGAACTGCACAGCAAGCACTTCCTTTCGGCCAATCGCCTGAGCGGCAACCTGGGGCTGGTTATCGCCCGTCAACTGATTCGCCTGATGCACGGCGAATTCGGCATCAAGAGCGGGAGCAATCAGGGCAGCACGCTATGGCTGACCTTGCCACTGGACCCCGATCGCCTTGAACACCCGACCTCCGACCTCGATGGCCCGTTGCAGGGTGCACGGGTATTGGTGGTGGATGACAACGACACCTGTCGCAAAGTACTGGTCCAGCAATGCAGCGCCTGGGGCCTGAATGTCAGCGCCGTGGCGTCCGGCAAGGAAGCGCTGGCCCTGCTGCGCACCAAGGCGCACCTGCGCGATTACTTCGATGTGGTCCTGCTGGACCAGAACATGCCCGGCATGACCGGCATGCAGCTGGCGGCCAAGATCAAGGAAGACCCGAGCCTGAACCACGACATCCTGCTGATCATGCTCACCGGCATCAGCAACGCACCAAGCAAGATCATCGCGCGCAACTCGGGGATCAAACGCATCCTCGCCAAACCGGTGGCCGGCTACACCCTCAAGACCACCCTGGCCGACGAGCTGAACCAGCGTAACAAAGGTCTCGCAGTCATTCAGCCAGCACCGGCCGGGACGACACTGCCGGTCAAGGTGCCAAGTGATTTCCGCATCCTCGTGGCCGAAGACAACAGCATCTCGACCAAAGTGATCCGCGGCATGCTGGGCAAGCTCAATCTGCAACCCGACACAGCCAGCAATGGCGAGGAAGCCTTGCAGGCCATGAAGGCCCAGCGTTATGACCTGGTGCTGATGGACTGCGAAATGCCGATCCTCGACGGCTTCTCGGCGACCCAGCAACTGCGCGCCTGGGAAGTGGGCAACCAACGCACCCGCACCCCCGTGGTGGCCTTGACCGCACACATCCTCGCCGAGCATAAGGAGCGCGCGCGTCAGGCCGGCATGGACGGGCACATGGCCAAACCGGTCGAACTCTCGCAGTTGCGTGAACTGATCGAACACTGGGTTGCCCAACGTGAGCTGCAGAACCGCACCGCGACACCCACGTCCTGAGCCGACAGACCCGGCAGCGCCTGATAGACTCCCCCTCGACTTCCCTCGCCAGTGAGCCTGCACCATGCTTCACGTGTTGTTCAGTGTTTACCTGAAGATGCTGGTGCTCTATAGCCCGTTCTTCGTGTTGTCCTGCTTCATCAGCCTGACCCGTGGTTACTCGCGCAAGGAACAACACCGGCTGGCCTGGAAAGTGGCGATCGCCACGCTGGTCTCCAGTGTCCTGCTGTATTTGTTCGGCCGGGTGATTTTCACCGTCTTCGGCATCACCGTGGACGCCTTCCGCATTGGAGCCGGCAGCGTACTATTCATCTCGGCGCTGGGCATGGCTCAGGGCAAGTCGGCGGTGCAGACCGACAACGTGCAACAGGACGTGACCATCGTTCCGCTCACCATCCCGTTGACCGTCGGCCCCGGCACCATCGGTGCCCTGCTGGTGATGGGGGTGAGCCAGCCACATTGGGATGACAAGCTCATCGCCATTGTCAGCATTGCCTTGGCCAGTTTTACGGTCGGTGTGGTGTTGTATCTGTCCAACCGTATCGAGCGAATTCTCGGCGATCAGGGTTTGCAGATTGTCAGCCGATTGATGGGGTTGTTTGTGTGCGCGCTTGCGGCGCAGATTATTTTTACTGGGGTCAAGGGCTATTTGGTTCCCTGACCGTTGCTGAAAAACTGTGGCGAGGACATTGATTCCCTCGCCACAATTCATTGCTCACCTCACCCGATCATTTACGCCGACTGAAGCGTTTGACCAGAACTTCCTTGCGATGCACACCTAGGTATTCTTCGATATCCGTCTTTATTTCCGCATATCGAACGGGGCTGAACGTGATGAACGACTTCCCGCGAAAAACATCCAGCGAAGACGTCTTCCAATCAACAAACAACACACCGCCATCATTACTCCCACCCTGATGATCGATGGCCGCTACTGCAATCACGATAATTCCATTTTGCATCTGTTCGACTGGAATCATCGACACCCGAACACCTTCCGCCTTTTTCGATTCAATATTCAATAAGTTGATCGCCTCGGGTTCTTTTTTCAATGCGTCCAACGTGGAGTCAGTGATCGCACTGAGCACGGCAGCACCCGGAATTGCGGCTTTTGCCGCATCGACGGCAGCTTGAATAACATCAACCATGACGTTATCCATTTTCACCTTGATCGAAGCGTTGCTTTGCCTGGAATAACCTTTATCCGCCACATAACAGCCAAGATCTTCCATGCACTTGGCAAACGCGAGATACCAGGCCTTCGGATCGGAATTCCCAGGCACTTCGTAGCTGGCTTCCATCCGCGACATGGTGATCAGGTTTTCGATGATCGCCATATTCTCCAGGCTGATCTTGTCACCATAACCAATCAGGCTATTGCCCAATACCAAGGCATCCAGTTCCCTGGTTGGACTCGTTGCCACCTCAGATACCAACGATCTGGCGCGCCTCCCAGCGGACAACCCGGCCTTGCGTTTCAGCAAGCGGGACCTTACGAAGTCAACACTTTGCGCAACACTGACCGTACTTTCAAAAGTGTCCATAGATAAATCCTTTTATTGGTTAATTAGCGTTCCATCCAGGAACACAAAAAAACTACTCCAAGTTGCCCGGAGCAACAACTTCATCCAGATACAGCATATTTATTAAAAAAAGAACGAGCCTATACCCATAAGCCCTGCCACCTGACAACACAGGTGGCAGGGCTTAATTCAAAAACGATAAGTAGTTATTGATTACGGGATAGGCGTGAGTTTGTCGCCATAACTGCGTGGCGTATAAACCCAGGGGCGGCCATCGGCACGAGGAATCACCCGCGTCGTCGAAGACCCAATGAGGACCATGGTCCGCATGTCCACTTGATCGACACTCAACTCACCCAGGGTGGTGACTCGCAGGGTCTGCCCCGGACGGCCGATGTCCCGCCCCAGTACCACCGGTGTATGGGGTTCGCGGTGCCGGGCGACGATGTCCAGCGCCTGCCCAAGCTGCCATGGACGCGAACGCGAGATCGGGTTGTAGAACGCCAGGGCCAGGTCGGCCTGGGCCGCCAGATCCAGACGTGTCTCGATGATCGACCAGGGCTTGAGGTTGTCCGACAGCGACAGCACGCAGAAGTCATGCCCCAGAGGCGCACCGGCCTGGGCAGCCGTCGCCAGTGACGCAGAGACGCCCGGCAGCATTTCCAGGTCAACGCTGTGCCACGCCGGATCACTGGACTCATGCAGCGCTTCAAGCACGGCGGCGGCCATGGCAAAAACGCCCGGGTCCCCCGAAGACACCACCACTACCGACCGCCCTTGAGCCGCCAGTTCAAAGGCATGCCTTGCCCGCTGCATCTCTTCACGGTTGTCGGTGCAATGCAGAACCTGGTCATCCCGGAACGGTCCGGCCATGCGCACATAGGTTTCATAACCCAGCACATCATTGGCCCGAGCCAGTTCGGCCTTCACGGCCGGCACCATCAACTCGGCTGCCCCCGGACCCAGCCCAACCACCGCCAGACGCCCGCGAGGACGACCGATCTGCGATGGGTCCAACGGCTGCTCGGCGACCGCAATCGCAATAGCCTCATCGCCAAGCATGGAGACCGGCTGCCCGACCGCGTCGCGAGCCCGCTCGACAATAGGCAGATCGGCGCTGGCAAAGCGCAACGACACACCCAGTTCAAGCGCAGCTTCATGCAATTGCGCGCTGGCCATCTCAGTATCTGCCGCCAGCAGACAAGCCACCGATTGCACTGCGATTTGCGCCTGATGCAGCGCCTGGCGAATCGCCTTCGACACATCCACGATCCCGGCGCTGACCGCTACCAACACACTACGCGGATAAATCAGCAATTCGTTGGCCGCCGGAGCTCTTTCCCCAGGGCCGACATGCACCGCCAACCGCGCCTGGGCATCCTCTGGCAACTGCGCCTGCGCCAGCCAGGGTGCCGAGCCTTCGATGCGCACCGATTCGCCGGCCAACAAATCCGAGACGAAACGCTTGCCCAGTTCCAGGTCCGCAAGGGCATAACCGCTGGGCGGATTGAGCAGGCAAGTACCAAAACGCAGCTCGCCGCTGGTGGTAATGGCGGCGGCCACGTTCAAGCCGGCGCCGATCTCTCGCGCCATCACGTTCACGCCACCCAGACCACCGAGCAACGGCACCACCGCACTGCCGTCTTCCGCCACGGCCAGCACCGGTGGCTCGGCGCCTTTTTCCAGCAGCAGTGGCGCCAGGGTGCGGATCACGATGCCCGCGGCGCACAGGGCAATGATCGGCGTGTCCTGCTGATAAAGCTCACGCAGGGTCGCACCGAACTCTTGATAAACACGGTCCGCGCCGTCGACCCGCCCGGCCAGGCCATGGATCAGGGCACCGGGGTACAACTGCGCAATGGTGCGTGCTGTGGCGAGGCTGCCATTGCCGAGAATGACAATCGCCGGAACTGGACGGGCCATCAGCCTTGCCACCTTTCACCGGGAACGATGATCAATGAGAAATACGGCGACGACATCGGCTCGACCTGATCCAGCGGGACGATCTTCTGGTTGGCCATAGTCGCGCGTTCGACGTAGAGCGCACGCTCGGCCAGCCCCAGTTCTTCCAGCACCTGGCGAACCTTGGGAAAGTTACGGCCCAACTTCATGATCACTGCGGCATCGGCATCGGCCAGGCGGCGCTTGAGTTCGTCGTGGGGCAGCACACCGGACAACACCGACAGACTCTGATTGCGATACACCAGCGGCGCGCCGAGCACCGAAGCACCACCGAGCATCGAACACACGCCGGGCACCACTTCGGCCTGATAGCGCTCGGCGAGCCGGTCGTGCAGGTACATGTAGGAACCGTAGAAGAACGGATCACCTTCGCAGATCACCGCCACGTCACGGCCCGCATCCAGATGCACGGCCAGTTGCTCGCTGGCGGTATCGTAGAAGTCGCTGATCACCTGCTCATAGGACAGCGGCGCGGGCAGTGCCTCGGTTGTCACCGGATAAACCAGCGGCAACAGTGTCTGCGCGTCCTGCAAGTGCGCCTCGATGATGCCGAATGCGTTGCCCTTTTTACCCTTGGCGACGAAGTACGCCACCACCGGCGATTCACGCAGCAGGCGCAGCGCCTTGACGGTAATCAGTTCAGGATCACCGGGGCCGACGCCGAGGCCGATCAAACGTCCAGATTGCTGCATCATTCGATCTCCGTGGCGAGGGCATTGACGGCAGCGGCGGCCATGGCGCTACCGCCCAGGCGACCCTGCATGATGACGAAAGGCACGCCACGGCTATCCGCCGCAAGCATGGCCTTGGATTCGGCGGCACCGACGAAACCCACCGGGAAGCCGAGGATCAGCGCCGGTTTCGGGGCGCCGGCATCGAGCATTTCCAGCAAATAAAACAGTGCCGTCGGTGCATTGCCGATCACCACCACACTGCCTTCCAGGTGCGGACGCCAGAGTTCCAGGGCGGCGGCGGAGCGGGTATTGCCCAACTCACGGGCAAGCTCAGGCACGCTTTCATCGCGCAGGGTGCAGATGACCGGGTTGTTGGCCGGCAACCGTGCGCGGGTCACGCCTTCGGAGACCATCCGCGCGTCGCACAGAATCGGCGCGCCGGCCGCCAGCGCATCGCGCCCGGCCTTGCCGGCGCCTTCAGAAAACTGCAAACCGTCGATGGCCTCGACCATGCCGCAGGCGTGAATCACCCGCACCGCGAGTTTTTCCAGATCAGCCGGGATTCGCGCGAGGTTGGCCTCGGCACGAATGATCGCGAAGGAGTTGCGATAGATCTCCTGACCGTCGCGGATGTAATCAAGCATCGAAGGGGCTCCGTGAGCGGGCGTCGAGCAAGGCCGCGACCGCTTCAATAGTAAGGTTGCGCGCGTGCAGCGTGCCGAAGCCGGCCTGCGCTGCATCGCGAAAATATAGATCGTAGTGGCCGGGCGCGACCGCCAGCAGCGTGGCCGGTGCGGTATGCGCGGCGGCGCAGGAACGCGGGCAACCGCTCAGGTGCACGCTCAACGCGAGGCCGTGGCGTTGCAACAGCGCGGCCAGTTGCAAGGCATCGCCTTTGGTGTCCGCCAGGCTTTTGCCGCAGCCGTTTGAACCGGTGCAGGCGATCATCCGCGTCAGCGCCTGATCGACGTGGCACAACAGGCCCAGTTGCTCCAGGCGCTGGATGACTTGCGCGCAGTGTTCGTCGGGAATGTTGGGCAGCAGCAGGCTTTGCCAGGGCGTGAATCGCAGGCTGCCGTCGCCGTAGGTGGCTGCCAGTTGTGCCGCACCGCGCAGTGTTGCGGGATCGAGTCGGCCCAGCGGCGGTACCGCTCCCACATAGGCAACACCGGGCTTTTTCTGCGGATGGGCGCCGATGTGCAGAACGCTCGAATCCGCGAGGCGCCGCCAATCGGTGACAGCCTCAATCGATACACGCTCGGCCAGTCGGGTCAGCAGGTTTTCGGTGCTGCACTCGGCCAGTAAATGACGCATCCGCGTTTGCTCGGGGCGCGCCAGTTCCAGGAACAACTCAAGCACTGCGACCACCAACCCATGGCCATCCTCGAGTGCCACCGAGCCCGCTGGCGCATCAGTCGGGCAGCCGGCCAGGCCGAACGCCAGCCGCTGCTCACCCTCATGCGCAAAGGCCGAGAGCCACAGGTCATGGGGATGTTCGAGCATGTTCAGCGCCTCGCCACCATCGAGCTGCACGGCAAACTTGGCACTGAGGTCGTGAAAGCGTTCGTCGCCCTGCAACGTGGCGAGAATCCGCTCGGCCAGTGGCCGGGTGTCGATCAGCATCTGCCGGTCAAGGCCGGCCGCGGGGCTGAGCATCAGGTTGCGCACATCGTCACTGGCCGCATTACGCGGTCCCAACCCGGCCGCGAGCAGGTCGTCGATCAAGGCCGTCTGTTCGCAGCCAATCCCGCGAATCTGCAGGTTGGCGCGGTTGGTCGCCTCGATCACACCACCGGCATAGCGTTCGGCGGCCTGCGCCACCGCGACCGCTTGCCGTGCGCAGATCGCGCCACCGGTGAGTTTAATCCGGCAAATACCCCCGTCCAGCGCCCGGACAATACGTAACAACCCGGGACAGGCCGTAGGACGCAAAGGGTTGGATGTCTGAGGAGAGCTCACAGGATGACCGGCACGAAATGAAGGGCAGCATTATGCCTGCTTTGTCCGGCGGGATGAAAAGCCCGAGGCACTTGGCGACGAATAGAGCGTGAAGTTGCGCCGCAACCTGCACTCACAGCCAGAATCAATTCGCCAGATGGGTTTCGTTTAAAGCCTGTCATGCAGCCTGTAGTTTTTCACCGGCAAGACTTCACCCTCTTTGACTAGGAGCAACTCATGGACAGTAAAAACTCAAATGGAATATTGACCGGCCACAGTCTCGTCTCATGTATCGATGAACTGTCACCGCAGGACTACCTCGACCTCACTCATTGCACACAGATCGCCACGAAGTCCGCTGACAGGGTTGCCAGCCGCTTCGCCAACTCGACAGCGTGGCTGGACGAGTATGTCTCGACCTTGAATTTTTTCGGCTGGTCGGTGTTTGAGGATGCCATCCAGACCCGCACCCGCTACGACGTGTCGCAAAGCGTTGCGGATTATCTGGTCAGGAGTGCCCACGGCATGCACGACACCCGTCAGGGCAATGCCATGATCGATACCCTCGACGCCTTGAAACCCGACAAACCGGCGCTGTACTCGCTGGATGAAGAAAGCCTGATGGGCGAGCGCTTTCAGGTCTTGCCTGCGCGGTACGACTCAAAGGGCTTCCTGGAAATAGCGGTGTTCAATCTTGAATTGGTGGCGCACACCAAAAAGAGCAGTTTTCTGTTCTGGAGTTGGGAAGAACAGGCCGCCAAAATCATTCAGAGTCGAGCCTTTCTCAAGTTGGACAAACGCATACTCGAAGGCAAAAGAACGCTCCTTGAAAACAAGTGCCGTGAACTCCTGATGAAACGATTCGACCTGAGAAAAAAGCCGGCTCATTAAGCCTTGGGCCGCTTGAGTCGCCGTTCACTACAATTTCGGCGAATGCAATCCACGCCGCGCTATCATGCGCGACCGCCAGATCGATAGCGTCGGGCGCGGCGATGATTGGGCTTTGATCGAGAGAAGAGGAACAGCATGACCCCCTGGCTGACAGTGGTAGGCATTGGCGAAGATGGCTTCAAGGGGCTCGGCAAAAATGCACGGCACGCTCTGCTGAAAGCCTCACGGATCATTGGCGCGCAACGGCAGCTGGATTTGTTGCCGACCTGTATCCGCAGCGAACGGCAGCTGTGGCCCAGCCCCTTTTCCCTTGAGCCGGTGCTGACGCGTCGCGGTGAATCCGTGTGTGTCCTGGCCAGCGGCGACCCGATGTTTTTCGGGGTTGGCGCCAGCCTCGCCCGGCAAGTCGCCAGCGATGAAATGCTGATCCTCCCCGCCCCTTCTTCCTGCTCGCTGGCCGCCGCCAGAATGGGTTGGCCCTTGCAGGACGTGGTCACCCTGTCGGTGGTGGCCCGTCCGATCGCCGCGCTCAATGCCCAGTTGTCCAGCGGCCAGCGCTTGCTGGTGCTGAGCAACGATGGCCAGAGCCCCGCCGCCATCGCCGCCCTGTTGCGCGAGCGGGGTTTCGGCCCCAGCCGCCTCACCGTGCTCGAACACCTGGGCGGCGAGGCTGAGCGTCGAGTCGACGGCATCGCCAGCGACTGGAGCATTGACGCCACGGCCGACTTGAACCTGATCGCCATCGACTGCATCGCCGAACCAAACGCGCCACGCCTGTCACGCCTTGCCGGGCTGCCGGACAGCGCGTACAAGCATGACGGCCAATTGACCAAGCGCGATGTCCGGGCGATCACCCTCGCTCGCCTGGCGCCGACGCCCGGCGAGCTGTTGTGGGATGTCGGCGCGGGCAGCGGCTCGATCGGCATCGAATGGATGCGCGCCCACCCGAGCTGCCGGGCGCTGGCGATCGAGGCCGATGACGGGCGCCAGCAATTGATCGAGCACAACCGCGACGCCCTCGGCGTACCCGGCCTGCAATTGATTCGCGGCCGTGCCCCGCACGCCCTCGAAGGCCTGGAACGTCCGGACGCCATTTTCATCGGCGGCGGCGTCACCCGCGAAGGCGTGCTGGACAGCTGCTGGGCCGCCCTGAAACCCGGCGGCCGGCTGATCGCCAACGCGGTCACCCTGCAAAGCGAAATGACCCTGATGGCGTGGCGCGAACGACACGGCGGAGAGCTGACGCGCATTCATATCGCCCAGGCGCAACCGCTGGGCGACTTCGACACCTGGCGCCAGGCATTGCCGATTACCGTGCTGGACCTGACCAAGCCGCTCGCCCCCTGACCTCCCCATTCCCTTGTAGGAGCTGTCGAGTGCAACGAGGCTGCGATCTCTTGATCTTGCTTTTAACAATCAAAAGATCGCAGCCTCGTTGCACTCGACAGCTCCTACAGTGGAAACGCACCCTGCCGGAGTTTTTCAATGAAACGCATTCTGTTGCTGGGCGGTGTGACCGAGGCGCTGGCCATCGCCCGAACCCTCGGCCCCGAACACGTCTACAGCCTGGCCGGCATCGGCCGGGTACCGACGGACCTGACCTGCCAGGTACGTGTCGGCGGTTACGGCGGCGCCGAGGGCCTGGCGCAGTTCATCCGCGACGAGCGTATCGACCTGCTGCTCGATGCCACCCATCCCTACGCCGCGCAAATCAGCCATAACGCCGCCCACGCCGCACACTTGAGCGCTATCCCCTGCTGGGCGCTACGCCGCCCGGCGTGGCAGCCACAGGCCGGGGACGACTGGCGCGAGGTGCGCGATTGGCCGGAACTGATCGAAGCGCTCAAACCCTTTCGCCGACCACTGTTCACCCTCGGCCGCGAGCCCCTGCAACACCTGGACGAAATCCCCGCGAACCAATTCTGGACCCTGCGCGCGCTGGACGAGTACCCGGGCAACGAGCGCTGCGAAGTGATCGGCGCACGCGGGCCCTTCCAGATTGAAGATGAACGCGCGCTGTTCGAACGTCGGCAGATCGACGTACTGATCAGCAAAAACAGCGGCAGCACCGCGACCGAACCCAAGCTGGAAGTCGCGCGCGAACGTGGAGTGCCGGTGCTGGTGCTCAAACGCCCGGTTTTGCCGGTGGTTGAGCGGGAGTTTGGTTCGGTTGGAGAAATACTGAAGGCCTTGTCGGAATTCTCCCAAAGCCTGTAGTCATCATTGAACTTACTGACAATATTCCAGGAAAGGGCTGGCTGATTTTCTCAATATCTCCAACTTAAAGTCGCATTCCTCTAACTCGATCAAGTTCCCAGGCACACCTTTCAACGGGAGAGACTCATTTCATCCTCGGCGAAGGTCTGCTTGCCAACTTGTATCCCAAGGAATACGATCAAAAAATGATCGACTTTGAACGATCCCATGTTTTTGCCGACTGGCTCGGCGCCCTGAAAGACACCGTGGGAAAGGCTCGCATCATCGCCAGAATCCGGGCGGCAGAGCATGGAAACTTTGGTGATTGCATGCCGGTAGGCGCAGCAGTCTACGAAATGCGCATTCATCACGGGCCCGGATACAGAGTGTATTTCACTCGCAGAGGCGAAGTGGTTTACCTGCTCTTGGTGGGTGGCGACAAGTCGACACAAAAACGCGATATCAAGCGCGCCATAGAAATGGCGCAAAACATCGGTAATGGGAGTGAGTCATGACCGAGCAATTTTCCCGATTCGACGCCGCCGAGTTTCTCAAGTCTCCGCAAGAAATGGCCGCGTATCTCGATGCCTGTTTTGAAGAAGATGCAGGCGATGGTGTGTTGATACGTGCCGCACTCAACGACATAGCCCGCGCCCAGGGCATGACTCAAGTGGCCCGGGATGCCGGTGTAGGTCGTGAGAGCTTGTACAAAGCGTTGAGCAGCACCGGCAACCCGGAATTCGCAACGATCATGAAGGTGATGAAAGCCCTCGGCATGCGATTGCATGCAGTTGCTGTTTGATTGCACGACCGCAGTCACGCAAATCTGAATAAAGCTCAAGCAATACTGGCAATCTGCAATTCGCGACTATCATCAAGGCTATGGACACGCTCTGCGACACCACACCGCACGGCGTTTTTTTACTTATCGGCATGGGTCAGGCTAAATAGCCGCGCCTGATCGCCCACTCAACCGGAACTGCCCCATGTCCCGTCAACGGCTCGCAATTGCCTGGATAGCCTGCTTTGCAGTGCTGTTCAATCTGCTCGCCATGCCGATGGGTGGAGCGATGGCGCAGTCGACGAAATCACCTGCCGAGCAGTTGTTGTGGGGCAGTTTCTGTACCTCCGGCGGCAGCAAGATGGTCGCGATCGACCTGGGAAACATCCAGCAGAAAGCGCCGCAAAGCGACGATCATTCCAACATGCAGCATTGCTGGT
Organism: Pseudomonas putida; assembly: GCF_050989985.1. Lineage (GTDB taxonomy): Bacteria > Pseudomonadota > Gammaproteobacteria > Pseudomonadales > Pseudomonadaceae > Aquipseudomonas > Aquipseudomonas putida_AI. The sequence goes on from NZ_CP158815.1 coordinate 6,167,962, forward strand.
GCTGTTCCGGTTCGGCGCCACTGGTGGCGTTGCCCGGGCATGTTCCGCAGCTGTATTTCGCGCAGTTCGAGTCCAATCGAAGCGTCCCGCCCGCCTCACTCAATACGCCGACGCCGCGCCAGCAATGGCCGAGCCTGAACCCCCGCGCATCCCCTCTGGTGTGATTCCTTCTCGCAATTGACCTGCGTCTTGAATCGTTCCGGAGAACCATCATGCTGAACAAACTCATCGTTGTGGCCGCACTGTTGCTGCCTGCCTGCTTTGCCAATGCCCACGAATACAAGGTCGGGGAGCTGGAAATCGCTCATCCATGGTCGCAGGAGCTGCCGCCCAACGCCCCGAACGTGGCCGCCTATTTCGTGATTCACAACGACGGCAAGGCCGCCGACCGCCTGCTCGGCGTCGACTCGCCGATTGCAGGCGTTGCGCAATTGCACGAGCACGTGATGCAAAACGATGTGATGAAAATGCAGCACGTACCGGCCGTGGATATCCCCGCTGGCGGCGAAGTCACCTTTGCGCCCATGGCCTACCACGTGATGTTGCTGAACCTGAAGGACCGCAGCCTGCTGAGCGATGGCAAGCGCTTCCCGATGACCCTGCACTTCGAGAAAGCCGGTGACGTGACGGTCGACGTGGCGGTGCAGAAGCAGGCGCCCGAAGACGGGCAAAAGCACGCGCACGCTCAGTAACCGACCGAGCAGAACACGCCCATGCGCCCGCTTGGCACCCGGTCATCCAGCCCCCCTCGCCAGTCATCGAGACTGACACGCGGCAGCTGGATCAGCCTGTTCGCCATGTTGATGATCTTCATCGGCCCACTGGTTTCCCAGTCGATGCCGATGGATTCGCGCGCCGCCATGACCATGAGCATGTCGATGGACATGCCGGCCATGGATCACACCGGGCACGCTGCACAACCTGACGCCGAACACTGCCCTCCCCATGCCGGGCACCATGCACTCTGGGAAAAATGCGGCTATTGCAGCCTGCTGTTCAATTGCCCGGCCCTGACCGGTGGCGCTTCCTTCACAGGATTCGACACACCACCCAGCACGACCTTCACCACGCCTTCTCCACGCCTGGGCCATGCCCGGCAAACCTTCTTCCCCGGCGCCCGAACCCGCGCCCCGCCGATCGTCACGTAATCCCGCGCCCCCATAACTAAAAGATCCGAGCCCTCGCGGAGCACACGTGATGAAACAGCCCAAAGTGAATTTCTACAATCTCGCCTGGCGCTGGCATTTCTATGCCGGCCTGTTCGTGGCGCCCTTCATGGTAATGCTGGCCCTGACCGGCACCATTTACCTGTTCAAGCCACAACTCGACTCATTGATGTACAGCAGCCTGCTGAACGTACCGGCCGGCCATCACAGCATTCCCGCCGATGACTTGCTCAAGCGAGTGAAAGACGCCTATCCCCAAGGCACGATCAAGCAGTACCTGCCACCGGTGAACGCCGAGCGCAGCGCGCAGTTTGTCGTACTCGACAGCGGCAAGGAGCTGAACGTATTTCTCGACCCGTACCACGGCGACATCCTCGGCGAGCAAGACGCCAAGAAAAACCTGCAAGCCATTGCGCGGGCTATTCACGGCGAGCTGATGATCGGCACCGTCGGCGACCGCCTGGTGGAACTGGCCGCCGGCTGGGGTGTGGTGCTGGTGGTTTCCGGAGTGTTCCTGTGGTGGCCGCGCGGTCAGGCCGCGGGCATTCTGTGGCCACGCCTGAGCAGTCGCGGCCGGGTGCTGTGGCGCGACCTGCATGCCGTTACCGGGTTCTGGGGCGCCTCGCTGCTGCTGGTGATGCTGCTCAGCGGTATGACCTGGACCGGGTTCTGGGGCGAAAAGTTTGCCGGTGTATGGAACGTGTTCCCGGCCGCAATGTGGAACGACGTACCCAAATCCGATGTTGAAGCGCGCAGCCTCAACGAGGCCCATCGCCAAACCGTGCCATGGGCCCTGGAAAACACGCCGATGCCGATGTCCGGCGACCATGCCGAACACATGGCCCATGAGGGTGCGCATGCAGGCCCGGCCGCGCCGACCATCAGCCTGCAAGACGTGCAAAACATCGCCGTACAGAACAAGGTCGAGCCCGGCTACAGCATCACCCTGCCGAAAACCGCGACAGGCGTGTTCACCATCGCGGTGTTCGCCGATGACCCGCGCAACGACGCCACCCTGCATGTCGATCAGTACAGCGGCAAGGTCCTGGCCGATGTGCGCTTCGAGCAATACGGCACCGTCGCCCGCGCCACGGAAATCGGCGTGATGCTGCATGAAGGCAAGATGTTCGGCGTGGTCAACCAGATCATCGTGTTGCTGATCTGCCTGATGATCCTGCTCAGCGCCGTCAGCGGCGTGGTGATCTGGTGGAAGCGTCGCCCGCAAGGAAAATTGGGCGTGCCGCCGCTGCGTCATGACCTGCCGAAATGGAAAACCGCGATGGTGATCATGTTCGCCCTGGCGGTGGCGTTCCCGTTGGTGGGGGCTTCGCTGGTGGCGGTCTGGGTGCTCGACAAGCTGCTGCTGTCGCGCTTCACCCGGCAAGCTGAGAGCGCCTCAACTTCATCATGAGACACGCGAGATGCGCGGGAATGAAGGGACTGTAAACTTCCCGCGCTTAGCGTCTCCTTTGACCTTAAGACCGCCATCGCGAGCAGGCTCGCTCCCACAGGATTAACGCAATCCCTGTGGGAGCGAGCCTGCTCGCGATGGCGTCTTCAGCATCACCGCAAATATCAGAGTCAATGCATGACCTCGCTGAACTTCACCCACCTCACCTGGTCCCCCCTGGGCCACGGCCACTGTCATCACCAGTTCCAGCTACGCGATGCCTCGCTGCACGTGGCCGCCGGTGAGTTCGTCGGCTTGATCGGCCCCAACGGCAGTGGCAAGACCAGCCTGCTGCGCTGCGCCTGGCGCTTCAACAAACCGGAAGGCGGCGAGGTCAAACTCGATCACCACAACGTCTGGCAGCAATCCTCGCGCTGGTGTGCGCAACGCATCGCCGTGGTGTTGCAGGAATTCCCGGATGCCTTCGGCCTGACCGTCGACGAAGTGGTCGCCATGGGCCGCACACCGCACAAGGGGCTGTTCGATGGCGACACGTTTGAGGATCGCAATCTCGTCAGCCAGGCCCTGGAATCGGTCGGGCTCAGGGGCTTCGAAGATCACGCCTTCTCCACCCTTTCCGGTGGTGAAAAGCAGCGCGTGATCCTCGCCCGCGCCCTGGCCCAGCAGCCGCAAATGTTGATCCTCGACGAGCCGACCAACCACCTCGACCCGCGCTATCAGCTGGAGCTGTTGCAGTTGGTCAAGCGCCTGAAGATCGGCACCCTGGCGAGCATCCACGACCTCAATCTGGCCGCCGCTTTCTGTGATCGGTTGTATGTGATCAACCACGGCCGCATCGTCGCCAGCGGCACGCCGAAGGAAGTCCTGAGCAGCGCATTGCTGCGCAATGTATTCGGTGTCGATGCGCTGATCGATGAACACCCCTTGCACGGCTACCCACGAATTACCTGGATAACCCAACCATGAGTCTGCGTCCCCTGCTGTACCTTTCCCTGTTGCTGGGCAGCGCCCAGGCCTTTGCCGAGGCCACGCACTACCCGCTGACCATTCAAAGCTGCAATCGCCAAGTGATTTTCCAGCAAGCACCGAAGCACGCCGTCAGCCACGACATCAACATGACCCAGATGATGCTCGCCCTCGGCCTGAAACCGCAGATGGCCGGCTACAGCGGTGTGTCCGGCTGGAAGTCGGTGACGCCCGAAATGCACGGCATCCTCGACGGCCTGCCGGAACTGGCGGCCAAGTATCCGTCGGTGGAAACCCTGCTCAATGCCAACGTCGACTTCTTCTTTGCCGGCTGGGATTACGGAATGCGCGTGGGCGGCGACCTCACGCCGCAGACCCTGCAACCACTGGGCATCAATGTCTATGAGTTGACCGAGTCCTGCGCCTTCGTGATGAAGCGCCCGCCGGCCACGCTGGAAGACACCTACAACGACTTGCGCAACCTCGGGAAAATCTTCGACGTGCAGGATCGCGCCAACGCCTTGATCAGCCAGATGCAGGCGCAGATCGCCGGGATTGGCAAAAAGCTGCCTGCCGAAAAACCACGGGTGTTCCTGTACGACAGCGGCGAAGACCGGGCCATGACCTCGGGTCGCCTGGGCATGCCACAGGCGTTGATCGCTGCCGCTGGCGGACGCAACGTGCTTGACGATGTCGAGGCGAGCTGGACCCGGGTCAACTGGGAGAACGTGGTCGAGCGCAATCCGCAGGTGATCGTGATCGTCGACTACGGCGAAGTCACTGCCGAACAGAAGATTCAATTTCTGCGCGACAACAAGGCACTGCAATCGGTGGATGCGATCAAGCACCAGCGCTTCGTCGTCATCCCCTACGTGCAGGCCACGCCGGGCATCGACAACGTGCTCGCCGTGGCAACCCTGGCCAAGGGTTTCCACGGCGAATGATCAATCGTCGCTACGCAATGCTGTTGATTGCCCTCGGCACGCTGCTGCTCTTGTCGTGCGTGGTGTCCCTGGGCTTTGGCCCGGCGCGGGTGCCGGTGGACGTGGTGTGGCGAATTCTGCTGCACAAGCTGTTCGGTTTCGGCGTACCCGACTGGAGCGCCGGGCAGGAGCATATTGTCTGGCTGATCCGCGTGCCGCGCATGTTGCTGGGTGCGCTGGTGGGTGCGGGTCTTGCGCTGATCGGCGCGGTCTTGCAGGCGGTTACACGCAACCCGCTGGCCGATCCGCATTTGCTCGGTGTGACCTCCGGCGCCACCCTCGGCGCGGTCATCGTGGTGTTGCATGTCGGTGAAATCGCCGGCCTCTTGACCTTGCCCATCGCCGCGTTCATCGGCGCATTGTCGAGCATGCTGGTGGTGCTGATGATCGCCAGTCGCCACGGCCGCCTGGACAGCGATCGCCTGCTGCTGTGCGGTGTGGCGGTGTCGTTCGTGATGATGGCGATCGCCAATCTGCTGCTGTTTCTCGGTGATCACCGCGCCAGCTCCGCGGTGATGTTCTGGATGCTCGGCGGGCTCGGGCTGGCACGCTGGGAACTGCTGGCCGTCCCTGCAATCAGCGTTCTGCTCGGCCTGGTCTTGCTGCTGGGCATGGCGCGCTCGTTGAATGCCTTGATGGCGGGCGAGCAGACGGCCGTGACCCTGGGGCTGAACGCGCGGACGGTGCGGCTGTGGGTGTTTGTGATTGCCTCGCTGATGACCGGGGTACTGGTGTCCATCAGCGGTTCGATCGGTTTTGTCGGACTGATGGTGCCGCACATTGCGCGGCGATTGGTGGGTGCGGAACATCGTCGGCTGCTACCTGCATGCGTGCTGCTCGGCAGCCTGTTTCTCGTTTGGGTCGACGTTGCCGCACGAACGATGATCGCGCCGGAAGACCTGCCGATTGGCGTCGCCACCGCAGCCATCGGCGGCCTGTTCTTCATCGGACTGATGCGCAGGCGCTGACTCACACAAATCAAACCTGTAGGAGTGAGCCTGCTCGCGATTGCGGTGTGTCAGGCCCTATGAATGGTGACTGTCACACCGCAATCGCGAGCAGGCTCACTCCCACAATGGATGAGTGTCGCTCACAAATTCTGCGCCCCAATGCAGCGCACTACGGCGCACCACTGCCCCGACCTCGTCCCTTCATGGTGCACCGCCAACTTGCGCAACCGCTCTAAACCGACATTCTCCCGCCTTCCCCCGACCGGGCACAGCCCTTGCTAAAGACCCTTCAGTCGTCCGCATCTGCCAACCAGAAAAATTAAACGTTCATGGAGATCGCACAATGAAGCGTCGCAGTTTGATCAAGGCTTTCACTCTCTCCGCCAGCATTGCCGCAATGGGCATGACCTGGACGGTCCAGGCCGCCGAAACCATCAAGGTCGGGATTCTGCATTCGTTGTCCGGGACCATGGCGATCTCTGAAACATCGCTCAAGGACATGGCGTTGATGACCATCGACGAGATCAACGCCAAGGGCGGCGTCAACGGCAAGATGCTGGAGGCGGTGGTGGTCGACCCGGCTTCGAACTGGCCGTTGTTCGCCGAGAAAGGCCGGCAGTTGCTGACCCAGGACAAGGTCGCGGTGGTGTTCGGTTGCTGGACGTCGGTGTCGCGTAAATCGGTGCTGCCGGTGTTCGAAGAACTCAACGGCCTGCTGTTCTACCCGGTGCAGTACGAAGGCGAAGAGATGTCGCCGAACGTGTTCTACACCGGCGCCGCGCCGAACCAGCAAGCGATCCCCGCCGTCGAATACCTGATGAGCGAAGAAGGCGGCAGCGCCAAGCGCTACTTCCTGCTCGGCACCGACTACGTCTACCCGCGCACCACCAACAAGATCCTGCGCTCGTTCCTGCACTCCAAAGGCGTGGCCGACAAGGACATCGAAGAGGTCTACACCCCGTTCGGTCACAGCGACTATCAAACCATTGTCGCCAACATCAAGAAGTTCTCGGCCGGCGGCAAGACGGCGGTCATCTCCACGGTCAACGGCGACTCCAACGTGCCGTTCTACAAAGAGCTGGCCAACCAGGGCCTGAAGGCCACCGATGTTCCGGTGGTGGCGTTCTCCGTGGGCGAAGAGGAACTGCGCGGCATCGACACCAAGCCGCTGGTGGGCAACCTCGCGGCGTGGAACTACTTCGAATCGGTGGAGAACCCGGTGAACAAGAAGTTCGTCGATGACTGGAAGGCCTACGCGAAGAAACACAACCTGCCGGGCGCCGACAAAGCGGTGACCAACGACCCGATGGAAGCCACTTACGTGGGCATCCACATGTGGGCGCAGGCGGCTGAAAAGGCCAAGTCCACCGACGTCGACAAAGTCCGCGAAGCCCTTAGCGGCCAGACCTTCGCCGCACCGTCGGGCTACACCCTGACCATGGACAAGACCAACCACCACCTGCACAAGCCGGTGATGATCGGCGAGATCCAGGGTGACGGACAGTTCAACGTCGTCTGGCAAACCGAAGGCCCGATCCGCGCCCAGCCGTGGAGCCCGTTCATTCCGGGCAACGACAAGAAGCCGGAGTATGCGGTGAAGAGCAACTGATCGCTGGATGCCCGCCTCCACCCGAGGCGGGCACAAATCCCTGTGGGAGCGAGCCTGCTCGCGATGACGGCGGCACATTCAACATCACTGTGACTGAACCACCGCTATCGCGAGCAGGCTCACTCCCACATTTAGTCCGTGTAAGGCGCCTCTCTATGCCCACCGCCCTTTACCGCTTCATTTTCGCCATCGCACTTTTGCTGCCGATGGCCTCCCATGCCGGCGACGCCGAGGACTTCCTCGCCGCCAACCCCACACAGCAAGCCAAACTGCTGGAGTCCTGGGCCGCGCAGCCTGACCCGGCACGCATCGAACTGATCAACGCCCTGCAACAAGGCGAGTTGACCGTCGATGGCCAAGCGAAAACCCTGCGCCTGAACAATCGCCTTCGCGGCTTGATCGACACCGCGCTGGCCAGCCATCAATTGCTCGCCGCCGACGCGAAAATCCGTCTGGTCGCCGCGCAGCAATTGCAGAAAAGTGCCAAACCGGCACAGCTCAAATTCCTCGACCAGCAGTTGGCCGGCGAAAAAGATGAAGGCGTCCACGCTGCCCTGAGCCTGGCCCTGGCCAATCTGCAACTGGTGGACAGTGACCCGGTCATACGCCTGGCCGCCGTGCGCCTGCTGGGCGAAACCGGCGATCCGCTGGCTCGCACCCGCCTCGAAGGACTGCTGGAACCTGGCGTCGAATCCGATGCCGGCGTGCGCACCGCCGCCGAGACCAGCCTCGCGCAAGTCAAACGCAAACTGCTGGTCGGCGAGCTGATCGGGCAGGCTTTCAGTGGCATGTCCCTGGGCTCGATCCTGCTGCTGGCGGCACTCGGCCTGGCGATCACCTTCGGCCTGCTCGGCGTGATCAACATGGCCCATGGCGAGATGCTGATGCTCGGCGCCTACTCGACTTACGTGGTGCAGTTGATGTTCCAGCGCTTCGCGCCGCAGGCCATCGAGTTCTATCCACTGATCGCATTGCCGGTGGCGTTCTTCGTCACCGCCGCCATCGGCATGGCGCTGGAACGCACGGTGATTCGTCACCTCTACGGGCGTCCGCTGGAAACCCTGCTCGCCACCTGGGGCATCAGCCTGATGCTGATCCAGCTGGTGCGCCTGGTGTTCGGCGCACAGAACGTAGAAGTAGCCAACCCGGCTTGGCTGTCGGGCGGAATCCAGGTGCTGCCCAATCTTGTGCTGCCGTACAACCGCATCTTCATCATCGCCTTCGCCCTGTTTGTCGTGGTGCTGACCTGGCTGCTGCTGAACAAGACGCGCCTGGGCCTGAACGTTCGCGCGGTCACCCAGAACCGCAACATGGCCGCCTGCTGCGGCGTACCCACCGGCCGCGTCGACATGCTCGCCTTCGGCCTGGGCTCAGGCATCGCCGGCCTCGGTGGCGTGGCGCTGAGCCAGATCGGCAACGTCGGCCCGGACCTGGGCCAGAGCTACATCATCGACTCGTTCCTGGTGGTGGTGCTCGGCGGTGTCGGGCAACTGGCTGGTAGCGTGTTCGCCGCCTTCGGCCTGGGGATAGCCAACAAGATTCTCGAACCACAGATCGGAGCCGTGCTCGGCAAGATCCTCATCCTCGCGCTGATCATTCTGTTTATCCAGAAACGTCCGCAAGGTCTCTTCGCGCTCAAAGGACGGGTGATCGACTGATGAACCAGCCCCTGCTCGTTACCGCGACACAAAAAGCCGGCCCCAAAGTCACAATTGCCGTCGGTGTTGTCGTCCTCGCTCTGCTGCTGGCGTTGCCGCTGCTGTCGTTGTTGCCGGCGGACAGCACGCTGCATGTGTCGGCTTACACACTGACGCTGGTGGGCAAGATTCTTTGCTACGCCATCGTCGCCCTGGCCCTCGATCTGGTCTGGGGCTACGCCGGCCTGTTGTCCCTCGGCCACGGCCTGTTCTTTGCCCTGGGCGGTTACGCAATGGGCATGTACCTGATGCGTCAGGCTTCGGGTGATGGCTTGCCAGCGTTCATGACTTTCCTGTCGTGGACCGAACTGCCCTGGTACTGGGCCGGCACCGACAGCTTCCTCTGGGCCATGTGCCTTGTGGTGCTGGCGCCGGGGTTGCTGGCACTGGTGTTCGGTTTCTTCGCCTTCCGTTCGCGGATCAAGGGCGTGTATTTCTCGATCTTGACCCAGGCCCTGACCTTCGCCGGGATGCTGCTGTTCTTCCGCAACGAGACCGGGTTTGGCGGCAACAACGGCTTCACCAATTTCCGCACGATTCTCGGCTTCGGCATCGCCGAACCGGGCACCCGCGCGACGCTGTTCCTGGCCACGGTGCTGTTGCTGGTGGCCAGCCTGTTCATCGGCTGGCGCCTGGCGCAAAGCAAGTTCGGCCGGGTATTGACCGCCCTGCGCGACGCGGAGAATCGCCTGATGTTCTGCGGCTACGACCCACGGGGTTTCAAGCTGTTCGTGTGGGTGCTGAGCGCTGTTTTGTGCGGGCTGGCCGGTGCGTTGTATGTGCCGCAGGTGGGCATCATCAACCCGAGCGAAATGTCGCCGACCAACTCCATTGAGGCTGCCGTCTGGGTCGCCCTCGGCGGGCGCGGCACCCTGATCGGCCCACTGCTCGGCGCTGGCGTGGTAAACGGCATGAAGAGCTGGTTCACCGTGGCGTTCCCGGAGTATTGGCTGTTCTTCCTCGGCGCGCTGTTCATTGTCGTGACCCTGTACCTGCCCAAGGGCGTGATCGGTCTATTGAAAAGGAGAGGTGAGCAATGAGAACCATGGCCACCGGAGAATTCATGCTCGAACCTGTCTTTTATCCACCGCAGCCGAACAAGGATGCGGGCAGCAGTCGCGATGCCATCGGCCTGGGCCAACGCGTCGGCCCCGGCCTGGATACGCGCCACGGCACCATCCTGACCCTGGAAGACATCAGCGTCAGCTTCGACGGTTTCAAGGCGCTGAACGATTTGAACCTGTACATCGGCGTAGGTGAGTTGCGCTGCATCATCGGCCCCAACGGCGCGGGCAAGACCACGCTGATGGACGTGATCACCGGCAAGACCCGGCCCAGCCACGGCAAGGCCTGGTTCGGCGAAACCCTGGACCTGACGCAAATGAGCGAGGTGCAAATCGCCCAGGCGGGGATCGGCCGCAAGTTCCAGAAACCGACGGTGTTCGAAGCCTTGAGCGTGTTCGAGAACCTGGAGCTGGCGCAGAAAACCGACAAGTCGGTGTGGGCCAGCCTGCGGGCTCGCCTGAGTGGCGAACAGAAAGATCGCATCAGCGAAGTGCTCGACACCATCCGCCTGACCAGCTCGGTCAATCGCCCGGCCGGCTTGCTGTCCCACGGGCAAAAGCAGTTTCTGGAAATCGGCATGCTGCTGATGCAAGACCCGCAACTACTGCTGCTCGACGAGCCGGTGGCCGGCATGACCGACGCCGAAACCGAGTTCACCGCCGAACTGTTCAAGACCCTGGCGGGCAAGCATTCGCTGATGGTGGTGGAACACGACATGGGCTTCGTCGGTTCCATCGCCGACCACGTCACGGTGTTGCACCAGGGCAGCGTGCTGGCCGAGGGGTCGCTGGAGCAGGTGCAGGATAACGAGCGGGTGATCGAGGTTTATCTCGGTCGCTAGACCTGTAAACACCTAACCAACTGTGGGAGCGAGCCTGCTCGCGATAGCGGTGTGTCAGGCAACAAGGATGTTGCGCCATAGACCGCTATCGCGAGCAGGCTCGCTCCCACACAGGGGAATTCCCCCAGGGATCTGAGGAGATTCTGGACATGCTGCAAGTCGACAAACTGCACCAGTACTACGGCGGTAGCCACATCCTGCGCGGCCTGAGCTTTGACGTGAAGGTCGGCGAAGTCACCTGCCTGCTCGGGCGTAACGGCGTGGGCAAGACCACGCTGCTCAAGTGCCTGATGGGTCTGCTGCCCGCCAGGGAAGGCGCGGTGAATTGGGAAGGCAAACCGATCACCGGCTTCAAGCCGCACCAAAGGGTGCACGCCGGGATTGCCTACGTGCCCCAGGGCCGGGAGATCTTCGGCCGCCTGACCGTGGAAGAAAACCTGCTGATGGGCCTGTCGCGCTTCCCCGGCAGCGAAGCCAAGGAAGTCCCGGCGTTCATCTACGAGCTGTTCCCGGTGCTGCTGCAAATGAAACAACGGCGCGGCGGCGATCTGTCCGGCGGCCAGCAACAGCAGCTCGCCATCGGCCGGGCACTGGCCAGCCGCCCGCGCCTGCTGATACTCGACGAACCCACCGAAGGCATCCAGCCGTCGGTGATCAAGGAAATCGGCGCGGTGATCAAGAAGCTCGCGGCCCGCGGCGACATGGCCATTTTGCTGGTTGAACAGTTCTACGACTTTGCCGCCGAACTGGCAGACCAATACCTGGTGATGTCTCGCGGCGAGATCGTGCAGCAGGGACGTGGCGAAAACATGGAAGCCGAAGGTGTGCGCGGGCTGGTCACCATCTGAGCCGTGAACCATTTTGTTGCGCACCACCGAGGACTGCGCCTCTTTCTGGTGCATCGCGACTATCCATAACCGCCCTCCAGCCTGCGATGCCGTGCGGCACAGCCTTTGCAACTGTCCGCATGACCACAAGATAAGCAGCGACCATGACTCTTCCCGCCTCCGGCGCCTTGTTCACCCCCAGCTGGCACGCCGAGCTGGAACTGGGCTACGCCCGTTTCGGCGACAGCACGCGCCCGGTTCACCGTCGGCACAAGGGCCCGCTGCGGGTGCAAAAACACCTGTACGCCGAAGGGCCGCAAGTGTGCCAGCACATCATCGTCCACCCGCCGGGCGGCATTGCCGGGGGTGATCGCCTGGACATCTCGGCCAGCGTCGGCCGTGAGGCTTGGGCGCAGATCACCAGCCCCGGCGCAGCCAAGTGGTATCGCGCTGCAGGCGCCGCGTATCAGCGCCTGGATCTGAAAGTGGCGGCCGGTGCGACACTGGAATGGTTGCCCCAGGAGACGATCGTTTTCAGTGCGGCCCAGGCTGAACTGCGCACCTGCATCGACCTTGAAGGCGATGCCCGGCTGTTCTACTGGGACGTGGTGGCACTGGGTCGCCCGGCCAGCGGCGAGCGCTTCGACCTCGGGCATTTTCAGGCGCAACTGGATATCCGTCGCGACGGCCGGTTGCTCTGGCATGAGCGCCAGCGCATTGTCGGCGGTGATGGCTTGCTGGACTCGCCGATCGGCCTTGATGGACAGCCGGTGTTTGCCACGCTGTTGGTGACCGGGGACATCGAGAGCGATTTGCTGGAGCGCTGCCGGTCACTGAACAATGACGTGCGCGGGGACTTGACCCAGTTGCCGGGCTTGCTGGTTGCCCGTTGCCTGGCCAACGAGGCGCTGTTGGCGCGGGGCTGGTTGATTGAATTATGGCGATTGCTGAGGCCTGCGTTGCTCGGCCGGGAAGCTGTCCCACCCAGAATATGGAACACCTGAGTTTGCTTTTTGTGGGAGCGAGCTTGCTCGCGATGGCGTCGGCACACACAACATTGACGTCGCCAGACACACCGCTATCGCGAGCAAGCTCGCTCCTACAGGTTTTGTGTTCACAGGTTGAATGACTTTTAAACTGCCGAAACTGGATTCCAACGATGGACCTGACCCCACGAGAAAAAGACAAGCTGCTGATCTTCACTGCCGGCCTCGTGGCCGAGCGGCGTCTGGCCCGCGGTGTGAAACTCAATTACCCGGAAGCCATGGCCTACATCAGCGCGGCGCTGCTCGAAGGCGCCCGGGACGGGCAGACCGTGGCCGAGCTGATGCACTACGGCACTACCCTGCTCAATCGTGAACAAGTGATGGAAGGCATCCCGGAAATGATCCCGGAGATCCAGGTCGAAGCCACCTTCCCCGACGGCACCAAACTGGTCACCGTCCATCAACCGATTGCCTGAGAGCCAACCATGACTTACACCATTCGCGATGCCGTAGAGGCCGACCTGCCAGCCCTGCGTGACATCTACAACGACGCCGTGCTCAACACCACGGCCATCTGGAACGAACAGCCCGTGGACCTGGGCAACCGCCAGGCCTGGTTCAACGCCCGACAGGCCCAGGCGTACCCGATCCTGGTGATCGTCAACGCCGGGGACAATGTGCTGGGCTACGCTTCATTCGGCGACTGGCGGCCGTTCGAGGGCTTCCGTCACACCGTCGAGCACTCGGTCTACGTACGCAGCGACCAGCGCGGCAACGGCCTGGGTCCGAAGCTGATGGACGTGCTGATCGAGCGCGCCAGGGGCTGCGGCAAGCATGTGATGGTCGCCGCCATCGAAAGCGGTAACGCCGCCTCCATCCGCCTGCACGAGCGCATCGGTTTCGTGACCACCGGGCAAATGCCGCAAGTGGGCACCAAGTTCGGGCGCTGGCTGGACCTGACCTTCATGCAACTGACCCTCAACCCTGGCGCCGAGCCTCCCCTCGCCAGCAAGGAGTGACACTCGATGAACCCCGCCCAACTGCGACGCGTCAACGTTGAAAGCTTTGCGCACTATCGTCAGGGTTTGATTGACCTGCTGCTCGATGCCGTCGGTTATGGCGCCAGCGTCGGCTTCATGGCCGATCTGGATGCCAACCAGGCCCATGCGTATTTCGATGAGGTCCAGGACAACCTGAAGAAGGGTCATGTGTTGCTCTGGGTGGTGGTCAAGGACGAACAGGTGCAGGCCAGCGTGCAGCTGACCCTGTGCCAGAAAGCCAATGGCCTGAACCGCGCCGAGGTGCAGAAGATGCTGGTGCGCGAGCATGCGCGGCGTCGCGGCCTGGGCCAACAATTGATGGCGGCGCTGGAACAGGCCGCCCTGCAACACAAGCGCGGCATGCTCTATCTCGACACCGAGGCCGGCTCCCCCGCTGAAGATTTCTACAAGGCGTTGGGCTACACCCGCGCCGGTGAAATCCCCGATTACGCCTGCGACCCGGACGGTCGCTACAAACCCACCGCGCTCTATTACAAGATTCTCCAGGGGGCCCATTGATGATTCCCGGTCAATACCAGGTCCAGCCCGGCGACATCGAGCTCAATGCCGGCCGCCGCACCCTTAGCCTGACCGTAGCCAACAGCGGTGACCGGCCCATCCAGGTCGGCTCGCACTATCACTTTTTCGAAACCAACGACGCCCTGACCTTCGATCGCGCCGCCAGCCGCGGCATGCGCCTGAACATTCCCGCCGGCACCGCGGTGCGCTTCGAACCGGGACAGAGTCGCGAGGTGGAGTTGGTGGATCTGGCGGGGCATCGGCGGGTGTTCGGCTTTGCCGGCAGGGTCATGGGTGACCTTGATTAACCGATCGTTCCCACGCTCTGCGTGGGAATGCATCCCGTGACGCTCCGCGTCACAAAAAGCGGACGCAGAGCGTCCATGGCGGCATTCCCACGCAGAGCGTGGGAACGATCAACGAAGGAACTGCAATGAAAATTTCCCGTCAAGCCTACGCCGACATGTACGGCCCCACCGTCGGTGACAAGGTCCGCCTGGCGGATACCGAGTTGTGGATCGAAGTGGAAAAGGACTTCACCACTTACGGCGAAGAAGTGAAATTCGGCGGCGGCAAAGTCATTCGCGATGGCCAGGGCCAGAGCCAATTGCTCGCCAGTGAGGTGGTCGACACCCTGATCACCAACGCCTTGATCATCGACCACTGGGGCATCGTCAAGGCTGACGTTGGCCTCAAGGACGGGCGCATCGCCGCTATTGGCAAGGCGGGGAACCCGGACGTCCAGCCCAACGTGAACATCGCCATCGGCGCCAGCACCGAAGTCATCGCCGGTGAAGGCATGATCCTCACCGCCGGCGGCATCGACACCCATATCCACTTCATCTGCCCGCAGCAGATCGAAGAAGCCCTGATGAGCGGCGTCACCACCATGATCGGCGGCGGCACGGGACCGGCCACCGGGACCAACGCCACCACCTGCACCTCAGGTCCCTGGCACCTGGCGCGCATGCTTCAGGCGGCGGACGCTTTCCCGATGAACATCGGCCTTACCGGCAAGGGCAACGCCAGCCTGCCCGAACCCTTGATCGAACAGGTCAAGGCCGGCGCCATCGGCCTGAAGTTGCATGAAGACTGGGGCACCACTCCGGCGAGCATCGACAACTGCCTGAGCGTCGCCGATCAATACGACGTGCAGGTGGCGATCCATACCGACACCCTCAACGAGTCCGGTTTCGTCGAGACGACCCTCGCCGCGTTCAAGGGTCGCACCATCCACACCTACCACACCGAAGGCGCGGGCGGCGGGCATGCGCCGGACATCATCAAGGCTTGCGGTTTTGCCAACGTGCTGCCGAGTTCGACCAACCCGACCCGGCCCTTCACCCGCAACACCATCGATGAGCACCTCGACATGCTCATGGTCTGCCACCACCTGGACCCGAGCATTGCCGAGGACGTGGCCTTCGCCGAAAGCCGTATCCGTCGCGAGACGATTGCCGCCGAAGACATCCTGCATGACCTCGGCGCGTTCTCGATGATCAGCTCCGACAGCCAGGCCATGGGTCGGGTCGGCGAGGTCATCACACGTACCTGGCAGACTGCCGACAAGATGAAAAAGCAGCGCGGGCCGCTACCGGGTGACGGCGCTGGCAACGACAACTTCCGCGCCAAGCGCTACATCGCCAAGTACACCATCAACCCGGCGATTACCCACGGCATCAGCCATGAAGTCGGTTCGATCGAAGTGGGTAAATGGGCGGATCTGGTGCTGTGGCGGCCGGCGTTTTTCGGGGTCAAGCCGACGCTGATTCTCAAGGGCGGGGCCATTGCGGCCAGTTTGATGGGTGATGCCAACGCCTCGATCCCGACACCACAACCGGTGCATTACCGCCCGATGTTCGCCAGTTACGGCGGCTCGCTGCACGCCACCAGCCTGACCTTTATCAGCCAGGCGGCGCAGGAGGCAGGCTTGCCTGAGGTGTTGGGTTTGAAGAAGAAAATCGCTGTGGTCAAAGGCTGTCGCGATGTGCAGAAGACCGACTTGATCCACAACGATTATTTGCCGAGCATTGATGTCGATCCGCAGACCTATCAGGTCAAGGCTGATGGGGTACTGCTGTGGTGCGAACCGGCGGACACCTTACCGATGGCGCAACGGTACTTCCTGTTCTGACCGCTCGCCCCCTGTAGGAGCGAGCCTGCTCGCGATGGAGGTCAGCACACCGCGTTTCGTCAGGCTGCCCACGTTATCGTTAACGTCCATCGCGAGCAGAGCTCGCTCCTACAATTATCCGCGTTGCAGTTTGGCGCGCCCAATCGCTTCGCCGGTCAGCCTCGCGATCAGCGACTGCTCCTGCACCGCAATAGCCTCCATCTCGGCGTAATACTGCGCATCACTCATTACCGTGCCAGGCGGAACCTCGCTGGCCGGTTTGCCCAGCTGTTTGGCCAACCGGAGAATTTCCGCGCGCCAATGCACTTTATGCACGGCCGAAGTGCTATCGACCCAGGCTTGTTGCGCGGCTTGCAAGTCCAGCAAGGGCTCGGCCCTGGCGTGCAATGCCTGGATCTGCTCCGAATGGTTTCGCCTGAGATAATCGACCCAGAACGGCTGCTCGATCAGCCGCTCCTGCAACTGTGCCCCCTGCTCTTTCTCGATCACCCGGTCGTAGGCTTTGCCAATCATCTCACTCGACACATCGGGCGCCCGGAACATCATCTCCCGGGATTGCCAGGGCAAGTCCAGGCGCTCGGCCAACATCGTGGGGTAGATCATATGGATCTCGACTTCATCGATATCCAGTAGCGGTTGTCCCTGCGCATTGAAGTGAGGAACCAGATCCCCGGCGTCATCGAATTCGGGAAACTGGCGCCCCTCGGCGACCAGCTCACCGACCCGTTCTCGAGCAATCCTGCCCAACTCGTCCAGGCGCCACTTGCCCCTCGCCAATCCTGCCAACTCGGTTTCGATCAGATCGTGCGCACCCAGTTCATGCGCTTGGGTGATCAACACCTCCACGCCCATGGCATTGAATAGCTGCGCGCCAGCATCCACACAGGTCGTAGGGGCCGCGGCCATGCGAAACAGTTTCTCGCGCAATGCCGTGTTCGCGGCGGTCGTTTCAACCATGGACCAGACTTTCCGACAGAGCTCAGCCCTTGCCTTTTCATTAGTGGTCAGCGCATCCGCCGAACGCGCCAACTTTCTCAATTCGTTGAAGAAAAACTCAGATCCAGGTTCCTTCTCCAGGTCAGCCCAGCGATCCTGCCTGGCTTGCCATTGCTGTTCGGTCAGCCCCTCTTTCCAAAGTCGGCTGTCGAGAATGCCCAAGGGGGGATGCCGTCGATCCGGCTCAAAACCGATCGATTGGCGATAGTCCCTGACCCTCTGCAAATTCTCGGCGGAAATGGAGGCAGGTTCGTGGCTGATGAGCGTGCGCGCCACGATCTCCGCCTGCACCGAACCCGGCTCCACTTGCGGAACGATTTCCAGCTTATTGGCCCGCAAATCCAGCAGGAAAGTACGGCCGCGCGGCTGCTCGAACAAGCCTGCGGGCCAAGCGTTGATTTCGGTATTGCCCAGCAGCAGGATCTGCAAATCCGGCATCAGGCCGATGTCAGGAGGTAACTTCAACGGGTTGCCTTCAAGCCCCAAATATCTCAACCGCGTCAACCGGCTCAGTTGAGTAACGGCTTGTGGATCAAGCTCTATCAGGTTGTCTGAGAGGTCCAGCTCCGTCAGGTGAACCATTCGCCCCAAGGGTTCCGGCAGCTCGACCACATCGTTTCCGCTCAGGTCCAGCTTTCGCAGTCGCTTGAAGTGGCGCAGAAAACCATCGGCGTTGTCTTCAATGCCCGCATTCGATAAATCCAAATGGGTGACGTGGTCGAAGTTTGCTGTCAGTGGCGGCAGCTCATCGAGCTGGCCATGCAGATCCATGTCGGAAAGATCGATGAATTGGCCCTGGGGCTGGCCGGTATTGTCCAGATCCACCTCACCCGTGCGCTGCCAGGCTTGTTTGAGCGCCTTGATAATCATCATTCGAGCACCCCGGCGCTGGGTAAAGTCATTCGTAACGCGCTCGGCGTCCGACACCCCATCCAGCTGTGCCCGTTGCCAGTTTTGCAAAGTGTGATTGAGTTGCTTGTATTCGCGTTCCCGGTTTCTCAGGATCGTTTCCTGCCTGTCGCCCATGCCCTCGATAAACGCACTGACTTGCGCTTCAGACATCGCCGGGTAGAGGGTGCGTACCCGCTCCTCGACGATACGCTGCCACTGACTGACGCCAGGACGATCGCTCAACGGATAACCGATACGCTCGCCGGACAGGCGCATTGGTGCCTTGAAGAAAGGTTGCTGGCGCGGCTGCATTTTCAGCAGTGGCCGAAGCTGATCGCGTGACGATTGATGCTCAATGACTTTCGCCTTCAACTGCGCGCCTTGGGAAACGTGAGGCAGCCCGATGGCCTGGCGATGCCGATCGGGCAACGCATGCTGAATCGAGGCATAGAGATCATCGGCACCATGCAGGTGTTCGTCACGGTCATTGCGCGCCGCGTAGCGCCCCTCGCCCACTCGCACCAGCACCTTGCGTTCGGGAACATCCTCGGCGCCGACACTGGCGCGAAGTTCGCCCTCCAGCCCGCCTTCGCGTATTTCAAGACGGATATCGTTGCTCCAGCCGGGCAAGCTCTCCAGCGTACCGAGCACCAGGACTTCAGTGTCCCTGGCGACCAGCTCATCAAAGTACAGTCCTTCATAGGCCCGGGTCAGGCGCATTTGTTGCTGTAATCGGCGCGCGCCTTCGGCCACGCGCAACGGAACACGCCCATGGGTGTCCAGGGTCGCCCGTTCAGCAGGTGTTGCATCGCTCAGCAGCTCGCGGATCATCGACGCAGGCATACCGGAGAAATCCCGCTGCACCACTGCCACAGCCGCGTCGGCCGACGGTTGTCGCTCGGCATAGAGGCTGCGCATCAATCGCGCCCGGTCATTGATCGCTTGTTGTTGGAGCTGTTTTCGCAAAGCGCCGACACGCTCCACGGGTGTTCTGGGCGTGTAATGGGGCAATAGCGATTTCACGTCGGCCTCGTCCAGGGAGGCGATGATGCGAGCGGGTAACTGGCCATTCATCAGGTCCGCACGACTGACGTTGATGATGTCTTGCGGCAAGGCATCGGGATCGCCGTACTTCACCGATGGCCCGCTCAGGCCGCTTCCCGAAAATGCCTCGATTGCCTTGCCTGCAGGCCATCCCGGCAGTTCCACTGCCAGAGAGGCGGCGTAACTGCACAGCGCACCGGAGAGTGAACCATCACCCGCTCCCTGGGCGACCCTGACGGCATCGCCATAGGCCCTGAATCTGTTCACGGTATCGAGCAGGATTGCCGGCATGGGTTCGCTTTCGGCATGCAAGCGGCGCAGTACGTCGGTATCGATGTCGCTGACCCGCCGGATCTGTTCCAGCTCGGCATCGCTGAAACCGTCGACCAATGGTCCGAGCCGGCGCATCAGCTTTGCGCCGTTCCATGTTTGGGGGCGCTCCAACTCATGGTGCCAGGCGCCTTCACCGTTATGTTGAAGTTCCGGGGTGTAGGCTTCGGGGCGGGACGGGTGCTGAATGCGGAACTGCCCGCTGACAGGGTCCTGTTTGACCCGGTAGTGCTCACCCTCCAAAGGCAGGATGGTCTGCCCCTCACGTGTGTACAAACCGAGCCCATCGGACCCGGCATTCGCTATTGGCGTGACGGAGGCCTTGTAGGGCGAAAGATCCGGTTTCCATAACTTTTGTCCACCGTCAGGCATCGTGACAGGCTTGAAGCCGTCGACCATCGGCGACATGTGAACGCTCGGTAGCACCACCGCACCGGCGCCGACAAACGCCACATTCAACGCCACGCTGGAAAAGTGGGCCCACATTTCCCTGGGTTCGCCCAGCTCATACGCTTCGATCCCCTCGAAAGCGTCATCCAGCATTTGCGCCGCCCCGACCGTCAGCATGATCGGGCCCAGCCCCGGCACGACAAAGGCCGCCAGGTTGAACACGCTGACCACCGCATCCAGATAGCTGGCCAGTCGCGCTGTTCGCGCATTGCGGTCTTCGTCGCCGGTGGGCACAGCGACTGCTCGTGCATCGGCATAGAGCTTGGCGACGGTGTTCAGGCGTAGTTGCTTCCACAGATCGCCCTGCAGATAAGTCTCATCCAGAGGCAGCCTTGCTGGCCGGGACTGCAGCGGAAAATCCGCCTGTGACCCAAGTTTTCCGGGGTTGTACAACTTGCCGAACTGCGCGAAGAAAACGCCTTGTTGGCGCATCGGCACGTACTGGCTGAAAAAACGTCGAAAGACGTTGTCGTGCAGGCGGGTCCGCAGGTCTGCCATGAAGTCTGCACTGGAGGCATATTCCTTCAATGGTTGTTGCGGATCGTTGGGCAAATAAACCACCAGGCGCTCCACCCGATCTGCGTTCTTGCGGTTCGGCCCGATCAGCAACGGCCCCACCAACTCGATACCGAACACCTTCAACGCAGCAAAGGTCACCGGTCTGTCGTCCAGCGCTACACCGCTGTTGCCGGAAAGCACTTTTTGCAGCATCTGGTAGACGTCACGACTGATATCCGATTGCAGCCAGGCCAGTTCGGTACTCACCGCCAGCCGTTGTCGCTGGTGCTCCTCCAGCTGTCGTTCCAGCGCGTTTCGCTCAGCTGCGTTCGATGGCTCCACGACGTCCTTGATGTGCTTCTGATACAGCGCCCCGAGGTCAAGAGTGCGACACAGCCCGGCAAAATCATGGGGGGCAATGGAGACGGCCTGGGAGTTGATCGCCTCGAACGTTGGCAAGATTTCGCCGTCGTAGCGGCTCCAACCGGTAATGACGTGGCAATCGTTGCAGCGAAGCGGCTTTTCTTCATCTGGCTCGAAGTTGGCCAGGGCCGCCTCAAGCAGTGAAGTGCCCCGATATTCGTGGCGCAGGCTATGAGCGTCTTGCTGCTCGAAAACAAAGAAACCATAAAAGTCATCCCGTCCCTTGAAAGCGAATTTACGGGCGAAGTAAACGTTTCTGACATCCAGATCCAGCTTGAACTTTGCCTTGATCGCTTGCTTGAGTGGCTGCTCGGCAAATTCGAAAACATCCTTGATGCTGCCAAGCCTGGCGTCGATCTGGTTCAAGATCTCGCGATAGCGCATGTGGCTATCCGTCAGGGCTGTTTTTTGTTCGGGCGTCGCCGTCCGGTACCAGGCGGGCAGTTGCAGCTCGTGGTTGCCGATTTCTGCCTTGCGCTGCAAGGAAGCCCCGGTGAACCAGGCGGGTATGCGGTCTTTGAGGAAGTCGTAGTGAACGCCTCGAAGGTCACTGCCGAACGAGCCATCGGAGGTGGAAAGTGGTGTATTTGAGTCGGGCATAACGGGTCATCCATGACTGATTGAGGAGGCCTCAGCCTAATGACCGACATCGCAAAAAAAACTTAATCCAGTACCGCCTGCGCAACCCACATAACCCTTTGGTCATGACGCCCTGGTTCAGCGGGTACCAGGGTGTGGGGATGCCGTGCATGGCGTTTCTCCTTTGAAGTGGAGCGCCATGCACGGTGGTTTCAACTGAGGTACACGGGTGTAACCGGGCCGAGCATTGTCAGCAGTGATTGTCTTCAGCGGGATGTTTCAATGGTGAAGGGCATTTCCATCCTTCGCAGTTTTGCCCGTTCCATCGCTTGTTGTGTCAGCAACTTGAGCAAATTGTCCTTCTCGGTTCTGAGCGCATCGTATTGCCCTGCAAATTCATCGTCGCTCATGACCCGACCCGGCGCGAAATCGCTTTCCGGTTTGCCCAGTTCAAAAGCCAATGTCCTGATCCGGGTTTTCAGAGCGTCTTTTTCCTCAGGGGACAGGCTGGAACCGAGGGCTCGCTCATCCAGTGCTGTTTTGTACTCGTACAGTGCATTCATCTGTCGATCAAATTGCCTGAAGCGTGCACGGTGGGATCCTTGCACATACTCCTTCCAGAAAGGCTGGGCGGCGATCGAGTCACGCAGCAAGTTGCCCTCCTCCAGTGCCAGCACTCGCAGTCGAGCATTCTCAATCATCGGCAAAGACACGCCGGCCATTTCGCGAAATTGCATGGTGCGTGCCTGCCAGGGCAAGTCGAGGCCTTTTTCCGCCTCGGGCCTGGCCAGTTCGGTGGTAAACGCCAGATGGACCTCGACGACATCAATGCTCCCGGTCACGTTACCGTCGGCTCCTACCCGACGGATCCGCTCTCCTTTGGCAATGCGCTCGGCGATATGGTGCTCGGCAATTCTTTCGAGCTCGTCCAGTCGGGATTTCCCTTTGGCCAGGCCGACCAGCTCGGCTTCGATCAGAGCGGGGTTCGCCAACCCATACGCTTCGTGAACCAGCACCTTCATACCCAGGATATTGAACAACTGTGTCGCCCCGTCGACACACTGCGTTCGCGCCACCGCTTCGGCAAAGATCGTCGTGCGCAATTCGCTGTCTTTTGCCATGGCCTCGAGCATGCGCCAGACCTTCGCCGTCAACTCTCGTCGATACAGGCCACCGGCGTTGAAGTCCGCTGATTGGGTCAATCGCCTGATTTCATCGAAAAAATGTTCGGAGTTGTACTCATCCTCGACCGCGTCCCAGATTGGCTGCCTTGTCTGCCATTGAACGGGCATACCCTCGGCCCATTGAACGCTGTCCAGGGTGCTTCTGGGGGGATAACGACGCTCGGGGTCCAGGCCGACCGACTCGGTGTAGTGCCTGAGGGTGTCCAGGTTTTCCGGGGACAGCCATTCGAAGTCGCGACTCAACAGGGTACGAGCCAGCAACTCGGCACGGAACGAACCAGGCGCAACGTCCGGTAGACGACTGATCGGATTGCGCCGCATATCCAGGTAAAAGTTACGCGGGCGCGATTGCGCAAACAGGCCTGTCGGCCAACTGTCGATACCAGTATTTTCCAGAATCAGAATATGCAGTTCGCGCATTCGGCTGATATCGGGAGAGAGTCTCAATGGGTTGCCCCTCAACCCCAGGGACCTGAGACGAGCCAGGCCCTTCAGGTGCGCCACCGCTTGATGGGTCAGTTCGATGCGGTTGTCGTTCAACACCAAATCTTCGAGCCAGATCATTTCGCCAATGGCCGGTGGCAAGCCGTTGAGCAGATTCGCACTGGCGTCCAGGTAGCGCAGTTGGCGGAAATACCCCAGAAAGTGCGACTGGTTCGCCTGCAGGCCGGCGTTGCGCACGCTCAGACTGGTAACGTGATCGAAATTGGCGGTCAGCCTGGGCATGCTCGCAAGGTGCCGGCCCATGGCTTGCCCATTCAGATCAAGCATTTGTGGATGGGCAATGCCAGGGACTTCGATGCCTGCCGGCCCCGTCCTTTGCCAGCACTGCCTGAGGGCGTTACTGAGTGCCTGCCTTGCTTGAATTTCTCTCGCAGCAAGCCTGTTGCCCGGCACGGTGACGGGTGCATTCACAAAGCGCTTGAGTGATCGCTCCAACTGATCGAACTCGTCCTCCAGCGCCTTGAGACGTTCACCGGCGGCACCACCGAAGCCGGAGAGCATTTCGTCCAGCTGCGCTTCGGATAACCCCGGATACAGCCAGCCCATGCGCTGACGCGGTGTATGTCGACTGACTTTGCGCGAAAAAAACGGCATGCCGCCGCGCAACCGCATCGTTTGCGGATCATAGGTTGGCTTGCGAATCGGATGCCGTTCCAGAACAGAGGCGAATCGCTCATGACTCAACGGCGAGCGCTGCAGCGCCTGCTTGAGCTTGTCACCTTCATGGATTTCAAACCCGAGGGTCTTGCGCTCGGCGTCTGGCAGGGCATGCAGCACAGAGGCATAGAAGTCATCGGCACTATGCAGATGCAGCCCTTGTTCATCCCGTGCGTGATAACGGCCCGACTCATCGACAAAAAGGACTTTGCGGATCGGGGCATCTTCCGGCCCGACGCTGGCTTGCAATTCGCCGGTAAATGAAAAGGCACGAATCTCGATGCGCACGTTGGTCGACCAACCCGGTATGACGGCCAGCGACGCCAGCTCCAACCGACGTGTATCGCTGTCCTCCAGCGATTCCAGATACAGGCCCTCGTAAGCGCGGCTGGATCGCACTAGCGCCTGTGCTGTTCGCGCTCGCTCGCGCAGACCAAGAGGCACACGGCGCTTTTGCGACAGGTGACCAAGCTCCTCGGCAGTGGCATCGCGCAACAAGGCTTCAGCGACCACCACGGGCATCTGTGGGAAGTCGTCGCGTAACAGCAGCACGTTGGCATTGCTGGACACATCCTTTTGCCTGTAGAGGGTTTCGAATACGCGTCGGCGATTTCGTTCGGCCTGCCTGACCAGTCGGCTTCGCAGCTCGTTGATACGCACCTGCCTGTCACTTGAAATGCCCTGGCCAAGCAATTCATGAATCTCCTGCTCACTGAAACGCTCGATCACACGTTGCGGCAAGAGGCCCGCCCGCAGTTCAGCCCGCGTCAGTTTGATCCGTTGTTGAGGCTTGAGATCGACATTGCCGAAATCGTGGGACGCGCCATCCATTGCGGCATCGACCAAGGCTATACCCCGTGATTCTGGCCAGCGCGGCAGCTCGACCAGGAACGCGGGCAGGACGTCCTCCAGCGCTTGCGGAATCCGCCCGGCCAGTATTTGCTTTGCAAGTTCGCCGGCCTGCGCATAAACCTTGAATCGTTCGAGAGAGTCGAGCAGCAACGCGGGCGGTGCTTCGTGCTCGACATGCATCCTGCGCAGTGCGCTTTCCTCGACGCCACTGACGGTCAGGACCTGCTCGAGGGTTTGATCGGACAGCGTATCCGTGGCCGCTCCCAATCGCCTCAGCAGGCGCGTCTTGTCCCACGCCAGGGGGCGATCGATTTCAGTCTTCCAGCTTCCGGCATTGTTGTGCCCGACAAGGGGTTGATAGGCCTCTGGCCGCTGTGGATGCACGAGGCGATGCAATTCACTCTGCGCGTCCTTCACCACCACGTAGTGCTTGTCTTCGAGCCGCAGGACTTCCTTGCCCTCATGCTGATAAAGGCCCAGCTCGTTGGGCTGCGAGGCTTGCGGCAAGAGCACCTGATGCTCGTAGGGCGACAGGTCCGGGTTCCACAGGCGTTCCTTGCCATTGATCTCCACCGGTTTGAGGTTTTCGACGAAGGGCGAAAGAGCCACGGGTGCCTTGGGCAGAACATACCCCGCGCCCATCAATGTGAATTGGGCGAAGTTGATCAACACACCGTTGATGTAGGTCGACGCCTCTTCTTTGTCGCCCTTGCTCCAGTCCTCAACGCCTTCGGCCAGTTCCGCCAACATCTGCGCCACCATGATGCCCAGCACCACCTCGTTCAATCCGGGCACCAGCATCGCCGCGAAGGTGAAGACGTTCCAGCCGATGTCCAGGTAGCTGGTCAATCGCTTCCAGCGACTGATTGCATCTTCATCGCCGGTTGGCACAGCGATGAATCGCGCATCGCGGATAACCTTGGCCCGCCGCTCCTGGAACAGCGAGATCCACAGGTCATCGATGATCAGGTTGGTGATGGGTTCGGCGTTCGGATTCTCGATGGCGGTTTCGCGCCACCAGGGTCCCATGTCCAGTGGCTCCCGTTGATGCCAGGTGATGGTCTTGAGCCGTTCGTTGACCCGGGCAAAAAAATGGCCTTTGTCCTTCTGCGCCACGAACCGGCTGAAAAACGCCTGGTATTGCGGGTCGCGCAGTTGGCCGATCAATGCCTTCATGAACTCGGTCAGAGAGGCATATTCCTTGAGCGGATGGTCAGGGTCGTCGGGAATATAGGCGATCACGGTGCCGGCCAGACGGCTCTGATTGTAGATGTCATCACTGCGCAGCATTTCCTCTGCGACGCCGGTTGGGCCATTGGCGAAAAAAGCCTGGACCAGTTTGTATTGCTCATAGGCGTCGCCGGATAAACCCGGAATTCGCCGAGACCAGTCTGTCCAGAATTTCAGGCTGGCGGGCGTCATGGCATCCACAGCGTTTTTCAATGCCGAAGGCTCGCCCACGGCGCTGAACAATACGATGGATGTCAGGCGAAAACCCATCAGCGACAACCGGTGGTTGCGCAGGGGCAAGCCATGGAGCCTGGGGTCTTTTTTATCTTTGGCGATGTCCTGCAGCCGGTTGAAGGCATCGACGCTGATATCGCCTTTGAGGCGAGCGATGAACGCCGATGACCTGAAGGCGGCCTTTTCACTGGCAATCGAGCGTTCACGCAATGTGCGCTCGGCAATGGGGTCGGTGGGTGCGAGCTTTGCCTGGATATGGGTTTGATACTGCGCACCGATGTCCAGTCGCCGGCACAGGCTGGCGAACCGTGCCGGTGTGATGGCCTTTATTCGTATCGGAGTTCCTTGAGGGCTGGTGCGGAAAACACCCGAACCGCTCCTGAACGCCCCCTCTTGGGTTTCCGCTTCTTCGAAATTGTGTAGCGCTGCGGCGAGCAGCGAGCTGCGGCGTATACGCGTGGCGCCCTTATCGATGCCGAAGATGAGGGTGTCCGGCACTTCAAGGTGCAGTGACAGCGTTTCGGGGTCTTCAAAGCTGTTGAAGTTGGCCTGCAACGAGGTCTTCAGCAACCGCTTGGCAAAGGCATCGATATCGCTTTGCAGGTCAACCAGCAGTCGATCGAACTCCCCCTGCAAACGCCAGCGCTCATCGATCAAGGCTTTCAAATGTTGCCGGTCACTCTCCGGTAGCTGGATGTACCAGTCAGGCATGCTTGCCTTGAGTTTCAACATCGACTCAAGGGTGGCGGGTGATGCATTTTTAATTGCAGCGGGAATGACTTCAGTCACTCGTTGCTCATGAATACCCCGTTCAACGCTGGTTGAAGAGAGGGTGTTCGCCGGGTTGCTTCCTTGCAAATCGGACATGGTTCAAACCTTCCAATGAATAGTGGAGCCAATAGACTATTCATGACCCGGTAAATAAAAAGTTCGAATTGTTGGCCGTTCAAGCGCAATGGACAGGCTCATCATTCGAAAAGCAAAGGGATTGATATAGGTCCGTACCACCCCCAAAGCGGCTCACTGTGCGTCCGCCCTGTGGCAGGTTTACTCCCGGCGCAAAGGGGCTACTATTTCGACTCGTCTCGCCTTCATGTGCCCAGGAACCCACCCATGCGATTACCCGATTTCATCCGGCAACAGGTGGACCGCATCGTCGAAGAGTGGGAACACTTCGCCAGCACCCTCACGCCCGCCGCCGAATACCTTGACCGGGTGGGCCTGCGTGACCACGCCAGGGCGATTTTGCTGGCCGCAGCGCGGGACATGTGCAAGCCACAGAGCGTCAGCGAACAGATGGCCAAGGCCAAGGGCGAAGGCCCGGAAAAGACCCCAAGCCTGGACGAAGCCGGCGCCAGCCATGGCGAGTTGCGGCATACCGTGGGGTTCGACCTGATACAGATGACCAGTGAATTCCGCCACTTGCGGGCCTGCGTGATTCGCCTGTGGGTAAACAGCCTGGAATCACCGGATATGGCGCACATCCAGGACATGATCCGCTTCAACGAAGCCATCGACGAAGCGCTCGCCGAATCCACCGCGGCCTACGCCGAACAGGTCAATCGCTCGCGGGATATCTTCCTGGCGATTCTCGGCCATGACCTGCGTGCGCCGTTGCAGGCGGTGAGCATGTCCACCGAAATACTGCTGCGCAAAGCTGCGCTGGAGGGCGATGCGCTGGTTTGTGTCAACAACATCAAACACGGCGCCCGGCACATGGCGGCGATGGTCAGTGATTTGCTGGAACTGGTGCGCAGTCGCCTGGGCAAAAGCCTGCCAATCGAACCGGCGCCCATGGACCTGGCCGGCGCGACGCACGCGGCGATCGCACTCGCCTGTGCCGGTAACCCGGAGTGCGATCCGCAGGTGGTCGTCGAGGGGGATACGCAGGGCGTGTGGGACGGCGCGCGACTGGCTCAACTGCTGCAAAACCTGATCGGCAACGCGCTGCAGCATGGTTCGAACAATCGCAATGTCACAGTGACGCTCACCGGCTTGCCAGAGACTGTTCGCCTGACTGTGCATAACTACGGGGCGCCGATTGCCGAAGAGTCCATCGGCACCATTTTCGATCCGCTGGTGCGCAGCGCCGACGAAGAACTCGGCCAACCCTCCACCAGCCTGGGGCTGGGGTTGTTCATCGTCAAGGAAGTGGTGGATGCGCACGGAGGGACGATTGAGGTCAGTTCGAACGAAACCGACGGAACGTTGTTTACCGTGATGTTGCCAAGAAAGGTGTGACACTTCGCGAGCAGGTTCGCGAAGGGGCCATGCGGGCCAAAATGAAATTTCAGAACCGGCAACAGGGCGACTTCTCACTATCAGTTCTGCTAGTTCCCAGCCTTTCCTGGTCGAGTCAAACTGAGAGCATCGCTCCAAGTCCCCGATCAAGGACGGCTTCAACATGCCCAACCTGCCCTCTGCTAGCCAGACACGCACGATACTGCTGGCGCCCGACGACAAAAACTCGATACATGCCGAACTCGCGGGAGGGCAGCGCAACTCCATCGCTTATGCCCTATATGGCTACCGGTCCGCGCAGCAGGAAATAGCCGCGCATTTGGGGTTCAACGGTGAATTGTGCGAGAGAATTTTCGGCTGGTATTTGCTGGGCAAAGGCTACCGTGCCTACAACCCGATACTGATGCGTTTTCACAGTCCGGACAGTTGGAGTCCGTTTGGGAAAGGTGGGTTTAATGCTTATGCATATTGTGGGGGGGATCCGAGGAACTTAACGGATCCTACAGGGCATATGTTTAGAATGCCGAAGCTTTTTGGAAAGCTGGGGAACGAATCTGTAACCAGGACAACCAGTACTTCTAGCTTGAGCCCTCTCATCTCCAATGCCGCTGAAATGGCCTCTACAGCTCCGCCCGAAGCCACATCCAAAACCATACCAGCGCTCACCAGGGAGTCTCTTACCGAAACCATTGTGTCCGAACGCAACTTCATCGACTACGGACCTTCGCGCAAAACGCCTCTTCCAATTCCCTCAAAGCAACTGCCCCGAGTCAATGATACGGGGGGGCAGGTGCATATAAATGATAATGAGGTCTGGAGGAGCCAACCCTTTAAGTTCCCCCCCGCTCCTCTTCCACCACGAAGAGCCCTCAAAGGCGGCGGCACACGTGAGTACTCTGTGAGATATGACGACGCTGGTAATCCAACACAAACCAGCGTTGAAAAAATGAATATGAAACAAATCGTACGTTCGATCCGAAAAACAATGAAGTCGTGAAGCTGCAAGCGTGAATTTGAGCACGGAAGCTCTGTGAGAAAACCTACTCCACCACCAACCGCCCCAGCCGCTGCTTGAGCATACGGTTCTCCGCCCGTAGCAGTTGGACCTCTTCGAGCAGGTCCAGCGCCAGGGCGACGCCTTCCCAGTCCAGCTCCAGATCATGACGCAACTTCGCGGCGCGCTTGGCCAGCGCCAGCTCGTAATCGGTGAAACGCCAGTCCTTGGGAGCCGCCCCCTGAGGTTCGAGGATGCCGTGTTCGACGATTTCGATCACGTAGACGTCCGACAGGTCGGTCGCCTCACAGAATTCTGTCAGGTCCAGTTGAACGATCAGGGGACTGCTCATGGTCAGTGACTCCTTGGTTCCAATCAGAAATGCTCTCGCGGATCGAACGCGGCTTTCTTCGCCAGTTCCTGCCACAGGGCCTTGATGTCATCGTCGGATTTTTTCGGCATGACGGCCTTCAGTTGCACGAACAGGAAACCGCGCTCACCGGCCTTGTTCAACAGGCCGTGGCCCTTGGCGCGCATGCGCTGGCCATTCTGGCTGCCGGCCGGGACCTTGAGATTGATCTTGCCGGTCAGGGTCGGCACCGCGACTTCGGTGCCCAGCGCCAGCTCCCAGGGCGCCAGCGGCAACGTGATGATCAGGTTTTCACCTTCGACATCGAACTTGGGGTGCGGCGCAAAACGAATGGTCAGGTACAGATCGCCATTGGCGCCACCGCCAACCCCTGGCGCGCCCTGCCCTTTGAGGCGGATGCGTTCGCCGTCGCTCACACCGGCGGGGATCTTCACGTTCAGGCTTTTAGGGGTGTTGCTGACGTGCTGGCCTGCCGCGTTGTAGTGCGGTACCTGGAAGGTGACTTTCTTCGATTCGTTGGACAGGGTTTCCTCGAGGAAAACCCCCAGCTCCATTTCCACGTCCTGCCCACGACGACCGGTGCTGCGACGCGACTGGCCACCGCCACCAAAACCGGGGCCACGGTTACCGAAGATCGAACTGAAGAAGTCCGAAAAATCGCCAGTGTCTTGACCTCCGCCGCCAAAACCGCCACGGCTCTGCCAGCCCGGTGGTCCCTGGAACGGTTGGCCATGCTGGCCATAGCGGCGCAATTCGTCGTATTCGGCGCGCTTGTCGGCGCTTTTCAGCGCTTCATAGGCTTCCGAGGCGTCCTTGAACTTGGCTTCGGCGTCCTTTTCCTTGCTGACGTCGGGGTGGTATTTGCGCGCCAGCTTGCGATAGGCCGCCTTGATCGCCTTGTCGTCAGCTGTCGGCTCCACGCCGAGAATCTTGTAATAGTCTTTGAAGTCCATCGCGGGAATCACCATCCGTTATCGAAATCGCGCCACCTGCCACAGCATGCGCCATTTGGCTGCACACAAGTTGACCGATCTCAGGATTGTGACCGGGTAGCGCATCAGAAGTTTATCGGCAGCGGACGGGGTGACTTGCGTTCATCCCGTGGCTGTCCGGTTGATGCAGGGTAGTTTGGGGGTGATGGCACTTCTTTCAAGCGTTGAACGGCAAGATTTAGCGGATAACCGGCCTTCGATTCTGCGCCGCACTGACATACACTGCGCGGCCGTTTTTTAACCGGAACCTGAAAGACATGAAAAACGCCTCCCCAGCCCGTGCCTGCGGTATCGACTTCGGCACGTCCAACTCCACCGTCGGCTGGCTGCGCCCCGGCATGGAAACGCTGATTGCGCTGGAGGATGACAAGATCACCCTGCCCTCGGTGGTCTTCTTCAACCTCGAAGAACGCCGCCCGGTCTATGGCCGACTGGCGCTGCACGAGTACCTGGAAGGCTACGAAGGCCGCCTGATGCGCTCGCTCAAGAGCCTGTTGGGTTCCAAGCTGATCAAACACGACACCAGCGTCCTCGGCACGGCCATGCCGTTCAAGGACCTGCTCGGCCTGTTCATCGGCCAGCTCAAGAGCCGCGCCGAAGCCACCGCCGGTCGGGAATTCGAAGAAGTGGTGCTGGGCCGCCCGGTGTTTTTCGTCGACGAAGACCCGGTGGCCGACAAGGAAGCCGAAGACACCCTGGTGGAAGTGGCGCGCAAAATCGGCTTCAAGGAAGTCTCCTTCCAGTTCGAGCCGATTGCCGCAGCCTTCGACTATGAGTCGACCATCGAAAAGGAAGAGCTGGTACTGATCGTCGACATCGGCGGTGGTACGTCCGACTTTTCCCTGGTGCGCCTCTCCCCTGAACGTCGGGGCGTGGCTGACCGCCAGGATGACATCCTGGCCACCGGCGGTGTGCACATCGGCGGGACCGACTTCGACAAGCAACTGAGCCTGCAAGGCCTGATGCCACTCTTCGGCTACGGCAGCCGGATGAAGAGCGGCGCCTACATGCCCACCAGCCACCACATGAACCTGGCCACCTGGCACACCATCAACTCGGTGTATTCACAGAAGTCGCAACTGGCGCTGGGCAGCATGCGCTACGACATCGAGGACACCGGCGGCATCGATCGCCTGTTCAAGCTGATCGAACAGCGCGCCGGGCACTGGCTGGCGATGCTGACGGAAGAAACCAAGATCGAACTGACCTACAGCGACAGCCGCGTGGTGCCACTGGATCGCATCGAGACCGGCTTGAGCGTGGAGCTGACCCGCGTGCTGTTCGAATCGGCCATCGACAATTTGCTCGAGCGCGTGCGCAACAGCGTGAGCCAGTTGCTGACAGACGCCAATGTCGGGTTCGATCAGGTGGATACGGTGTTCTTCACCGGTGGTTCCAGCGGGATTCCGGCGCTGCGCAACAGCGTGTCGGCGATGCTGCCGAATGCGCGGCATGTGGAAGGAAACATCTTTGGCAGTATCGGTAGCGGTTTGGCCATTGAAGCGGCCAAGCGTTACGGCTCGATGGACTGATCCAGTCCGAGGCGCCCCTATCGCGAGCAGGCTCGCTCCCACAGTTGATCGCATGCTCCTGTGGGAGCGAGCCTGCTCGCGATGGGGCCCTGTCAGGCAATGAAGATCTGCCCGATCAAACCATCCCCACCTGCTTCAACTCACTCTTCAGGTACGCGTAGTAAATCGGCCCCGCCACCACCCCCGGCAAGCCGAACGCGGCTTCGAACACCAGCATCGCCAGCAGCAACTCCCAGGACTTGGCACTGATCTGCCCGCCGACAATGCGCGCGTTGAGAAAGTATTCGAGCTTGTGGATAAAGATCAGGTAACCCAGCGCCGCCATGGCCACCCAGATCGACAACGACAGGCCGACGATGGTGATCAGTGTGTTCGACATCAGGTTGCCGATCACCGGCAGCAGGCCGAGCAGGAAGGTCAGGACGATCAGGGTCTTGGTCAGTGGCAGCTTGATACCGAACATCGGCAGCACCACGGCCAGGAAGATACCGGTGAAGAAGGTGTTGAGCAGGGAAATCTTGATCTGCGCGAAGACGATATTGCGAAAGGCCTGGACCAGCAGGTGCAGACGATCGAACAGTGCGGCGGCCAAAGGCTTGCGCTTGGTCAGGTCCGGAATGCGCTGCAAGGCGATGATCGCCCCCAGCACCATGCCGATCAGCAGCGTCACGAACATGTGCGCCGCGTCCTTGCCTACGAGTTGCAAGTCACTGAGGTGTTTACTGATCCACTCGCCAATCGCCACACGAAACTCGGCGGCACTGGCCGGCAGGTAGGCATCGATGAAGGGTGGCAGTTGCCCGCGGGCACGGTCGACCACGCCCATGAACTTGTCGAGAGAGGCGCCGGGGTTTTCCGCCTCGTGCAGCAGAAAGCTGATGGCGCCGGCGAAGATCAGCGTCAACACACTGACAATCAATGTCCCCAGCAAGGCCACCGCGAGCCAGCGCGCGCGCCGACCTTCGATCAGTCGTTGCAACTGCGGGGTGAGCATGTTGACCAGTTCGAACACCAGCAACCCGGCCAGCAGGCTGGGCAACAGCCGCAGCGGGATCACCAGCAGCAGTCCGCCAAAAATGATGATCCAGCTGATCACCAGCAATACATGACGTTGAGAAAACGTTGGCATACAGCCTCAAAGCGAACAGCGTAAAAGGATTGGCAGTCTGCCAGCGTTCCGGTGACAGCACTAGGGATTGTGTGGGGCGACCTTGGTCGGGGGCAGTCGGTTTTTTTGCAGCGACTTCACCGGCCCTATCGCGAGCAGGCTCGCTCCCACAATGGAACTGCATGCACAGGACAAATGTGGGAGCGAGCCTGCTCGCGATGAGGCCCTCCCAACTCACTCAACTAAAAGTCCTGTGGTTATTTTTTCTTCAGGCAATCACTCATGAACGCCTTGCGCTCATCACCCTTCAAGGCCTTGGTCGCGGCATCGGCGTTACAGGTTTTCATCTTTTCCTGCTGCGGGGTCAGGGCCTTGGCATCGTTGGCCGCCGGGGCCGCTTTGAGGCAATTGCTCATGAAGGCTTTGCGTTCATCGCCCTTGAGGCTTTTTGCGGTGGCGTCGGCGTTGCAGGTGGTCATCTTGTTCTGTTGTTCAGTGGCGGCGAAGCCCTGAGAGCAGAGCAGCAACCCGATCATCAACAAAGGGACACGCAGCATCTTCATGGAGTTTTCTCCTTGTCGCCGCACCGAGGGGAACGGCCTTGCTCTGGAGTGTAGACAAAGCCTGTTACACATTCCTGCCCTCCAAATGGCTCCGTCGATACTGCTCCGGTGTACACCCGGCCTGGCGCTGGAACATCGCGATAAACGCCGAGCCCGTGCTGTAGCCCATGTCGAAGGCGATTTCCTGAATGCTGCGCTGGCTGTCCAGGGCCTCAATGGCGGCGAGAAACCGCAGGCGCTGGCGCCACTCGCCGAAGCTCATGCCCAGTTCGCGGACGAATTGCCGCGCCAGGGTGCGTTCACTCACATGAATCAGCAAAGCCCAATCCGCCAATGGCCGGTTATCCCCGGGATCGTTCTGCAGGGCTTCGAGAATGCCCAGCAGACCGGGGCTACTGGCGTAGGGCAGATAGCACTCATGCACGGGGGCCTGTTGCAATTGATCCACCAGCACCTGGGCCAGGCGTTGGTCCGCGTCTCGCTCGGGAACCTGTACATCGCGCGCGGCGAAGTCCTTGAGGATCGCCTTGAGAATGTCGCTGATGGCCAGGGTGCAGGCCTGCGGCGGCAGATCGCGACATATGGTCGGCGCAAGGCAGACCGCGCGGTAGTTGACCGGTTGGTGGCTGTAGAAACTGTGCTCGGTCTCGGGCGGGACCCACACGGCGTACTGTGGCGGTGACATGAAGCGGCTGCCTTCGATCTCCATGTGCAACACGCCATGGGCCGCATACTCCAGGCTGCCCCAGGGGTGTCGATGGGCCGAGGCAAAGCGGTGCGCGTCAAAATCGGCGTAGCGGAAGTACACCGGGGCCGGCAGTTCAGTGAATTCCAGGAGATCGATGTGTTGGCTGGTCATGCTGTCCGAAATCAGGGGCGGGTTGTCTGGATCGAAGTATAGGCCTGCATCCGGACAGGGGATAATTGCCCCTCATTAACGTTTTGGTTTCTCCCGATGCAATATGCGTATCCCCTGCTGGCCATTTTTATCTGGGCCGGCAACACCGTCGTCACCAAAATGTCGGCCGGGTCGATCTTCCCCGCCGAGATCGGTTTTTA
The DNA here is from genome assembly GCF_050989985.1 of Pseudomonas putida. Classification (GTDB taxonomy): domain Bacteria; phylum Pseudomonadota; class Gammaproteobacteria; order Pseudomonadales; family Pseudomonadaceae; genus Aquipseudomonas; species Aquipseudomonas putida_AI. Next base: position 6,202,887 of record NZ_CP158815.1, read on the forward strand.
TCGCTGGCTGCTCGCCGGCCTGCTGTTCACCCCCTTCATGCTCAAACCGGTGATTACCCACTGGCCGGCGATTCGCCCGAACCTGGGCAAGGTTTTCATTCTTGGTGTACTGGGCATGGCGGTTTATCAGAGCCTGGCGTATTTCGCCGCGGCCCTGACCTCGGCCACCAACATGGGCATCATCCTGTCGCTGATGCCGCTTATGTCCCTGGCCATGGCGATCATCAGCCTCGGCCAGCGCCTGACCGCCGGTGCGCTGGCCGGTGCAGTGCTGTCGTTCGCCGGGGTATTGGTGGTCGTTTCCTCCGGCAGCCTCGCGGTGCTGCTGGAACATGGGGTGAACCTGGGCGATGCGATGATGCTGGTCGCCACGCTCGCCTACGCGGTCTACAGCACCCTGCTGAAAAAATGGCAGCTGAAATTGCCACCGCTGGTGCTCTTGTATTTGCAGGTGCTGGTGGCGGTGGTGGTGCTGTTTCCGCTGTTTCTCATCTCACCGAAAATCGGCCTGACCCTGCAGAACATCCCGCTGGTGCTGTATGCGTGCCTGCTGGCATCGATGCTCGCGCCACTGGCGTGGATGCAGGCGGTGGTACGCCTGGGACCGAGCCGGACCACGCTGTTCTTCAATTTGCTGCCGGTGATGACTGCGTTGATCGCGGCGGTGGTGCTGCGCGAGCAGCTGGCGGTTTATCACCTCGTGGGTGGGGTGTTGACGTTGGGCGGGGTGATTGTTTCGGAGCGGTGGACCACTGTGCTGGGGCGTAAGGTCAGCGTCACCTTACACGGCCTCATCGCGAGCAGGCTCGCTCCCATACTTTGAAATGCATTCCCCTGTGGGAGCGAGCCTGCTCGCGATGAACGATAACGCGGTCTAAAGCCCTGCCGCCTTGAGTCGAGCCCCATGCTCGACAAACAACCGGATCGGCTCCGCCCCCTTCCCCACCAGCCCCAGCGACTGATTGACGATATCGAAATGGTCCAGCGGGTAGTCATCGCCAATCACCGTGCCCAGATGCGAACTGTAACGCCCGACCATCCCGTCGCAATGCCCAGCCTCGCGCACGAAGGTTCTGGCGAACAATCGGCAACTGCGGTTGGTGCCATCGAGCAGGTTGCGCCCACGGTTGGTCTTGCCGGGTTGCAGGGTGCCCGACCAGGAGTAATAGCGAACGCCATTCACTTGCGGCGGCCCATGCCCGCCCCACGTCTCGGGCAACCCTTGTGGATAACGCTGATTGAACAGCGCCACGCCTTCGGTGGTGAGTGAATGATGGGAAGCGTGAATATCCACCGGCAGCTTCGGCCCGCGATAACCGGTTTCCAGCAGGCTCATCAGCGCGGCGATCATCCGGATCAGAACACTCAACAGCCGGCCTCGCACGCTGTCATGGGGATAGTGTGTGTGCAGGTAATCGGCAAGCTCCGAGCCGTGATTGGGCCCCGCCACCGAGGTGACCGACGCTACCCGATCCGGTCGCGTGGCGGCCGCATAGCGGGCTGTCAGGGCGCCCTGGCTGTGGCCGATCAGGTTGACCTTCTCGGCCCCGGTCTCGCGCAGGATTTCCTCGATCCGCGCCAGCAATTGCTCACCGCGCACCTCACAGCAATGCAGGGGCGAGACCTGCACCGCGAATACCTGTGCACCACCCTGGCGCAACGCCGGAATGATCCCGTACCAATACGGATAGAGCAGCAGCCGGACAAACCCGAGCATTCCCGGGACCAGCACCAGCGGGTAACGCGTGGCACAACCTTGCGGCATGTTGGACATCCTTGTGGTCGAGGGGATGCAAGACGGGATGCAAGACATCCGCCAAGCATCACCAGCGAAGATGACAACTCAACATGCAGTCTATGACATCCGCCTACTTCAACCCGACGACCCCCGCCACGATCAGCCCGACCGACAGCAACTTCACTGCACTGAGGCTTTCCCCCAACAGCGCAAACCCGAGAAACACCGTGCCCAGCGAACCGATGGCGGTCCAGATCGGGTACGCGATGCTCACCGGCAACTCGCGCATGGCCAGGGTCAGGAAGTACACCCCGCCCACCGCCGCCACCACGGTGATCAACGACGGCCACAGGCGGGTGAAGCCTTCGGCGTACTTCATGCCCATGGCGAAGGTGACTTCGAAGCCGGCGGCGATCAGCAAAAACAGCCAGGCCATCTAGAACTCCCTGGCCAGCGCGACCAGCCGTTGTTCGGCCTCGGCGGCGGACACCGCGAAGGTGCGCGCTTCGGACTCTTCACCCTCGGCGGCAACCACCGTGACATCGGTGATGCCGATAAAACCCAATGCCGTGCGCAGCAAAGGATCGGCGTGGTTCATGGCTTCCAGCTCACCGCCCGGGCCGAAACCGAAGCCACCGCGGCTGGTGACGATCAAGGCCTTTTTGCCATGCACCAACGGCTCGTACTGGGCCACGCCATTGTCCAGGGTGTGGTTGAAGGTCAGGCCGATGCGCACGATCTGATCAATCCAGGCTTTCAAGCCACTGGGGACGCTGAAGTTGTGCATGGGCGTGGAAATCACCAACAGATCGTGGCCCAGCAATTCGCCAACCAGTTCGTCACTGAACGCCAGGTCCGCTTGCATCGACAGTGGCCGCGCATCCGGCTCCGGGTAAAACGCCGCGGCCACGAATGCCTCGTTGACCGGCGGGATCAGCGCCCGCCCGACTTCGCGGCGGGTCAGTTGCGCGTGCGGGCTGCGTGCTTGCAAGGCTGAAAGAAACACTTCGGCCAAACGCCGTGAGTGGGAACGCTCACCACGTGGGCTGGCATGAACGGCAAGAATTTTACTCATCTGAATCTCCTTGGGACTAAACTCAAACTGCTTGTGGCTTGCAGCTTGAAACTTGCAGCTACCCCTATTCAACTGAGGAAAAATCAGTTTGGATGAATCCATTTCATCCATGGAGTGTTCATGTTTGCCTCTTTGCCGCTGACCGCCCTGCGTGCCTTTGAATCGGCTTCGCGCCTGCTGAGTTTCAAAGCCGCCGCCGAAGAACTTTCCGTGACCCCGACGGCGGTGTCCCATCAGATCCGTTCACTGGAAACCTGGCTCGGCGTGCAGTTGTTCGAGCGCTTGCCACGCCAGGTGCGCCTGACCGAAGGCGGTGAGCGACTGTTCCACAGCCTGCATGGCGCGTTTCTAGAGGTGGCGCAAAGCGTCGACACCCTGCGCCCGCAACGCAGCGGCGCAAGCCTGACGATCTCCACCACCGCCGCCTTCGCCGCCCTGTGGCTGGTGCCGCGCCTGGGCCGCTTCTACGCCCGTCATCCGAACATCAGCCTGCGCCTGGATACCCATTGCGAAGTCATCGACCTGCATCAGGACGCCAGCGTCGACCTGGTGGTGCGCTACAGCCTTGATGACTACCCGAATCTGTATGGGCAATGCCTGTTCGATGAAACCTTTGGTGTCTATGGCTCACCGGAACAAGTGAACCTCGCCGCCACTCGCACGCCAACACTGATCAGCGTGCGCTGGCACAACTCCAAGCTCTATGCCCACGGCTGGGAGGCCTGGTGTGCTCAGTCCGGCGAGACTTGGCTGACCGGCCAGCCAGCCGTGCGCGAGTACGATGAAGAGCATTACGCCTTGCAAGCGGCAATTGCCGGACAAGGGGTGGTGCTGGCGAGCAATATTCTGGTGTCCGAAAGCGTGGCCAGTGGATTACTGATGCCTTATCGGGGCGATGTGCAGGTGGATGGCGCGGGTTACAGCGCATTGTGCGTGCCGGGACGGGAGCGACATCCACCGGTTCGGGCGTTTTTTGCGTGGTTGCGTGAAGAGGCGGCAATATCTGCCTGACATATTTATTTAACACGGCACCCAACTAAATCACGAAAACTTAAACCGCACCAATCCTGCTTATATTTTAAAGTTACAAACCAAACATGGACTTTCATCAGCCCGAACTTATTCTAATACTTGCAACCACCCGGTTGGCCACACAAACCAAGTAAAGGAATACATTCATGCTACTTGAACAACGACTCGAATTCATTGAATCCCTACCTCCATTTCCACCAATCGCAATGCCACGGACATTTACCGACTTCGGAGAGTACACACCACCTCACGACACTAACAAGCCAACAGCAAGTGTAATGCCCGAAACAATAAACGCGTTTCTTCCGGGGGTTCCAAAACAAACCATTGATGATGTAAATCTTTGCAAAATGGTTGCGCAGCGCAACGCCTCTCATCATTTCCCAGAGGAAAGCCAGTTATTTCAGTGGTACAAAGAATACGTTAAAACCCTGACAAGTTTTGGCTGGATAATTCAAGACAAAGACATTCAAGAGGTCGCCATCAGGGGAGTCGGCCTGACGATGGATCAGGTTGCTTTCGACATTGCCTCGAGACTGATGAGTCCGAAGGCCGCGGACGTTCTGGCCAAGGTATCGAAACAAGCTGTAGATACCGTACAACAAAGCCCAAAGGCGACCCAAATATTCAACATTGGGGCAAAACTCGGCGCTCAGGCCAAGTTCGACCTCGCGCCAGTCTGGGTCGACAACTACGGTCAAGCGAATATGGTCCTTAACTGCATCTCCCTCGATGCACGGGAAAGTACCCGTGGCATTCTGTTCTGGAAATCCACAAAACAATCCACGACGATCAAAACCGGTGCTGTGCGCTGTTATCTGGATAACAACGCTTTCTCGGGAGTACGTGCCAAGTTGTTGAGCAGATACACCGATGCCACCAACAAGTACATTGACAACCTTCCTGATTTTTAAAACTTGCGAACGTTTAAATCGGCAGCAACCTGTCGATTTAAACAGCTCGCATATATATTGAGCACTTACAACCATGGACACACCCACTTATGACATCTACCTGATCAACGGTAACATCACCGTTTTTTTGTGGTGCACACGACGAGAATTTTAAAAAAGACATTCTTTACTCCAGCCTTCTGGGCGACCTCATAACAACTTCCAAACGGCTGCAGAGTCCGGAACAGATATTTTCCAGTTATGCAAATGAAGTCGGTAGATTTGGCTGGATTCAAAATAGCCGCGAAATAAAACGTTGCGAGTTCTCATCAAACAGCCTTTTCAAGACCATCGAAACAGGCATTGGCACATCTCTGACCAAAGAGGAAAAACAACGTTTATGTAACGCTTTCATGCAACTGAAAAAACCGCCTACCCATTCGCCGGTTATCAAAACCGCTCTCGATAGACTTCAGGCCAACTCGTTTACCCCAGGCCACGAGATGCATGTCGGTGTCTCAACCAAAGCGCCAGTTGCCACGTCAACGCGGCTAACCATTGTTCGCAACAATGCAAGCATCCTCACCCTGCAGGTTGCCTTCAAAACGACCAATGGAATCAGCATGGACATCCTGGATCAACCCGTCCTTAACGCCATCAGGGACGGAAAAACCAACATGTGGTTACTGGTCAGTTCGCTGGACGTTCGGGAATACGACAAGATCAGAGCCGCTGTCATTAAAAAAATGGGCAATCACGTCAACACCGATTTACTACATGTTCAAACGCCAAACCACGTGAATTGAAAAACCATCAACACCCACGTTTGATCGCCCCCGGACATTGGTTCGGGCGCGATCAAACTTTTTCAAGCCCGCATCAGTTTTTCACGGTCTTGGGGGCCTTCCCCGCCTTCATCTGCTCCAGTAAAGGTGCACACTGATTCGGTTCTCCCGCACTCGGAGCCACCAGCGCCAGCAACCCGGCCGCTGGCGCAGCAATCACGCCCAGCGCCACCATCCCCGCCCCGCGCAACATTAACGGTACGGCCTTCACCCCCGCATCGGGCTTGATGAACTTGCCCCGCACGTACAGCGGCGAGCGCAACGAAATCAAGCGCCAGCCCTTGGATTCCGGGGTAACGGTCAGATCCAGTTGCTCGGTCGCCATGTTTGCCGTGCCGTCGACATAGATGATCGCGTTCTCGGTATCGAAGACGAACAGCCGCGTGGTTGCCAGACCGCTCTTGATGTCGAAGTCGGCAGCCGCGCAGTTGATCTTCACTTCCTTGTCGCCAAAGATTTTGCCAACCACATAGTTGCCGACGTTCAACCCCGCCAGCTCCATCAGTTCGCGACTGATGGCGCCATCGTTGATCAGCATTTTCAGATTGCCGTTGGCGCTGCCCAGCAACTTGGCCACCGAGTTGCCACGCCCGGTGATATCGGCATCACCATTGAGCTCGCCAAAACTGGTTTTCATCGGCTCGAACGTAGGGAACAGCTGTTTGAGCTTGAAGCCCCGCGCGGTGAGCTTTGCCTTGCCCTCCAAAGGCTCGGTGTGCCCGTTCAGGCGTATCTGCGAATCCAGCTTGCCGCCTGCCACGCCAAAGCGCAGCGGTTCCAGGCTGAGCACCCCATCGGTGAGGACCAGATGGGTATAGAGGTCGGTGAATGGCAGTTTTTCGCTGTGGACGATGCGCTTGCCGGTGAACTCGACGTCGGCGTCCATATCGCGCCAGCGCTCGGTCTTGAACTCCTCGACCGGCAATACCTTGTCCGCCGGTTGCTTGCTCTCACCACCGCGGGCCTTTTGCTTGGCGTTGGAGTCCGCGCCGATCAACGGCGCCAGGTCGGCAAACAGCAGTTGATTGGACAGCAGAGCCCCACTGAGTTTGGGCCGTGGCTGGCTGGCGACATAGCTCAGGTTGCCGTGAATATCGCTGGAGCCGATGGTGCCGTTGAACTCTTCATAGCGGAACACCGCCCCGCCCGCCTCATGCAACTTGGCGATCAAGTGACCGTCGGTGGCATAGGGCGGGGTATCCGGCAGTGTCACGCCGGTCAGCGGGTAGAGATTGCCGAGACTGCTGCCCGCGAGTTTCAGGCGCAGGTCCAGGGCGCCGAGGTTCAGCGGATCGCTCAGGGTGCCGGCCAGCTCGACGCTGGTGTCGGCGATCTTCACCTGTGCCTGCAACGGAAATGGCCGAGCGGCATCCTGCAATGCCAGCAGACCGCCGATCTTGCCCTGGCCCGCCAGCTGTTGACCGTGGTACTGGCCTTTCACCTTGAGTCCAAACGCGTAGTCTTGCGGCGTCGAGCCCTTCTCCCGGGCGGTTTTCGCGGCTTTGTCGCCCACGATCTCGCTGAACGGAACGGGTTTGCCCAACGGATCGATCAAGACGTCGAGCTGAGTCTTCAAGTTCTGATCGTCGAGGGTCACGTGGCCCCTGTCGAAGCCGATCGCACCGATGTCCAGCACCCAGGGCGACGGTTCGGCGTTCGGGTCTTTCGGGTCGAACTTGAACGTCCAGTTGGCGCGACCGTCCGCCAGACGTTGCAGTTCGGCATTGGGTTCGGTCAGGTCGATGCGCGGGATCACCACCCGCTGCGCCAGCAACCCCAAAGGCGAAATGCGCAGTTCCACGCGTTTGAGCGTGGCCATCTGCGGCGCTTTCGACCAGTCCGGGTTGCCCAGGCTCAAGTCCTCGGCCACCACATGGGGCCACGGCACCCAGGCGCGCCAACCGCCCTCCTCGACTTCACGTCGCCAGACCACCGACAGGTTGCCGTTGATGGCGAACTGTCGGTGCAATTCCTCGGAAACCTTGGCATTGAGCGTCGGTTTGATCCGGTTCCAATCGAAGAACACGATGAACAGCACCAGCACCGCCAGCAAGGCAACCAGGGTGGTGAAGGTCCAGGCGAAGATTTTACGAGTGCGCGTCATTGCACAAAGCTCCTGATACGGCTGAGCGTCCTGACCACGACACCCATGAGAAACGGCGGGCGATAACCGACCCGCTATGGAATCTACGACTGAAAAACGGCCCGCAGGTTTAATCGAAAAACCGTTTTCGACACAACCGAACCGTCGATTTTGCCCTCTGCCGCACAGCGAGCGTTACCGCACCCGCACTTTTGTGCGGCACAAGTGAGTCGAAAATACCCACCTCGGTGCAAAACCATCGACCTGAAAGGCCCGGTTTAGAGCCTTCGCCGAGAACAATCAATTCCGTTGATTATTAACATTGCGTTTATGAACTTTTATATCGACTTCTCGAGGGTAACATTGCACTCGTACCCACTTTATCGCCCTGCCACGGAGCACAGATCATGAAACGCCAGTTACTGCTTAGTCTTTCCCTTTCTCTGTTGGCCAGCACTGCCTTCGCGCTGCCGGCCGCTGAACAGGCTACTCCGCAAGTCAAAGACAGCCACTCGGTGTTCAGCCAAACCGTCGCCGCCGATGGTTCCGACCGTACTCCGGGCCAAACCCTGGCCGAAGGTGGTAACGATCGCCTGAAAGAAAAAAACCTGATCACTGAAGACGGCTACGACCAGACCCCACAAGGCCAGACTGTTGCTGCCGACGGCTCTGATCGCACCCCTGGCCAAACCCTGGCTGCTGATGGTTCCGATCGCACCCCTGGCCAAACCGTTGCCGCTGACGGCTCCGACCGCACTCCTGGCCAAACCCTGGCCGAAGGTGGTGGTGACCGTGTGATCGAACGCAACAGTTCGATGAGCTAAGCCCCATGGCCGCCTTGAAAAAAAGCCCAATCACCGGATTGGGCTTTTGATTTTCTGGCTCTCCAGACTGTCGATTCCTCACATCCCCGCCGCATCTCCCTATCGTTGTTCGACGCCGGCAAAGCCGATTTGCTAGAGTGCGCCGCTCTCCATTTCCAGAAAACGCCCTTGCGATGCTGCCCCGCGCTGAACAGAAACAACAAACCCGCGTCGCCCTGATGGACGCTGCCCGGCACCTGATGGAAGGTGGCCGCGGATTCGGCAGCCTGAGCCTGCGCGAAGTGGCGAAAACCGCCGGGATCGTCCCGACCGGTTTCTATCGGCATTTCGCCGATATGGACGAACTGGGCCTGGCGCTTGTCTGCGAGGTCGGCCAGACCTTCCGCGAAACCATCCGTTTGGTGCGACATAACGAGTTCGTCATGGGCGGCATCATCGATGCGTCGGTGCGGATCTTCCTCGACGTGGTCAGCGCCAACCGTTCGCAATTTCTGTTTCTGGCCCGCGAGCAATACGGGGGTTCGTTGCCGGTACGTCTGGCGATTGGCCGCCTGCGGGAAAACATCAGCTCGGACCTCGCGGCCGACCTGTCGTTGATGCCCAAGCTGCAGCACCTGAACATCGCCGGCCTGAGTGTGATGGCCGACCTGATCGTCAAAAGCGTATTCGCCACCTTGCCGGACATCATCGACCCGCCGGCCGAGGCACTGCCCGAGCACCTGACGCCTCAGGCGAAGATCACTCAGCAGCTGCGCTTTATCTTTATTGGTCTCAAACACTGGCAAGGGCTGGGCAGCACTGAGTAATCCTTGTAGGAGCGAGCCTGCTCGCGAAAGCGCCAGCTCATTCAACACCGAGTTGACTGATCTGCCCCATTCGCGAGCAGGCTCGCTCCTACAGAAAAGCGAAATCGCCTCACGTTGGTGCACTGCAAAAAACTCTCGCACCAACATCACTCAAAACCATCACCTTGAGTAGGCTCGCCTCACGCCTCCGTCAGCCATTTCCTACGCATCCCGCCGATTGGCAAGCCCCTTGCTCTAGCCTGTGCATCGTCCATTGCTGGAAGCTTTCCAATGCTGGTGATTCATCGAAGAATCGACCCTCAACCTGTCTGGGCCGCCGAGTTGCACTTGAGCTTCGAAGCCCGGAGCAAAAGCCGTTTGCGCTGTTTCAGTGCCGAAGGCGAAGACGTCGGGTTGTTTTTGGAGCGCGGCCAGTCGCCCCTGCATGACGGCGAGTGCCTGCAGGCCGAAGACGGTCGCATCGTCCGTGTCTGCGCCAGCCCCGAACAACTGCTGCACGTCACCTGCGCCAATGCGTTCGAATTGACCCGCGCCGCCTATCACCTGGGCAATCGCCACGTCGCCCTGCAAGTAGGTGATGGCTGGCTGCGCCTGCTCGACGATTACGTGCTCAAGGCCATGCTCGAACAGCTCGGCGCCACCACCGAATCCATCGAAGCGCCGTTCCAGCCGGAACACGGTGCCTACGGCGGTGGACATCATCATTCGCGCCATGGCGATGAAGACTTCAACTACCCGCCCAAACTGCATCAGTTTGGCGTGCGCCTGTGAACCCGGCCTGGGCCCTGCTGCGTCTGGCCAGTCCGCAACTGCCGATTGGTGGCTACAGCTATTCCCAGGGCCTGGAAATGGCGGTAGAGAACGGCCGCGTCAACGATCCCGACAGCGCGCGACGCTGGATCAGCGATCAATTGCTGCTCAATCTCGCCCGCTTCGAAGCCCCGCTGCTGCTTGCCCATTGCGTCGCGGCGCAGGAAGAAAACTGGTGCGAACTGCTGCAGCGCTGCGAAGAACACCGCGCCAGCCGGGAAACCCGCGAGCTGCATCTGGAGAGCCGGCAGATGGGCTACTCCCTGCAACAACTGCTCAACGGTTTGCCGGAACTGGATACCGCGGCCCGTGACTTTCTTGCCCAGCAGCCGGAGCCACACCTGGCGCTGGGCTGGGCCCTGGCTGCCCGTGCCTGGCGGATCAGCCCGCAGGATGCGCTGGCCGCGTGGCTCTGGAGCTGGCTGGAAAACCAACTGGCAGTGCTGATGAAGACCCTGCCGCTGGGCCAGCAGGCCGCCCAGCGCCTGACCAGTGAATTGTTGCCGCTGTTGCAGCAAGTCCAGCACAACGCTACCCACCTCAACCCCGAACACATGGGCAGCGCCGTTTTCGGCCTGTCCCTGGCGTGCATGGCCCACGAGCGCCAGTACAGCCGGCTGTTCCGCTCCTGAGCCCTTTATTTTGGACGCCCTATTTTGGAGAAGCACATGAACACACAACCCCTGCGCGTCGGCATCGGCGGCCCGGTCGGTTCCGGCAAGACCGCCCTGACCCTGGCCCTATGCCTGGCCCTGCGCGACCGTTACAACCTGGCCGTGGTGACCAACGACATCTACACCCGTGAAGACGCGGACTTTCTGGTGCGCAACCAGGCCCTGGCGCCGGAACGCATCATCGGTGTGGAAACCGGCGGCTGCCCGCACACGGCGATCCGCGAAGACGCCTCGATCAACCTTGAAGCCGTGGATCAGCTGAACCGGCGCTTTCCGGGCCTGGATCTGATCCTGGTGGAGTCCGGGGGTGACAACCTGTCGGCGACCTTCAGCCCGGAACTGTCCGACCTGACCATCTACGTGATCGATGTGTCCGCCGGCGACAAGCTGCCGCGCAAGGGCGGGCCAGGAATCTGCAAATCCGATCTGCTGGTGATCAACAAAATCGATCTGGCACCGCTGGTGGGGGCTTCCCTGACCCTGATGGACAGTGACACCACGCGCATGCGCAACGGCAAGCCGTTCGTCTTCAGCAACCAGAAAACCGGCCAGGGCCTGGAAGAGATCATCGCCTTCATCGAACGCCAGGGCTTGCTGACCGCAGCCTGAAAACCATTGATCAACAAGGAAGCTCACCCATGACACTTAAACGCATTCTCGGCGCCATGGCCCTGCTGTTGACCCCGGCCCTCGCCTTCGCCCACCCGGGGCACGGCGACAATGGCCTGGTCGCGGGCATCAGTCATCCGATCGGCGGGCTCGACCATTTGCTGGCGATGCTCGCGGTGGGCCTCTGGGCGGCGCAGCAAAAAGGCGCGGCGCGCTGGGCGCTGCCGTGCACCTTCGTCGGCACCATGCTGCTGGGCGGGTTGTTGGGTTTCGAAGGGTTGAACCTGCCGGCGCTGGAGGGCGGGATTGCCGCGTCTGTGCTGGCCCTGGGGCTGGCGGTGGCATTGGCGGTGCGTCCGCCGTTGAGCATGGCGCTGGCCGCGACGGCGATGTTTGCGCTGTTTCATGGCGTGGCTCATGGGCTGGAACTGCCTGACATGTCGAGCCCGTGGGCGTATGCAGCCGGGTTCGTGGCAGCGACGGCGGCGTTGCATGGAGCGGGCTATGCGCTGGTAAGGGCGTTGCCTCAAGCGGCAGCTCCACTGGTTCGGCTGGCAGGAGCGGCTTCGGCGGCGACCGGGGTGTGGTTGTTGGCGGGTTGATTCTTTATTGCCTGTGATGGCCTCATCGCGAGCAAGCTCGCTCCCACAGTGGTTCGGTGGACACAAATCCATTGTAGGAGCGAGCCTGCTCGCGATGACGGCCTGACAGACACCACAAACCTCAGGCCTGCTAACATGTCGCGCAATCAACCCTGCCGTGACGACGCCAGCCAATGCCGCAAGCCTCCCGCTCCGCCTCCCAGCCTGAATTGACTGCCCTGTTCAGCGACGTGCAACAACACTTTCTGAACGTGATCGTGCCGCTCTGGCAAGGTCCGGGCTGGAATGCCGACATGGCGCTGCCCCATGAGGCACTGGACGCCGAACACCAGCCATTGCCTGCCCAGCGTTATCGCGCCATGGCCTGTGCGCGGCAGTTGTATCTGTTCGCCAGCCTGATCGGCCAGGTGCCGGCGGCCGAAGAACGTGCGGCGGCCCTGTTCCGCTCGTTGCAGCGGCATTTCCACGATGCCGAGCATGGCGGCTGGTTCTACAGCATCGACCCGCAAGGCGCGCCGCTGGACACTCGCAAGGACCTCTACACCCACGCCTTCATCCTGTTCGCCTGCGCCCATTACTGGGACAAAGTGCGCGAACCGCTGGTGGAGTCGGTGCTCAACGCCAGCCTTGAAGTGATCGCGCAACGTTTCGCCACAGGCGACGGCCTCTATGAAGCCAGCCTCGATCGCGACTGGTCATCCCTGAACAGCGGCCCGCTGCAAAATCCCCTGATGCACCTGGCCGAAGCTTTCCTTGCCACCCTGTCGGTGCGCGAAGATCTCGCGGTGCAACAAGCGCTCGTCGAGTTATGCACAGCCATGCAAAAGCGCTTTATCGATCCCGAGCAAAGCGTGTTGATGGAAAAGCCGCTGGGCGCTGTGGATAACTGGTTTGAGCCGGGGCATCAGTTCGAGTGGTATTTCCTGCTGGAGTCGTCCGACTTGCTGCGCGGCTCGGCATTGCACGCGTCCCTGGAGCGTGCGTTCGCCTTCACCGAGCAGTTGGGGGTCGATCAACAGACCGGCGCCGTGCGCGCCATGCTTGATCTCGGTCCGGATGGCGGTTCGCGCGACGCTACCCAGCGCATCTGGGCCCAGGCCGAGTACCTGCGGGCATTGACCCTGCGTCCGGATAGCGAGGCGGCTGTCTTGCGTCAATTGCAGGCGCTGCAACAACGTTCGCTGCACGCGGGAGGCTGGTATGAGTGCCGTGATGAGCACGGGGAAGTGAGTCGCCGCGACATGCCGTCGACTACGCCTTATCACCTGGCGACCTGTTATGCCGGATTGGCTGAATATCTTCGCTGACTGATAAATCGCTTTCGCGGGCAAGCCCGCTCCCACAGGGATTTGCGGTGTACATGCTATCTATGCCACGCAACATCCCACTGTGGGAGCGGGCTTGCCCGCGATTAGCCGTTATGCGGTCTTACGCCTTGCCAGCACTGCGATCAATCGCAAACCCCGCCCAGCTCTGGCTCACCGGCATCAGCTCCAATGTGTTGATGTTGATGTGCGCCGGGGCATTGAGAATCCAGAAGATGGTGTCGGCAATGTCCTGCGGCTGGATCGGCTCGGCACCGGCGTAGGTGGCGTTGTAACGCTCCTGGTCACCGCCAAAACGCACCAGCGAAAACTCACTCTCGCACAGGCCCGGCTCGAGGTTGCTGACGCGCACACCGGTGCCTTGCAGGTCACAGCGCAGGCTCAGGGAGAACTGTTGGACGAAGGCCTTGGTCCCGCCATACACATGGCTGCCCGGGTACGGATAATTGCCGGCGACGGAACCCAGGTTGACGATACCGGCGCCACGACCATGGGCAATCAGGCGCGGCAGCAGCAGGCGAGTGCTGTACATCAGGCCCTTGATGTTGGTATCGACCATGGTGTCCCAGTCGTCCAGGCTGCACTTTGGCGCCGGATCAGCGCCCAGGGCCAGGCCTGCGTTGTTGATCAGCCCGCGCAGCTTGTCGAAGCTCGGTGGCAGGTTGGCAATGGCGTCTTCCATGGCCTTGCGGTCACGCACGTCCAGCACCAGGCCATGCACTTCAGTCTGCTTCGACAGCTCGGCGCACAGCGCGTTGAGGCGTTCTTCACGACGGCCGGTCAGCACCAGCTTCCAGCCAGCCTCGGCAAAACGACGGGCACAGGCTTCACCAAAACCGGAGGTCGCGCCGGTAATAAAAAGGGTGTTGGACATCGTGTTCTCCTTGCGTCGGCTGAGGGTCAGCCATTGGAATGGACAATCAGCGGGCAGCATGCCCGGCCACGCTCTTACCAGCAACCACGTTGCCGTACCTGTTCAAAAAATGCTCAACGCGCTGATAGCCAGACCCGCCGGGGCCTGCAGCCAATTGCGCGCACGTTATCCACAAGCGGGTCCACAGTCTCTGGGGGCAAGTGGAAAAGCTGCAAGCCGCTATCCACAAGGCTTTGCGCGGGGTTTGAAAACTTTTTCGCTTGACCCTCATCCCCCTGCCGTGTAGCCCAAGGACTTTTTCTCGACCGGGTGGTCAAGCAAGCGATGGCCGCAAGCCAGTAACCACGGCCTTCAGCGCTGTCTTTCCAGAGTTTAATCACAGACTTATCCACAGGCTTGTTCACACCCGATTGCTGCCGTTTCACCCTCAATAAAATAGTTGACAAACCCTGCCTCAAGCCAAGCAAAAAAGCCTGATCAAAAAACGACCACATTGCTGCAAGCCCCGGTTTAAAAGGCTTCCAGCCAGCTACTACCAAGTTATTCACAGCCCGCTCCACAGCAAACGGGGACAAGTCAAAACCGTGACAAAACAGCGATTTGCAGCGGTTTTATGTCGCAGTTCGGGAGCTTGGAAAATTTGTTTTCCACAATTTCCCGAAAAGCACCTCTTCAGCACTTGCTCGCGATCACGGTGTGCCAGTCACTTCAATGTTGGCTGTCCTGCCGCCATCGCGAGCAGGCTCGCTCCCACAGGGGTTTGAGGTGCAAGGGAGATATAAAAAAGCCCCGGAGCTTTCGCGCCGGGGCCCGTGTAAAACAACGAAGAATCAGTGCCCGCCGAGATAGGCGTTACGCACATCCTCATTCACCAGCAATTCCTTGCCGGTACCGCTCATGCGGATCTCGCCGTTGACCATTACATAAGCCCGGTCCGACAGCCTGAGCGCGTGGTTGGCGTTCTGCTCCACCAGGAAGATGGTCATGCCGGTCTTTGCCAGTTCCCGCAGGGTGGCGAAGATCTGTTTCACCACGATCGGAGCCAGACCCAGGCTCGGCTCGTCGAGCAGCAACAGCTTCGGCCGGCTCATCAGCGCACGGGCGATGGCGAGCATTTGCTGCTCGCCGCCGGACATGGTCATGGCGCGCTGGTTACGCCGCTCTTCGAGCCGCGGGAACAGCTCGAACATGCGTTGCATGTCTTCCTTGGCGTACTTGTCACCGATAGGGATGGTGCCCATCAGCAAGTTTTCCTCGACGGTCATGTCGGGGAATACCCGCCGCCCTTCCGGCGATTGCGCGATACCGTTGGAGGCGATGTAGTGCGACGACTTGTGGGTGATGTCCACGCCCTGATAGACAATCTGCCCGTCCGCCGCCCGTGGCTGACCGAAAATCGACATCAGCAGGGTCGACTTGCCGGCGCCGTTGGAGCCGATCAGGCTGACGGTTTCACCTTCATTGATGTGCAGCGAGACTTTCTTCAGGGCCTGGATCGGCCCGTAAAACACGTCCAGCTCCTTGAGTTCGAGGATGGCACCGTTAGTCATACCAGCTCCTCTTCGTCGGCGCCCAGGTAAGCGGCAATCACTTTCGGATCGTTGCGGATGTCGTCGGGGCCGCCCTCGGCGATGACGACGCCGTGGTCCAGCACCACGATGTGGTCGGAAATGCTCATTACCATGCCCATGTCGTGTTCGATCAGCACCACGGTCAGATCGTGCTCGTCGCGCAGCAGCCGGATCATCGCGCTCAGCGCTTCGGTTTCCTGAGGGTTGAGGCCGGCGGCCGGTTCGTCGAGGCAGATGATCTGCGGACGGGTGCACATGGCCCGGGCAATTTCCAGGCGGCGTTGCTGACCGTAGGACAGCTCACCGGCCAGACGGTTGGCGCAGTCCACCAGGTCCACCACTTCAAGCCAGTAGAAGGCGTGGTCCAGCGCGTCGCTTTCGGCCTTGCGGTAGCCCTTGGTATTGAGGATGCCCGCCAGCATGCTGCGGTTGACCCACATGTGCTGGGCCACCAGCAGGTTTTCCAGCACCGACATTTCCCTGAACAGCCGAATGTTCTGGAAGGTTCGCGCCAGGCCCGCGCGGTTGACCAGGTGGGTGCCACCGAACGCCTTGTAGTACAGGCGGCTGGCGAAGGTCTTCGGCGAGACGAAGTCGGTCGGCTTGAAGGATTCGCCCAGCAGCTTGATGACGTTGGTCTGCTGGCCACGCAAGTTGAGTTCGATCTTGCCGCCGGAGGCCTTGTAGAACCCGGTCAGGCAGTTGAACACCGTGGTCTTGCCGGCGCCGTTGGGGCCGATCAGGGCGAAGATCGAGTTGCGCTTGACCTTCAGGCTGACATCGTTCAACGCCTTGATGCCGCCGAAGTGCATCATCAGTTTTTCGACACTGAGTACGACTTCGCTCATGGCGCTACTCCTTTACGCGGGGTCACACCGGTACGGCTGATCCGAATCAGTCCGCGCGGTCGCCAGATCATCATCAACACCATCAGCATGCCGAACAGCAGGACGCGGTATTCGGCAAAGCCACGCAACAGCTCCGGAGCCACGGTCAGCACGAACGCGGCGATCACCACGCCGATGGTCGAACCCATGCCGCCCAGGACCACGATGGCGAGGATCAGTGCCGATTCGAAGAAGGTGAACGAGGTCGGGTTGACGAAGCCCTGGTAGGTGGCGAAGAACACACCGGCCAGACCCGCCGTCGAAGCACCGATGGTGAACGCCGAGAGTTTGACCAGCACGTGGTTCAGGCCCATCGAGCGGCAGGCGATTTCATCTTCGCGCAGCGCTTCCCAGGCACGACCGACCGGCATGCGGGTCAGGCGATGCTTGATATACAGCACGGCCAGCACGACCAGGAACAACACCGCGTAGATGAAGTAGTACTTCACGTCGGGGTTGTAGGCGATGCCGAAGAACTCATGGAACGGCACACCGCCGTCCTTGGCCCGCTTGCCGAATTCCAGGCCGAAGAAGGTCGGCAATGGCGCCGGCATGCCGTTCGGGCCGCCGGTCAGGGACAACCAGTTGTTGAGGATCAGGCGAATGATTTCACCGAAGCCCAGGGTCACGATCGCCAGGTAGTCGCCATGCAGGCGCAGCACCGGGAAACCGAGGATGCAACCGGCTAGCCCGGCAGTGATCGCCGCCAGTGGCAGCACGGTCCAGAAACCCAGCCCCAGATACTGATAGCCGAGCGCCAGACCATAGGCACCAATGGCGTAGAACGCCACGTAACCCAGGTCGAGCAGGCCGGCCAGGCCGACCACGATGTTCAGCCCCAGGCCCAGCAGTACGTAGATCAGCCCGAGGATGACCACGCCCAGCAGGTACGAGTTGGAGAAAAACGGCAGCGCCACGGCGATGACGATCATCAGCGGGATGATCCAGCGCAGGCGTGATTTGTAGTCGGGCGGCAGCACGTGCACCCCGGAACCGGGGCTTTCAAAGCTTTCGAGAATTCTCAGGCCTTTTGGGGTCTGCAGGAACATGCTGAGGGCAAAACGACCGGCCATGACAATGGCGATGATCCATGCCACCCGCGACGTTTCCAGGTTGAAGCCGTAGCCATCGAGCACGACACCGACGATTGGCCCGAACACGATCAGGGCAACGAGGCCGGAGAGAATCGCATCAACCAGACTTTTTTTGAGATCAATGGTTTTTTTAGTGGTTGAAGACATCGCTTACACCTTCGACACAAGAGGACGGCCGAGCAGGCCTTGAGGCCGAAAGACCAGAACGAGTACCAGCAGCGAGAAGCTGAATACGTCTTTGTAGTCCGAGTTGACCAGACCGGAGAACAGCGACTCGGAAATCCCGAGGATGATCCCGCCGAGCATGGCGCCAGGCAGCGAGCCGATCCCGCCGAGTACCGCGGCAGTGAAGGCCTTGATGCCGATGACGAAGCCCGCGTAGAAGTCGAACGTGCCGTAGTTCATGGTGATCAGCACGCCGGCCAGGGCCGCCATGGCTGCACCGATGATGAACACGTAGGAAATCACCCGGTCGGTGTTGATCCCCAGGATCGAGGCCATCTTGCGGTCTTGCTGGGTCGCGCGGCACATGCGGCCGAGCTTGGTGTACTTGATGATGTAGGTCAGCGCGGCCATACCGGCGAATGCGGCGACCAGAATGAAGATCTTGGTGTAGGTGAGCTGGACGAAGCCAGTGCCTACGTCGATACGCCATGCGCCGGTCAACAGTGTCGGAACACCCTGTTGGCGGGCACCCTGGCTGATCTGGGCATAGTTTTGCAGGATCAGCGAGATACCGATGGCGCTGATCAGCGGTGCCAGGCGGGTGGAGTTACGCAGGGGTTTGTAGGCGATGCGTTCGATGACCCAGCCATAGACCCCGGTGACGACAATGGTGAACACCAGTGTGCCAAGCATCAGCAGAGGGAAGGATTCAATACCGAAGTAAGCCAGCAGTGCCAGACTGATTGCCGCGAGGTAAGCGGAAATCATGTAAACCTCGCCGTGGGCGAAGTTGATCATGCCAATGATGCCATAGACCATTGTGTAGCCGATGGCGATCAGGCCATAGACCGACCCGAGGGTCAGGCCGTTGACCAGTTGCTGCAGGAAAATACCATCCATAACGCAATCTCACGCATTTGAGAGACTGCACAGAAGCCGCCTGCGACGGACCGGGGTTCAGCCGCCGGCGCAATACGGTTGTGTGCAGCTCTACGAGAAAAGACAGGTACTGCACGGACATGTTCGTTGAACACCCGGCGCACAAGGCGCCGGGCTTTTCAGCAGGTCATGTCACTTCTGCTTGTCCAGCTGATGGTATTTGCCGTTTGCGTCCCACTCGTAAACCACGTAGTCGGAGACTTTCAGGTCGCCCTTGCTGTCCCAGGTCTTCTCGCCCATGACGGTTTTGACCGGGTTTTTCTTCAGCCACGCAGCTGCGTCTTCGCCCTTGTTGGACTTGGCGCCGTTGAAGGCAGCAGCCAGGGTCTGGACCGAAGCGTAGGCGTACAGGGTGTAGCCTTCAGGCTCGGTACCGGCTTTGCGGAATTGCTCTACCACGGTCTTGCTGTCTGGCAGCAGGCGAGGGTCGGCACCGAAAGTCATCAGTACACCGTTGGTGTATTGCGGGCCGCCAGCGGTGGTCACCAGTTCGTCGGTCACGATGCCGTCGTCGGACATGAATTTCACGTCCTTCAGGCCTTCGGTACGCAGTTGTTTAACCAGTGGACCGGCTTCCGGGTGCAGGCCACCGAAGTAGACCACGTCGGCACCAGCGGCACGGATCTTGGTCACGACGGCGCTGAAATCTTTCTCGCCGCGGGTCAGGCCTTCGTACAGCACCGGCTTCACGCCGCGTTTTTCCAGCTGGGCCTTGGTGGCGTCAGCCAGGCCTTGGCCGTAGGTGTCCTTGTCGTGCAGCACGACGACTTTCTTGCCCTTGAGCACGTCGACGATGTAGTCGCCGGCCACGATGCCTTGCTGGTCGTCACGTCCGCACATACGGAACATGGCGCTCAGGCCGCGTTCGGTAACGGCCGGGTTGGTGGAGCCTGGAGTGATGGCGATGATGCCCGCTTCGTCGTAGATCTCGGAGGCCGGGATAGTCGACGAGGAGCAGAAGTGACCGACCACGCCGGCAACTTTCTGGTTGGTGAGGTCCTTGGCGACCGTCACAGCCTGTTTCGGTTCGCAGGCGTCATCGCCCTTGACCAGTACGATTTTTTCCCCGTTCACGCCGCCTGCTGCGTTGACCGCATCGGCCGCCGCCTGTGCACCCTTCATGTACTGCTCGCCAAATGCCGCGTTGGCGCCCGTCATTGGACCCGCTACGCCGATCTTGATGTCAGCCTGAGCAAACGCAGAAACACCCAACGCAGTAGCCACTGCGAGGGCCAAAAAGCCTTTTTTGTAAAACGTCTGGGACATGAGGTGGTGCTCCAAGGTTTTTTTTTAATTGGCACTGCGACTTCACTGAATGCTCAGAGCAAGGGCCGTGCCATCGGTTTTTTATTCTTCAAAAAGTCGCTGCTTTATTGTTATTTCGACTGTTTCGGTCCCATTTTCATTGGGCGTGCAACCGTCTAAACCGCGGAAGGTGAAACCTTATTATTTCTTAGGCGCAACCCTGCTGCGCCATCATTGCAACCGCGGCATTAAACGACGTGCAACCAGCCTGTAACAACGTGCGTCACCGAACTGCACACTGCTGGTGCGGGACTGCTACAACACGCACCACTACAGGCTAGTCGCTACGCCGAAAAGCGCCGCTTTCGACTACAAAATTCAACAATCAGATGACGATCCGCAAGCACTGGCCCGCGTGATACAGCGAGAAACCGGCCTCGTATAGACAACTGCGCAACCCTACCCCGGTCAGCGGCTGCATCGGTGCAAAGGGAATCGGTAGCGCTTGAGGATTTCCGTTACACAAATAGTCGGCGAAAGCCTTGCCGACCACCGTCCCCGTGGTCACGCCACGACCGTTGTAGCCGGTCACTGCCACTATGCCGGGCGCCGGCTCGAACAGACGCATCAGGTGATCAGGAGTGAAGGCGATGCGCCCCGTCCAGGTGCATTCCCACTCCACCGGCTTGAGGTTGGGGAAGTAATGCTGCTGCACCCGATCAGCCCAGGCCTTGAGGAACCAGGTGGGTTTCTGGTTGCCATTGCCAAGGCTGCCCAGCAACAGGCGCCCGTCCTTGTCACGACGAATGCTGCTCAGCACCTGCCGGGTATCCCACGAGCCCTGGCCACCTGGCAGGATTTCCTGTGCGGCGTCTTCCGTCAGCGGTACCGACGCCACTTGATAGTAATAACCGGGGAAGAAATTGCGCTTGAGTTCGGTCCAGTCGCCTTCGGTGTAGGCGTTGGAGGCAATCACCACTTGCCCGGCCAGCACCGAACCCTGTGCGGTTTGCACCGACCACTTCTGGCCCTGACGTTCGAGGCGGGTGACGGGCGAATGGTCGAACATCTGACCGCCAAGGCTCTTGGCCGCTTTGGCCAGCCCAGTGGTGTATGCCATTGGGTTGAGTGTGCCCGCACGCTTGTCGAGCAGCGCCGCGGCAATTTTTTTGGTGCCCGTCGCCTGCTGGCAAGCCTGCCCGGTCAGCAATTCCACCGGCGCACCGCGACGTTTCCACTGTTCTTCACGACTGCGCAGATCGGCTTCGCCACGGGCGTTGTGCGCCATGTGCAGCGTACCTTCGCGGCGCAACTGGCAATCGATGTTGTATTTATCCACCAGGCTGAACACCAACGAGGGTGCCGCACCCAGCATGCGGTTGAGCTGGCTGCCGACCGCCTCGCCAAAACCGGCTTCGATCTCGTCCGGCGGAATCCACATCCCGGCATTGACCAGCCCGACGTTGCGTCCGGAACCGCCATGGCCGGCGCGATGGGCTTCCAGCACGCAGACACTTTTGCCCTGCTCCAGCAGATGCACGGCCGCCGACAGCCCGGTAAAACCGGCGCCGATGACGCAGACATCAACTGTTACTTCACCCTTGAGCGCCGCATTGTCGGGCCTTTGTGGCGTCAGTTTTTCCCACAGACACTCTTCGCGTAACGGCATTGCCAGACTCCAACAGAAACCTAACCAACCCACACAAATTATTGTGGGAGCGGGCTTGCTGGCGAAAGCGGTATATCAGCCATCGTCGATATCGGCTGAACACTGCATTCGCGAGCCAGCTCGCTCCCACAAGGGATCACTGCCTGGCTGAAAGATCAGTCAAAGGTGATGCCCTGCGCCAACGGCAACTCCAGCGAGTAGTTCACGGTGTTGGTCTGACGACGCATGTACGCGCGCCATGCATCGGAGCCGGACTCGCGACCGCCACCGGTTTCTTTCTCGCCACCGAACGCGCCACCAATTTCCGCACCGCTTGGGCCGATGTTGACGTTGGCGATGCCGCAGTCGCTGCCCACAGCCGACATGAACTGCTCGGCTTCACGCACGTCGGTGGTGAAGATGCAGGACGACAGGCCTTGCGGCACGGCGTTGTTCAGACGCAGGGCTTCGTTGAAATCGGTGTAACCGACCACGTAGAGAATCGGTGCGAAGGTTTCGTGGCAGACCACGTCGCTCTGCTCCGGCATTTCGACGATGGCCGGCGCCACGTAGTAGGCATTCGGGAATTTGTCTTCAAGCTGACGCTGACCGCCAAATACCCGGCCGCCTTCGCTCAGGGCGCGCTCCAGCGCGTCCTGCATGTTGTCGAAGCTTTGCTTGTCGATCAGCGGGCCGATCAGGTTACCTTCCAGCGGATGGCCAATGCGCACCTTGGAATAGGCGGCCTTGAGGCGGGTGACGATTTCTTCCTTCACCGACTCGTGGGCAATCAGGCGGCGCAGCGTGGTGCAACGCTGGCCGGCGGTGCCGACGGCGCTGAACAGGATCGCGCGAACGGCCATGTCCAGGTCGGCGCTTGGGCCGAGGATCATCGCGTTGTTGCCGCCCAGTTCCAGGATGCTGCGGGCGAAGCGTGCGGCGATTTTCGGCGCCACTTCACGGCCCATGCGGGTGCTGCCGGTGGCGCTGACCAGGGCAACGCGCGGGTCATCGACCAGGGCTTCGCCGGCGTCGCGGCCGCCGATGATGACCTGGCTCAGGTACGGTGGCGCATCGCTGAAATTCTTCAGCACGCGATCGAACAGCGCCTGGCAGGCCAATGCGGTCAGAGGGGTTTTTTCCGAAGGTTTCCAGACCACCGGGTTGCCGCAGACCAGCGCCAGCGTGGCGTTCCAGGCCCAGACCGCCACCGGGAAGTTGAAGGCGCTGATCACACCGACGACGCCCAGCGGATGCCAGGTTTCACGCATGTGGTGGCCAGGGCGCTCGGAAGCGATGGTCAAACCGTACAGTTGACGGGACAGACCGACCGCAAAGTCGCAGATGTCGATCATTTCCTGTACTTCACCCAGACCTTCCTGGGTGATCTTGCCGGCTTCCCAGGAAACCAGTTCACCGAGATCGGCCTTGTATTCACGCAGGATGTCGCCCAGTTGACGCACCAGTTCGCCACGGCGCGGTGCCGGAACCTTGCGCCACAGTTCGAACGCATGATCTGCACGACTGATGTGCTGCTCGACTTCGGCGGCACCCTCCCAGTTCACGGCGGCGATGCGGCTGCCGTCGATGGGCGAATGCACGGGCACTTTGCCGTTCTGGTACAGGGCCGGGTTCACACCAAGACGATCAAGCAATGCGGCAACCATGGGTTACTCCTCAAGCAAAAAACGGTACGTGTGCAGCCGCGCGATCACGGCTGATCAGGCCTGTAGTTTTAGCTCCCCGGAGGTTACTCAACAAACGACCTTTAAGAGAGATATCATTCCGTTTATTCATGCTGTGCATCGCAGGCAATAAAGAGACAAGAACAAAGGACCGCCCATGCTGAACAAACGCTATTTGCCATCGATCGCTGCCCTGCAGTGTTTCGAAGCCGTGACCCGGCATCTGAGCTTCACCCGGGCCGCCGAAGAGCTGAACCTGACCCAGAGCGCTGTCAGCAAGCAGGTCGCGCAGCTGGAAGAGTTGCTGCAGCATTTGCTGTTTCGCCGGGTGCGTCGCCGCCTGCAAATGACTCCGGCGGGGGATTTGTACCTGGTCGAAGTACGAAAAATCCTCACGCAGGTCGAGATGTCCACCCATTACCTGCGTTCCTACGGTGGCGAAACGGAAGTCCTGCGGGTCTCCACACCGCCGACTTTCGGTGCGCGCTGGCTGGTGCCACGGCTCAAGGGCTGGCGACTGCGCCATCCGTCGATTCACCTGGACCTGTGCAGCGAGCAGGAAGCGGATGACTTGCTGCAAGGTCGTAGCGACCTGGCGTTCTACTTCGGCCAGGGTTCACGCCCCGGCACCGAATGCCTGAAGCTGTTCAGTGAAGAGCTGGTGCCCGTGTGCGCCCCCGGCAGCCTGCCGGCCGAGCCCTTCACCGACCCGACGCAACTGACCGATCTGGTCCTGCTGCAAAACGCCTCCCGCCCCCAGGCCTGGCATGACTGGTTCGACAGCCAGGGCTACCACACCGAACACAGCTACCACGGCCCGCGCTTCGAAACCTTCTATATGTGCATCCGTGCTGCGCAGGTCGGCTGCGGCGTGGCGTTGCTGCCACGGTTCCTGGTGGAAGAAGAGTTGGCCGAAGGCAAGCTGGTCATTCCCTGGAAGCATGCAATGCCCAGTACCGACGCCTATTACCTGGCCTACCCGGAACATTCGGCGGAAGTGCCCAAGGTGCGGGATTTCGTGAAGTGGATGCTGGAGCAGGTCGACAGCCCTGCATCCGCCGATTGACTCTTGTAGGAGCTGTCGAGTGAAACGAGGCTGCGATCTTTTGATCTTAAAAAAAGATCGCAGCCTCGTTTCACTCGACAGCTCCTACGCCGATATGTGCCACTAGCGCCATTGATTGATATCGCGCCACGCCGCGAAACGCCCGGAGATTCCCGTTATGAGCGAGAGTGTATTTGCCGATCGCATCGTGCAGAACCTGCTCGACACCGACTTCTACAAGCTGACGATGATGCAAGCGGTACTGCACAACTACCCCAACGTCGAAGTCGAATGGGAGTTTCGTTGCCGTAACAACGAGGATTTGCGTCCGTATCTTCAGGAAATCCGCTTGCAGATCGAACGCCTGGCCGAGTTGAGCCTCAGCGCCGACCAGCTGAGCTTCCTCGAGCGCATCACCTTCCTGAAACCGGATTTCCTGCGCTTTCTCGGGCTGTTTCGCTTCAACCTGCGCTACATCCACACCGGCATCGAAAACGGCGAGCTGTTCATCCGCCTGCGCGGCCCGTGGCTGCATGTGATCCTGTTTGAAGTGCCGATACTGGCCATGGTCAGCGAAGTGCGTAACCGCTCTCGCCACAGCGACATCGTCCTGGAACAGGCCCGCGAGCAGCTGTATCGCAAGTTCGACTGGTTGACCACCAATGCCAGCCCCGACGAGCTGTCCGAGTTGCAGGTCGCCGATTTCGGCACCCGCCGGCGCTTCTCGTATCGCGTGCAGGAAGAAGTGGTGAACGTGCTCAAACACGATTTCCCGGGGCGTTTCGTCGGCACCAGTAACGTGCACCTGTCCCGGGAACTGGACATGAAACCGCTGGGCACCATGGCCCACGAGTGGATCATGGCCCACCAGCAACTGGGGCCTCGGCTGATCGACAGCCAGATCGCCGCCCTCGATTGCTGGGTCCGCGAGTACCGTGGCCTGCTGGGGATCGCCCTGACCGACTGCATCACCAGCGACGCGTTCCTCGGCGATTTCGACCTGTTTTTCGCCAAACTCTTCGACGGTTTGCGCCACGACTCCGGCGATCCGGTGCTGTGGGCGGAAAAAGCCATCGCGCACTATCACAAGCTCGGCATCGACCCGATGAGCAAGACGCTGACGTTCTCCGACAGCCTGACACTGCCAAAAGCCCTGGAAATATTCCGCGCGCTGCGCGGTCGGATCAATGTCAGCTTCGGCATTGGCACCAACCTGACGTGCGATATTCCGGGTGTCGAACCGATGAGCATCGTGCTTAAAATGACCGCCTGCAACGGTGCGCCAGTGGCGAAGATCTCCGACGAGCCCGGCAAGACCCACTGCAAAGACCCGAATTTCGTCGCCTACTTGCGACACGTTTTCCAAGTACCTGCCCCTCTTTCCGGCACATCCGGTCCATCTAGCAAGGAGTGAATTCATGCAAGCCGTACAGCGTGAGATTGCTGAGCAGCTCAAGGTTCAACCGCCGTTCGCCGACGAGGCCGCCCTGGAAGCGGAAGTCGCCCGGCGCATCACCTTCATTCAGGACTGCCTGGTCAATTCCGGGCTCAAGACCCTGGTGCTTGGCATCAGCGGCGGTGTCGACTCCCTGACCGCCGGCCTGCTGGCCCAGCGCGCGATGCGTGAACTTCGCCAGCGCACCGGGGACGGAAACTATAAGTTCATCGCCGTGCGCCTGCCGTACGAGACCCAGTTCGATGAGCACGACGCCCAGGCTTCGGTGGACTTCATCGCCCCAGACGAGCGTCATACCGTGAACATCGGCCCGGCAGTCAAATCCCTGGCCAATGAAGTCGCGGCATTCGAGGGCAAGCACGCCGTTTCCGTGGATTTCGTTCTCGGTAACACCAAGGCCCGCATGCGCATGGTCGCCCAGTACACCATCGCCGGCGCGACCCACGGCCTGGTGATTGGTACCGATCACGCGGCGGAAGCGGTGATGGGTTTCTTCACCAAGTTCGGTGATGGCGCCTGCGACCTGGCACCGCTCAGCGGCCTGGTGAAAAACCAGGTCCGGGCGATTGCTCGCAGCTTCGGTGCGCCGGAATCTCTGGTGGAAAAAGTCCCGACCGCCGACCTGGAAGACCTGTCGCCCGGCAAACCGGACGAAGCCTCCCACGGCGTGACCTACGCCGAAATCGACGCCTTCCTGCACGGCAACCCGGTCCGTGAGGAAGCGTTCAAGATCATCGTCGATACGTACAACAAGACCCATCACAAGCGAGTGATGCCGTTTGCGCCTTGACTGACGCCTTCGCGAGCAGGCTCGCTCCCACATGGACAGCGCCGTACCTGTGGGAGCGAGCCTGCTCGCGATGAACGATGACTCGGTCAAATGTCGTGCAAAAAAAAGCGCCCATCACGGGCGCTTTTTTTATGAACGCATTTCGATCACTTCAGAGTGACTGTGCCTTTCATCATCGAGATGTGGCCCGGGAACGAGCAGAAGAAGCCGTATTTTTCAGCCGGGTCGAGCTTCGACACATCGAAGGTCACCGAGTCGGTTTCCTTGGCGCCGATGATCTTGGTGTGAGCGATGATGCGGGCATCGCCTTCTTTCAGGTAGTTCTTGTCGATACCGGCGCTCAAGCCGTCGGTGGCGATTGGCTGCATGTCGGCTTCTTTGCTGATCACCAGGTTATGGCCCATGACGTTCTTCGGCAGGCTGCCGGAATGGGTCAGTTCGACGGTGAAGGTTTTGCAGCTCTTGTCGATTTCAATGGCCTTCGTGCCGAAGGACATCTGGTCTGTGGAGTCAACGGTGACTTTGCACTCCGCAGCCATCAATTGGCTGCTGGCCAGTGTCAACAGGGATACCGCAACGAGTTTGGCAAACATGGTGAATCTCCAAGGCAGGGTTATCGAAAAATGCGAATGGACAGAAGACTGCCTGAAAACTTCGCAAGTTCATATGACCTGAATCAAAAATTGTATACAACTTTTGGGCTATGAGACCCATCGAGACAATCTACCAGCCAGGCGTCTGGCCCGGGCCTATGATCAGTCCATCATCACTGATTGGAGTCTTTGACATGTCCCTCAACAGCCTTTTGTGCAGCTTGCTGGCCGCCTACGCCTGTGGCGCCAGCGGTACCTTTGAAACACCCAAGCGGGAAGTTTAGCCCTTGGAGCGCGGTACGCATGCCTTTACTCTGTGGCCCTGATCGACCATGGAGTAAGGCATGTCTTTAACATCCGTATGTGTATTTTGTGGTGCCAGTACCGGCACCAACCCGGCTTACCGCGAAGCGGCCGTCGCCCTGGGCCAGGCATTGGCCGAACGCAAGCTGACCCTGGTCTACGGCGGCGGCGCTGTGGGCCTGATGGGCATTGTGGCCGACGCTGCGCTGGCGGCCGGCGGTGAAGTGATCGGCATCATTCCGCAAAGCCTCAAGGACAAGGAAATCGGTCACAGCGGCCTGACCCGACTGGAAGTGGTCGACGGCATGCACGCGCGCAAGGCCCGGATGGCCGAACTCAGCGATGCCTTCATCGCCCTGCCCGGCGGCCTGGGCACGCTGGAGGAGCTGTTCGAAGTCTGGACCTGGGGTCAACTGGGCTACCACGGCAAACCGCTGGGCCTGCTGGAAGTGAACGGCTTCTACAGCAAACTCACCGGCTTTCTCGATCATATTGTCGACGAAGGTTTCGTTCGCGGCGCGCACCGCGACATGCTGCAAGTAAACGAATCGCCACAGACGCTGCTCGACGCCCTGCAGAACTGGCAACCGAGCGTTGCGCCGAAGTGGGTCGAGCAAAAGCCCGACTGACGACTTTGCGCCGGTCGGGATAACCCCCGCTCAGCTCCCTTTTCAGGATCTGCCGAAGGCCTCGAACCCCTGGCCTTCAAACCCATAATGCAAAACGCCAACCCGAGGGTTGGCGCTTTGTGCAGCTCACGAAGATTTAGCGCGGAACAACCGGCTTGCGCCCGGCCTTGGGCCCCTTGCCCTTGGCCGCTTCCTTGCGCTCCTTGGCCGCCTGCTGGTTGCGCGCGAACGCTGCAGCCTTGGCCTGCTCACGCTTGTCCCATGGGTTGCCGCCATCGCTGGCGCGCGGCGGCAAGCCGGTGTGCTGAGTCAGGATCTTGGTGGTCTTTTCCCCGGATACCTTATGGCTGCCGGCCGGCGTCGAGTTCTTGCGACGGGCGCTCTGGTAGCTGTCGGTAGACGGCTGGTGCAGCGGGATCAGCTGATTCTTGCCCGGCCCGATCAGGTCGCTACGGCCCATGCGGATCAACGCCTCACGCAGCATCGGCCAGCCCTTGGGGTCGTGATAACGCAAGAAGGCCTTGTGCAGGCGACGCTGCTCTTCGCTCTTGACGATGGTTACCGCGTCGCTCTTGTAGGTCACCTTGCGCAGCGGGTTCTTGCCCGAGTGGTACATCGCGGTGGCACTGGCCATGGGCGACGGGTAGAACGCCTGCACCTGGTCGGCACGGAAACCATTGCCCTTGAGCCACAGCGCCAAGTTCATCATGTCTTCGTCGGTGGTCCCGGGGTGGGCAGCGATGAAGTACGGGATCAGGTACTGCTCTTTCCCCGCTTCCTTCGAGTACTTCTCGAACATGCGCTTGAACCGGTCATAACTGCCGATGCCCGGTTTCATCATCTGGTTGAGCGGACCTTCCTCGGTATGTTCCGGGGCGATCTTCAGGTAGCCACCGACGTGGTGGGTCACCAGCTCTTTCACGTACTCCGGCGACTCGACCGCGAGGTCGTAGCGCAGGCCGGATGCGATCAGGATCTTCTTCACGCCCGGCAAGGCACGGGCGCTGCGGTACAGCTGGATCAGCGACGAGTGGTCGGTGTTCAGGTTCGGGCAGATGCCCGGGAACACGCACGATGGCTTGCGGCACGCGGATTCGATTTCCGGGCTCTTGCAGGCAATGCGGTACATGTTCGCGGTCGGCCCGCCAAGGTCGGAAATGACGCCGGTAAAACCCGGGACCTTGTCGCGAATTTCTTCGATCTCGCGAATGATCGACTCTTCGGAACGGTTCTGGATGATCCGGCCTTCGTGCTCGGTGATCGAGCAGAAAGTGCAGCCGCCGAAGCAGCCACGCATGATGTTCACCGAGAAACGGATCATGTCGTAGGCCGGGATTTTCTCCTTGCCATACGCCGGGTGCGGAACGCGCTGATAAGGCATGCCGAACACGTAGTCCATTTCTTCGGTGGTCATCGGAATTGGAGGCGGGTTGAACCAGACGTCGACTTCACCGTGCTTTTGCACCAGGGCACGGGCGTTGCCCGGGTTGGTTTCCAGGTGCAGCACACGGTTGGCGTGAGCATAGAGCACCGCGTCGTTACGGACCTTCTCCACGGATGGCAGACGAATCACGGTCTTGTCGCGGGTCATCTTCGGGCTGGCCAGGATCTGCACGACCTTGGCTTCCTGCGGATCTTCAACCGGGCCCTTCTCCTGCTCGATGGCGCAGGCAGCAGTGTCCTGGGTATTCACGTACGGGTTGATGATCTTGTCGATCTTGCCCGGACGGTCGATGCGCGTGGAGTCGACTTCGTACCAGCCT
Source organism: Pseudomonas putida (assembly GCF_050989985.1). Taxonomy (GTDB): domain Bacteria; phylum Pseudomonadota; class Gammaproteobacteria; order Pseudomonadales; family Pseudomonadaceae; genus Aquipseudomonas; species Aquipseudomonas putida_AI. The sequence goes on from NZ_CP158815.1 coordinate 6,232,890, forward strand.
TGCGGCGTGTCACGACGGATGAACGCGGTGCCGCGCACATCGGTGATGTCTTCGATCTTTTGACCGTAGGACAGGCGCTGGGCGACTTCGACAATCGCGCGCTCGGCGTTGCCGTAGAGCAGGATGTCGGCGCTGGCGTCGATCAGGATCGAGTTGCGCACCCGGTCCTGCCAGTAGTCGTAGTGGGCGATGCGGCGCAGGGACGCTTCGATGCCGCCGAGCACGATCGGCACGTGCTTGTAGGCTTCCTTGCAGCGCTGGCTGTACACCAGGCTCGCGCGGTCCGGACGTTTGCCGGCCATGCCACCCGGGGTGTAGGCGTCGTCGGAACGGATTTTCTTGTCCGCGGTGTAGCGGTTGATCATCGAGTCCATGTTGCCGGCCGCGACACCGAAAAACAGATTCGGCTCGCCGAGCTTCATGAAGTCGTCTTTGGACTGCCAGTTCGGCTGTGCAATGATCCCGACGCGGAAGCCCTGGGCCTCCAGCAGCCGGCCGATGATGGCCATGCCGAACGACGGGTGGTCGACGTAGGCATCACCGGTGACGATGATGATGTCGCATGAATCCCAGCCAAGCTGATCCATCTCCTCCCTGCTCATCGGCAGGAATGGCGCTGGCCCGAAACATTCGGCCCAGTACTTGGGATAGTCAAATAACGGCTTGGCTGCTTGCATGTCGATAACCGGTGTTGGCTTTCATTGAATTTCGCGGGCGCGGAATATAGCACAAATTTTGATCAATTCCGACGGCTGTTGTCGGAAATCTCAAACCCCCAATCGCGAGCAGGCTCGCTCCCACGAGGATCACACTGAACCTGTGGGAGCGAGCCTGCTCGCGATTGGTCGGGTCAGACGATGAAGATATTACTCATCGTCATCGAAGTTATAACTACCCGGCGCCAGGTTCTCGAACCGGGTGTATTTACCGATGAACGCCAGCCGGATAAAGCCGATCGGGCCGTTCCGCTGCTTGCCGATGATGATCTCGGCAATGCCCTTGTGCTCGGTTTCCGGGTGATAAACCTCGTCGCGGTACACGAACATGATCACGTCGGCGTCCTGCTCGATCGCTCCGGATTCCCGCAAGTCGGAGTTCACCGGGCGCTTGTTCGGCCGCTGTTCCAGGGAACGGTTGAGCTGTGACAGCGCCACTACCGGGCAGTTGAATTCCTTGGCCAGGGCTTTCAGGGACCGGGAGATCTCGGAAATCTCGTTGGTCCGGTTGTCACCGCTGGAGCCGGGGATCTGCATCAACTGCAAGTAGTCGATCATGATCAGGCCAACTTCGCCGTGCTCACGCACCAGGCGCCGGGTGCGGGCGCGCATCTCGGACGGGCTGATACCGGCGGTATCGTCGATGAAAAGCTTACGATCGTTGAGCAGGTTGACCGCCGAGGTCAGGCGCGGCCAGTCGTCGTCTTCCAGCTGGCCGGAACGAACCTTGGTCTGATCGATGCGGCCCAGGGAGGACAGCATACGCATGATCAGCGATTCGCCAGGCATCTCGAGGGAGTACACCAGAACCGCCTTATCGCTGCGTAGCACGGCGTTTTCCACGAGATTCATCGCGAAGGTGGTCTTACCCATCGACGGACGGCCTGCGACGATGATCAGGTCGGCCGGTTGCAAGCCGCTGGTTTTTTCGTCGAGGTCGGTGTAGCCGGTGGACAGGCCAGTGATCCCTTCACCTGTGTTGAACAGGGTGTCAATGCGGTCGATGGCCTTGGTCAGCAAATCGTTGACACCCACCGGGCCGGTGGTCTTCGGACGGGCCTCGGCGATCTGGAAGATCTGCCGTTCGGCTTCATCGAGGATCTCTTCTGCGGTACGGCCTTCGGGGTTGAAGGCGCTGTCGGCGATCTCGTTGCTGATACCGATCAGCTGGCGCAACGTCGCACGCTGGCGGACGATCTGCGCATAAGCCTTGATGTTGGCGACGGACGGCGTGTTTTTCGCCAGTTCGCCCAGGTAACCGAGGCCGCCGACTTGCGAAGTCTGCCCTTCCTTGTCCAATTGCTCGGCCAGGGTCACGACGTCGATCGGCATGTTCTGATCGGCCAGCTTGGCGATCGCGCGGAATATCAGGCGGTGGTCATGTCGATAGAAATCGCCGTCGGAGACTTGATCGAGCACGCGTTCCCAGGCGTTGTTGTCCAGCATCAGACCACCGAGTACAGCCTGTTCGGCTTCGATGGAATGCGGCGGCACCTTCAGCGCGGCGGTTTGCAGATCGTATTGCTCGGGGACTGAGATTTCGTTCATGGCCACTTGGTTTTGGGAAAGCAGGGGTTGAAAAACAGGCGTTACCAGAAAGACAAAGGGCACGACCTGTAAACAGGATCGTGCCCGATGTTACCGGCAAGCACCCGAGGGTGCCAGCCGACAAGTACTGCTTAAGCTGCTACTACGACAACGCGTACAGTGGCTTCGACTTCGGCGTGCAGGTGCACGGCTACGTCGTATTCGCCAACCTGACGGATGGTGCCGTTCGGCAGACGAACTTCGCTCTTGGCAACTTCAACGCCGGAGGCGGTCAGTGCGTCAGCGATGTCGTGGGTGCCGATCGAACCGAACAGCTTGCCTTCGTCGCCAGCGGTGGCAGTGATGGTCACTTCCAGCTCGGCCAGTTGGGCAGCGCGGCTTTCAGCCGACGATTTACGCTCAGCTGCAGCTTTTTCCAGCTCGGCGCGACGCTCTTCGAACGCAGCCAGGTTGGCAGCGGTCGCAGCGGTGGCTTTGCCAAAAGGCAGCAGGTAGTTACGACCGTAGCCAGCCTTAACTTTTACTTTGTCGCCCAGGTTGCCCAGGTTGGCGATTTTTTCCAGCAGGATCAGTTCCATTTGGTATTAACCTCTTAACTTTTAACCTTCACCGTTCGCGTTATCGGCGTCTTTCGGCGCCAGACGACCGCGAAAATCAATCAGGCTGTCGACGATGGCCAAGACCACCAGCAACGGATAGATCAGCTGCATGAACAGCAACAGCGTTACGTACAACCCCACCAGCCAGAACCTGGCCAGTCGCTTTTGCGCCACCAGCCCGTGAATCAGGGCCAGCCCGGCGAAAACCAGCGGTACGCTGCACAACGGTACAAGCATGGACATCTGGGCACCGAAATTCGGTGTCACAACCATACCCGCCAGCAGCAACATCGCGGGCCCCAGCGGGATTCGCACGGCGCGAAACTCGCGACCGAAACCACCGGGGTTGTACAACAACGCCTGCCAGTAGCGCCCGACAATCAGGCTCAGCACACTGACGATTTGCAGCAAGGCCGCTATCAGGCCGGTCAGGATAGGTGCAATCAGGGCCGCGAAACGCGCTTGCTCGTCTACCGACATCTGTTGGTAGACCTGACCGAGTAGCGACGGCATGACTTTGATCAAAGCCTGCGCCAGCATCTCGATCTGGGGACCAAAAGCCGTCCCCAGCACCACTGAAAACACCACTCCCATCGCTATGCTGACCAGCAGCACGCGGTTCCAGGACTCGCTTGCGCGCAAAACCAACGCAAGGCTCGCAGACCCCAGCAGCACCAGAAGTGCCCGCGGGTCGTCGGAGTAAAGCCACCAGATCAACGCCGGCAGCAGTCCCAGAGCAAGAACGCTAAAAGCGTCCCTCATTCCGCGCCGCAGGAGCACAAGGCATCCGGCGGCAGCACCCAACCAATACAACAGCGGCAACGCCGCGCATCCGGCCACTACCAGAGTGGCCTGCATACGGCCCCGCATGATGAACTCAGCTAAGGCACGCATACATTCAATCCTTTGCTACGTGTCGACTGCCCGGTCTCAGCGGCCGTGGCTGTCGGTGTAGGCCAGCAGGGCCAGGAAGCGGGCGCGCTTGATAGCGGTGGCCAGCTGACGCTGATAACGAGCTTTGGTACCGGTGATGCGGCTTGGAACGATTTTGCCGGTCTCGGATACGTAGGCTTTCAGAGTGTTGAGATCTTTGTAGTCGATCTCTTTCACGTCTTCAGCGGTGAAGCGGCAGAATTTACGACGACGGAAGAAACGTGCCATTTGATAGGCTCCTTAAAAGGTCCGTGGATTACTCGTCAGCGTTATCGCTGTTGTCGCTGTCATCACCCTCAACGCCATCGGCGTCGGAGTGCTCAGGACGGTCGCGACGCTCACGGCGCTCACTGCGGTTTTCTTCAGCCTTGAGCATCTCGGACTGGCCGGTAACGGCTTCGTCGCGACGGATGACCAGGTTACGGATCACTGCATCGTTGTAACGGAAGTTGTCTTCCAGCTCGGCCAGGGCCTTGCCGGTGCACTCAACGTTCAGCATCACGTAGTGAGCCTTGTGAACATTGTTGATTGCGTAGGCCAGTTGACGACGGCCCCAGTCTTCCAGACGGTGGATTTTGCCGCCGTCTTCTTCGATCAGCTTGGTGTAACGCTCAACCATGCCGCCGACTTGCTCGCTTTGATCCGGGTGGACCAAAAAGATGATTTCGTAATGACGCATGAATGCTCCTTACGGGTTGTAGCCTGCCGCTCAAAAGCGATCAGACAAGGAGTGAATGACACTTGTGGACTTGCGTGGGTGAGGCACATGCGCGCCTGCCGTCACAGCAAGGGGCGCAATTGTAGAGAAGGGGCGTGGGAGGTGCAAGGTAATTGGTGATTATTTGAACAATCCAATCTTTCCCTTCACCACAAAACACTGTGGGAGCGAGCTTGCTCGCGATTGGGATAAGACATTCACATTTGATGCTGAATGTTTCTCCGCTTCGCGAGCAGGCTCGCTCCCACAGGGACTGCAGCCGGATCAGGGCTTTTTGGCGGCAGCCTTGGCTTTGGCGCCGCGCTGGCGCTGTGCTTCGAACAGGCAGACGCCCGTTGCCACCGAAACGTTCAGACTGCTGACGCTACCGGCCATCGGCAGGTGCACCAGGTAATCGCAATGCTCGCGAGTGAGGCGGCGCATGCCCTTGCCTTCGGCACCCATGATCAGGATGGTAGGGCCGGTCAGGTCCTGGTCATAAATGCTGACCTCAGCCTCCCCCGCCGTGCCGACAACCCACAATCCGCGCTGCTGGAGCTTTTCCAGGGTACGCGCCAGGTTGGTCACGGCAACCAGAGGAATCACTTCCGCCGCCCCACAAGCAACCTTTCGCACGACCGGCGTCAGGGTGGCTGACTTGTCTTTCGGCACGATCACCGCCAGCGCACCCGCCGCATCGGCGGAACGCAGGCAGGCGCCCAGGTTGTGCGGATCGGTCACGCCATCGAGCACCAGCAGCAGCGGCGCGCCTTCGGTGCGATCCAGCAGCTCGTCGAGCATCGCCTCGCCCCAGACCTGGCTCGGGCTGACCTCCGCGACCACACCTTGATGCACACCCTCGACCCAAGCGTCCATTTCCCGGCGCTCGGCCTGACCGACCTGGACACGATTCTCGCTGGCCAGCTCGATCAGCGTCTGCACCCGCGGATCACTGCGGCCTTCGGCCAGCCAGATCTGCTTGACGCGCTTGGGGTGGTGACGCAGCAACGCTTCTACCGCATGAACGCCGTAGATTTTTTCCAACTGACTCATGACTTGGCCTTAGGTTTACGCGCCCCACCGCTTTTTGCTGGGGCCGAGCCCGCTTTTGGCGGACCTTTACGATGTTTGCTCGGCTTGGCCGGCTTGCCGCCGACGGCCTTGTCAGGCGCCGACCGTCCGGTCTTTCCCGAAGACGACGCTTTACCGCCGTTCTTCGCATCGGCCAGCAGTGCCTTTTTCAGTTCGCGACTCTTGCGCACCTCAGCGTTTTTCGCCGCGGCATCGCTCGAACGGTAGGCTTCGACAGGCTTTTCCTTGGCTGGACGACGGCCGATTTTCGCCGGCGCCGGCTCTGCAGCCGCTTTGGTAGACGCTGGCGCTGGAGCTGCGGTTTCGCTGCCGCGCTTTTTGCGACCGACTGGCGCGCTGACGGTTTTTTCTGACATCTCGAAGTCGATCTTGCGCTCGTCGAGATCGACGCGCATGACCCGCACTTCGACGGTATCGCCAAGACGGAAGCTGCGACCGGTACGCTCGCCCGCCAGGCGGTGGTGCACGGGATCGAAGTGGTAGTAGTCACCCGGCAGAGCGGTAACGTGCACCAGACCTTCGACGTAGATATCGGTCAACTCGACGAACAGGCCGAAACCGGTCACGGCGGTGATCACACCCGGGAAGGACTCGCCCACGCGATCTTTCATGAACTCGCACTTGAGCCAGTTCACCACGTCGCGGGTCGCCTCGTCGGCACGGCGTTCACTCATCGAGCACTGTTCGCCGAGCTGCTCCAGAGCCGCTTCGTCGTACGGATAGATGCGTGCCTTTGGAATGGTCATCGCACCGGCACGGCGAACGTGCGGAGTGTCCTGCTTGGAGTGAATGACGCTGCGAATCGCCCGGTGCGTGAGCAAGTCCGGGTAACGACGAATCGGCGAGGTGAAGTGGGTGTAAGCCTCGTAGTTCAGGCCGAAGTGACCCTGGTTATCGGAGGTGTACACCGCCTGGCTCAAGGAGCGCAGCATGACCGTCTGGATCAGGTGGAAGTCCGGACGATCCTTGATGCTGGCCAGCAGAGCCTGGTAATCCTTCGGCGTCGGACCGTCCTTGCCTTTGTGCAGGGACAGACCCAACTCGCCCAGGAAGGCACGCAGCTTTTCCAGACGCTCTGGCGGCGGACCGTCGTGAACGCGGTACAGGGCAGGGATTTCGTGCTTTTGCAGGAATTCGGCAGTGGCCACGTTGGCGGCCAGCATGCACTCCTCGATCAGCTTGTGCGCATCGTTACGCACGGTCGGCCGGATTTCGGCGATCTTGCGCTCGGAGCCGAAGATGATCCGGGTTTCCTGGGTTTCGAAGTCGATCGCGCCACGGACATGACGGGCGGCCAGCAACACCTTGTACAGCGCATACAGCTGCTTGAGGTGCGGCACGAGGTCGGTGTATTCGCCGCGCAGCTTGCGCGCCTCCGCCAGTTTCGGCGTTTCGAGCATGGCGCTGACCTTGTTGTAGGTCAGGCGCGCATGGGAGTGGATCACCGCTTCATAGAAGCAGTAGTCGGTCATTTCGCCGGATTTTGAGATGGTCATCTCGCAAACCATGGCCAAGCGATCGACCAGCGGATTCAGCGAACACAAGCCATTGGACAATTGCTCGGGCAACATCGGGATCACGCGCTCGGGGAAGTACACCGAGTTGCCGCGAACCTGAGCCTCGGCATCCAGCGCCGAACCGAGCTTCACGTAGCTGGAAACGTCGGCAATCGCCACGTAAAGCTTCCAGCCGCCTGAGAACAGGCGCAGCTTGCCCGGACGGGCTTCGCAGTAGACCGCGTCATCGAAGTCGCGGGCATCTTCGCCGTCGATGGTGACAAACGGCAGATGGCGCAGGTCGATGCGCTTCTCTTTATCTTTCTCTTCGACTTCCGGCTTGAGCTTGCCGGCTTCCTTGAGCACAGCGTCCGGCCAGACGTGAGGAATGTCGTAAGTGCGCAGGGCGACATCGATCTCCATGCCCGGCGCCATGTAGTTGCCCACGACTTCGATCACGTCGCCTTGCGGCTGGAAGCGTGGTGTCGGCCAGTGGGTGATCTTCACTTCGACGAACTGACCGATATCGGCGTTGGCGTTGCGACCTGGAGTCACCAGCACTTCCTGCTGGATCTTCGGATTGTCAGCGACGACAAAACCAATGCCGCCTTCTTCGAAGTAGCGACCGACGATGGTTTCGTGGGCACGGGATACCACTTCGACGATCATGCCTTCGCGGCGACCGCGACGGTCCAGGCCGGATACACGGGCCAGAGCGCGGTCACCATCGAACACCAGGCGCATTTGCGCAGGGCTCAGGAACAGATCGTCGCTGCCATCATCCGGCACCAGGAAGCCGAAGCCGTCGCGGTGACCGCTGATGCGCCCCAGAATCAGGTCGAGCTTGTCCACCGGTGCATAAGTGCCGCGGCGGGTATAAATGAGTTGTGCATCGCGCTCCATGGCGCGCAGACGGCGGCGCAGGGCCTCGATCTGGTCTTCTGTGGTCAGACCAAACTCTTCGACCAGCTGCTCGCGGGCAGCAGGCGAACCGCGATCAGCAAGGTGCTGAAGGATCAGTTCGCGGCTAGGGATGGGGTTTTCGTATTTTTCCGCTTCACGAGCGGCCTCGGGATCGAGGGATTGCCAATCGGCCATTAGAGAGTTTTCACCTTGTCTATATGCGGGTTAGTTTGGCATAGGCGTAATGAAACGGGAAATTTCGAACTATATAGAGGCCATATGACGTCTTGTATCGACGCTTCCAAAGCGTTTTGAACACCGCTGGTAAAAAAAATCATTTTTTTTGGCGACGGGGGTTTACAGTTAAAAAAGCGCTCCGTATAGTGCGCGCCATCGACGACACAGACACGTTGTCGAAGCTGCCCAGGTGGTGAAATTGGTAGACACGCCAGCTTCAGGTGCTGGTGACCTTACGGTCGTGGAAGTTCGAGTCTTCTCCTGGGCACCAATTTCGACTTTGAGACTAGATCAGTTTCAAGGCTCACACAAAAAACCCGCGAAAGCGGGTTTTTTGCATTCTGGACACGCGTTTTGTCCGAACTGATTTATTAAAATTAAATCAGGGGTTTACAGATCAAAATGCGGTCCGTATAGTGCGCCACATCAACAGCGGCAACGCTGAAGATGAATGCCCAGATGGTGAAATTGGTAGACACGCCAGCTTCAGGTGCTGGTGACCTTACGGTCGTGGAAGTTCGAGTCTTCTTCTGGGCACCAATTCCAATTCAAGGTTACGGCCTTGAATTTCACAAAAACCCGCGAAAGCGGGTTTTTGCGTTTCTGGTGGTCGAAAAAGCCACCCCCAAACCTGTAGGAGCGAGCTTGCTCGCGATGGATGTACAGGCGACGCATTTCTCCAGAACACCTTCGTTTCCTTGCACGGCCTTCGCGAGCAAGTTCGCTCCTACAGAAGCAATGCGCGCCAATCGAACACATGTGAACCCCACGAAGCGCATTTGAGAAACAATATCGTTTATCATTGTTGCAAGTTTTTGCAATGCGACAGTGAGGAACCCTGCGAATGATGTTTCGAAATACCCTGCGCCGAGGCTTGACCATCACCCTTCTCGGCCTGGCACTCGCCACTCCCCTCACCCAAGCCGACGACAAGGTTTCCCTGACGCTCTACAACGGCCAGCACAAGGAAGTGGGTGACGCTGTCGCCAAGGCCTTCGAAGCCAAGACCGGCATTCATGTCAATGTACGCAAGGGCAGCAGCAACCAGCTTGCCAGCCAGATCGTCGAAGAAGGCGACCGCTCCCCGGCCGACGTGATCTACACCGAAGAATCGCCGCCACTGAACAAGCTCGGCGAGCAAGGCCTGCTGGCCAAGACTGACGATGCAACCCTGGCAGTCCTGCCCAAGCAATACGTCGCGGGCAATGGCACCTGGATCGGCGTCACTGCCCGGGTCCGGGTCGTCGCCTACAACCCGAAATTGATCGATGAAAAAGATTTGCCCAAGTCCGTAATGGCGTTCTCCGATCCGAAATGGCAAGGCAAGGTCGGGTTCGTACCCACCAGCGGCGCATTCCAGGAACAAGCTGTAGCGATTATCAAGATGCACGGCATGGACGCTGCTGAAGAATGGCTCACCGGCCTGCGCGCCTTCGGCAAGACCTACAGCAACAACATGGTCGCACTCAAAGCCGTGGAAAACGGTGAGGTCGCCACTGTGCTGGTCAACAACTACTACTGGTTCGCCCTGCAGCGCGAAAAAGGCCAGCTCGACTCGAAACTGCATTACTTCACCGGTGGCGACGTCGGCGGGCTGATCACCGTTTCCAGCGCCGCCGTGCTGAAATCCAGCAAGCATCCACAAGAAGCCCAACAACTGCTCGCTTACATGGCCAGCGAAGAAGGTCAGCGCGTGATCACCCAGACCACCGCCGAGTACCCGCTGCACAAAGGCATGGAATCGGATCGCGGTCTCAAGCCCTTCAGCGAGCTGGAAGCACCGAAAGTCACCCCGGCGGACCTTGGCAACGCAGAAGAAGCCCTCGACCTGGAACGTGACGTTGGCCTGAACTGATGAGCGCATCGCTATCCGTCGCCCCACACGGCAGCTACGTACCAAGACGCAAGCAGCCATCGATCTGGTTGCTGCTGCCGGTTTTTCTGCTGGTCCTGCTCAGCCTGCTGCCACTGGCCTATGTCGGGCTCAAGGCCTGGCAAGCAGGCTGGGCTGAGGCGCTGCACCTGCTGTGGCGCCCCTACGTGTTCGGCCTGTTGCGCAACACGTTGGCACTGATGGTTGGCGTGACGCTGGCTTGCGGCGTGATCGGCCTGTCGTTGGCGTGGCTGCTGGAACGCAGCAATCTGCCGGGACGGCGATTGTGGGGTGTGATTCTGTGTTTGCCATTCGCCGTACCGGCGTTTGTCAGCAGCTTCACCTGGGTTTCGCTGAGCGCGCACTTCGAAGGACTGGGCGGAGCCATTCTGGTCATGACCCTGTCCAAATACCCGCTGATTTTCCTGCCGGTGGCGGCAACCCTGCGCAACCTTGACCCTTCACTGGAAGAGTCCGGGCGCACACTGGGCCAGAATCACTGGGGCGTGTTTTTCAAGATCACCCTGCCCCTGCTCTGGCCGTCACTGCTCGCCGGCTCACTGCTGATTGCCTTGCACATGCTGGTGGAATTCGGCGCGCTGTCGATCATCGGCCTGCAAACCTTCACCACCGCGATCTATCAGCAATTCGAACTGGAGTTCAGCAACGCCAATGCCGCGATGCTATCTGCCGTGCTGCTGGTGTTGTGCCTGGCCCTGCTATGGCTGGAATTGCGCGTTCGCGGCAAAGGCCGCCACGTACGCACCGGCCAGGGTGCGGCGCGTCAGGCGGAACAGGTTCGGTTGGGGGCCTGGGCGATTGGCGGGCAACTGTATTGCCTGTTGCTGGCGATCATCGGCAGCGGCATTCCACTGGGCATGTTGGGGTACTGGCTGGCCGTCGGATCATCAGCCGCCTTTCCGGTTGCCGCCATCAGCGAGGCGCTGCTGTCGTCCCTGGCCCTGTCGCTGGGCGGCGCGGCGCTATGTCTCGTGTTAGCGGTTCCGGTGGGGTTGCTGGTCGTGCGCTACAAGGGCCGGCTGGCAATCTGGGCTGAACGCCTGCCGTATTTGCTGCATGCGCTTCCCGGCCTGGTGATCGCACTGACCCTGGTGTATTTCGCCCTGCACTATGTGCCGGCGCTGTATCAGACCACGGCGCTGCTGCTGATCGCCTATGCACTGCTGTTTTTGCCATTGGCCCAGGCACCGATTCGCACGGCGCTGAACAAGGCTGCTCCGCAACTGGAAGAGGCGGCGCGCACATTGGGCGCGTCTTCGTTCACCGCGTTTTGCCGGGTGACATTGCCGATCATCTTCCCGGCACTGGGGGCGGCGTTTGCGCTGGTGTTCCTGGATGCGATGAAGGAGCTGACGGCGACGCTGCTGCTGAGTCCGACCGGGCTCAATACCTTGGCGACGGAAGTCTGGGCGCATACTGCCAATGTGGAGTTTGCGGCGGCGGCGCCTTATGCGGCGCTGTTGATATTGGTATCGGGGTTGCCGGTTTATCTACTTACGACGCGGATGTATTTGAGCCGCTGAGATAGCTTTCGCGAGCAGGCTCGCTCCCACAAAAGAACGCAGTCCAATGTGGGAGCGAGCCTGCTCGCGAAGGGGCCCGCTCAATCAAAGACAAACTTAAGCCCTGAACTGCCCCAGGCTCGCCTTCAACTGCGCCGCCAAGCCATCCAGTACCTTGCCGCTGGCCGTGGTCTCCACTACCGCCTGCGCCGCCCTCTCGGCCTGCGCATGAATCGTTTCTACGCGACCCCGCACGGCTTGAGCCCCCTGAGCCTGATGTGCCGCCGCTTGAGTAGCCAGACCAATCGCCGCATGCACCTGCTCCACCGAAGCCTGTACCGACTGCTGCAACCGCGCGCTGTCACGCAACACCAGCAGCCCCTCGCTGGCCTGGCGCCCTGCCTGGCCGATCGCGGCTACCGCTTCGCGGGCGCCTTGCTGCAATGCCACGATGTGCGCCTGAATATCGCCCGTGGAGCTCTGAGTCTTGCTCGCCAGCGCTCGCACCTCATCAGCCACCACCGCAAACCCGCGACCGGTTTCGCCTGCCCGCGCCGCTTCGATGGCCGCGTTCAATGCCAGCAGGTTGGTCTGCTCGGCGATCCCGTGAATCACGGTCAGCACCACTTCAATCTGCTCACTCTGTTGCGCCAGCCGCTCGATCACTTGCGCACCGGTATCGACCTGCCCGGCCAGCGCTTCGATCAGGCTGCCGACTTTCGCCGAGGTCCGGGTGTTTTCATCGGTGGCCTGACGGATATCCACAACCTGCTTCAACGCCGCCTGCATGGCCTGGCTCTCGGATTGAGCCTCATCCGCCATTTGCGACAACGCTCGCAGGCTCTCGGCCACTTCATCACGCTGCATGCCCGCTGCCGCATCGGCTCCGGCATTGCGCAGGGTCATGGCACCGATTTCCACGCCGGTGCGCTGAGCCACGTCGCCTGCCTCGCGCACGATCGGCTGCAACTTATCCACAAAGCGATTGACCGCCGAGGCCATGTCGCCGATTTCATCCTTGCTGTTGATTTGCACACGCTTGGTCAAATCGCCTTCGCCCGCCGCCAGATCATCCATGGCGCTAATCAGCATCTTCAAACGATTGACCACTCGACGCCCCAGCACTACGGCAAGTAGCAGCAGAACGCCGGCACCCACCACCGCCAGGCCCACGCCGATGCGCCAGCGCAAGGTAGCCGCCGCTTCCTGCACCGTGTCGGTGGTATTGGCTTTCATCTCGGAAGCGGTGGACTGCGCCGACTGCAAGCGTGAACGCATGGCTGCAGCGCTGTCAGCTGCCGCACCTTTGAGGCTATCGCCCACCAGCTGGTCGCTACTGGCGATCAGTGCGGAGAAGCGCTTGTCCAGGGCAGCAAGATCGGTTTCCACCGAGGCGGTGGAAACCCCCATCAGCACCTTGCCGATTTCCACGCCATTGGGATTGATCGAGGCCTCGATGTAAAACACCGACGGATCGTTTTTCGCGGCATCCAGCACCTTGTCCAGTGCCCGCTCACCCTGGCCTTTTTCCAGCAAAGCCTTGTTGATCGCGTTTTCCCGGTTGAGGTATCGCGTCAGGTGCTGACCCGTCGCGTCGTCATAGACCACGAACAACACATTAGGGTTGCGCTGTGCCCGGCGGGCAAATTCGGAGAGGGTCGGAATATCGTTGTCCCACATCGCGCGGGGAGCAACCGAAGCCAGGAGCTGCGCCATATCACTGGCGGAATCCTTCAGGTCTTTTTCCAGGGTCGCACGCAGTTGCGCCTGCTCTTCCTCCAGCCGCGAGGACAGACCGGCCGTGAGCCGCTGCCGCGTGCTGGTGGACAGACTGTCGAGGCTCGAGGTGACTTCACGCCCCGCCTGTTCGAGTTCGCCGGACAGTTTTTGACTATCGGCCCCCAGACGCGAGCCCAGATCGGCTTCCAGCGCAGTCACCGTGCTCCGGGTCAGGGCAACAGCCACCAATACCTGCACTAAAAGGGCGATACCGAGAGTAACGAACACTGGCCGTAAAAGACGGCTTTGTAACAGTGAGAGAACGGCTGACACTGGAGACCCCCCCTGCTTTTGGCGCCATTAAATTGATGGCACGCCAGAAGCTATGCTTTTTTTAATGTTCGCTGCAAGGGGCATGCCGTCCAACAGGCATAAACGACAAAGGCCCCGATTAAGGAGCCTTTGTTTTTTACATCAACGACTTATCAGGCGAACGGGTGACGCAGAACGATGGTTTCGTTGCGATCCGGACCCGTCGAAATAATGTCGATCGGTGCACCGACCAACTCTTCGACGCGCTTGATGTAGTTGCGTGCCGCCTGTGGCAGCTCTTCCAGCGTCTTGGCACCGAGGGTGGATTCTTTCCAGCCCGGCATCTCTTCGTACACTGGCTCCAGGCCGATGTAGCTGTCGGCATCGGTCGGTGCGTCGATCACTGCACCGTCCTGGTTCTTGTAGCCAACGCAGATGTTGATGGTTTCCAGGCCGTCCAGAACGTCCAGCTTGGTCAGGCACAGGCCCGAGATGCTGTTGACGTCGATGGCGCGACGCAGGATGACGGCATCGAACCATCCGCAACGACGGGCGCGACCGGTGGTTGCACCGAATTCGTGACCGCGCTTGGCCAGGAAAGCACCGACGTCGTCGAACAGCTCAGTCGGGAACGGGCCCGAACCGACGCGAGTTGTGTAGGCCTTGGTGATACCCAGGATGTAGTCGAGGAACATTGGGCCCACACCGGAACCGGTGGCAATGCCGCCCGCGGTGGTGTTGGAGCTGGTGACGTACGGGTAGGTACCGTGGTCGATGTCCAGCAGGGAACCCTGGGCGCCTTCGAACATGATGTCCTTGCCATCGCGACGCAGCTGGTGCAGCTCGGCGGTGACGTCGAGCATCATCGGCTTGAGCAGCTCGGCGTATTCCATGCACTCGTCCAGAGTCTTCTGGAAGTCGATCGCAGGCTCTTTGTAGTAATTGACCAGTACGAAGTTGTGGTAGTCCAGCAACTCGCCCAGCTTGGCGGCGAAACGCTCGCGGTGGAACAGGTCGCCGATGCGCAGGCCGCGACGTGCAACCTTGTCTTCGTATGCCGGGCCGATGCCACGACCGGTAGTACCGATCTTCTGCTCGCCACGGGCTTTTTCACGAGCCTGGTCCAGTGCTACGTGGTAGGACAGGATCAGCGGGCAGGAAGGGCTGATGCGCAGGCGCTCGCGCACCGGTACGCCCTTCTCTTCCAGCTTGTTGATTTCCCGCAGCAGGGCGTCAGGTGCAACCACCACGCCGTTGCCGATCAGGCACTGCACGCCTTCGCGCAGCACGCCCGACGGGATCAGGTGCAAGACGGTTTTTTCGCCGTCGATCACCAGCGTGTGGCCAGCGTTGTGGCCACCCTGGTAGCGCACTACGGCGGCAGCATGTTCGGTCAGCAGATCAACGATCTTGCCTTTGCCCTCATCACCCCATTGGGTGCCCAGGACTACGACATTCTTACCCATAACACTTGTCCTCATTCGCGCAAACTTGGTGCCGGCGGCGGCCGGCAGGAAAACTCAAGAAGCCAGTGGCGATACTTGCCAAAGCCCATTCTGCTGAATCAATTGCCGGTCGCAGTCCGCTTCACGGGCGGCGGCCAGAGGTTGCCCAGGCAAGGCCTGAACGACACGCTGACCCTCACTGCGCAACTGGCAAACCTGCTGCCAGAGTGCCGCATCCGTACTGTCAGGCATCCAGATACCGCCAGACGGTAGCTCGATCTCAGCACGCCCCAGGGTCACCAGGGTTTTCAAATCGGTAGAGAAACCGGTTGCCGGACGGGCACGACCGAAGTCGGCGCCGATGTCGTCGTAACGACCGCCCTGGGCAATGGACTGGCCAACGCCCGGCACGAATGCCGCGAACACCACACCGGTGTGATAGTGGTAGCCGCGCAACTCGCCGAGGTCGAAATACAGCGGCAGTTCCGGGAAACGTACGGACAGGCGCTCGGCGATTGCCAGCAAGTCGTCCAGTGCAGCGATGACCTCTGACGGGGCTTTCGCCAGACGCTCGCGAGCGGCCACCAGCACTTCACGATCACCGCACAGATCAACCAACGCCCGCAGCATGCCCGACAGATCCGCCGGCAGACCTTCGGTCAAGGTAATGACCTCGTCGATGGCCTTACGTTGCAATGCATCGAACAACTGCTGTTCAACTTCACCGGACAATCCGGCTGCGCGAGCGAGCCCGCGGTAAATGCCTACGTGCCCCAGGTCCATGTGCACGTCAGGCACATCGGCCAGTTGCAGCATGGCGAGCATCAAGCTGATGACTTCGACGTCACTGCTCGGGCTGGCATCGCCGTAAAGCTCGGCACCCAACTGGATCGGGCTGCGCGAGGACGACAACGCCCGCGGCTGGGCGTGCAATACACTGCCGGCATAGCACAGGCGGTTGGGGCCTTCGCGACGCAGGGTATGCGCATCGATACGCGCTACTTGCGGCGTAATGTCGGCACGGAAACCCATCTGCCGACCCGATTGCGGGTCGATGACCTTGAAAGTGCGCAGATCCAGGTCCTGGCCTGCGCCGGTCAGCAGGGATTCCAGGTACTCGATATGGGGAGTCACGACGAACTCGTAACCCCAGCTCTGGAACAGATCCAACACCTGACGACGCGCGACTTCTATGCGCGCCGCCTCCGGTGGCAGTACTTCTTCGATGCCATCTGGCAGCAGCCAGCGGTCTACCGTTGCCATTACGCCATTCCCCCATGATCCGGGCGGCAAGCCGTTGGGCGAGCCTTGAGTGAAGCAGAAAATGATCCGCCCAGCGAAAACAACGCGCATGAGCGACGAAGCGAAAAGCCTGAAATGGGCTTCGCCAAGCACTTTCCTCGTAAAACCTGTCAGGCCATCGGGCCCTGGCACCTGCACAAAAACAGCAATCAAACGTGCAGACGCAAAAAAGCCGGGAATTTCCCGGCTGCCGCATCATACACACGTTTTCCCAAAGGATCACCCCGCCAGAGGTTTTAACCGCCGGGCGGGATGATTCAGGTCAACGGCGTATCAAGGCTTGGCTTTTTCCAGGTAGTGGAAGAAGTCACTGCTTGGGTCGAGAACCATGACGTCGGATTTATTCGCGAAGCTTTCACGGTAGGCACGCAGGCTACGGTAGAACGCGTAGAACTCCTGATCCTGACCGTAGGCCTTGGAGTAGATCGCGGCGGCCTGGGCATCGCCGTCACCGCGAATCTCTTCAGACTCACGATAGGCTTCGGCCAGCAACACGCGGCGTTGACGGTCAGCGTCGGCACGGATGCCTTCAGCCAGCTCGTTACCCTTGGCGCGGTGCTCGCGAGCTTCACGCTCACGCTCGGTGCTCATACGCTCGAACACACTGCGGTTCACTTCTTTAGGCAGGTCGATGGTTTTGACGCGAACGTCGACCACTTCGATGCCCAGTTCCTTTTCAGCCATCTTGTTCAGCGAAGCGGTGATGTCGGCCATCAGCGCATCACGCTCACCCGATACCACTTCGTGCAGGGTGCGCTTACCGAACTGGTCACGCAGGCCCGATTCCAGACGACGGGACAGACGCTCGTCGGCGATCTGCTTGAGGCCGGAAGTCGCGGTGTAGAAACGCTCGGCGTCCTTCACGCGCCACTTGGCGTAGGCATCGACCATCACGGCTTTCTTTTCCAGGGTCAGGAAGCGTTGTGTCGGCGCGTCCAGCGTCATCAGGCGGGCGTCGAATTTGCGCACCTGGTTAACGTAAGGCACCTTCACATGCAGGCCTGGCTGAACATCGGTCTGGACCACGCGACCGAACTGCAGCAACACCGCACGCTCGGTCTGAGCCACGATGTAGAAGCAGTTCCAGGCAGCGATCGCCACGACGACGCCGACAATAAGGGCGATCAGCGATTTATTGCTCATCAGCGACTCTCCCTGGTACGTGCTGGCTGTTGCTGCAGATCAGCTGCCGCACGCGCATTCGCTTCATTGCTGGTAGCTGCAGCACTGCTCATCGGTGTGCTGGTGCTGCGACCACTACTGTCGATCATCTTGTCCAGCGGCAGGTAAAGCAGATTGCTCTGGCCATTCTTGTTGCCGGTCACGAGAACCTTGCTGGTGTTGCTGAAGACTTCCTGCATGGTGTCCAGATACAGACGCTGGCGAGTGACTTCAGGCGCCTTGCGGTACTCGGCAACCAGCTTGGTGAAGCGATCGGCCTCACCCTTGGCGCGCGAGATCGTTTCATCACGGTAACCGTTGGCATCTTCGAGAATGCGCTGGGCCTGACCACGAGCTTCCGGCACGACGCCGTTGGCATAGGTTTCAGCCTGGTTGCGCGACCGCTGCTCGTCTTCACGGGCACGGATCACGTCATCGAAGGCTTCCTGCACTTCACGCGGTGCCGCTGCGCTCTGTACGTTGACCTGGGTCACGGTGATACCGGTGCGATAGGTATCCATGAAGCGTTGCAGGCGCTCCTTGATTTCGCTGGCCATCTGCTCACGACCTTCGGTCAACACCTGGTCCATCGCGGTGGAACCCACCACATGGCGCAAGGCACTGTCAGTCGCGTGCTGCAGGCTGATCTCCGGCTGATCAACGCTCAGCACGAAATCCTGCAGGTTGCTGATCTTGTACTGCACGGTCAGCGGCACTTCGACGATGTTTTCGTCTTCGGTGAGCATCTGGCCCTGCTTGGTGTACGCACGCTCACGCGTGACGTTTTCCATGTACTTCTTGTCGATCGGCGGGAAATAGATGTTCAGGCCCGGGCCGACGGTTTCGTAGTACTTGCCGAAGCGCAGCACCACGGCTTGCTCCTGCTCGTCGACTACGTAGACCGCGCTGTACAGCCAGACAGCGGCGGCAACGACCAGGCCGATGCCGAGCAGACCGCCAAAGCCGCCACTCTTGCCCGGACCACCACCGTCATCCCCACCACGTTTCTTACCACCACCGAACAACCCGTTCAGGCTTTCCTGCAGCTTTCGGAAGGCCTCGTCGAGATCTGGCGGCCCCTTGCGATCGCCGTTATTACGGCGCTTGCCACCCCAAGGATCTTGATTATTCGAGTTGCCACCCGGCTCATTCCAAGCCATAGCGCTCTCCATCTGATAAAGCAAAGACGCACCCACGGCGCGCCGGCCAATGCTACAGAATGCCTGTCACCACGACACAACCGCTTTCTCAGGCTTTTATTGCAAAGTGTGTTGCTCGATGAAGTCCAGTGGCTGCAAACCTTCGCGGCTCACCAGCCGATTCAATTCGGCCCGTGGCAAACGAACGGCCAGCAAGCTGAGACCTTCTTCGTCATGTTCTTCTTTCTGTACCGCACCGAGTTCGAAAAACTGCGCACGCAGTCGAGCAAAACGTTGCGGCAAGCGCAAGGTACCAACAAACAAATCATCGCCGAGCAGCTCGGCCACGGCCTGCTTGAGCAGATCCAGGCCAGTACCGTCCTTGGCCGACAACCAGACCCGCTGCGGCTTGCCATCGGCATCACGCTGGATCTGCGGCTCAACGCCCTCGAGCAAATCGAGTTTGTTGTATACCTCAAGGATCGGCAAGTCCTGGGCCCCGATCTCCCCGAGCACCACCATGACCTGTTCGATCTGGGCCATGCGGTCGGGCTCATGGGAGTCGATCACGTGCAGCAGCAGGTCGGAGTTGCTCGACTCTTCGAGCGTAGCCCGAAATGCCTCGACCAGTTTGTGCGGCAGGTGGCGAATGAACCCCACGGTATCGGCCAGCACGATTGGCCCGAGGTCATCGAGCTCAAGCCGGCGCAGGGTAGGATCGAGGGTCGCGAACAGTTGATCCGCGGCGAAGACGTCGGATTCGGTGACGGAGTTGAACAGCGTCGACTTGCCGGCGTTGGTGTAACCCACCAGTGAAACAGTCGGGATATCAGCGCGCTTGCGGCCACGACGCGACTGCTCACGCTGGCTGCGGACCTTTTCCAGGCGCCCCTTGATCTGCCGCAGACGAACCCGCAACAGACGTCGGTCGGTTTCCAGTTGGGTTTCACCCGGACCGCGCAGACCGATACCGCCCTTCTGCCGCTCAAGGTGAGTCCAGCCGCGAACCAGCCGCGTACTCATGTGCTCAAGCTGTGCCAGTTCGACCTGGAGCTTGCCTTCATGGGTGCGGGCGCGTTGGGCGAAGATATCGAGAATCAGGCCCGTGCGGTCGATCACGCGACACTCGAAAACACGTTCGAGGTTACGTTCCTGACTGGGCGTGAGGATGTGATTGAAAATCACCAGATCGACCTGCTCGGCTTTGACCAGGTCGCGCAGTTCCTCGACCTTGCCACTGCCAATCAGGTACTTGGCGGTTGGCCGATTACGCGGCACGTTGAAAAACGCGGCGGTCTCGGCGCCAGCCGACGTTGCCAGCTCCTGAAACTCCTGCGGATCTTCGCGCGCCTCAGGGTCCTGACCATCCAAGTGAACGAGAATGGCTCGCTCACCACCACCGTGGCGCTCAAAGAACAAAGGAGACTCCTATCAGGCGTTACCTGGCTCAGTATCACCAGACTCGTTATCACCTGCGCTAGGCAGACGAATCGGGCGAACCGGCACTACTGTAGAGATAGCGTGTTTGTAGACCATCTGGCTTACGGTGTTTTTCAGCAGAATAACGAACTGGTCGAAAGACTCGATCGTGCCTTGCAGTTTGATACCGTTGACCAGGTAGATGGACACCCCAACTTTCTCTTTACGTAAAGTGTTCAAGTAAGGGTCTTGTAGCGAATGCCCTTTTGACATGTGCCGCACTCCTTTAAGGATTCAATATAAAAAATAGGTAAACAGATGACTTGTGGCCGTCACACCCCCAAGGATAGACGGCAATTGCAAGGACTCAGCTCAATATGGAGATGGTCCCCAAGTATTTCAAGGCGCGCGGCAGATTGTCGCAATCCAGACTGTCCAGCCAATGTAAATCAGTCCAACTGCGCAACCAGGTGAACTGACGCTTTGCCAATTGTCGCGTGGCGATGATTCCACGCTCCTGCATCTCGGCTGACGTCAGCTTGCCATCCAGGTAATCCCAGACTTGTCGGTAGCCTACCGCACGTATAGACGGCAACCCGGCATGCAGGTCACTTCGCTCACGCAGGGCTACGACCTCGTCGATGAATCCCTGTTCCAACATTAAAGTGAATCTTTGTTTAATTCGCTCGTGCAGTACCTGACGATTTGCCGGAGCAATCGCCAAGTTCGCGACAGTATAGGGCAATTGTTGCCGTCCCGAAGCCGCAGCTTCAGTACTTTGCGCAGATTGTTGCAAGCGCAGGTCGGTCATGCTTTGACCGCTTACGCGATAAACTTCCAGTGCTCGACTGAGCCGCTGCGGATCGTTCGGATGAATGCGCGCGGCGGAAACCGGGTCGATCACCGCGAGTTGATCGTGCAGGGCTTGCCAACCAAGGCGCGCGGCTTCTTCTTCAATCTGTGCACGCACTTGCGGATCGGCTGCCGGCATATCCGCCAGACCCTCGAGCAATGCCTTGTAATAGAGCATCGTGCCGCCGACCAGCAGCGGAATTTTTCCCCGTGCGGTGATGTCAGCCATGGCTTCGAGGGCATCACGGCGAAAATCCGCTGCCGAATAACTCTCTGCCGGATCAAGAATATCGATCAGACGGTGCGGAAACTCCGCCAAAAGTTCTTTGGACGGCTTGGCGGTGCCGATATCCATGCCACGGTAGACCAACGCCGAATCGACGCTGATCAACTCGCAGGGCAGCACCTTGGTGAGCTCGATGGCCAGATCGGTCTTGCCCGCCGCAGTCGGGCCCATCAGAAAAATCGCGGGTGGGAACTGACTCATCAACGACCGCGCAAGAACAGTTTGTCCAGATCATCCAGACCCAGTTGGGTCCAGGTCGGCCGGCCATGGTTGCATTGACCGCTGCGCTCGGTATTTTCCATGTCGCGCAGCAGAGCGTTCATTTCCGGTATCGCCAGGCGCCGATTCGCTCGAACCGCGCCGTGGCAGGCCATGGTCCCGAGCAATTCGTTCAGGTGCGCCTGAATTCGGTCGCTGGTGCCGTACTCCATCAGGTCGGCCAATACATCGCCCACCAGCCGGTTGGCCTCAGCCTGCTTGAGCAGCGCCGGAATTTGCCGGATCGCCAGGGTTTCAGGTCCCAGACGCTGCAACTCGAAGCCCAGGCGCTGGAACCAGGCGACATGCTCTTCGGCACAGTCGGCCTCACGCTGACTCACCGCCAGCGATTCGGGCACCAGCAGTGGCTGGCCGCTGAGGCCCTCACTGGCCATCGCAACTTTCAGGCGCTCGTACATGATCCGCTCATGGGCGGCGTGCATGTCCACCAACACCAGGCCCTGGGCGTTTTCCGAAAGAATATAGATACCCTTGAGCTGGGCCAGCGCATAGCCCAGTGGCGGAATATCGCCCTGCCCGGCTGGCAACGCCGTCGCATTGGCTTCGGGCAGCGGCGCGAAGAACTCACGATAGGCAGCCTGCGCCTCAGCGGCGGGAACAGCCGATTGCGGACGCGGGGTGTACTGATACTGGTAACCCCCGCCAGAACCGGAGTTCGACGGCGTGTTGAATGACGGTTGCGCCTGAGGCTGCTCCAGCAACGCGTTGGCAGCCAGGCTCATTTCACCCTGGGGCCCGAATTCACCCGCCTCGATGCCCGTTGGCCGCACGACGGCTGTCGCGACCGGTGCTGCAAGATGATCCTCTGGCCGCACATCGCCCAGGGCGCGGTGCAAGGTGCCATAAAGGAAGTCGTGAACCATGCGCCCTTCACGGAAGCGTACTTCGTGTTTGGTCGGGTGCACGTTGACGTCGACGCCGGTCGGATCGACCTCGAAAAACAGCACGAACGTCGGGTGCCGGCCATTGAACAGCACGTCGCGATAGGCCTGGCGCACTGCGTGAGCCACCAGCTTGTCCCGCACCGCACGGCCATTGACGAAGAAATACTGCAGATCCGCCTGGCTGCGGTTGAATGTCGGCAACCCGACCCAGCCCCACAAATGCAGGCCGTTGCGCTCGATCTCGATCGGCAGCGCCTGCTCCAGGAAACCGGGCCCGCAAATGGCGGCGACCCGCCGGGCACGGGCCGCATCATCGCGGGCTTCATGCAGACTGAGGATGGTCTTGCCGTTATGGCGCAAATGGAACGCCACGTCGAAACGTGCCAGAGCCAGACGCCTGATCACTTCTTGAAGATGATCGAATTCGGTTTTTTCGGTCTTGAGAAACTTGCGCCGTGCCGGCGTATTGAAAAACAGGTCGCGGACTTCGACGGAAGTCCCCACCGGATGCGCGGCCGGTTGCACCCGGGGCGACATCTCACGGCCTTCGGTCTCGACCTGCCAGGCCTGATCGGCATCGCGGGTGCGCGAGGTCAGGGTCAGGCGCGCCACGGAACTGATCGAAGCCAGTGCCTCGCCACGAAAACCCAGGCTCATGACCTGTTCGAGGTCTTCCAGATTACGGATTTTGCTGGTGGCGTGACGGGCCAGGGCCAACGGCAGGTCATCGGCGGAAATGCCGCTGCCATCGTCGCGCACCCGCAGCAGTTTGACGCCGCCCTGCTCCACATCGACATCAATGCGCCGGGCCCCAGAGTCGAGGCTGTTTTCCAGCAATTCCTTGATCACCGACGCCGGACGCTCAACTACCTCGCCGGCAGCGATCTGGTTCGCCAGCCGTGGGCTGAGCAGCTCGATGCGAGCGCGGTTGATCACGACCTCATTCATTCTTTGGCCGCCAGTTCAGTACCCGGGATGGTCAAGTGCTGTCCAACCTTGAGCTCATCGTTCGACAGGTTGTTGGCACTGCGCAGCGTGGCTGGCGACACCTGATAACGCACAGCGATCATCGCCAGGGTTTCACCAGGGTTTACCCGGTGGTCACGCGGGCCCTGGGCGATCTTGCCGGAGTCACGCAGCCAGGCGATGTAGGTGCCCGGTGGCGGATTCTGCTGGAAGAACTGACGCACGCCACTGCTGATGGAGCGCGCAAGCGCCTGCTGGTGGCTAGAAGCGGCAAGTTTCGAGGCTTCGTTGGCATTGGAGATGAACCCGGTTTCCACCAGGATCGACGGAATGTCCGGCGACTTCAGTACCATGAACCCGGCTTGTTCAACCCGCTGCTTGTGCAGCGGTGTGACCCGACCGATGTTGCTCAGGACTTTCTGACCGACGTTCAGGCTGGACGTCAGGGACGCGGTCATCGAGAGATCCAGCAGCACGCCGGCGAGCATGCGGTCCTTGTCATCGAGGCTGACGTTGCCGGCACCACCGATCAAGTCGGAACGGTTTTCACTGTCGGCCAGCCAGCGCGCGGTTTCCGAGGTGGCACCGCGATCAGACAGAGCGAATACCGAGGCACCGAAAGCGGCAGCCGAAGGCGCGGCGTCGGCGTGGATCGAAACGAACAGGTCCGCGCCCTTCTTGCGGGCGATTTCGGTACGGCCGCGCAGCGGAATGAAGTAGTCGCCAGTACGGGTCAGCTCGGCGCGGAAGCCTTTCATGCCGTTGACCTGACGCTGCAGTTCGCGGGCAATCTGCAGCACCACATCTTTTTCGCGCTGGCCGCGGGAGCCGGAAGCGCCAGGGTCTTCACCGCCGTGACCGGCATCGATCACCACAATAATGTCGCGCTTGCCGGCAGGCGCCGGCGGCAACTTGATCGCCGGCTCCGCAGGCGTGACCGGCACGGCCGGCACAGTGGCCACCGACGGCGTCGGCGCTGGCGGCGGCGCGGCGTCTGCCGGGTTATCGAAGAGGTCGACCACCAGCCGGTTGCCGTATTGGGCATTGGGGGCCAGGGAGAAGCTTTTCGGGGTGACGGCCTTTTTCAGGTCGATGACCACCCGCAGGTCGGTCGGCGTGCGTTGGGCAGAACGCATCGCCGTGATCGGAGTATTGGCGCTGTTGATGTTCAACGGTGCGCCCAGGGTCGCGCCGTTGATGTCGATGACCAGGCGGTCGGGCGCCGTCAGGGTAAAGACGCTGTGTTGCACGGGGCCGCTCAGGTCAAACACCAGCCGCGTGTTGTCCGGCGCCCGCCACAGGCGCACGCTGTTGACCTTCGTCTCGGCCAAAGCGTCGACGGTCACCGCCAGAAACAACACCCCAACGGCAGCAACCAACGCGCGAAAGCGCATACCTAACCCCATCATCTATTTGGATTCCAATGCCAAAGCGGCACACCACGACTCGCCTCGCGAGCCTTGGGACAAAATTTTCAGCGAACGCCCGCTGTCTTGCGGGCTAATGGTAATGGTCAGGTCAGGCTTTGGCAAAAAGCCTGCACCTTTATCGGGCCACTCGATCAGACACAGGGCATCGTCTTCGAAGTAGTCGCGGATACCGAGGAATTCCAGCTCTTCCGGGTCGACCAAGCGATACAGGTCGAAGTGGAAGGCCCGAATGTTGCCGATCTCGTAGGGTTCGACCAGGGTAAAGGTCGGGCTTTTCACCGCCCCGACATGCCCAAGCCCCCGGATAATGCCCCGGGACAGGGTGGTTTTGCCCATGCCCAGGTTGCCTTCGAGAAAGATCAGGCCATGCCCTTTTGTGATCTGGGCGATACGTGCGCCAAACGCGGTCATCGCCTCTTCATCCGCCAGGTACAGGGTTACTTCAGACACGGTGCTTGCTCCTCCAACAACTGACGAATGGCTGGAATCAGATCACTGGCCGCCAGCCCACGGCCGAATTTACCTTGTTGCTCACCGGCTTTGGCGTGCAGCCAGACCGCCAGGCAGGCAGCGTCGAACGCACTCATGCCCTGGGCCAGCAGTGAGCCGACCAAGCCGGCCAGAACATCCCCCAAACCCGCGGCGGCCATTGCCGGATGCCCCTGATGACACACCGCCAGCCGTCCGTCGGGGCTGGCGATCAGGCTGCCAGCCCCCTTGAGCACCACCACCGCTGAGTATTTTCTGCTCAGCGCATGGGCTGCCGCAGGGCGATCGGCCTGAACCTGGGCGGTACTGATGCCAAGAAGCCGTGCCGCTTCGCCCGGATGAGGCGTGATTACACAATCTTTAGGCAAATTCACGCGCTCTTCGGCCAACAGGTTCAGCGCGTCTGCGTCCCAGACTTGCGGCAGCGGTGCGTTGGCAGCAGCGGACAACAGGCCACGCCCCCAGGCGGCTTGCCCCAGACCGGGACCGACGACCAAAACGGACACTTTTTGAAGCAATTCCATCAACTGATTGGCCGAGGAAGTGCCCAACACCATCGCCTCTGGAATTCTCGCCAGCGCGGCTGCCACATGTTCGCTGCGAGTCGCCACCGACACCATGCCCGCGCCGCTGCGCAATGCACTCTGCGCGCTCAGCAGAATCGCCCCGCCCAATCCGCGATCGCCGCCGATCAGCAGCAGATGGCCGAACTTGCCTTTATGGGAAGTGGCTGGCCGGGAAGCCAGGCGTGGCAGATTGCCGACGGTCAAGCGAAGGGCACTGGCCCGCGCAGCCTCCAGTAGTTGCGGATCGGCGTGCAGGTCGTTGAAAACCAGTTCACCCACTACATCCGCTGCATCACCGGTGAACAGGCCCAGTTTCAAACCGATGAAAGTGACGGTCAGGTCGGCTCGCACCGCGCAACCTAGGATGCGGCCGGTATCGGCGCACAGCCCGGAGGGGATATCCACTGCCGCGACCGGCAGCCCGCTGGCGTTGAGCGCAGCAATCACACTGGCGTAGGGCTCGCGCACGTCACCGCTGAGGCCGATACCGAGCAATGCGTCCAGCACGAGGCCGCGCAATTCGGATTGCGCGGTCCAGGGCTCAATGGAAATTTTTTCGGCCATGGCTTCGGTGTGGGCCGAAGCCGCATCACCGCGCAGCAATTGTGGATCGCCCGCCGCCAATACCCGCACCGACCACCCGGCGCGCCTGGCCAATACCGCGACAAGATAGCCATCCCCGGCGTTATTGCCGTGGCCGGCAACGACGGTCAATTCATTCGCCGTCGGCCACTGGCGTACCAGTGCGCGCCATGTAGCCCTGGCGGCGCGCTGCATCAGTTCGAAGCCCGGTGTACCGGCGGCGATCAGGCTCGCATCGAGTGCTCGAACCTGCGCAGCACTGTACAGCGCGTCGGGGAAATCATCTTTAGTGTGCGGCATGCGTCTTCGGGCTCCGATGTCTGGCAGAATTATACGCACCTCAGCTCCGGTTTCTCTCGCCTCATGCCCGCTATTACCTCAGACCTGCCCGCCCTCGCCCAATCCATCAAGGACTGGGGCCGCGAGCTGGGTTTCCAGCAAGTCGGCATCAGTGGCCTCGACCTGGGTGAGCACGAGCATCACCTGGAGCGCTGGCTCGAAGCCGGCTACCACGGCGAAATGGACTACATGGGCGCCCATGGCAGCAAACGCTCGCACCCGGAAGAGCTGGTACCGGGCACGTTGCGTGTGGTTTCACTGCGCATGGACTACCTGTCGGGCGATACAAAAATGGCGCAGTTGCTGGCCCAGCCGGAAAAAGCCTACGTCTCGCGATACGCCTTGGGCCGCGATTACCACAAATTGATCCGCAAGCGCGTGCAACAACTGGCGGAAAAAATTCAGGCCGTCATCGGCCCATTCGGCTACCGCGCCTTCGTCGACAGCGCTCCAGTGCTGGAAAAAGCCATCGCGGAAAAGGCCGGCCTGGGCTGGATCGGCAAAAACACCTTGGTCTTGAATCGCAAGGCGGGAAGTTATTTCTTCCTCGCCGAACTGTTCGTCGATTTACCGCTGCCTGTGGATCCACCCCACGCCACCGAACATTGCGGCCGATGCAGCGCCTGCCTGGACATCTGTCCGACCAATGCCTTTATCGGCCCCTATGTACTGGACGCTCGCCGCTGCATTTCCTACCTGACGATCGAACTCAAGGGCGCGATTCCCGAGGAACTGCGACCGTTGATCGGCAACCGGGTATTCGGCTGCGACGACTGCCAGATCGTCTGCCCATGGAACCGCTTTGCCCGTCCGTCGGGGGAAAGCGATTTCAAACCGCGCCACAATCTGGACAACGCCGACCTGGCCGAACTGTTCATGTGGGATGAAGACAAGTTTTTGAGCAGCACCGAAGGCTCGCCGCTGCGGCGGGCGGGTTATCAGAGTTGGCTGCGTAATCTGGCGGTGGGCCTGGGCAATGCGCCGTCGACAATTCCCGTGATCGAGGCCTTGAAGGCACGGCGCGAGCACCCGTCCGAGATGGTCCGCGAACACGTCGAATGGGCCCTGAAACAACACGGCATCGGGTAAAAACGCTTCAGGCTTCGTCGTTGTAGACGAACTTGGGCATTTCCCAGTGAAAACGGATCGCCAGCAAGCGCAACAGGAAGCCGCCGAACAGCGTGATCAGAATCGACTGTTCGCTCGGCAGGTTCAGATAGAGGCAAAGCATGTAACACCACGCCGCCGCGAAGGAGACGCTGGCGTAGAGTTCGCGACGGAAAATCAGCGGAATGTCGTTGCAGAAGATATCCCGCAGGATGCCGCCGAAAACCCCGGTGATCACACCGCTGACAGAGGCGACCAACATG
Organism: Pseudomonas putida; assembly: GCF_050989985.1. Classification (GTDB taxonomy): domain Bacteria; phylum Pseudomonadota; class Gammaproteobacteria; order Pseudomonadales; family Pseudomonadaceae; genus Aquipseudomonas; species Aquipseudomonas putida_AI. Next base: position 6,261,047 of record NZ_CP158815.1, read on the forward strand.
CCATGGCCCATTTCCAGGGCGGTCATGCAGCCGATCAGGGTGAAGGCCACCAGGCCGACGGCGTCGAGCACCAGAAACAGCGAGCGCAGGTGACGCATCCAGCGGGCGGTGAATACCGTGAACATCGCCGCGATGCTGGTCAGCACCAGGTATTCCGGGTGCTTGACCCAGGTCAGGGGATAGTGGCCGAGCAACACATCCCGCACCGAACCGCCACCCAATGCCGTGACGCAAGCGATCAGCACCACGCCAAACCAGTCCATACCGCGTCGGCCCGCGGACAGCGCTCCGGTCATGGCTTCGGCGGTGATGGCGATCAGGTAGAGCATCAGCAACATGGTGGCGATCCTTGCGAAAAAGGCGCGCAGTCTACGCACTTCACCCAGGCACCAAAAGAGGGCAGCTTTCCGCGCCCCCTGTAGGAGCTGCCGCAGGCTGCGATCCTTTGATGTTGTCTTTAAAACAAAGTCAAAAGATCGCAGCCTGCGGCAGCTCCTACATGGAGACCGCGTTCATTAGTCAGAACTTGATGAAGTGCTTGCGGTAATGCTGCAACTCGGCGATGGATTCGCGGATGTCGTCCAGGGCCAGGTGGGTGCTGCCCTTTTTGAAGCTATCGCGCACGTCCGGCGCCCAGCGAGCCGCCAGTTCCTTGAGCGTCGAAACGTCGAGGTTGCGGTAGTGGAAGAAGCTTTCCAGGGATTTCATGTGCGTATAAAGGAAGCGGCGATCCTGGCAGATGCTGTTGCCGCAGATCGGCGACTTGCCCTTCGGCACCCACTTCTCCAGGAACTCGATGGTCTGGGCTTCGGCTTCGGCCATGCTGATGCGGCTCTCGCGCACACGCTGGGTCAGGCCCGAGTTGCCGTGGGTGCGGGTATTCCACTCGTCCATCGTGGCGAGGACTTCGTCACTGTGGTGGATGGCGATGACCGGACCTTCGGCCAAAGTATTCAGGTCACTGTCGGTGACGATGGTGGCCATTTCGATGATGACGTCGGTGTCCGGGTTCAGACCGGTCATTTCCAGGTCGATCCAGATCAGGTTTTGCGAACTTTGCATGTGTCGGCTCCTAGGCAATGCTGCGCAGTTTAGCCTAGGCAGGTGGCCGGGCGTGCTAAACTCGCGGCCGTTTTACCTAATCGCTGCATTCTTGATACGGAACACCCATGGCCAAACGCCAACTCAATCGTCGTCAAAACTGGCGCATCGAAAAGATTCAGGGCGAACGCGCTGCCCGCGCCGCCAAACGCGAGTCCTCGGCTGTCCAGGCACTCGAGGGTGGCGACCTGGGCCCGGAACAGCACGGCCTGGTGATCGCACACTTCGGTGTGCAGGTCGAAGTCGAGGCCCGTGATGGCGAGCATGCCGGCCAGGTGTTCCGTTGCCACCTGCGCGCCAACCTGCCGGCGCTGGTGACCGGCGACCAGGTGGTCTGGCGTGCAGGCAATCAGGGTATCGGCGTGATCGTCGCGCAGCTGCCGCGCCATACCGAGTTGTGCCGTCCGGACAGCCGAGGCCAGCTCAAGCCGGTGGCGGCCAACGTCGACATGATCGTCATCGTTTTCGCGCCGCTGCCCGAGCCCCACGCCAACCTGATCGACCGCTACCTCGTCGCCGCCGAACACGCGGGCATCAAGCCGTTGCTGTTGCTGAACAAGTACGACCTGATCGATGAACACAACGCTCCGGCGCTGAATGCCTTGCTCGCCGTCTACCGCACCCTGGGCTATCCAGTGCTCGAAGTGTCGGCCCACCACGGCAATGGCATGGAGCAACTCCAGCAGCGGCTGGATGGGCGCATCAGCGTGTTCGTCGGCCAGTCCGGTGTCGGCAAGTCTTCGCTGGTCAACAGCCTGCTGCCCGACGTCGAAACCCGCGTCGGCCCGCTGTCCGAGCTATCCGGCCAGGGCACCCACACCACCACCACCGCGCGACTGTTCCATTTCCCCGGCGGCGGTGAGCTGATCGACTCCCCGGGTATCCGTGAATTCGGCCTGGGCCACGTCAGCCGTGCCGATGTCGAAGCCGGCTTCATCGAGTTCAATGATCTGCTCGGCACTTGCCGTTTCCGCGACTGCAAGCACGACCGCGAACCCGGTTGCGCCCTGCTCAAGGCCCTGGAAGACGGTCGCGTCCAGCAACAACGGATGAACAGCTACCGCTCGATCATCGCCAGCCTGCCGGAGAACGGCTACTGAGTCGTTTCCCGCAGACATGAAAAAGCCGCGAATTTCGCGGCTTTTTCATGGGTCACTGCTTGGGCGCTTCACCCGGCTTCGGTGCCGGATCATCAAACAGGTTCAAACGCTCACGAAGCTCGTGCGCCGGCAACGGTTCCTTGTCCGCCGGCAACGCGTTCGGGTCGGCCGGCGTGGCCGGTGCCGCGCCCGGAGCCGCAGGCGGGGTCTCCGGAGCCGGTTCCGCGCCTTGCGAACCTTCGATGGCGCGCTGGGCTTTCTTGGTCAGCACGATGATGTCGATACGGCGGTTGACCGGATTGAACGGATGTTCGCGGTCAAACAGCGCCGACGACGCATAACCAACCACCCGCGCCACTTGCTGATCCGGATAACTGCCCGCCACCAGCGCACGGCGCGCGGCGTTGGCACGGTTGGCCGAAAGCTCCCAGTTACCGAAATCACCCTGGCCGCTGTACGGCTTGGCGTCGGTGTGACCACTGATGCTGATCTTGTTCGGCACCGCCTTGATGGTGTCGGCCATGGCCAGCAGGATGTCTTCGAAATACGGCTTCAGGCGTGCAGAGCCCGAGTCGAACATCGGCCGGTTCTCGGCGTCCACGATCTGGATGCGCAAACCGTCCGGCGTGATCTCGAACATGATCTGGTCTTTGAACTTCTGCAGCTGCGGATTCTCTTCGACCTTGTTCTGCAACTCCTGCAGCAACAGCTCGAGGCGCTCCTTCTCGACCATCTCGGCCATGCCTTCGACCTGTTCGGCGTCGACTGTGACCTTGTCCGGCTGCGGCTGGGACTTCACCTCGGGGTTGAGGGTGTTTTCCGGCGCCAGGGTCGGCGTACCGCCCAAATCGATGATGTAGGGCGTGCCGCTTTCGGAGAAGCCGATCGGGTCCTTGAAGTAACCGGCGATGGCGATCTTCTGTTCCGGCGTTGCGGTAGACAACAGCCACAACACCAGGAAGAACGCCATCATCGCCGTGGCGAAGTCGGCGAAGGCGATTTTCCAGGCGCCCCCGTGATGCCCGCCGGCGATGCGCTTGACGCGCTTGATGATTATCGGCTGATTGTTCTCCATGGCTTAACGACCGCGAACCGCTTGTTCCAGCTCGGCGAAGCTAGGACGGTGCGCCGGGTACAGAACCTTGCGCCCGAACTCCACGGCCAGCGATGGCGGCATGCCGGAAGCCGAGGCGACCAGCGAGGCCTTGATGGCTTCGTAGATGTTCAGTTCTTCCTTGGCATCATGAGCCAGGGAATGGGCCAGCGGGCCGAAGAAGCCGTAGGCGGCGAGAATACCGAAGAAGGTACCCACCAGTGCCGCACCCACGTGCAGGCCGATGGATTTCTGATCGCCTTCACCCAGGGAGGCCATGGTCACAACGATACCCAGTACCGCCGCGACGATACCGAAACCGGGCATGGCGTCGGCGATGCCGTTTACTGCGTGGGACGGGTGCTCCAGATCTTCCTTGAGGCTGTACAGTTCCATGTCGAACAGACCTTCGAGTTCGTGGGGAGCCATGTTGCCGGAGGACATGATGCGCAGGTAATCGCAGATGAACGCGGTCATGCGTTCGTCCTTGAGGACCGACGGGTACTTGGCGAAGATCGGGCTCGCGGCGGCGTCTTCGATGTCGCCTTCGATGGCCATCATGCCTTCGCGGCGACTCTTGTTGAGGATCTCGTAGATCAGGCCCAGCACTTCCAGATAGAAGCCGTGGCTGAAACGCGAACCGAACATGCTCAGGGACTTCTTGAGCACGTGCATCGTCATGTAGCCGGGGTTGGCCTGAAGGAATGCGCCGAGGGCCGCACCACCGATGATCATGACCTCGAAGGGCTGGATCAGAGCGGCAATTTTACCGTGGGAGAGCACGTATCCGCCGAGCACGCTCGCGAATACGACGATGATGCCGATTATTTTAGCCATAGGTAGGGGAGCACTTACTGAGTCGGGTTCAAGGTCATATTCGGAAGTTAATAAATCTCTTCTTCTACTTATCGGCAAAACTGCGCCAGACTAAAGGCAGTTCAGGCGAAAAGCCAATTTGACCCACTCCGGGCCCCGGTATTTCTGACGATGATCGCCTCCAGACATGGCTAACGAAACTAACGCTGCGACTCAAAAACCGACCACCCTCGACGGCTGGGTCAAGCTTCTGGATGGCGTGCGACTGCCGGTTCCGCAGGCCAGTCACGACCGTGTCTGCCGGGCGATCCGCGACAATCGCAGCTCATTGCGCAACATCGCCGAATTGATGCAGGACAGTCCCGCCCTGGCCCTGAGCATCTTCCGCGAAGCCAATCGGCACACCCAGGGCAGCTTGAGCGAGCCTGCGGAAAACCTTGAAGTTGCGATCAGTCGCCTCGGCCTCAAGCGCACCGAGGAATTGCTCGAACGCCTGCCCGCCGTACCCCAGAACGAAATCCCCAAGCCCCTGCGCCAACTGCAGATGATCAGCCAGCACGCCACACAACAGGCCAATGGCTTTTTCGCCAGTCGCCTGGCGCGGCTGTGGCAGGACATCCACTGGGGCAGCCTGTTGTTTCTCTCGCCACTGTGGCCATTGGCGCTGACTCATCCGCAGTTGCTCGAGGACTGGGAACTGCGGGTCATCCATAAAGGTGAGTCGGCGCGCAAAGTCGAAAAGCAGTTGTTTGGCGCGCGCCTGTTGCAAATCGCCCTGGCCCTGGTGGACCTCTGGCGCCTGCCGATCTGGGTACAGCAGGGCTATAAACTGTTGCTGACCGAGCAACGGGAACTGGTGAAAGTGCTGCAAATTGCCCGCGACAGCGAGCATCCCTTGCGCCAGCAGAATCGCCTCGACGACGACCCGACCCTGCGCCGCTGGCTCAATCAACCGGCCAACACGGTGCTATTGGCCAACGGCTTGGCTCTTTCGGCGCAACAGGCCTGGGACAGCCCACACAGCCAGCGCTGGCAGTACCTGACCAGCCTGTACCTGCAAATCCCGATGGACGAAGTGCAGCAGCAACTGCACCAGCAGGCGGCCAACAGTGCGCGCCACCATGCCATGCCAGACCTGTGGCACCCCGCCGTTGCGCTGCTCTGGCCGTGGGGCACGAATCGTGTTCACGCCGGCCTGCTGCCAGCCCCGGCCCCCACCGCCGAAGACCTGGCGAAGTGGCGCAGCCAATGCGCCGAACTCCTGGTCGAGCCGAGTCGCTTCACCAACGCCATGCACCTGACCACCTCGGCCCGTGATGCATTGGTTGCCTGTGGCATGCGCCGGGTAATGATCCTGATGGCCGACCGCACCCACGCCAATCTGCGGGTGCACCAGACGGCCGGATTGCCAAAAGAAGCCGCCGGCCTGAACTTCGTGGTCAGCCAGAGCAACGTGCTGCAGCGTTTGCTTGCGCAACAGGCTCAGGTACGGGTGACACCGGACAACAACGCGCAATTTTCCGCCTTGTTACCCAATGGCCTGCGAGCACAATTTGGTGGCGAACACCTGTTGCTGCGATCACTGGTCAACAATGGCCGGGTGATCATGATCGTCGTCGCCGACCAGGGTGGCGGACCGTTTTCCGAGATCACCGTGCAAGCCTTTGGCAAAACCGCGCAGTGCATCGAGAAGGCGTTGAATAGCTTTAGTCAGCGCGGCAAATAAGCCTGCGTTACAATCCCCACTTTTTGTGCTCTGGAGACCTCACATGTCTGACTTCTCTGGCTTGCCGCTGGTCATCGAGCCGAGCGACTTGCTCCCTCGCCTCGAATCCCGCGATCTGATTCTGGTCGACCTGACCAGCAGCGCCCGCTATACCGAAGGGCACATTCCGGGTGCACGATTCGTCGACCCGAAACGCACCCAGCTTGGCCAGGCGCCTGCGCCGGGGCTGATGCCGCCGCAAGCTGCACTCGAAGCCCTGTTCGGCGAGCTGGGACACAACCCTGATGCGGTCTACGTGGTCTATGACGACGAAGGCGGCGGCTGGGCCGGGCGTTTCATCTGGCTGCTGGATGTCATTGGTCACCACAATTACCACTACATCGACGGCGGCCTGCCGGCCTGGCTGGCAGAAGGCTTGCCGATGTCGATTCAGGTCCCGGCACCCGTGGGTGGCCCGGTGCCGTTGACCCTGCACAACGAACCGACCGCGACCCGCGAATACCTGCAAAGCCGGCTCGGCGCTGCCGACCTGGCGATCTGGGATGCGCGCGGGCCGCTGGAGTTCTCCGGAGAGAAAGTCCTGGCTGCCAAGGGCGGGCACATTCCGGGCGCGGTCAATTTCGAATGGACCGCCGGCATGGATCAGTCACGCCAGCTGCGTATTCGCACTGACATGCCGCAAATCCTAGAGAAACTGGGCATCACGCCTGACAAAGAAATCATTACCCACTGCCAGACCCATCACCGGTCCGGCTTCACGTATCTGGTGGCCAAGTCCCTCGGTTATCCGCGGGTCAAGGGCTACGCCGGCTCCTGGGGCGAATGGGGCAACCATCCCGACACCCCTGTAGAGAATTAAGGTTTTAAAGGACAGTTAATGAACAAGCGTCTGTTTATCGTCAGCCAGTACCTGCTACCCCATAACCTGCTCTCGCGACTGGCCGGCTGCATCGCCGAATGCCGCGTGCGCTGGTTCAAGAATGCCTTCACCGCCTGGTTCGCCAAACGTTACCAGGTGAACATGTCCGAGGCCCTGGTCGAAGACCTGACCGCCTACGAGCACTTCAATGCCTTCTTCACCCGCGCCCTGAAAGACGGCGCCCGTCCGCTGGACGAAACACCGGACGCGATCCTCAGCCCGGCCGACGGTGCGGTCAGCCAGCTCGGCCCGATCGAGCACGGCCGCGTGTTCCAGGCCAAGGGCCACAGCTTCAGCGTGCTGGAACTGCTGGGTGGCGACGCTGCCAACGCAGCGCCGTTCATGGGCGGTGATTTCGCGACCATCTACCTGTCGCCGAAGGACTACCACCGCGTGCACATGCCGCTGGCCGGCACCCTGCGCGAAATGGTCTACATTCCGGGCCGCCTGTTCTCGGTCAACCAGACCACCGCCGAAAACGTGCCGGAACTGTTCGCCCGTAATGAGCGTGTGGCGTGCATTTTCGACACTGAGCGCGGGCCGATGGCCGTGGTGCTGGTGGGCGCGATGATCGTTGCTTCGATCGAAACCGTTTGGGCCGGCCTGGTGACTCCACCGAAGCGCGAATTGAAGACCTTCCGTTACGACGAAGCCGCCCGTGCGCCTATCCATCTGGAAAAAGGTGCAGAGCTGGGTCGCTTCAAGCTGGGTTCGACCGCAGTCGTGCTGTTCGGGCCAGATCAGGTGAAATGGGCCGAAGAGCTGGCGGCGGGATCGCCGGTGCGGATGGGTCAGGGGATGGGCCTGCCAAAAGCCTGATCGGCAGAAACACTTGTGGGAGCGAGCCTGCTCGCGATGCAGGCACCGCGGTCTATCTGATAAACCGCGGTGATGCTATCGCGAGCAGGCTCGCTCCCACAGGGATCAACTGTTGCCTGTCGTGTTAGAGCTGGCCGTCGCGATCGCGCAAGCCCAGCAGGTACAGCACACCATCGAGGCCCAGGGTCGAAATCGCCTGCTTGGCCGACTGTTTGACCAGCGGCTTGGCGCGGAACGCCACGCCCAATCCGGCAATCGCCAGCATCGGCAAGTCATTGGCACCGTCGCCGACCGCAATGGTCTGCTCCAGCCTCAAACCTTCCTTGTGCGCCAGTTCCTTCAGCAGATCAGCCTTGCGCTGCGCATCGACAATAGGCTCGATCGCGACACCGGTCACCTTGCCATCGACCACTTCCAGTTCATTGGCGAACACATAGTCAATGCCCAGCTTCGCCTGCAATTGCTTGGCGAAGTAGGTGAAACCGCCTGACAGAATGGCCGTCTTGTAGCCCAAGCGCTTGAGTTCGGCGAACAGGGTTTCGGCGCCCTCGGTCAGACGCAGCGAGGCGCCGATCGAATCCAGCACACCCACATCCAGACCTTTGAGCAAGGCCAGGCGCTCCTTGAAGCTGGCACGGAAATCCAGCTCGCCGGCCATGGCCCGCTCGGTAATTTCCGAGACCTTGTCGCCTACACCGGCCGCCTTGGCCAGTTCGTCGATGACCTCGGCTTCGATCAGGGTCGAGTCCATATCGAACACCGCCAGACGACGGTTGCGACGGAACAGCGAATCTTCCTGGAAGGCGATGTCGACGTTCAGCTCCTGGGCCACGCTGAGGAATTCGGCCCGCAACGCCTGTGGATCGGCCGCTTCGCCGCGTACGGAGAACTCGATGCAACCCTTGCCCTTATCGGCCGGGGTATCGAGTGGCATGCGCCCGGACAGTCGGTCGATGTGATCGATGTTCAGGCCGTACTTGGCAGTGATCGAACTCACGGCCTGCAATTGACCGGCGGTCACCTTGCGCGTCAACAGCGTCACGATGTGGCGCTTTTTGCCCTGGTTACCAACCCACTGCTGGTAATCCTGCTCGGACACAGGCGTGAAACGCACCTGCTGATCCAGCTCATAGCCTTTGAACAGGATGTCCTTGAGTACCGACCGACCCTGTTCGGTGTCGGGAATTTCAACCAGGATGCCGAACGACAGGGTGTCGTGGATCACCGCCTGACCGATGTCGAGAATGTTCACACCACCCTGGGCCAAAACGCCGGTAATGGCCGCAGTCAGACCCGGACGATCGGATCCCGTGATGTTTATCAGGACGATTTCGCGCAAGGCGCACCCCCGCAAGTGGAAAAAAACCGCATTCTACCCACTTTCAGTGACCATCGGGCACCGCGAGCGCTTTGCCGGTCTAGGGCCTGTCGCTATACTGCGCGTCAACTTCACGGACAAAAGAGCCGAGCTCAAGTGAACCGGCCCACGCCAGTAAAAACCGATAACTTCTTTCTGCTGATCTTCCGTGCACTGCGCCATCGCCGTGTACCGATTGCATTGCGCATTGCCAGTCATAACGTGATCCTGGTCGCTCTGGCCCTGGTGATCTATGCCGGCGTGATGGGCTTGCAGTTCAAGCAGGCCATGCACGAGCAGGCGGATGCGCTGGGTGAAAGCCTGACCACGCAGACCGCGACCTCCGCCACCGAGCTGTTGGTGTCCAACGACATCCTCAGCCTCAACGTGCTGCTCAACAACCTGACCAAAAACAAGCTGGTGGCCCACGCCGCCATCTACAGCATGGATAACCGCATCCTTGCCGAAGCCGGTCAGCGTCCCAAGCACGGCCTGCTGGGCGAGGCCGAAGGCATCTATCAGAGCAAGATCACCTTCCAGGACGTGACCGCCGGCCAGCTGCGCATCAGCCTGGACATGGATCAGTTCCAACAGCCGATGACCATCAGCCTGCAGAGCATGGGCATCCTGAGTGCGATCCTGCTGGCGCTGTCCCTGGCCTTGAGCCTGCGCCTGGGCCGGCACATCACTACACCTCTCCTGCAATTGCGAGTGTGGTTGCGCCACATCGACGAGCACACCCCGGGCACCGAACGCCAGGACGAGATCGGTGACCTGGCGCGCCAGCTGCACGCCGACTTCGCCCCGGAACCGGCCGAACCCGAGCCTGTGCCGGAACCCGAGTTCGACGACAACGATTACGACGATGCCGAACCCGGCTTCGACGAAAGCCGCCCGATGACTGCGGTGAAAGCTGCGCCACGGCGAGCAGTGAGCACCGTCGATGACGATGATGACGACGCTTTCGCCGATCTGCTCGATGATTCAGAGGACAGCCCGGCAAAAACGCCGGCCAAATCCAGCGTTCCGCAACACAGCGCGGTCCTGGCCGTACAGCTGGGCTCCCAGGAGCAATTGCGTCGCCTGCCCCGCGCCCGCCTGGAAGAACTGCTCAAGCGCTATCGTGACTGCCTCGACCAGGCTGCGTCGCTCTATCAGAGCGAACTGCATACCCTGAACGATGGCAGCACACTGATGCTGTTCCACACTGAGGACAGTGGCGACGACTACCTGACCAACGCCATCTGCTGCGGCGAGCTGCTGCGGGCACTGGGTCACCAGTTGCAGATCGAAGTCGCCGACAGCGGCATCACCCTGCAATTGCAGTTGGGCCTGACCCTGGGCGATGAGCTGTTCGGCCTGAGCCAGATCGACCTGCTGCTGACCGACCCTGCCCAGGATGCCCTGGCCCTGTCGCAACACAGCCGCAATCTGCTGCTGGTGGAGCGCAAGATCAGTGACGATGCGTTGATCCGTCAGCGTGCGCGCATCCGACCGATTGCCAGCCCTGAGGGCGCGTGCTGCGTGGAGCGTCTGATGGAGCCTTATCCGTCGATGCTCGAAAGGCAGCTGGCGCGGATGCATGAGCGCCGGGCATAAGCCTCAGCCCTAATGTGAAAAAGCCCGCACGCGAGTGATCGTCTGCGGGCTTTTTTGTCGCCTGTGCCGGCCCCATCGCGAGCAGGCTCGCTCCCACAGTGAGTCTTCGGTGAACACACTCTTTGCGGGCATACCCGATCAATTGTGGGAGCGAGACTGCTCGCGATGGGGCCGGGACAGACAGCAAAGATCTCCAACCTGCAGAAACAACAAAGCCCGCATCAATGCGGGCTTTGTTTTGTTTCGATCCAGACTTAGAAGCGGAACACTTCCATATCCGTGCGGATCGGTGCAGCCATCGGGATCTTCGGCTGTTTTTCCGCTTCCGCCGCAGGCGCCACAGGTTTGGCTGCCGGCTTTTTTGGCACTTCGGCAATTGGCGGCTGGTTGGCCAGAGGCTTGAGCGCAACCGACAACTGCTCGGCGAGTTTCTGCAACAACACACCCTGAGCCTGAACCTGCGCGGCCGTGGTGCCGGCGTGTTGCTCCTGAAGGTGAATGATGCGGTTGTCACGTACTTGACCACGACGATCGATCAGACGCCACTGGGCGTCGAGGATCGCCGGCTGCTTTTCGCCCGAATCCAGGCGAGTGATGGTCAGCAGCACCTGAACATCCGGGGTGAAACCCGTGGTAGCCGGTGCCAGCACGACACGCTGGCTGTCCAGGCGACCGGACACCTGACGCAGCAGCAACTGATCGATGTCCGAAGACAGGCTGCCCGCCCAACGACCATCGGTCGAAGCTTGCAGGCTGCCGTCAGGCTGACGTTGCAACAGGGTTTCACGCTGCAGATAGTCGGCAACGGTTACGGGCCCCAGCAATACCGCCATGCCAGCGCTTTGCGCAGGCTGAACCGGACTTCCGCTGTCCAGTTGATACAGCGACACCGGCTGGTGCACGCTGCAACCCGCCAGGCCAAGAATGCCGGCGAGCATGAAAATAAAAGGAAGGCGCAGAGCAGTCATCGTCCCCATCCAGGTGATCGCCATAAGGCCAATCACAGTGAAAATACTCAACAAATATGAAGAACGCTCGGCCACGCCGGCGCTTGAAAGGGCATATCATCCGTGAATATGCGCTCCGACTCCAGCGTCAAAGCGCCGATCTACGCGTTAAATCGTAGATCGAGCGCTCTGGGACGCTTAATTGAGGTTTTCGACGAGCAGCGCATCTACCCGCTGGAAGCCACGTGGCAACTTGTTGCCACGACGCCCACGCTCACCTTTGTAGTGTTCGAGGTCGTCCGCTTTCAGTGACAAGGTACGTTTTCCGGCCTGCAGCACCAAAGTAGCGCCTTCCGGTATGACGGCGATGTCCGTGACAAACTCTTCGCGACTGGCTACCCGCTCACCCGAAATCCCGATGATCTTGTTGCCTTTGCCCTTACCTAATTGTGGCAGATCGCTGATTTTGAAGATCAGCAGGCGACCTTCGGTGGTCACCGACGCCAGCCAGTTCTGCTCACGATCGGCTACCGGGCGCGGCGAAATCACTTTCGCGTTGTTCGGCAGGCTCAACAGCGCCTTGCCCGCCTTGTTCTTGGCCTGCAGGTCTTCACCCTTGACCACGAAACCGTAACCGGCGTCGGAGGCAATGACGTACAGCGCATCGTCTTCGGGCATCAGCACACACTCGAAGCTCGCCCCGGGCGGTGGCGTCAGACGGCCGGTCAGCGGCTCGCCCTGGCCCCGGGCCGATGGCAAGGTATGCGCGGCCACCGAATAACTGCGTCCGGTGGAGTCGATAAACACCGCAAACTGATTGGAACGCCCGGCTGCCGAGGTCTTGAAGCCGTCCCCCGCCTTGTAGGAAAGCCCGGTGGCGTCGATTTCATGACCCTTGGCGGAACGCACCCAGCCTTTTTCCGACAGAACGACAGTAATTTTTTCGTTCGGCAGCAGTTCGGTTTCGGTCAGGGCCTTGGCTTCGGCGCGCTCGACGATTGGCGACCGACGGTCGTCGCCATAGGTTTCGGCGTCCTTGATCAGCTCGCTGCGAACCAGCTTCTTCAGCTTGGCTTCGCTGCTCAGCAGGGCTTGCAGCTTGGCCTGTTCCTTGAGCAGTTCATCCTGCTCGGCACGCAGCTTCATTTCTTCCAGTCGCGCCAACTGACGCAAACGGGTATCGAGGATGTAGTCGGCCTGGATTTCGCTCAGGGCGAAACGCTCGATCAGCTTGGCCCGCGGATGCTCCTCGGTGCGGATGATGTGGATCACTTCGTCCAGGTTGAGGTAGGCAATCAGCAAACCATCCAACAGGTGCAGGCGGCGCTCGACTTTATCGAGGCGGAATTGCAGGCGCCGACGTACGGTCAGCACACGGAATTCCAGCCACTCCACCAGCAAGGCACGCAGATTCTTCAGCTGCGGCTTGCCGTCGAGACCAATGATATTGACGTTGACCCGGTAGCTGGACTCCAGGTCGGTGGTGGCGAACAGGTGCTGCATCAGCGCTTCATGATCGACACGGCTGTTGACCGGGATGATCACAATGCGGCACGGGTTCTCGTGGTCCGACTCGTCGCGCAGGTCCGCAACCTGCGGCGCCTTGGACGGCTTGGCCTGCATCATCGCGGCGATTTGCTCCAGGACCTTGGCCCCGGAGACCTGATGCGGCAGTGCCGTGACGACGATGTCGCCGTCCTCGATGTGATAAACCGCGCGCATGCGCACCGAGCCCTTGCCGCTTTCGTACATTTTCAGCAGTTCGGCGCGCGGCGTGATGATTTCCGCTTCGGTCGGGTAATCCGGGCCCTGGATGTGTTCGCAGAGCTGTTCGACCGTGGCCTTGGGCTCATCGAGCAGGCGCACGCAGGCGCTGGCGACTTCCCGCAGGTTGTGCGGCGGAACGTCGGTGGCCATGCCCACGGCGATGCCGGTGGTGCCGTTGAGGAGGATGTTCGGCAAACGTGCCGGCAACACCAGCGGTTCGTCGAGGGTGCCGTCGAAGTTCGGGCCCCAGTCGGCGGTGCCCTGCCCCAGTTCGCTGAGCAGCACTTCGGAATAACGCGACAGCCGCGCTTCGGTGTATCGCATGGCGGCGAAGGACTTGGGATCGTCCGGCGCACCCCAGTTACCCTGGCCGTCGACCAGCGTGTAGCGATAGCTGAATGGCTGGGCCATCAGCACCATGGCTTCGTAGCACGCCGAGTCGCCGTGGGGGTGAAACTTACCGAGCACGTCACCGACGGTACGCGCCGATTTCTTGTGCTTGGAGTCGGCATCCAGTCCCAACTCGCTCATGGCGTAGACGATGCGCCGTTGTACGGGCTTCAGGCCGTCGCCGATATGCGGCAAGGCACGGTCCATGATCACGTACATGGAGTAGTTGAGGTAGGCATTTTCGGTGAAGTCAGCCAGCGATCGGCGTTCTACGCCATCTAAGCTGTCTGCAAGAATGTCGCTCATGCGGGCCTCATCGGTTCGTTGTCTGGCGCAGCAGCATGGTGCCACCGCGCTGGGTAAATTCAAGTTTGTTCAGGGCGCTCATGCCGAGCAGCACCTGATCGCCATGCAGGCCGGGCGCCACCAGTGCACGGACATCCCGCAGCACGATGTCGCCCAGTTGCAGGCGGTCGATACGGGTGCGATAGCCCTGGCTCAGGCCGTTGGCCGTGCTCAGGGTCACACCGAAACCTTCTTCGAGCTTCAAGCGATTGGCCAGGTCCGCCGGGATCGCCACATCAGTCGCCCCGGTGTCGAGCATGAAATCCACTGGCTGGCCGTTGATATGGCCGCTGGCGACGAAATGCCCCTGGGCGTTGCTGACCAGTTTCACCTCGACAAAACCATCGCCCTGCTCCGAGCTGATCACCACATTCGGGTTCTGCTGGCGCTCTTCCCACTGACCAAAAAATCGCGTCGCCAGAAACAGCGCGGCGCACCACGCCACGATCAGCAACACCCGACCGGCGCGCTTGCCCGGCGCTTGCTGAGTCACGGCTTGGCGCTCCAGCCACCCTCAGGCGCGGCAAAGCGCCAGACGATCGGGCGTACCTCACCATCGGCGCGGGCATCATTGTTGTTATCGATACCGATCCAGGCGCCCTCTTCATCGATCACCAACGCTTCCGCCAGCCCAAAGGGCTGCGGGTAACGGCGATTTTCCTGCAACGCCTCCTTGGCATAAGACCAGCAGCGCTCGACCTTGGCCGTCACCGCGTCACGACGGCAGATCTCGTATGCATTGCGTTCGAGGGTAAACAGCTTGCCGTTGAACAGCGACAGGTCGGCGAAATCCCTGGGCATCGGTTTGGCCCCGGGAAACTGTGCAGGCTGCATTTCCTTTCCGGCTTCGCTCAGCAATACGCAACCACCATCGCAATCCCAGACAGTCTGCTTGCGCTTGATCAGCAACAATCCGCGGCTCTCGCGCTCGGCAGCCAGCCACAATCTGTCCCCTTCAGGACTGACCGCCAGGCCTTCGAACACCGCATTGAAGTTCAGCAACATACCCCTGGCCCGTGCTTCACGGACCATGAGCGGCGAAATTTTCAGCCAGGAAGTCGGCCCCGTTGGCGGAATCTGCAGCACGGCTGCGTGGGCCTCGCTGACGGCGTAGCGATTGCCGGCGCTGTCGCAAGTGATGCCTTCGAAATCCAGATCGCCGCCACGTACAAAGGACGCCACCCAGGCACGGGAACGCAGCCCCCAGGGCAAACCGCTGTCCGGCACGGGAGGAACACCGATGCCGACGGTTTCCGCGTGCCAGACACCATCGCCGGTTTCGAGGCGATAGATCTGGTCGTCGTCGCGATCGGATACCGCCCACAGTTCCTTGCCGCACTGGGCCAACCCCGACAGGTTGCCGCCGCGCATGCCTTCGACGGCATGCTCGGACAACAGTCGCAGTTGGGGTGCCGGCTCGGCAGAGACCGTGATCGAGGTCAGCAGCAACGCACACGCCAGGGCAAAGCCCTGACGCATCAGCTCAGCACCTCGGCCAGGTTGCCCTTGGACTCCAGCCAGGTTTTACGGTCGCCCGCACGTTTTTTCGCCAGCAGCATGTCCATCATTTCCGAGGTCGTGGCGAAATCTTCGCCCAAGGTCAGTTGCACCAGACGTCGGGTGTTCGGATCCATGGTGGTTTCACGCAGCTGCGGCGGGTTCATTTCACCCAGACCCTTGAATCGGGTGACCTGTGGCTTGCCGCGTTTCTTCTCGGCGACCAGGCGATCGAGGATGCCATCGCGCTCGGCTTCGTCCAGGGCGTAGTAAATTTCCTTGCCCAGGTCGATGCGGTACAGCGGCGGCATGGCGACGTAGACGTGACCGGCCTCGACCAGCGCGCGGAAGTGCTGGACGAACAGGGCACAGAGCAGGGTCGCGATATGCAGGCCGTCGGAGTCGGCGTCGGCAAGGATGCAGATTTTGCCGTAGCGCAGCTGGCTCATGTCCGCCGCGCCCGGATCAACGCCGATGGCCACGGCAATGTTGTGCACTTCCTGGCTGGCCAGCACTTCGCTGCCGTCGACTTCCCAAGTGTTGAGGATCTTGCCCCGCAACGGCAGGATCGCCTGGAACTCTTTATCCCGCGCCTGCTTGGCCGAACCGCCGGCGGAGTCACCTTCCACCAGGAACAGCTCGGAACGCATCGGGTCCTGCCCGGCGCAGTCGGCGAGTTTGCCCGGCAACGCCGGCCCCTGGGTGATGCGCTTGCGCTCGACTTTCTTGCTGGCTTTGAGGCGACGACCGGCGTTGTTGATCGCCAGTTCGGCCAGCGCCAGGCCGGTTTCCGGATGAGCGTTGAGCCACAGGCTGAACGCATCCTTGACCACACCGGAAACGAACGCCGCCGCTTCACGGGACGACAGGCGCTCCTTGGTCTGGCCGGAGAATTGCGGCTCCTGCATCTTCATCGACAGCACGAACGCGATGCGCTCCCAGACGTCTTCCGGCGCCAGCTTCACACCGCGCGGCAGCAGGTTGCGGAACTCGCAGAACTCGCGCATGGCATCGAGCAGGCCCTGACGCAGGCCGTTGACGTGGGTTCCGCCCTGGGCGGTCGGAATCAGGTTGACGTAGCTTTCCTGCACCGCGTCGCCACCTTCCGGCAGCCACAGCAGCGCCCAGTCCACCGCTTCCTTGTTACCGGCCAGGCTGCCGCAGAACGGCTCATCCGGCAGGCGTTCGAACTCGCTGACCGCGTCAACCAGGTAGGAACGCAGGCCGTCTTCGTAATGCCATTCGACTTTCTCGCCGGTGGCCTTGTCTTCAAAACTGACCAGCAGCCCCGGGCACAGTACGGCCTTGGCCTTGAGCACGTGCTTGAGACGGCTGATGGAGAATTTCGGCGAATCGAAGTACTTCGGGTCCGGGGAGAAGTACACGCTGGTGCCGGTGTTGCGCTTGCCGACGGTACCAACCACTTCCAGTTCGGTGGCCTTGAAGCCGTCGGCAAAGGTCATCTGGTATTCATTGCCGTCGCGCTTGACCCGCACTCGCACTTGCGTCGACAGGGCGTTGACCACGGAAATACCCACCCCGTGCAGACCGCCGGAGAACTGGTAGTTCTTGTTGGAGAATTTGCCGCCCGCGTGGAGCTTGGTGAGGATCAGTTCGACGCCCGACACGCCTTCTTCGGGGTGAATGTCCACCGGCATGCCACGACCATCGTCACAGACTTCCAGCGAGTGATCGGCGTGCAGGATGACCTGCACCGATTTGGCATGCCCGGCCAAGGCTTCGTCGACGCTGTTGTCGATGACTTCCTGGGCGAGGTGGTTCGGTCGGCTGGTGTCGGTGTACATGCCGGGGCGCTTGCGCACCGGGTCGAGGCCCGAGAGGACTTCGATGGCGTCGGCGTTATAAGAGCTAGCGCTGGGAGTGGCCATGGGGTCTCGTCGTCCTTCAGTGAAAAGCTGTTCAGTGAAAAAAATTCAGTACAAAAAGGGGCAACGCCTGCCGCAAGTTCAAAGCGCCGTGAAATCGATGGCCTGATACACATCCACCCCGATACCGGCAAAACTCAGTATGGCCGGAAGCCGCTCGGCAAAGCCTTGGAAACTGTGGTCGCCACCGGCCTGGATACGCAATGCACAGGCCCGGTAATACTGCTGGGCGAGGCGATAGTCCAACGTTTCGTCTCCGGTCTGCAACCACACCTGATAACGCTGCGGGTCCTGCGGTGCCGGCACTTCCAGCTCGGCCAAGGCCGTCACGTGGTCGTGGGTCAACTCCCAGGTCTCATCGGTATACAGGTTTTTCTGCGTTCCCAGGAATCCGTCGAACATCCGGTGCGGACTGACAGCAGGGTTGATCAACAGGGCTTTCAAGCCATGACGCTCGGCCAGATGAGTCGCATAGTAGCCGCCGAGCGAGCTGCCGACCAGCAATGGCCGACCCAGCTCGACAATCGCCTGTTCCAGCTGGCCAATGGCCTCGCGGGGATGGTGATGCAAAGCCGGGACACGCAGGTGATTGCCCAGGCCCAGGCGCCCCATCACTTCGCTCAACACCGTGGCCTTTTTCGAGGCGGGCGCGCTGTTGAAACCGTGGATATAGAGGATCGAGCCGGACATGAAGACTCCCTGTGGGTCGGGTAAAGAAGGAGGGAGTTTACTGTAGGAGCTGCCGAGTGCAACGAGGCAGCTCCTACGAGGGCTTTATCAGTAACCGTTGGAGCCGTAATCGACCTGGAAGTCGAACCCGGTCACCCGCTCTACGCCGGTTTCCAGCCGCCCATCCGGCAACAGGCGCAACCATCGATAACCAGGCGCCTGCTCCCCGACCTTGAAATCTTCGCTACCCGGTTCGAACTGAATGCAGGTCGAAGGCGAAGCCATCAGGCGCACGTCGTTACGCAATTGATCGATTTCCTGATGCACATGCCCCCAGAGCACGGCGCGCACCTGTGGAAAACGATCCAGCACCGCAAACAGTGCGTCGGGATTGCGCAGCCCGATCGGCTCCATCCAGGCACAACCGATCGATACCGGGTGGTGATGAAAGCACACCAGATGATGGCGCTGCGGCGCCTCGCTCAACGAGCGGGCCAGCAACTGCAACTGGTCGTCGCGCAAATACCCCGGCACCGAGCCTGGCACTGCCGAGTCGAGCAAGGTGACACGCCAGTTGCCAATGTCCACCACCGACTCCAGCAACGCACTTTCCACGGCGGCTTCGGCCATGATCAGCGGTTCGTCGTGATTGCCGGGAATCCAGCGTGCCGGCGCATCGAGCTGGCGGGTCGCGTCGCGAAATTGCTGGTAGGACTCCAGCGTGCCGTCCTGGGACAGATCGCCGGTAGCCAGGATCAGATCGATTCGCGGTTGCTGCATGCGCACCAGATCAATGACTTTTTGCAGGCTGTCGCGGGTGTTCATGCCCAGCAGCGCAGCGTCTGCCTCGGCAAACAGGTGGCTGTCGGAGAGTTGCACCAGCAACGCCGTGTCGGTGGTGGTCAATGTGGATACGCTCGGCAAGGCGTTCTCCCAGGGCGTGATCACGGGATGGGGTCAGTGGCGCAATTATGCTGGGGGATGATCGAAAAGGGGAATCGGCGAACCTGACGCAGTTCACAAGAACGTTAACGTACTACTTCGTACTCATGCCCCAGCGCCAGGCAATGGCTCAGCCACTCGCCCAGGAACATGTTCAATTGGGCCTTTTCATCAGGCTGGTGCATCAAGGCGTTCGGGTAAGGATAGATGCCGCGAAAGCGCCGGGCATGTTCGGCGCTGACCACTTCCGCCATGCAGGCGTCGTGATAGACCTGCACTTCCAGTTGCGGCACCGGCAACCAAGGCAGGCTGTGTTCCTGGCGCACTTGCAGGGTGGTGGTGTAGGGACAGACCTGCAGCACTTCCAGCGCCAGCACGCCGAGCATCTGGTCGCCATGGGTCACTGCGATGCGCCGCGCCGCCGGCTCGCTGCGCATGTCCGGCAACAGTCGCATCAGGCGCGCGTAGTTCGCCTCGCAGGACGCTTGCAGCCCCGCCAGGTCCACCCGATAGCGCTCGCGCAGCTTGTTTACGACCATAACCCCCTCACTTCAACGCGGTTCAAAGCCAGCCATTGCAAGGCAATGATTGTGGCCGCGTTGGCAATACGTCCGTCGCGTACGGCTTGCAGGGCATCATCAAAAGCCCACACCGTAACGCGGATATCTTCTGCCTCGTCCTCCAGCCCATGCAGGCCGCCGACCCCGGTTGTCTCGCAACGCCCCAGGTACAGGTGCACGAATTCATTACTGCCGCCGGGCGATGGAAAATACTTGGTCATCGGCCACAGCGCCCCGAATACAACCCCAGCTTCCTCCTGCCCTTCGCGGCGAGCAACTTCTTCCGGTTGTTCGTCCCTGTCGATCAGACCAGCGACCAGTTCGACCAGCCATGGATTGTCGGTCTTGCCCAAGGCGCCTACGCGAAACTGCTCCAGCAGCACCACTTCGTCGCGCTGCGGATCGTAAGGAAGGACACATACGGCATCGTGGCGGACAAACAATTCCCGGTTGATTTCACGACTCATGCCCCCCGCGAACAATTCGTGGCGCAAGTGCACGCGATCGAGCTTGTAGAAGCCCTCGAAGCACTTTTCGCGCCGAACGATATCGACGGCGGTCGGAATGGCATTGGCAAAATCAGTCATGACGATCCTCGTTACTACGCGTCCGATACGAGGCTCCTTTTTCCTGCAACCTCGACTTCGCGCCATCCTAACGCGCCCGCGCCGTTTGATGCAGCCCCTTTCCCGTCAGCGGGATAGACGGTGAAGGCGAAACCCACTCTAATTAGCTTAGTGGCGAACTGATTGCGTCGTTGAGAGTCGAAGCGGGTAACTTTTTGCCTTTCCCTGTTTTATGAAGGACACCCATGTCGCTTTTTAAAATTGCCTCCGCGGCCGCTATCGCCCTGACCCTGGGCGCCTGCCAGAGCCTGTTCCAGCCCAACTATCGCGTGCCGCTGGAGACTACCCGCGACGCCACCGAACAGCTCAAGCCAGGCTGCTCGGACCAGGACTGCCCGCTGGTGAACATCGACATCGTGCACTTTCCCGCCGAACCCGTGCTGGACAACGTCGTCGAAAAACGCCTGCTGCAAATGACCCGCACCTCGCCCGACAGCCCGGCCGCGCCGACGCTGGCGGCTTACCGCGAACAGTTCTTGCGCAACGCCGGACCGCGGTACAGCAGTTATCTGCAAGCCAAGGTACGCGAGCAGCATGACGGCTTGGTGATTGTCGAATTGTCCAGCTACCTGGACACCGGCGGTGCCCATGGCATGCCGGGGCGAGGCTTCATCAACTATTCACGCCAGGAACACAGGGTGCTGACGCTGTCGGACATGCTGGTGCCGGGGCAGGAAGAAGCGTTCTGGAAAGCCGCGCAGGTCGCGCACAACAGCTGGCTGATCAGCACCAAGCTCGATCAGGAGCCGGAGTTCGTCAAGAACTGGCCGTTCCAGAAAACCCAGAACGTGGCGCTGACCTACGGCGCGGTGATCCTCAAGTACGACACCACCACCATCGCGCCTTACGCGCTGGGCCATGTCGAACTGAAGATCCCCTACCCTCGTCTCAATGGCATTCTCAAGCCCGAGCTGTTTCCCGGCCGTAGCTGAAGGCACGGCCCAGCACCAGCTGCAACAGCCCTGCCAGGACCAGTGCCGGCAGGGTTGCACCGACGTCCGGGTACAGATTGGCCAACAGATGATAAGTGCTGATGCCGCCCAGCCAGGCGAGCAGCGCCGGCCAGCGCAACGCGGCTGAGGCTACCTGGCCACTGCGCTTGCGCAGGATGAAGTGATCCACCAGCACCACGCCGAACAGCGGCGCGAACACCGAACCGATCAGCAGCAGGAAGTTCTGGTACTGAGCCAGAGGCGCCAGCAAGGCGATCAAGGTGCAGACCACACCGATGGCCAGCGCCAGGTGCTCGACCTTCATGCGCAACAGGATCCCGCTGGACACCGCCGCCGAGTGAATATCGGCAAAGGCGTTTTCCGACTCATCGAGCAGGATCAGCAACAGCGGAATCCCAAGGCCAGCACCAGCCAGTGCCAGCAGCAGCGCATTGACTTCACCACTCGGCGCGAACGCCAGGGTGTAGGCCACGCCCAGGCTCATCAGCCAGAAGTTACCGATAAAGAAGCCGATCGCGGTGCCACCGAAGACGTTCTTCGCGCGCTTGCCGAAACGCGAGTAGTCGGCAATCAGCGGCAGCCACGACAGCGGCATGGCGATGGCGATGTCGAAACCCACGGCGAACGGCATCGAACCGTCACCGGCCTGGGCCCACAACGCGGCCAGGTCAGCCTTGGCAAAGAGGTTCCAGGTCAGCCAGGTGCAGGCGGCCAGCAGCAGCCAGATGCCCCACTTGCGCAGGATCTGCCGCACGAAAGTCAGCGGACCGCTGACGGCCAGCAGGGTCGCCAGGCCACCAAAGAACACCGTCCAGAGCAGCGGATTCGACAGCAGGCTGCCTTCGCTGAATGCACGCGCCCCCAATAGGCTGGCGGCGTCGCGCATGACGATGATTTCGAACGAGCCCCAACCGATCAGTTGCAGCAGGTTCAGCACCGCCGGCAGGCTCGCGCCCTTGGCGCCGAGGCTGAGCTTGAGTGCCGCCATCGACGACAGACCGGTATCGCTGCCAATCACGCCGACCGCGGCCAGCAGCAGAACGCCGACCAGGGTGCCGAGGAAAATCGCCAGCAACGAGCCGGACAGGCCAAGACCGGGCGCGAGCAAGGCACCGGTCTGCAGGACCATCAGGCCGATGCCGAGGGAGAACCACAGGGAAAACAGATCGCGGCCGCCGAAGACACGTTTGTCGGTCGGCACTGCGATATCGGGTGAATAAGTGCTGGGTTGAATGCTCAAGGGTGTTATCTCAGAGGGACATTTGTTGTTTTTTTGATCGCTTCGCGAGCAGGCTCGCTCCCACAGGAGAATGCATTCCAATGTGGGAGCGAGCCTGCTCGCGAAGAGGGCCTTTCAGGCCCCACCTTTTCGGGTCAGATCAAACTTTCTGGTACAGCTGACTGCCTTCCTGCTTGAAGCGCTCGGCCTGTTCAGCCATGCCTTGGGCGACGTCCACGTCGACCGCTTCGATCCGTTGGTTGGCCGCGTATTCGCGTACTTCCTGGGTGATTTTCATCGAGCAGAATTTCGGCCCGCACATGGAGCAGAAGTGCGCGACCTTGGCCGAATCCTTCGGCAGGGTTTCATCGTGATACGAACGGGCGGTGTCCGGATCAAGGCCCAGGTTGAACTGGTCTTCCCAACGGAATTCGAAGCGCGCCTTGCTCAGGGCATTGTCGCGGATCTGCGCGCCCGGATGCCCTTTGGCCAGATCGGCGGCATGGGCGGCGATCTTGTAGGTGATGATCCCGGTCTTCACGTCATCCTTGTTCGGCAGGCCCAGGTGCTCCTTCGGCGTCACGTAGCAGAGCATGGCGCAACCGAACCAGCCGATCATCGCCGCGCCGATGCCGGAGGTGATGTGGTCGTAGCCCGGCGCGATGTCGGTGGTCAGCGGGCCGAGGGTATAGAACGGCGCCTCGTCGCAGCACTCGAGCTGCTTGTCCATGTTCTCCTTGATCAACTGCATCGGCACATGGCCCGGGCCTTCGATCATGCACTGCACGTCATGCTTCCAGGCGATCTTGGTCAGCTCGCCGAGGGTTTCCAGCTCGCCGAACTGCGCTTCGTCGTTGGCGTCGGCAATCGAACCCGGACGCAGGCCATCGCCCAGCGAGAAGCTGACGTCGTAGGCCTTCATGATTTCGCAGATGTCTTCGAAATGGGTGTAGAGGAAGTTTTCCTTGTGATGCGCCAGGCACCACTTGGCCATGATCGAACCGCCGCGGGAAACGATGCCGGTCACGCGCTTGGCGGTCATCGGCACGTAGCGCAGCAGCACGCCGGCGTGGATGGTGAAGTAGTCGACGCCCTGCTCCGCCTGCTCGATCAACGTGTCGCGGAACAGCTCCCAGGTCAGGTCTTCGGCCACGCCGTTGACTTTTTCCAGGGCCTGGTAGATCGGCACGGTACCGATCGGCACCGGCGAGTTGCGGATGATCCACTCGCGGGTTTCGTGAATGTGCTTGCCGGTGGACAGGTCCATGACCGTGTCCGAACCCCAGCGAATGCCCCAGGTCAGTTTCGCCACTTCTTCTTCGATGGACGAACCCAGGGCGCTGTTGCCGATGTTGCCGTTGATCTTCACCAGGAAGTTACGGCCGATGATCATCGGTTCCAGTTCGGTATGGTTGATGTTGGCCGGAATGATCGCGCGACCGCGGGCGATCTCGTCACGAACGAATTCGGGGGTGATGATTTTCGGCACGCTGGCGCCGAAGCTGTGGCCGGCGTGTTGCTGGTCCAGCAGGCCGGCGGCGCGGGCCACTTCCAGCTTCATGTTCTCGCGGATGGCGACGTATTCCATCTCGGCGGTAATGATGCCTTGGCGGGCGTAGTGCATCTGGGTGACGTTGGCACCGGCCTTGGCGCGACGCGGATTGTTGACGTGGGCAAAACGCAGCTTGGTCAGTTCCGGATCGGCGAGGCGCTCCTGGCCGAAATTCGAGCTCAGGCCGCTCAGACGCTCGGTGTCGCCACGGGCTTCGATCCACGGCGAACGCACATCGGCCAGGCCTTTGCGCACGTCGATGATCACGTTGGGGTCGGTGTACGGGCCGGAAGTGTCATAGACCGTGACGGGTGCGTTGACCTCGCCACCGAAGTCGGTCGGCGTCACGTCAAGGCTGATTTCGCGCATCGGGACGAGGATGTCGGGACGGCTGCCCTGGACGTAGATTTTTTTCGAACGGGTAAACGGCTGAACCGATTGCTGATCGACCTTGGCCGAGTCACTCAGGTTGGTGGCGATCTTTTCTTTTATGGTCATCACGGGCTCTCCAGACAGCATCCAGGCAGTGGAATTTTGTCGGAGCGAACCTGTAAACGAATGGACGCACGGGCGCTGGAAAACCAGCTGTGCTGTGCTCAGTGCTCGAGGGTGTTCGATTGTCGAACAACATCCCGGACGAAGCACAAGAGGACTCGCCGGGTGACGAGAAATCTTGTTCCCTACGCAGGCGCTAACCTGATCAGGTTCAACGGGATCCGAAATTATTCGATCTCAGCCTCATAGCAAGGCACCCCGACAAGAACGGGGCCAGTCTAGACACAACTGGTCAAGAACGCCAACACCGCGATAAACACCGTGATGAATGGCGCAATTACCGGGAACGTCATGATTGTTGCCAAACGTACGTGCAACTACACTCGCAACGGCCATGCTGCGCATTGACGCTCCATGTGCCGCGCCGTAGCCTTGGCGCTCAAATTATCAGTGTAATTTTCTAGGGATCGCCGAATGCTGCGCAAACTCTCACTGGCCATTGCCGTGTCTTGTGCGTCCAATGGAATGGCCTGGGCAGCAGAAGCGCCCTTATCGACCAAGACCGACCTGGTCAGCGTTTATCAGGAAGCGGTGGATAACAACGCCGACCTCGCGGCGGCCATCGCCCAATACGGCGCGCAGAAAGAAGTCGTACCCCAGGCCCGCGCCGGGTTGCTGCCCAACCTGTCTGGCGGTGCCGATGTGACCGCCGTACGCACCAAGCTCGACCAGCCTTCGGCCACCGCCAACCGTGACGCCCATTCGTATCAGGCCACCCTGGCGCAACCGCTGTTCCGCGCTGATCGATGGTTCCAGTTCCAGGCGGCCAAGGATGTCAACGAACAGGCTGCGCTGCAGCTTTCGGCGACCCAACAGAACCTGATCCTGCAAACCGCCGACACCTATTTCAATGTGCTGCGCAGTCAGGACAACCTCGCCTCCACCAAGGCCGAGGAAGCCGCGTTCAAGCGTCAGCTCGATCAGTCCAATGAGCGCTTCGATGTCGGCCTTTCGGACAAGACCGACGTCCTTAACTCACAGGCCAGCTATGACACCGCACGGGCCAACCGCATCGTTGCGCAACGTCAGGTGGATGATGCGTTCGAAGCGTTGGTCACCCTGACCAACCGTCGATACAACTCGATCCAGGGCATCAAGCACAGTCTGCCGATCCTGCCGCCCGCGCCAAACGACGCCAAGGCCTGGGTCGAAACGGCTGCCCAGCAGAATCTCAATTTGTTGGCCAGCAATTACGCGGTCAGTGCCGCCGAGCAAACCCTCAAGCAACGCAAGGCCGGGCATGCGCCAACGGTCGATGCGGTGGCCACATACGAGAAAGGCGACAACGATGCCCTGGGCTTCAGCAACCCGAACGGCTTCCCACAACCGTTCCGTGGCCCCGTCGAGCAAACGTCGGTGGGGCTGCAACTGAACATTCCGATCTACAGCGGCGGCCTGATCAATTCCCAGGTCCGTCAGTCGTATGCCCAACTGGATCAGACCGAGCAGCAACGCGAATCCCTGCGCCGCTCCATCGTGGAAAACACCCGCGACCTGCACCGCGCGGTGAACACCGACGTTGAGCAGGTCCAGGCGCGCAAACAATCGATCATCTCCAACCAGAGTGCGGTGGAAGCAACCGAGATCGGCTATCAGGTGGGGACGCGAAACATCGTCGACGTGCTGGATGCGCAGCGTTCGCTGTACACCTCGGTCCGTGACTACAACAACACCCGCTACGACTACATCCTCGACAACCTGCGCCTGAAACAACAGGCCGGTACGTTGAACCCGGGGGATCTGCAGGACCTGGCGCGCTGGCTCAAGCCGGACTACAACCCGGACAAGGACTTCCTGCCGCCGGACCTGGCCAAGGCTGCGGCTGAACAGCTCAAAGCCCGGCCCTGAGAAAACCAATGTGGGAGCAAGGCTTGCCCGCGATGGCGTCCCTGAGATCGCCATCGCGAGCAAGCTTTGCTCCCACAGGGTATGCGTGCGGATCTAGCGTTTGATCAACCGCCCCAACCCATCCAGCAATCGCTGCAACGCCCCCTGATTGCTGCGCATCACCTTCAGCCCCGCCTCCGCCATACGCTGCGCATCCCGCGGCAACTCGAACAGACGTTGTACGGCCAGGGCCAATCCGTCGGCATCTTCCACTTCCTGCAACGCCCCGGCACTGCGCAACTGCGAGGCAATTTCGAGGAAGTTGAACAGGTGCGGACCGCTGAGTACCGGTTTGGCCAGCGCCGCCGGCTCCAGCAGGTTATGCCCGCCATTGGGCACCAGGCTGCCACCGACGAAAGCGCTGTCGGCCAGCGCGTAGAGAAACAGCAGCTCGCCCATGGTGTCACCCAGCAGCACCGAAGTGCCGGCGGTGACCGGCTCGCCGCTGGAGCGCCGGACCGTGGCGAACCCCTGCTGGCGGCACAATTCGAACACCGGATTGAAGCGCTCGGGATGACGCGGCACCAGAATCAGCAAGGCATCGGGATGGCTCGCCAGCAGTCGGCGATGGGCCGCGAGCACCACTTCGTCTTCACCGTCGTGGGTGCTGGCGGAGATCCACACCGGGCGTTCCTGCGCCTGCCATTGCCCACGTAGTTCGGCGGCACGCTGCAACAGTTGCGGGTCGATGGCCAGGTCAAACTTGATAGAGCCGGTGACTTCGACGGTTTCCGTCCGCGCGCCCAACTCACGGAAGCGCTGCGCCTCGGCTTCGGTCTGCACCGCGAACAGGCTCATCTCGGCGAGCATCGGCCCGGTCAACTTGCCGAAACGGCCATAGCCTCTGGCCGAGCGTTCCGACAGTCGTGCATTGGCCAGGGCCACGGGAATCCCGCGTTTGGCGCACTGGTGGATGTGGTTGGGCCAGAGCTCGGTTTCCATGATCACCGCCAGTTTCGGCTGGACCCGATCAAGGAAACGCTTCGCCGCGCACGGCAGGTCATAAGGCAGATAGCAGTGCTGGATGCGCGGCTCATTGGCGAACAGCGCCTGGATGCGCTCCGAACCGGTCGGGGTCATGCAGGTCACGGTAATCGGCAGCTGTGGATAACGTTGCAGCAGGGCGCGAATCATCGGCGCGGCGGCAATGCTCTCGCCCACCGACACCGCGTGCACCCAGATGCCACCGGGTTTCATCGCCGGCATGCCCCAGGAGAAGCGCTCGCCGATGCGCTTGGCATAAGCCGGCGCCTTGCGCGCCCGCAGCCACAGTCGAATCGCCACCAATGGCAGCCCCAGGTAAAACAGCGCGGTGTAGAGAGTTCTATTCATGGCGGCGGAGTTTATCGGTTTTTTCGCCGATCGCCTGCAAATGCACGGCAAAACGTTCGGCCAGCCAGCGCGCCGCAGGACCGAGCGGCTCATCGCGACGCCAGACCAGTTCCACCACCAGCGCTGGCGGGGTCCATTCGCTGTCCAACTCGACCATCTGGCCCTGGTAGGTCGGGTATTGCACCACATGACGCGGCAGCCAGGCCCAGCCCAGGCCACGCACCAGCCACTCGGCCATCACGTAGAAACTGTCCGCCCGCCAGACTTCCGGGCTGGCCGGCTCGCTGCCGGGATAAATGCTCGACTGGGTCGACATCAGCAACTGGCGATGCTGGGCCAGTTGCTGGCAATTGACCTGCGCCTGTTTCGCCAACGGATGACCGACGCCACAGACAGTGACCATTTCCACACTGCCGAGCACCCGCCGCTCCAGGGCTTCAGGGATCTGGTCGTGAAAGAACAGCAAGCCCAGATCGGCACGGCGCTCCACCAGTTTGCGCGCCACTTCGCCCTGGGCGGCGCTGGTCAATTGCACTTCAAGGCTGGGAAAGCGCTCGGCAAGTGCCTCGAAACTTTCGATGATCGGCTGATAAGGCATCGCCTCATCCTGGGCCAGCCGCAGGCGAGCTTCTTGCCCGCGCATCATCGCCAATGCCCGGCCATTGAGGCGCTCACACTGGCGCAGCACTTCCCGGGCCTCCTCCAGCAAGGCGGTACCGGCCTCGGTGAGCTTGGGCTGACGACCGCTGCTGCGGTCGAACAAACTCACGCCCAAATCTTCCTCCAGCAGCGCGATCGCACTGCTGACCGCCGACTGCGCCTTGCGCTGGTCTCGTGCCACGGCGGAAAACGAACGCTGCTCCGCTACGCTCACAAACAAGCGCAACTGCTCCAGATTCCATTGAATGTTCATGACCAACCCATCTTCAGAACAGATAGGTAATGACTTTACCGCATCTGGGGAATCTCTAGAATGCCGACCTCAGAGAGCAACACTTCACACGAGGATTGAACCATGACCGCTTACTACTACCTGGCCATAGCCATCTGCGCCGAAGTGATTGCCACTGTTTCGATGAAAGCCGTCAAAGGCATCAGCACCCCACTGCCGTTGATCCTGGTCATTATCGGTTATGGCATTGCCTTCTGGATGTTGACCCTGGTGGTGCGCAGCGTGCCTGTGGGCGTGGCTTACGCCGTATGGGCCGGCATGGGCATCGTGATGGTCAGCGTGGCCGCGCTGTTTCTCTATGGGCAGAAGCTGGATGTGCCGGCCATGCTGGGGATGGCGTTGATTGTGCTGGGGGTTGTCGTCATCCAGCTCTTCTCCAAAAGCACAGGGCACTGAAACCCGAACACCATCCTCTGTGGGAGCGAGCCTGCTCGCGATGACGGCAGTAGATTCAACATCTCTGTTGCTTCATACACCGCTTCGCGAGCAGGCTCGCTCCCACAGGTGCAACAGCCCCTCCAATCTTCGAGTCTGTATACTGCGCCCTTGTCTTGAACACTCGAGGTCGCTGCATGCCATCCGTTATTTCCACCGACGTTCTGATTGTCGGCGCTGGTGTCGCCGGCCTCTGGCTGAATGCGCGCCTGCGCCGCCAGGGGTTTTCGACCGTGCTGGTGGAAAGCGCCAGCCTCGGCGGCGGGCAGAGCATCAAGTCCCAGGGCATTATTCACGGCGGCGCCAAATACGCCCTGCACGGCGCCCTCACCGGCGCCTCGGAAGCCATCGCCGACATGCCCCGCCGCTGGCGTGAGGCCCTGGCCGGCAACGGCGAGCTCGACCTGTCCGGCGTGCGCCTGCTCTCCGAAGCCCATTACCTGTGGTCCCCCGGCACGATCGCCGGCAATCTCACCAGTTTCTTCGCCAGCAAGGCCGTGCGTGGGCGCGTCGATCAGGTCAAGGGCGATCAACTGCCCCCTGCCCTGCAAGACAAGCGCTTCAAGGGCAAGGTCTATCGCCTGGCCGAATTGGTGATCGACGTGCCAAGCCTGATCCAGCGCCTGGCCGACCTGGCGGGCGATGGCTTGCTCGCCGGGCAGAAGATCGAACCGCTGCTGGAAGGCGGCGTACTGGTCGGGCTCAAGGTGGACGAGCGGGAAATTCGTGCGCAACGCATTGTCCTGAGCGCCGGCGCCGGCACGGCCTCCTTGCTCGAAGCACTCGGCCTGAGCCATCCGGCCATGCAACGCCGCCCACTGCACATGATCATCGCCAAGGGCCCGGGCCTCAAACCGCTGTACGCCCATTGCCTGGGCGGTGGCACCAAACCGCGCCTCACCGTGACGACCCACCCGGCCGCCGACGGCCAGTGGGTCTGGTACATGGGTGGCGATATTGCCGAAGCCGATGGCGTGGCTCGCGAGCCCGCCGAACAGATCGCCACCGCGCAGAAAGAACTCGGCCAGTTGCTGCCCTGGATCGACCTGAACACCGCTCAATGGGCCACTTTGCGTGTGGATCGCGCCGAGCCGCTGCAGTCGGGGCTGACCCGCCCCGACAACGCATTCCTGGCCGAAGAGGGCCGACTGCTGGTGGGCTGGCCAACCAAGCTTGCCCTGGCACCGGACTTTGCCGACCGCGTCATCGACAGCCTGACCCGCGACGGTATCCAGCCGGGTCCGGCAACCCCGCTGCCAGAATTGCCGAAGCCGCCCCTCGGAGTGCCGGCCTGGGAGCAACTGCTGCCATGAGCCAACCGACCCTGCACGATCTGCATCGCCCCTTGGGCAGCACCGGCCTGCTGGTTTCGCCGCTGGGCCTGGGCACGGTGAAGCTCGGCCGCGATCAAGGGGTGAAGTACCCCAACGGCTTTCAGATCCCTGATGACGACGACGCACGCAGGCTGCTCAAGCTCACCCGCGACCTGGGCATCAACCTGATCGACACCGCCCCGGCCTACGGTCGCAGCGAGGAACGTCTCGGCCCGTTGCTGCGCGGGCAGCGCCAGGACTGGGTCATTGTCAGCAAGGTCGGCGAAGAATTTGCCGACGGACAGTCTCGTCACGATTTCACCGCCGCCCACACGCGACTGTCAGTGGAACGCAGCCTGCAACGCCTGGAGACGGATTTCATCGATCTGGTGCTGGTGCATTCCGACGGCAACGACCTCGCGATCCTCAACGACTGTGAGGTTTACGCAACCCTCGCGGCGCTCAAGGCCGAAGGCAAGATTCGCGGATTCGGCTTTTCCGGCAAAACCGTCGAGGGCGGTTTGAAGGCTCTGGAGCAAGGTGATTGCGCGATGGTCACCTACAATCTGAACGAACAGAACGAAAAGCCCGTCATTGACTATGCTGCTGCTCACGGCAAAGCCATTCTGGTGAAAAAAGCCCTCGCCAGCGGTCATGTATGTCTGAGCCCGGGTGTGGACCCGGTGCGCGCGAGTTTCGAATTGCTGTTCGAACATCCGGGTGTTGCCAGTGCTATTGTCGGGACCATCAATCCGCTGCACCTCGCCCACAATGTCTCGACCGTAGCCCAGATCCTACGTAGCAACTGACGCCGCCCTACGCGGCCTTAAGCAGGAGCCGACATGCCGCGTACGCTCATCAGAAAGAATCCGAGCAACTTCAAGACCCTGCCGTTATTCGTCGAAGCGACTCCCGAAGGCCTGTGTTACCAGAGCGTCGGGAGACCGCTGAACTTCTCCCAGATCCTGCAGCGCCGCCGCCCGGTGACGGTCGCCGATAACCAGCGTTTTGCCCTGGAACTGGCCAACCTCGGGGTTTCGGTGCGCCTGACCCTGCATTGGCAGAATCGCGATTACTGGGTGCTGGTTCGCCAACGTCGACAGGACCGTGGCGATGTGGTGCTCAAGCTGATCTCCGGTTATGTGCCAGCCCATGAACTGAACCTGCCACTGCATACGGCCATTCAGGAAATCGCCGAGGAATGCCTGCTGGAAACACCGGAAGGCTGGCTCAATGGTCGCTTCAACGACACCTGGCTGCCGGCGCCCTATTCGTCGGCGCTGCACTATCGCGAAGCGCTGCCCTTTCGCCTGTCGCCGCTGTCGGGGTCGGCACGACCGGTACGTTGCGCCAACCTGCAATTGATCGAACGCCCACGGGCCTATGTGCACCTGCCCACGGCCTCCTTGCAGCTGATCTACGATTTGCGCCTGGACGTGCCCCGGGAAGCCAAGTCCCTGAGTCTGTTCCATGTCGACGAGCGCCTGGAAGGCGATCAACTGGTGGCCCGCCTGGACCGCAAGCGCCCCGACCTGTACCTGATGCCCTTGCAGGACGGCCATCCTTTGGCCGAGCTCTACACATTGAAGAAGGATCAACTGTACCCGGCGAGCACCCGCGGGCTGTACCTGGCCGAAAGCTTTGCCCGGCAGGAAGGGTGGCTGGTCAAGGAAGAACGGATTCGCTGGAAGGATTGGGTGCGGCAGCAGGGTTTGACACCGCCGGGGAAAAATTCGGGGCTGGCGCTGCTGGGCGGAAAGGCAAAACAGCTGCTGAAGAAGATCGTGCCGCGTAAAAAAGTCAGCTCTTAAAGAAAAAGATCGCAGCCTGCGGCAGCTCCTACATTGGAATGCGTTTCCCTGTAGGAGCTGCCGCAGGCTGCGATCTTTTTGGCATCACTCGGACTTGCGGATCTTCTCGACAATCGCCGTGGTGGAGCTGTTTTCCACCAGCCCCAGCACTTTCACCGTCCCGCCGTAAGCCTTCACGATGTCGGCGCCGACCACCTGGTCGATCCCGTAATCCCCACCCTTGACCAGCACATCGGGCTTGACCTCGCGCAGCAGGTTTTCCGGGGTGCCTTCAGGGAAGCTGATCACCCAGTCCACCGCCCCCAACCCCGCCAGCACGGCCATGCGCCGGTCGACGCTGTTGATCGGTCGACCCGGCCCTTTCAGACGGCTGACCGACGCATCGTCATTGATCGCAACGATCAAGCGATCGCCCTGCGCCCGCGCCTGCTCAAGGTAGGTCACGTGCCCGGCATGCAGGATGTCGAAGCAGCCGTTGGTGAAGACGATTTTCTCGTTGTGCGCGCGGGCATCGTCGACCGCCAGCAGCAGCTGCTCGAGACCGAGCACACCCCGCTCGGAACCCTCTTCGCGCTGGATCGCGCGGCGCAATTCCGGCGCACTGATCGCCGCCGTACCGAGCTTGCCGACCACGATGCCTGCCGCCAGGTTGGCCAGGCCGACCGCGTGAGGCAGTTCCTCGCCTGCGGCAATCGCCGCCGCCAGGGTGGAAATCACCGTGTCGCCGGCACCGGTCACGTCGAACACTTCACGGGCACGGGCCGGCAGGTGCAGCGCCGGATGATCCGGACGCAGCAGGGTCATGCCGTGCTCGCCACGGGTCACCAGCAAGGCACCGAGATCCAGGTCGTGCATCAGCTGCGCGCCCTTGTTCACCAATTCGTGCTCATCGGCACAACGACCGACGATGGTTTCGAACTCGCTGAGGTTCGGCGTGATCAGGCTCGCCCCCCGGTAGATCGAAAAATCCTTGCCCTTGGGGTCGGCCAATACCGGAATGCCACGGGCACGGGCGGCCTGAATCAGGACCTGGTGATTTTTCAGCGCGCCTTTGCCGTAGTCGGACAGCACCAGCACCTTGACACCTTCCAGTAGCTCATCGACCTGCACCGACAGCGCCATGGCATCGGTGGCGAAAGGTTCTTCGAAGTCGATACGCAGCAGTTGCTGGTGACGACTCATGACTCGCAGCTTGACGATGGTCGGCTGGTGCGCAACGCGCTGGAACAACGCCCGAACACCAGCCCCCTTGAGACTGTTGGCCAGGCTGTCGGCGGCTTCATCGTCGCCGGTCACGCCGACCAGCGAGGCCGGGGCGCCGAGGGCGGCGATGTTCAACGCAACGTTGGCGGCACCGCCCGGGCGGTCCTCAATGTGATCGACCTTGACGACCGGTACCGGCGCCTCAGGGGAAATCCGTGAGGTACCACCATGCCAGTAACGGTCGAGCATGACATCGCCGACCACCAAGACAGGGGCTTGATCGAATCGCGGCATGGACAACTTCATGGAGCAACCCACATACAGAATGAACAGGGGCGCGATATTAGCACAGGGTAGGCATCGGCTTGTGTGACGGCTGCAACGGGATGGGACGGCTCGAAATTCTGCTCATTTTTTGAGCAGAAAACCTGCCAAATGCTGGCAGGCTTCGGCCATATCCAGCGCCTGGGTATCAATCTCGCATTCCGCCTTCAGCGGCGCTTCGTACGGACTATCGACCCCAGTGAAGTCCCTTATGAGCCCCTGCCGGGCCTTCTGGTAAAGACCTTTGGGGTCGCGCTGTGCGCAAACCGCGAACGAGGTGCTCACAAACACCTCGATGAAATCCCCCTTGCAGAACAGCTTTCGGGCTGCCTCGCGCTCGGCTCGGAATGGCGAGATGGCCGCGACAATCACAATCAGCCCGGCGTCGACCATCAGCCGCGCCACCTGAGCCATGCGCCGGATGTTTTCCCGGCGACAGTCGGCGCCCATCCCCAGATCACGACAGAGCCCGGCACGCACATTGTCTCCATCGAGCACATAGGTGTGTAACCCGTGTTGATTGAGGTATACCTCCAGCGCATTCGCCAAGGTCGATTTACCCGCACCCGACAATCCCGTCAGCCAGACACACCGCGCTCGTTGCGACTTGAGCGCGGCCCGGTCGGCGCTCGACAGCGTTAACGCATAGGGGCTGATTCGTGGACTCGATATCGACAGCCCCTCATTCATACCCGAGCATCTCGTAGTCGCGCTGATAGGCACGCCGGATCAGGCGACGGGTACGCGTGGTGCAAAAATCACGCGCCGCCGCTGAGCGACGCTGTTGCGAGCCATTGACGTGGGGCAACACCGTCTCGTGCCCCAACTGCTCGCAGACCAGTTGGAAGTCCCGCTGCAGATTTTCCTGGTACCCAATGAAATCCAGCGCCAGATGCCCCATGGCGTCAGTGATGAAGTCTGTCTGCGGAGCAAAATGCAGTTGTCGCTGGATCGTCTCGGGGTGCAGCCAGCGGGCGACAAAATCGTCGAAGTCACGGTAATGCCTGACCAGGCTTTGAGCAGGCTGGTCTCGTCGACTCAAGGCATTGCCTCGCAGGTAGGCGTAGGCCGAATACGCCCTTTCCAGCGGATCGCGGACGAAGGCGAACTTGAAGCTGCTGGAAAACTGTTCGGGAAATTGCTGTTCGTACCAATACAGCGGCAAGTGCCCCGGGGTCCAGCCATCGAACAATGCGACACAGACACTGCTGCCGGCGCACTTCGGAACGTGGATGAACAGGCAGGAGCGCTGCTGGAAAGGTCGGGGGAAACACACATTCGCCGACATCGACTTGTTCACCACCTGCCGATCCACCACCGATAATCGGCCCAGCAAGAATTGCCGCTGCGTCTTGGGCAGCAGCTTCCAGAGATAACGTTGCAACATTCCAGCACCCGCGCGAAAGGGATAGCCCTCTCGATTGAAGTCAAAGTTCGTTCAGGAACCTTAACAAGAGCGCTGCGCAGATTTATTCAGGTTTAGTCAACATGAGTAAGGATCTGGATACAAATCCTCAGGCGCATTGCGCGCCAAGGTTGTAACAGGGTGAGCCGGGCCCACCCTGTTACGGCGATCAGGCGATGTCTTCCGCCGGAGCATCCAGCCCCATTGCATGCAGGCGCGAGTAGTAGCCGTTTTGCGCCAACAGCTGTGCGTGAGTGCCTCGTTCGACGATCTGGCCCTGGTCCATTACCAGAATCAGGTCGGCCTTTTCGATGGTCGACAAACGGTGAGCGATGACCAGCGTGGTACGCCCTTTCATGACCTGATCCAGTGCGGCCTGGATGTGACGCTCGGACTCGGTATCAAGTGCCGATGTCGCCTCATCGAGAATCAGCAGCGGTGCATTCTTCAAAAGAGCCCGGGCGATGGCCAGGCGCTGACGCTGGCCACCGGACAGCAGCACGCCGTTTTCCCCGACCTGGGTATCGAGGCCATCAGGCATTTGCGAAATGAAGTCCATCGCGTAGGCATCGGTGGCGGCTTTTTCGATGTCGGCGCGAGGCGCGCCGGCCAGGTCGCCGTAGGCAATGTTATTGGCAATGGTGTCGTTGAACAGAGTCACATGCTGCGTGACCTGCGCCACATGCCGGCGCAGATTGCGCAGTCGATAATCTTCGATTTCGACGTCGTCGAGCAGGATTTCGCCAATATCGTGATGATAGAAACGCGGAATCAGGCTGGCCAGGGTCGACTTGCCGCTACCCGAGCGACCGACCAGGGCAATCATTTGCCCCGGTGCCGCCGAGAAGCTGATGTTTTTCAGCACCTCACGGTCGGATCCAGGGTAAGAGAAGCTGAGATTGCGCACGTCCAGGTGGCCGTTGATGCGCTCGCGCTCGACGGTGCCGTTGTCGACTTCAGGTTCGACGTCCAACTGCTCGAAAATGCTTTCGGCACCGGCCACGCCTTTCTGAATGGTCGAACTGACTTCCGACAACTGCCGGATCGGCTTTGGCAGCAAACCCGCGGCGGTGATGTAGGCCACCAGATCACCGGCGGTGGCGTCGCCGCGCAGGAACAGCACCAGGAACATCAACACGGCCATGGCGGTATAGATCACCAACTGCAGCATGGGCGTATAGACCGCGCCGGTCTTGGTCATGCGCAGTTGTTTGTCAGTGTTGCCCTGGCTGGCGGCGGCAAAGCGCTGCTCTTCATAGCTCTCGCCGCCGAAGCTGCGCACCACGCGATAGCCCTGGATGGTTTCGGAAGCGACATGAGTCACGTCGCCCATGGCGACCTGAATCTTCTTGCTCTGCTTGCGGAATTTCTTGCTGGTGTTACCGACCATCATTGCGATCAACGGCAGAATCGCCAGCATCACCAGCGTCAGCTTCCAGTTCATCCACACCAGGTAGGCAAACAGGAACACCACGGTCAGACCTTCGCGGATCACCACCTTGATGGCATCGGTAGCCGCACCGGTCACCATGGTCACGTTGAAGGTGATACGCGAGATCAAATGCCCGGAGTTGTGGGTATCGAAATAGCGATTGGGCAGAACCAGCAGCTTGTTGAACAACTCGACACGCAGGTCATGGACCAGCCCCAGCGAGACCTTCGCCAGATAATAGTTACCAAGAAACGAACCCAAACCTTGCCATGCCGCGATCAGGATGATCAGCAACGGCACGGCCATCAGCAGCTGCAAGTCTTTCAGATAGGGGACATTCGGGAAGAGCACCGCTTCGGGATTGCTCAGGCCGTCGACGAAATATTTGAGAATCCCGGCCAGCATCGGCTGCGTGGAAGCAAAAATGATGAAACCCACGATACTCAGCAGGAAAAGGCCAATATAGGGTTTTACATACCCCAACAGCCGAAGATAGATTTTCAGGCTGGAATCCTGTCCCGCGTCAGGCGGTGCATCACTCATCGTAGGGCTCACTGATTAGGAAGAACGCGAAATTTTATCACAAGCGCCGGGATTGCCCCGTGCCCATACCAAAACACTGGCCAAGCCAATGGGCAGCCAGCTGATGAACCACTCAGCTCTCGGCGTACCACTCATGCTGGCGGCGTCGAACTGCATTGCCAGGGTCGAGAACAACCAGATGCCAATGATTCCTTTGCCATAAAATGTCTCTCGGGCTTTCCAGGCCTCGCGCAGCACACCAAGCCAAACCGCACACCACAATAGCAACCCCGGAATGCCCAGCAAGATGGTTATATGGGAGAACAGGTTATGCGCATGGTCAAAGTACTGATCGGCGGCGAACACCCTGTAGCCGCTGCCAAGGCCCAAACCGATCCAAGGATGCTCCGCGATCATTTGCAAACTGGCCATCAGGATCTGAGGACGAAATGACACCCCCCGAGCCGTGACATACGATTCAAAAAACCAGAAAGCCAGGAACGCCACGACCAGAGCGGCCGCGGCGACAACGCGACTGCGGTGGTCGCGGCACCAGATCGGCATGGCAAGTATCGTAAAAAACAGAGCCAGGCCAGCGCCACGACTCTGGCTAAGCAACACAAATGCCCCAAGCACTGCCAACGCTACTGCCCAGGCCGCTTGAGTCAAGCCGGTGCGAGGTGACCAGAGCAAAAGCCACACCGCTGCCAGCCCGATGACGTACCCCCCCAGAATCGGATGAGACAACTCGCCCAGCCCTTCAGCCCGCGCGCTCCAGGCGTTGCCCGTCATCACGTAAAACTTGACGATGGCGACTACCGTTGCCGCCGCCAAGCCAATCCCTCCCCACTGCATGATGCGAATCACGCGATCGGGCCGGCCATTGGCGAAAACCGGAAAGAACAACAGGAACACGACGATGTACAACAAACGCTTGGGTTCACGACTGAGGTCGTGCGCGCTCGACCATGAAAGGCTGATGAGTGACCACACCAGCAGCCCGAGAAGCGGCAAATAGATCCAGCGTTGCTCGTGAATCACTTCCTTCACTCGGGCTCGCGCAGACCAGGCGAACACCAAAGTCGGCAACCAGAGAAATGCAACCAACCCCTGCTGATAGACTTTGTTGGTAGGTGCAACAGCGATACACAGCAGGAACCACAGCAACCCTATCGACATCCATGTTTGCGCCCAGCGTTTTTCGTGCATCAAATTGCTCCTGAAAGAGTTCACCTACCCAACTGGCATGGTTAAAGCTGAAACTTTTCGGCATCATTGCCCGCTACCGCGCCCCCGTTCTTCCAACAAGGCTTTCCACGATGCAATGTTCTCGGCTCCCGCAAGCCGCTTTAAATCAAATGGTTGACGGCGCCAGAGTGCTGGAAGCCGACAGCTACGGGCCGAAAGTCTACCTGCTGCCGGACGGGAATATTCTTAAACTATTCCGCCGCAAGCGTATTTTTTCATCGGCACTGTTTCGCCCCTATTCAAAACGCTTCATCGATAATGCCGTCGAACTGCAAAAACTCGGAGTACCGACCTTGCAGGTCCTGGAATTCTATCGGCTGCAAGCGCCAGGCATGACAGCTGTGCTCTACCAGCCGTTGCCAGGGGAAACTTTGCGTCAGATCGCCAACAAGGAAGGTTTCAACTGGAAGCAGGCCCTCCCGGATCTGATAGGCCTGATACGCAGTCTTCATGAATCGGGGATTTACTTTCGGTCACTGCATCTGGGCAACATCGTGGTGACACCCGAGCACCGCATGGGCCTTATCGATGTGGCTGACATGCGATTTCTTCGAGGGCCACTGCCCCGGCATTTGGTCAAGCGCAACCTGCAGCACTTCGCCCGTTACATCGCCCGCGAAAATCTCGGCGAGAGCTTTCCAATGCAGGCACTCGAACAGGCGCTGCTGTCGTCACAGGAGTAATGAACGGGCGGTTTGACTGAAGCTCTGCCAGGCCTGTTCGGGGCCCAGCGCCTGATACTGTTGTGTCGCGATCGATTGCGCAGAGACGTCAAACGCTCGAACGATTGCGGCGTGCCAACCGCTCACATCACCGACGGGCGCATACCAGCCAGAGGCTCCCAACTGCTCCCGAAACACGGCCAGGTCACTGGACAATACGGGAACGCCAGCCATTACGGCCTCTTGCATGATCAGCCCCAGACCTTCGCTCAAGGAAGGAATTGCGACCCAATCGAATGCCCGGTAAAGCTGCGCAGCGTCACCAAGGTGGCCCGGCAGGGAGACTTTGTCTCGCAACCCCCGAGCATCGACCTGAGCTTCCAGCGCTGCCCGCTCCGCTCCCTCGCCAATAATCGCCAACCGCAGACGCGGCCGCTCGTGCAATGCAGCAGCAAACGCATCAAGGAGGCAGCCAAACCCCTTTCCTGCCACCAGTCGTCCCACCGCCCCCAGCACCGGCGTATCGTCCGTGGGCAATCCCAATCGGGAACGCGCTTGCTCTCGATCAAGCAGAGCGGATCGAAAGACGACGGGATCGAATGCACTTCTCAACGTCACTACGGGAATCTGCAGGTCTGCGCTCAGTTTTTCCGCCAGGGTTTTCGACACCGCTGCCAATGTCAGCCGGGATGCCGGGATCTGTTGAAAGAGCGCACGATCAGCAGGATGCACTCGAGTCGACCCATGAAAAACCACCACCGCACGGACCTGCGGCAATGCCTCGAGAAGAGGCACGATCGTGCGCGCGACACCCAGGCCATCAAGCAGCAGCAGGCGCGCATCGCTTTCCTTGAGGGCATTCCTGAACCTTGCCCGCATCCACGGCCTGGTCAACCGCCAGAAATGCCGTCCCTTCAACTGCGCAGAGGTCAACCCCCACTCCCGAACCTCTCCGACAGTCACCCTGCATTCGGATGCGCTGCCCTGAAGCAGCCAGGTGTTGACCGGCAGGGAAGGCGAAGCCTGAGCGAGAATCTGCTGATGCACTTTATGAGTAGAGGCGAACGGAGCACCGCCGGCCCACATCACGTTAAGAATACTCATAGGGGGAAAAGCCAGTGCACAGGTCTCTGGATACAAGCTGCGGCGTACCTAGTTGATGAACCAGCCAATGCAGACTCCCAACGCCAAAGCCAACAAGAACTTGATCTGATCGCGCCGGTTGCGGCGTGCCTTGCGTTGACGCTCCACCGACGTTTGCACGTGGAGACCGAAGCCGGTGTGCATGACCGCATCCGCTTCGAGCGTCAGGGCTGTCAAATTCAGCTCTGAGTATCGCAGTGACAGCGCCTTCTCTCCACTGTAGTCGGTAAATGGCGCGCACAACCGGTAATCCTTCATCCGGCGCAATCCAGGGTTCAATGAAAAACCCTGCCACTCCGGCTTGTCGGAGATCAATGGATAGCAGGCCACGCCACCGACGATTTCCCGAGCACCCAGTCGGATGTAAGGGCTGTGAATCCGTAGATCATGGTTATAGCTGCGCAGCCATACCTGCAGGATTTCAGGACGCGCCTCAAGAATGGCCATGGAGTCTTCCACGAACCCCGGGCGATAGAATTCCCAGTCATCTTCGCAATGGAAAACATACGACGTTTTGGTGTGTTCGTAGGCCAGGTCGATCGAGGCAAGTTGACCCAGTTTCGGCCGGTTGACGAACACGGTGCAGTGATCCTTCCAATGAGCAGGAATAACCGCGTGCACACCTTCGTCACCCGCATCTTCAGTGATGAACACTTCACGAATGGGCGCTGTATTGAACCGATCGAAACTCTCGAGAGTAATCTTGAGCAGATCCAGGCGGCCACAGCTTGTGACCACAAATGTAATGTCACTTTCGTTGGAAAATCGCACTTGATTCTCAGTAACTGTTTTTAGAGTCGCAGCAATATCAAGCGCTGGACAGGTCTTGTCAAATACCCAGTTTCAGGCGGATTTTTTCGAGCAGACTCAGCGGCGCGCGCGGGCGCAATGCAGGTTCAAGCTCCTCGACGATACGCTGGCCGATGCGGGCAAAACTGAACTGGCTCACCGCCAGTTCGCGACCATTGTGCGCAATGCGCTGCGCCAGATCCGTATCGTTGCGCAAGATGGCCAGCTTCTCCTGAAGCTGCGCAATGCTCTGGTAGAACACGACGTTGTGCATATCCTGCAAACCCAGGGCCTGGCTTTCCGCCGCCCCCTGATCGTAAGCCAGCAATACGCAGCCACAGGCCATGGCTTCGAAGTTCTTGATCATGAATTCGCCCATGCCGACATCGGCACTGACGAAATAGCGAATGCGGTTGAGGGTGTCGCGATACTCTTCGCCGGATTTGGTACGCGTCACCACCAAAGGTTCGACCTGCCCCAACTCGTCGAGCAGCGCCTTGCGACCGCTGTAGGCGACGCTGTTGGTGCTGCCCACGAAAGCCAGTTCGATATCCCGCTCGCGCCCCTGATCTTCCAGCTGTGTCTGGTCGTATCCCTTGGGAACGAACACCGCGTCGAAACCCTCCTGGCGCAGGCGTTCGGTGACCACGAAACCGGAGCTGATCACCCGTGCCCACGGCAAGCGGCGGTAATGCGCGCTGAACTTGCCGGTGTACTTGCAAGGGATGTAGTTCTGGTAAGCGTCGTGCTCGAGAATCACCAGGTTGGGGATCGTGCGGATGAAGGCGACCTGACGGATTTCCTGCTTGAAGCGCAAGAAAAACACAATCCGGTCATACCGTGACACATCGACTTCACGCCGGAAATAACGACGCAGATTGCGCTGCTCGTCACTGCTCAGCCACCGCAGGTCGCATTCACAATGAGCCGCCACGCCGTCATAAAGACGGTCCAGAATCGCCCGCTGTTCTTTCTGCACCAGAAATAAAACTTTCATCGTCTTCCTTGCCGCAACAGGCAAACCGAGCAACACCTGAAATGATCCCCGCCGACGCGGGCGAATTTCAGGCCCGAAACACCTTACAAACGCCAGAACAGTTCGTGGCGACGTACAGCCTTGCGAAAAAACTCATTCTCGCCGTAAGGCGAACCGGAGCGCCCTGCCAACAGTCGCTGCAACCCTCTGCGCAGGCGGCGCTTGAACGGTGCCCGGGGCTGCAGATCGTGCATCATGCCCAAGGCCATGGCCTTGTCATGCTGTTGCACCTCGGTCAGCGAAAGGCAATAGGGATGCAGCGAGGCCGCTGGATCAAACACAGGCGCAAGAGTAATACCGGTGCCACTGTCACCCATTGGCCAACGATCATTGTCGTGCAGGTGATTGGCGTAGCCCAGCAAGGTCGGCTGCCATTCAAGCCCTTTCAGGGCTTCCAGGACCGCTTGTTGAGCACAGATGTGATCGGGATGGGGATCAAGGGTCGGATGCGGCAACACGATCACTTCAGGTTGAGCCCGTAGCATCAACGCTCTCAGATCGGCCAGCAAATTGTTCCAGGTCGGCGCACCATCGACATCGCCCGGCAGGGTAAAAGGGTTCAACTGACGGAACAACCGCGTGTCGCTCAAATCCGCTTCACGAGAACCCACCGGTTGCGCGGGTGAGGCTTGCATGGCAGCCAACTGAAGGCAGAAATAACCCAACTGCACGCAATGCGCTTCGGGCACCCCGGCCCAGCGCGGTACGGCCAGGCTGTCCCAGGCCCGCAAGCGACCCTTGAGCCGCGCCGCCTCGACTTTGCCCAGCCCCATTTGCTGATAGTGCTCGGCTTCGATTTCACCGGCGGTGAGCGTGACGATCCAGGCCTCATTTGCCTGACTGTACAAACCGTAGGCCGCAAGCTCCGCATCATCGGCATGGGGCGCAATGACCATCACCCGCTGCCGACGGTAGTCAGGATGCTCGATCGCCCACAGCACCGGCTCGCCGGACAGTCGGCAAAAGCGCCCGCGCAAGCGTAACTCCCCTCGCGACAAGACCTGTGCCTGACCACTGAGATTGAGATAACGCAGGCCGTTGACGCCGCGTTCGAAGGTCTGTCGATCCGGGTTCTCACCACCGGACAACTCCACCACCGGATCGAGAAAGCGCCCCAGCCAGGTACTTTTGATCCGCAGCGCCAACACCAGTGTTGCGTCGTCGACAAGCATCACCCCATCGTCCAGTCGCAGGCGATCGCCGTTCAGATGAACCTTGGGTTGCGGTGTATAGGGTGGAAAGTTGTACTGATAATCGTCTTTCGGCGAATAGAAAAGGTGGTCGGCGAACCAGGCCTCATGGGCAATCCAGCCCAGCACCGCCAGCACCGGTGGCAACCACCAGGCCACCCAGATACCGCAGACAATCAACAACGCCAAGGCAATCAACAGCGCAATGCGTTTATTGCGTCGATGACGCTTGAGCAATTGTTGTTTGCGGCTCATGGGCTGACTCATACGGTGTAGACCGGCACAGGATTGCACCAGCGATCCTTGTATTCCCGGTCGGCGCGGCCGAAGGAGAAGCGCAAGGGTTTGTCCAGCGCCCGGGCATGTTCCCAGGCTGCCTGGGTGTTGAGGAAGCTCAGCACACTGCCGGGGCTGAACTCGCGGGTTTCAGGGTCGACGCCGCCATTGATGTACTCGACGCTGATCCACTGCGGCGCCTCGACGCGGTACACCAGCTGGATCGCAATCGGTGCATCGTTGAGGAAAATCACCGAACCGATCAGCAGTTCGCGCAACAGCTCGATGACCTCTGCCATACGCGCGGCGCCCGTGGCCGGAAAACCCCAGCGACGCTGGAACAGGTCACAGTAGATCGACGCCAGCTCGGCAGCGGAGAAATCGGAGACCGGTCGAACCACGCCACCCGCCTCTTCCAGCAACCTGAGTTCACGGCGCTGGTTGTAGCGAAATTTCTTCGACAGCTCCTCCGGCGTGCGGGCCATGGCCAGTTGTTCAGCCTGCAACTTGATACCGGAAAAACGGCTTTCATTCAGCGCCGACAAGTAACGACCGCGATGACGCAGCGGCGCCTGGGCATTGTCAGCGGCAGGCAAGATGATCTCGGCATTACCAAGATCGAACAGGCCCTTTTTACCGTTGCGCTTGAGCACATCCTTGGACAAGGCGAGGTCACGACCCCAGGCCGGAATCGCCGCCATGATATCACCGTTCTGCTCCCAGGCCAGATATCGCACTGGAATGTCGGCCAACTGTGCCAGCCGTTCGACCACCATGGGATGGGTCGCGACGCTGCCGCCATAGCGCTGCCAGGTTTCGGCATAGGTCGAAGCATCGGCCACTGACCAGCCGCGTTCGCGCCAGCCTTGAAGTCGGTTGAGCA
This sequence comes from Pseudomonas putida, assembly GCF_050989985.1. Lineage (GTDB taxonomy): Bacteria > Pseudomonadota > Gammaproteobacteria > Pseudomonadales > Pseudomonadaceae > Aquipseudomonas > Aquipseudomonas putida_AI. The sequence continues at coordinate 6,305,328 of NZ_CP158815.1, forward strand.
TCAGCCCCTCGGTGCCAGTTCGATAACGTGCGGCAGATGCCAGAAAGCATCACGCACCGCGCGGTCGGAGAAACGCTCGTGCAAACGGTCGAGCATCAGCTCGGCGCATTGCTGGCGTTGCCGAGCATCCATCGCGGCCAGATGCTGCAGCCCTTGAGCCAGGTGTTCGGCATCGCCCAGCGGGAAAAGAATACCTACGCCTTCGACCACTTCCTTCGCCCCGCCACAGGCAGTGGCCAGCAACGGCACACCGGCGGCCATGGCTTCCAGCAATACCATGCCGAACGGCTCGTGGTCGGAACTCAGGGCAAACACATCAAAGGCACGGAAATAACGCCGCGCCTCAGGCACTTGGCCGAGGAACAGCACGCGATCGCCAATCCCCAGCTCGCGGGCCTGGGCCTTGAGATCCTGCTCCAGCCGACCTTTTCCGAGAATCACCAACTGACTGTTGGCCGGCAAACCCGGCAATGCCTTGGCGAACCCGTCCAGCAGCGTTGCCTGGTCCTTGTCCGGATGCAGGCGCCCGACGTTGCCGACAATCCAGGCATCCGGCGCCAGACCAAGTGTTTCCCGAGCCTCGAGCGCCGTCACCTGGCTATCCTGCAATGCCGGTACGTCGATACGGTTGTACAGCGTCTGAATCCGCGCCGCCGGCCACTTCGGCAGGCAACGGCGCATGTCATCGCGCACGGCATCGGAGACACCGAGCAGGCTCAGTCGCTTGCGGAAAATATGCGCGAACAGCTTGCGCGAACCACGCTTGTAATCGTCAAACGCGTGATGCACGCCAATCACCGGCAACGAAGTGCCGAGCAAGGCGATGTAGATCGGCTTGAAGCGATGGGCGATGCAGAAACTGAAATTGCGTGAAGCGGCGATCTTGCGCAGATCGCCGATGGCGCCCAGCTTCAGGCCACGAATGGCCCTGGAGCTGTATTCCATGAACAACACTTCATCGGAGGCGCAACCCGCGGCGACCTCGGCATCGGCAACCCCGGTCAGAAACACCGTGGTCACACGATAACCGGTCCCCGCGAACAGGCTGGCGTACTGCCGGGCGCAGTCCAGAAACGGCCCGTCATAGCCGTGGCAGAACTGCAGCACATGGCGTTCAGCCGAGCGTGTCATAGGCGTCCGCACCCTCTTTGACCACCAGGATGTCTTCCATGATCAGGTACTGCAGATCGGAGCCGAAGAACATGTTCAAGGCGTCCGTCGGCGAGCAGATCATCGGTTCACCACGGCGGTTGAGCGAGGTATTGAGCGACACGCCATTGCCGGTCAGGACTTCCAGCGCCTTCATCATGTCGTAGTAGCGCGGGTTGTATTCGCGCTTGAGCACCTGGGCGCGGGACGTGCCGTCTTCGTGGACGACTTCCGGCACGCGGGTCTTCCACTCTTCCGCCACTTCGAAGGTGAAGGTCATGAATGGCGCCGGGTGGTCGATCTTGATCATCTGCGGCGCGACGGTGTCGAGCATCGACGGGCAGAAAGGCCTCCAGCGCTCGCGGAACTTGATCTGATGGTTGATACGGTCGGCCACGCCGGCCACGCTCGGGCAACCGATGATCGAACGACCGCCCAGCGCGCGCGGACCGAATTCCATGCGACCCTGGAACCAGGCCACCGGGTTGCCGTCGACCATGATCTTGGCGATCTGCTCCGGCATGTTGTCGAGCTTGCGCCACGTTGGCTTGTTCTCGTGACGGGCACAGGCGGCGATCACGTCTTCGTTGCTGTACGACGGGCCGAGGTAGACGTGTTCCATCTTCTCGACCGGGACGCCGCGGGCGTGGGACACATAGGCCGCGGCACCGACCGCAGTGCCGGCGTCGCCGGATGCAGGCTGTACGAACAGCTCCTTGACGTCATCACGAGCGATGATTTTCTGGTTCAGTTTGACGTTCAACGCACAGCCACCGGCATAGGCCAGTTTGCCGGTTTCCTTGAGTATGTCGCCCAGATAGTAGTCGATCATCTGCAGCGCAATTTTTTCGAACAGCGCTTGAATGCTGGCGGCGTAGTGGATGTAAGGCTCATCGGCGATGTCGCCTTCGCGCTTTGGACCCAGCCACTCGATCAGCTTCGGCGAGAAGTAGTAACCCTTGCCCTTCTCTTTATAGCGACGCAGGCCGATCACGTTGGCGTAGTCGGTGTTGATCACCAGCTCGCCGTTTTCGAACGAAGCGAGGCGCGAGAAATCGTATTTGCTGGCGTCGCCATACGGCGCCATGCCCATGACCTTGAACTCACCGTCGAGCATGTCGAAACCGAGGAACTCGGTGATCGCGCCGTACAGGCCGCCGAGGGAGTCCGGATCGAAGAATTCCTTGATCTTGTGGATCTTGCCGTTCTGACCGTAACCGAAGAAGGTCGTGGCGTATTCACCCTTGCCATCGATCCCCAGGATCGCGGTTTTCTCTTTGAAACCGGAGCAGTGGTAGGCGCTGGAGGCGTGAGCCAGGTGATGTTCGACCGGCTCGATCTTGATCTTCTTCGGATCGAAGCCCAGTTGCTCCAGGCACCAGACGATCTTGTTGCGATAGCGTTTGTAGCGGCGGTTGCCCATCAGGATCGCGTCGAGGGCGCGGTCCGGGGCGTACCAGTAACGCTTGGCGTACTGCCAGCGCGCCTTGCCGAACAGGCTGATCGGCGCGAACGGAATCGCTACCACGTCAACGTCGGAAGGCTTGATGCCGGCCTGTTCCAGGCAGAACTTCGCCGATTCATAGGGCATGCGGTTCTTTGCATGTTTATCGCGCACGAAGCGCTCTTCTTCAGCCGCCGCGACCAGCTTGCCGTCGATGTACAAGGCTGCGGAAGGATCATGGCTAAGGGCGCCGGACAGGCCAAGAATCGTCAATGCCACAGGGGTCTAGCCTCTTTAGTCTGCATGCAGGCGCTCAAGCGCCTCAAAAATGATGTGCCCTCGCCGGGAGCGTGGGGCAGCTAAAGGGCGGGATTATAGCTTAAAAGCAGCGGCAAGCTGCTAGCTGCAAGCGGCAAGAGGGCGCGGTGGTGGCGCTGGTATTGTTTATCCGCCTGCGGGCCGCCAATAAATACGGATGTTGCCATCCGTGCTTTGCCGATAAATCGTGTACGGCAAGACGGCAGTATCCAGTGCGCCGGACAGCGCCAGGTCCAGCAAAACAAATGGCACGAGGATTCCTGTGGGGTCGGGCGGCGCGTTCAATACACAAAAATCGTAGGCCAGGCCGCTATAGACCCGGGGGATGGACTGGCAGTAGGTTTTTTGTCGGCGAAGGCCCTGGGCTGCTGCTGCGTCGTCCTGCAACACCGTTGCGACGGTCCCGCAACCCGTCAGAGTGAGTGAGATGGCACCTGATGCGACTGCTTTTCTTATAGTCAAAGCCTGTCCTCCGTGAGCGAAGGGCAAACTAGCATCGTGGTCATTCAGGCCACAGTTCATGGTTTCCCAAGATCATGTAGGACGGATCATAAGATCTTGTCCCTCATTCTCGACTGACTGCTCTGACCTCATCGCGAGCAAGCTCGCTCCCACAGGGATTGGCGTCGTACACAAATTCTGTGAACACCACTGAACACTGTGGGAGCGGGCTTGCCCGCGATAGGACCGAAGGTCCGATTCAGGAATCGCTGGAGATGTCTTTAGGCAAACGCTGGTCAATGACCTGATACAGCGCACTACTCTCGGGCCAGTTACGCATGAATCGCGCCCGATCCCGCGCATACGCCGGGGCGAAGCTGCCGAGCGAACCGTGCTGACACATCGAATCCAGATCGATAAGCGCCCAGCGGTCATCCTGCCAGAACAGGTTGTGCCCCTTGAAATCGCCGTGGCTGATGCGCTCGCGTATCAGTTCGGCAAACAGCCAATCCAGTGCGGCCAGCTCTGCCTCGGGCGCCTCGCCACTTTCAACATAGGGCGCGAACCGCTCAATGATGTCGGGCCCCGGCAGATGCTCGGTGATCAGGTAAGCGCGGCTGCGCAGCCAGAAAAAGCGCTTTTCCAGCAGCGCCAGGGGTTTGGGCGTAGCGATGCCGAGGAAGTCCAGGCGATTGCCTTCGCGCCAGGAATGCCAGGCGCGGCTCGGGCGCCAGAAGCGCTTGAGCCAGTGGGCGAACCCCTTGATGTTGTAGCGCTTGATCACCAGCGTACGGCCGTCCACCTCGACCTTGCCGACGCTCGCCGCGCCGCCGGTCTTGTACAGGTGGCCCTGATCGAGCAACACGTCGGCTTGAGCCAGAATCGGCACCATGGCCGCCTCTTCTTCACGACGAATCGCGCGCAGACCAAACGCACCGCGCTGGACGCTGAACAGCGTGCATTCGCGCCCGACCTTGATCAGATAATCCTTGAGGCGCCAGCTACGCACCTTGTCGATCTGCTTCTGCAAGGCTTCCATGGGCAAGGCATGCTCGCCATTGCTCAGCAGGTAATACACCAGCAACTCTTCGGTGAACGGCTCCAGCGTCTTGGGCAACTGGGCGAAAAACACACCGAGGTTTTCCAGGACCTTCTGCCGCGACAGCGGTTGGCCTGGAGTTTCGGCGCGGATCCCGGCACCGTCGATCAAGTACAGTCGGCTCCCCTGGCGCAGCAGGTTGTCCAGGTGCAGATCTTCCTGCCACAGGCCTTTGCGGTGCATTTGCCCGATCGCGCCCAAGGCTTCGGCCAGTACCGCCGATTGCTCATCGGCCAACGCCGGCAAGTGTTCGACCTGTTTCCAGTCGTCGCCCAGGCTTGTCGCGCCTTCCAGAAATTCGAATAGCAGCCAGCCACCCTCGCCGTCCTTGAGCCCATCCGCCAACAGCAGCGGCGTGGTCAAGCCCTGCGCCGCCAGCAGACGCACACCGTCCAGCTCCCGCTGAAAGTGTCGTGCCGCCTTGCTGCCAACCAACAACTTGGCCAACACCGGGCGACCGCGCCAGATGCCGGCGCCGACATAACGCTGCCCCGGCAATACCCGCAACAGGCTCAGTAGCTGCAAATCCGCAGGACCCGCGGCATCGGCCAGTGAAAGGCTCAGCGGCAAGGCCGGGCTGCGGCCAGCGCTTTTCAGTTCGGACAAACGCATCAGCGCTTCTCCTTGTGGCTACGTCGCGCAGTCAGGCGAGTCAGCCAGCTATCAATCAGCGTGCTGTCCTGCGGCTGATCCAGATAGGCGGCCAGCAAAATGCGCAGCTGCGACTCGCTCCACTCCGGCGCCCGACGCAACAGCGGCTCCAGATCCTTGACCCGATCCCGCTGACCGAACAGTAATGGCCGGGTCTTTTCCAGATCGATCAATTGCGCCTGGTAGCCGTCACCGGCGGCGCACAGAAAAATATGCTTGGGGTAAAAACAGCCATGTACCTGACGCATGCCGTGCAGGCGCTGCGCCAGTTTTCCGCAGGCCTGAAGGATCGCGACCTGTTGTGCCTCGCCGAGATCCGACCAACGCTGCAGCAGCGAGTCCAGGTCATCCCAGCCGTCCAGGGCGCGAGTCAGGAGAATCGCCCGGACCTCGCCGTCGACCTTGCGCTCACCGAAGAACACCGCTTTCAGCGCCGGAATGCCGAGCCTTTCATAGCGGCTGATGTTGCGAAATTCACGGGCAAAACTCGGTTCACCAAAGGGCGCGTGCAAGGTGTGCGTCTGGTAGTTGCTCTGACGCTTGAGGTAGAACCCCTGGCCCTCCAGATCCAGTCGAAACACACTGCTCCAACCACCACGACCGGTGTTGGGCTCGTCCACGGCATCAAGTTGCCGGGCCCAGAGTGCGTCGAACGTGCCTAGACCGTGGCGCTCAAGCAGCGCACGGTCTTCAGCGGCCAGAAAATCAGTCATTCGCGTCCCTCGAAAAATCTCACCACGTGCCGGATCCGTTTTTTATCGGCGGCATTGAGCCGGTCCCGTTGGCGGTAGTGCAGGTAAAAGCGCAGGCGCTGGGTGGCGGACAATTGGTACTTGGCGACCTTGTCCAGACACGCCAGATCCTTGGTGATGCGGTACTTGAGCCAGAAACCGCTCCAGAAATCACCGTTGGGGCAATCGATCAGGAACAGCTTGCCCTGGTCATCGATCAACAGGTTGCGCCACTTCAAATCATTGTGGGTAAAACGATGCTCGTGCATGGTCCGGGTGTGGCTGGCCAATTGGCGACTGACGCTGTCGACCCAGGCGCGATCCGCCAGTTTCGGGTCGTGCCGTTCGGCCAGCGCGGACAAGTCCTCGGTATGCGGCAACTCACGGGTGATCATTGCCCCGCGATCATAGGCCGCCCCACGCCGCTCCAGGCCCCAGGCCACCACCTCAGCGGTGGGAATGCCCCATTTGGCAAAGCGCTTGAGGTTCTGCCATTCCATTTTCACCCGAGGCTTGCCCAGGTAGCGACGCAGGCCCTTGCCCGCGCCCACGTAGCGTTTGACGTAGTAATTGACGCCATTGCGCTGCACGCGGATTACCTCGGACAGCGGGTCGCGGGTCAGGCGCTCACCCTCGAGTGCAAACACGGCGTCAAGGCTGCCGAAATCTTCTGCCAGGTCGCTGTAAGCCGGCTCCAGTGTCCAACCCGCCATCAGAGCGCATCCCCGTATCGCTGTTTGCGATCGTAGAGTTTGTTGGCCTTGCCTTCGAGCCAGCTCAGCAGCCTGGCCTCCTCGCGAAGAATCTGCCGCAGCGGCTGCTGGAAGTAACCCTTGAGAAAGCGCAGCTTGTCACGACGGGTCAGGCCGATATCCAGGGCCGAAAAATACAGCGCCGCCAGATCCTTGTTGCGCCAGCGCGAGGTGATCGCCGGGCGGGTCTGAGCGCGGTGCAGATCGATCACCGAGAGCTTGAAGTCGTCAGCCGTCACCGGTTTATCGGTGTGCAGCAAAAAGTGGCAGATGTAGCAGTCGCGATGGTTGACCCCGGCGCGGTGCATCATGCCGGTCATGCGTGCCACTTCGGCGATCAGGGCGCGTTTGAGTTTGGGCTCCGGTGGCTGCTTGACCCAGTTGATACTGAAGTCTTCAAGGCTGACGGTGGGCGCCAGTTCTTCGGTGACGATGAACGAATGCTGGTCAGCCGGGTTGCTGCCCTTTTCGCCGTAGGCAACGGCGGTCATGGTCGGCACACCCACTTCCTGCAGACGCTGGATGGCCGTCCATTCCTGGCCCGCTCCGAGCACCGGCAACTTGACGGTGAGCAGATTCTTGAAGATCTCACCCCAGCCAATGCCGCGATGAATTTTCACAAAATAACCATTGCCGTCCACTTCGGTGCGCAAGGTCCGGCGCGCTTCCAGCTCCCGATAAACCTCGCCCTTCAAGCCTTCGACTTCGGTGAACGCATCGCGTCCGGCCCAAAGGCTCTTGAACGGTTCAGCCAGCATCAACTTCATTTAAGCGTGCTCCGCCAGAATCACATCAGCCGCGTGCTGCGGCATGCTGTAGAGGTCCGCCGTCTCGGCGAAGGCCAGACCATTGCGGCTCCAGGCCGCCCTTGCTTGTGCGTCGTTCAACATGCCGGTCAGGTACTGCGTCAGCTGCGCCTGATCGAACGGTTCGTCCAGCACCAGGCCGGCATCGGCCTCGGCAATGTAATGGGCATAACCGCAGACTGCACTGACCAGCACCGGCAAGCCCGCCACCAGCGCTTCAAGCAGCACGGTGCCGGTGTTTTCGTTGTAAGCCGGATGAATCAACAGATCGGCCCCGAGCAGGAAACGCGGAATATCGCTGCGCCCCTTGAGGAAGGTCACGTTATCGCCGAGCCCCAGCGTGGCGCTCTGCATCTGGAACAATTTGGGGTCATCCTGGCCGATTACAAACAGCCGGGTACGTTTCTTCAGGTCTGCAGGCAAGGCTGCCAGCGCCTTCAGGCTGCGATCCACGCCCTTTGTCTTGAATCCGGAGCCGATCTGCACCAATAGCAGCTCATCGTCCTTGAGACTGAATTCAGCGCGAAACCCGGCACGGATCTCGTCCGCATCGGCAGGTCGACGACGGTCCTGGGCGATACCCGGCGGCAGCAGGTGGAAGCGCTTGAGCGGTGTGTCGTAATGCTTGATGAACAGCGGTTGCTGCACTTCGGAAATCATCAGTACTTCGGTCTTGGCGTCCTTGGCGAACACCGCCCGCTCGTACTCGGCGAAGTGGCGATAGCGGCCCCAACGACGATATAGCGAGTTGCGCAGGTTCTGCGCCTTGTCTTCGAAGCAACCGTCGGCGGCGTAATAGACGTCCAGCCCCGGCATCTTGTTGAAGCCGATCAGGCGGTCGACCGGGCGCTTGGCCAGGTCCGCCTCCATCCACTCACTGAGTTTTTCGTTGCGTCGATGGTTGAAGAACGCCTTGACCGGCGCCACCAGCACTTCAAAACCCGGCGGTACGTCGCCTTCCCAGATCAAGGTGTAGACGCGAATCTGGTGGCCACGCTTCTGGCATTCCAGGGCGATTCGCATGAAATCGCGCTGCAGGCCGCCAAAGGGGAAATATTTATAAAGGACGAATGCCAATTGCATCAGCGCAGCTCCTCGGCCAGTAACAACGTGCTCAGCCGGCTGGCGACGCGCTCGGGATTCAGGCGAGTGAAGCACAGGGGCCACTCGCGCTTGAGGTCAAACCGACGGCCATCTTCGGCCGTCGGTTGATAGGTACATTTCTTCGACAGGCAGGGCGCGCACGGGAAATCGCTGGCCAGGTGGATCTGTGACTTGCCATAGGCGCCGGTCAGGCCGGGGTTGGTCGGACCGAACAGCGACAGCGTCGGCACGTCCAGCGCAGCGGCTAGGTGACCGAGACCGGTGTCCACCGCCACGCAGGCCTGTGCGCCGGCCAGAACCTTGCCGACGCCGGCCAGATTCAGCTTGGGCAACACTTCAACGTGCTTCATGTCTTTGGCGATGCGCTCGGCGCGGGCCTTCTCGATCGCGTTGCCCCACGGCAGTTTCACCCCGACACCCAGGTAACCCACGCGCTCGGCCAACTCACGCCAGTAGGCCTCGGGCCAGTGCTTGGTGTCCCAGGTGGTGCCGTGCAGGAACAGCACGTACGGATTCTTGCGCGGCAATTCCACCAGACGCTCGACATTCAGGCCGTAGTCGCCCAAGCCTTTGGGCAAGTCATAACCCAGTGCCACGGCAAACAGCTGACGCACCCGCTCCACCGCGTGCTGCCCACGGGCCACGGCCAGGCGGCGGGAATAGAAACGCGCGGCAATCGGCTCGCGGGCGGAATCCTTGTCCAGCCCGGCGACCGGGGCTTTGACGTAACGCGTCAGCAAGGCACTTTTGAGCAGGCCCTGGGCATCGATGACCAGATCGTATTTCGTGGCGCGAAGGCTTTGCTTGAAGCGCTTCCACTCGCCGCTCTTGATGGTCTGCCAGATGTTCTTGCGCCAGCGGCGGATCGCCACCGGAATCACCTTGCCCACCGCCGGGTGCCAGGTCGGGATTTCGGCGAAGCCTTCTTCCACCACCCAGTCGAACGTGATGCCGGGAATCGCCCGCGCCGCGTCGGTCAGCGCCGGCAACGCGTGAATCACGTCACCCAGCGATGAAGTCTTGATCAGCAGTACCCGCAAACTATTGAACCTCGACCACAGTGCCCTGCAAACGCTGCAAGGCTTCGTTCACCGCCTGCGGCATCAGCTGGCGCAAGCAGTTGTAATGACCGAACCGGCACGTGCGATCGAAGCACGGGCTGCATTCGATGCCCAGGCGCACGATCTCGACATGCTCGGCCAACGGCGGCGTGAAACCCGGCGACGTAGAACCGTAGACCGCCACCAGCGGACGGTTCAGCGCAGCGGCGACGTGCATCAGGCCGGAGTCGTTGGACACCACCGAGTCGGCGCAGGACAGCAGGTCGATCGCCTCGGCCAGCGAGGTGCCGCCGCTGAGGTTCACCGACTCTTCACGCAGGCCGGGAATCAAGCGCGAGCGGATGTCTTCGCCCACGGCATGATCGTTTTTCGAACCGAACAGCCAGACTTGCCAGCCTTCGCGGATCTTCGCTTCGGCGACCTTGGCATAGTGCTCCGACGGCCAGCGCTTGGACTCGCCGAACTCGGCGCCGGGGCACAGCGCCAACACCGGGCGGTCGAGTTCCAGGCCGAACTTGGCCAGCGCCGCCTCGCGGGTCACCGGGTCGATCCGCAGGTTCGGGCGCGGATAAGGCTTGGGCAGCTCCACGCCCGGCTCGTAAGCCAGGGCCATGAAACGCTCGATCATCAGCGGGTAACGCTCTTTATCCAGCGTGCGCACATCGTTGAGCAGGCCGTAGCGGAACTCGCCACGCCAACCGGTGCGCTTGGGGATACCGGCGAAAAACGGCACCAGCGCCGATTTCAGGGAATTGGGCAGCAGGATCGCCTGGTCGTACTGACCGGCCAGGGATTTGCCGATGCGTCGGCGCGTGGCCAGTTCCAGTACGCCGTGGCCGAGCGGAAAGCTCAAGGCCTGGCGGACTTCGGGCATGCGCTCAAGAATCGGCCGGCTCCATTCGGGGGCCAGCACGTCGATTTCGCATTGCGGGTGGCGCTGCTTGAGGCACTGAAACAGTGTCTGCGCCATCACCATGTCACCGACCCAACTGGGCCCAACGATCAGAATATTCATGTGGCTTCCATAAACGAACCGGGGAGGCATACGCCTCCCCGCCTCGATAATTCTACAAAACACTGCAGATCTAACGTGGGAGCGAGCCTGCTCGCGATGGCGGCGTGACAGTCAGCATAACTGTTGTATATGACGACCTCATCGCGAGCAGGCTCGCTTCCACATTGGAATCGGGCACTTCAAATGTTCCGATTCAGCTTAGTCCCAGCTCACGCCAGATCCGCATGACCTGTCGCCGTTCGTCCGCAAACTGATCGCCGGGTATCACCCCGGGATCCTTCTGCAAGGCCTGCCGGTGAGCGGCGGAGCGGTAGGCCTTATAGGCCTCGCGCAACAGGCTGGCATCTTCGGCGGGCATCAGCCCTTCGTGTTCCAGCTCTTCCAGAATGCGGATATTGTCGGTCCAGCGCAGCAATGGCGGGTGTGTTTCGGACCACGCCAGGGCCGCGTATTGCACCATAAATTCAATATCGACGATACCACCGGCATCCTGCTTGAGATCGAACGGCGCCGAGGCCTCGAAGGCATTTGCCCCGGTTCCGGCCGTCGTGCTCTTGCTGCCCAGGTTATCGCGCATCTTGGCGCGCATCTCGCTCACCTCCTGACGCAGCTTCGGCAGATCGCGAGCCTTGCCCAGGATCGCCGCCCGCACCTGCTCGAACGCCCGGCCGACATCTTCACTGCCCACCAGCACCCGCGCCCGCACCAGCGCCTGATGCTCCCAGGTCCAGGCTTCGCCCTCCTGATAACGGGCAAACGCGCCCAGCGAACTCACCAACAGGCCCGATGCACCGGACGGTCGCAGGCGCATATCCACTTCATACAGCTGACCGGAGTTGGTCTGGGCCGTCAGCAAGTGAATGATCCGCTGCCCAAGCCGGGTGAAAAATTGCGCGCCATCGATGGGTTTCGCCCCGTCGGTTTCCGCCTGCGGATCGCCATCGTGGATGAACACCAGGTCCAGATCCGAACCATGCCCCAGTTCCAGCCCGCCGACTTTCCCATAACCGACAATGATGAAGCCGGGATCGCACAAGGTGCCGTCGGTGCGCAGAGGCGTGCCGTACTTGGCCACGGTCTGGCGCCAGGCCAGGGCCAGCACTTGCTCCAGGATCGCCTCGGCGAGCCAGGTCAGGTAATCGCTGACTTTCATCAGGGGCAGGTGACCGGCGATTTCCGAGGCGGCAACCCGCAAGCGATGCGCCAGTTTGAAATGGCGCAAGGCTTCCATTTGTTGCTCTAGGTCGTCCTCGGGAATCCGCGTCAGGCGCTCGCGCAACTCGGCAGCGAGCTCCGGCGCCAATGGCGGCTTGAACAGTCGCCCTTCGTTAAGCAGCTCGTCGAGCAGCAACGGGAAGCGCGTGATTTGCTCGGCGATCCACGGGCTGGCCGCACACAAGGTCAGCAAGCGTCGCAACGCGCCGGGGTTTTCGGTCAGCAGCACCAGATAAGCCGAACGACGCGCCACGGCTTCCACCAGCGGCAGCACACGCTCGAGCACCAGATCCGGATTGGCGTGTTCCACCGCCTGGGCCAGCAAGCGTGGAATAAAGGCATCGAGGCGCTCGCGACCCAGACGCTGCATGGCACGCAACTGCGGGCTGCTGCGCAGACCGGCCAGTGCCTTCAGCGCTTTCGGGGCATCCCTGAACCCACCCTCCTGCAATTGCCGGCAAGCCGCTTCTTCGTCCTGGGCTTCTTCCCACAACGGCAGCCACTCACCGCCAACCACCACTTCGCTCTCGGCGCCCTGCTCTTCATCAGGGTCGGCAATGACCTGGCCGAAGTGCCAGGCGATACGACCGCGCCAGAACATCAGCTTTTCATGAAAGGCCGCCCAGTCGTCGAAGCCCAGCATAAAGGCAATACGCGCCTGATCCTGAGCGCCGTCGGGCAGCATCTGGGTCTGGCGGTCTGCGATCGTCTGGATCGCATGTTCGGTGTAACGCAGGAATTCGTAGCCTTCGCGCAGCTCGCTGACCACCGCCGGCGGCAGATAGCCCTGGCCTTCGAGGGTGCTCAGCACCTTCAGCAGCGGACGTTGCTGCAGGCTCAGGTCGCGACCACCGTGAATCAGCTGGAAGGCCTGGGCGATGAACTCCACTTCGCGGATGCCGCCGGAGCCCAGCTTGATATTGTCGGCCATGCCTTTGCGCCGCACTTCCTGCTGGATCAGCTGCTTCATGGTGCGCAGCGCTTCGATCGCGGAGAAATCCAGATAACGCCGGTACACGAACGGTCGCAGCATGTCTTGCAGCTGCGCGCCGGCAACCTGGTCACCGGCCACCACCCGCGACTTGATCATCGCGTAGCGTTCCCAGTCGCGCCCCTGATCCTGGTAGTACTGCTCCAGCGCGTTGAAACTCAGGACCAGCGCGCCCGACGAACCATAGGGCCGCAGGCGCATGTCGACACGGAACACGAAGCCGTCGACGGTCATCGGGTCCAGGGCCTTGATCAGACGCTGGCCGAGACGAATGAAAAATTCCTGGTTATCCAGCGGGCGTTTCGCACCGACGGTTTCACCGCCTTCGGGGTAGGCGAAGATCAGGTCGATGTCCGACGACAGATTGAGTTCCACCGCACCGAGCTTGCCCATGCCGAGCACGACCATTTGCTGTGGCTCACCGCTGCGGTGGCCGGTGGGCACGCCGAACTGCTGGCAATGCCGCGCGTACAACCATTGATAAGCCTGATCGATGCTGGCATCGGCCATGTCCGAAAGGTCGCGGCAGGTCTGGATCAGGTCGGCCTGGCGAGTGAGGTCGCGCCAGATGATCCGCACTTGATGACGGGCGCGTTGCCGGCGCAAGGCACGACCCAACAGGTCATCGGTTTCGGCAACGCTCGCCGCCGCGGCGATCTGGGCGCATAACTCACCGGGGGCATAGGCGCGATCCAGCTCCCCGGAGCGCACCAGCTCCAGCAGCATCATCGGATCACGCACACATTGTTCGGTCACGAAGTCGCTGGCGGCGGTCACGCGGGCAAATTGCGCCCAGCGCTCAGGGGTCCATGCGGACAGCCCGTGATCATCATCCAGAGCCTCGACGGCGGCGCGAAAAGACTGCTCGGCGCGGGTGACAAACGGCAGCAGGACAGGGGGCAGTTGAGCAAGCAAAGGAAGGCTCATGGTCTATCCTTGATCGGCGTGTAATGAACCGAATGTAGTGTTTTGCACGAATGCACTACCAAATGGACTGTCGAACAAAAGTTAGAAATAGCTGAAATTTCATTATTTTTGGCAGCCAACATCAAACTCGCACCTTTTCTGATTGGAAAAAGACCAACCTTAACGATTATTCTCACAACGTAGTCGGAGGCCACAAGCCAATCATCTGTAGTTTTACTACTCGTATATACATTCGGATAGCTGAAATGCCCGAAGATTTGTAGTAAAACTACACGCCGCCGGAACCTACCTCTCGGCAATCCAAGAATTCATAACGTCTGCCCACAAGGCCAGTCGCTAACTCAGGCAACCGATTCTGGTAGCCTTTCCGCCCTGGAGCAAGCCATGCAAGACCTCGATCCCGTCGAAACCCAGGAATGGCTGGACGCCCTGGAATCGGTTCTCGACAAAGAAGGCGAAGACCGTGCTCACTATCTGATGACCCGTATGGGCGAACTCGCGACCCGCAGCGGCTCGCAATTGCCTTACGCCATCACCACGCCTTACCGCAACACCATCCCCGTTACCCACGAAGCACGCATGCCTGGCGACCTGTTCATGGAACGCCGCATTCGCTCGCTGGTACGCTGGAACGCGATGGCCATGGTAATGCGTACGAACCTGAAAGATTCTGACCTGGGTGGTCACATCTCCAGCTTCGCATCCAGTGCGACCCTGTATGACATCGGCTTCAACTACTTCTTCCAGGCTCCGACCGAAGAACACGGCGGCGACCTGATCTACTTCCAGGGCCACACCTCCCCGGGCGTGTACGCCCGTGCGTTCATGGAAGGCCGCATCAGCGAAGAGCAGATGAACAACTTCCGCCAGGAAGTGGACGGTCAGGGCCTGTCGTCCTACCCACACCCTTGGCTGATGCCTGATTTCTGGCAGTTCCCGACCGTATCCATGGGTCTGGGCCCGATCCAGGCGATCTACCAGGCACGCTTCATGAAGTACCTGGAAGCCCGTGGCTTCATCCAGCCAGGCAAGCAGAAAGTCTGGTGCTTCCTGGGCGACGGCGAGTGCGACGAGCCGGAATCTTTGGGCGCGATCTCGCTGGCTGGCCGCGAGAAGCTGGACAACCTGATCTTCGTCATCAACTGCAACCTGCAGCGCCTCGACGGCCCGGTTCGCGGCAACGGCAAGATCATCCAGGAACTCGAAGGCGTGTTCCGCGGTGCTCAGTGGAACGTGACCAAAGTCATCTGGGGCCGTTTCTGGGACCCACTGCTGGCCAAGGACGTCGACGGCATCCTGCAACGTCGCATGGACGAAGTCATCGACGGCGAGTACCAGAACTACAAAGCCAAAGACGGCGCGTTCGTTCGCGAACACTTCTTCAACACGCCTGAACTCAAGGCGATGGTTGCAGACCTGTCCGACGACGAGATCTGGAAACTCAACCGTGGCGGCCACGACCCGTACAAGGTCTACGCGGCGTACCACGAAGCGGTCAACCACAAGGAACAACCTACCGTCATCCTGGCCAAGACCATCAAGGGTTATGGCACCGGTGCCGGCGAAGCGAAGAACACCGCGCACAACACCAAGAAAGTCGACGTCGACAGCCTGAAGTTGTTCCGTGACCGCTTCGACATCCCGGTCAAGGACGAAGAACTGGAAAACCTGCCGTTCTTCAAGCCGGAGCCGAACAGCGCCGAAGCCCGCTACCTGAGCGAGCGTCGCACTGCACTGGGCGGGTTCGTGCCACAGCGCCGCGCCAAGAGCTTCAACATCCCGACCCCGCCGCTCGATACCCTCAAGGCTATCCTCGACGGTTCGGGCGACCGTGAAATTTCCACCACCATGGCGTTCGTGCGGATCCTCGCGCAGCTGGTCAAGGACAAGGAAATCGGCCCGCGCATCGTTCCGATCATCCCGGACGAAGCCCGTACCTTCGGTATGGAAGGCATGTTCCGTCAGTTGGGCATCTACTCGTCCGTCGGCCAGCTCTACGAGCCAGTCGATAAAGACCAGGTGATGTTCTACAAGGAAGACAAGAAGGGCCAGATCCTCGAAGAAGGCATCAACGAAGCGGGCGCCATGAGCTCCTTCATCGCGGCCGGTACTTCGTTCTCCAGCCACAACCAGCCGATGCTGCCGTTCTACATCTTCTACTCGATGTTCGGCTTCCAGCGTATCGGCGACCTGGCCTGGGCCGCTGGCGACAGCCGTACCCGTGGCTTCCTGATCGGCGGCACCGCCGGCCGTACCACCCTCAACGGTGAAGGCCTGCAGCACGAAGACGGTCACAGCCACCTGCTGGCTGCCACCATCCCGAACTGCCGCACCTATGATCCAACCTACGGCTACGAGCTGGCGGTGATCATTCAGGACGGCATGAGGAAGATGACCGAAGAGCAACAGGACGTCTTCTACTACATCACCGTGATGAACGAGTCCTACCAGCAGCCAGCCATGCCGGCCGGTGCCGAGGAAGGCATCAAGAAGGGCATGTACCTGCTTGAAGAAGACACTCGCGAAGCGGCGCACCACGTTCAGCTGATGGGCTCCGGCACCATCCTGCGTGAAGTCCGTGAAGCGGCGAAGATCCTGCGCGAGCAGTTCAACGTCGGCGCTGACGTATGGAGCGTTACCAGCTTCAACGAACTGCGTCGCGATGGCCTGGCCGTCGAGCGCAGCAACCGCCTGCACCCGGGCCAGAAGCCTAAGCTGAGCTACGTTGAAGAGTGCCTGAACGGCCGTAAAGGTCCGGTCATCGCCTCTACCGACTACATGAAACTGTTCGCCGAGCAGATCCGTCAGTGGGTACCGTCCAAGGAATTCAAAGTCCTGGGCACCGACGGTTTCGGCCGCAGCGACAGCCGCAAGAAACTGCGTCATTTCTTCGAAGTCGACCGTCATTTCGTGGTGTTGGCAGCCCTTGAAGCACTGGCTGACCGTGGTGATATCGAACCTAAGGTGGTGTCTGAAGCCATCGCCAAGTTCGGGATCGACCCGGAAAAACGCAACCCACTGGACTGCTGAGGAGAGATTCTGTGAGCGAACTCATTCGCGTACCTGACATCGGCAGCGGTGAAGGTGAAGTAATTGAACTGTTTGTGAAGGTCGGCGACCGTATCGAAGCCGATCAGAGCATCCTGACCCTGGAATCGGACAAGGCGAGCATGGAAGTGCCTGCGCCGAAGGCCGGCATCATCAAGAGCCTGAAAGTGAAGCTGGGCGATCGCCTGAAAGAAGGCGACGAACTGCTGGAGCTGGAAGTCGAAGGTGCCGCTGCTGCCCCTGCGCCGGCTGCCGCGCCTGCTGCGAAAGCCGCAGAGAAACCGGCTGCTGCGCCAGCGCCGGCCGCTCCTGCTGCTGCGCCAGCCGCCGCTTCGGTTCAGCAAGTGCACGTGCCGGACATCGGTTCGTCGGGCAAGGCCCAGATCATCGAGATCCAGGTCAAGGTCGGCGACACCGTCGAGGCTGATCAGTCGCTGATCACCCTGGAATCCGATAAGGCGAGCATGGAAATCCCGTCGCCTGCCGCTGGCGTGGTCAAGGCCATCAGCGTCAAGCTCAACGACGAAGTCGGCACTGGCGACCTGATCCTGGACCTGGAAGTAGTGGGTGCCGCGGCACCGGCTGCGGCCGCGCCAGCCCAGGCTGCTGCTCCTGCCGCCGCTCCTGCGCCAGCCGCCGCAGCCCCGGCTGCACCCGTAGCCGACAGCGTTCAGGACATCCACGTTCCGGACATCGGTTCGGCCGGCAAGGCCAAGATCATCGAAGTACTGGTCAAGGCCGGCGACAGCGTCGAAGCCGACCAGTCGCTGATCACCCTGGAATCCGACAAGGCGAGCATGGAAATTCCATCGCCTGCTGCTGGCGTGGTGGAAAGCGTTTCCATCAAGCTCGATGACGAAGTCGGCACCGGCGACCTGATCCTCAAGCTGAAAGTCAAAGGCGCGGCCCCGGCTGCTGCTCCGGCTCCTGCCGCTGCTGCGAGCGCACCTGCTCCAGCCGCTGCTGCACCGGCTGCCGCGGCTCCTGCTCCTGCTGCCGCCCCGGCCGCTGCTCCAGCCAAGCCGGGCGCCAAAGTTCACGCCGGCCCTGCCGTGCGTCAACTGGCCCGTGAGTTCGGCGTCGAGCTGAGCGCTGTCAGCGCCAGCGGTCCGCACGGTCGCATCCTGAAGGAAGACGTGCAGGTTTACGTCAAGGCCATGATGCAGAAGGCCAAGGAAGCGCCAGCCGCTGCTGCCGGCGCAACCGGTGGCGCCGGCATCCCGCCGATTCCGGCCGTGGACTTCAGCCGCTTCGGTGAAATCGAAGAAGTGCCGATGACCCGCCTGATGCAGGTCGGCGCCGCCAACCTGCACCGCAGCTGGCTGAACGTGCCGCACGTGACGCAATTCGACTCGGCGGATATCACCGAGCTCGAAGCGTTCCGTAACGCCCAGAAAGCCGTCGCAGAGAAGGCCGGCGTCAAGCTGACCATCCTGCCGCTGCTGCTCAAGTCCTGCGCGCACCTGCTCAAGGAACTGCCGGACTTCAACAGCTCGCTGGCACCAAGCGGCAAGGCGATCATCCGCAAGAAATACGTGAACATCGGCTTCGCCGTCGACACCCCGGATGGCCTGCTGGTACCGGTCATCAAGAACGTCGACCAGAAGAGCCTGCTGCAACTGGCCGCCGAAGCCGCTTCCCTGGCTGAAAAAGCCCGGACCAAGAAGCTCTCGTCGGACGAGATGCAAGGCGCCTGCTTCACCATTTCCAGCCTCGGCCACATTGGCGGCACCGGCTTCACGCCGATCGTCAACGCGCCGGAAGTGGCGATCCTCGGTGTTTCCAAGGCAACCATGCAGCCAGTCTGGGACGGCAAAGCCTTCCAGCCGAAGCTGATGCTGCCATTGTCGCTGTCCTACGATCACCGCGTGATCAACGGCGCCGCTGCTGCACGCTTCACCAAGCGTCTGAGCGACCTGCTGGCGGACATCCGCACCATCCTGCTGTAACTCCCGACAGGCCCTCCTTCACCGGAGGGCCTGCCGCGTTTCACGTTTCCGAGCGCCACGCTCGTACCTCAACCCCGCCAAGTTGGCGGGGCTTTTTTTGCCTGAAGTTTTTACCTGAAGAGCAAGCCTTCCTACGTTTGTGGCTGATATCGCCCACAACGCAGGTCGCACTCGGCCGCGCTTCATTCACGCCCAAATCAGTAGGCTCAATTCGAAAGGACCCACATGTAACCTTCAGGGAATCGAATATGTTGAAACCTACAGTCGGCCCGATCATCGGCCATACGACGACGCACCAAACCCGCATATTTTTGCGCGGAGGCTGGCACAAAGACGCCGAGGTATACACCGCGATTCGCTATCGAAGAGCCGGCGAAGAACACTGGGGCAAAGGCACTTTTAGCCCGCTGACAAAAACCTGCGACGGCGCCGCAGTGATCGCCCTCCAGGACCTTGCCGCCGATACCGAATACGAATACCAGGCCGGCTGGTTCAAATCGTTGAACACGACGCCTACCGAAAAACCATTGCCGGACAGGCCGCTGCAATGGCCCCCGACCCTCTACCGTTTTCGCACTCAATCCAGCGAAACCACTATCCCGCGGGCCTACATCGTCGGCTCGTGCCGCTACTTGCAAATGACGGCCGGTGTGCCATGGGCTCCCTACCTGGGTGACCGGATCTTCGCTTCAATCAACAACCTGGCCCGGCACGCCACACCGCCGATCAGCGCCGTGCTGATGACCGGTGACCAGGTTTATGTCGATGACTTGAACTTCATCGCTCCCGATCGGGAGTACGACGACATACTGGCCAAATATCGCGCGGCGTTTTCACAGCCGCACATTGCAACCCTGATGTCCGGCACGCCGACCTACATGATCCTCGACGACCATGAAATCGAGGACAACTGGCCGGCCAACAAAAACAAGGGCGATGAGCATCTCTACAACAACGCCATGAAGGCTTATGAGCTGTATCAAGCCAGCCACGGCCCCGCCTGCCCGCTGGACGGATTCGGCCGGCCAATGGCCCGATACTGGTATCAATTCAGCCATGGCGATATCGAATGGTTCGTTACCGACAGTCGCACCCGACGCAATCTCGCAACCAACGACCGGCGCATCCTTGATATCGAACAGGAACAGGCTTTGTGCGACTGGCTGATCAACAGCCAGGCAAGGGTCAAATTCGTCGTCACCAGCGTGATGTTCTACCCCGATCGCATACGCCTGGGTGATGACGCCTGGAAAGCCTTTCCCGCCCAACGCCTGCGACTACTGGAAGCCATCCGGACTCACAAAATCAGGAACGTCATCTTTGTGTCCGGCGACGTCCACGGCTCATTGACCAGCCGCCTGACCCACAGCAAAGACCCGGACTTCGAAGTCCATACCATCGTGTCCTCGCCCCTGTGCAACAGCAAACTGCTGCCGTATGCCAAAGCCTCCACATTCATTCTTGATCAACCGCTGGCCCGAACCGTCGCCGGGGATTATCGACATGAACTTACAGGCGGGGTGATCAGCCAGGACAACTTCGCGCACGTGATAGTCGATACCCGGCAGATTCATGTGCGATATCACGATCGCAATGGCAAGCTGCTGCAATCGACAAGAATTCACTTGCGTTGAAAAGCAAAGATCGCAGCCTTCGACAGCTCCTACAGACGTACGCTTAACCCTGTAGGAGCTGCCGAAGGCTGCGATCTTTCATTAAATAGCCTTACTTTTGGCTTTAATTGAAGAAAACTTCATTGCTGCCGACATATTCTTATAGCACTTGGCCTTCATCTCTCTTGTCAGTCGGTAGCGCAATGATGCAACCTTGCCGCTGGCAACAGTAAGAGGGCGCGAGCCCGGCGCGTTCAGCAAATTCGAAGCGAGTTTTCCTTCATATGAAAAGCCAACCCGATGCCGCCAGCCGAATGGTGGCCGAGGTAGTGACGCAGTTGCCTGTGCCCTCGCGGCTCGGCATGCTGCGTTTCGAGCGGCTGAATGAACCAAGCTGGGCGCTGCTGTTTCTTGATCCCAATTGCGAACGACAGTTCGGCTTGCCAGCCGTGGAACTCTGCGCCCTGGTCGGCTCGCCCTACGCCAGCCTGATGGAGCCTGAAGCGCGCTATCAGTTGCACGACGCCATTCAGCTGCAACTGAGCGAAGGCTCGCACTATCTGATCCGCTACACCCTGCACACGGCCTCCGGCTCGCTGAACCTGCTGGAGCTGGGCGAAGCCTACAAACAACACAATCGACACCTGTTGCGCGGCTACCTGCTGGTCATCGACGGCTTGTTCGAGGACGACCCGCTACTGCCCGCCCTCGATCTGGAAACCCAGAACTCGCGCCTGCAAATCGCCCTGGAGCTCAACCAGCGCGCCCAGCAGGAACAATTGCAGCATCTGGACCGGGTGCGTGCCCAGCAGGACCTGATCCTGCTGCTGACCCGCCAACGCTACACCAGCAATAACTCCCTGCAAGAAGCCGCCGAACTGATCACCCGTAGCGCCTGCGAGATCTACGAAATCGACTGCGCCAGCCTGTGGAACCTCGAAGGCCCGATGCTCGTGCCGATCTCGGCCTTCCATCGCGCGAGCCAGGAATACCTGTTGCCGCAGCCGATCGACGTCAGCGGTTTTCCCGACTACCTCGACGCCTTGCACACCGGCCGGGCCATCGACGCCCATAACGCCATGCGCGACCCACGGACCCGGGAAATCGCCGAAGCCCTGCGCCCTCGCGACGTCAACGCCATGCTCGACGCCAGCATCCGCGTCGATGGCCAGGTGGTCGGCGTACTGTGCCTTGAGCAGACCGGCGCCACCCGCGCCTGGCAATCGGATGAAATCGCTTTCGCCGGCGAACTGGCCGACCAGTTCGCCCAGGTCATCAGCAACCACAACCGACGCACCGCCACCAGCGCCCTGCACCTGTTCCAGCGTGCAGTCGAGCAAAGCGCCAACGCCTTTCTGCTGGTCAACTGCGATGGCGTGGTGGAATACGTCAACCCGAGCTTCACCGCGATCACCCAGTACAGCACCGAAGAAGTCCACGGCCAGCGCCTGTCGGAACTGCCGGCCCTGGAGAACCTCAGTGAATTGTTGTTCGACGCGCCTTCGGCGCTGGCCAAGAGCAACAGCTGGCAGGGCGAATTCAAGAGCCGCCGAAAAAACCTCGAACCCTACTGGGGCCAGTTGTCGATCTCCAAGGTCTACGGCGACAACCGCGAACTGACCCACTACATCGGCATCTACGAAGACATCACCCATACCAAGCTCGCGCAGCAACGCATCGAGCGTCTGGCCTACACCGACAACCTGACCAACCTGGGCAACCGTCCGGCGTTCATCCGCAACCTCGACGAACGCTTTGCCCGGGACAGCGATGCGCCAATCAGCCTGCTGCTGGTGGACATCGACAACTTCAAGCGAATCAACGACAGCCTCGGCCACCAGACCGGCGACAAGCTGCTGATCAGCCTGGCCCGACGCTTGCGCAACAGCCTGAGCCCGAGCGGCAGCCTGGCCCGCTTCGCCAGTAACGAGTTTGCGGTGCTGCTGGACAACACCGACCTGCACACCGGCCAGCAGGTCGCCAGCCAGTTGCTGACCACCCTCGACAAACCGATGTTCGTCGACAACCAGTTGATCAGCGTGACCGGTTCCGTGGGCCTGGCCTGCGCCCCGCTGCATGGCCGCGACCCGCAGACCCTGATGCGCAACGCCGGCCTGGCACTGCACAAGGCCAAGGCCAACGGCAAACATCAGGTGCAGGTCTTTACCGAAGCGCTGAACGCCGAGGCCAGTTACAAGCTGTTCGTCGAGAACAACCTGCGCCGCGCCCTGACCCAGAACGAACTGGATGTGTTCTACCAACCCAAGCTCTGCCTGCGCAGCGGCCGCCTGCTGGGTATGGAAGCATTGTTGCGCTGGGATCATCCGGAAAAGGGCATGATCCGCCCGGACCAGTTCATCAGCGTCGCCGAAGAAACCGGCCTGATCATTCCGATCGGCAAATGGATCGCCCGCCAGGCGTGCCGCATGAGCAAGGCACTGACCGCCGCCGGGCTGGGCAATCTGCAAGTGGCGATCAACCTGTCGCCCAAGCAGTTCTCCGACCCGGACCTGGTGGCCTCCATCACCAACATCCTCAAGGAAGAAGCCCTGCCGGCGCACCTGCTGGAGCTTGAACTGACGGAAGGCCTGCTGCTCGAAGCCACCGAAGACACCCACCTGCAACTCGACCAGCTCAAGCGCCTGGGCCTGACCCTGGCAATGGACGATTTCGGCACCGGTTACTCGTCGCTCAGTTACTTGAAAAAATTCCCCATCGACATCATTAAGATCGACCGAAGCTTCATCCACGAAATCCCGGACAACCAGGACGACATGGAAATCACCTCCGCGGTGATCGCCATGGCCCACAACCTGAAACTCAAGGTCGTGGCTGAAGGTATCGAAACCGCCGAGCAACTGTCCTTCCTGCGTCGCCACCGCTGTGACGTCGGCCAGGGCTACCTGTTCGACCAACCGATCCCGGGCTCCGATCTGATCGAGAAACTCAAGCGCTACCCGCGCGGCCCGATCGCCTGATTGAAATAACCCTGTGGGAGCGAGCCTGCTCGCGATAGCGGTGTATCTGCCAAATTGATGTTGGATGTGCCGTCGTCTTCGCGAGCAGGCCCGCCCCCACAGGGATAGTGCTTAACTCGCCGGCATTCGGCACACTGATAGTCTGTCTATTTACATCCATCCTGACTGAGGACTGATAATGGTTCTGCGCTCGGAAATTCTGGTGAACAAAAACGTGCTCCCTACCAAAGAACAAGCTCTGCCTGGCCGCGAAACCCCGATGGTCCTGCCCGAAAAACACTTCGTTTTCGAAGATACCCCGCTGCTGGGCCCCTTCTTTCAGGACGTCGATTTCGCCATCTTCGGCCTGGGCTGCTTCTGGGGTGCCGAGCGACGTTTCTGGCAGCGTGAAGGCGTGGTCAGCACCGTGGTCGGCTACGCCGGCGGCTTTACCCCGAACCCGACCTACGAAGAAGTCTGCTCGGGCCTGACCGGCCACGCGGAAGTGGTGCTGGTGGTGTATGACAAGGACAAAGTCAGCTACGACGAGCTGTTGAAGATGTTCTGGGAACTGCACAACCCGACCCAGGGCATGCGCCAGGGCAACGACATCGGCACTCAGTATCGCTCGACCATCTACTGCACCAGCCCAGAGCACCTGGATAAGGCCCTGGCCAGCAAGCAGGCGTTCCAGGCCGAACTGAGCAAGTCCGGTTTCGGCGAGATCACCACCGAAGTCGATCAGGCACCGACCGTGTACTTTGCCGAGGCTTATCACCAGCAATACCTGGCCAAGAACCCGGAAGGCTACTGCGGGATTGGCGGCACCGGTGTGACCTGCCCTATCTGATTGGTCAATAAAAAACTGTAGGAGCGAGCTTGCTCGCGAGAAACCTGAGAACACCACGGTGAATCAGGTTTCCCGCGTTATCGTTCACGACCATCGCGAGCAAGCTCGCTCCTACAGAATCAACTCTCGGCGATCAACCAATCCATCTTCCAGCTACCCTGGGTCTGCCCAAGCTTTTCGGACAACCACGGCAGCAACTCACGCAATTCTTCCTCCAGCCCCCACGGCGGATTGGCAATCGCCAGACCGGAACCGTTCAGGCTGTTTGGCGTATCCAGCGGATGCACCAGCAACTCCACGCGCAACAACTTCGGCGCACCGGTACCAGCCAGGTCCTGATAGAAGCGACGCAACGCACGCTGATCCTTCACCGGGTACCAGATCGCCGCAACGGTCTGGCGCATCCGGCCAATCGCTTCCTTCATCGCCAGCGCGCAACGCTGCATCTCGTCGAGCTTTTCGAACGGCGGGTCGATCAGCATCACCGCGCGCTTTTCCGGTACCGGCAGCAAGGCTCGCGGCACATGCCAGCCTTCGCCCAGGTGCACCTTCACCCGACGATCACCGGCCATGTTCTCCTTGAGCAACAGGCCGTCCTCGGGGTGCTTCTCGTTGATCAGCACGCGGTCCTGCGGGCGGGTCAGGCGCCGCGCCAGCTCAGGCGAGCCCGGGTAATAGCGCAACTGGCCATCCGGGTTCATCTCGTGCAGCACCTGCATGTAGTCGGCGGTCAGGATCGGCAGATCCGGCTGATCCCACAAGCGCGCGATGCCTTCCAGGTACTCACCGGTACGACTGGCCTGATCGCCCTGCAGGTCATACAGACCAATGCCGGCGTGGGTATCGAGATAGGCGAACGGCTGCTCCTTGCGCGACATCAGGGCGATGAGGCGGGTCAAGGTCAGGTGTTTGAACACATCGGCGTGATTGCCGGCGTGGAAGGCGTGACGATAGTTCATGGTTGCTCCTGCGAAGGCCGGGAAGTTTACCTTCTAGCGGCCCGCAAGTCAGGGGTTCACGGCTGAGCGGCCTCTGCGAAGCCAATTTGGCAAACACCCTGCCCCGCTATAGGAACGAGCCTCCATGGCAAGCCCCACCAAAAGGTGCAACCTCCTTCAGAGCAAGGGTGCCCTTGGGAAAAAAGATGCAAAACCTGTGTTTTTTGCTCCTTTTTGGCTCAATTAAAGCCATTTTTAGAAGTAAATGCATTAAGCAGGCAGCCCATGCCCTGCATGAATTCAATTCCCGACGAGGCGCTGAATATTCCCGCAAAAAAAGGGTTGCACCCGGTTGCACCTCTGTCGATGCACGGCTAATCTTGCCGCCAGCTGATGCCACGCCGTCGTGGCAAACATGAGGACAAAAAACATGGCTACCACCACCCTCGGGGTCAAACTCGACGACCCGACCCGCGAACGCCTCAAGGCCGCCGCGACCTCGATTGATCGCACGCCGCACTGGCTGATCAAGCAGGCAATTTTCAATTACCTGGAAAAACTCGAGGGTGGTGCAACCCTGACCGAGCTGAACGGCTTGGCAACCGCCGTGGCTGACGACGCCGGCGAAGTCCACGTCGATCACGCCCACCAGTGCTTCCTCGAATTCGCCGAAAGCATCCTGCCGCAATCGGTGCTGCGCGCCTCGATTACCGCCGCTTACCGCCGCCCTGAGCCGGAAGTGGTGCCGATGCTGATCGAGCAAGCTCGCCTGCCGGCGCCGATGGCCGAGGCCACCAACAAGCTCGCCGCTTCCATTGCCGAAAAACTGCGTAACCAGAAGAGTGCCGGCGGCCGTGCCGGTATTGTTCAGGGCCTGCTGCAGGAATTTTCCCTGTCGTCCCAGGAAGGCGTGGCGCTGATGTGCCTGGCCGAAGCGCTTCTGCGCATCCCGGACAAAGGCACCCGTGACGCGCTGATCCGCGACAAGATCAGCACCGGCAACTGGCAGCCGCACCTGGGCAACAGCCCTTCGCTGTTCGTCAACGCCGCCACCTGGGGCCTGCTGCTGACCGGCAAGCTGGTGTCCACCCACAACGAAGCTGGCCTGACTTCGTCCCTGAGCCGCATCATCGGCAAGAGCGGCGAGCCGATGATCCGCAAGGGCGTCGACATGGCGATGCGCCTGATGGGCGAGCAGTTCGTCACCGGTGAAACCATCGCCGAAGCCCTGGCCAACGCGAGCAAGTTCGAAGCCAAGGGCTTCCGCTACTCCTACGACATGCTCGGTGAAGCGGCGCTGACCGAACACGACGCGCAGAAGTACCTGGCCTCGTACGAACAAGCCATCCACTCGATCGGCAAAGCCTCCCACGGCCGTGGGATTTATGAAGGCCCGGGCATTTCGATCAAGCTGTCCGCCCTGCACCCGCGCTACAGCCGCGCCCAGTACGAGCGCGTGATGGACGAGCTGTACCCGCGCCTGCTGTCGCTGACCCTGCTGGCCAAGCAATACGACATCGGCCTGAACATCGACGCCGAAGAAGCCGATCGCCTCGAGCTGTCGCTGGATCTGCTGGAGCGCCTGTGCTTCGAGCCGCAACTGACCGGCTGGAACGGCATCGGTTTCGTGATCCAGGCGTACCAGAAGCGCTGCCCGTACGTGATCGACTACGTGATCGACCTGGCTCGCCGCAGCCGTCATCGCCTGATGATCCGCCTGGTGAAAGGCGCGTACTGGGACAGCGAAATCAAGCGCGCCCAGGTCGAAGGCCTGGAAGGCTATCCGGTCTACACCCGCAAGGTGTACACCGACGTGTCGTACATCGCCTGCGCACGCAAGCTGCTGTCGGTGCCGGAAGTCATCTACCCGCAGTTCGCCACGCACAACGCCCACACCCTGTCGGCCATCTACCACATCGCCGGTCAGAACTATTACCCGGGCCAGTACGAGTTCCAGTGCCTGCACGGCATGGGTGAACCACTGTACGAACAGGTCGTGGGCAAAATTTCCGAAGGCAAGCTGAACCGTCCGTGCCGCGTGTACGCTCCGGTCGGCACTCACGAAACCCTGCTGGCGTACCTGGTGCGTCGACTGCTGGAAAACGGCGCGAACACTTCGTTCGTCAACCGCATTGCCGACCAGTCGATCTCGATCCAGGAACTGGTGGCCGATCCGGTGGCGAGCATCGAGAAGATGGCGACCGTGGAAGGCGGCTTCGGCCTGCCGCACCCGCGCATTCCATTGCCGCGCGACCTGTATGGCGCCGAGCGCGCCAACTCCAGCGGCATCGATATGGCCAACGAACATCGCCTGGCCTCCTTGTCCTGCGCCCTGCTGGCCACTGCGCACAACCACTGGAAAGCCGCGCCGATGCTCGGTTGCGCCTCCAGCACTGAAACCCCGGTGCCGGTGCTCAACCCATCCGATCTGCGGGATGTGGTTGGCCACGTGCAGGAAGCCACCGTCGATGACGTCGACAACGCCATTCAATGCGCCCTGAACGCCGCACCGATCTGGCAGGCCACCCCGCCCGCCGAGCGCGCCGCGATTCTGGAGCGTGCCGCCGACCTGATGGAAGGCGAGATCCAGCCGCTGATGGGCCTGCTGGCTCGCGAAGCCGGCAAGACCTTCGCCAACGCCATCGCCGAAGTGCGCGAAGCCGTGGACTTCCTGCGTTACTACGCGGTGCAGGCACGCAACGACTTCACCAATGACGCCCACCGCCCATTGGGTCCGGTGGTGTGCATCAGCCCGTGGAACTTCCCGCTGGCGATCTTCAGTGGCCAGGTTGCCGCCGCACTGGCCGCCGGTAACCCGGTACTGGCCAAACCTGCGGAACAGACTCCGCTGGTCGCTGCCCAGGCCGTGCGCCTGCTGCTCGAAGCCGGCATTCCGGAAGGCGTGCTGCAACTGCTGCCGGGCCGTGGCGAAACTGTCGGTGCCGGCCTGGTCGGCGACGATCGCGTCAAAGGCGTGATATTCACCGGCTCCACCGAAGTCGCTCGCCTGCTGCAACGTAACATCGCCGGTCGCCTGGACAGCCAGGGCCGTCCGATTCCGCTGATCGCCGAAACCGGTGGCCAGAACGCGATGATCGTCGACTCTTCGGCGCTGACCGAACAAGTGGTCATCGACGTCGTGTCCTCGGCCTTCGACAGCGCCGGCCAGCGTTGCTCGGCCCTGCGCGTGCTGTGCCTGCAGGAAGATTCCGCCGACCGCGTCATCGAAATGCTCAAGGGCGCCATGGCTGAAAGCCGTCTCGGTAATCCTGAGCGCCTGTCCGTGGACATCGGCCCGGTGATCGACGCCGAAGCCAAGGCTGGCATCGAGAAACACATCCAGGCCATGCGCGACAAAGGTCGCAGCGTGTACCAGGTGGCCATCGCCGACGCCGAGGAAGTCAAACGCGGCACCTTCGTGATGCCGACACTGATCGAACTGGAAAGCTTCGACGAGCTGCAGCGGGAGATCTTCGGCCCGGTGCTGCACGTGGTTCGCTACAAGCGCAAGGACATCGACCAGTTGATCGCTCAGATCAATGCATCCGGCTACGGCCTGACCCTGGGCGTGCACACTCGCATCGACGAGACCATCGCCAAGGTGATCGACACCGTCAACGCCGGTAACGTCTACGTCAACCGCAACATCGTCGGCGCCGTGGTCGGTGTGCAGCCGTTTGGCGGCGAAGGCCTGTCGGGTACCGGTCCGAAGGCCGGTGGTCCGCTGTACCTGTACCGCCTGCTGTCGACTCGCCCTACAGACGCGATCGAACAATCCTTCGCCCGCGCCGATGCCGCCACGGCACCGGACGTGCGCCTGCGTGACGCCATGAGCAAGCCGCTGACCGCCCTCAAAGCCTGGGCCGACAGCAACAAGTTCGCCGACCTGAGCGCCCTGTGCGTGCAGTTCGCCGCGCAATCGCAAAGCGGTATCACCCGCGTCCTGGCCGGCCCGACCGGCGAGCGCAACAGCTATGCGATCCTGCCGCGTGAACACGTGCTGTGCCTGGCGGAAGTCGAAGGCGACCTGCTGACGCAACTGGCAGCGGTCCTGGCCGTCGGCGGTTCGGCGGTGTGGCCGGAAACCGAACTGGGCAAGGCACTGTTCGCACGTCTGCCGAAGGACATTCAGGCGCGCATCAAGCTGGTAGCCGACTGGAACAAGGAAGAAGTGGTGTTTGATGCGGTTCTGCATCATGGCCATTCCGATCAGTTGCGTGCGGTCTGCCAGCAAGTGGCCAAGCGCGCCGGCGCCATCGTGGGTGTGCAGGGTCTGTCCCAGGGCGAATCCAACATTGCGCTGGAGCGTCTGGTGATCGAACGGGCGTTGAGCGTCAACACCGCGGCAGCGGGTGGTAATGCCAGTCTGATGACGATCGGTTAAACCGACAAGCCGGGCTGCCGCAATGGCCACCCGGTACGCAATACCCTGTGGGAGCGAGCCTGCTCGCGATAGCGGTCTTTCAGTCACATCTGTTTTGGATGTGCCGCCGTCATCGCGAGCAGGCTCGCTCCCACAGTTGTT
Source organism: Pseudomonas putida (assembly GCF_050989985.1). Lineage (GTDB taxonomy): Bacteria > Pseudomonadota > Gammaproteobacteria > Pseudomonadales > Pseudomonadaceae > Aquipseudomonas > Aquipseudomonas putida_AI. The sequence goes on from NZ_CP158815.1 coordinate 6,334,912, forward strand.
TGTGATGCCTGCTAAGTCGTCGCTCTGCCCCACCATCACGCAGATCAATCATCCTGTTCAACCACTATTCCCCCACCTAGACTCGGCCCATCCCAATAAAAGGTAGGCCGCCATGTCCGAGACGTTGCTCAGTTCCCGCAATCTGGCTTTCGAGCTGTATGAAGTCCTCGATGCCGAGGGCCTGACCCAGCGTGAGCGTTTCGCCGAGCACAACCGCGAAACCTTCGATGCCGCCCTCGGCACCGCCCGCAGCATCGCCGAGAAGTTCTTCGCACCGCACAACCGCAAGGGTGACGAGAACGAGCCTCGCTACGAGGACGGCCGGGCGATTCTGATTCCGGAAGTGAAACCGGCGGTGGACGCCTTTCTTGAAGCCGGTTTCCTCAACGCCGCGCGCAGTTTCGACGCCGGCGGCATGCAACTTCCTACGCTGCTGTCCCAGGCCTGCTTCGCCCACTTCCAATCGGCCAACGCGGCATCGACTTCGTACCCGTTCCTGACCATGGGCGCAGCCAACCTGATCGAAAGCTTCGGCACCGAAGAGCAGAAACGCCGTTTCCTGCAACCGATGATCGACGGCCGCTTCTTCGGCACCATGGCCCTGACCGAACCCCACGCAGGTTCGTCGCTGTCGGATATTCGTACACGGGCCGAGCCTGCTTCCGACGGTACCTATCGCCTCAAGGGCAACAAGATCTTCATTTCCGGCGGCGATCACCCGTTGTCGGAAAACATCGTGCACATGGTGCTCGCCAAGCTGCCGGACGCGCCCGCCGGGGTGAAGGGCATCTCGCTGTTTATCGTGCCCAAGTTCCTGGTCAACGATGACGGTAGCCTGGGCAAGCGCAACGACGTATTGCTGGCCGGCCTGTTCCACAAGATGGGCTGGCGCGGCACCACCTCCACCGCACTGAATTTCGGCGATAACGGTGACTGTGTCGGTTATCTGGTGGGCAAGCCGCACCACGGCTTGAGCTACATGTTCCAGATGATGAACGAAGCGCGGATCGGCGTCGGCATGGGCGCGGTGATGCTCGGTTACGCGGGCTATCTGTATTCACTGGAGTACGCCCGTGAGCGTCCGCAGGGCCGCTTGCCCGACAGCAAGGACCCGAACACCGCACCGGTGGCGATCATTGCGCACGCCGACGTCAAACGCATGCTGCTGACCCAGAAGGCTTACGTCGAAGGCTCCTTCGATCTGGGGCTGTACGCCGCGCGACTGTTCGACGACACCACCACCCTGGAAACTGAAGCCGAACGCAAACAGGCCCACGAGCTGCTGGATTTGCTGACGCCAATCGTCAAATCCTGGCCGTCGGAGTTCTGCCTGAGGGCCAACGAACTGGCGATCCAGATCCTCGGCGGCCATGGCTACACCCGCGAATACCCGGTAGAACAGTACTACCGCGACAACCGCCTGAACCCGATCCACGAAGGCACCCACGGCATCCAGTCGCTGGACCTGCTGGGGCGCAAACTGGCGCAGAACGGCGGTGCCGGGCTCAAGCAACTGATCCGCCTGATCGCCGACACCGCCGAGCGCGCGCAAGCGTTCGAGTCACTGTCGCCGCTGCGTGAACCACTGGAGAAGCTGGTCGCCCGCTTGCAAACCGTGACCATCGGCCTGCTGACGGACATGGCCCAGGGCAAGGTCAACACCAGCCTGGCGAATTCGGCGCTGTACCTGAAAGTGTTCGGCCACACCGTGATTGGCTGGCGCTGGCTGGAACAGGCGATTCGCGCCGAGGAAGGGTTGGCCAAGGGTAATTCGGCAGATGCGGGCTTCTATAAGGGCAAGCTGCAGGCGGCACGGTATTTCCTGACCTGGGAAATTCCGGGTTGCCACCATGAGCTGGCGATTCTTGAGGCGCGGGATGATGTGTGTTTGAACATGCAGGATGAGTGGTTCTGATCCTGCATTTGTGGCGTAGCTGAATCCAATCGCGAGCAGGCTCGCTCCCACAAGGGAATGCATTCCAACTGTGGGAGCGAGCCTGCTCGCGATGGCGTCAGCGAAAAATATGCATCAACCCAGCTTGAACCCACCCATCTGCCGCGCCAAATCATCCGCCAACCGCTGCAACGTCTGGCAATCCTCACGACATGCCCTGACCTCCCCCGCCGTCGCCCGCGCCAGATCGGAAATCCCCTGAACGTTGCGGTTGATCTCCTCGGTCACCGCCGACTGCTCTTCGGTTGCCGTCGCCACCTGATGGTTCATATCGCTGATGCGCTCGACCTGCCCGGTAATCGCGGTCAACGACGCCCCGGTGCGCTGGCTCGACTCGACACCGGTTCCGGTGGCCGCCTGCCCGCTGTGCATCGACGACACAGCGTTCTCCGCGCCCTGCTTGAGGCTGCCGATCATTTGCTGGATCTCGTCGGTGGACGATTGCGTGCGTCGGGCCAGGGTCCGAACTTCATCGGCCACCACGGCAAACCCGCGCCCCATGTCCCCGGCCCGGGCCGCTTCGATAGCCGCGTTCAGTGCCAGCAGGTTGGTCTGTTCGGAGATCCCGCGAATCACCGCCAGCACCTGATCGATCGACGCCACCTGATCCGCCAGCTCGCCCACGGCGCTGGCGGCGACGCCGATTTCGCTGGACATGCTTTCGATATGACGGATAGAGCCGCCGACAACTTCCCGCGCCTGCATGGCTTCATCCCGGGCATTTTGCGAAGCCACTGCCGCATTGCCGGCGTTTTGCGCAATTTCCTGCACCGTCAGGCCCATTTCGTGGACAGCGGTGGCAACCATGTCGGTCATTTCCTGCTGACGCCCGGAACGCTCGGCGGTGTTATCCACCACCTTGGCCACCTGGCCGACCGCCGTGCGCAGGCGTTCGCTGGTGGTCAACACTTCGCCGATCATGTCGCGCTGACTGTCGAGGAAGCGGTTGAAGCCTCGCGCAAGATCGCCCAACTCATCGGCGCGGCTGGAATCCAACCGCTGGGTCAAATCTCCACCACCGCTACCGATGGCTACCAGCGCTGCTGTTACCTGACGAATCGGTCGCACCAGCCCACGGGCCAGCAACACCACCAGCAACAGGCACACCAGCGCTACCGCCAGACCAATGCCGCTACTCATCCACATCGCGCGTCGCGCTTCGGCGTAGATCTGCGACTGTGGCACTTCGGCCACCAGCGTCCAGCCCAGATCCCGCAGCGGCAGACTCAATGCGAGAAAATCTTCGCCATCACGAACGAAGCTGGTGGCGACGGCTTTTTGACCCATGACCGCTTGGGCCGCCGAGGCGCCAATTTGCTCGGCCAACGTACGTTTACCGCTAAATTGCGCCTCCGGATGCACCTGGATCAAACCGTCGGAACGCACGAGATAGACCTTGCCGCGTGCTCCGAAACTGAAGTTGTGGATCAGCTCCGACAGCTCTTTCATGCTCAGGCCAAGCCCCGCCACGCCCACGATTTTGCCGGCCTGCTCGACCTTGAGGTCGATGAACAGCGCCAATTCTCCGGTGGCCGTGTCGTTGTCGATATTGAGGGTGCGTGGCTGGTTGCTGTCGAGGAACGAGTAGAACCAGGTGTCCTTGGGATTGGAACGGCTCAGGGTCCGGTCCAGGCCTTTTTCCGTGTAGTAGTGGTTCGACGCGGTGCCGATAATCAGCGCGGTAAACGCCTTGTGTTCGCCGCGGATACCTTCCAGATACTCCACGAACGCAGGGGTTTTGCTGCCGTCTTCGCCGCTGGCAAGCCAGTCGCGCACCATGCTGTTGTTGGCGATATCCCTGGCGGCGGTGAGAGGCTGGACGAGGATGCGCTCGATGTCGTTGCGCATCGCTTCGATGCTCGACGGCAGCGCTTGTTCGACCAGATAGCTCTGGGCGAGGCGGTTGACCACGAGGGTATAAATGCCAACCACGATCAGCACGCTGACCAGCAGGGCGGTGCCCATGCTCAAGATCAACTGCCATTGAATACTGCGTCGCCAGAACTGCATGGAGCACCCCCAAAGAATAAGAGGCTGAAACACTGCAACAGCCATGCCGATCGTATACAACTCGTTCGACAATTTATTCTTTGGTTGTGCGCAAAGCCGATCAGGCCTGATTGATCGTCTTGGAAATCACTTCAACCGTGGCGCTGACTTGCTCTTGGTAACGGTCGAGTTCGAGCTTGTGCTGCTTTTGCATTTCGATCTGCTTGGAACACAGGTTCATCGCGGCCAGCACCAGCAGTCGGTCACCGATCAGGGCCGGGTACTTCTTTTTGGTCTCGGCCAGGGCCGCCTTGAGCATCAACGCCGCGTCGAGCAGCGTCTGCTCTTCACCTTCGGGTGCCTTGATCGAATAGTCCTCTCCCAGGATCGAGACGACCTTTACTCCTGCACCGTAACTCATGCGCTGACAGGGCCTGCGCTGACACGCTCAACCAGGGCCTGGATGCGCGCGGCGGTGGCGCCTTGTTTCTCTTCCTGCTCCATCAGGCTCAGTTGCAGGCTTTCGTTTTCATCCTTGGCCTGGGCCAGTTCTGCGCTCAGGGCTTGGTTGGTGCCGAGCAGCGTCTGGTTCTGCTGCACAAGGTCGCTGACCAGTTGTTCCAATTGGCTTAGGGATGCTTCCAACATTTTGATTTTCCAGGCATTTTCAAAGGGCGCGTACGATAAAGAAAAGTCTCTGTGGATGCCAGGGTTAAACAGGCGCAAAGCCTTGATTTTGCTGGCGAGTGACCTTTCTCGCGAACTTTAGAGACTGTGATTGGCCGATCTGGTTCCTGCACTTCGTCGCCCGCCCTTTGTGGGAGCGAGCTTGATCGCGATGGTGGCATGGGCACCGCGTTTATTCAGGTAGCCCTCGTCATCGTTGACGACCATCGCGAGCAGGCTCGCTCCTACAGTTAGGGCAAGGCCTCAAGACTTCGTGCGCATGACCGATAAGTCATCCATCCAGCCGCCTCAACTGCGCACGTATGCGCCCTTTCCGGTAACCGCCATGTCCCTTCGCAATATGAATATCGCCCCTCGGGCGTTCCTCAGTTTCGCCCTGATCGGTGGCTTGATGATGGTTCTGGGGGTGTTTGCCTTGAACCAGATGAGCAAGATCCGTGGCGCGGCCGAAAACATCACCAATAACAGCGTGCCGAGCATCAAGAGCCTCGACGACTTCACCCAGCTGACCCTGCGCCTGCGCGTGCTGTCCTACCGCTTGCTGGTGAACCGCGAACCGGATGTCCAGCAGAAGACCATGGACCTGCTGGAACAACGCAACCAGCAGATCCGCGTCGCCCAGGCCACCTACGAAAAACTGATCGCCAACCCGCAGGAACGCGCGATCTACGACCAGTATGTGCAGCTGCTGGGGCAATACCGCCAGATCGAAGACCGGATGAAGACCTTGTCACGCAACAATCAGGTCGATGAACTGCGCGGCCTGCTCAACACCGAGCTGCTGAACAACTCCGAAGCGATCAATGCGGTGCTGGCCAAGTTGCTGGACATCAACACCCAGCAGAGCCTCGACACCAATCAGCAAGCCGCCGACCAGTACGGCATGGCGTTCAATCTGGTCGTCCTGATGCTGGTAATCGCCACGGCCCTGACCCTTCTGTTCGCCTGGCTGCTGACCAACAGCATCACCAAGCCGATTGCCGCTGCCTTGAATGCCGCCGAGCAAATCGCCGAAGGCAACCTGACGCGCCCGATTGCCGTCGATGGCGAGGACGAAGCGGGTCGTCTGCTGCTGGCGATGTCGAAGATGCAGGACAAGCTGCGCGACACCCTGCAGCGGATTTCCGGCTCGGCCACTCAGCTGGCGTCTGCCGCCGAAGAGCTCAACAGCGTGACCGACGAAAGCGCCCGGGGCCTGACGCAGCAGAACAACGAAATCGAACAGGCCGCCACGGCGGTCAACGAAATGACCAGCGCCGTGGAAGAAGTCGCGCGCAATGCGGTGAGCACCTCCGAAGCGTCGAAAAACGCCACCTCTTCCGCTGGTGACGGACGCGATCTGGTGCAGGAAACCGTCAGCGCCATCGAACGCATGAGCGCCGACGTGCAAAGCACTGCGACACTGATCAGCGATCTGGCCAATGAGTCCCGGGATATCGGCAAGGTACTGGACGTGATTCGCGGCCTGGCCGACCAGACCAACCTGCTGGCACTGAACGCCGCCATCGAAGCCGCCCGCGCCGGTGAAGCCGGTCGCGGCTTTGCGGTGGTGGCGGACGAGGTGCGCGCCCTTGCACATCGCACCCAGCAGTCGACCAGTGAAATCGAACGCATGATCGGCAGCATCCAGAGCGGCACCGAGCATGCAGTGGATTCGATGCGCAACAGCACCGAGCGCGCCGAGTCGACCTTGAACATCGCCCGTGGTGCCGGGATGTCGCTGGACACCATCAACAGTGCCATCGTCGAAATCAACGAGCGCAACCTGGTGATCGCCAGCGCCGCCGAAGAGCAGGCACAAGTGGCCCGCGAAGTGGACCGCAACCTGGTGAACATTCGTGATCTGTCGGTGCAATCGGCCACCGGCGCCAACCAGACCAGCGCGGCCAGCAATGAGCTGTCGCGGCTGGCGGTGGACCTGAACACCATGGTTGGGCGGTTTAGCCTGTAGCCTTATACGGGATCGTTCCCACGCTCCGCGTGGGAATGCAGCCCGGGACGCTCTGCGTCCCATCCGTGTCAGACTGGTAATCGGCATCGGGGCTGGAACGCGGAGCGTCCCTTGAGGCATTCCCACGCAGAGCGTGGGAACGATCTGGCAAAGAAGCGCGCAAAAAGCTTTTTGACAGCATCACATTTCAAAAGGTTAGAATCGCTGGCACGCAGACTGCATGGTCAGTTTGTGCCCGCCTTTCAGCTTTCTGGAGTACTGCCTTTGAATGCGACGACCATCAACAGCCTGTTCTTGATCGGCGCGTTGCTGGTAGGTGCGAGCATTCTGGTGAGCTCACTTTCATCGCGCCTGGGTATCCCGATTCTGGTGATCATCCTGGCCGTAGGCATGGCCGCCGGTGTCGATGGTGGCGGCATCATCTTCAACAACTACCCCACGGCCTATCTGGTCGGCAACCTGGCACTGGCGGTGATCCTGCTCGATGGTGGCTTGCGCACCCGGGTGTCGAGTTTCCGGGTGGCGCTATGGCCCGCCTTGTCGCTGGCCACGGTCGGGGTATTGATTACTACCGGGTTGACCGGCATGGCCGCGGCCTGGCTGTTCGATCTGAACCTGATCCAGGGCTTGCTGATCGGCGCCATCGTCGGCTCCACCGATGCGGCGGCGGTGTTCTCGCTGCTGGGCGGCAAAGGCCTGAACGAACGGGTCACGGCGAGCCTGGAAATCGAATCCGGCAGCAACGATCCGATGGCGGTGTTCCTCACCGTGACCCTGATCGACATGCTCGCCAGCGGCCAGACCGGCCTGCACTGGAGCCTGTTGACCCACCTGCTGCGCGAGTTCGGCATCGGCAGCGTCATCGGCCTGGGCGGCGGCTGGCTCATGCTGCAACTGGTCAACCGCATCAACCTGGCCACCGGCCTTTATCCGATCCTGGTCATCGCCGGCGGACTGCTGGTATTTGCCCTGACCAACGCCCTGCACGGCAGCGGCTTCCTGGCGGTGTACCTGTGCGGCCTGGTGATCGGCAACCGTCCGGTGCGCAGTCGCCACGGCATCCTGCACATGCTCGACGGCATGGCCTGGCTGGCGCAGATCGGCATGTTCCTGGTGCTGGGCCTTCTGGTCACGCCCCATGACCTGCTACCGATTGCCCTGCCGGCGCTGGCTCTGGCGCTGTGGATGATCCTGTTTGCCCGGCCGCTTTCCGTGCTGGTCGGCCTGCTGCCGTTCAAGGCGTTCCACGGTCGCGAGAAGGCCTTTATCTCCTGGGTCGGCCTGCGCGGCGCGGTACCGATCATTCTGGCGGTGTTCCCGTTGATGGCGGGCCTGCCCAACGCCCAGCTCTATTTCAACCTCGCCTTCTTTATCGTTCTGGTGTCGCTGCTGGTGCAGGGCACGAGCCTGCCGTGGATCGCCAAGCTGCTGAAAGTGACGGTGCCACCGGAGCCCGCCCCCATCTCTCGCTCGGCGCTGGAAGTGCACGTCACCAGCGAATGGGAGCTGTTCGTCTATCGCCTCGGCGCTGAAAAATGGTGCATCGGCTCGCACCTTCGTGAGCTGAAAATGCCCGACGGCACCCGGATCGCCGCCCTGTTTCGTGGCGAACAACTGCTCCATCCGTCGGGTAGTACGGTGCTGGAAGTCGACGATTTGCTCTGCGTAATCGGCCACGAACACAACCTGCCGGCCCTCGGAAAACTCTTCAGCCAGGCACCGCAACGGGGCCTCGATTTGCGCTTCTTCGGCGACTTCGTACTCGAAGGAGACGCCCAGCTGGCCGCGGTTGCCGCCCTGTACGGGTTGAAAGTCGAAGGCATCGATCCGGACATGTCCCTGGCCCGCTTCATCGCCCAGAAAGTGGGGGGTGCACCGGTGGTCGGCGACCAGGTGGAATGGAACAACACCATCTGGACCGTCGCGGTCATGGACGGGAACAAGATCGGCAAAGTGGGCGTCAGATTCCCCGAAGGAAGTCGCCCGGGTCCCGGCCTCTTCCTCTAAACTCCACTCTTCGCCTCGTACTTTGATCGGTCTTTATGTCAAGTCTGCGCACCTTTTTCGCCCTGGTCCTGTTGGGCCTGAGTCTCTCCGTCGGCACGCTGCAAGCCGCCGAACCGCCCACCCGCGAATCCGTGCAGACGAGTCTGGACAAGATCGCCGACCGCAAACTGCCGGAGGCCGACCAGAAGGCCTTGCAGTCAGTCCTGCAGGGCACGCTGACCCAGCTCAACAGTCGCCGCGACTACGAGCAGAAACTCAACGATCTCAAGCAGCAGCTGGCGACCGCGCCCAAGCAGACCGTCGAGAACCAGCGCGAGCTGACGCGTCTCAAGGCCAGCGCGGTGGTGCCGGTTGCGCAACGCTATACCAAGGAGTCGATTCAGCAGCTTGAGCAAATGCTCACCGAGCGCGCGACCCAGCAAGCCGACCTGCAAAAGGCCCTGTCAGACGCCAACAGCCTGATCATTACCGCCCAGACGCGCCCCGAGCGGGCACAGGCCGAGATCGCCAGCAGCCAGACGCGCATCCAGCAGATCAACAACATTCTCAAGACCGGCAAGGACAGCGGAAAGACCCTGAGCGCCGAGCAGCGCGACCAGCTCAACGCCGAACTGGCCGCACTCAACGCCTTGATCCCCCTGCGTCGCCAGGAACTGGCCGGCAACACACAGCTGCAGGATTTGGGCAACAGCCAGCATGACTTGCTGTCGGAACGCTCCGACCGACTGGATCAGGAGATCCAGGAACTGCAAAACCTGATCAACCAGAAGCGCCTGGCACAGTCCCAGGAGACGGTGACTCAGCAGTCCATCGAAGCGCAAAAGGCCGGTGGCAGCAGCCTGCTGGCCACCGAAAGCGCCACCAACCTGAGGCTTTCCGATTACCTGCTCAAAAGCACGGACCGGCTCAACGAAGTCACCCAGAAGAATCTCTCGACCAAGCAGCAACTGGACAGCGTGACCCAGAGCGACGCAGCCCTGGACGAGCAGATCAACGTGCTTAAGGGCAGCCTGCTGCTCTCGAAGATTCTCTACAAACAGAAACAGGCCTTGCCACGGCTGAGGGTCGACCGAGACTTGGCCGACCAGATCGCCGACATTCGCCTGTATCAGTTCGAAGTCAGCCAGCAACGGGAGTTGCTCAGCAGTCCGGCCACTTACGTCGACAATCTGCTCTCGACCCAACCGCCCGAGCAAGTCACCCCGCAACTGCGCAAGAGCCTGCTGGAGCTGGCGACCACCCGCGCGGACCTGCTGGAGCGGCTCAATCGTGAACTGAGCGCCGTGCTCAACGAGTCCATCACCCTGCAACTGAACCAGAAACAGTTGCTGAGCACCGCGCAAAGCCTGCGGGCGACGCTCGATGAGCAGATGTTCTGGATCCCCAGCAACAAGCCGCTGGATCTGGAATGGGTACGTGGCGTGCCTGATCGCCTGATGCGCCAGCTCGACGCCCTTCCCCTGGCATCGAGCCTGAGTGAGCTGACTGATGGCCTGACCCAGCGCCCGCTACTGTTCTTGCCACTGGCATTGCTGATCGGTGCGCTGCTGTGGCGTCGCAAGCAGCTGTATGCGCGACTGAACAAGGTCCACCAGGACATCGGCCACTTCAAGCGCGACAGCCAGTGGCACACGCCGCAAGCGATTCTGATCAATATCTTGCTGGCGATGCCGGTGTCGCTGGGCCTGGGGCTGTGCGGCCTGGCCCTGCAAATCGACGCGCGCGGACAGAACGCCAACATGGGTGCGGCACTGATGCAAATGGCGGGGGCCTGGCTGGTGTTCTACACCGCCTACCGGGTCCTGGCGCCGGGCGGCGTGGCGGAGCTGCATTTCCGTTGGGAAAAGCCGCAGGTCGAATTCCTCCGCGGCTGGGTCCGCAGGCTTGGCATGGTGGTGATGGCGCTGGTCGCCGTCGTGGCGGTTGCCGAACTGCAGCCGGCAATACTGGCCGACGACGTACTGGGCATGCCGGTGGTGCTGATCTGCTATGCCTTGATGACCTGGTTGCTCAGCCGCCTGCTGCTCAGCAGCCCGACCCACGAACACGCCTCGCTGTTCCGCAAGGCCGTGGCCATCATGTTCACAGCCCTGCCGGTGGCGCTGTTCGTGGCCGTGTGCTTCGGCTACTACTACACCGCGCTGAAACTCAGCGACCGGTTGATCAACACCTTGTACCTGCTGATGTTCTGGATAGTGATCGAAGCCACCTTCGTGCGCGGCCTCAGTGTCGCGGCACGCCGCCTGGCCTACCAGCGCGCCCTGGCCAAACGCCAGGCCGCCAAGGAAGCGGGCGATGGCGAGGCGGTGATCGAAGAACCGAGCCTGGATATCGAGAAGGTCAACGAACAGTCCCTGCGCCTGATCCGCCTGGCCCTGCTCGGCGGCTTCATGGCGTTGCTGTACTGGGTCTGGGCCGACCTGATCACGGTGTTCTCGTACCTGGACAACGTCACCCTGTACGAATACACCAGCGGCACCGGCGCCAACATGAGCATGGTGCCGATCAGCATTGGCGACATGCTCGGCGCGCTGATCATTATCGGCATCACCTTCGCCCTGGCGCGCAACCTGCCGGGCCTGCTGGAAGTGTTCGTGCTGTCGAAGCTGGATCTGGCGCAAGGCAGCGCCTACGCCACCACAACGCTGCTGTCCTACGCCATTGCCGGCGTCGGTTTCGTCTCGACGCTGTCGACACTCGGCGTGAGCTGGGACAAGTTGCAGTGGCTGGTGGCGGCGCTGTCGGTAGGCCTGGGTTTCGGCATGCAGGAAATCTTCGCCAACTTCATCTCCGGCATCATGATCCTGTTCGAACGCCCGGTACGGATCGGCGACACCATCACCATCGGCAACCTGTCGGGCACGGTGAGCAAGATCCGCATCCGCGCCACGACCATCACCGATTTCGACCGCAAGGACATCATCGTCCCGAACAAGACGTTCATTACTGGGCAACTGATCAACTGGTCCCTGACCGACACCATCACCCGGGTAACGCTCAAGCTCGGGGTCGATTACGGTTCAGACCTGGACCTGGTCAAGGAATTGCTGCTCAAGGCCGCGCGGGAGAACCCGCGGGTGCTCAAGGAACCCGAGCCGCACGTGTACTTCCTGAACTTCGGTGAAAGCACCCTCGACCACGAGCTGCGCATGCATGTGCGCGACCTCGGCGACCGCAACCCGGTCATCGATGAGGTCAACCGCTTCATCAACCGCGAGTTCAAGAAGCAGCACATCAACATCTCGTTCCGGCAGATGGAGGTCTACCTCAAGAACCTGCACGGCCAGGAATACAAAATGGTGCCCATCGAGCCGGAAGCGAAAACCATCGTGCCACTCAACGATGACAAGCAACCGCCCCTGGCACCGCCTGCCGCCAAACTCGACTAACCGGCCATTCCCCAGCAGAATGCTCGGACATTCTGCTGGAGACGGCCCTTGAAAGCCCTCGACGAACTGACCTTCGATAATCGCTTCGACCGCCTGGGCGATGCGTTTTCCGCCCATGTGCTGCCCGAGCCGATCGACAATCCACGCCTGGTAGTCGCCAGCCCGGCTGCCATGGCCCTGCTGGATCTCGACCCGGCCGTGGCCGAAACGCAAGAGTTCGCGGAATTATTCAGCGGCCACAAGTTGTGGGCCGACTCGATCCCGAGGGCGATGGTCTACTCCGGTCATCAATTCGGTTCCTACAACCCGCAACTGGGCGACGGGCGCGGGCTTTTGCTGGGCGAGGTGTACAACGCCGCCGGCGAGCATTGGGACCTGCACCTCAAGGGCGCCGGTCAGACGCCCTTTTCGCGCATGGGTGACGGACGAGCGGTGCTGCGCTCCTCGATCCGCGAATTCCTCGCCTCCGAAGCCCTGCATGCCCTGAACATCCCGACCACCCGGGCGCTGTGCGTGATCGGCTCCGACACGCCGGTCTGGCGCGAGAAACGGGAGAGTGCGGCCATGGTCCTGCGCTTGGCGCCGAGCCATGTGCGCTTCGGCCATTTCGAATACTTCTACTACACCAAACGCCCCGAACTGCAGAAAACCCTCGGCGACCACGTGCTGGCCATGCATTTCCCGGAGTGCCTTGAACAGCCGGAGCCTTATCTGGCGATGTTCCGCGAAGTCGTCGAACGCAATGCCGAACTGATCGCCAAATGGCAGGCCTATGGCTTCTGTCACGGGGTGATGAACACCGACAACATGTCGATCCTGGGCATTACCTTCGACTTCGGCCCGTTCGCCTTCCTCGACGACTTCGACGCCAATTTCATCTGCAACCACTCCGATGATCAGGGCCGCTATTCCTTCAGCAACCAAGTGCCGATCGGCCAGTGGAACCTCAGCGCCCTGGCCCAGGCCCTGACGCCGTTCATCAGCGTCGAGGCCCTGCGCGAAACCCTCGGCCTGTACCTGCCGCTGTTCCAGGCCCACTACCTGGACCTGATGCGCCGCCGCCTGGGCTTCACCACTGCTGAAGATGACGACCAGAAATTGCTGGAGCAGCTGCTGCAACTGATGCAGAACAGCGGCGTCGACTACAGCCTGTTCTTCCGCCGCCTGGGTGATGAATCACCGCAAGCGGCCATCGGTCGCCTGCGCGACGACTTCGTCGACCTCAAGGGCTTCGATGCCTGGGGCGAGCAATACATCGCCCGGGCAGCCCGCGAAGGCGAACTCGATCAGGAACAGCGTCGCCAGCGGATGCACGCCGTGAACCCGCTCTACATCCTGCGCAACTACCTGGCGCAGAACGCTATCGATGCCGCGGAAAAAGGCGACTACTCGGAAGTCCGCCGGCTGCATGCGGTGCTGAGCAATCCGTTTGAGGAGCAGCCGGGGATGGAGAGCTATGCGCAGCGGCCTCCGGAGTGGGGCAAGCATCTGGAGATCAGTTGTTCGTCGTGAGGCAGGTCAGATGAAGACATCTACCGGCACATTGAATCGCTCGGCCAACCAGCGGATCTGCCGCAGGTTGAGCTGGCGCTTTCCGCTCAGGATCTCGGATACGACCGATTGAGGGCCGACACCTGGCAGGTCGCTTTGAGTCAATCCGTGTTCCCGCATCATGTAACCAAGCACTTCGGTACCAGTGGCTTCGGGCATAGGGTGATGTTTGTGATCCCATTCCTCAATCCAGTCACCGATGATATCCACCAAGCTCATCAGAGGATGCGACTCGTCAACTCCGGTCATCTCGAGTAACTCGTCGAGTGCCTGCACCAGCGTGTCATAGTCGTCTTCGTTTTTGGGTTTACGCAGCAATGGCGATACGAACTCCCAATGCTCGGCCGCGTTTTTGATCAGAACGCTCATGTTCATCCCTCCTTCCATTTACCGCGGTCATATTCGCGGTGATCCAGCACATGTTTGATATAGATTTTTTGATGCGGATATCGAACATAGGCGATCAGTCGTAATTTGTTACCGCCAATATCGAAAACGTGAAACTCACCGACCTTGTCGGTTGCGGGAAATGTCGATTTCATTTCCGCAAAATCCCTTGGCTTGACGCGCTTTGCGGTTCGATACCACTGGTCCAGTGCGCTGGCCGCTTGCGGCCACCTTTCCTTGGCATCCCGGATTCGTTTTTCGGAAAACACTCGCATGCAATATCCTTATCGCATTCTGCTATGGGGAGTTAATCACAGACAAAAAATATCGCAAGTTGCGATAATCATCGACAGACCAGCGGCCTGGTTCAGCAGGACTCAGCCTAGTTTTGTCGCCAGACACTGCGCGATTGAAAATATGAGCAAACGTCTCCAACTAGGTGTTACCAGCTTCCGATTGGATATCGCTCATGTCAGAACCACTCCTCATCCCCTGCCCCCACTGTAACGGCCTCAACCGCATCCCCGCCGAGCGTCTGGGCGATCACCCCAAATGCGGGCGCTGCAAGTCCGAAGTCCTGCTGAACAAGCCTTTCGAACTGAAACAGGGTGACTACGCCAGTCAGATCAAGGGCGATCTGCCGCTGTTGGTGGATGTCTGGGCGGATTGGTGTGGGCCGTGCAAGTCGTTTGCGCCGATATTCGAGCAGGCGGCCGGGCAGTTGGCGGGCAAGTGCCGGTTGGCCAAGCTCGATAGCGAGGCGAATCAGCAGTTGTCGGCGCAATTGGGGATTCGTTCTATTCCGAGCCTGATCCTGTTCAAGAACGGCCGCGAAGTTGCGCGCCAGAGCGGGGCGTTTCCGTTGCCGCAGCTGATGAGCTGGCTGCGTAGTCAGGGGATTTAAAGCCGCCACAAATCACTGTGGGAGCGAGCCTGCTCGCGATGAGGCCAGCACATTCAACATAGTTGTCGTCTGACAGTCCGCCATCGCGAGCAAGCTCGCTCCTACAATTTGTCAGGCGTTTTCGAGCAGGTTATGCAACTCGACAAACTGCTGCGTCAGCTTGTGCCGTGGATCAAGGTGGATCAGCGGCGTGTTGGCCTGGTGAGATTCGCGCATGCGTACAGAGCTGCCCAGGTACACCGGCAACACCGGCAGGCCTTCGGCGATCAATTCGTCGAGCATCAGCTGAGGCAGGCTGGCACGGGCCTGGAACTGGTTGACCACGATCCCTTCAACCGCCAGCTCTTCATTGTGGTCTTCCTTCAACTCTTCGATTTCCGCCAGCAGGCCGTACAGCGCCTGGCGCGAGAAGCTGTCGCAATCGAACGGAATCAGCACGCGATCGGCAGCAATCAGCGCCGAAACCGCATAAAAATTCAACGCCGGAGGCGTATCGAGGTAAATGCGGTCGTAGTCTTCGTCGAGCTCTTCCAGCAATTTACGCAGCTTGTTGATCTTGTGCTTGGCTTCGAGCTTGGGCTGCAAGTCCGCCAGTTCGGCCGTGGCGGTGATGACGTGGAGGTTGTCGAACGGGGTTTCGTAGATATCGACCTGTTTTTTCCTGGAGAAAGGCCCGGATGACAAGGTCTGCTTGAAGAAATCGGCGATACCCATCGGAATGTCGTCACCGGTGAGCCCCGTCAGGTATTGGGTGGAGTTAGCCTGGGCATCGAGATCCACCAACAGGGTGCGATAGCCCTCATTGGCGCTGACCGCCGCCAGATTGCAGGCAATGCTGGATTTGCCCACGCCACCTTTCTGATTGAACACCACACGCCGCATGTCAAAACCTCCGTGTATCAAAGAATGACCGAGTGTAGTGGTCCACGGCATGGCTTAGCTACCACCCAGGCAACGGGACTGCACAGTCATCGGCGATTCCCGCCGAAAGGACGACAAGCTCTCGCATCAACCTCAATCGGACACGACAAACGTGGCGACTGGAAATACGAATAATTGGCAACTGCTCGGTTTTAACGATCGGCTGGGTACAACCGGCTGTGCAAAATGTAACCAGCATTTGCTACACGTTCCCGGCACCGCGATAATGCGCAGCACTCTGCGCCAGGCGCCACGCAGAGGAAGTCGGTTATCTACCACTTGCCGCGCCAAACAAGCCCTCCAGGGCGGGAAAAAATGTCTGTGATCAATTTCAACATCGCCCAATGGCGCGCTTGGGCCCCGGGGCTTGAAAGCGTGGACGATTGGCAGGCGTGGAGCCGACAACCGGTCGAGTTGCCGCCCAGCGATGCCGCTCCAGACGTGTCGTTCCTGCCTGCCATGCAACGCCGGCGCCTGAGTCGGCTGGCGCGGATGGCGTTCAGCGTCGGCTGGCCATTGGCCGAGGGCCAGCAGGCCTTGCCGCTGGTCTTCGTTTCTCGCCACGGCGAAACCCCGCGCACCGTCGAGATTCTCAGCGACCTGGCTGCCGACCAGCCTTTGTCGCCCACGCAATTCAGCCTGTCGGTGCATAACGCGATCATTGGCCTGTGGTCGATCATGCGCGGCGAAACCAGCGAAATGACCGCCCTGGCCGCCGCCGGTGATGGCCTGGAGCACGGCATGCTGGAAGCGGCGGCCCTGCTCGATGAGGGCGCGAGCGCGGTATTGCTGGTGGTCACCGAAGAGCAACCGCCGCAGGCCTATTCGACCTGGATCGACGATGTGCCATTTCCCTACGCCGTCGGCCTGTTGATCACGCCCGGAAATGACTGGCAGCTGTCCCTGAACAGCCCCTCGGATGCGTTGTCCAAATCCCGATGGCCACACGCGTTGAATCTGTTGCGCGCGCTGCTCGGCCAGCAAACCACCTGCCAACATGCCTGGAAAAATCGTGTATGGACATGGCAACGCAAGCCGTGACCGAAAAGAACCGCGACGCCTACCACTGGCGCCTGCTGGCCACCGCCGCAAGCTTCGCCCTGTTCGGGCTGGGCGGGCTGTGCCTGCGCCTGGTGGTTTTTCCGATGCTGAGCTGCCTGCCGGGCGACGCCGTGACCCATCGGTTGCGCGCGCGGCAAACCGTCAGTCGCTGCTTCTGGCTTTTCGTTCGTTTCATGGCCCGTACCGGCGTGCTGACCTACGACATTCAGGGCGCTGAAAAACTCGGCCGCCCCGGGCAGATGATCGTCGCCAATCACCCCTCGCTGATCGACGTGGTGTTCCTGATCGGACTCGTGCGCCACGCCAACTGCGTGGTCAAACAAAGCCTCTGGGACAACCCGTTCACCCGCGCCCCGCTGCGCCGGACCGAATACATCAGCAACGACGGCAGCATGGACATGCTCGATGCCGCCGCCGATGCCTTGAAAAGCGGCCAGACCCTGATCATCTTTCCCGAAGGCACCCGGACCCAGCCGGGCCAGGCGCCGGCCTTTCATCGGGGGGGTGCGGCAATTGCCCTGCGGGGTGCGAAAATCCTCACCCCCGTGGTGATCAAGGTCAGCCCGACAACATTGACCAAGGCCGAGCCCTGGTACCGCATCCCCAAACGCCGCGTGCACTTCAGTTTCCGTGTCGGCGCCGATATAGACCCGCAGGCCTTCGCCGCGCTGGGTCCGGCCCCGCAAGCCTCGCGCAAGCTCAACGATTATCTGCATTCTTACTTCATCAAGGAGCTCGCCGAAGATGAGCGATCTGAACACCGATAGCCTGAACCGGGACATCAAAGAATTGATCATCGAAGCCCTCGGCCTCGAAGACATCAGCGCCGAAGACATCGGCGACCAGCAGACGCTGTTCGGCGAAGGCCTGGGCCTGGACTCGGTGGACGCCCTGGAACTGGGCCTGGCCATCCAGAAAAAGTACGGCATCAAGATCGACGCCGACGCCAAGGACACCCGTAATCACTTCAGCAACGTGGCGAGCCTTGCGGCGTTCGTCACCGCAAAACAGGCAGCTTGAGACCGGACCATGCAAACTCGTGACGACATTTTCAACACACTGCGCGATGCCCTGGTCGAGCTGTTCGAGCTGGACCCCAAGCGGGTGAGTCTCGAATCCAACCTGTACCAGGATCTTGAGATCGACAGCATCGATGCCGTCGACCTGATCGATCACATCAAGCGCCAGACCGGCAAGAAAATCGCCGCCGAAGAATTCAAATCGGTGCGTACCGTCAGTGACGTGGTCGAGGCGGTCTACCGTCTGGTTCAACCCGCCGCATGAGTCGCCTGATCGGCCTTGGCCTGCTGCTGGCGGGCCTGCTGTACCCCTTTGCGGTGTATTTCGGCATGGAGCACTTCGCCCCGTGGCAGTTCGGCCTGTTGCTGGGCAGTCTGTGGCTGGCCCGCGTGCTGACCGGCAAGCGCCAGCCCGGCAGCCTGTGGATGGCCCTGGTGGCCATTGTTTTTTGCCTGTTGCTGGCGTTGTTCGACAACCCGGAACTGCTGCGCTGGTACCCGGTACTGATCAGCGCCTTCATGCTCGCGCTGTTTGGCGGCAGCCTGATTTACGGCCCCCCGGTGGTCGAGCGCCTGGCCCGGGTGCGTGAACCGGATCTGCCCGACGAAGGCATTCGCTACACCCGTCAGGTGACCATCGCCTGGAGCGTGTTTTTTCTCTGCAACGGTTTGTGCGCCGCCGCCCTGACGCTTTGGGCGCCGCTGAGCTGGTGGATGGTGTACACCGGGCTGATTTCCTACGGACTGATAGGCCTGATGTTTGCCATTGAACTGCTCATACGCATACGGGTACGAGGCCGTATATGAATTGGATAAAACTTGAGCAGCTGCTGCTCAAGGCCCAGCCGGAACGCGCGGCAGCGGTCGCGCCGGCCTTGAGTCACGGGCAACTGTGCGAACAGGCCCTGAGCCTGGCCGCCGGCCTGCAGGCACGGGGCGTGCGGCGCATGGCCGTGCACCTGGAGGATGCCGCCGACCTGGCGATTGTCCTGCTGGGTGCCTGGCGCGCCGGGGTCGGCGTGTTGCTGCCCGCCGACCTGCAACCCCAGACCCGCCTGCGTTGGGTGAATGACGTCGACCTGTGGCTGACCGATCAGCCCGGCGACGCACACCTGAACGATTTCCAGCATCCGCCGCTGGCCGCCGCCGAACTGGATCTGGATCGCTGCACCCTGAGCCTGTGCACTTCCGGCTCCAGCGGCGAACCCAAGCGCATCGAAAAAACCCTGCGCCAACTGGTCAATGAAGTCGAAGCCCTGGAGCGCCTGTGGGGTGCCGACCTGGGCCCGGCGTGCATCATCGGCAGCGTCGCCACCCAACACATTTATGGCCTGCTGTTTCGGGTGTTGTGGCCCCTGTTCGCCGGGCGCACGTTCGTGCGCAAGCAACTGGCCTTTCCCGAAGACCTGCAGCGCGCCAGCCGCGAGCATGGGGCATTTGCCTGGGTCGCCAGCCCGGCGCTGCTCAAGCGCATGGGCGACAACCTCGACTGGCCAGCATTGAGCGCGGTGCGTCGAGTGTTTTCTTCCGGTGGCGCATTGCCCGCCGAGGCCGCGCAAAGCCTGCAGCAGCGCCTGCGGCAATGGCCGACGGAAATTTTCGGCAGTTCGGAAACCGGCGGCATTGCCTGGCGCCAGGGGCGCGATTGTGGCAGCCCTTTGCCGACGTGCGAGCTCAGCCAGGACAGCGACGGCGCCCTGCTCATCGCTTCGCCCTATCTTGCCCGCTGGCCATGTCGAACACACCGCCGACGCGGCACGAATCGCCGCAGATGGGCGCTTTCGAGCTCCTCGGGCGACTGGACCGTATCGTCAAGCTCGAAGAAAAACGCATCTCGCTGCCGATGCTCGAGCAAGCGCTGGTGGCCCACGACTGGGTCGCCGAAGCGCGGCTGGCGGTGGTGCAGGAGAATCGTGCCTCGCTCGGCGCGCTGCTGGTGCTGAGCGACGCGGGCCTGCGCGCCTTGCGCAATCAGGGCCGGCGCGCCGTTACCGAAGGCCTGCGTCGGCACCTGAGCGAACATTGCGAAACCCTCGCCCTGCCACGGCGCTGGCGCTGGTTGCGGCAGTTGCCGCTCAACGCCCAGGGCAAGCTGCCCCAGGCCGATGTCGAGGCGCTGCTGATGGCGCCACGCGCCCAAGGCTCCCGAAGTGTTGGAACACGTCGAAGCCGACGGTGAGTGGAGCCTGCAACTGGTCGTGCCGCCGGACCTGGCGTACTTCAGCGGCCACTTCCCCACCGCACCGGTACTGCCGGGCGTGGTGCAAGTCGATTGGGCCTTGAGCCTGGGCCGGCAATTGATGGACCTGCCGCCCCGGTTCGTCGGCATGGAAGTGCTCAAGTTCCAGCAACTGGTGCGCCCGGCGATGAAGTCCAACTGCACCTGCGCTTCGACCGCGAGCCGCGGCAAGCTGTACTTCGCCTACCGCAATGACACGGCCGCCTGCTCCAGTGGGCGGATCTGTGTTGGGGAAAACATGCCTAGCATCTGCACAGATCACTGTGCGAGGAGCTTGCTCCGCTGGCTGCGTAGAGCTGTCGAGTGCAACGAGCTGCGATCTTGTCCTAGCATTGAGTCCAAGCGAAGATCAAGATCGCCGCCTCGGCAGCTCTACGGCGGGAGCAAGCTCCCTCGCCACATGGATCTTGTCGGAGGGCAGAAAACATGCATAACCCCTGCGCCGTCATTCCGGTCTACAACCACGAAACCGCCATCTCCGCGGTGGTCCAGGCGTTGCTCGCCAGCGATCTGCCCTGCGTGCTGGTGGATGACGCCAGCTAACCCGCGTGTGCCGCCGTGCTCGATCGACTGGCCGAGGCGCGAGACGGTTCATCTGGTCAGGCTCGCCGTCAACCAGGGCAAGGGCGGCGCGGTCATGACTGGCCTGCGCGAGGCTGCGCGCCTGGGTTTCAGCCACGCCTTGCAGGTGGACGCCGACGGCCAGCACGATCTTGCAGATGTCGATAGCCTTCATCGAACACTCCCGTGCCCATCCCGACGCGGTGATCTGTGGTTATCCGCGCTACGACGCCAGTGTGCCGAAAGGTCGTCTGTACGCGCGCTACCTGACCCACGTCATGGTCTGGATCAACACCCTGTCCTTGCAGATCCGCGATTCCATGTGCGGCTTTCGTGTCTATCCCCTGGCACCGACCCTGGTGCTGATCGACTCGGCCAATATCGGCAAGCGCATGGACTTCGATTCGGACATCCTCGTGCGCCTGGCCTGGCGCAATCAGCCAATGCACTGGCTGCACACGCGGGTCCATTACCCTCTGGACGGGGTCTCGCACTTTCGCATGTTCCACGACAACGTGCTGATTTCGAGCATGCACACCCGCTATTCTTCGGCATGCTCGTGCGTTCGCCCCTGATTCTCTGGCGGCGGTGGCGGCATGAGCCTTCAGGAAGACAAGCAACACTGGGCCGACCGCGAGGAGCGCGGCAGTTTCTGGCTGATGAAGCTCACCGCATTCGCCGCCAAGGTGCTCGGCCGCCGCTTGCTGACCCGGTGCTGTACGGCATCGTGCTGTACTTCTTCCTTTTCGGACGCAGTGCCCGCCATAGCGCCTGGCAATACCAGCAACGCCTGGCCGACTGGAGCGCACGTCCCGGAGCTGCGCCCGAGCCCGCTGGCGGGTGTTCGGCCAATTCATGGCCTTCGCCGACTCGATGCTCGACAAGCTCGACGTCTGGAACCGCAAGCTTAGCATCGACCAGATCGAAATCGTCGATACGGCGCTGCTTGCGCCATCACTTGCGAGGCACCCGCGGGCAAATGCTGGTGGGCGCTCACCTGGGCAACCTGGAAATGTGCCGGGCCCTGGCCGAGATCGGTGAGAAAGTCACCATGAACGTGCTGGTGCACACCAAGCACGCCGAGCAGTTCAATCGCTTGCTGGGCGAAGCCGGTGCCACGCAACCTGCGGCTGATCCAGGTCAGCGAGCTGAACCCGGTGATCATGCTGCAGTTGAGCGAGCGCCTGGAGCGCGGCGAGTGGCTGGCGATTGCCGGCGACCGCGTACCGCTGCACGGCGGACGCAGCGTGACCGTCGACTTCATGGGCCTCGCGGCCGCATTCCCCCAAGGCCCATGGCTGCTGGCCGGCCTGCTGAAATGCCCAGTCAACCTGCTGATGTGCCTCAAGCACCGAGGGCGACTATCGCATCACCCTCGAACCCTTCGCCGATGCCGTGGCCTGGAAACGCAACGACCGCGAGCAAGTGATCGCCCACTGGGCCTGCCGCTACGCCGAGCGCCTGGCGCAGTACTGCCTCGCAGGGCCCCAACAGTGGTTCAACTTTTACCCTTTCTGGAAGACCGATGACGATGCCCACGCTTGAGCCGGTAACCTTCGGCGAACGCCCCTTGCGCATCGAAGATGTGCTGGCCGTGGCCAACCGTCAGGCACCCGACGCAGTTGCAGGGCGACCCGGCGTTCCGCGAGCGCATCGCCAAGGGTGCGCGATTCCTCGATTCGCTGCTGGACAAGGAAGGCGTTATCTACGGCGTGACCACCGGTTACGGCGACTCCTGCGTGGTGGCCGTGCCGCTGCACCACGTCGAGGCACTGCCGCGTCACCTGTTCACGTTCCATGGCTGCGGCCTGGGCAAGCTGCTCGACGCCCAGGCCACCCGTGCGGTGCTGGCGGCGCGTCTGCAGTCGCTGTGCCACGGCGTTGTCCGGGGTGCGCGTGGAACTGCTGGAGCGCCTCCAGGCCTTTCTCGAACACGACATCCTGCCGCTGATTCCGGAGGAAGGCTCGGTGGGCGCCAGTGGCGACCTGACGCCGCTGTCCTATGTCGCCGCGACCCTGTCCGGCGAGCGTGAAGTGATGTATCGCGGCGAGCGCCGACAAGCCGCCGATGTGCATCGCGAGCTGGGCTGGCAGCCACTGGTACTGCGCCCGAAAGAAGCCCTGGCCCTGATGAACGGCACGGCAGTGATGACCGGCCTTGCCTGCCTGGCCTACGCCCGCGCCGACTACCTGCTGCAACTGGCAACGCGCATCACCGCGCTGAACGTGGTCGCCCTGCAAGGCAACCCCGAGCACTTCGACGAGCGCCTGTTCGCCGCCAAGCCGCATCCGGGACAGATGCAGGTGGCCGCCTGGTTGCGCAAGGACCTGGCTATCGACGCACCGACCGCGCCGCTGCATCGCCTGCAAGACCGTTACTCCCTGCGCTGCGCCCCCCATGTCCTGGGAGTGCTGGCCGACAGCCTGAACTGGTTGCGTTCGTTCATCGAAACCGAGCTCAACAGCGCCAACGACAATCCGATCATTGACGCCGAAGCCGAACGCGTGCTCCACGGTGGGCACTTCTATGGCGGCCATATCGCCTTCGCCATGGACAGCCTGAAAAACCTGGTGGCCAACGTCGCCGACCTGCTGGATCGCCAGCTCGCGTTGCTGGTGGACGAGCGCTACAACCACGGCTTGCCGAGCAACCTGTCGGGCGCCAGCGCCGAGCGGGCGATGCTCAACCACGGCTTCAAGGCCGTGCAGATCGGCGCCAGCGCCTGGACGGCCGAAGCACTGAAAAACACCATGCCGGCCAGCGTGTTCTCGCGCTCCACCGAGTGCCATAACCAGGACAAGGTGAGCATGGGCACCATTGCCGCCCGCGATGCGATTCGTGTGCTGGAGCTGACCGAACAGGTGGCCGCCGCCACCTTGCTGGCCGCCAACCAGGGCGTGTGGCTGCGTGGCCAGGTCGAAGATGCGCGGCCACTGCCCCCGGCCCTCGCCGCCATGCACGAAGAACTGGCCAGGGACTTTGCGCCAGTGATCGAAGACCGTGCCCTGGAAGGCGAACTGCGCCTGTGCCTGCAACGAATCGCCGAACAACACTGGAGGCTGCATGCGTAAGCAAGGGAGTTCTGCACGTCGATACGGAAATCCTCGTGCCGTTCTTTGACGTGGACAGCATGAACGTGGTCTGGCACGGCCATTACGTGAAGTATCTGGAAGTCGCCCGCTGCGCCTTGCTCGATCAGATCGGCCACAACTACAACGACATGCTCAGAGTCCGGCTACGCATGGCCGGTCATCGACCTGCAACTGCGCTACGTGCGCAGCTGCGGTGTTCGGTCAGAGCCTGACCGTGCGCGCGAGCCTGGTGGAGTGGGAGAACCGTCTGAAGATCAATTACCTGATCAGCGACGCAACCACGGCGAACGCTTGACCCGTGCCGTTCCGTGCAAGTCGCCGTCGACCTCGCCAGTCGCGAGATGCTGCTGGCTCGCGAGTCTTACCGCGCCGTCGAGGGTCCTGCTGTGCTCAACGCCCGTGGAGGAGCCTCGCGATGGTCAAACGATGCGCACTGACACCCGGCGCCTCGTTTCCGAGCATGCTCGCTCCGTTGTCTGCGTGCTGCTGGCGATCCGGGCTGGCTCAGGCGTTCGACTTGCAACAGTTGAGCGACCAACTGGCCACGCCTGAGGTGATCCACGGCAGTTTCATCCAGGAAAAACACCTGCGCGCCCTGCCCCAGCCGCTCACCAGCAAGGGCACGCTTCGTGCTGGCGAAAAACCACGGCCTGCTCTGGCTTCTGCAAACACCGCTGCAACAGGATTACCGCATCACCGCCACGGGCATCGCTCGACGCGATGGCACGCGTTGGCAGATGCTGCCGGACAAGAGCGCCGGCGCCGAGCAGAACCGCTTGTTCCTCTCTGTGCTGCAAGGTGACAGCAGCTGGCTTGCAACGGGACTTCGAACTGTCCCTGTCGGCGAGCCGCAACAATGGAAGCTCACCCTGACCCGCGCTCGATGCTGCTCAAACAGGTGTTCAACCAGATCAACATCGACGGCGGCGAACTGGTGCAGCGCATCGAACTGCTGGAAACCCAAGGCGACAGTACCGTGCTGCGCATGCAGGACAGCAACAGCGCACAACCGTTGAGCGAAGCGGAGCAACATGACTTTGCCGAATGAACGCATGCTGCCCCGCCTGTTCCTGATCCTGCTGCTGGCAGTGCTCGCGCTCGCCGGTTGGCAATGGCGCAACGGCGCGCCGCTGTCGGCCAACCTCATGGAGCTGGTGCCCGGCACATCGCCCGACGCCCTGGAGCTGATCGGCCGAACAGCGCATGCAGGAGCCGCTCAATCGCGAAGTGCTGGTGCTGGTCGGTCACATGCCGATCGCCAGCAGGCCGTCGCCATGGCGCAAACCCTCGGCGAGCAGTGGCAGGCCAGCGGTCTGTTCGACAAGGTGCAGTGGAACGTTGCAGGCCGACTTGCCGGCGCTGCGCGCGCAATTGCTGCAACGGGCGCCTGGCGATGCTCTCGGCGGCGGACCGCCAGCAACTGATCGAGCAGCCCCGACGCGTTCATCCAACAACGGGTGCAGGCCCTGTTCGACCCGTTCAGCGGCTTCAGCCTGGTGCCGAGCCAGGACGACTGGCTGGGCCTGACCGGGCGCATCCAGAACAGCCAGCCACAACGCGGCGCGATCAAGTTCGACATCGGCAGCGGTGCACTGGTCGCCGATGCCGACGGTAAAAGCTGGGTGATGCTGCGGCCCGCGCCCACGGGCAACGCCTTCGACATGAACCTGCCGCTGCAAGTGGCGAGCTGCTGCAACGCAGCCGCGACCAGGCGAGCCAGTCCCACGTCAACTGCTGGCGGCCAGCGGCCTGCTGTACGCCGCCAGCGGCCAAGCAACAGGCGTCGCGGGAATCACCTGGGTCGGCGGTGGCGCGACCGCTCGGCATCTTGCTGCTGCTGTTGCTGGCCTTCCGGCGCCTGGCGCGTATGGCTGGCGTTCGTGCCGGTACTGGTGGGCGTGCTGTTTGGCGCCGTGGTCTGCGTGGCCTTGTTTGGCCGCATGCATGTCATGACCCTGGTGCTGGGTTCCAGCCTGATTGGCGTGGCCGTCGATTACCCGCTGCACTACCTGTCCAAGAGCTGGAGCCTGAAGCCATGGCGCAGCTGGCCGGCCTTGCGCCTGACCCTGCCGGGCTGAGCCTGAGCCTTGTGACTACCTGCCATCGGCTACCTGGCCCTGGCCTGGACGCCCGTTCCCGGCGCTGACCCAGATCGCGATATTTTCCGCCGCTGGCCTGGTCGGTGCCTACCTGTGCGCCGTCTGCCTGCTACCGGCGCTGCTCAAGGGCGCAGAGTTGCGTCCCGCCCAATGGCCGCTCCAGGTCTGCCATTCCTGCTCAGCGCTCGCGAAGCCCTGCTGAAACGCGTACGCACGCCCGTGCTTCTGCACTGCTGATTGCCGTTCTGCGCCGGTGGGCTCTGGCAACTGACCACGAAAACGATATCCGCCAATGGATCGGCACGCCCCAGCACCTTACCGACGAAGCACGCGACCATCGCGCGCATCACCGGCTTCCAGCCCACCAGCCAGTTCTTCCTGATCCGGCGCCGACGATCAGTCCAACTGCTCGAGCGCCAGACCGCCCTCAACGAGCGGCTGGATCAGCTGATCGGCCTGGAAAAGCTCCAGGGCTACCTGTCGCTCAACCAACTGGTCAGCCCGCCCGCCGAACAACAGAAAGTGCGTGAGGCCCTGGCCCGCCTGCCAGCCTTCTGGCAACCACTGCTGGACCTGGGCGTCCCGGTCGCTGCGCTGCAAGCCGAGCTGGCGCAACTTGCAGGCCTTGCCCGTGACCGACATCGACGCCGCGATGGTCGGTCCCTTGTCCGAACCGTATCGCACTCTGTGGCTCGGATCAACAGAGCACGGCGTCGCGGCGGTGGTCAGTCTGCAAGGTTTGAATGATGCGTCCCTGCTGCGCGTCCAGGCGGTGGATCTGCCAGGTGTACAAGCTGGTGGATCGCCTGGGCGACCTCAACCAGGTCTTCGCCGCCACGCAGGTCAGCGCCGCCGAGTTGAAACTGGCCTCCTGCGTGCTGATTGTGCTGGTGCTGATCTGGCCGTTTGGCGTCGGCGGCGCCTTGCGCATCGTGTCATTGCCGCTGCTGGCCGCACTGTGCAGCCTGGCGAGTCTCGGCTGGCTGGGGCAGCCACTGACCTTGTTCAGCCTGTTCGGCCTGTTGCTGGTGACGGCCATCGGCGTCGACTACGCGATCCTGATGCGCGAGCAGATCGGCGGCGCGGCCGTGAGCCTGCTGGGCACGTTCCTGGCGGCGGTCACCACCTGGCTGTCGTTCGGCCTGCTGGCGCTGTCCAGCACACCGGCGGTGAGTAACTTCGGCCTGGCGGTGAGCCTGGGGCTGGCCTTCAGCTTCATGTTGGCGCCGTGGGCCGGACATCAAGCCCACGCGGCGACGGTCGCGGAGCCCGCACAATGATGCCCTGCTGTTCTGGCTCATGGCCCTGGGCCTGTTCGCAGTCGCCACACGCCTGGGTGCTCGCGTCGGGTTGATTCCGATTGTCAGTCAGTTGTTGTTTGCAACCGTCGGCCTGCCGTTGCTGATGTACTTCTGGATCGAACCGCAATGGCAACTCAGCGGCGCTGCGCTGGTGTCGCCGGTCTGGCTGAAAAACCTCTACAGCTTGAGTTTTGCGCTGTTGCTGGGCTACATCCTCAGCGACGTGATCGACCTGCAACTGGATCGCCAGAGCCTGAAAATCGCCCTGCCGAGTTTCTGCATTCCCTTTGCCTGCGGCCTGGCCACGGCGATCTGGCTGCTGCCACCGCAACCCTGGATCAGTTCCCTGGCCGTCGGCCTGCTGTTCGCCATCACCGCGATTCCGGTGCTGTACCTGTACCTGCGGCACATCGATTATCCGACCGGCGCCACCCGCCGACTGGTGCAAACCGCGATCCTCATCGACCTCGCTTGCTGGACCCTGTTCGCCATCGCCCAGGGCACCCTGCACCTGAGCAGCCTGCTGTTGCCCCTGGCCGGCGCCTGTCTGCCCCTGGTGTTGCGCCTGCTCGGCCTGCGCCAGTTGTGGCTGTACAGCCTGGGCTTTTTCGGGCTGCTGGTGGTGGCCGAGCACTACAAGCTCAACGCGCTGATTTTCGGCATCGGTTATGTGCTGATCATGGCCGCGCTGAAGGCACCCTTGACCCACCCGCTGCCGGCGATCTGGATGAGCCGCCTGCAAACCTGGGTGGCGATCCCGCTGATCCTCACTTTCGGCATCGTGCAGATCAACGTCCACAGCGCGCTGGACAGCCTCGGCTGGGGCCAACTGGCGGCGCTGCTGCTGTTGCCGATTGCCAGCAAAATGCTCGGCAACTGGCTCGGTCTCGGCTGGGCCGGCGCTTCGTTCCCGGGCGCCAGTCGCTGGCGGGAAAGCGTGTTGCTGAACATTCGCGGCTTGAGCGAAATCGTGTTTCTCAACCTGCTGCTGCAACAACAGCTCATCAGCCCGGCGCTGTACTTCGCGTTGATGGTGATGGGCCTGGTCGCGACATTGCTGCCGGCATTGGCTGGTATGCACCGCATTCCCCTGAACGCAGCTACCCCGGCAAGGAGCCCCCATGCCCACCGTTGAAATGGAACGCCGCCAGGTCCTGGTGATCGGCGCCGGGCCTTCGGGCGCCATCGCCGCCGCGCTGCTCAAGCGCAAGGGCCACGATGTACTGGTGATCGAGCGCCAGCATTTCCCACGGTTTTCCATTGGCGAAAGCCTGTTGGCCCATTGCCTGGATTTCGTCGAGGAAGCGGGCATGCTCGAAGCCGTCAACGCGGCGGGTTTCCAGGTCAAGACCGGCGCCGCATTTGCCTGGGGCGAGCAGTATAGCGCCTTCGATTTCGGGGAAGCCTTCAGTCAGGGCAAGACCACCACGTTCCAGGTGCAACGGGCCGATTTCGATCAGTTGCTGGCCGATCAGGCGACGCTGCAAGGCGTGGAAATCCGCTACGGCGAAACCATTGTCAGCGTCGATATCGAGTCGGCCAAGCCCCAACTCGGCGTGCGCCGCGAAGATGGCAGCGAGTACCGCATCGAAGCGGACTTCATGCTCGATGCCAGTGGTTACGGGCGGGTCCTGCCACGCTTGCTCGACCTCGAAGCGGCGTCGAATTTCCCCGTGCGCCAGGCGGTGTTCACCCACGTCGAAGACCATATCGACAGCCCGGATTTCGACCGCACCAAGATCCTCGTCACCACCCATCCGACCCAGCGTGATATCTGGTTCTGGACCATCCCGTTCAGCAACGGCCGCTGTTCGGTCGGCGTAGTGGCTGCGGCTGAGCACTTCAAGGGTCGTAGCGACGATCTTGATGCGTGCCTGCGCAGCTTCATCGCCGAGACCCCAAGCCTGGCTCGCGTGCTCGGCGATGCCGTGTGGGATACCCCGGCACGCACCATCGGCGGTTACGCCGCCAACGTCAAAACCCTGCACGGTCCGGGCTTTGCGCTGCTGGGCAACGCCGCTGAGTTCCTCGACCCGGTGTTTTCCTCCGGCGTGACCATCGCCATGCGTTCGGCGAGCATGGCGGCGGGCGTCCTGCACCGCCAGTTGCAGGGCGAAACGGTCGATTGGCAGGGGGAATTCGCCGAACCGCTCAAGCGGGGTGTCGACACCTTCCGCTGCTACGTCGAAGGCTGGTACGCCGGGACTTTCCAGGATGTGATTTTCCATGAGGGCAGTTCCCGGGAAATCCGCGGCATGATCAGTTCGATCCTCGCCGGTTATGCCTGGGATATCCGCAATCCGTTCGTCAGCGAAGCCAGGCGCCGGTTGAAGGCGATTTCAGAATTCTGTGCAAGGACGGCGTCATGACCTATTCGAGCGACACTTACGTCGAGGAAACCCGCTTCGGTCTGTGGTTCCTGCGCAGCCGCACCTGGCAGCACTATGTGCTGCGCGTGGCGATCGAGGATCTGCGCGGCCTGTTCAGCGAAGCCCCGCCGAGCCAACCGCTGCTGCTGGATGCCGGTTGCGGTCAGGGCAAGTCGTTCAAGTACCTGCGCCAGGCCTTCATGCCCGGCCGTCTGATCGGCGTGGATGCCGACCCGCAGAGCCTGCAACGCAGCCGCGAAGAAGCGGTCAATCTGGGTATGGCGGTGGAGTTGATCGACAGCGACTGCGCGAACCTGCAGATGGCGGATGCCAGCGTCGACCTGCTGTTCTGTCACCAGACCTTCCATCATCTGGTGGAGCAGGAAAAGGCGCTGGCCGAGTTCTATCGCGTGCTCAAGCCGGGTGGCTATCTGCTGTTCGCCGAGTCCACCGAGGCCTACATTGATACCTGGGTGATTCGCTGGCTGTTCAGGCACCCGATGCAGGTGCAGAAAAGCGCGGCGCAGTACCTGGAAATGATCCGCCAGCAGGGTTTCGAATTCGGGCCGCAGAACGTGTCCTATCCCTACCTGTGGTGGAGCCGCGCCACGGATTTCGGCCTGCTGGAACAGCTGGGCTTGCGCAAGCCCAAACCCTTTGGCCAGCGGGAAGAGACGTTGGTCAATGTGGTGGCGCGCAAGCCCCTTGAAGGTGTTGTTTGATGTTCACAGTCATTCGCCCAATGCTCTCAACTGTAGGAGCGAGCATGCTCGCGAAAAACGCTTGGTCAACGCGTTTAACCAGGCAGCACGCGTTATCGTTGACGTCCATCGCGAGCATGCTCGCTCCTACAGGGGTAATGGGTGTTCTTTTGCTTGGCGTGGTTCTGCTGTTGAGCGGTTGCTCCAGCCGCGCACCGCTGCCCGAGCAAACGCCGACGCTACCGCTACCCCTGCAACTGCACATCGAACGCCTGCAAGCCGAACAGCGCCAGGACTGGGTGCTGGTGATCCAGCAGGAAGGCCCGGCCATTCGCTGGTCGATGATGGACTTGCTGGGCATTCCCCAGGCCCGGCAGAAACTCAGGGATGGCCAATGGCAGGCCGATGGCTTGCTGCCGCCCAATCCGGAAGCCCGGGAGCTGTTCGCCGCGCTGCTGTTTGCGCTGACACCCAAGGACGAACTCACCGTCAACTACCCGGACGCCTGGCAACATGGCGAACAACGCTCCTTGCCGGAGCGCTGGGACGTCCGCTATTCACAATCGATGAACTTTGAATTGAATCTGCCCAAAGGCCCGAAATACCACGTCACGCCGCTGAGCGGAGAGACACCATGAGCGGCTATCTGAACGCCCTCGGGGTGATCTGCTCACTGGGCCGTGGCAAGGATGAAGTCGCGCGAAACCTGTTTGCCGGCGATTGCTCCGGCATGCGCAGCGAATCGGGCTGGGTACCGCAGCGCTCGTTGCCGGTGGGCTCAGTACGTGGCGAACTGACGGCCCTGCCAGCCGAGCTGTCCCGCCAGGACAGCCGCAACAATCGCTTGTTGCTGGAAGCCGCGCTGCAAATCCGCGAGGACATCGACCAGGCCATTCAGACCTACGGCCGCGACCGCATCGGCGTGGTACTGGGCACCAGCACCTCCGGAATCGAAGAAGCCAGCCAGGGCCTGGCCCATTACCTGGACGCCGGCCAATTCCCCGCCGAGTACGACTACCAGCAACAGGAACTCAGCGCGCCGGCGAATTTTCTCGCCGACTGGCTGCAATTGAGCGGGCCGGCCTATGTGATTTCCACCGCCTGCACCTCCAGCGCCCGCGCCCTGATGAGTGCCCGGCGCCTGCTCGACCTGGGCCTGTGCGACGTGGTGCTGTGCGGTGGCGTCGACAGCCTGTGCAAACTGACCCTCAACGGTTTCTCGGCACTGGAAGCGGTCTGTGACCAGCGCTGCAACCCGTTCTCGGTGAATCGCAACGGCATCAACATCGGCGAAGCGGCGGTGCTGTTTCTGATGAGCAGACAGCCCGGCAACAACCCGTCGATCGCCCTGCTCGGCAGCGGCGCCAGTTCCGACGCCCACCACATTTCCGCCCCCGAACCGAGCGGCCGTGGCGCCCTGCAGGCCATGGGCAAGGCCCTGAGCCGCGCCGGGCTGCAACCGCACCAAATCAGTTACCTGAACCTGCACGGCACCGCCACGCAACACAACGACGCCATGGAAAGCACGGCGGTCAACACGCTGTTCCCGGCCGGAGTGCTGTGCTCGTCAACCAAACCCATGACCGGCCACACCCTCGGTGCAGCGGGAGCGCTGGAAGCGGCGTTCTGCTGGCTGAGCCTGAGTGCCGACAACCGCGACCTGGCCCTGCCACCGCACGTCTGGGACAACCAGCCGGATCCCGAGCTGCCCGCCCTGAAATGGGTGACCCCGGCCACGCGCCTGACGTCCACTGGTCCCCGCTACCTGATGAGCAATTCCTTCGCCTTCGGTGGCAATAACGTCAGCCTGATTATCGGAGACGCCCCATGATTGACTGGCCGCTCGCCGAACTGCTGCCCCACGCTGGCGACATGATCCTCATCGACCGGATCCTGGCGTTCGATGCGGAGCAGATTCACACCTGCCTTACCGTCAAACCCACCGGGCTGTTCAATCGCCCCGACGGCAGCCTGCCCGCCTGGGTGGGCATCGAGCTGATGGCCCAGAGCGTTGCCGCCTTCGCCGGTTGCCATGCGCGCCAGCGCGGGGATGAGGTGGAACTCGGCTTCCTGCTCGGCAGCCGCAAGTTCGAATGCAACGTCGAGAGTTTCCCTGCCGGCACCGAGCTGACCATCCATGGCCTGCGCTCGCTGGAAGACGACAACGGCATGGGTGTTTTCGAATGCCACATCAATGCGCCGGGCATTCACGCCAGCGCCCGCCTGAACGTGTATCGCCCGCCTCAGGCCACTCAATATCTTCATGAGCCCCAAGGCTCCTCACAAGGAACGCAGGCATGACTGAATCCGTACTGGTCACCGGTTCCAGCCGTGGCATTGGCCGCGCCATCGCCCTGCGACTGGCCCAGGCCGGCCATGACATCGTGCTGCACTGCCGCAGCGGCGTGGCCGAAGCCGAGGCCGTCAAGGGCGAAATCGAGGCCCTGAGTCGCCAGGCGCGCATCCTGCAGTTCGACGTATCCGACCGCGCCGCGTGCAAGGCCACCCTCGAAGCCGATGTGGAAAGCCACGGCGCCTATTACGGCGTGGTGCTCAACGCCGGTCTGACGCGTGACGGTGCTTTTCCGGCGCTGAGCGAGGATGATTGGGATGTGGTGATGCGCACCAACCTCGACGGTTTCTACAACGTACTGCACCCGGTGATGATGCCGATGATCCGTCGTCGCGCCGCCGGGCGAATTGTCTGCATCACCTCGGTTTCCGGGCTGATCGGCAACCGTGGCCAGGTCAACTACAGCGCCTCCAAGGCCGGGTTGATCGGTGCGGCGAAGGCATTGGCCACCGAACTGGCCAAACGCAAGATTACCGTCAACTGTGTCGCCCCCGGCCTGATCGACACAGCGATGCTCGACGAAAACGTGCCGGTGGAAGAACTGATGAAAATGATTCCCGCACAACGCATGGGTACCCCTGAAGAGGTGGCCGGCGCGGTGAATTTCCTGATGTCGGCGGAAGCGTCGTACATCACCCGCCAGGTGCTGGCCGTCAACGGAGGCCTGTGCTGATGAAGCGCGTCGTTGTCACCGGCATGGCCGGCATCACCTCACTGGGCAGCGACTGGGCCACCATCGCCGGCCATTTCGCGGCCAACCGTAGCGGCATCCGCCGGATGGACGAGTGGGATCGCTTCACCGAACTCAACACCCGCCTGGCCGGCCCCATCGACGATTTCAAGGTGCCGGCCCACTGGACCCGCAAACAGCTGCGCAGCATGGGCCGGGTCTCGCGGCTTGCCGTGGGCGCTGCCGAGCAGGCGTTGGCCGACGCCGGGCTGCTGGGTGACGAATCGATCAAGGACGGGCGCATGGGCGTCGCCTGCGGCTCCTCCACCGGCAGCACCGACGAGATCAAGGCATTCGGCAACATGCTGCTCAATTCGGTGGCCGAAGGCCTGAACGCCAACTCCTACGTGCGCATGATGCCGCACACCACGGCGGCCAATATCAGCATCTTCTTCGGCCTCACCGGGCGCCTGATCCCGACGTCCAGCGCCTGCACCAGCGGCAGCCAGGGCATCGGCTATGCCTACGAGGCCATCAAGTTCGGGCGCCTGCCGCTGATGCTCGCAGGCGGTGCCGAAGAGCTGTGCCCGACCGAAGCCATGGTCTTCGATGCGCTCTACGCCACCAGCCTGAAAAACGATACCCCGCACCTGTCCCCGCGCCCCTACGACACCGGCCGCGACGGCCTGGTGATCGGTGAAGGCGCCGGCATGCTGGTGCTGGAAGAACTGGAACACGCCCTGGCTCGGGGTGCGCATATCCACGCCGAAATCGTCGGCTTCGGCAGCAACGCCGACGGCCAGCACACCACCCGTCCGGAACAGGTCACCATGCGCCGGGCCATGGAACTGGCCCTGGAAGACGCCGGCCTTGCGCCGTCGGCCATCGGCTACGTGAACGGCCACGGCACCGCCACCGAACAGGGCGACATCGCCGAAACCCTGGCCACCAGCAGCCTGTTCGGCGAACACATGCCCATCAGCTCGCAGAAAAGCTTCCTCGGCCACACTCTTGGCGCCTGCGGTGCGCTGGAATCCTGGTTCAGCATCGAAATGCTCAACCGCGACCTGTACGTGCACACCCTCAACCTCGATGAAGTCGACCCCAACTGCGGCAAGCTCGATTACCTGCGCGGCGAGTTCCGGCAGATGAGCCACCAGTTCGTGATGAACAACAACTTCGCGTTTGGCGGGGTGAATACGTCGCTGATCTTCAAGCGCTGGGTGTAGGAGCTGCCGCAGGCTGCGATCTCTTGATCTTGCCTTTGACAGTCAAAAGATCGCAGCCTCGTTGCACTCGACAGCTCCTACAGGGGAACGCGTATCCCTTGTAGGAGCGAGCCTGCTCGCGATGGACGTTAACGATGACGCGTGCTGCCTGAATGGCCGCATTGACCGAATTTTTCGCGAGCAGGCTCGCTCCCACAGGGTCACGGTGGATCGAGGTTATCCAGCACCCGGTTCACCGCCAATTCTCCAAGCATGATCGACTGCTGAATCCCCAACAGTACCTGCCCCTGCGGCCCTTTCAGATCTCTGGAGAAGTCGCTGGCCATGGCACTGGCGGAGGCCAGGGAGACGCAGGCGTATTCAAGCAAGGTGTGGTTGTCGATGTCGGGGGCGATGAGGAAGATCGGGCTGGGTGAATTGGGCGTATGGGTCATGATTCAGTGTCCTGAAAGAAGGGGAGCCGACACCGAATCGCCAGATCAGAAGGGTGGCAGCTGTACGCAGGTTAGTAGACCGGACGAAGTGCAAACCGGCGCGCCCGAAGGCGCCCTGCGCACAGCTACCGTCATGGGCAGGTATGGACATACCTGCCTATCAGGAGCGCGAATGCGCTTTACTTCGATACGGGCTACTAAACCCGATCACTGACCATCAGTGACCCGAATCAAGTTAGCGACGGCCCTCAAAGCACACAAGCCGGCGGATTCTGGAGTAGGTGTAGGCCGCGCCGCAAGGCGCTGTAGCCTGTTGGAGGGATTTCAGAAATGCCCTACAGCCAAGGTTGAAAGGTCTGATCGTCCGGTGGCTGGCTGATGGTTTTTGGGTGTTCTTGCGATCGCCTTCGCGAGCAGGCTCGCTCCCACAGTTAAAGCGTTCCAATGTGGGAGCGAGCCTGCTCGCGATTGACTGCGAAGCAGTCACGTTTTCAGCGGTTCGACCTTGCGTGTGAGCAACTCCACAAACGCCCGCGCCATCGCCGACTTCTGATCCTTGCGCTGCACCAGCCACACCGCCGAGACCGCCGCCGGATCGAGCAATGGCCGATACACCACGCCATCGATGCGCATCCGCTGATAGGACGCCGGCAGTACCGACACGCCCAACCCCGCCGCCACCAGCCCGATGATGGTCATCGCCTCGCCTGCTTCCTGGGCAAAGTGCGGGCTGAAACCAGCGTCCCGGGCCAGGCTCAGCAGTTGCGCGTACAGACCACTGCCATAGCTGCGCGGGAAAAATACGAAAGGCTCGAG
Source organism: Pseudomonas putida (assembly GCF_050989985.1). Classification (GTDB taxonomy): domain Bacteria; phylum Pseudomonadota; class Gammaproteobacteria; order Pseudomonadales; family Pseudomonadaceae; genus Aquipseudomonas; species Aquipseudomonas putida_AI. The sequence goes on from NZ_CP158815.1 coordinate 6,370,598, forward strand.
AGCCAGGGCCGACAGGAACAAGCCCTCTTCACTGTCCTTCACCAGTGGATGCTTGGAGCTGAGCACCGCGACCAGCGGCTCGCGCATCAGCTCGACCACACTGAGCGAGTCGGGCAGCCCAAGTGGCCGCATGATGCCGACCTCGATCGACTCGTCGACCAGGGCATCGGCCACTTGCGTGCTGCTCATTTCCCGCAGATTCAGATGCACCGCCGGGAAGCGCTGGCGGAACGAGAAAATCGCCTGGGGAATGGTCGAGTTGAACGGTGCCGATGAGGTGAAGCCGATTTTCAGTTCGCCCAACTCGCCCAACTGCGCCCGCCGCGCGACGTCCGCCGCTTTGTCGACCTGCGCCAGCACCAGCCGCGCCTCTTCCAGAAACAACCGACCGGCTTCGCTCAGCTCGACCCGACGATTGGTACGCTCGAACAATCGCGCGCCGACCTCCTGTTCCAGCGCCTGGATCTGCTGGCTCAGTGGCGGCTGGGAGATGCCCAGCGCCTGTGCGGCGCGGCCGAAGTGCAGTTCTTCGGCGACGGCGATGAAGTAGCGCAGATGACGCAATTCCATGGAAACCCCATTAGGTCGTTAAAGCTATCAAACAGGTCGAACAATATATTGGATTGAATCATTAGCCAGCTATATGCTTTTTTCATTGCCTGACCGGCTGTGCGCTTCCGAGGTCCCCCGTGAAAACTGCTGTCGCTCCACTCGCCCATGAAATTACACCCGCCGCACAAGGCGATGTTGCCGCCGAGCTGGCGCAGATCTACATCGAAAAAGGCACGCCGGCGTTCATGCGTACGGTGCTGGCGCTGTTCTCCGGCGGCTTCGCGACCTTCGCCCTGCTCTATTGCGTGCAGCCGATGATGCCGCTGCTGTCCCACGAATATTCGATCAACGCGGCGCAGAGCAGCCTGATCCTCTCGGTGGCCACGGGCATGCTCGCCATCGGCCTGCTGATCACCGGCCCGCTGTCCGATCGCATCGGGCGCAAGCCGGTGATGGTCGCGGCACTGTTCGCCGCGGCGTTGTGCACCATGGCCAGCGCGATGATGCCCAGCTGGCACGGTGTGTTGATCATGCGCGCGCTGATCGGCTTGTCCCTGAGCGGTCTGGCGGCGGTCGCCATGACCTATCTGAGCGAAGAGATCCACCCGCAACACCTGGGTCTGGCCATGGGCCTGTACATCGCGGGCAACGCCATCGGTGGCATGAGCGGGCGCTTGATTACCGGGGTTCTGATCGACTTCATCAGCTGGCACTCGGCGATGCTGGTGATTGGTGGCCTGGCGTTGATCGCCGCGGCGGTGTTCTGGAAGATCCTCCCCGAATCGCGCAACTTCCGCGCCCGCTCCTTGCACCCGCGCAGCCTGCTCGATGGTTTCACCATGCACTTTCGCGACGCCGGCCTGCCGCTGCTGTTCCTGGAAGCCTTCGTGCTGATGGGCGCGTTCGTCACCCTGTTCAACTATGTCGGCTATCGCTTGCTGGCCGAGCCGTATCACCTGGAACAAGCCTTTGTCGGCCTGCTGTCGCTGGTGTACCTGTCGGGTATCTACAGTTCGGCGAAAGTCGGTTCGCTGGCCGACAGACTAGGCCGGCGCAAAGTGCTCTGGAGCACGATCGTGCTGATGATCGCCGGCCTCGCGCTGACGATGTTCACCCCGCTACCACTGGTGATCCTTGGCATGCTGGTATTCACCTTCGGCTTCTTCGGCGCCCATTCGGTGGCCAGCAGCTGGATCGGCCGCCGCGCCACCAAGGCCAAGGGCCAGGCGTCGTCGCTGTACCTGTTCAGCTACTACGCCGGCTCAAGCGTTGCCGGTACGGCGGGCGGTGTGTTCTGGCATGTGGGCGGCTGGAATGGCATCGGCCTGTTCATCGGCGCGTTGCTGCTGGTGGCGTTGGGGGTGGCGTTGAAGCTGTCGAAGTTGCCGCCATTGGGTGGCGTGAAGGCCTGAAGTCGACACACCACAAACAACTGTGGGAGCGAGCCTGCTCGCGATGGGGGCGTCACATTCAACAACCTTGTTGACTGATCCACCGCTATCGCGAGCAAGCTCGCTCCCACATTGAAACCGGGCGCTGGTTACTCGTGATACTGCGCCGACAGCTCATGCACCGCGCGCAAGAAGGCGCCTGCATGCTCCGGATCGACTTCCGGGGTGATGCCGTGACCCAGGTTGAACACATGGCCACTGCCCTTGCCATAGCTGGCGAGGATGCGTCCGACTTCGGTGCGAATCGCTTCTGGCTTGGCGTAGAGCACGGTCGGGTCCATGTTGCCTTGCAGGGCGACTTTGTCACCGACACGGGCGCGGGCGTTGCCGATGTCGCAGGTCCAGTCCAGGCCCAGCGCGTCGGCACCGGCGTCGGCGATGCTTTCCAGCCACAGGCCGCCGTTCTTGGTGAACAGGATCACCGGCACCTTGCGACCTTCGTGCTCGCGGATCAGGCCGCTGACGATTTTCTTCATGTAGGCCAGGGAGAATTCCTGATAGGCCGCGGCCGACAGGTTGCCACCCCAGGTATCGAAGATCTGCACCGCTTGCGCACCGGCCTTGATCTGGCCGTTGAGGTAGCTGGTGACCGACTGTGCGAGCTTGTCCAGCAGCAGATGCATGGCTTGCGGGTTGTCGTAGAGCATGGCTTTGGTTTTGCGGAAGTCTTTCGACGAACCGCCTTCGACCATGTAGGTGGCCAGGGTCCACGGGCTGCCGGAGAAGCCGATCAGCGGTACGCGGCCGTTGAGTTCGCGGCGGATGGTGCTGACGGCATCCATCACGTAACCCAGGTCTTTCTGCGGGTCTGGAATCGGCAGGGCTACGATATCGGCCAGGGTGCTGACGACTTTCTTGAAGCGTGGACCTTCGCCGGTCTCGAAGTACAGGCCCTGACCCATGGCATCGGGGATGGTCAGGATGTCGGAGAAGAGGATCGCCGCATCCAGCTGCGGATAACGGTCCAGCGGCTGCAACGTGACTTCGCAGGCGAACGACGGGTTCATGCACAGGCTCATGAAATCGCCGGCCTTGGCACGGCTGGCGCGGTATTCAGGCAGGTAGCGGCCGGCCTGACGCATCATCCACACGGGAGTGACGTCTACGGGTTGCTTGAGCAGGGCGCGCAGGAAACGGTCGTTCTTCAGGGCAGTCATGTCGGCATCCGGAAAAAAAGTGCGGGCATTTTCTCAGAGCCGGGCGCAAAAGGCACGAATGCAGGTCAGCCTTTTGTCTATCGGGTCAATTTGTCGCGGGGGACAGAGGTCTTCGCAACACCCTAAAACGACTGTAGGAGCGAGCCTGCTCGCGATAGCTGAGTGTCAGTCAATACATCTGGTGACTGATTCACCGCCATCGCGAGCAGGCTCGCTCCTACAGGTTTTGTGTCGCCTGGTTAGACGCCCAGGTAATCCAGAATCCCTTCAGCCGCATTACGGCCTTCAAAGATCGCCGTCACCACCAGGTCGGAACCGCGCACCATGTCGCCACCGGCGAAGATTTTCGGGTTGCTGGTCTGGTGCTTGTACTGGCCTTGTTCCGGTGCCACGACGCGCCCCTGGCTGTCGGTCTGGATGCTGAACTGCTCGAACCACGGTGCCGGGCTCGGGCGGAAGCCGAAGGCGATGACCACGGCGTCGGCCGGGATGATCTCTTCGGAGCCCGGGATAGGCTCGGGGCTGCGACGGCCACGGGCGTCCGGCTCGCCGAGACGGGTCTCGACCACCTTCACACCTTCGACCTTGTCTTCACCGACGATCGCGATCGGCTGGCGGTTGTAGAGGAATTTCACGCCCTCTTCCTTGGCGTTCTTCACCTCTTTGCGCGAGCCCGGCATGTTCGCTTCGTCACGACGATAGGCACAGGTCACCGACTTGGCGCCCTGGCGGATCGAAGTACGGTTGCAGTCCATCGCCGTGTCGCCACCACCGAGTACCACGACCTTCTTGCCCTTCATGTCGACGAAATCTTCCGGCGACTTTTCAAAGCCCAGGTTGCGGTTGACGTTGGCGATCAGGAAGTCCAGCGCGTCGTAGACGCCCGGCAGGTCCTCACCGGCAAAGCCGCCCTTCATGTAGGTGTAGGTGCCCATGCCCATGAACACGGCATCGTATTCTTCGAGCAGTTGCTCCATGGTCACGTCCTTGCCCACCTCGGTGTTGAGGCGGAACTCGATGCCCATGCCGCTGAAGACTTCGCGACGATTGCTCAGCACGGTCTTTTCCAGCTTGAACTCAGGGATGCCGAAGGTCAGCAGACCGCCGATTTCCGGGTTCTTGTCGAACACCACCGGAGTCACGCCGCCGCGCACCAGCACGTCGGCACAGCCAAGGCCCGCAGGGCCCGCACCGATGATCGCGACACGCTTGCCGGTCGGCTTGACCCGAGACATGTCCGGGCGCCAGCCCATGGCGAAGGCGGTGTCGGTGATGTACTTCTCCACCGAACCGATGGTCACCGCGCCGAAGCCGTCGTTGAGGGTGCAGGCACCCTCGCACAGACGGTCCTGCGGGCACACCCGGCCGCAGACTTCCGGCAGGGTGTTGGTCTGGTGCGACAGCTCGGCGGCGGCGAGGATGTTGCCCTCGGCCACCAGCTTCAGCCAGTTGGGAATGAAGTTGTGCACCGGGCACTTCCATTCGCAATACGGGTTACCGCAACCCAGGCAGCGGTGGGCCTGCTCGGCCGACTGCTGGGGTTTGAAGGGTTCGTAGATTTCCACGAACTCTTTCTTGCGTTGACGCAACAGTTTCTTCTTCGGATCCTTGCGCCCGACCTCGATGAACTGGAAGTCATTATTCAGACGTTCAGCCATTGTTAAAACCTCATCAAACTCTTCAGGCGCATATCACTGCGGGTTGGCACGGGTGCTGGAAAGCAACGACTTCAGGGAGGCAGCCTTGGGCTTGACCAACCAGAAACGACGCAGATAGTCATCGAGGTTCTCGGCGAGTTCACGACCCCACTCGCTGTCGGTTTCCTCGACGTACTCGTTCAGCACGCGTTGCAAATGGCTACGGTAGGCTTCCATCGCCTCGCCGCTGATCCGCTGGATTTCCACCAGTTCGTGGTTGACCCGGTCAACGAAGGTGTTGTCCTGGTCGAGCACGTAGGCGAAACCGCCGGTCATGCCAGAGCCAAAGTTGTAACCGGTCTTGCCCAGTACGCAGACGAAACCGCCGGTCATGTACTCGCAGCAGTGATCGCCAGTGCCTTCCACGACAGTGTGGGCACCGGAGTTACGCACGGCGAAACGCTCACCCGCGGTGCCGGCGGCGAACAGCTTGCCGCCGGTGGCGCCGTACAGGCAGGTGTTGCCGACGATGGCACTGTCCTGAGTCTTGTAGATGCTGCCTTTAGGCGGAACGATCACCAGCTTGCCGCCAGTCATGCCCTTGCCCACGTAGTCGTTGGCGTCACCTTCCAGGTACATGTTCAGGCCGCCGGCGTTCCACACGCCGAAGCTCTGGCCAGCGGTGCCCTTGAAGCGGAAGGTGATCGGCGCGTTGGCCATGCCCTGGTTGCCATGCTTGCGGGCGATTTCACCGGAGATCCGCGCGCCGATGGAACGGTCGCAGTTGCAGATATCCAGGGCGAACTCGGCGCCGCTCAGGTCGTTGATCGCCGAGGTGGCCATGTCGACCATTTTCTCGGCCAGCAGGCCCTTGTCGAACGGTGGGTTGCGATCCACACCGCAGAACTGAGGCTTGTCCGCCGGAATGTGATCGCTGCCCAGCAACGGGGTCAGGTCCAGGTGATGTTGCTTGGTGGTCTGACCTTCGATGATGTCCAACAGATCGGTACGGCCGATCAGCTCTTCGAGGGAGCGCACACCCAGTTTGGCCAGCCACTCACGGGTTTCTTCGGCGACGTAGGTGAAGAAGTTCACCACCATGTCGACGGTACCGATGTAGTGATCCTTGCGCAGCTTCTCGTTCTGAGTCGCAACGCCGGTGGCGCAGTTGTTCAGATGGCAGATACGCAGGTATTTGCAACCCAGGGCAATCATTGGCGCGGTACCGAAGCCAAAGCTTTCGGCGCCGAGGATCGCGGCCTTGATCACGTCGAGGCCGGTTTTCAGGCCACCGTCGGTCTGGACCTTGACCTTGCCACGCAGGTCGTTGCCACGCAGGGTCTGGTGGGTTTCGGCCAGACCGAGTTCCCACGGAGCGCCCGCGTATTTGATCGAGGTCAGCGGCGAAGCACCGGTGCCGCCGTCGTAGCCGGAGATGGTGATCAGGTCCGCATAGGCCTTGGCCACACCGGCAGCGATGGTGCCGACGCCTGCTTCTGCCACCAGCTTGACCGAGACCAGCGCCTTCGGGTTGACCTGTTTCAGGTCGAAAATCAGCTGCGACAAGTCTTCGATCGAGTAGATGTCGTGGTGCGGCGGTGGCGAGATCAGGGTCACGCCCGGTACCGCGTAACGCAGCTTGGCGATCAGACCGTTGACCTTGCCGCCTGGCAGTTGACCGCCTTCGCCGGGCTTGGCGCCCTGGGCGACCTTGATCTGCAGCACTTCGGCGTTGACCAGGTATTCCGGGGTCACACCGAAACGGCCGGTGGCAACCTGCTTGATTTTCGAGCTCTTGATGGTGCCGTAGCGCGCCGGGTCTTCACCGCCTTCACCGGAGTTGGAACGCGCACCGAGGCGGTTCATGGCTTCGGCCAGGGCTTCGTGAGCTTCCGGCGACAGGGCGCCCAGCGAGATACCGGCGGAGTCGAAGCGCTTGAGCACCGATTCCAGCGGCTCGACTTCGCTGATGTCCAGCGGCGTGTCGAGGGTCTTGACCTTGAGCAGGTCGCGGATCATCGACACCGGACGGTTGTCCACCAGCGCTGTGTATTCCTTGAACTTGCTGTAGTCGCCCTGCTGCACGGCGGCTTGCAGGGTGTTGACCACGTCCGGGTTGTAGGCGTGATATTCGCCACCGTGGACGAACTTCAGCAGACCGCCCTGCTGGATCGGCTTGCGCGGGCTCCAGGCTTCGGCGGCCAGGGCTTTCTGCTCGGCTTCGATGTCGACGAAACGCGCACCCTTGATGCGGCTCGGTACGCCCTTGAAGCTCAGGTTGCAGACTTCCTCGGACAGGCCGATGGCTTCGAACAGCTGCGCACCACGGTACGAAGTGATGGTCGAGATACCCATCTTCGACAGGATCTTGAGCAGGCCCTTGGTGATGCCTTTGCGGTAGTTCTTGAACACCTCGTAGAGGTCGCCCAGCACTTCACCGGTACGGATCAGGTCGCCCAGCACTTCGTAGGCCAGGAACGGATAAACGGCAGAGGCGCCGAAACCGACCAGTACGGCGAAGTGATGCGGATCGCGGGCGGTCGCGGTTTCCACCAGGATGTTGGAATCGCAGCGCAGGCCTTTTTCGGTCAGGCGGTGGTGTACCGCACCGGTGGCCAGGGAAGCGTGGATCGGCAGCTTGCCCGGCGCGATGTGACGGTCACTCAGCACGACCTGGGTGCGACCGGAGCGCACGGCTTCTTCAGCCTGGTCGGCAACGCTGCGGATGGCCGCTTCGAGGCCGATGCTCTCGTCGTAGTTGAGGTCGATGATCGCCCGTTCGAAACCCGGACGGTCGAGGTTCATCAGCGAGCGCCACTTGGCCGGGGAAATGATCGGCGAGCTGAGGATCACGCGCGAGGCGTGTTCCGGCGACTCCTGGAAGATGTTGCGCTCGGCACCGAGGCAGATCTCCAGCGACATGACGATGGCTTCGCGCAGCGGGTCGATCGGCGGGTTGGTGACCTGCGCGAACTGCTGGCGGAAATAGTCGTACGGCGTGCGCACGCGCTGGGACAGCACGGCCATCGGCGTATCGTCGCCCATCGAGCCCACGGCTTCGTAGCCTTGCTCGCCGAGCGGACGCAGTACCTGGTCGCGCTCTTCGAACGTGACCTGGTACATCTTCATGTATTGCTTGAGCTGATCGACGTCGTAGAAGGCCGAACCGTGGTCGTTGTCTTCCATGGTCGCCTGGATGCGCAGGGCGTTCTTGCGCAGCCATTGCTTGTACGGATGACGGGACTTCAGACGGTTATCGATGGCGTCGGTGTCGAGGATCTGGCCGGTTTCGGTGTCCACGGCGAAGATCTGGCCCGGGCCGACACGGCCCTTGGCGATAACGTCTTCGGGCTGGTAGTCCCAGACGCCGATTTCCGAAGCCAGGGTGATGAAGCCGTTCTTGGTGGTGACCCAGCGCGCCGGACGCAGACCGTTACGGTCGAGCAGGCACACCGCGTAGCGACCGTCGGTCATTACCACGCCGGCCGGGCCGTCCCACGGCTCCATGTGCATCGAGTTGTATTCGTAGAATGCACGCAGATCCGGGTCCATGGTCTCGACGTTCTGCCACGCTGGCGGAATGATCATCCGCACGCCACGGAACAGGTCGATGCCACCGGTGACCATCAGCTCGAGCATGTTGTCCATGCTGGAGGAGTCGGAGCCGACACGGTTGACCAGCGGGCCGAGTTCTTCCAGGTCCATCAAGTCGTTGGTGAACTTGGTGCGACGGGCCACGGCCCAGTTGCGGTTGCCGGTGATGGTGTTGATCTCGCCGTTGTGCGCCAGGAAGCGGAACGGTTGAGCCAGCGGCCATTTCGGCAGGGTGTTGGTGGAGAAGCGCTGGTGGAATACGCAAATCGAGGTTTGCAGGCGCTCATCGCTCAGGTCCGGATAGAAGGCGGCGAGGTCCGCCGGCATCATCAGGCCTTTATAAATGATGGTCTTGTGGGAAAAGCTGCACACGTAGTGGTCGGTGTCGGCGGCGTTGGCCACGGACGAGCGGCGACGGGAGGTGAACAGCTTGACGGCCATGTCCTGGTCGCTCAGGCCTTCACCACCGATGAACACTTGTTCGATCTGTGGCAGTCGCTCCAGAGCCAGGCGGCCGAGGACGCTGGTGTCGATCGGCACTTTGCGCCAGCCGACGAGCTGCAGGCCGGCGGCCAGGATCTCGCGGTTCATGTTCTCGCGAGCGGCTTCGGCCTTTACAGGGTCCTGGTTGAAGAAAACCATGCCCACGGCATATTGCTTGGGCATTTCGACGCCGAAGGTTTCCTGGGCAATGGCTCGCAGGAACGCATCCGGCTTTTGAATCAGCAGACCGCAACCGTCACCGGTCTTGCCGTCGGCATTAATCCCACCGCGGTGGGTCATGCAGGTCAGGGCCTCGATGGCCGTTTGCAAAAGGGTATGACTGGGCTCGCCCTGCATATGGGCTATCAGGCCGAAACCGCAGTTATCCTTGAATTCATCTGGTTGGTACAGACCTGCTTTCATAGACACTTTCTCACCAGGCTGCCTCTTAGCGAGGCAAATTTCTTTTCAATTCAACCAGTTGCGATCCGCGCCGAACGTACGCCGGCTTTGCGAGAGCAAAAGGGAGGTCATTGTACACACCGACACAAGGCCTCACAAATTTGACGACGAAATGTCGCAAATCTATGTCGCATTTGTGAAAGGTTTAAAGCGATCCGCTGTGCTAGTCAAAACTTTTTTAGTTTCGACCGCTACGACTCAAAGACTACTGTGACGCAGACACCACAACGCACGCGACCCGAAAGTCGCATGCGTTGCAGAAATTTTGAGGTGCCGGGAGAGGCGGCCTGGGTAAGGCCGCCGAATCTTCAGCGAGTTGTTGCCAGTTCCTGTTGGACGCTGGCGACAGTGCGAGGCCAAGGTTTACCAGCCTGAACCTTCGCTGGCAAGGCCTTGATGGCGGTTACGGCTGCATCGCGGTTGGCGAAGTTACCGTAAGTGATGACGTAAAGCGGTTTGCCATTGAGGACTTTCTTGAAATAACGGTACTCGCCACCCTGCTCCTTGACGAAGTTCTGGGCGGTCGCCTCGGAGCTGGTGCCGAGGATTTGCACCACGTAGTTGCCCGGCGCCTGGCCTGCATACCAGGTGCCGCCAGCGGCCTTGGCTGCAGGAGCTGCGGGCTTCTCGACAGGCTTGGCAGCGGCGACAGCGGCCGGTTTGGCTGGCACTGGAGCAGGCTTGGCCGCCGGTGCTGGTGCCGGAGCCGGTGCGGGCTTGGCGGTTGCCACCTGAGTCGGTGCTGGGGTCGGTTTGGCCGCTGGCGTCGGCGCAGGGCCGGCTGGCACGCCCTCAGGCGGTGCAGTGGTGGTCACGGTCGGCGGTGTTGCGCTGGAGCCTTCCACCGGCACGCCATCATCACCCTCGGTGATGCCGCCTGCGGCTTCGGCCAGCGGTTTGCGCATCACCGGTTGCGAATTACCGACCAGCGGCAACGGCATCGGCTGCGTATTACCGGCGAATTCGACGGCCGGAGCACCGCCCGCCTGTGGCTGTCCCTGCCCCAGTGGCAGTTGCGCCTGCTCATTGGCCGGTGCACCCGTGGTCGGTGCCTTGCTGCGACCCGGCATCAACCAGGCGGCGGCTACCGCGACCACAACGACGGCTGAAATCGCCAATACGTGTTTCTTCGGCATATTGAACCCCATACTTGGACGCTTGACCGCTGAGCGGCTGGCAATCATGGCTTCGATCATTGCATCGCGGGCGACCTGATTGATGTTGCCAGGCCAACCTTCGGAGCTTTCGTGAATATCAGAGATCTGGTCTGCGGTAAAAAGTTCGATACCCCGGCCTGCGCCTTCAAGCCGCTGGTCGAGATATTCGCGGGTTTCTTCTTCGGTGTAAGGCTGCAGTTCGATGACGTGGAAGCGCTCTTCCTCAAGCTGCAAAGCTTCAAGTTGAGCGATCAGCGACGATTCACCGAACAGGAAAACATGCGGACGGCCTTCCGGCGCACCAGCGGCCAGCGCCATCAACGCTTCCAGGGCGGATTCGTCGAGCTGCTCGGCATCATCGACCAGCAGATAAACTTCCTGCCCCGTCAGGGCCAGCTGTACCACCTGATCCAGGATGGCGCCGACCTCGGCCTGGGCAATATCCAGCGCCTGGGCCACCTGACGCAGCACGCCAGCCGCATCGCCGGCACCCCGCGCGGAAACCACCACACTCTGCACCGATTGCTTGTTGGTGCTGGCTACCAGCGCCTGACGCAACAAGGTCTTGCCACTGCCTTGAGGGCCCGTGACCACCAGCAGCAGCTGGCTGTAGCGCGCCAGGTGGTGCAGCTGGCCGAGCACCGGTTTGCGCTGGGCCGGGAAAAACTTGAAGCCAGGTACCCGTGGCGCAAAGGGGTCATGGTTCAACTGGTAATGGCCGAGGAAAGCCTCGTCGGCATGCAAACTAGTCATCGATTTCTTATTAACCTTTAAGCTGAGCCAGGGCGCGGTAATCCGCTCCCAGCGTGGCCTGTAGAACCTCTTTCGGATAATCGTCGGTCACCACCGCTTCGCCCATGTGGCGCAGCAATACCAGGCGCAAACGACCGTCGATCACTTTTTTATCAACTGACATGTGTTCGAGGAAATCAGCCTCGCTCATCTCTTCAGGCGGGATCACCGGCAAACCGGCACGCTGGAACAGGCGAATGCCGCGATCGCGTTCCTGTTCGCTGATCCAGCCCAGGCGCGCGGACATCTCCAGCGCCATCACGGTACCAGTAGCGACCGCTTCGCCGTGCAGCCAGACGCCGTAGCCCATATGGGTTTCGATGGCGTGGCCGAAGGTGTGTCCCAGGTTGAGCGTGGCCCGCACACCGGTCTCTTTCTCGTCGGCACCGACGACAGCGGCCTTGGCCGCGCAAGAGCGTTCGATGGCATAGGTGAGGGCTTGCTGGTCCAGGCTGCGCAGGCGATCCACGTTGTCTTCGAGCCAGGTCAGGAACGGCTCATCGCAGATCAGGCCGTACTTGATGACCTCGGCAAGCCCGGCGGACAGTTCACGGGCCGGCAGGGTGTTGAGGGAAGCGGTGTCGATCAGCACGACATTCGGCTGATAGAACGCGCCGATCATGTTCTTGCCCAACGGGTGATTGATGCCGGTCTTGCCGCCAACCGAAGAGTCGACTTGCGACAGCAGGGTGGTCGGGACCTGAATGAAATCGACCCCACGCTGGTAGCAGGCCGCCGCAAAACCGGCCATGTCGCCGATCACACCGCCACCAAGGGCGATCACCGTGGTACGGCGGTCGTGCCGCGCGGTCAGCAGGCCGTCGAAAATCAGCTGCAGGGTTTCCCAGTTCTTGAAGGCTTCGCCATCGGGCAACACGACGGAGATCACCGAAAACTGCGCGAGGCTGCGGGTCAGACGTTCAAGATAGAGCGGCGCAACGGTTTCATTGGAGATGATTGCGACTTGCCGTCCGCGAATATGCGGGGCCAGCAGCTCGGGCTGATCCAACAAACCTTCGCCAATGTGAATCGGGTAGCTGCGCTCGCCTAGATCGACCTTGAGTGTCTGCATGTGTCCCCACAGTGAAGATGAAATCAGGCATCCCGCCTTGAATTATCGAAAGTCCACGACATCTGCTGGTGTGACGCCGCACCAGAGCCATCCGCCACAATCCGGTGCGGATGTGGCAGGACGCCGAGGATAGCGCATTTCGCGTCGCGCTTTAACGGGGAGGCAGTTGCTGCAAGCGTTCGAGAATATCGAGTACGACCATTCTTGGCGGCCGCTCATCGGTTTCCACCACCAGATCGGCGATTTCCCGATAAAGCGGATCGCGGATCGCCAGCAGATCCCGAAGGGTCTTGGCTGGATCGGCGGTACGCAGCAACGGTCGATTGCGATCGCGAGACGTGCGACCGACCTGTTGCTCGACAGAGGCATGCAGGTAAACCACCCGTCCACCGGCATGCAGTGCCCGACGATTGGCTTCGCGCATCACTGCGCCACCGCCGGTCGCCAACACCACGCCGTCGTAATCGCACAGCTCGGCAATCATTGCCTGCTCACGATCACGAAAGCCCGGTTCGCCTTCCTTATCGAAGATCCAAGGGATATTGGCGCCCGTGCGCAATTCAATTTCCTTGTCGGAATCCTTGAATGGCAAGCGCAGCTCTTTGGCCAGCAATCGGCCGATGGTGCTTTTTCCAGCCCCCATCGGCCCTACAAGAATCAAATTTCGCACAGAATCAACGACTCACAGCAAACGCCTGGTTATTCATGATACGCGGAGTGAGAAACACCAACAGCTCGGATTTTTTCTCCGAAACCACGTCACGCCGGAAAAGGCGGCCAAGATACGGCACATCGCCAAGAAATGGCACCTTATCTACAACCTTGCTCTGAGTATTTGAGAAAACGCCGCCAATCACGATGGTCTCGCCATCATTGACCAGGACCTTGGCATTGACCTCGTTTTTCTTGATCGGCGGTACATCCTGCACTTTGTTCAGGAAGTCAGGTTCGTCCTTGGTGACCTTGACCTCCATGATGATCCGGTTGTCCGGAGTGATTTGCGGCGTGACCTCCAGCGACAGCGACGCCTCCTTGAAAGACACGGATGTCGCGCCGCTGGAGCTTGCTTCCTGATAGGGAATTTCGGTGCCCTTGAGGATCTTCGCGGTTTCCTTGTCGGACGTGACCACCTTGGGTTGCGAGACGATTTCACCGTTGCCGGTCTTCTCCATGGCCGTCAGTTCAAGATCGAGCAAAACGTTGTCGGTAATGAACGCGATGCCGATTCCCGACGTATTACCTGCAGCGCCCATGTCGACGAACGGTGTATTGGTGCTGGTACTGCCGGGCGTGCCTATGGTCGTCGAGGCGTTGGCGCCGTTGCTGACGCCAGAGGTGTTCCAGTTGCCCTTGTTCTGGATCGAGCCACCCCAGCGCACGCCGAGGCTCTTGTCGTAATCCACGTTGGCCTCGACGATTCGCGCCTCGATCATCACCTGACGCACCGGAATATCCAGTTGCGCCACGATTCGGCGCAGCTCGTCGAGCCGGTCCTGGGTCTGGTAGGCAATGATGTTGTTGGTCCGCTCATCGACGGTGATCGAGCCACGTTCGTCGACTTTCGCCTCAGCACTGGTCACCGACTGGAACAGCTTGGCGATATCGGCCGCCTTGGCGTAGTTGACCTGCAACAGCTCACGCCGCAAAGGCGCCAGCTCCGCGATCTGCTTTTGCGACTCCAGCTCCTGGCGCTCCCGGGCGGCGATTTCATCGGCCGGCGCCACCAGCAACACGTTTCCGATCTTGCGCTTGTCCAGGCCCTTGGTTTTCAACACCAGATCCAGCGCCTGATCCCAGGGCACATTTTGCAGACGCAGGGTGATACCACCTTGCACCGTATCGCTGGCCACCAGATTGAGGTTGGTGAAGTCGGCAATCAGCTGCAGCACCGAACGCACATCGATGTCCTGGAAATTCAGCGACAGCTTTTCGCCGCTGTAGGCGTATCGATCGGCGTTACGTTTTTGCAGGTCATCGACGGTCATCGCACGGATGCTGACGGTCAACTTGTTGTCGGTCTGATAGGTGGAGTAATCGAATGCGCCGCTGGGCTCGATGGTGATCGTGGCCCGATCACCGGTGGCGCTGGCGTTGACGAATTGCACCGGAGTGGCGAAATCCTTGACGTCCAGGCGCACACGCAGCGGTTCGGGCAATTGGGTCCTGGCGAAACCGAGAACGATCTTGCCTTCGCGCTCCTGAATGTCCGGGGCAATGGACGGATCCGACAAGTCGATCACTACGTTGCCTTCACCTTGAGTGCCGCGCTGGAAATCCACCCCACGAATGGCCTTGGAGGTCGCCACGGGCGCACGCGTCGGGGCCGGTGTCGACACCGCGGCGGCAGGCGCCCTGGAGGCCGGCGCTTTGGCAGCCGTCTTGCTTCCCTGGCCCACCTCCACGAACAGGTTGTAGCCTTCGACCCGTGTGCTGTAGGGGGTCAATTGGGTCAGGTTGATGATCAACCGCGTGCGATCAGCGGCCTCGACCACCGTCGCACTTCGGGCATTGCCGCTGCCCAGATCACGGGTCTTGCTTGCCAATTGACTGACAACACCGGGCAAATCCAGCGCGATCCGCGCGGGCGACTCCGTGGTGTAGCCGCGGGGCGCCGGCGGCGGCTGATCGAACGCCAGCTTCAACTCGACGCGGTCTCCGGGCAGCGCGGCGACATCCAGCGCCTTGAGGTTGGCCGCTTGTACCATCGGCGAAAGCAGCGCTATCCATAGCGACATTCCGAGGGTGGAGAAAATCCTGTTCATTTTTCGAGTTCCACTATGAGTGTTCTTTCAAAGGAATGGTCCGCGGCCGCTCAAGCCAGGCACCTTCGCCATCAGGGACGATTTCGATCACATCGACTTGCGTGGCATTGATGGCGACGATCCGCCCGTCGTTGCGCCCCAGGTAATCTCCGACTTTCAGCCGGTGCACCCCGCCCGCCCCGCGCAACAACGCAAAGGAGCCCGATGCATTGGAGATCGTGCCGACCATTTCAAACTGCTCGATGTTGAAACCCTCGAGGTATTGCTTGACCCGATCAGGGTCCGGCTTGACGTTGCGCGAGCCGTGCCTCTGGCCGGCCAGGTCGACCCTGACCTGCCGCGAAAAGGGGCTGCGCAGGTTGGCGGCGTTGTAGGTGAATGTCGGGTAAGACCGGAATGTGGGCGTTGGTTCAATCTTGCCCGGCGCCCGCAGACGCATTTCGTTCATGTAGGCGTCGAGGTCGCTGAAGTCATCACCGCCGCCACAACCGGCCAGGACCGCCAGGGTCGCAGCCATGAAAATCATGCGTATCGGGCTCATGGATGCAGCCCCTTGTCGTTATAGCGATAGGTCTTGGCGAGGATGCTCATGCGCAATTTCGGCCCGCCGTCGGGATTGGCCGGTGCCAGGTCGAAATCATGCAGGGTCACGATGCGCGGCAGCCCGGCCACGCCACTGACGAAAGTGGCCAGGTCGTGATAGGCACCGGTGACGGTAATCTGGATCGGCAGCTCGATGTAGAAAGGCTGGGTGACCTCGGGCAGCAGCTTGATCTCTTCGAACTCCAGGCCACTGCCAAGACCGGTGCGGGTGATGTCTTCCAGCAGGCCGGGGACTTCGGTGTCACTGGGCAATTGCCGCAGCAGCACGCCAAATGAGTTCTCCATTTCCTTCATCTGCTGGGTGTAGAGCTCGAGATTGGCCGCCATGCGGGACTTGTCGGCGAATTGTTCCTTGAGCGTCGACTCTTCTTCGCGCTTGAGATTCAGCTGATTCTCGAGCTCGCTCGTAGAAAAGCTGTAACCCACCGCCAGCACCAACACCATGACCAACGCGCCCACCACCACCTTGATTGCCGGCGGCCATGAACCGATGTTGTTGGTATCCAGATCGTTGATATCGATCCTGCGCAGCCCTTCCAGCCATCCGGACAGATTCATTTGCCGTCCTCCGCAACAGCGGGCTGGGTCTGACGAACGGTCAGCTGGAAGACGTTGGCCTGGTCAACCTGGCCCGCGGTAGTCGCCTTCACCTCCGTCAGGCTGGGCGCATCGAACCAGTCCGACGCCTCCAGATTGCGCATCAGGTCGGAAACACGGTTGTTGGATTCCGCGGCGCCGGAGATGGACAAGGTTTTGCCGTCCATTTTCACCTCCGTGAAATACACCCCGTCCGGCAGGGTCCGCGCCAATTGATCAAAAATTCGCCCACTGATGGGCCGATTGCCCTGCAAGTCCTGGATGATCCGCATGCGTTCGACCAACTGCTGCCGACGGGCCTTGAGATCGCTGATCTGCTTGATCCGTTCGTCGACCACGGCGATCTGTTTGCCGATGTAGTTGTTGCGCGCAACCTGTCGGTCTATCGCGCTGCTGATCACCTGGTTTGCGATCAGCACCGCGCCCGCCGTGCCCACCAGCACACCGACCAGAATCAGCAGAAAGCGCTTGCGGCGCTCTTCGCGCAGCTCTTCGCGCCAGGGTAAAAGATTGATCCGCGCCATCAGTCGAAACTCCTGAGGGCCAGCCCGCAGGCGATCATCAGGGCGGGCGCGTCGCTGGCCAGCGCTGCGGCGTTTACCTTAGTGTTCAAGGTCATGTCGGCAAACGGGTTGGCCACCAGTGTCGGCGTGCCCAACTGCTGTTCGATCAGTCGATCCAGCCCGGAGACCGAGGCTGTGCCGCCGGCCAGCACAATATGGTCGACCGCGTGGTACTGGCCGGACGCAAAGAAAAACTGCAATGAGCGCGAGACCTGCTGCACCAGGGCCTCACGAAATGGCTGCAAGACTGCGCTGACGTAGTCGCTGGGCAAGCCGCCCTGCTTTTTGGCCAACCCGGCCTGCTCGACGGTCAGGCCATATCGACGCTGAATCTCTTCGGTCAACTGGCGACCGCCGAACAACTGTTCGCGGGTATAGATGATCCGCCCACCCAGCAGCACGCTCAGGGTCGTCATGGTCGCGCCGATGTCGACCACCGCCACCAAACGTTCCGGGGAAACCATCGTGTGGTTCGCCAGCAGGCCGAAGGAGCGCTCCAGGGCGTAGGCCTCCACGTCGACCACACGGGCAGTCAGGCCGGCGAGGGTCAGGGCGGCCTCACGCACTTCGACGTTTTCCTTGCGGCAGGCGGCGAGCAGCACGTTGACCCGCTCGGGGTTACGCGCGGACGCGCCCTGGACTTCGAAATCGATGGCGACTTCATCCAGCGGGTAGGGGATGTACTGATCGGCCTCGATCTTCAGCTGGCTTTCCATCTCGTCATCGGAAAGACCGGCATCCATCTCGATGGTCTTGGTGATCACCGCCGACCCGGCGACGGCCACCGCAACGTTCTTGAGGCTGGTCCTGGCCTTGGTCACCACGCGTGCGAGCGCCTGGCCAACGCCTTCGAGCTCGGCGATGTTTTTCTCGGTCACCGCATTGGCGGGCAGGGGTTCGACTGCGTAAGCCTCGACCCGATAGCGGTCGCCCTGGCGGCTCAACTCCAGCAATTTCACCGATGTGGAGCTGATGTCGATACCCAGAAGCGTGTTGGCCTTTTTGTTGAAGAGTCCTGGCACTAGCAATTCCCTATGACTATCCGTGAGTTACGGACTCTGTAATGTGTATTGCGTTCCATCCACCCGTCTTGACATTAGCCGCCAATGACGCCTGCGACGGAAAAATGCTTATAATGCCCAGCGTTTTTTTCCGCTTTTCTCAAGCGCGGGTCGTTCGCCTTTAACCTGAACCCTGATGCCTCATTCAATTTTTACCCTGGATATCCAAAAGCCTTGATTCGTCTGCTGAAATTTCTCGGTTGGTCCATCGTCGCGATATTCTGCGGACTGCTTCTGGGTCTGAGCGGGGCGTTTCTTTACCTTAGCCCCGGATTGCCATCTGTGGAGGCACTGAGAAGCATTCAGTTGCAGATTCCGCTGCGGGTCTATAGCAGCGACAACAAGTTGATCGCAGAATTCGGCGAAATGCGCCGCACGCCGATCCGTTTCGCCGACATTCCACCCAATTTCATCAATGCGTTGCTGAGTGCCGAAGACGATAACTTCGCCAATCACTACGGCGTCGACCCCAGCAGTCTCATGCGCGCCGCCACCCAACTGGTCAAAAGCGGGCACATCCAGTCCGGCGGCAGCACCATCACCATGCAGGTGGCGAAGAACTTCTTCCTGACCAGCGAACGCAGCTTTTCCCGCAAGACCACTGAAATTCTCCTGGCGCTGCAGATCGAACGGCAGCTGACCAAGGACGAGATCCTCGAGCTGTACGTCAACAAGATCTATCTGGGCAACCGCGCCTACGGCATCGAGGCGGCGGCGCAGGTTTACTACGGCAAGTCGATTCGTGACGTCAGCCTGGCGCAGATGGCGATGATTGCCGGCCTGCCGAAAGCCCCGTCGCGCTTCAACCCGCTCGCCAACCCAGCCCGCAGTAAAGAGCGTCGCGACTGGATCCTGGGGCGGATGTACAAGCTCGGCAAAATCAGCGAAGCCGATTACACCGCCGCGATCAACGAACCGCTGAACGCCAGCTATCACGTGCCGACGCCGGAAGTTAACGCCCCGTACATCGCCGAGATGGCCCGCGCCGAAATGGTCGGCCGCTACGGCAGTGACGCCTATACCGAAGGTTTCCGCGTCACTACCACCGTCCCGAGCAATCTGCAGGAACTGGCCAACACCGCCGTCCATGAAGGCCTGATGACCTACGACCAGCGTCATGGCTATCGTGGGCCGGAGTCACGCTTGCCGGGCAAGACCCGCGAGGCATGGGCAACCGAGCTGACCAAGCAACGCACCATCAGCGGCCTTGAGCCGGCCATCGTCACCCAGGTCGACAAGAACGGCCTGCAGGTGCTGACCCGCACCGGCAATGAGCACGTCAGCTGGGACACCATGAAATGGGCCCGCCCGTTCCTCAACACCAACAGCATGGGCGCCAACCCAAGGCAACCGTCGGATGTGGCCCAGGTCGGCGACCTGATCCGCGTACAGCGCCAGCAGGACGACTCGCTGAAGTTCAGCCAGATCCCGCAGGCCCAGGGCGCGCTGGTGTCCCTCGACCCGCAGAACGGTGCGATCCGCTCGCTGGTCGGCGGCTTTGCCTTCGAGCAGAGCAACTACAACCGCGCGTTGCAGGCCAAGCGCCAGCCGGGTTCGAGCTTCAAGCCATTCGTCTACAGCGCCGCACTGGATAACGGCTACACCGCCGCCAGCCTGGTGAACGACGCGCCGATCGTGTTCGTCGACGAATACCTGGACAAGGTTTGGCGCCCGAAAAACGACACCAACACCTTCCTTGGCCCGATCCGCCTGCGCGAGGCGCTGTACAAGTCGCGTAACCTGGTGTCGATCCGCCTGCTGCAGGCCATGGGCGTTGGCAAAACCATCGACTACATCACCCGCTTTGGCTTCAACAAGCAGGATCTGCCGCCCAACCTTTCATTGGCGCTGGGCACCGCGACCCTGACCCCGATGGAGATCGCCACCGGCTGGAGCACCTTCGCCAACGGCGGTTACAAGATCACCCCGTACATCATCGACAAGATCGAAAGCCGCAATGGCGATACGCTGTTCGTCGCCAACCCGCCGAGCGTTCCGAAAGGTGGCGCCGCCAGCGACGGTATTGCCGCGCCAGTCGCCGAGGCCTTCACGGTCAACGCCACGCCGGGCGACACACTGACCGCCAGCCAGCCGACACCACAAGCGCCAGCCGTGGCTGAACGTATTGTCGATGGCCGCACGACCTACATTCTCAACAGCATGCTCGAGGATGTGATCAAACTCGGTACCGGCCGCCGCGCCCTGGCCCTGGGCCGCAGCGACATCGCCGGCAAGACCGGTACCACCAACGAATCCAAGGACGCATGGTTCTCCGGCTACAACGCCGATTACGTGACCACCGTGTGGACCGGGTTCGACCAGCCCGAGAGCCTGGGTCGCAAAGAGTTCGGCGGTACGGTCGCTCTGCCGATCTGGATGAACTACATGGGCGCCGCGCTCAAGGGCCTGCCGCCGCATACGCAACAGGAGCCTGAAGGCATCCTGAGCCTGCGTGTCGACCCGGTCAGCGGTCGTGCAGCTACCCCAGGCACCCCTGGCGCCTACTTCGAACTGTTCAAGGCCGAAGACACGCCACCGTCGGTGAACGAGCTGGGTAACGGCAATGCGCCAAGCAGCCCGCTGCCAGCGGATGAAGCGGCGCCGATCGATTTGTTCTGATTCGATGATGCAAAACAAAAAGCCCCGCCCTTCGCTAGAAGGCGGGGCTTTTTGGTTTATGGGTTTCCTGTAACGCCGCCTTCGCGAGCAGGCTCGCTCCCACAGTTGATCTCATTCCCCTGTAGGAGCGAGCCTGCTCGCGAAGGCGGCCGGATAGTCACCACATAACCCGCAGGCAATAAAAAGCCCCGACTCACAAGAGCCGGGGCTTTTGGTTGAAGCGCTACAACGACTTAGCCGTTGAACACGTCATCCACGCTTTTCAGCGGATAGTGCTTCGGATACGGCAGGGTCGCCACACCGGTCTCGATCGCGGCCTTGGCCACTGCGTCGGAGATCAGGGTGATCAGGCGTGCGTCCATTGGTTTCGGAATGATGTACTCACGACCGAATTCCAGCTTGATGCCGCCGTAGGCGTCGCACACTTCCTGAGGCACTGGCAGCTTGGCCAGTTCACGCAGGGCGTTGGCCGCAGCCACTTTCATTTCTTCGTTGATGCGCTTGGCGCGAACGTCCAGGGCACCACGGAAGATGAACGGGAAGCCCAGTACGTTG
Source organism: Pseudomonas putida (assembly GCF_050989985.1). Taxonomy (GTDB): domain Bacteria; phylum Pseudomonadota; class Gammaproteobacteria; order Pseudomonadales; family Pseudomonadaceae; genus Aquipseudomonas; species Aquipseudomonas putida_AI. Next base: position 6,391,715 of record NZ_CP158815.1, read on the forward strand.
TTGACCTGGTTCGGGTAGTCCGAACGACCGGTTGCCATGATCACGTCGCTACGGGTGGCGTGCGCCAGCTCTGGCGAAATTTCCGGATCCGGGTTCGAGCATGCGAAGACGATCGGGTTGGCCGCCATGCGCTTGAGTTGCTCAGGGCTCAGCAGGTTCGGACCCGACAGGCCTACGAACACGTCGGCGCCTTCGATGGCGTCGTCCAGTGTGCGTTTCTCGGTGGCGTGGGCGAACACCGCCTTGTACTGGTTCAGGTCGTCACGGCCAGCATGGATCACACCGGTACGGTCGATCATGAAGATGTTCTCGACCTTGGCGCCCATGCTCACCAGCAACTTCATGCAGGAGATGGCAGCAGCACCGGCACCCAGGCAGACGATCTTGGCTTCAGGCAGGGTTTTGCCAGCGATTTCCAGGGCGTTGATCATGCCGGCGGCGGTCACGATAGCGGTGCCGTGCTGGTCATCGTGGAACACCGGAATGTCGCACTGCTCGATCAGAGCGCGTTCGATCTCAAAGCACTCAGGTGCCTTGATATCTTCCAGGTTGATGCCACCGAAGGTGATGGAGATGCGCTTGACGGTGTCGATGAAGGCTTGCGGGCTTTCGGAGTCGACTTCGATGTCGAAAACGTCGATGCCGGCGAAGCGCTTGAACAGCACGCCCTTGCCTTCCATCACTGGCTTGGAAGCCAATGGGCCGAGGTTACCCAGGCCGAGAATCGCGGTGCCATCGGAAATGACTGCAACCAGGTTGCCCTTGCCGGTGTACTTGTAGGCCAGCTCAGGGTCGCGAGCGATTTCGCGCACTGGTTCGGCTACGCCGGGGCTGTAGGCCAGCGACAGGTCGCGGGCAGTAGCGGTAGGCTTGGTGAGCTCGACGCTCAGCTTTCCTGGACGAGGATTGGCGTGATACTCGAGAGCGGCAGTTTTCAAATCAGACATGTGGGCATTCCGCTTTTACTGTTGGACAGACTGGTCAGCGAGGATACGCGCCTCGCAAAATCCCCACAAGACTGCCCGGTCACCCCTGTCAACCGCCCTGCCCTACGACTTTTGGCCAAGAGCCACGGAACACAAGGGCTAGACTGTTCACAATCTACAGTAAAAATGTCTACAATTTTTTATCGCGACGTCACTTCGAGCATCGCCGGATCGGTCAGCGGCAACATCCAGCGTGCCTGACCATCCTTGAGCCCGCCGCGGCGCGAACGATCGAGCACCCAGCCACGCGCCTCGATTTGCTTGCCTTCGAGCTTTTGCAGCGAATTCGCATCGAAACGGGCGAGGAAATTGGGTGCAACGCGCAACACAACCGAATCCTGCAATTCGATCCAAATCCCGCCACGATTGCGCTGAACCTTGCTCACACGACCGCTGAGCACAGCAAAACCGGCGGTGTTGATCTGATCTGCTTTCAGTACAGGCGACTGGCGCCACACGCCAAGCCCCGCCTGACGCGCACTGCGTTCGGCGGCCTGCTGGCAGGCGACCAGATCGACATTCGGCGGGACCGCCACCAGAAAACCGAGGCCTTCGGCGAGCATTTGCGCTTCGAGATTGGCGCCGTCGGCGCCGTAGACATGGGCCAGGGTCCGGCCATAGTGATCTTTGCTTTCTTTGCCGGGCAACAAACCTACCCGCCCGTCGCTCGCCGCCACCAGGGCCTCGAGGCGTTTGCGCGCGGCAACGGCGAACGGCTCATCGGAGCGGCCTTTCTTGCCCAGCTCCGGCGTGTTCAAGCCGATCATGCGTACGCTGCGGCCATCGTCCAGGCGCAGCGTGTCACCATCCACCACCCGCTGTACCGCCACGAGAGTCAGGGCGCTCGGCGCCGGACAGAAAGCCTGTGCAGTGGAGAGCCAAATTGCGGACACAAAAAAGGCGCCCACAAGGGACGCCTTTTTCATCAGCATGGAAAAACCGTGACGGCTTCCCAAGTTGAGAGGCCTTAGGCCTTTTTCGCGCCGAAAGCACCGAAACGGTCGGCGAACTTCTGAACGCGGCCGCCAGTGTCCAGAGTCTTTTGCTTACCGGTGTAGAACGGGTGGCATTCGTTGCAAACGTCGATCGCCAGGGCTTTGCCGAAGGTCGAACGAGTTTCGAACTTGTTGCCGCAGCTGCAGGTAACAGCAACTGCTGGGTATTCTGGATGGATATCAGCTTTCATGGTGTCTTCCTCAGGCTAGCGTGCCGCCACCCAACACTATTGTTGAATACCGCACGTAATTAGGCCGCGGATTCTACCAGACAATGCCAATCGCGCAAGCTGTCGCTTCTACCGACCGTCTGCTAGGCTCCCGGCCCCAAGCACATCCCTCTGTGGGAGCGAGCTTGCTCGCGATAGCGCCGTGTCAGGCGACGCAAATGCTGGCTGACAGGGCCTCATCGCGAGCAAGCTCGCTCCCACAGGACATGCGTTACCCTTCTTTGTTTATCGAGAATCCCCCGCGTGCCCGACGCCATTTTGCGCCTTGCCCTGCCTTCGCCGCTGCGCCGCCTGTTCGACTATCGGGCACCGGCTGGGGTCCTGCGTGCCCGGCTGCATCCCGGCATGCGCCTGCGGGTGCCGTTCGGCCGGCGGGAGATGATCGGAATCCTGGTGGAGGTCACCGAGACCAGCGAAGTGCCGGCGGAAAAACTCAAACGCGCCCTGGCGCTGCTCGATGCCACCCCACCGCTGCCGCCCGCGCTGTTCAAGCTGTGCCAGTGGACCGCCCAGTATTATCAGCACAGCCTCGGCGACACCCTGAGCTGGGCACTGCCGGTGTTGCTGCGCCAGGGTGAACTGGCCGAAGCGCGCCAGGAACGCTTCTGGTCCGTCGCTCCCGGCGCCAGGCTCGATGATCCACGCATCGCCCGCGCCCCGCGTCAGCGTGAGGCCCTGGCGACACTGGCCCAGCATCCCCATGGCGTCGCCCATCAGTTGCTGAGCAAACTGATGTTGAGCAAGGACAGCCTCGATTTGCTGCTGGCCAAGGATCTGGTGCAAGTCGAAGTCCGTCGCCATGCGCCCGGCGCCCGCCACGAACACTGGCTGGCCCAGCCGGAGCTGCCGCTCAATGCGGAACAAAGCGCCGCTTGCGAAGCGATTCGCGCCGGGTTCGACAGTTATCACGCCTTTCTGCTGGCCGGCGTCACCGGCAGCGGCAAGACCGAAGTGTATTTGCAGCTGATTCGCCAAACCCTGGAAGCCGGCAAACAGGCGCTGGTATTGATCCCGGAAATCAACCTCGGCCCGCAGACCCTGGCGCGTTTCGAGCAGCGCTTCAATGCGCGTATTGCCCTGCTTCACTCGGCAGTCAACGATCGCGAACGCCTCGACGCCTGGCTCGCAGCCCGGGATGGCGAGGCCGACATCATTATCGGCACCCGTTCGGCGCTGTTCACGCCGATGAAAAATCCGGGGCTGATCATTATCGATGAAGAGCACGACGGCTCTTATAAACAGCAGGAAGGCCTGCGCTATCACGCCCGGGATCTGGCGCTGGTCCGCGCCCGACAGGAAAACATCCCGATTGTGCTTGGCTCGGCCACACCGTCACTGGAAAGCCTGCACAACGCCTACACCGGCCGCTATGGCCTGCTACGACTCAACGACCGCGCCGGCGGCGCCAAGCAGCCGCGCTTCCTGCGCCTGGACGTAAAAAGCCGCCCGCTGGACAGCGGCATTTCCGGGCCGATGCAACAGGCGATTGGCCAGACCCTCGCGGCCGGCCAGCAAGTGCTGGTGTTCCTCAACCGCCGCGGTTTCGCCCCCACGCTGCTGTGCCACGACTGCGGCTGGATGTCCGAATGCCAACGCTGCGATGCACGCATGACCGTGCATCAGCGCTACGGCGAACTGCGCTGCCACCATTGCGGTTACGTCGAACGCGTGCCGCGCCAGTGCCCGAAGTGCAACAAGGTCGATTTGCGTCCGGTGGGCGCCGGCACCGAACGAGCCGAAGAACGCCTGGCGATCCTGTTTCCGGACTACCCGGTCTTGCGGGTCGATCGTGACAGCACATCGCGCAAAGACGCGATGAACCAGCTGTTCGCGACCATCCAGAAGGGCCAGCCATGCATTCTGGTGGGCACGCAAATGCTCGCCAAGGGCCACCATTTCCCACGGGTGACGCTGGTATCGATTCTCGATGCCGACGGCGGCCTGTTTTCCGGCGACTTCCGCGCCAGCGAGCGCATGGCGCAACTGATCGTCCAGGTCGCCGGGCGCGCCGGACGGGCCGAAGAACCCGGCAAGGTCATCATCCAGACGCACCTGGCGGATCACCCCCTGCTGGTGCAATTGACCGAGCAGGGTTACTTCGCCTTTGCCGAGCAGGCCTTGAGCGAGCGCCGCGCGGCGGGCTTGCCGCCGTTCGCGCACCTGGCACTGTTGCGGGCCGAGGCGCATAAACCGGGTCAGGCTGAAGGATTTCTCGATGAGGCGTGCAGCGAGGCCGAGCGTCTGCTGGCCGAACAGAATCTGACCGGCATTGAACTCCTGGGGCCGGTGCCGGCGCCGATGGAGCGTCGGGCCGGGCGCTACCGTGCCCAGCTACTATTGCAGGCCAACGCTCGGGCGCCGTTGCACCGGTTGCTGGCCAATTGGTTGCTGGTGCTGGAGCAGATGCCGAGCGGACGGGCGGTGCGCTGGTCGCTGGACGTCGATCCCGTCGATCTGTATTGATTTTGGAATTGCTTTCGCGAGCAGGCTCGCTCCCACATTAGTTTTGTTTACGCAGTTCCACTGTAGGAGCGAGCCTGCTCGCGATAGCAATCGATTTGACACCGCATATCCACAACCTGCCCGCTATAGTTGGCAAGCCCGCCTTCGCAACGGATAATGCCCAGTTTTTCCACCAGCGCACGATGCGCCGCCGCGCCTGCGGTCGAAAGAGAAGACCATGAAAGACACCATTCGCCAGCTGATCCAACAAGCCATCACCCAACTCGTCAACGAAGGTGTGTTGCCTGAAGGCCTGTCGCCGGCGATCCAGGTGGAGAACTCCCGCGACAAGAAGAACGGCGACTTCGCCAGCAACATCGCCATGATGCTGGCCAAGCCGGCCGGCATGAAGCCACGCGACCTGGCGGAAAAAATCATCGCCGCGCTGCCGGCTGACGAGAACGTCTCCAAGGCCGAAATCGCCGGTCCCGGCTTCCTCAACTTCTTCCAGAACACCCAGGCCCTGGCTTCCCGCCTGGACGCCGCGCTGGCCGACGCCAACATCGGCGTGCGCAAGGCCGGCCCTGTGCAGCGCACCGTGGTCGACCTGTCCGCGCCGAACCTGGCCAAAGAGATGCACGTCGGCCACTTGCGCTCGACCATCATCGGCGACGGCGTCGCTCGCGTGCTCGAATTCCTCGGCGATACCGTGATCCGTCAGAACCACGTCGGCGACTGGGGCACCCAGTTCGGCATGCTGATGGCCTATCTTCAGGAAAACCCGATCACCAGCGACGAGCTGTCGGACCTGGAGAACTTCTACCGCGCAGCCAAGCAGCGCTTCGACGAATCCGAAGAGTTCGCCGACCGCGCCCGTGGCCTGGTGGTCAAGCTGCAGGCCGGCGACCCTGATTGCCTGGCGCTGTGGACCAAGTTCAAGGACATCTCGCTGTCCCACTGCCAGAAAATCTACGAGCTGCTGAACGTCAAGCTGACCATGGCCGACGTGATGGGCGAAAGCGCCTACAACGACGACCTGATCAACGTGGTCAACGACCTCAAGGCCGCCGGCATGCTGGTCGAAAGCAACGGCGCCCAGTGCGTGTTCCTCGACGAATTCAAGAACGCCGATGGCGACCCGCTGCCGGTGATCATCGTCAAGGCGGACGGCGGCTACCTCTACGCCACCACCGACCTGGCCGCCGTGCGCTACCGCAGCGGCAAGCTCAAGGCCGATCGCGCCCTGTACTTCGTCGACCAGCGCCAGGCCCTGCACTTCCAGCAAGTGTTCGCCGTGGCACGCAAGGCCGGCTTCGTGACGCACCCGATGGAAATGGAGCACATGGGCTTCGGCACCATGAACGGCGCCGACGGCCGTCCGTTCAAGACCCGCGACGGCGGCACCGTGAAGCTGATCGACCTGCTCACCGAAGCCCAGGAACGCGCCTACACCCTGGTGAAGGACAAGAACCCGGAGCTGGCCGAGGCCGATCTGCGCAACATCGCCAAAGTCGTCGGCATCGGCGCAGTGAAATACGCCGACCTGTCGAAACACCGCACCAGCGACTACAGCTTCAACTTCGACCTGATGCTGAATTTCGAAGGCAACACCGCGCCATACCTGCTGTACGCCTACACCCGCGTGGCCGGCGTGTTCCGCAAGCTGGGCAAGGACTTCAGCGAAGTCGAAGGGCAGATCGTTCTCGACGCCCCGCACGAACTGGAACTGGCGGCGAAACTCGCGCAGTTCGGCGAAGTGCTGAACAACGTATCCGAGAAGGGCACGCCGCACATTCTGTGCACCTACCTGTACGACGTCGCCGGCCTGTTCTCCAGCTTCTACGAGAACTGCCCGATCCTCGCCGCCGAGACCCCGGAACAAATGCAGAGCCGCCTGCGCCTCGCTGCGCTGACCGGCCGTACTCTCAAGCAAGGCCTGGAGCTGCTGGGCCTGGAAACCCTGGAGCGCATGTAAGTTGGCTGCCAAGAAAAAACCTGCACCCAAGCGTGGCGCCAGCCGTTACCAAGCTCCAGCGAAACAACCGATTCCGGGTTGGCTGTGGATGGCCATCGGCCTGACGGTCGGTGCCTTCATCGTATTCCTGATGAAGCTGGAGCCGGGCAAGGGCAGCGATACGGTCAAGCGCGAGAAGGTCGAGCAGCAGCAGAAAGCCACCAAGATCGCCGAGGCCAACAAGACCCCGCCGAGCCCGACGCAGCCAGTGAAGCCGAAGTACGACTTCTACACCCTGCTGCCGGAATCGGAAGTGATCGTGCCGCCGGATGCCGTGCCGGAAAAAACCTTGCCGACACCGCAAGTGCCGGCCGTTCCGACCACGCCGGTTACCCCGGCGGAAGCGGCGAAGATCGACACGGCCCGCGCCCAGGCCGCGCTGTCCGGGATCACGCCGCCACCTGCGCCGCCAGTCGCCAAGGCCGCGCCGGTGACCAAGTTCTTCCTGCAGGCCGGCTCGTTCCGCAAGGAAGCTGATGCCGACAAGGTTCGGGCCCAGATCATCCTGCTCGGCCAGGCCGTGGCGGTGGAGTCCGGTACGGTGAAGGACGAGACCTGGTATCGGGTATTGGTAGGTCCGTTCAGCAATCGCGAACAATTGACTACCGCACAGAAACAACTGTCCGGCGCCGGGTTTAGCAATCTGTTGTTACAACAACGCCAGAGCCGCTGATCCCACCGAAAAACTGTGTAATCGTTCATCGCGGGCAAGCCTTGCTCCTACAGGAGTTGCGTGACTCCTGTAGGAGCAAGGCTTGCCCGCGATGGCGCCAGAACTGACAACACACCATCCCCCGTCCTACACCGCTCGTCCCCTCTCCCGCCCCACAGTTGAAATCTTTTCCTACACCCCCATATGGGTTGGCATAAGGCACTTTCGCCCAGCTGCGTGGAGACTCTTCCCTTGACCACCATCGTTTCAGTTCGCCGCCAAGGCAAAGTCGTCATGGGCGGCGACGGCCAGGTTTCTCTCGGCAATACCGTGATGAAAGGCAACGCCAAGAAAGTCCGTCGCCTGTACCACGGTGAAGTCCTTGCCGGTTTCGCCGGCGCCACGGCTGACGCCTTTACCCTTTTCGAACGCTTCGAAGGCCAGCTGGAAAAACATCAGGGCCATCTGGTTCGCGCCGCCGTCGAGCTCGCCAAAGAATGGCGCACCGACCGCTCCCTGAGCCGCCTCGAAGCCATGCTCGCGGTCGCCAACAAGGATGCCTCCCTGATCATCACCGGCAACGGTGACGTGGTCGAGCCGGAAAACGGCCTGATCGCCATGGGTTCCGGTGGCGCCTATGCCCAGGCCGCCGCCAGCGCACTGCTGAAGAAAACCGACCTGTCCGCCCGGGAAATCGTCGAGACCGCTCTCGGCATCGCCGGCGACATCTGCGTATTCACCAACCACACTCAGACCATTGAGGAGCAGGACTGCGCCAAAGGCGACGAGTAAGTCTGTTTCGGCCGCATGCCACGACTCACTTGTTTAAGGTCCGTCAAATATTATGTCCATGACTCCCCGTGAAATCGTCCACGAACTCAATCGCCATATCATCGGCCAGGACGATGCCAAGCGCGCCGTCGCCATTGCCCTGCGCAACCGCTGGCGCCGGATGCAGCTTCCTGAAGAGCTGCGCGTAGAAGTCACCCCGAAAAACATCCTGATGATCGGCCCGACCGGTGTCGGTAAAACCGAGATCGCTCGTCGCCTGGCCAAACTGGCCAACGCGCCGTTCATCAAAGTCGAAGCCACCAAGTTCACCGAAGTCGGTTATGTCGGTCGCGACGTCGAATCGATCATTCGTGACCTGGCTGACGCCGCGATCAAACTGCTGCGCGAACAGGAAATCACCAAGGTTCGCCACCGCGCCGAAGACGCCGCCGAAGAGCGCATCCTCGACGCGCTGCTGCCACCGGCACGCATGGGCTTCAGCAGCGACGATGCCCCGACCTCCGATTCCAACACCCGCCAGCTGTTCCGCAAGCGCCTGCGCGAAGGCCAGCTGGATGACAAGGAAATCGAAATCGAAGTCGCCGAAATGTCCGGCGTCGATATCTCCGCGCCTCCGGGCATGGAAGAGATGACCAATCAGCTGCAGAGCCTGTTCGCCAACATGGGCAAGGGCAAGCGCAAGAGCCGCAAGCTCAAGGTCAAGGAAGCGCTGAAGCTGGTGCGCGATGAAGAAGCCAGCCGCCTGGTCAACGATGAAGAGTTGAAGGCCAAGGCCCTGGAAGCGGTCGAACAGCACGGCATCGTGTTCATCGACGAAATCGACAAGGTCGCCAAGCGCGGTAACGTCGGCGGCGCCGATGTGTCCCGTGAAGGCGTACAGCGCGACCTGCTGCCGCTGATCGAAGGCTGTACCGTCAACACCAAGCTGGGCATGGTCAAGACCGACCACATCCTGTTCATTGCTTCCGGTGCATTCCACCTGAGCAAGCCAAGCGACCTGGTGCCAGAGCTGCAAGGCCGCCTGCCGATTCGCGTTGAGCTCAAGGCCCTGTCGCCGCAGGACTTCGAGCGCATTCTCAGCGAGCCGCACGCTTCGCTCACCGAGCAATACTGCGCTCTGCTGAAAACCGAAGGCCTGTCCATCGAGTTCCAGCCGGACGGCATCAAGCGCATCGCGGAGATCGCCTGGCAGGTCAACGAGAAAACCGAAAACATCGGTGCCCGTCGCCTGCACACCTTGCTCGAACGTCTGCTTGAAGAGGTGTCCTTCAGCGCCGGCGACCTGGCCAGCGCCCACGATGACAAGGCGATCCAGATCGACGCCGACTACGTCAACAACCACCTCGGTGAATTGGCGCAGAACGAAGACCTGTCCCGTTATATCCTGTAAGCAACTCTTACAGACGTAGCGGAACTGTGGGAGCGAGCCTGCTCGCGATGACGGCGGTACATTCAACCCCTGTGTTGACTGTTGCAGCGCTATCGCGAGCAGGCTCGCTCCCACAAGGCTCCGCACAAGACGGACATCCGGTCATGATCCCCACCGACATCAAACTGCACAAAGCCTCGAAAACCCTGACGCTCAAGTACGCGTCCGGCGAGGAATACACCCTGCCCGCCGAGTTCCTGCGCGTGCACTCTCCCTCCGCCGAGGTCCAGGGCCACGGCAAACCCATCCTGCAATTTGGCAAGATCAACGTAGGACTGACCAAGCTGGAACCGGCCGGTCAGTACGCACTGAAATTGACCTTCGACGATGGCCACGACAGCGGCCTGTTCACCTGGGAATACCTCTACGAACTGGGGCGACGTTATGACGCACTCTGGGAGGATTACCTGGCCGAGCTCAAAACCGCCGGAAAATCCCGCGACCCGAACGAGTCTGTCGTCAAGCTGATGCTCTAGACCGAGCCTCTTGTTCATTAGAAGGCATTTTCTAATTTCATCTGTTTGAATGCTCCGCTCCAAGGCAAGCAACGGGCCTGCTTGCGAAAAAAATTAAACTCGGGTAACCAATGGAGCTGGCAAGTTCCCTGCAGTGCTCTCTGCGAACAAAAAGCAGCGGTGCAGTCTTAACGGTCACCCGAGTTCGGTACCAGGTATTTGCTGAGTGACTGTGCAGCAGGACCGGGTACTCGTCTCAGGACAATGGAGCGTCGTAGATGAGTAAAGAGAATAACGATGACTTGAAGTATCAGGCCTCGGAAAACACCCTGGGTCTGAATCCTGTCGTTGGGCTGCGTGGAAAGGATCTACTGGCTTCTGCTCGAATGGTGCTCAGACAGGCCATCAAACAACCGATTCACAGCGCCAAGCATGTCGCGCATTTCGGTCTGGAACTCAAAAACGTACTGCTCGGCAAATCCGGGCTGCAACCGGCAGGCGATGACCGTCGCTTCGCCGATCCGGCCTGGAGCCAGAACCCGCTCTACAAACGTTATATGCAAACCTATCTGGCGTGGCGCAAGGAGCTTCACGACTGGATCGACGACAGTAACCTGCCAGCCAAGGATGTCAGCCGTGGGCACTTCGTGATCAACCTCATGACCGAAGCCATGGCCCCGACCAACAGCGCGGCCAACCCGGCGGCGGTCAAACGCTTCTTCGAAACCGGCGGCAAGAGCCTGCTCGATGGTCTTTCGCATTTGGCCAAGGACCTGGTGCACAACAATGGCATGCCGAGCCAGGTCAACATGGGCGCTTTCGAGGTCGGCAAGACCCTGGGTGTGTCCGAAGGCGCGGTGGTGTTTCGCAACGATGTGCTGGAGCTGATCCAGTACAAGCCGACCACCGAGCAGGTCCATGAGCGTCCGCTGCTGGTGGTACCGCCACAGATCAACAAATTCTACGTTTTCGACCTCAGCCCGGAAAAAAGCCTGGCGCGCTTCTGCCTGCGCAGCAACGTGCAGACCTTCATTGTCAGCTGGCGCAACCCCACCAAGGAGCAGCGCGAGTGGGGCCTGTCGACCTACATCGAGGCACTCAAGGAAGCGGTCGATGTGGTCACTGCGATCACCGGCAGCAAAGACGTGAACATGCTCGGCGCCTGCTCCGGCGGCATCACCTGCACCGCACTGCTGGGCCACTATGCCGCGATCGGCGAGAACAAGGTCAACGCCCTCACCCTGCTGGTGAGCGTGCTCGACACCACCCTGGACACCGATGTCGCCCTGTTCGTCAACGAGCAGACCCTGGAAGCCGCCAAGCGCCACTCCTATCAGGCAGGCGTGCTGGAAGGCCGCGACATGGCGAAAGTCTTCGCCTGGATGCGCCCCAACGATCTGATCTGGAACTATTGGGTCAACAACTACCTGCTGGGCAACGAGCCGCCGGTGTTCGACATCCTGTTCTGGAACAACGACACCACGCGACTGCCCGCAGCGTTTCACGGCGACCTGATCGAGTTGTTCAAAAACAACCCGTTGATCCGCCCGAATGCACTGGAAGTGTGCGGCACGCCGATTGACCTCAAGCAAGTGAAGGCCGACATCTTTTCCCTGGCCGGCACCACCGACCACATCACCCCGTGGAAGTCCTGCTACAAGTCGGCGCATCTGTTTGGCGGCAATGTCGAGTTCGTGCTGTCCAGCAGCGGCCATATCCAGAGCATCCTGAACCCGCCGGGCAATCCGAAATCCCGCTACATGACCAACAGCGAAGCGGCGGACACTGCCGAAGAATGGCAGGAGAACTCCACCAAGCACACCGACTCCTGGTGGCTGCACTGGCACGCCTGGCTGGCCGAGCGCTCGGGCGAGCTGAAAAAGGCGCCTTTGAAGTTGGGCAACAAGGCTCATCCGGCGGGCGAAGCCGCGCCGGGTACTTATGTGCATGAGCGGTAACTGACACGCCTCGCCCTACCCCGGTGTAGGAGCGAGCATGCTCGCGATGGGCGTTAACGATGACGCGGGGGATCTGAAACCCCGCGATGTTTTCGAGTCCATCGCGAGCATGCTCGCTCCTACAGAGGGATAGGGATCGAGGAAGAATTTGAGAGATCCACAGGGCCAGAGCATGCCGCAACCGTTCATATTCCGTACCGTCGAACTGGATGGCCAGACCCTCCGCACGGCGGTGCGCCCCGGCAAGCCTCACTTGACGCCCTTGCTGATTTTCAACGGCATCGGCGCCAACCTTGAGCTGGTGTTTCCGTTTGTCGCGGCGCTGGACCCGGACCTGGAAGTCATCGCGTTCGATGTACCCGGTGTCGGCGGCTCGTCGACGCCCAATCGTCCGTACCGGTTTCCGGGCCTGGCGAAACTCACGGCCCGCATGCTCGACTACCTCGACTACGGACAGGTCAATGCGATCGGCGTTTCCTGGGGTGGCGCGCTGGCCCAGCAGTTTGCCTATGACTACCCGGAACGCTGCAAGAAGCTGGTGCTGGCGGCGACGGCCGCTGGCGCGGTGATGGTACCGGGCAAGCCGAAAGTGCTGTGGATGATGGCCAGCCCGCGCCGCTACATCCAGCCTTCCCACGTGATCCGCATCGCGCCGATGATCTACGGCGGCGCGTTCCGCCGTGACCCGACGCTGGCCGCGAACCACGCGGCCAAGGTGCGTTCGGCGGGCAAGCTGGGCTACTACTGGCAATTGTTCGCCGGCCTTGGCTGGACCAGCATTCACTGGCTGCACAAGATCAACCAGCCGACCCTGGTCCTGGCTGGCGACGACGATCCGCTGATCCCGCTGGTCAACATGCGCCTGCTGGCCTGGCGGATTCCCAACGCCCAATTGCACATCATCGACGACGGGCATCTGTTCCTGATTACCCGGGCAGAAGCCGTGGCGCCGATCATCATGAAGTTTCTCCAGGAGGAGCGGCAGCGTGCGGTGATGCATCCGCGCCCGGCACCTTTGGGCGGTTGATCGAGCCGCTGGCCTTGATGCAAAGGGGACGGCAGGACGCCGCGCCGCGCAACAACCCGATACAGCGTCTATGGTGTTCTGGTTCAGTGTGTTTGTTTTTGGCCTGAAGACGAAGGAGTGTTGACTGATGCGTGAAAAACCAGCGAGGGACCTGGCGCCCTCTCCCGCCACCTTCATCAACGCACAGAGTGCGATCACCGGCCTGCGCGGCCGTGATCTGCTTTCAACGCTGCGCAGCGTCGCCGCGCATGGTTTGCGCAACCCCGTGCACAGCGCCCGCCACGCCCTGAAACTGGGTGGCCAATTAGGGCGCGTGCTGCTGGGTGAAACCCTGCATCCGACCAACCCCCATGACAGTCGCTTCGCCGATCCGGCCTGGAGCCTCAACCCTTTCTATCGTCGCAGCCTGCAGGCTTACCTGAGCTGGCAAAAGCAGGTCAGAAGCTGGATCGACGAAAGCAATATGAGCCCGGACGATCGCGCACGGGCACAGTTCGTATTCTCCCTGCTCAACGATGCCGTATCGCCGTCCAACAGCTTGCTCAATCCGCTGGCGATCAAGGAAATCTTCAACTCCGGCGGCAACAGCCTGGTGCGCGGGATCGGCCATCTGGTGGACGACTTGCTGCACAACGATGGCCTGCCCCGGCAGATCACCAAGCAGGCGTTCGAGGTCGGCAAGACGGTTGCCACCACCACCGGCGCCGTGGTGTTTCGCAACGAGCTGCTGGAGCTGATCCAGTACAAGCCGATGAGCGAAAAGCAGTATTCCAAGCCGCTGCTGGTGGTGCCGCCGCAGATCAACAAGTTCTACATTTTCGACCTGAGCCCCACCAACAGCTTCGTCCAGTTCGCACTCAAGAACGGCCTGCAAACCTTCATGATCAGCTGGCGCAACCCGGATGTACGCCACCGTGAATGGGGCCTGTCGACCTACGTTGAAGCGGTGGAAGAGGCGATGAATGTCTGCCGGGCGATCACCGGCGCGCGCGAGGTCAACCTGATGGGTGCCTGTGCCGGCGGGTTGACCATTGCCGCGCTGCAAGGCCACTTGCAGGCCAAGCGCCAGATGCGACGGGTATCGAGTGCCACCTACCTGGTGAGCCTGCTCGACAGCCAGCTGGACACGCCGGCCACCTTGTTCGCCGACGAACAGACCCTGGAAGCCGCCAAGCGCCGCTCCTATCAAAAAGGCGTGCTCGACGGCCGGGACATGGCCAAGGTCTTCGCCTGGATGCGCCCCAACGACTTGATCTGGAGCTACTTCGTCAACAACTACCTGCTGGGCAAGGAGCCGCCGGCCTTCGACATCCTTTACTGGAACAACGACACCACGCGCCTGCCGGCAGCCCTGCACGGCGACTTGCTGGACTTCTTCAAGCACAACCCGCTGGGCCATCCGGGCGGCCTCGAAGTGTGCGGCACGCCGATCGACTTGCAGAAAGTCACGGTCGACAGCTTCAGCGTCGCCGGCATCAACGACCACATCACGCCGTGGGATGCGGTGTATCGCTCGACCCTGCTGCTGGGCGGCGAGCGCCGTTTCGTGCTGTCCAACAGCGGTCACGTGCAGAGCATCCTCAATCCGCCGGGCAACCCGAAAGCCAACTACGTCGAGGGCGCCAAGCTGAGTAGCGACCCACGGGCCTGGTACTACGACGCCAAGCAGGTCGAGGGCAGTTGGTGGACGCAATGGCTGAGCTGGATTCAGGAACGCTCGGGGGCGCAGAAGGAAACCCTCATGACCCTCGGCAACCAGAACTATCCACCGATGGAGGCGGCACCCGGCACCTACGTGCGCGTGCGCTGACACTCAACACACTACAACCGGCACCCAACATTGCAGGAGCGAGCATGCTCGCGAAAAACGTTCAGGCAACGCGTTCATCCAGACAGCACGCGTTATCGTTAACGTCCATCGCGAGCATGCTCGCTCCTACAGGGTTTGGGGTTGGCTTGGCATGATCACTAAGAAGACTGGATGAAAACCCGCGACCGCATCCTCGAATGTGCCCTGCAGTTGTTCAATCAGAAGGGCGAACCGAATGTCTCCACCATGGAAGTTGCCAACGAAATGGGCATCAGCCCGGGCAACCTCTACTACCACTTCCACGGCAAGGAGCCGTTGATACTCGGGTTGTTCGAGCGCTTCCAGGCCGAGCTGACACCGCTGCTCGACCCACCCGTCGACGCCGAACTGGGCCCCGATGATTACTGGCTGTTCCTGCATCTGATCGTCGAGCGCCTGTCCCATTACCGCTTCCTGTTCCAGGACCTGTCGAACCTGGCCGGCCGCTTGCCGAAACTGGCCAAGGGCATTCGCAATCTGCTCAATGCACTCAAGCGCACACTGGCAACGTTGCTGGCGCGCCTGAAGGCTCAGGGGCAATTGGTCAGCGACACCCAGGCCCTGGGTCAACTGGTGGAGCAGATCACCATGACCCTGCTGTTTTCCCTGGACTACCAGCGGATTCTTGATCGTGAAGGTGAAGTGAGGCTGGTGGTTTACCAGATCATGATGCTGGTGGCGCCGCACCTGTTGCCGCCGATCAAGGTGGCGACCGAGCAATTGGCCCTTCAATACCTGGAAGAACACGAATAACCCTGGCCACAAAAAATCCTGTGGGAGCGAGCCTGCTCGCGATGGCAATTTATCCTTCAAAATCGATGTCGACTGACACACCGCTATCGCGAGCAGGCTCGCTCCCACAGGGGTGCCGCGGCGCTCTTGGAATCGCGTACAAACAAAAACGCCCGACCTTGGCAGGCCGGGCGTTTTTTTGAGCCCTGAAGAATCAGGACTGACTGGTTGGCGTCGATGGAGCTGGCGCGGCAGTCGGGGTGACAGCAGGGGTCGGCGCGGTTGCGGAATTCGATGCGCTGACAGGTGCAGCCGATGCGGCCGGGGTTGCCGGCTTGGCGGCGGCCACGGCTGGTTTGGCGGCGGCTTTTGGAGCGGCCGGCTTTTTCACTGCTGGCTTTTTCGCGGCCGCAGGTTTTGCTGCTGGCTTGGCTGTCGCTGGCTTGGCCGCTGCGGTTTTCGCCGCTGCCGGTTTGGCCGCAGGCTTGGCGGCTGGCTTGGCAGCTACCGGTTTGGCAGCAGGCTTGGCTGCGGCAGGTTTTGCAGCAGCGGTTTTGGCAGCAGGCTTGGCCGCGGCTTTAGCGGCAGGTTTGGCTGCAGGCTTGGCCGCCAGTGGCTTGGCTGCGGTCTTGGCGGCCGGTTTGGCAGCTGCGGGTTTGGCTGCGGCAGTTTTGGCCGCAACAGGCGCAACCTTGGCACCGGTCAGTTTTTCGATCTGCTTGGTCAGTTGCTCGACCTTGCTGTGCAGCGCCTTGACCTCATTGCGGCTTGGCACGCCCAGGCGCGAAATGGCGCTGTTCAGGCGCTTGTCGAAAGCCCCTTCCAGCTCATCCCACTTGCCCAGAGCCTTGTCTTTCACGCCGCTGATACGCGACTTGGCCGAAGAAGCGGTGTCCTTGGCGCTGTCCTTGGCAGTGTCGACTTTCTTGCCGATTGCCTTCTCGGCTTTCTCGCCGTCTTTAACCAATGCATCGAAGATTTTGCTGCCGTCAGTGTCGATCTTCGAGTACACGCCTAAACCAGCCAGCCAGATTTTTCGGGAGTAGTCTTCTACTTTCCCGATCCACGAGCTGCCTTCTTTTTCGGTGTTCTTTTTAACAGCCATCCCGTTCTCCTTAAGATTTACGCGCGACGCGTTCGAGCAGTGCCGTCAGCTCATCGAGCTTGACAGAGAGTGTCTCCACGTCATGTTTAGACGGAATGCCGATACGATTCAAGGCACTTGCGACACGCGAGTCGAACGCCTTCTCGACCTTGTCGAGTTGAACTTCGACCCGGCCCTTGAAAGTGCTCACTTCACTCTTGGCATCAGCGATCTCGGAGTTCGCTGCTTCGAGCTTTGCAGCTACTGCCTTTTTACCTTTGGTTTCAACAGCTTGACCGGTCTTGATCAGCTCCTGAATGTACTCGGCGCCCTCCTGGCCAACCTTGGCGTAGGCACCCAGGCCTGCCAGCCAGATCTTGCGGGCATAGGTTTTGACATCGCTCAGAGCAGTCGTCGAAGCGTCGATTTTTTTCTTCAAAATTACTTTGGCCATGGTCCACCTCACGCGCAGAAGGTTTGAGGAACTGCCCGGACAAGTGTCGGGCTCTGGCACAAAGTAGGGAGAAAAATTAGAAACGGCACCCTAACAACTGACATAAACCTTTGGATGCACCGCATTACAAACTGTAGGAGCGAGCCTGCTCGCGATGGCGGTGGATCAATCAACATCGATGTCGACTGACACTCCGTCATCGCGAGCAGGCTCGCTCCTACAGGGGATGTGATTTCAATCGGGGATCAGACGAGGGCCTTGTCCAGCGCCTTCTCGATTTCCGCTTTGATCATGCCGCTCATGGCCGACATCATCAGGCCCAGTTCCACGTCGACCCGGATCGAATCGTCAGCCACATGCACCGCGCCTTTCACACCTGAGCGCTTGAGGTTCAGGGTGTCCCCGGACCACTGCGGCTGCAGGCCATACTGGTCGGAGAGTTTCTGCGCCAGCTTGTCGGCTTTCTCGCGCGCCGCTTCCTTGCCCAGGCTGTGGGCACGCTCAACACTGATATGGGCCATCGAATGACTCCTGCTTTTTGAATACGGCTATGAATGCTTGCTCGATGAATCTTGACCGCCGCTGCGGCAAAAGGTCCCGAGGGTTGCCCATCTTACCTTTAGCCATTCCAAGACAAAGCATCCCTTGGGGATTAGAATGTCGCGCATTCTCTCTTGGTGACAGCGATATGACTGATCAGCGCAAAGGCAGCGATGCCGAACCCACCACTCACTTCGGCTTCAAAAACGTTCCGGAAAGCCAGAAAGCGGAAAAAGTCGCTGAAGTTTTCCACTCGGTAGCTGCCAAGTACGACTTGATGAACGACCTCCTGTCGGGCGGCATGCACCGCCTGTGGAAGCGTTTCGCGATCGAACTGTCGGGCGTACGCGCCGGCAACCGCGTGCTCGACATCGCCGGCGGTACTGGCGACCTGACCCGCAAATTCTCGCACCTGGTAGGCCCGACCGGCCAGGTGGTGCTGGCTGACATCAACGAGTCCATGCTCAAGGTCGGCCGTGACCGCCTGCTGGACCTGGGTGTGGCCGGCAACGTCGAATTCGTCCAGGCCGACGCGGAAAAACTGCCGTTCCCGGACAACCATTTCGACTGCGTGACCATCGCCTTCGGCCTGCGTAACGTGACGCACAAGGAAGACGCCCTGCGTTCGATGCTGCGCGTGCTCAAGCCTGGCGGACGCCTGCTGGTGCTGGAATTCTCCAAGCCCACCAACGCACTGATGTCCAAGGCCTACGACGCCTACTCGTTCGCCTTCATGCCATTGATGGGCAAGCTGATCACCAACGACTCGGAAAGCTATCGCTACCTGGCCGAATCGATCCGCATGCACCCCAACCAGGAAACCCTGAAGTCGATGATGGTCGAGGCCGGTTTCGACCGCGTGACCTATCACAACATGACCGCAGGCATCGTCGCCCTGCATCGCGGCATCAAGCCCTGATGCTGCTCGCCGGACTGCTCGCCAGCGTTGAACTCGGCCTGAACCGGGTGCTGCGTCTCGACAGCACGGCGCTGCCGCGGCTCGCGCATTTGAGCGGCAAGGTGATTGCCGTCGATTGCCGCAGCCCGGCATTGCAACTGTTCATCCTGCCCAGCGATGAAGGCCTGATGCTCGCCTCCCAGTGGGAAACCGGCGCCGACTGCACCTTGCGTGCACCGGCTTCGAGCCTGCTGAAACTGGCAATGAGCAAGGACAAGACCTCGGTGCTGCATGCCCCTGAAGTCGAGCTCGACGGCGACAGCGGCGTGCTGCTGGAACTGGCGGCCATCCTCCAGGACCTTGAGCTGGACTGGGAATACGAACTCTCGCGCTGGCTAGGCCCGGTCGCCACACAGTTGGTGGGTGGCCACCTGCGCAGCCGCGCGCGTTGGTATCAACAAGGATTTGCCAGCCTCAACCAGAACCTCGCCGAATACCTGGCCGAAGAATCGCGCAGCCTCGTCGGCAAGCGCGAAGCCGAAGCCCGATTCAGTGAACTGGACCAGATCAAGATCGATCTGGAACGACTCGAGGCGCGATTCGAGCGCCTTTCCCGATCCCTCGACCCAAGCGATAACGCATGAAGCTGCTTGCCGTCCGCCGTCTGTTGCGCATCCAGCGCGTCGTGATCCGCTACCGCCTCGATGACCTGCTGTTCGACCTGCCACTGCCCTGGTTCCTGCTGGTGCTGCGCTACGCCCTGCCGTGGCGCTGGTTCCCGCGCAAGACCCTGGACCTGAGCCGTGGCGCACGACTGCGCCTGGCGTTGCAGGACCTCGGGCCGATTTTCATCAAGTTCGGGCAGATTCTGTCCACCCGTCGCGACCTGTTGCCCGAGGACATCGCCGACGAGCTGATGAAGCTGCAGGACCGTGTGCCGCCGTTCGATTCGCAAGTGTCGGTCAAGCTGATCGAAGACCAGCTCGGCAAGAAGATCAGCGAAGTGTTCAGCCGTTTCGACGTCGAACCCCTGGCCTCGGCCTCGGTAGCGCAGGTGCATGCCGCGCAGTTGAAAACCGGTGAAGAAGTGGTGGTCAAGGTGATCCGCCCGGGCCTCAAACCGGTCATCAAGCAAGATCTGGCGTGGCTGTTCATCCTCGCCCGCGCCGCCGAAAGGGTCTCGGCCGATGCGCGTTTGCTGCACCCGGTGGACGTTGTCAGCGACTACGAAAAAACCATCTACGACGAACTCGACCTGCTGCGCGAGGCGGCCAACGCCAGCCAGCTCAAGCGCAACTTCGAAGGCTCGCCGTTGCTCTACGTGCCGCAGGTCTATTGGGACTGGTGCCGGCCGAAAGTGCTGGTGATGGAGCGCATCTACGGCATTCAGGTGACCGACCTGGCCACCCTGGCCGACCAGCGCACCGACATGAAAATGCTCGCCGAGCGTGGCGTGGAGATCTTCTTCACCCAGGTGTTCCGCGACAGTTTCTTCCATGCCGACATGCACCCCGGCAACATTTTCGTCAGCACCGTGAGCCCGTGGAGCCCGCAGTACATTGCGATCGACTGCGGCATCGTCGGCAGCCTGACCCCGGAAGACCAGGACTATCTGGCACGCAACCTGTTCGCCTTCTTCAAGCGCGACTACCGCCGCGTGGCGCAATTGCACATCGATTCGGGCTGGGTGCCGGCGGAAACCAAACTCAACGAATTCGAAGCGGCGATCCGTACCGTGTGCGAGCCCATCTTCGAAAAGCCGTTGAAGGATATTTCCTTCGGCCAGGTGCTGATGCGCCTGTTCCAGACCGCGCGCCGCTTCAACATGGAAGTGCAGCCACAGCTGGTTCTTCTGCAGAAAACCCTGCTAAACATCGAAGGCCTGGGCCGCCAGCTGTACCCGGACCTCGATCTGTGGAACACCGCGCAGCCATTCCTCGAGCGCTGGATGCGCGAGCGCGTCAGCCCCAAGGCCCTGTTCGGCAACGTGCAGAGCCAGATCGAACAGATCCCGCATCTGGCCAACATGACGCGCGACCTGCTCGAACGCCTGTCCCAGCCTCACGCCAGCGACCCACCGCCACCCTGGCACCGTCGCCGCGACGACTGGTTCCTGCGCCTGCTGGGAACCGCCCATCTGGCTGGCGGCGCCATTCTCGCCGCCGGTGGTCCGCTTAATCAGTTGGCTTATTGGCCCGCGGGAATCATGATGGCCGTCGGCTTGTATCTGGTCGTGCGTCGATAGCATGAATCAGCTGCAAGTTATAAGCTGCAAGCGACGCTCGTAGCACTCATGTTTAATTCACGCCTGCAGACAGGCGTTGCACAATGCGAAAGAACGAAGTGGACTGGCTTTTACTCGTGGCTTGAAGCTTGAAGCTTGTCGCTGCACCTCGGGAACTGAAGATGAAAAACTGGCTGGACGAGATCAAGTGGGACGCCGATGGCCTGGTGCCAGCGATTGCCCAGGATCACAAGACCGGGCGCGTCCTGATGATGGCCTGGATGAACCGTGAAGCACTGGAACTGACCGCTGCGGAGAACCGCGCCATCTACTGGTCGCGCTCCCGTGGCAAGCTGTGGCGCAAGGGCGAAGAATCCGGCCACGTGCAGACCCTGCATGAGATGCGCCTGGATTGCGATGCCGACGTCATCATCCTGATGGTCGAGCAGATTGGCAATATCGCCTGCCATACCGGCCGTCAGAGCTGCTTCTATCGCGTCTTCGAGAACGGCGACTGGAAAACCGTCGATCCGGTCCTGAAAGACCCGCATGCCATCTACTCCGCAGGACATAAACATGAGTGACACGCTGAACCGTCTGGCCCAGGTACTGGAAGAGCGCAAAGGCGCCGCCGCCGACAGCTCGTATGTCGCCAGCCTGTACCACAAGGGCTTGAACAAGATTCTGGAAAAAGTCGGCGAAGAGTCGGTCGAAACCATCATTGCCGCCAAGGATGCCGCCGTCAGCGGCGACTGCAGCGATGTGATCTACGAAACCGCCGATTTGTGGTTCCACAGCATGGTCATGCTCGCCCAATTGGGGCAGCATCCACAGGCTGTACTCGATGAACTGGACCGTCGCTTCGGTCTCTCCGGACATGTAGAGAAAGCCTCGCGTCCGTCTGCCTGAACAATTATTAGAGAGGAGCAGCACCATGGGTATTTTTGACTGGAAACACTGGATCGTCATCCTGGTTGTAGTCGTACTGGTGTTCGGCACCAAGAAGCTGAAAAACCTCGGCACTGACGTCGGCGAATCGATCAAGGGCTTCAAGAAAGCCATGAACGACGACGAAAAACCGGCCGACCCGACTGCGACCCCGGCACAACCGGTTCCACCTGTTCAGCCGCAGGCCTCGGTGAACCAGCCGCACACCATCGACGTGCAGGCACAGAAAGTCGAAGAGCCGATCCGCAAAGACGTGTGAGCACAGACTAATGTTTGGTATCAGCTTCTCTGAACTGCTGCTCGTTGGCCTGGTGGCCCTGCTGGTGCTGGGTCCCGAGCGCCTGCCGCATGCTGCGCGCACCGCCGGCCTGTGGGTCGGGCGCCTGAAGCGCAGCTTCAATGCGATCAAACAGGAAGTTGAACGTGAAATCGGTGCCGACGAAATTCGTCGGCAACTGCACAACGAACACATTCTGTCGCTGGAACAGGAGGCGCGGAAGATTTTCACGCCGACCCAGCAGGAGCCGACACCGGTTACGCCTGAGGCAACGCCGACAGTAACGGCGCCTGTCGCCGAAGCTGCGCCTGTCGAAGCTGCGCCTGTTGTTGCGGCGACACCGGTTGAACCCGTGGTACCTGCGGCTGCGCCTGTCTCGCCAGCCCCTCAAGACCCTCCACTGCCGCCGCGAGCCCCATGAGCGATCTCCCTGAAAACGACCAGCACATGCCGCTGGTTTCGCACCTCACCGAGTTGCGCACCCGTCTGCTGCGCTGCGTAGCGGCGGTGTTCATCATCTTCGCCGGGTTGTTCGCCTTCACCCAGCAGATCTACACCTTCGTCTCCACACCGCTGCGCCAATACCTGCCGGCCGGTGCGACGATGATCGCCACCGATGTGTCGTCGCCGTTCCTGACGCCGCTGAAGCTGACGATGATGGTCTCGCTGTTCCTGGCGATCCCGGTGATCCTGCACCAGATCTGGGGCTTCATCGCGCCAGGCCTGTACAAGCATGAAAAGCGCATCGCCGTGCCCCTGCTGGTATCGAGCATCCTGCTGTTCTACGCCGGCATGGCCTTCGCCTACTTCCTGGTGTTCCCGCTGATCTTCAAGTTCTTCGCCGCCGCAACCCCGGCCGGCGTGGAAATGATGACCGACATCACCAGCTACCTCGATTTCGTCATGACGCTGTTCTTCGCCTTCGGCGTGGCGTTCGAAATCCCGGTGGCCGTGGTGCTGCTGGTGTGGATCGGCGTGGTCGACGTCAAATACCTGAAGAAGATCCGTCCGTACGTGATCATCGGCTGCTTCGTGGTCGGCATGATCCTGACCCCGCCGGACATCTTCTCGCAAACGCTGCTGGCGGTGCCGATGTGGCTGCTGTTCGAGATCGGCGTGCTGTTTGGCGGCCTGATCAGCAAGCGCGGCGAACATCCGGACGATCAGCCGGCTGACGACCACAACGACCAGCCGCCAGCGACCCAAGCGTGAACCTGCTGCTCCTTGAAGAGGCCGACTTCATCGCGGCCGACCGCGTGATCCTGCGTGATCGCCGGCTGACCCACATGCAGGAAGTCCATCGCTGCGAAGTCGGCGACAGCATGCGCGTCGGCCGTATCGGCGGCCTCATGGGCTCGGCCGAGGTATTGCGCCTGGATGCCAGCGAAGCGGAATTGCGTGTCACCCTCGACCAACTGCCGCCCGCCAAGCTGCCATTGACCCTGGTATTGGCCCTGCCACGCCCCAAAATGCTGCGCAGGGTGTTTCAGACCGTGGCAGCCATGGGAGTGCCGCGTATCGTGCTGGTGAACAGCTACCGCGTCGAGAAGAGCTTCTGGCAGACACCGTTCCTGGAGCCGGAAGCGATTCGCGAACAGTTGATCCTGGGCCTCGAACAGGCCCGGGACAGCGTGCTGCCTGAAGTCACCATCGAAAAGCGCTTCAAACCGTTCGTTGAAGACCGCCTGCCGGCCATCAGCGATGGCACCCTCGGCCTGGTCGGCCATCCGGGCAACTACCCGCCCTGCCCCCGCGCGCTGAATGAACCGGTGACCCTGGCCATCGGCCCCGAGGGCGGCTGGATTCCCTACGAAATCGACCTGCTGGGCAAATCCGGCCTGCAACCGGTGCAACTGGGCGAGCGCATCCTGCGCGTGGAAACCGCCGTCACTGCCTTGCTCGCACGCCTATTCTGACAACACTACCCCCCTGTGGGAGCGAGCCTGCTCGCGATAGCGATGGCACAGTCAACACTCCATTGACTGACCCGACGCCATCGCGAGCAGGCTCGCTCCCACAGGTCATCAATCATTCCCGCCGTCCATCGGATGCCTCCTATAGAACCCCCATCCCCTGCCGATATACCCCCCATAAAACCAATGTGGCCCGGGAGAGTTACCGCATGTACCAATGGATGGCCGATAAGCTGGGGAACGTAAGCGTCAATCGCAAGCTGGGTTTCGGTTTCGGTCTTGTGTTGCTGCTGACTTTATTGATCACCGTCACAGGCTGGAATGGCCTGAGCGAGGTCAGCAATCGCGGCGACAAGCTGGGGCTCATTTCCGACATCAACGCGATGACCAAGGACCTGCGCATTGCCCGCCTGGACTATGAAATGCGTCGCGGCGAACAAGGCCCCGGTGCCGTCAACGACATGCTCGGCAAGCTCGACAGCAGCCTGCAGGCCGCTCGCAAGTTGATTGAGCAACCCGCCGACATCGCGATGATCGAGCGACAACTGGCCGCTGTCGGTCAGTACAAGCAAGCCTTCGCGGCCATGACCCAGGCCGGAGCCAACCGCGAAGACGCCCGCAGCAAACTCGGCGCTACCGCCGACAATGCCGTGGCCAGGGTTGCCGAAGTTGAAAAGTCCATGCTGCAAGGCGACAGCGTTGTGCAATTCAACAGCGTGATCGACCTGAGCAAACTGATCCAGCAGGCGCGCTTCCAGGTGCGTGGCTACACCTACAGCGGCAAGACCGAGGCCGAACAGCCTGCGCTGGACGCCATCGACAATGCGCTCAAATACCTCGAAAGCCTGCCATCGAAGCTGCCGGAACAGCACATCGCCAACCTGCAGCAGGCCACCGACTCGCTCAAGGCCTATCGCGCCGCAGTCAGCCAGTACCGTGATTCCCAGGTCGCCAGCGCCGAAGCGCTGAAACGCATGGCTGCCCAAGGCGAAATCCTGCTGGACGTCAGCAAGGAACTCACCGTCTCGCAAACCAACAAACGCGACATCGACGTGGCACATGCCAAGAACATGCTGTTGCTGGCCACCGTCCTGGCGCTGGTATTCGGTCTGTTCGCCGCCTGGGCCATCACCCGGCAGATTGTGATTCCGCTGAACCAGACCCTCAAAGTGGCCGAACGCATTGCCGCCGGCGACCTGAGCCACAACCTGGTTTCCAAGCGCCAGGACGAACTGGGCCAGCTGCAGCGCTCCATTCAGAGCATGACCCAAGGCCTGCGCGAACTGATCGGCGGCATCAGCGACGGCGTGACGCAGATCGCCAGCGCCGCCGAAGAACTGTCGGCTGTCACCGAGCAGACCAGCGCCGGGGTCAACAGCCAGAAGGTCGAAACAGATCAGGTGGCTACTGCGATGAACGAAATGACCGCCACCGTGCAGGAAGTCGCGCGCAATGCCGAGGAGGCCTCCGAGGCCGCCGTTGCCGCCGACCAGCAGGCCCGCGAAGGTGACAAGGTCGTGGGAGAAGCCATCGCCCAGATCGAGCGTCTGGCCCTGGAAGTGGGACATTCCACCGAGGCCATGGGCGAACTCAAGCGTGAAAGCGACAAGATCGGCAGCGTGCTCGACGTGATCAAGTCCGTGGCCCAGCAAACCAACCTGCTGGCGCTCAACGCTGCCATCGAAGCCGCCCGGGCCGGTGAAGCCGGACGTGGTTTTGCCGTGGTCGCCGACGAAGTGCGCAGCCTGGCCCAGCGCACCCAGAAGTCCACCGAAGAGATCGAAGAACTGATCGTCGGCCTGCAGAACGGCACCCAGCAAGTGGCGACCATCATGGACAACAGCCGCAGCCTGACCGACAGCAGCGTCGAGCTGACCCGCCGCGCCGGCGGCTCACTGGAAAGCATCACCCGCACCGTCTCGGCCATCCAGGCCATGAACCAGCAGATTGCGGCCGCGGCCGAGCAGCAAAGCGCCGTGGCGGAAGAGATCAACCGTAGCGTGCTGAATGTGCGGGATGTGTCGGATCAGACCTCGGCGGCGAGTGAGGAAACCGCCGCGTCCAGCGTCGAGCTGGCGCGGTTGGGGACGCATTTGCAGATGTTGGTGGGGCGGTTCAAGGTTTGAGGTGATTTGTGCACCTCGGTTCACATGGGACCGAGGTGATGCCATCGCGAGCAGGCTCGCTCCCACAGGGTTCTGTCGTACACAGATCCACTGTGGGAGCGAGCCTGCTCGCGATGGCGGTGCAACCGACGCTGAAATTACAGAACCTGGCGAAGGAACGCCTGCGCCCGCGGATCCTTCGGCGCATCGAAGAACTGCGCCGGCGAGGCATCTTCCAGCAACTTGCCGTGATCGAAGAACAGCACCCGGTCCGCCACTTCCCGCGCAAAACCCATTTCGTGGGTCACGCAGACCATGGTCATGCCTTCCACGGCCAGGTTTTTCATCACATCCAGCACCTCGCCGACCATTTCCGGGTCGAGCGCCGAGGTCGGCTCGTCGAACAACATGACCTTGGGCTCCATCGCCAGCGCCCGGGCAATCGCCACGCGCTGTTGCTGGCCACCGGACAGGCGCGACGGAAATTCGTTGGCCTTCTGCGCAATCCCGACCTTTTCCAGCAGCGCCATGGCCTTGGCCTCGCGCTCCTTCTTGCCGCGCTTGCGCACGACTTTCTGCGCCAGGCACAGGTTCTCCAGCACGGTCATGTGCGGGAACAGGTTGAAATGCTGGAACACCATGCCGACTTCGCGGCGGTAGGCGTTGATGTCGGTTTTCGGGTCGGCCAGTTGCAGGCCGTCGATGCTCACCGAGCCGGAGTCGAACTCCTCCAGGCCGTTGAGGCAACGCAGGAAGGTCGATTTGCCGGAGCCCGACGGGCCGATCACCACCAGCACTTCGCCCTTGGCAACGCGGGTGGAAACGTTATCCACCGCGCGAACCACCTGGCCACGGGTGTCGAAGACTTTTACCAGATCGCGGACTTCAATCACTTTGCGCGAGCCTCCGCTCAAGCCGGCCGGCGATTTTCGACAGCGGCAGGTTGATCAACAAATACAGACCGGCAACACAGAACAGGATTTCGAACGGCGAAAACGAGGTGGTGATGACCTCGCGACCGCTTTTCAGCAGTTCGGTGATCGCAATGACCGACACCAGCGACGTGTCTTTCACCAGGCTGATGAACTGCCCGGCCAGCGGCGGCAGCACGCGCTTGAACGCTTGCGGCAGCACCACGTGACGCATCGATTGCCCGGCGCTCAAACCCAGGGAGCGCGCGGCCTCGTTCTGGCCGCGGGCGATCGACTGCACGCCGGAGCGGATGATTTCCGCTACATAGGCACCGGTGAACAGCGACAGTGCGGCGATCCCGGCGAGCTCCCGGGACAGGTTCATCACGGTGCCGATGAAGAAGTAGAAAATGAAAATCTGCACCAGCAGCGGCGTGCCGCGCACCAGCTCGACGTAAATGGTCGAGAGATCGCGCAGGGTCGGGTTGTTCGACAGCCGGCACAGGCCGGTGAACAGCCCGATCAACAACCCCAGCACACCCGACACCACGGACAGCCACAAGGTTGTCCACAGGCCCCACAGCAGTGGCCCTGCGGCCCAGTGGCGGGTGACCCCGATCACATCGCCTTCAGCCACGTCATCGCCCTGGGCAACTTGCAGGCTGTTCTCATCGACGGTCAGTTTCTGCTCGTCACCTGCGTCGTTGCGCAGGGTGACTTCAGCCTGGTCGCCCTTGCGCAGCAGTTCGCTGACGGTGGAGATGTCGGCGGCGCGCTGGGACTCTTCGGCGTGGTAGGCGAAGTACTGCGGCACGCGGTTCCAGCGCCACTCGTAGGACATCAGCGAGGTGGCGTAATACAGCGCGCCGGCCAGGCCGATCAGCACCAGCACGGTGAGCACGTGCCAGGGCCATTGGGCTTTTTTCTGTTTCATTGCAGGTTCCGGGATTTGTGTTGCCTGTCAGGCCGTCATCGCGAGCAAGCTCGCTCCCACAGGTTTCGCGCGGGGCACAAAAATGTGTTCACACCGACCACTGTGGGAGCGGGCTTGCCCGCGATTGAAGGCGACTCGGTCTGACTGACCGGGTTATTCCATGTCCTTGAGCCACTCGGAGCTCTTGAACCACTTGTCATGGATGCGATCGTAGGTGCCGTCTTCGTGGATCTGGTGCAGGAAGTTGTTGATGAAGTTGATGCTGTCGTAGTCACCTTTCTTCAGACCGAAGGCCAGCGGCTCGTAGGTGAACGGCTTGTCGAGGAACACCAGCTTGCCGTTGCCCACCTTGCTCAGCGCCACGACGTTGTAAGGCGCGTCGTAGATGAAGGCGTCGGCCTTGCCGTTGACCACGTCGAGCACGGCTTCTTGCTCATTGTCGTAGCCGTGGTACTTGGCCTTGGAGATCAGCTTCTTGGCAACCATCTCGCCGGTGGTGCCGAGCTTGGAGGTGATGCGGTAATCGGCGGTGTTCAGGTCTTTATAGGACTTGATGGTGCCTTCCAGCTCCTTGCGGATCAGCAGGGTCTGGCCAACCACGATGAAGGGTTCGCTGAAATTCAGGCGCAGGTTGCGTTCCTGGGTCAGGGTCATGCCGCTGCCGATCATGTCGAACTTGTCGGTCAGCAGTGCCGGGATGATGCCGTCGTATCCGGTGGACACCAGCTCCAGCTTGACGCCCATGGCCTTGGTCATGGCCTTGAGGATGTCGACTTCGAAGCCGATGATCTCGCCACGCTTGTTGGTCATTTCGAACGGCATGTAGGTCGGGTCCATGCCGACTTTCAAGGTGCCGCGCTTGACCGCGTCATCGATGGCACCGGCCTGCGCCGTGCTGACTG
Organism: Pseudomonas putida; assembly: GCF_050989985.1. Taxonomy (GTDB): domain Bacteria; phylum Pseudomonadota; class Gammaproteobacteria; order Pseudomonadales; family Pseudomonadaceae; genus Aquipseudomonas; species Aquipseudomonas putida_AI. The sequence continues at coordinate 6,420,466 of NZ_CP158815.1, forward strand.
CAACCAACGCCGTGACGCCAGCCAGCAGCATCGACAGATACTTCTTCATCTTCAACTCCCCAAACCATTGCATTTGCGGCGCGAAAATCGACAGTTTTCCAATGAAAACCGATAGATACGGACACAAAACGGTCCGGGCGCACCTTTTTCGGGGGCGGATGCTAACGCAATGAGTCGAATGCACAAGGGTTTAGGCGGGAATTGTTGTGTTTTGACCGATCATTCCCACGCTCTGCGTGGGAATGCAGCCCGGGACGCTCTGCGTCCCATCAACAGCCGAACGCGGAGCGTCCGTAGAGGCATTCCCACGCAGAGCGTGGGAACGATCAGCCCCGCTGATCAGCGGGGCTCAACGTCAGGCCAACTGAGGCTGCACGCTCAGCGGCTTGAGCGGCAGCAGCGGTGCATGGGGGTCGGCCTTGACCGACTTGCGCCATGCGCCCAGCCACTCGGCGTGGCCTTCGCTCCAGACCTGCTCATGCAGGCGAGCCAGGGCTACCGGGTCACTCAGCAGTTGCACACGCTCGTTGTTGTTCAGGCCTTGCGGCCCGACCTTCATCGCGTGCCGTACCCGCTCGACCCGCATCCATTCGATCGGCTCGGCCTGACGGTGACGGGAAGTCGCCAGCGAGCACGCCAGTGCGTTCTGCTGTGGATCGACCACCGAACGGATGAAGCCGTCGTTCAGCGCGTGATAACGGTTTTCGTGGGTGTACTGGTCGGTGGCCAGCAGCGCCTGCGGCGGATTGTATTCCTCAGGAATCAGGAACAGGCTCTCGTCACGGGACTTGAGGCCCAGGCCGACTCGGCTGGAAATCACCGACACCGGGATCGACAGCATCAGCGAACCGACGATCGGCACCAGCCACCACAGGAAGCTCGGGTTCAGCCAGATCACCAGCAAGGCCCACAGGAAGCCCAGCACGGTTTGCGGACCGTGACGCTTGACCGCCTCGCTCCATGGCGTGGAGTCGTCGTCACGCTGCGGCGAATTCCAGGTCGCGGCCCAGCCGAGGAACGCGGCGAGGACGAAGCGGGTGTGGAAAATCATCCGCACCGGCGCCAGCAGCATGGAGAACAGCATCTCCAGCAGCATCGACATCGTCACCTTGAACTTGCCGCCGAACTCTTTCGCGCCCTTGGCCCAGATCAGGATCACGCTCAACAGCTTCGGCAAGAACAGCAGCACGACAGTCGTCGAGAACAGCGCGATCGCCTTGTCCGGATGCCATTGCGGCCACAGCGGGTAAAGCTGGCGCGGTTCGAGGAAGTACTGCGGCTCCATCAGGGTGTTGACCGCCAGCAACGCCGTCGACAGCACCAGGAAGAAGAACCACAGCGGTGCCGACAGGTAGGACATCACGCCGGTCAGGAACACCGCGCGGTGCACCGGGTGCATGCCCTTGACCAGGAACAGGCGGAAGTTCATCAGGTTGCCGTGGCACCAGCGACGGTCACGCTTGAGTTCGTCCAGCAGGTTCGGTGGAAGCTCTTCGTAGCTGCCCGGCAGGTCGTAGGCGATCCAAACGCCCCAGCCCGCACGACGCATCAGCGCGGCTTCAACGAAGTCGTGGGACAGGATCGCACCGGCGAACGCGCCTTTACCGGGCAGCGGCGCCAGGGCGCAGTGCTCGATGAACGGCTTCATGCGGATGATCGCGTTATGGCCCCAGTAGTGGGATTCGCCCAGTTGCCAGAAGTGCAGGCCGGCAGTGAACAGCGGACCGTACACGCGGGTGGCGAACTGCTGCATACGCGCATACAGCGTGTCCATGCCCGATGCCCGTGGCGCGGTCTGGATGATCCCGGCGTCCGGCGTGGCTTCCATCAGGCGAACCAGACTGGTCAGGCACTCGCCGCTCATGACCGAGTCGGCGTCGAGCACGACCATGTACTTGTAGTCACCGCCCCAACGACGGCAGAAGTCGTCGAGGTTACCGCTCTTGCGTTTCACGCGACGGCGGCGACGGCGATAGAAAATCTTGCCGAAGCCCTTGGCTTCACGGCAGACATCCAGCCAGGCCTGTTGTTCGGCGACGCAGATGTCGGCGTCGTTACTGTCGCTGAGAACGAAGAAGTCGAAGCGATCCAGGTCACCCGTGGCGGCCACCGACTCGAACGTCGCGCGCAGACCGGCGAATACCCGTGGCACGTCTTCGTTGCAGATCGGCATCACCAGTGCGGTGCGCGCGTTCTTCGGAATCGGCTCGTTGCCGGCACTTTTACCGGAAATCCGGTATTTATCGTGACCGGTCAACAATTCGAGGAAGCCCATCAACGCAGTCCAGAAACCGGCCGATACCCAGCAGAACAGAATCCCGAACATGATCAGGATGCTGGTCTGCAACGCGTACGGCAGCACTTGCGTGGCGGTTTGCAGCAGCGGTTGGTGCAGGACTTCTTCGAGGTCGACGAATGACCAGCCCTGGTACGGCATGATGCCTTTCATGTACCAGCCGGCGACGATGGTCTGGCCGAGCATCAACACCAGCAGAATGTAGCGACGGATCGAACCGACGGTGCGCCAGCGCGCCGCCGGCAGCACGTTGGCATCTTTCGGCGGCTTCGGCGGGTTGGTGCGACCGGTCAGGCGACGCCAGCCGCGCACCAGAATGTTGGTACGCCACGGCTCCGGCACGACCTTGGTCCGACGAATCGGCGGGGTCGCCTTGAGGCAAACCCGACCGCTGGCGTCAACGCCCAACATCTCGGCGTCCTGCAATTCCTCGGCGGTGCTCAGGACCAGGCGCTTGCCCACCGAAGCCTGGGCGGCCTCGGTCGGGGCGTCGAAGGTCTGGGAAGACAGGCGCTCGTGCAATTCGCTGAAAGACTTGCAGCCCGCGAGCTCCGCGCGCTGCTGGTCGGTCATCGGCAGATGGGCCAGATACTCGGAAAGAGTTTCTGGCTGAACTTGAGAATTACTCATCGGCAGGCAACTGATAGCTCCAGGTCTCGGTCAGGACTTCTTCAGTCGGTGCCGATTCCGGTGTGGCTGGGGCCGCAGCAGCTGCAGGCTGCTTGGCGTCATTGTTGTTCGCCTTGTCCTTGGCATCTGCGACCGGCTTGGCCTCGGCCTTGTTGGCTTCGGCGGCGGCCTTCGCGTCCTTTTCCGCTTTTTCCGCTTGCTTGGCAGCGACCTTGTCGGCCTTGGCAACGGAAGAGCTGGACGCTGGAATCGACGTCTTGGTCAGATCCGCAGGCACGATGTTCTGCACCAGTGCCGCACGCATCTCGGTGGATTTGCTCGGGTCCTTGATCTTCATGCGCAGGGTCAGGCGCCAGCCCTTGGTTTCAGGGTTGTAGCGCACGCTGTTCTCGACCAGTTCGGCGTTGTCGCCGACGCTGACCTGACTGCGCACGTCGGTATCCGCTGGCAATGCCGCCAGGGACGGACCTTCGAAATCGACCAGATAGGCAACGCTGCCATCGGGCTGACGAATCAGGTTGGACTGTTTTACGTCGCCGGTGGACTTCAGGGTCTGGCTGACCCAGGCGCTGTCCGGTGCGTGCAACGCGGCTTCGTCCATGGTCCAGTGCATACGGTAGGCGAAGTCCAGCGGCTTGCCTGGCTCCGGCATGGTTTCCGGGCTCCAGAAAGCCACGATATTGTCGTTGGTTTCATCAGCGGTCGGAATCTCGACCAGATCGACGGTGCCCTTGCCCCAGTCGCCTTTCGGCTCGATCCAGGCGCTCGGACGCTTGTCGTAGCGGTCATCGAGGTCTTCGTAGTGGCTGAAGTCACGGCCACGCTGCAGCAAACCGAAGCCACGCGGGTTCTCGACCGAGAAGTTGCTCACCGCCAGGTGTTTCGGGTTGTTCAGAGGGCGCCAGATCCACTCGCCATTGCCGGCATGGATCGCCAGGCCGCTGGAGTCGTGCAGCTCGCGACGGTAGTTGAGGACTTTCGACGGCTGGTTGGCGCCGAACAGGTACATGCTGGTCAACGGGGCGATGCCCAGTTTGCCGACCTTGTCACGCAGGTACATCTGCGCCTTGACGTCGACAATGGTGTCGCTGCCCGGACGCAGGGTCAGGCGGTAGGCGCCGGTCGCACGAGGCGAATCCAGCAGCGCGAAGATCACCAGGTGCTTGTCGCCCGGTTTCGGCTGTTCGATCCAGAACTCGCGAAAACGCGGGAATTCTTCGCCGGACGGCAAGGCGGTATCGAGCGCAAGGCCGCGGGCCGACAGACCGTAGACGTGACCCTTGCCGACAACGCGGAAGTAGCTCGCGCCGAGCATGGTCATGATTTCGTCCTGCTTGTCGGCCTTGTTGACCGGGTACAGCACGCGGAAACCGGCGTAGCCCAGTTGCTCGGTGGCCTTCGGGTCGAACTTGAGGTCGCCGAAATCGAAACGACTTGGGTCGTATTTGATCTCTTCGACGTTGTTCGCGGTGATTTCGTTGATTTTCACCGGCGTATCGAAGTGCATGCCCTGGTGATAGAAGGACAGCTTGAATGGGGTTTTCTGATCCGCCCACTCGGCCTTTTCCGTCAGAAAACGGATTTTCTGATAGTCGGCGAACTTCATCTCTCGGAATTCGTTCGGCAAGTTACTGCGCGGCGCTTCGAACTTCTGACCGGCCAGCTCTTTAGCCTTTGCCGATACATCATCCAGATTGAATGCCCAAAGCTGGCCGGCGCTGAGCAGGCAGAGCAGTGCCGAGCCTGCTACCAGAGCGCTACGTAACCGTTTGGCAGACAATTTTGGTGCGTTACAGGGACTAACAATCACGAGCAACCCTCGCCGAAAACAGATCAAAAAACCAACGGCCAGTTGAAGGGTCTGCTGGGCTTGCGGTACGAAAACACCGGCCTTGCAGACCACTCTTGCCAAGTTGGCGAGCATTGTTCCGACTCCGCTGGGGCGAAATGATTCCCCAATCGGATCCGGACAAGTCTCTACCTAAGTCAAAATGGACCAACGAACGCTGATCCCCGTAGCGCGCGATTATCTAGTAGGCCGCGTTACAACGCATCAGGGGTAACAAAGTATTTATCGCGAAAAATGCCTGTTTTCAGCCGAAAAACCCGTAAAAAGATGTTTCACGGGCTTTCAGGTCTGTAACAGAAAGGTTACCGGGCCATCATTGACCAGGTGCACCTGCATATCCGCGCCGAATCTACCTGATGCCACAGTGCCATGCACCTGTTTCGCTCTGCTTAATAGATAGTCGAACAACTCCTCTCCCAGGGCCGGGGGAGCCGCGGTCGAAAAACTCGGGCGCAGCCCGCTCTTGGTGTCGGCAGCCAGGGTGAACTGCGAGACCAGCAGCAACCCGCCGCCCACATCCGCCAGGGACAGATTCATCTTGCCCTCGGCATCGCTGAACACACGATAGTTAAGCAGCTTATTGAGAAGTTTGTCGGCGCTGGCCCGCGTATCCTGTGGCTCGACGGCCACCAGGACCAGCAAGCCCTGGTCCACCGCACCAACCACCTCCCCCGCTACCTCGACCCGCGCGCCACGCACGCGTTGCAGCAGGCCCTTCATGCTTCTTCAGGGGCGAGGTCGAGCAGGCGTCGCGCCATTTTGTCAGCCGCGCGCACCAGTGCATCGGTAATTCCCGGTTCGGCGGCGGCATGGCCGGCGTCGCGGATGATTTGCAGCTCGCTGTTCGGCCAGGCCTGGTGCAGTTCCCAGGCGTTGTCCAGCGGGCAGATCACGTCATAGCGGCCATGGATGATCACGCCCGGCAAATGGGCGATCTTGTCCATGTCGCGGATCAGCTGGTTGGGCTCGAGGAAACCGTTGTTGGTGAAGTAGTGGCATTCGATACGGGCGATGGACAGCGCACGCTGAGGCTCGGAAAAACGATCGACGACCAGCGGGTTCGGACGCAGGGTCGCGGTCCGGCCTTCCCAGGTGGACCAGGCCTTGGCCGCATGCATCTGGGCGATCTGGTCGTTGCCGGTCAGGCGCTTGTGGAATGCAGTGAGCAAGTCGTTGCGCTCGTCCAGCGGGATCGGTGCGATGTAGTCCTGCCAGTAATCGGGGAACAGACGGCTCGCGCCTGCCTGATAGAACCATTCGATTTCCTGCGGACGGCAGAGAAAGATCCCGCGAACGATCAGACCGTGCACACGCTCGGGGTGGGTTTGCGCGTAGGCCAGCGCCAGGGTCGAACCCCAGGAACCGCCGAACAGCACCCATTTGTCGATACCCAGGTGCTGGCGGATTTTCTCGAGGTCGGCGACCAGGTCCCAGGTGGTGTTGTTTTCCAGGCTGGCGTGGGGGGTGGAGCGACCGCAACCACGCTGGTCGAACGTGACGATGCGGTACAGGTTTGGATCGAAATAGCAGCGACTCGCCGCATCGCACCCGGCGCCGGGGCCGCCATGGATGAACACTACCGGCAAACCTTGCGGTGAACCGCTTTCGTCGACATACAGCGTGTGGGTTTCGTCGACGGCCAGATCGTGCCGGGCGTAGGGTTTGATCTGCGGGTACAAAGTCTGCATTGCGAGCTCCGTAAGGGGTTGGGTCATCCCTGGGGGGACTTCTATTATTCTGCCGTTGGGCATCATAAACCCGATTTACGTCAATGAGCATGCTCTTGCTGGATCGCAGGTTTGGCGCCAGAAAACCTGTAGGAGAAACCTGTGGGAGCGAGCTTGCTCGCGATAGCGGCTTAACATTCAACAATTGAGTCGACTGTTACTCCGCTATCGCGAGCAAGCTCGCTCCCACAGTGTTGTATGCCGGGCTTAGCGGTTGTAGTGCTGTTTGCCCCAGGCCAGCAGGCCTTGCAGCAGTTCCTTCAAGACCACTCGCGTCGGCTCCGCCAGATCCGCCCGATAGCGGAACGGCTCGAACTCTTCCATGTAGGTGCACTGGCCCAGCTCCAGCTGCACGGCATGGATGTTTTCTGCCGGATTGCCGTAGTGACGGGTGATGTGCCCGCCCTTGAAGCGTCCGTTCAGCACGTGGCTGTAGTCCGGGTGCCCGGCGCAGATGGCTTCCAGCTGCGAGGCCAACTGCGGATCGCAACTGGCGCCGTTGAAGGTGCCGAGGTTGAAGTCCGGCAACTTGCCGTCGAACAGGTGCGGAATGATCGAGCGGATCGAGTGCGCGTCGAACAGCAGCGCGTAGCCGAACTCGGCTTTCAGTCGCGCCAGCTCCTGTTGCAGGGTGCTGTGGTACGGCGTCCAGATCTGCTCCAGATACGTCGCGCGCTCTTCTTTCGAAGGCTCCAGGCCTTCGCGGAACAGCGGCACGCCGTCAAACAGGGTCGCCGGGTACAGACCCGTGGTGGCGCCAACATACAGCGGCTTGTCGTCGGACGGCCGGTTCAGGTCGATGACGAAACGCGAATACTCGGCGGCCAGGGTGCTGGCGCCCAGTTCGCTGGCGAAATCGTACAGCTGCGGGATGTGCCAGTCGGTGTCCGGCAGGCTTTTCGCGTCGGGGATCAACCCGGCTTCGACCACCGGAGTCAGACGGGTACCGGCGTGGGGCATGCTGATCAGCAGCGGTACCCGGCCTTGTTTGAAATTCAACACCTTATCCACAACGACTCTCCTACAGGCTCGTTTCGACGCCGTGACGCACGACGCGTTTTTCCAGATCACCACCCAGCCAGTACGACAGATCGGCCGGACGATCGATTTGCCAGGCGACGAAATCCGCGACCTTGCCCGCTTCGATCGAACCATGGGTGTCGGCCATGCCCAGTGCGGTGGCCGCATGAATGGTCGCGCCCGCCAGGGCTTCTTCCGGGGTCATGCGGAAGCACGTGCAGGCCATGTTCAGCATCAGGCGCACCGACAGGGCCGGCGAGGTGCCCGGATTGAGGTCGCTGGCAATGGCAATTTTCACGCCGTGCTTGCGCAGGGCTTCCATCGGCGGCAATTGGGTTTCGCGCAGGAAGTAGAACGCGCCGGGCAACAACACGGCGACCGTGCCGGACTTGGCCATGGCGATGGCGTCGTCTTCAGTCATGAATTCCAGGTGATCCGCGGACAGGGCGTGATAACGCGCCGCCAGGCTGGAGCCGTGCAGCGAAGACAATTGCTCGGCATGCAGCTTCACCGGCAAGCCCAGCTTTTGGGCGGTGATGAACACGCGCTCGACCTGGGCCGGGGAAAAGGCCAGGTATTCACAGAAGGCATCCACCGCGTCCACCAGCCCTTCGGCGGCCAGGGCCGGGAGCATTTCGGCGCAGATGTGTTCGATGTAGTCGTCGGCGCGGTCGGTGTACTCCGGCGGCAAGGCGTGGGCCGCGAGGCAAGTGGTGCGCACGCTGATCGGCAACTCGGCGCCGAGACGGCGGGCGACGCGCAGCATCTTGCCTTCGCTGGCCAGGTCGAGGCCGTAGCCGGACTTAATTTCGATGCTGGTGACACCGTCGCGCATCAGGCTTTTGAGGCGCTTGGCAGCGCTGGCGAACAGTTGCTCTTCGCTGGCGGCGCGGGTGGCGCGCACAGTGCTGGCGATGCCGCCACCGCTGGCGGCGATTTCCGCGTAGCTGACGCCCTGCAGGCGCTGTTCGAACTCGCCACTGCGATTACCGCCAAACACCGTGTGGGTGTGGCAGTCGATCAGGCCCGGCGTGACCCACGCCCCGTTCAAGTCATTGACCGCCGGGTACTCGCCGGACGGCAGTTCACTGCGCGGGCCGACCCACTCAATGTGCGCACCGGACGTCACGATGGCCGCGTCCTCGATGATCGAGTAAACGCCCTGGGCCATGGTTGCAACGTGGCAGTGTTGCCAGAGGGTTTTCATCCCTTGTTCTCCACAGTATTCAAAATCGAATCGCGAGCAGGCTAGCTCCCACAGGGGTTACGCATTCCAGTGTGGGAGCGAGCCTGCTCGCGATAGGTCAATCACAAACTAGGCAGCAACTTGACCGGAACCAGCTCGGTCAGGCACCGCGAAGCCAGCAGTTCAATCGCCGCATTGATGTCCGGTGCAAAGAAACGGTCTTTCTCGTACGGCGGCACTTCCTTACGCAGAATCGCCCGAACCTTTTCCAGTTTCGGCGAGGTCTTCAGGCCATTGCGCAGGTCCAGCCCCTGGGCAGCCGCCAGCCATTCCACCGCAAGAATGCCCCGGGTGTTTTCGGCCATTTCCCACAGGCGCTTGCCCGCCGCCGGGGCCATGGATACGTGGTCTTCCTGGTTGGCAGAGGTCGGCAGGCTGTCCACCGAATGCGGATGGGACAGGGCCTTGTTCTCGCTGGCCAGTGCCGCGGCGGTCACCTGGGCGATCATGAAGCCGGAGTTCACGCCACCGTTGGCCACCAGGAACGGCGGCAGTTGCGACATGTGCTTGTCCATCATCAGCGAGATACGACGCTCGCTCAGGGAACCGATTTCCGCGATGGCCAAGGCCATGTTGTCGGCGGCCATGGCCACTGGCTCGGCGTGGAAATTGCCGCCAGAAATCACATCGCCTTCGGCGGCGAACACCAGCGGGTTATCGGAAACGGCGTTGGCTTCGATCGCCAGCACCTCGGCGGCCTGACGGAACTGGGTCAGGCAGGCGCCCATGACTTGCGGCTGGCAGCGCAGGGAGTACGGGTCCTGGACCTTCTCGCAGTTCTCATGGGAATCGGACACTTCGCTGCGCTCGCCCAGCAGATCACGATAAGCGGCGGCGGCATCGATCTGGCCTTTCTGGCCACGGGCGGCGTGGATGCGTGCGTCGAACGGCGAACGCGAACCGAGTACCGCTTCAACGGTCAGGCCGCCCAACGCCAAAGCGCCGGCGAACAGGTCTTCGCCTTCGAACAGACCGCGCAGGGCGAAAGCGGTGGACACCTGGGTGCCGTTGAGCAGTGCCAGACCTTCTTTCGCGGCCAGGGTCAGCGGGGTCAGACCGGCGACTTTCAGCGCTTCGGTGGCTTCCATCCACTCACCCTTGTAGCGGGCCTTGCCTTCGCCCAGCAGTACCAGCGACATGTGCGCCAGTGGCGCCAGGTCGCCGGAAGCGCCCACCGAACCTTTCAGCGGGATGTGCGGGTAAACCTCGGCGTTGATCAGGGCGATCAGCGCATCGATGACTTTGCGGCGGATACCGGAGAAGCCACGGCTCAGGCTGTTGACCTTGAGCACCATGACCAGGCGGCACAGCGCGTCGCTGATCGGCTCGCCGACGCCGGCGGCGTGGGACAGCACCAGTGAACGCTGGAGGTTTTCCAGGTCCGCGCTGGCGATACGGGTCGAGGCCAGCAGGCCGAAACCGGTGTTGATGCCGTAGGCGGTGCGGTTTTCAGCGAGGATCTGTTCCACGCAGGCGACGCTGGCTTCGATCTGTGCCGAGGCGCTGTTATCGAGGGTCAGCTTCACCGGCTGCTGGTATACATCACGCAGCTGGGCAAGGCTCAGTTGGCCGGGAATCAGGTTTAGCGCAGTCATTTCGGGCTCCTTGTGAGAGTTCTCATGCTTTCTGACCAGACGCTCCGGAGGTATCCGTTGTCCGTCGCTGCCCGCCTTTTGAGCGGACTGGCGCCTTGGCACGCTGGTGTCGGGAAAATCAGTGCAAGTCCGGCAAGGCTTTTTGCAGCACAGCCGGGTCTTTCAACACGCTGGCCGCGGCGGCGATGTCAGGCGCCAGCCAGCGGTCCTGATCGTAGGCCGGCACGCGTTCGCGCAGCAGACGCCACGCCGCATCCGTGCCAGCGCCGAAACGTTGTTCCTTGAGGAATTCGAAGGCCTGGGCCGCCAGCAGGTACTCGATGGCAAGGATCTGCGTGCAGTTTTCCAGCGCGCGGTGCAGCTTCAGCGCGGCATTGGTGCCCATGCTCAGGTGGTCTTCCTGCAAGCCCGAGGTCACGTAGTTATCGAGCACGGCCGGTTGCGCCAGCTGACGGTTTTCCGCGCAGAGGGAAGCGGCAACGTACTGCACGATCATCATCCCGGAGTTTACCCCCGGATTGGCCACCAGGAAGGCTGGCAGACCACTGACGTGCGGGTTGATCAAACGGTCCAGGCGACGCTCGGCGATGGAGCCGATTTCCGCCATGGCAATGGCCAGCAGGTCCGCCGCCATCGCCACCGACTGGCCATGTGGATTGGCCTGGGACATCACGCGGAAGTTGTCCGGTGTGCCCAGCAACAACGGGTTGTCGGTGCAACCGTTGAGTTCGATTTCGACTTGCTTGATCGCGTGCGCCAGCTGATCGCGCGCGGCGCCGTGCACCTGCGGAATCGAGCGGATGCTCAGGGCGTCCTGGGTACGAATGCCTTTGCTTTGCGCGATCACTTCGCTGCCGTCGAGCAGCGCCCGCAGGTTAATGCCGACCTGCTGCATGCCCGGATGCGGCTTGAGCGCGATGATCTCTGCATCGAACGCGACGATCTGCCCGCGCTGGGCCTCGAAGCTCATGGCACTGATCACATCGGCCCACTGCAGCAGACGGGTGGCGTCGGCAATGGCCAGAGCGCTCAGGCCGTTCATGCATGGCGTACCGTTGACCAGGCACAGCCCGTCCTTGGCGCCCAGCTGCACAGGTTGCAGGCCTTCTTCGGCCAGGGCCTGTTGCGCGGCAACGATTTGCCCGCGATAGCTGACGTTGCCCACGCCCAGCAGCGCAATGCTGATGTGGGCCATGTGGGTCAGGTAACCGACCGAACCCTGGGACGGCACTTGTGGGGTGATGCCTTTGTTGAGCAACGCCAGCAAGGCTTCGACCACCCGGCGATGAACACCGGATTTGCCTTGGGTGAAGTTGAGGATGGCCGCGCACATGATCGCGCGGGTCTGCTCGTCGGCCAGTGGGGCGCCGACGCCACAGGCATGACTGAGCAGGGTATTGCGCGACAGCTGGCTGAGTTGTTCGTCTTTGAGCGAGACGTTGCACAGCGCGCCCAGGCCGGTGTTCACGCCGTAGGCGCGTTCGCCGCTGGTGACGATGCGCTGGACGATGGCCTGCGCATTTTCGATCCGTGCCCAGGCCTGCGCCGACAGCTCGAGCTGTGCGCCATGGCGGGCGACTGCGACTACATCCTGCCAACGCAGCGGGGCATCGGCGATAACGATTTTTTCAGCCTGGGACATCTTCAACCTCATACCTGAATATTGATGCAGCTCTACCGGCCTCATCGCGGGCAAGCCCGCTCCCACAGGTTCTGAGGTGTGCCCACAATCTGTGTCACCACACCTATCCCTGTGGGAGCGGGCTTGCCCGCGATGGGGCCCGCCCAATCACTGCAAATCTCTTTAAACCACCGCCGCCCGCCGCTGCACGAACCGGTCGACATACTCATCCGCCGGCGAATGCAGGATCTCTTTCGGCGTGCCGACCTGGATCAGGCGGCCGTCCTTGAGGATCGCGATGCGGTTGCCGATGCGCACGGCCTCGTCGAGGTCGTGGGTGATGAAGACGATGGTCTTGTGCAGGGTCTTTTGCAGCTCCAGCAACTGGTCCTGCATTTCCGCGCGGATCAGCGGGTCGAGGGCGCTGAAGGCTTCGTCCATCAGGATGATGTCGGTGTCCGCCGCCAGTGCGCGGGCCAGGCCCACACGCTGGCGCATGCCGCCCGAGAGCTGGTGCGGGTATTTGTTTTCGTAGCCCTTGAGGCCCACGGTGTTGATCCAGTGCAGCGCACGCTCGCTGCACATGGCTTTGCTTTCGCCACGGATCTTCAGGCCGTAGGCGACGTTGTCCAGCACCGTCTTGTGCGGCAGCAGGCCAAAGCTCTGGAACACCATGCTGATCTTGCGACGGCGGAATTCGCGCAGGGCTTCCATGTCGTATTGCAGGATGTCCACGCCGTCCACCAGGATCGCGCCGCTGGTCGGGTCGATCAGGCGGTTGAAGTGGCGCACCAGGGTGGATTTGCCGGAACCGGACAGGCCCATGATCACGAAGATCTCGCCGCTGCCGATGCTCAGCGACAGGTCGTTCACACCGACCACGCAGCCGGTTTCGGACAGCACCTGATCCTTGGTCTTGCCCTGGCCAACCAGGGCCAGCGCGTCCTTGGAACGGTTGCCGAAAATCTTGAAGACGTTTTTGACTTCAATCTTGCTTACGGTTGCGTTGCTCATTTGCTCACCTCATGCCGTGCGCGACCGTACGCCTGTGTAATGCGGTCGATCACCACTGCCAGAATCACGATCGCCAGACCCGCTTCCAGGCCACGTCCGACGTTGAGGGTTTGAATCCCTACCAGTACGTCTTCACCCAGGCCACGGGCACCGATCATCGAGGCGATTACCACCATCGACAGGGCCATCATGGTGGTCTGGTTGATCCCGGCCATGATGCTCGGCAGGGCCAGCGGCAGTTGCACGCCGAACAGTTGCTGCCAGCGGTTGGCACCGAAGGCGTTGATCGCTTCCATCACTTCACCGTCGACCTGGCGAATACCCAGATCGGTCAGGCGGATCAGCGGCGGCGCGGCGTAGATCACGGTGGCGAAAATCGCCGGGACCTTGCCCAGGCCGAACAGCATCAGTACCGGGATCAGGTACACGAAGCTCGGCATGGTCTGCATGATGTCCAGCAGCGGCATCAAGATCGAACGCAGGCGATTGCTGCGCGCCGACAGGATGCCCAGCGGCACGCCGATCAGCACCGAGATGATCGTCGCCACCAGCATCAGCGCCAGGGTTTGCATCAGTTTGTCCCAGAGGCCGACCGCACCCACCAGGAACAGCAAGCCGACGATGACCGCGGTGGTCGCCACTTTGCGGGTCGCGTGCCAGGCAACGCCGGCAACGATCGCCAGCATCAGCCACCAGGGCGCCGCACGCAGCAGGCCTTCAAGATTGACGATGGCCCACAACAGGGTGTCGGAGATGTGACGGAACACATCGCCGTAGTTGGTGACCAGCGAATCGACCCAACCGTTGACCCAGTCGGCGATGGAAAAGGTAAAGCTTTCGGGAAACATAATGAGACTCTCAATCAAGGGGTTGCGATCAAGCATCCGACTGCCGTTGCCGGCAGTCGGTGAAGCTCAACCTACAAGGCCGCGTCGATCTTTTTGGCTGCGTCTTCGCTCACCCATGCGTGCCAGACTTCAGGATGTTCCTTCAGGAAGATCTTGGCCAGTTTTGGCGACTCGATTCGCTCCTTGCTCATGCGTCCCAGGTTCTGGTTCAGCAGGTCGATCGGCAGGTTGACCTTTTCGAACACGGTCACCAGTTCCGGTGCTTCGTCGTGGAAGGTCTTGGACAGGCCGACCTTGATGGTCACGCTTTTGTTAACGCCTGGCTTCTCTTCCAGTTTCACTGCGTCAACCAGGCCCATCAGCGGCGTTGGCGACCAGTAGTAGAACAGGATCGGCTCGCCACGCTTGTAGCTCGACAGCACAGCGGCATCCAGTGCCGGACCGGTGCCCGGGCGGAAGTTGGTGTAGCTGTTTTCCAGGCCGTAGCTTTTCAGCATTTCGCTGTTGTCCAGCTCACAGGTCCAGCCGGCCGGGCAGTTGTAGAAACGGCCCTTGGATGGCTCTTCCGGGTCCTTGAACAAAGTGGAGTACTTGCCCAGGTCGGCGATGTTTTTCAGGTCCGGCGCCTTGGCTTCCAGCTTGCGCTTGGCGTCGCCTTCGATCACGTAGCGCGGCACGTACCAGCCTTCGATCGCGCCAACCACTGGAGCGCCGACACCGACGACCTTGCCGGCCTTCTCGGCCTTGTTCCAGACCTCGCTGCGGCCGACCCATTCTTCGGCAAACACCTGGATGTCATTGCTGCTCAGGGCGTTTTCCATGGCGATGGAGTTGCCCGGCAGGCTGTCGGTCTTGCAGTCGTAGCCTTTTTCCAACACGACTTGCAGCACGTCGGTCAGCAACATGGCGCTTTCCCAGTTCAAGCCGGCGAATTTCACCGGTTTGCCCGACTCGCACCAGCCCGCCGCCTGAGTGGCGCCGGCACTGGCCAGCAGGCCCATGGAAAGCAGTGTGGTCAGCAGGGTCTTGTTCGATTTCATTGTTGTGACGCTCCTAATCATGAATTGGCTTACGGCAGTCAAGAGGCATCCAGCCCTGTCTACGTCCAATCAGGCCTGCGCCGCAGCGCGCCCGGTCCCGTTTGTTTTAGGTTGTACAACGCTGTCCTGCTCAACCGGCAGAATCAGGTGATCGGGCACTGTGCCGTGCCATTTTTTTGCGCACACATAATAGAGAGCCGCAGGAAGCACCAGACCGATGATCCAGGAAATATCCACGTCACCCAGGGATGCCACCAGCGGACCGGTATAGAACTTAGTAGAGATGAACGGCAACTGCACCAGCACACCGAACACGTAGACGCTGATACCCAGCAGGTTCCAGCGGCCGTAACGACCGTTCGGATCAGCCAGCGCCGGTACGTCATAGCGCTCGCGGGTGATGCAGTAGTAGTCCACCAGGTTGATCGCGCTCCATGGCGTGAAGAACGCCAGCAGGAACAGGATGAAGGACTTGAATGCACCGAGGAACGAGTGCTGGCCGAGCAAAGCCATCAGGGTCGCGGCACCGACGATGACCAGCACCCACACCAGACGCTGCAAGCGCGTGACCTTCAGGTCACCACGGAAACCGCTGATGATGGTCGCAATGCACATGAAGCTGCCGTAGGAGTTCAGCGTGGAAATGGTGACCTTGCCGAACGCGATGCTGAAGTACAGCAGCGCGGCGGTGGCACCACTGCCGGCGAAACCCACGATGTAGGCCACTTCATGACCCGCGTATTGGCCATTGGCCGAAGCGGCGGCAAACACGCCGAGGATCATCGCCACCTGTGCGCCGATGACTGAACCGGCGCCCGCGGCGAAAAAGGTTTTCACCGAGGACGTCTTGCTCGGCAGGTAGCGCGAATAGTCAGCCACATAAGGGCCGAAAGCGATCTGCCAGGACGCCGCGAGCGACACCGCCAGCAGGAAGCTGCTCCAGCTGAATTGGCGAATCTGCAGCAGTGCGCCCACATCGGTCTGGCTCATCAGGCGGCTGAACAGATAGACGAAGGCAATGACGCCGATGATGCTGGCGACACGGCCAATCCAATGGATCACCCGATACCCGAGCACCGTGACCAGCACGATGACACTGGCGAAGATGAGGATGCCGACGGTGTCACTGACACCAAACAACTGGCCCAGGGCCTGGCCGGAAAGCACCGTGCCCGTTGCGGTAAAGCCCAGGTACATCAGGCAGACCAGCACGATCGGGATGGCCGCGCCGTAAACGCCGAACTGCACCCGGCTGGAAATCATCTGCGGCAGACCCAGCTTGGGCCCTTGCGCCGCGTGCAACGCCATGACCCCGCCACCGAGCACTTGACCGATCAACAGACCGATCAAAGACCAGAACACGTCACCGCCCAACACCACGGCCAGGGCCCCGGTGACGATCGCGGTGATTTGCAGGTTGGCACCCATCCACAGGGTGAACTGGCTGAACAGACGACCGTGTCTTTCCGCTTCCGGGATGTAGTCGATCGAGCGTTTCTCGATCAACGGTTTGTTGCCTGCACGTTCGTCAGTGACAGCCATGGTTCAACCTCTGTGGATTGTTATTTTGGGTTTACGCAATCCCTGTAGGAGCTGTCGAGTGAAACGAGGCTGCGATCTTTAAAGGAACAAGATCAAAAGATCGCAGCCTGCGGCAGCTCCTACAGGTTTGCATTGGGCCAAGGCCCAGTTTTTATTTGCCGGTAATCATCGGCAGGTTCAGCCCTTGTTCCTTGGCGCAGTCGATAGCGATCTGGTAACCCGCATCGGCATGGCGCATAACCCCGGTCGCCGGGTCGTTGTGCAGCACGCGTGCGATGCGCTCGGCCGCTTCGTCAGTACCGTCGCAGACAATCACCATGCCCGAGTGCTGGGAGAAGCCCATGCCGACACCGCCGCCGTGGTGCAGGGAAACCCAGGTCGCGCCGCTTGCGGTGTTGAGCAGGGCGTTGAGCAGTGGCCAGTCGGACACGGCGTCGGAACCGTCCTGCATCGATTCGGTTTCGCGGTTCGGGCTGGAGACCGAGCCGGAATCCAGGTGGTCGCGGCCGATCACGATCGGTGCCGACAGCTCGCCGCTACGCACCATTTCGTTGAACGCCAGGCCCAGCTTGGCGCGCAGGCCCAGGCCAACCCAGCAGATACGCGCCGGCAGGCCCTGGAAGCTGATGCGCTCGCGCGCCATGTCCAGCCAGTTGTGCAGGTGGGCGTCGTCCGGGATCAGTTCCTTGACCTTGGCGTCGGTCTTGTAGATGTCTTCCGCGTTGCCCGACAGAGCCGCCCAACGGAACGGGCCGATGCCACGGCAGAACAGCGGACGGATGTAGGCCGGTACGAAGCCCGGGAAGTCGAAAGCGTTTTCCACGCCCTCTTCCTGCGCCATCTGACGGATGTTGTTGCCGTAGTCGAAGGTCGGCACGCCCATTTTCTGGAAGTCCAGCATGGCCTTGACGTGCACGGCCATCGATTGCTTGGCGGCTTTCACCACGGCAGCCGGCTCGGTCTTGGCGCGAGCGCGGTATTCGTCCCAGGTCCAGCCGGCCGGCAGGTAGCCGTTCAGCGGGTCGTGGGCGCTGGTCTGGTCGGTGACCATGTCGGGACGCACGCCGCGACGCACCAGTTCCGGAAGGATTTCGGCGGCGTTACCGCACAGAGCGATGGAGATCGCCTTGCCTTCGGCGGTGTACTTGGCGATGCGCGCCAGGGCGTCGTCGAGGTCTTTGGCCTGCTCGTCGACGTAGCGGGTTTTCAGACGGAAATCGATGCTGATCTGTTGGCATTCAATGTTCAGCGAGCAAGCGCCGGCCAATGTAGCAGCCAGAGGCTGGGCGCCACCCATGCCACCCAGACCGGCGGTCAGGACCCACTTGCCGGTCAGGTTGTCGTTGTAGTGCTGGCGACCGGCTTCGACGAAGGTTTCGTAGGTGCCCTGGACGATGCCCTGGCTGCCGATGTAGATCCAGCTGCCGGCGGTCATCTGGCCATACATGGCCAGGCCCTTGGCGTCCAGTTCGTTGAAGTGTTCCCAGGTGGCCCAGTGTGGCACCAGGTTGGAGTTGGCGATCAGTACGCGCGGGGCGTTGCTGTGGGTCTTGAACACGCCGACCGGCTTGCCGGATTGCACCAGCAGGGTCTCGTCGTCGTTCAGGTTGGTCAGGCTCTCGACGATCTTGTCGTAGCACTCCCAGTTACGCGCGGCACGACCGATACCACCGTAAACCACCAGTTCTTTTGGATTCTCGGCAACTTCCGGGTCGAGGTTGTTCATCAGCATGCGCAGCGGCGCTTCGGTCAGCCAGCTCTTGGCGGTCAGCTTGTTGCCGCGCGGTGCACGGATTTCAACGTCACGGAATTTGGTAATTTTTTTGTCAGTCACGAAAAAGACTCCTCAGCGATCAATCCAAACCAACCCTGGCGGTGGGTAAGCCAGCCTGTACGCATCGTTGCGCTACAAGCGAATCAGTGGACGTTGCGGGTCGTCTCAATCGACTTATACGCATACGTCTTTACTTGTACATACAAGCATATGCAATCAAGCGGCCAACTTATTGGATGGGCATTCAAGAAAAATTCTGAAAGCGCTGGAAAGCGCCTGAATCAAGGGCTGTGGCGAAGATGAAATTTTTCGGGGGGATTTTTGCGAGGCGGTGGCGATTGTTACTTGAGTGTGGTTTTGCGCCGGGATGGGGCGTTCGGTAACAAGTTGGTGCGCGTTGGGGAACGGAGTTGGGTACTACTTTTTTGTGGCGAGGGAGCTTGCTCCCGCTGGGCTGCGCAGCAGCCCCAAAACCATCAACCGATTTTTAATCTTTGAATCCGGCTGGCAAGGCATACGACGGCTTCGCCGCCGAGCGGGAGCAAGCTCCCTCGCCACAGAGAAAGCGTATACAGCTGTATCAGCGTGCAGTCAGTTCAATCACACAGCAGGCGCCATGGCTGGAGACTTCCAAGAGACCGGTGTTACCGTCGAGTTGCAGGCAATCATGGCGACCCAGCTGCGAGGC
Source organism: Pseudomonas putida (assembly GCF_050989985.1). GTDB lineage: Bacteria > Pseudomonadota > Gammaproteobacteria > Pseudomonadales > Pseudomonadaceae > Aquipseudomonas > Aquipseudomonas putida_AI. The sequence continues at coordinate 6,439,356 of NZ_CP158815.1, forward strand.
ACTGTTACCGACCTTCACCTCCAGCGCATCGCTGACGCTGAACACCAGCACAGTCCCGGCCTCGCTGAAAAACCGCTGTTGGCCATCCAGCCACTGCAACCGTGCGCTGTAGCGCTGCGGTGCATAGATCAGGTTGAAATCGCGAATCGGGCCGCCGAGCAGAGTGCAGGCCACCTTGCTCTCACCACTGAAGGCAAACGGGTCCAGCGGTAACAGTGGCCGCGTGTCGCTGCCGTCTACGGACAGGGTCATGCCGTCACCTTGCAGTACGGTAATGATCCGCTCGTAACCGGCGAAGGTGGAAAAGCCGCCCGACTCGCCAATGTCGGCAATCGACAGGCGCCAGCCGAAGCCGTCCAGGCCGGTACCGGCATCGCGGGTGATTTCTTCGGTGCTGCCGCCGCCGTTTTTCCACGGCATGCGCGGGTAGTCTTTGGCGCGAAGGACTTTCAACTCGTTCATTTACTGCTCTCTATTTATGAAACCGACCTTCCAGACGATGACGAGAACCTGGGTGAATCAGGCGGGCAGCCGTCACAGGCTGACGACCGGACCAGGTACGCCGGCGAATCAACAGGCACGGCTCGCCCTTTTCAATCTGCAGCAACTTGCATTCGGATGACTCGGCCAGAATGGCCTCGACCACGTGCTCGCCTTCGGTCAGCGGCGCGACCTGGTTCAGGTAGGCATAAGGCGTTTGCAGGGTGAAGTCCTGCTTGAGGTAATCCGGCGCGACCAGCGCGTTGACGAAGCGGTCTTCGATTTGCACCGGAATATCGTTTTCGAAATGCACGATCAGCGAATGGAACACCTTCTGCCCTTCGCGCATGTCCAGCGCCAATGCGCGCTCGGAACCGGCAGCCTCTTCCTCGAGGGTGATGACCTTGCAGGTATGGCGATGGCCACGGGAGGCGATTTCGTCGGCGATGTTGTGCACTTCAAACAGGGCGGACTGGCTTTTCGGCTCGGCGACGAAGGTGCCGACACCTTGCATGCGCACCAGCAGGCCATCGGCCGTCATCTCGCGCAGGGCACGGTTGATGGTCATGCGGCTGAAGCCCAACTGGCTGACCAGCTCACTTTCCGACGGAACGCGGTAGTGCGGCGGCCAGTTACCGCTGTCGATTTGCTGGGTGATCATCTGTTTGACGCGAGCGTACAGGGGCGCCGGACTGTCGCCCATGTTCGCGGCCAACGGAGAGACTGGAGGCGGAGTCGGCACGGTTAATCCTTGGTCGTTTAGTTGATGTTGCTAGCTTGCCGGAGTTTACCGGGCAGGCAAACGTCTGTATATGTATATACAAATAACACACGATGGGGTGCTGAACCATGTCCGCCTTCTTTGCCGAACGCGCGCTGCTGCCTAGTGGATGGGCCAACAATGTACGTCTTGAGGTCAACGCCGATGGCGTCCTGACCCATATCCAGGCCGATTCCCATGCAGATGGCGCCGAGCGGCTGAGCGGCCCGCTGTTGCCGGGCATGCCGAATCTGCACTCCCACGCTTTCCAGCGGGCGATGGCCGGGCTGGCGGAAGTGGCGGGCAATCCGAACGACAGCTTCTGGACCTGGCGCGACCTGATGTATCGCCTCGTCGGAAAAATCAGCCCGGAGCAACTGGGCGTCATCGCTCGCCAGCTGTACATCGAGATGCTCAAGGCCGGCTATACCTCGGTCGCCGAATTCCATTACGTGCATCACGACAACAACGGCCAGCCTTACGCCGATCCGGCGGAACTGGCGCTGCGCATCAGCCAGGCCGCCAGCTCCGCGGGTATCGGCTTGACCCTGTTGCCGGTGCTCTACAGCCACTCCGGTTTTGGTGGCCAGACCCCGAACGAAGGTCAGCGCCGCTTCATCAACAGCACCGAAAATTACCTGAAGCTGCAATCACGCCTGCAACCCCTGCTGGCTCAGCAGAAGGCGCAATCGCTGGGCCTGTGCTTCCACTCGTTGCGCGCGGTAACGCCGCAGCAGATCAGCGAAGTGCTGGCGGCCAGCGACAAGCAATGCCCTGTGCACATTCACATCGCCGAACAGCAGAAAGAAGTCGATGACTGCCTGACCTGGAGCGGTCGCCGCCCGCTGCAATGGCTGTACGAAAACGTCGAAGTCGACCAACGCTGGTGCCTGGTCCACGCCACCCACGCCAACCCGGAAGAAGTCACGCTGATGGCCAAGAGTCGCGCCATCGCGGGCCTGTGCCTGACCACCGAAGCCAACCTCGGCGACGGGATTTTCCCGGCGGTGGACTTCCTGGCACAAGGCGGACGCATGGGTATCGGCTCCGACAGCCATGTATCCCTGAGCGTGGTGGAAGAACTGCGCTGGCTGGAATACGGCCAGCGTCTGCGCGATCAGCGGCGTAACCGCCTGTATGGCGCCGATCAACCGATGGTCGGCCGCACGCTGTTCGATGCCGCGCTGGATGGCGGTGCCCAGGCACTGGGTCAGCCGATTGGTGCATTGGAAGTCGGCAAGCGCGCCGATTGGCTGGTGCTCGATGGCAACGATCCGTACCTGGCGACGGCCAGTGGTGACGGGATCCTGAACCGCTGGTTGTTTGCCGGTGGCGATCGTCAGGTGCGCGACGTGCTGGTCAACGGCCAGTGGGTAGTGCGCGATGGGCGCCATGCCGATGAAGAAGAAAGCAACCGGGCGTTCACCCAGGTCCTGCGCGATCTCTTAGGCTGACACAAAACAATGTGAGAGCTGGCTTGCCAGCGATGGCGGTAGATCAGACAGCAATGATGCTGAATCTGATGGCCTCATCGCTGGCAAGCCAGCTCCCACAAGGGATTTATGTGATCAGTTGGAAGTCTTCGCCATCTGCGTATCCGACGCCCGCCAGATCAGCCGCGTGGTGTCGTAACCCTGCTGACGCGCCTTGCTCAGCAACTCTTCACGCACCACCCCGTTGACGGTCGGCGTGCGCGACAACAACCACAGATAACGACGGCTCGGGTCGCCGACGATGGCGGTCTTGTAATCATCGCTGACGTACAGCACCCAGTATTCGCCCTTCGCCGAACCCGGAATCAACCGCGAGAACCAGGTATCGAACTCGACCCACAACTTGTCGGTCTTGCCCGGCACCTGTGGATAAGCGGTGCCCTTGACCTCTTCCCACTCCCACTGCGGCGTCAGGCAGCGGTTCAACACCGCGATGTTGCCGTCGGGCTTGAGCGTGTAATGGGCTTCGGATTGCGCGCAGTCGCGCTGGAAGTACATCGGCAAGCGAGCCAACTCGTACCAGGTGCCCTGGTAACGCTTGAGGTTCACGCTGTTGGCCGTCTTGGGAGCCAACGGATCCTGGCCAGAAGTGGCACAGCCGGCCAATACCAGGCAGGCAAAAAGCGTGATCAATAACTGCTTCATTATTTTTCTCCCGTGGGCGCACCGCCCCGGTTTACTTCAGGCCTTGGCCGGAAAACATCAGCACTTTGTCACCGGCGTACTGCACGCTGATAAAGCTGTTCTTGTCGCCCCAGGTGCAACTGGACATGCCAAGCGCGCCTGCACAATCGGTGGGTTTGCCCAACAGGGTTTCAACCTCGGCCTTGGTCATTCCAGACTCGAGCTTGGAGTAGTTTTCCTGATTGACCTTGCCGCAGGCAGCCAACAACACGCAGAACGAAAGCAAGGCGATGGATCGCAGGGACATTGTGTAACTCCGGGGGCGATGGGGGTTGGCATGACTGCCAAGCAGATCCTTAGAAGAGCAAACACCGTTCTGGTTCCCTCGCCGAGCGCCTATTTATGGGGCCACTCGTCTCTTTCTGCCCGCCAATCAACCACTTTGTGAACCTGTCGTGCATTTCGTCGTTTTTATCTAAAAACGACTAATCTTTGGCGCCGTCCAGCCGACATGCAAGGCAGCGCAATGGCTCATGGATGTGGCAATTGCCCCCCTTTGTCGACAAGCCTTTCCGCGGTAGATCATTTAATGACCAGAAACATGAAGTTCAGCCACAAGATCCTGTTGGCTGCCGCCCTCGTGGTGGCCGTTGCGTTCGCCTGTTTCATCCTGTTCAACGACTATCGCCAGCGCCAGACGCTGCGTAATAGCACCGAAGCCTCGATGCAGGAACTGGGCAGCCTGACCACCAGCAACATCCAGACCTGGCTGGTCAGCCGCATCCAGTTGCTGCAATCGATGTCCCAGCAAATCACCGTGGACGGCAGTGCCCCGGGCAGCCTCAAGCGCGCCATCGACCTGCCCGCCTACACCGGAAATTTCCAGCTGAGCTACTTCGGCGGCACCGATGGCCTGATGTTCTCGGTCCCGGCAGGCAACCGCGCGACGGACTACGACCCCCGCGCCCGTGGCTGGTACAAGGCGGCCAACAGCGCACAACAGACCATTGTCACCGAACCCTACATCGCCGCTTCGTCCGGCAAGCTGGTGATCACCGTCGCAACACCAGTGCAGCGTCAGGGCCAGATGATCGGTGTAGCCGGGGCCGACATCGACCTGTCCAGCGTCAGCGCGATCATCAATTCGCTGAACTTCGGCGGCCACGGCCACGCCTTCATCGTCAGCGCCGACGGCAAAATCCTGATCCACCCGGACAGCAAGCTGGTGCTCAAGAGCCTGGCCGAGGCTTACCCAAGCGATACCCCGAAAGTCAGCCCGGGGATGAAAGAGGTCGAGATCGACGGCAAGCGCCAGTTCATCTCCTTCACCCACGTAGGTGGCGTGCCGTCGGCTGACTGGTATGTGGCGCTGGTGCTCGACCAGGAAACCGCCTTTGCGATGCTCAGCGAATTCCGCACCTCGGCAATGGTTGCCATGGTGATCGCGGTGGTCATCATCATCGCGCTGCTGGGCATGCTGATCAGCTTCCTGATGCAGCCATTGCTGGCCATGGGTCGCGCCATGCATGACATCGCCGAAGGCGAAGGTGACCTGACCAAGCGCCTGACCATTCACGGTCACGACGAATTTGGCGCACTGGGGCTGTCGTTCAACCGTTTCGTCGAACGTATCCACACCTCGATCAGCGAAGTGTCCTCGGCCACCGGCCAGGTCAACGAAGTGGCGCTGCGCGTGGTGGCGGCCTCCAACTCGTCGATGTTCAACTCCGACCAGCAGGCTTCGCGCACCAGCAGCGTTGCCGCGGCGATCAATCAGCTGGGCGCCGCCGCCCAGGAAATCGCCCAGAACGCCGCCCTCGCCTCCCAGCATTCGAGCGATGCCCGTTCCCTGGCCGAAGAAGGCCAGCAGGTGGTGGATAAAACCATCTCGGCGATGCATCAGCTGTCAGCGAAGATCAGCGATTCGTGCGGCAACATCGAGACGCTCAACAGCAACACCGTCAACATCGGGCAGATTCTGGAAGTGATCACCAGCATCTCCCAGCAGACCAACCTGCTGGCCTTGAACGCCGCCATCGAAGCGGCCCGTGCCGGTGAAGCCGGACGCGGATTCGCGGTGGTCGCCGATGAAGTGCGCAACCTCGCCCACCGCACCCAGGATTCGGCGCAGCAAGTACAGAAAATGATCGAAGAGCTGCAAGTGGGCGCCCGCGAAGCGGTCAGCACCATGACCGACAGCCAGCGCCAGAGCGAAAGCAGCGTCGGCATCGCCAACCAGGCCGGCGAACGCCTGGGCAGCGTGACCCAGCGTATTGGCGAAATCGACGGCATGAACCAATCGGTAGCGACCGCCACCGAAGAACAGACGGCGGTGGTGGAATCGATCAACGTCGACATCACCGAGATCAACACGCTCAACCAGGAAGGCGTGGAGAACCTGCAGGCGACCTTGCGCGCCTGTGCCGATCTGGAGCAGCAGGCGGCGCGGTTGAAGCATTTGGTGGGCAGCTTCCGAATCTAGAGCGCCCTCACCGGCCCCATCGCGAGCAGGCTCGCTCCCACACTGGATCTGTGTCGTTCACAAATCCCCTGTAGGAGCGAGCCTGCTCGCGATGGGGCCATCAATGAGAATGAAGATTCAGAACCTGGATCCTGGCTTCGAAAGAAACTCCAACTCCTGCACCGTAGACTCGCGCCCCAACACCGCATTGCGATGGGGAAACCGTCCGAACTGCGCAATCACCTTCTGATGCTTCTCGGCATAGTCCAGGTAGTCGGCAAACAGCGCCCTGTCGCTTTCCGGCTGTTGCGCCAGCAGTTCGAGGTAGCGCGAGATGCATTCGTTTTGCACGTCGAGATTTTCGCAGTGCTCGAACACCAGAAGGATGAACACCCGCTGGATCGGCTGTAGTTGCCGATCGAAATCCGCGGCAATGCCTTGCGCCACCAGGGCCTGGGCTCTGATGTCTCCGGAAAAGGCTTTGGGGGAATCGCGAAAGAGCATGCGTGGCAGTTGATCGAGCAACAGCACCAGGGCCAGCCAACCTTCGGGGCGTTGCGCCCACTCGGTCAATCCGCCGGCCAGTGCCTGCTCGACCAGTTCCCCGAAACGCTCGCGCACTTCGAGGTCCTGGCTGTCACGCTTGCCGAACCATAACTTGCCCTTCTGCGCCGCCACTTCCTTCGCTGATCCGGATGTTCCGAACCACCATTGGAGCAACGGCTGCCAGGGCTCGTTCATGGTTTACTCCTTGTGGTACGCCGTGGCGCGGGCCACTTCTTCTTTCGAGCCGAGGAACACCGCACAACGCTGGTGCAGGCCTTCAGGCTGGATGTCGAGGATGCGCTGGTGGCCGTTGGTGGAGGCGCCGCCCGCTTGTTCAACGAGGAACGACATCGGGTTGGCTTCGTACATCAGGCGCAGTTTGCCTGGCTTGGACGGCTCACGGGCGTCACGCGGGTACATGAACAGACCGCCACGGGTCAGGATGCGGTGCACGTCGGCGACCATCGCGGCAACCCAGCGCATGTTGTAGTTCTTTTTCAGCGGGCCTTCTTCGCCAGCCAGCAATTCGCTGACGTAGCGCTGTACCGGGGCTTCCCAGTGGCGCTGGTTGGACATGTTGATCGCGAATTCCTGGGTGGATTCAGGAATGGTGATGTTCTCGTGGGTCAGGACAAAGCTGCCCATTTCACGATCGAGGGTGAAGCCTTTCACGCCGTCGCCCAGGGTCAGGATCAGCATGGTCTGTGGACCATAGATCGCGTAACCGGCGGCAACCTGCTGGGTGCCTGGCTGCAGGAAGGCCTTTTCGTTCAGCGCTTCGTTCTGGCTCAGGTATTCGTTCGGGCAACGCAGTACCGAGAAGATGGTGCCGACCGGCGCGTTGATGTCGATGTTCGACGAACCGTCCAGCGGGTCGAATACCAGCAGGTAGGCGCCTTTCGGGTATTTGCCCGGGATCTGGTAGGCATTGTCCATTTCTTCGGACGCCATGCCGGCCAGGTGACCGCCCCATTCGTTGGCTTCGAGCAGGATTTCGTTGGAGATCACGTCGAGCTTCTTCTGCACTTCGCCCTGAACGTTTTCAGTGCCCATGCTGCCCAGAACGCCGCCCAGGGCGCCTTTGGAAACGGCGTGGCTGATCTCCTTGCAAGCACGCGCCACCACTTCGATCAGGAAGCGCAGATCGGCAGGAGTGTTGTTGCTACGGGTCTGCTCAATCAAATAGCGACTCAAGGTAACGCGGGACATGGAAGGCTCCGAGGAATGGGGGGGCTAAAAACCCGCGCAGTTTAGCGCGAGTCGAGGCGCATTGCCTCCTATCAGACGTGATCGGCTGAAGAGAGTTCAGGCGCGGGGGATGAGCGTAGTTGGAAATCGGCTGGACGTGGACCGGGGAATGGCGACAGTTTCGAAGTTTCAGGTGGCTGTTCCGACGCTATCGCGGGCAAGCCCGCTCCCACAGGGTCAGCGCTATACCTGTGGGAGCGAGCCTGCTCGCGATTAGAGTGCGCAGCGCTCTGTCTTCAGGGTTTGACCGAGGACTTGCGCAGCAAGCTGAACGCCATCGCCGCCAAAAACAGCACGCTGAGCAACAACACCGCCCACAGGCCGAACTTCTTCCAGTCGGTCCCCGCAGACGCTTGCACCGCCGCGGCAGTCGGCGCGACCACCGCCGCGCCATCGACCGTGGCCTTGCCCAGCGTCGCCAGTTTCGCCGCGTTGTATTCCGGGATCAGCATCGACAAAGGCAGGTTGGCGGCTTTGGCCGTCGTACTGCCCAGCGCCAGCGTGTAAGGCCCCGGCCCCCGCGCCAGAAACACCAGTTGCGTGGCACGAACGGCAAATTTCAGGGCGGGCGCCTGCTCGCCCAGGCCACCGCCCCGCTCGTCCACGGTCAACTTGAGCTGCTGCACGGTTTGCCCCGACAGCTGCAATTCGTTCTGCACCACATCCTGGCCGTTCTGGGTCAGGCGGTAGAGCAAACCGCTGCTCATCGGTTGCCACGGCAGGCTGCTGTCCCGCCGACCGGACAGGGTCACGGGCGCCAGGCTATTGGCCTGATCCAGCGCGATCTGCACCCGCTCCACGTTCAGCCCCATCGGCAACTGCCAGGTGTACTCACCGGCCTTCACACTCGCGCCGGCCAACGCCTGCGACCACGACAACGGCAGCGGCAGGCTGCGAGGACTGGCGCTTTGCAGCTGCGCCGAGGTCAGGATCGGCGCCGATTGCGGCGCACTCCACAGCAAGCGCAGATAGCGCGCCGACTGCCCCGGCAGGCCGACTTCATGCTGCTCGACCCGTTCGTCGGCAAAGGCCAGCCGCGCCACCTGTCCTTCGCCCCACGCCTGCCAGTGCTGCAAATCGTCGCTGGCCTCGATGGTGAAGCGCTGGAAGCCATCGCGCTCGCTGGTCCAGTCGAGAATCAACTGTTGCAACGGCGCCTTGATGGCGCTGGCGTCCAGCAACCAGCCACGCAACGCTTCCTCGCCGGCCTCCAGCGGGCTGGAGGGCTGGACTTCGACCAATGCGCCGTTGGCGCTCGATTGCACGCGCACGCTCGGCGCGCGTTCGGTGTCGTCCGCCGAGTTGTACAAGGGGAACCATTTGACGTCGGTCAGCGTGCGATTGTCCTGGGTTTGCGCAACCTCCCGGGCCAGGGCGTAGGCCTGCGGCTGACCGGCGGCATTGAACACCCGCACATCGCCCAGATCGGTCTGCCGCGCATTGAGCAGAACGGCCAGCGGCAGCTCCAGGCGATACCACGGCCCTTCGCCGCTCACCGAAAGCGGAACCTGCGTGGCAAAATCCGCCGGTTTTTCCTCGGCAGCGGCGGCCAGCGCAATACCCATCGCAACGATGCCCAACCAATTCAGGTTCAGCTTCTGACTCAAGACGACACTCCTTCGGTTTCGGATGCCGGTTTTTCCGCGTCCGGCAACGCTTCGGCGCGCTTGGGCGGCAACGGGGCGAAGTAGCCCACCACCAGCAGCAACACACCAACGCCGATAAACGAGACGATCCGGGCGAGCCCGCCACGGTTGCTCAGTTCGACAAAGAACAGTTTGGCCACCACCAGGCCGATCAGCGCCGCGCCGATCAGCCAGACTTTACGACGATGGCGCAGGTGTCCACCGATCATCAGACCCAGGGCCATCAGGGTCCAGACGATCGACAGCCCGGCTTGCACCCGCATCGATTCAAGCAACGCCTCCAGCTCGTACGGCACGCCGCTCCAGTGATGTGCCGCACGCATCACCATGGCGGTGAAGAAGGCAAACAACGAAACGCCGACGATCAGCTGCGTGGCCTGATTCAGGTAAGACTTGCCGGTTGCCAGTTGCGTCAAGGCACTGCGTGACCAAACGAAAACGCCGAACAAGGCAAACAACAGCCCCAGTTCCAGTGGATTGAGCAGCGGTGCGTATGGCAACGGCTCGGCATTGCCATCGCTGAAGACATTGGCCAGCCAGAACCAGGCCAGCATCAACAGCGCCAGCGGTGCCGCCGCAAGCACACGGTACTCGCGCGAATGGCCCGACACCGGCCACGGCCAGTTTCGCGGCGCGGCCATCATCACCAGATAAAGGCTCGGCAGGATTGCCCAGCCCAGCCAGCGCCAGGCGTTGTATTGCTCGGACATCAGCAGCAGGCCGTAACGCAACTCCAGCGCCAGCACGCCGATCAGCAGCCAGCAGCCCAGCACGTGCGCGCCACTCAAGGCCCACACCGGCAGCATCGGCGCCAAGCGTCGCAGCGAGACGAAATGCACGATGAACACCGCGACCCACGCCAGCCAGCCGAAGTCGGCGGCCGGGTGATAACGCGAATGCCAGGCCGCCAGCAGCACCAGACCGGCCGCAGGAATCAACAGGGTGCAAAGCAATCCGAGGGCCGGCCATTTCAGGCGCAACGCCAGCACCGCCCAAAGCGCAACGCTCAGCGCCGCGACGGCGAGCAACAGCGTCGCTTGCAGTTGAAGCGGGGCGAAACGCAGCACTTCACTGCCCCAGGCCAATGCCCACCAGCCGGCGCCCCAAACCAGCAATCCCTCGGACAGGCGCTGCAGATTCAATCCATCAAAGGCTGTTGCCGGGTTGCCAAGCTGCAAGCGCCAGGCCCCGACCAGCCCCGCCAACCCAAGCACCAATGGCGTCCAGAATCCGCCATGGGTCAACGGCCGCACGCCTTCGTCGAGCAGCGAGCCACTCACCAGGAACAACGCACCACCCAGCAACTGAATGGCCATCGAGGTGAAGACAAAGGTGCGCGACGGTAGCCGCAGGCCGACGAGCAAGGTGACCAACCCGGCCAATGCCCAACTGATCGCCGTGCCGTGGGCGAAGAAAAACAGCGGTGCCAGCAGGTAGAGAAACGACAGGCCAAGACAGGCCAGTACCGGTGAGCCCTTGCGCTCCCATGGCGACGTTCGCTCAGGCAGCGACTTGTGCAATTGATGGAAGCTGAACAGCAACGCGACACCCAGCATCAGCGCCCCCAACGGCGCCCCCTTGAGCAGGCTGCCCTCGCCCTCGCCCAACTCGCTGAAAAACGCCAGCGCAGAGCCCAGTTGCAGCAGCAAGGCGAACGCCCGGGCCAGCCGCCGTTGCTGACGCAGGCCGAGCCAGAAAATCCCCGCGCCTTCCACGGCCCAGGCGGCGGTCGTCCAGCGCGCATCCAGCCCCAGGGGAATCGCCAGGCTGGTGAAGATCACGCCCAGGGCGAGGCAGGTTTCTCCCAGCAGCAAGGTGCGGCCGGTAAAAAACAAACGGGCCAGGCCCATGTACAGGATGCCCAGTGCCAGGGCGCTGAACGCAGGGGCGAATTCCATGTGTTGCACCAGCGCGAATTGCAGGCCGAAGCCCACCAACGGCGGACCGAACAGCAGCGTGCCGTCGACGTAAGCGCCCTTGCGTGTCGACCAGTGCAGCAAGGCTTCACGGCTGTCCTCTTGCGGTGCATCGCTCATCTCCAGCAACTTGCGCCGGGCGAACAACAGGCCGATGGCCAGGTACATCAGGAAGAACAGAATCAGAAACGGTTCGGTGCTCCACAGCAGCTCCGGTGTATAGGACCGCGCGCCCCAGGCGAAGCCGATGCCGAAGGTGCCGACGAACCCGATCACGTTGAGCAAGCGCCAGGCCTTGAACCAGGCAATGGCGAGAATGCCGGCATTGAGCAAGGCGAAATAGCTGAACAAGGCGACGTGGCTGCCGGCACCGGTGGACGCCAGCAGCGGCGCGGCGAAACCACCGAGGGCGGCCGCAGCGGCCAGCCCGAGGGAATCCTGGGTGATGGCGAGAATGGCCGAGAACACCGTCACCGCCACCAGCAGCCCGAACGCCGCCGAAGGGTCGAGCAACGGGTGCAGGCGCATCGCGGCAAAGACTGTCAGGTACAGCACGGCAACCCCGGTACCTTGCAGGATCAACGCGTAGTTGGCATTGCGTGCCCGGAGCCACCAGCCCAGCCCCAACAGGCCCAGGGCCGCGGCCGCGACACCGGCGTAACGCAGTTCGACCGGCACCACCACGCCTTCGGTGGCGTAGCGCAGCAGGAAGGCAAGACCGAGAAACAGCAGCACCACGCCCACCCGCAGCACCGTGTTGCCGCCCAGCAGCCACGCTCGAGCAGCGCCGATGGCGCGTTCGATGACGTTGGGCTCACGGGGGATTGCGGGCTGTTGTGCCTGGCGGGGGGTGGAAGAGGCTTTCCAGGGATCGTCGGGCAGCGGTCGGGCGGCTTCGGTAGCCACCGTCAGCGGCTCCAGTTCCGGTGGTAATTCCCAGACCAGCTCGGGGGTTTCAGCAGGGGTCACATTCTCAGGGACCGGAACGGATTCGCCAACGGTTTGACCAGCCTCGACAGTCGTGGCGCCGGGCACTTCCAGCAAGGCCAACCGCTGCTCGACGCCATGCAATACCACCTGGGCCTGCTCCAGCAGCTTCTGCTGTTCGCTGGCTTGCGAAGCCAACCGGGTGATACGCAGGGTCTGGCCGATCGCCAACCCGAACAATCCGCCCAGCAGCGCATCGCTGAATGACTCATCGAGTATCCAGCCCAGCACCAGGCCAATCAGCATCAACATCCATTGCATGGTCGATATCCTTGAGCGCAATCCTGAAAGACTAGCGTAGCCAGCCCAAAAAGATCGCAGCCTTCGGCAGCTCCTACATTGGAATGCGTTCCCCTGTAGGAGCTGCCGAAGGCTGCGATCTTTTTCGGTGCGCTCAGTATATCGACCCGATCAGAGCGTTACCCCAACGCCTTCCAGATATCCGTGGCGTACTCGCGAATCGTCCGGTCCGACGAGAACCAGCCCATCCGCGCCGTGTTCAACACCGCTGAGCGCCACCATTGCTGGGAATCGTGCCAGTGGGCTTCGACCCGCATCTGCGCATTCCAGTAGGAGTCGAAATCGGCGCAGACAAAGAAGCGGTCGTAGTCCACCAGCGAGTCGATCAGCCCGGTGTAACGCGCAGGATCATCCGGCGAGAACACCCCGCCGCGAATCGCCTGCAGTACATCGTTGAGCCGATGGGAGGCGGCGATGTCCGGCACCGCGCTGAACTCGTGATTCTGCTTGCGTGCTTCCACCTGCTGGGCGCTGAGGCCGAAGATGAACATGTGCTCGGCACCGATGCGCTCGCACATTTCCACGTTGGCGCCGTCCAGCGTGCCGATGGTCAGCGCGCCGTTCAGGCCGAACTTCATGTTGCTGGTGCCCGAAGCCTCGAAGCCGGCGGTGGAAATCTGCTCGGACAAGTCCGCCGCCGGAATGATGCTTTCCGCCAGGCTGACGTTGTAGTTGGGCAGGAACACCACTTTGAGCAAGCCGCGCACGGTCGGGTCGTTGTTCACCACCCGGGCGATGTCGTTGGTCAGTTTGATGATCAGCTTGGCCTGGTGATAACTGGCCGCCGCCTTGCCGGCAAAGATCTTCACCCTCGGCACCCAGTCGATTTCCGGCTCGGCGCGAATCGCCTGGTACAGCGCCACGGTGTGCATCAGGTTGAGCAGCTGGCGCTTGTACTCGTGGATCCGCTTGACCTGCACGTCGAACATCGCCGCCGGGTTGACCGCCACCCCCAGCCGTTCGTGAATGATGTACGCCAGGGCTTTTTTACTGTGCAGGCGCTGTTCGGCGAAGGCCTTGCGGAATGCGTTCTTCTCGGCGAACGGCTCCAGGCCGAGCAAGGACTCCTCGGGATTGTCCAGCACTTGCGGGCCGAGCGAATCGACCAGCATCGAGGTCAACTCCTGGTTCGACTGGAACAGCCAGCGGCGGAAAGTGATGCCGTTGGTCTTGTTGTTGATCCGATCCGGATAGAGCTTGTGCAGCTCCGAGAACACCGTTTTGCGCATCAACTGGGTATGCAGCCCGGATACGCCGTTGACGCTGTGGGAGCCGAGGAACGCCAGGTTGCCCATGCGCACGCGGCGACCATTGTCCTCTTCGATCAGCGACACCGCGCGCAGCACGTCGAAGTCGTGAATGCCTTTGGCCCGCAGCGAATCGATGTGCTGGGCGTTGATCAGGTAAATGATCTGCATGTGCCGTGGCAGCATGCGCTCCATCAGGCCCACCGGCCAGGTTTCCAGCGCCTCTGGCAGCAGGGTGTGGTTGGTGTAGGACAGCGTATCGACCGTGACCTGCCACGCCGCGTCCCAGGCCACGTCATACACGTCGACCAACTGACGCATCAGTTCGGCGACGGCAATCGAGGGGTGGGTGTCGTTGAGCTGGATCGCCGCATGATCGCCCAGGGTCAGCACCGAGGTGTGCATGTTGCGATGGCGGCGCAGCAAGTCCTGCAAGGAGGCCGCGACGAAGAAATATTCCTGGCGCAGGCGCAGCTCCTGGCCGGCTTCGGTACTGTCCGCCGGATAGAGCACGCGGGAAATGCTTTCGGCCCGGGCCACTTCGGCCACCGCACCGAGGTGGTCGCCGGCGTTGAAACGCTCCAGATGCAGATCTTCCATGGCCCGGGCACGCCACAGACGCAGGGTGTTGACGCTCGCCCCGCGCCAGCCGACCACCGGCGTGTCGTAGGCAATGGCCCGAACGGTTTCCGCCGGATGCCACACCTGCTTGGACTTGCCCTCGCTATCGGTCACGGTCTCGACGCTGCCGCCGAAGCCGATCGGGTAGACCACCTCGGGCCGCTCGAACTCCCAGGGGTTGCCGAAATCCAGCCAGTGCTCGGTCTGCTCCTGCTGCCAGCCGTCGACAATCGCCTGGCGGAACAGGCCGTGCTCGTAACGAATGCCATAGCCGTGACCCGCGATGCCCAGGGTCGACATGCTTTCCATGAAGCACGCCGCCAGACGACCGAGGCCGCCGTTGCCCAGCGCGGCGTCGGGCTCCAGCAGGCGGATGCGTTCCAGATCGACGCCCAACTCCGTCAGCGCCTCGCGCGCCACGTCGAGCAGGCCCAGGTTGCTCAAGCTGTCGTAGAGCAGCCGGCCGATGAGAAATTCCAGGGAGAGGTAGTAAACCCGCTTCTGACCTTTGCGGTAGATCTGCCGCGTGTGGTCCATCCAGTGCTCGACCATGTGATCGCGCGCTGCCAGCGCAATGGCTTCGAACCAGTCATGGTCGAAGGCATGATCCGGGTCTTTGCCCACCGCATAGGTGAGTTTGGTCAAGACGGCGTCGCGGAATGCGGCCACCTCTGCTTCGCGAACAAGTGGTTCTTGAGTCATCGATTGGACCTCGAGCGAGCTTTGAGTTGTCTGAGCCTAGACGGTCTGACAGGCGGTAGAGGCTCTGGTTCGGCAGTTTTTCCCGTGAATGCGAATGGCTCGACAGTACATTGTCATGTGCACGAATCAATGCAGGTGCCGTGCCGGAATGGCGGTTTATTGGACGGCGCGTAAAAAATCTGGCGAAAGGTTGTTCAAAAATCCACCAGTCCCGGTATGATCGCGCGCCCTGATGCACACGCCTGGTAAAACCCCCGATGATGAAGCCCAACCTGATCGCCGCAGCCGAGATCGACCGTCTCGAGACCTGGGCCAAATATTCGGCCCCGATGTGCGGCTCGTGCATCTCCAGCTGCTGCACCCTGCCGGTCGAGGTCAAGATCAAGGATCTGGTGCGTATCGGCGTGGTCGATGAGTTCGAGATGGGTGATCCGCCCAAGAACATCGCCAAGCGCCTGCAGAAGGAAGGGTTGGTCGAACGCTTCAACCAGAAATCGGGCATCTTCACCTTGCAGCGCATGAGCAACAACGATTGCTATTACCTGGATCGTAAGAGCCGTCTGTGCACCATTTATGACAAGCGCCCGGACACCTGCCGCAACCATCCGAAGATCGGGCCGCGTCCAGGGTATTGCGCTTACAAGCCCAAGGAAGTGGAGCGCGAGACCAATAGCCGTCGAACGCTGGAAAAATTCTGACTTTCGTTTTCTTAAACGAATATTTGAAAAACTTCTTACGCAATTATTTGAAGAGCCCGACAACTTGTTCGGGCTTTTTTGCGCACCGTATTTCGCTTTTTGCAAAACTGCGTTTATTACATGCAGGGGATTTCCTATTAATAAGTAGGAAGCTTCTTTATTTAGCGAATCCTTCATAGACCCACAGAACACCCTCTGCAACAGCATGAATCAATCCATGGCATTCATGCGGCCGCCTGATAACAGTTAGTTAATACATCAAAAACAACATCCGGGGCTCACCCGGAATACCTGTTGGCAACCAACTTCTGCGTCATTCACTTCGACGGTTAATGACAGGTGCCCTTTGTGCGGTGAAAACAATAATCACCAAGGAGGTCGCGTTAATGCCACCACACAAAATACGCCGGACTTTAATCAGCACGTCTTTGACTTTTTGCACACTGGCCATTGTTGGCGGGATGACCTACTGGCTTTGGCCAGGCAGCTCAATGACCACCACGACAACCACTCCCACCGTGCCGGTGAGTGCAATCGAGATTGGCCACCGGGACGTCCCTGTCCTTCTCAATGCCATCGGCAACGTACGCTCACTGCGCAGTGTCGATATCCGCCCCCAAGTGGACGGGCTGTTGCTGGAGTTGCCTGTGCGTGAGGGAGCGCAGGTCAGGCAAGGTGACCTGCTGGCACGCATTGACGATCGCGCCATTGTCGCCGCGCTGGAAGCGGCCAAGGCCCAGCAGACGGTTGTACAGGCCCAGCTGGCATCGGCAACGCTCGACCTCAAGCGCTATCGCGAATTGGCCAGCACGCAAGCTGTCTCTGCACAGACACTGGATCAACAAATCGCGCTGGTTGCTCAACTACAAGCGACGCTAAAGAGCCAGCAAGCCGCGGTGTCAGCCGCTCAGGTTCAGCTGTCCCATACCCGGATTCATGCGCCCGCCGATGGCCGCATCGGCCTCCACAATCTGCACGAAGGCAACTACGTGAGGGCAAGCGATGCACAGGCGCTGTTCTCACTGGTTCAACTGGACCCCATCAGCATTGAATTCGCCCTGCCCCAGGCCCGCCTTCCCCAGCTACAGGCGCTGATGGCCAGTGCTGATAAATCGTCGGTGCAATTACGCGCCTACTCCGGTGAAGGCGGAACGCTTCTGGGGGAGGGGCCTCTGGACCTGATCGACAACCGGGTGTCCGACGCGACCGGGACCGTGCGGATCAAAGGCACCGTTGCCAATTCGCAATGGCATCTCTGGCCGGATCAGTCGGTGGTGATCACACTTCAGGCCGGCACCTTGCAAGACGCCCTGGTTGTGCCGCAAAAAGCGCTGCGACAAGGCGCGAAAGGCTCTTTTGTCTGGCGCCTGAATGAGGGTAAAGCGACACCCCAGCCAGTGCAGGTCACGTACTCAGACTCGGACATCGCCGTGGTAGAGGGCATCCAGCCAGGGGACCAGGTTGTCACTGATGGCTATTCGCGGCTGCGTCCCGGATCGGAGGTGACCATTCTCCAGGCCACCGATACAGCGATTGCCCCCGTCGCCAGCCGGAGCACGCCATGATGACCAGACGCAATGTTTACGCCTGGTGCATGGACCGTCCGATCGGCACCCTTCTGTTGAGTTTCGCCCTGGTTCTTCTCGGCATCGTCGCCTACCTGCGCCTGCCCATTGCACCGCTCCCCGAGGCGGATTTCCCGACGATCCAGATTACCGCCAGCCTGCCCGGCGCCAGCGCTCAAACCATGGCGTCCTCTGTTGCAACGCCCCTGGAGGTGCAGCTCAGTTCCATCGCCGGCATCACCGAAATGACCTCGACCAGCTCCCTGGGGAAGCTGACGCTGACCCTGCAGTTCAGCCTGGAGAAAAACATCGACACCGCGGCTCAGGAGGTGCAGGTGGCGATCAATACCGCTTCCGCCCGGCTGCCCAGCGACATGCCCAGCCTGCCGGTCTGGCGCAAGGTCAATCCGGCGGACGGTGCGGTCATGATCCTCGGCGTCCACTCCGACACGCTTCCCCTGACCGAAGTCAGCGACCTTGCTGAAACCGTGCTGTCGCGCCGACTGAGCCAGCTCGAAGGTGTCGGCCTGATCAATGTGATCGGCCAGCGTCGCCCGGCCATCCGCATCCAGGCAAGGCCGGAGGTGCTCGCGGCCGCGGGCGTGACCCTGGCGGATATTCGCAGCGCGGTGCAGCAAGCCAGTGTCAACCTGCCCAAAGGCGCATTGTTCGGGGGCCATCGGGTATCGAACCTGGAGGTCAACGATCAACTGTTCGAACCCGCGCAGTACGACAACGTCATCGTGACCTGGCGCAATGGCGCGGCCGTTCGGGTGCGGGACGTGGCCAAAGTGAGCCTGGGCGCTGAGGATGACTATGCGCAAAGCTGGCCCGACGGCCAGTCCGGTGTATCGCTGCTGATCCGGCGCCAGCCAGGGGCGAACATCGTTGCCGTCGCCGATCGCATCAAGCAGGCCCTGCCCGGGCTCCAGGCGGTTTTACCGGCGGACTTGAACGTCGAAGTGATCAATGACCGAACCCGCACCATCCGCTCGTCATTGCATGAAGTTGAGCTGACGCTGGTCATCGCCATTGTCCTGGTGATTGGCGTGATGGCGCTGTTTCTGCGGCAGTGGTCGGCGACGCTGATCGTCACCCTCGTGCTCGGTGTCTCCATCGTATCGACCTGCGCCGTGATGTACCTGGCGGGATTCAGCCTGAACAACCTGACACTGGTGGCCATCGTCATCTCCGTGGGATTCATCGTCGATGACGCGATCGTGGTGATCGAAAACATCCATCGCCACCTGGAGCGTGGCGAGGACAAGCGCAGCGCCGCACTCAAGGGCGTCAGCGAAATCGGCTTCACGGTGGTCACGATCAGCGTGTCATTGATCGCTGCATTGATCCCCTTGCTGTTCATGGGCGGCGTCGTGGGTCGACTGTTCAGTGAGTTCGCCCTCACGTTGGTCGCCACACTCGTCATATCGGTCCTGGCGTGCCTGACACTGGCGCCGACACTGGCCTCGCTGTTCATGAAGGCGCCCAGCCACTCTCAATCGGGAGGTTTCTTCAGCGGGTTGTTGAGTGCCTATGATCGCGCCCTGGGGTGGGCACTGGATCATCAGCGCTGCATGTTGGCGGTGTTTCTGGCCAGCGTGGTACTCAGCGTTGCCAGTTTCGTCATGATCCCCAAAGGGTTTTTCCCCTTGCAGGACACGGCTTTCATCATGGGCTTTACCCGCGCTTCTGCCGATGTCTCCTATGAGGAGATGGTCGACAGGCACAAGCAGCTGGAGGCGATATTCAGCAAGGACCCGGCTGTCATCAGCTACAACCATGCCATCGGCGGTAGCACCACCGACTCGATCGGCAATGGCCGGGTGTGGCTGGTATTGAATGATCCGGGGGAGCGGGACGCGACAATCAGCCAGGTCATCGACCGGCTGCGCCCTCAATTGGCGCAGGTCCCCGGTATCCAGATATCCCTGCGCGCGGTTCAAGACATCAACCTCAGCGCGGGCCAGCCCAGGGCCCAGTATCAATACGTCCTCCAGGCGCAGAACAGTGACGAACTGGCAACCTGGGTGACGACCCTGGCCGACCGCCTGCGCACAAATCCATTGTTCCGTGACGTGTCCCACGACCTGCAACTGGATGCCAACATCACGCGAATCACCCTCGACCGGGATGAAGCGGCACGCTATGGCTTCACCGCTCGCGACCTCGATAACGCGCTCTATGACGCATTCGGACAGCGCCAGATCAGCGAGTATCAAACCGAGGTCAATCAGTACAAGGTTGTACTCGAACTCTCCACCGAGCAACGTGGCAATAGCGAAAGCCTGAGCTACTTCCATCTGCGCTCTCCGCTGACCGGCGAGATGGTGCCATTGCTGGCATTTGCGCGAGTGGAACCGCCCACGAGCGGCCCTGTGGTGATCAATCACAACGGCATGCTGCCGGCGGCCAACCTGTCCTTCAATCTGGCCCCTGGCGTCGCCCTGGGCCAGGCAGTTGCCGCCCTTCAGGGCACGGAACTGGAAATCGGCATGCCTGTTTCGGTGAGCGGCACCTTCCAGGGCTCCGCTCAAGCATTCCAGGCATCGCTGGCCAGCCAGCGGTTCCTGATCCTTGCTGCGGTGATTGCCGTCTACATCATTCTCGGTGTGCTCTATGAAAGCCTTGTGCACCCCCTGACCATCCTTTCCACCCTGCCTTCGGCAGGAATCGGCGCGATTTTGTTGCTGTGGGCGTGGCAACTGGACTTCTCGATCATGGCGTTGATCGGCTTGATCATGCTGATCGGCATCGTCAAGAAGAACGGCATCCTGCTGATCGACTTCGCCCTGCAAGCCCGGCGCGAACGCAACCTGTCGCCACGGGAAGCGATCCACCAGGCCTGCCTGGCGCGTTTTCGACCGATTCTGATGACCACCCTGGCGGCATTGCTTGGCGCGGTGCCGTTGATGCTGGCTTTCGGTACCGGTGCGGAGCTGCGCGAACCCCTCGGGGTGGTGATCGTCGGCGGCCTGTTGCTCAGCCAGGTGCTGACCTTGCTGACTACACCGGTGGTGTTCCTGGCCCTCGAGCGCCTGTTCCAAGGGGGCAAACGCCAGCAAGCTCGTGACATGGAGCATTCCAAATGATGTACAGAACACCTCTGCTCACGCTGCTTCTGTTGTCCTCTCTCACCGGCTGTTCCAGTCATACAGACACCGAAAGCCTGCCGATGCAGACCGCATCGGCAGAAGCGCCCGATAAGGTGCTCGCCTCCCTGGCACCGCGCTGGTGGGAAAGCTTCGAAGATCCGGTGCTGAACCAACTCATCACGCACGCGCTTCGCGACAACCTGGACCTGGCCGCTGCCATCGAACGGGTCCGCGAAGTACGCGCCCAGCACAATTTGCTCGCCAGCGAGCTGTACCCGCAAGTCGGCATCGCAGCGCAGTACGGCCGGTCCCGGACGGCGCAGGAAAGCACGAGCACCAAGTACTCCTACGGCGTGGACATGGTCTGGGAGCTCGATCTGTTCGGTCGCCTCAAAGCGTTGCGCAATGAAGCCGGCGCCGAGCTCAATGCAGTCCACCAGGACTATCTGAGCCTGCGCCTCAGCCTGATGGCAGAGGTGGCCAACAGTTACCTTCAATACCGGCTGGCGCAGCAGTTGATGGAAATCGCCACCCAGGCCGGCATCAACCAGGAGCAGACCGCACGGGTGACTCGGGCCCGCCTGGAGTCGGGGTCGGCCAATCGTTTTGATCTGGAGCGCATCGAATCCCAGCTCGCGATCACCCACGCCGAGATACCCACGGCGCAGCAGCAGGCACAAGCTGCCCGCTACAACCTCGCTTACCTGCTGGCCAGCGAGCAGACACGGATCGACAGCCTGCTTGCCGAGCCTTCTCCCCCATCCCTGCGATTTTCCGAGTCCGCGCTGCCGCAACTGTTGTCGATGCCCGCCGAGGTACTGCGCGAGCGGCCGGATGTGCGGGCTGCAGAGCAACGGTTGCGCGCCGCCGATGAATCGCTCGTCGCCACCAGGGCAGCACGCTTCCCTCAATTGACCTTGAGCGCACTGACATTGTTCGAGCAGGGGGGCGCCGCGCCTTGGGCACTGACCAGCCAATTGTTCCAGCCACTATTGGACTTCGGCCGGAGCGGCTCACGCATCGAGGCAAGCGATGCCCGTCGTGAACAGGCCAGATTGGCTTACCAGCAAAGCCTTTTACAGGCGCTGCGCGAAGCCCATACGTCGATCCAGGCTTACGGCCAGGGCATCCATCGACAAACCGAGCTCGACAAGGCCACTGCCGCCGCGACCCGCGCGGTCGACCTGGCCAGGCAGCAATACCAGGCAGGCACGGTTTCCATGCTGGAGGTACTGGATGCCGAGCGCAGCCTGTTCAATGTGCAGCGTATCCAGGCTCAGGCAAACGTCGATGTTGCGCTGCACTGGGTGGCGATCAACCGCAGCCTTGGGCTTGCACCCACGCAGGGCGCACCGGGCATGGAGACTGAGGATGGCAACGTCATACCGGATCAGAGGACCTGATCCTCGAAGAACGGGTGTTTCCGAGGTGAAGTAGCCCCCGCCCGACAACGAAAAAAGACGCACAAACAAAAACGCCCCCGGCCTTTCGACCGGGGGCGTTTTCGTTCAGCCGGGGCTAATTAGGCCTTGGCTTTCTTGGCAGCGCGGGTACGCTCGCTTTCGTCCAGGATCTTCTTGCGAAGACGGATGGACTTAGGAGTTACTTCGCACAGCTCGTCTTCCTGGATGTATTCCAGAGCCTGTTCCAGGGTGAAGCGAACAGGTGGAACCAGGGCGATGGTTTCGTCTTTACCCGAAGCACGCATGTTGTCGAGCTTCTTGCCCTTGGTAGGGTTGACGCCCAGGTCGTTGTCGCGGCTGTTCTGGCCGACGATCTGACCGTTGTAGATCTCCTGGCCGTGTTCTACGAACAGCTTGCCACGAGCCTGCAGGGTTTCCAGGGAGTAGGTCAGAGCCTTGCCGGTTTCAACCGAAACCAGAACGCCATTCTGACGGCCGGACATGTGGCCCGACTTCACTGGAGCGTAACGATCGAAGATCGAGGTCAGGATGCCAGCGCCGTTGGTCAGGGTCAGGAACTGGTTACGGAAACCGATCAGACCGCGAGCAGGGATGTTGTACTCCAGGCGAACACGGCCTTTGCCATCCGGCACCATGTTGCTCAGGTCGCCCTTACGCAGGCCCATCTCTTCCATGACCTTGCCCTGGGATTCTTCAGGGATGTCGATGGTCACGTTTTCGAACGGTTCCTGCTTCACGCCGTCAACTTCACGGATGATCACTTCAGGACGGCCCAGGGCCAGCTCGAAGCCTTCGCGACGCATGGTTTCGATCAGTACCGAGAGGTGCAGCTCACCACGGCCGGAAACCTTGAACTTGTCAGCCGAGTCGCCTTCTTCAACGCGCAGTGCAACGTTGTACAGCAGCTCTTTGTCCAGACGATCCTTGATGTTACGGGAGGTCACGAACTTGCCTTCTTTACCGCAGAATGGCGAGTCGTTTACCTGGAAGGTCATGGAAACGGTTGGCTCGTCAACGGTCAGAGGCTTCATCGCCTCGACGGTGTTGATGTCGCACAGGGTGTCGGAGATGAACAGCTCGTCGAAACCGCTGATGCAGACGATGTCGCCGGCAGCTGCTTCTTCAACGTCGATGCGGTGCAGACCGTGGTGACCCATCAGCTTCAGGATACGACCGTTGCGGCGCTTGCCGTCGGCGCTGATAGCGACAACCGGGGTGTTCGGCTTGACGCGACCACGAGCGATACGGCCAACACCGATAACACCCAGGAAGCTGTTGTAGTCCAGAGCGGAGATCTGCATCTGGAACGGGCCGTCACGGTCAACAGCTGGCGCTGGAACGTGGTCGACAACCGCCTGGTACAGCGCGGTCATGTCTTCGCCCATTTCGGTGTGGTCCAGACCGGCAATGCCGTTCAGGGCCGAGGCGTAGACGACTTTGAAGTCCAGCTGTTCGTCGGTGGCACCCAGGTTGTCGAACAGGTCGAAGATCTGGTCCAGAACCCAGTCAGGACGCGCGCCCGGACGGTCGACCTTGTTGATCACGACGATTGGCTTCAGACCGGCTTCGAAAGCCTTCTTGGTCACGAAACGGGTTTGCGGCATAGGGCCGTCTTGAGCGTCAACCAGCAGCAGAACGGAGTCGACCATCGACATTACGCGCTCTACTTCGCCGCCGAAGTCGGCGTGGCCCGGGGTGTCCACGATGTTGATGTGGTAGCCGTTCCAGTTGATGGCGGTGTTTTTCGCCAGAATGGTAATGCCGCGCTCTTTTTCCTGGTCGTTGGAGTCCATCACGCGCTCGTCGTTGAGCTCGTTGCGCTCCAGGGTGCCGGACTGACGCAGGAGTTTGTCTACCAGGGTGGTTTTACCGTGGTCAACGTGGGCGATGATGGCGATGTTGCGTAGATTTTCGATCACTTGTGTATCTCGATCAGAGGATTCGGTGTGCTGACAAGTCTTGGCAGCGATTAACAGTAGCGTCCGTGAAAGCCGTTACAGCTTGACGGTGGCATCGGGGGGCCGGTGACGCAGGCCACAGGCAAACAGCCCCGGGCACTTAGCTCGGTCGATAAACGCGCACATTGGCATGCCCCTCACTGAGCAGATGGTGGGCATGCAGGCGACTCATCACGCCTTTGTCGCAATACAACAGGTACTGGCGAGTAGGGTCCAGTTCCTTGAAACGAGCGTTCAGTGCATAAAACGGCATCGTTCGTACCTCGATGCCAGCGAGTTCCAGCGGGTCATCCTCGGCGGCATCCGGGTGACGGATGTCGATCACGATCTGGCCTGCCAGCGCATCGCTGACTTCTTCAATCTGTATGTCCTGGCCCAACTCGTCGATCACGCGATCGATAGGGACCAGCTTGGCGTTCTCGAGCGCGCGCTCAAGCACTGCCATGTCGAATTCTTTCTCTTCGTGCTCCACGCGGTAGCGCTTGGCGGCGGTCTTCGGATTGACCGAAATGACCCCGCAGTACTCCGGCATGTGCCGGGCGAAGTCGGCGGTGCCGATTTCGTTGGCCGTGTCGATAATGTCCTGCTTGTGACTGGCGATCAGCGGGCGCAGCACCAGCTTGTCGGTCACGCAGTCGATCACGGACAGGTTCGGCAACGTCTGGCTCGATACCTGGGAGATCGCCTCACCGGTGACCAGCGCCTCGATGTGCAGTCGATCGGCAATCGCGGAGGAAGCGCGCAACATCATACGCTTCAATACTACGCCCATATGACTGTTATCGACTTTGCCGAGAATTTCTCCCAGCACTTCCTCGAACGGCACACTGACAAATAACACGCGTTGTGAGCTGCCGTACTTCTTCCAGATGAAATGCGCGACTTCCATGACGCCCAGTTCGTGGGCCCGTCCGCCCAGGTTGAAGAAGCAGAAGTGGGCCATCAGGCCACGGCGCATGATCTGGTAGGCCGCCACGGTGGAGTCGAAACCACCGGACATCAGCACCAGCGTCTGCTCCAGCGCGCCCAGCGGGTAACCGCCGATGCCGTTGTGCTGGCTGTGGATCACGAACAACCGTTGGTCGCGAACTTCGATACGGACTTCGATTTCAGGCTTTTTCAGGTCGATCCCGGCGGCACCGCACTGGCGGCGCAACTGGCTGCCGACGTACTTCTCGACATCGATCGAGCTGAAGGTGTGCTTGCCGGCACGCTTGCAACGCACCGAGAAAATCTTCCCGGCCAGCGCCTCGCCGTAGTGCTGCTTGCACTTTTCGACGATGTCGTCGAAATCGCCCAGCGGGTACTCGTCGATTTGCAGGAAGTGCGCGATGCCCGGCATGCAGCTCAGGCGCTCGCCCATCTCTTTCAGGGCCTTGGGGTCGCTGACGCGGGTTTCCAGCTCGAGGTTGTCCCACACGCCGTTCACCACCACAGCCGGGTCCAGGTCGCGGAGCACGGCACGGATGTTCTTGGCCAGCTGACGGATGAAACGCGTCCGTACAGGGCGGCTCTTGATGGTGATCTCGGGAAAGACTTTTACGATTAGTTTCATGAAAACAGCGCGCGCTGGGCCAGCCGAAAAAGGGGGGCGCGGATTATAGCGGAAATTGCTCAAGGTTTAACCAATTAATGTGCAGAAGGTTTTGCACGCACCAAAACGGTTCACTTTCCAATTTGCACGCTACATTAAGGGGCGAGAATTTCCGCTTTTTTGGGCTTTGCACCTCTATAAGCGTGAATTTGGGGCAAAAAACCCATGCTGGGGCACTGGCATGCAATTTGCTCCCTTGTGAGGCAGGTTGCCTTGGCAGAGTATTCGCGCCGGCATCACAAACATTTAAGGGCATCCACTACCCGCCCTAAGCCACCCCGGAGGACAGTATGTCGAAGTCGGTTCAACTCATTAAAGATCATGACGTCAAGTGGATTGATCTGCGCTTCACGGACACCCGCGGTACTCAGCACCACGTGACCATGCCGGCTCGCGACGCGCTGGACGAAGACTTCTTTGAAGTCGGCAAGATGTTCGACGGTTCCTCCATCGCTGGCTGGAAAGGCATCGAAGCCTCCGACATGATCCTGATGCCGGACGACAGCACTGCCGTTCTGGACCCGTTCACCGAAGAGCCGACCCTGATCCTGGTTTGCGACATCGTCGATCCTTCGAGCATGCAAGGCTACGACCGCGACCCACGTGCGATCGCCAAGCGCGCCGAAGAGTATCTGAAGTCCACCGGCATCGGTGACACTGCATACGCCGGTCCAGAGCCAGAGTTCTTCATCTTCGACCAAGTGAAGTTCAAGTCCGACATCTCCGGCTCCATGTTCAAGATCTACTCCGAACAAGGCTCCTGGATGTCCGACCAGGACGTGGAAGGCGGCAACAAAGGCCACCGTCCAGGCGTCAAAGGCGGCTACTTCCCGGTTCCACCGTTCGACCACGACCACGAAATCCGTACCTCCATGTGCAACGCACTGGAAGAAATGGGCCTGACCGTCGAAGTTCACCACCACGAAGTGGCAACTGCCGGCCAGAACGAAATCGGCGTTAAGTTCAACACCCTGGTGAAGAAAGCCGACGAAACCCAAACCCTGAAGTACGTCGTGCACAACGTTGCCGATGCCTACGGCCGTACCGCTACCTTCATGCCTAAGCCGCTGTACGGCGACAACGGTTCGGGTATGCACGTGCACATGTCCCTGTGGAAAGACGGCAAGAACACCTTCGCAGGCGAAGGCTATGCCGGCCTGTCCGATACCGCCCTGTACTTCATCGGCGGCATCATCAAGCACGGTAAGGCCCTGAACGGCTTCACCAACCCGGCTACCAACTCCTACAAGCGTCTGGTTCCAGGCTTCGAAGCTCCGGTAATGCTGGCCTACTCGGCTCGCAACCGTTCCGCTTCGATCCGTATTCCTTACGTGTCGAGCCCGAAAGCCCGCCGTATCGAAGCGCGCTTCCCGGATCCAGCTGCCAACCCGTACCTGTGCTTCGCCGCACTGATGATGGCTGGCCTGGACGGTATCCAGAACAAGATCCACCCTGGCGATGCCGCTGACAAAAACCTGTATGACCTGCCGCCTGAAGAGGCCAAAGAGATCCCACAAGTTTGCGGCAGCCTGAAAGAAGCCCTGGAAGAGCTGGACAAAGGTCGTGCGTTCCTGACCAAAGGCGGCGTTTTCAGCGACGACTTCATCGACGCTTACATCGCTCTGAAAAGCGAAGAAGAAATCAAGGTACGTACCTTCGTACACCCACTGGAATACGACCTGTACTACAGCTGCTAATCCAGTAGCGCCTGCGCAAGCGGCGTAAAAAGAGGCCTCCTTCGGGAGGCCTTTTTTGTGCCCGGGATTTAACAATCGATGGAGATCAACTGTGGGAGCGAGCCTGCTCGCGATAGCGGTGGGTCAGTCAAAATCATTATCGAATGACAGTCCGCCATCGCGAGCAAGCTCGCTCCTACAGGGGATTTGCAGCGCCTGGGGGAGCGGGGCAAATCATGGCCAGGTGTTAACGGTTTGAGACAACCGCCACCCGTGACCTATGCTGCAACCCAACGCTTTCGCTTCCGGTCGATTTTATGGCTCGTGGTTTTCTCTACATCCTGCTGCTGATCGCCCTGCCCGCCGCGGCGCAGATCTACAAGTACACCGACGACGACGGCAATACCGCCTACAGCAACCAGCCACCCGATGGCGTGACCGCCCGGCCGGTCGACCTGCCGCCGCTCAACAGCGTCGAACCCCAGCCACAGGGCAATCCTGCACCAACGGCCAGGGCCGGCAACCCTGAACAGCCCCATGGTGCCTACGAGCTCCTTGAGCTCACCGGCCTGCCCACCACCGAAGCCCTGCGCGCCAACAATGGCACCTTCACCGTCAACGTACTGATCAAGCCGCGCCTGCAAGGTCCGCATCTGTTCAGGCTGCTATTGGACGACCAACCCTACGGTCAGCCGGGGAATGTGCCGACCCTGCAACTGGTCAACATCGATCGCGGCCTGCACAGCCTCGCCGTGCAAGTGATCGACGGGGAAACAGTCATACAGCAAAGCCCCACCGTGACCTTCACTGTGCAACGGGTACACAAGCCTTGAAGGCCTGGCTGCTGATCGCCTGCCTGTTCGCGCTGCCCGCCTCGGCAGAGGTGTTCACCTACGTCGACGCCCAGGGCAATCGAGTGTTCACCGACCAGCCAAAAACCGGTAACGCCAAACATGTACCGCTGGCGACCGGCAATCGAATGTCCGCTCCGAACACTGCGCCTGCCATCGCAAGTAGCCAGAAGCCGGAGAAGAAACCGCCGTTTCGCTATGACCTGCTGCGTATCCTGGTGCCGGAACCGGACGCCACCGTGCGCAGCACCGCCGGGGAAATCATTGTCAGCGTGACCAGCGAACCGGGTCTGCAACGAGGCCATCGTTATCGCTTGCTGCTTGATGGCCAACCCACTGCCGAACCAGGCCTGAGCCCGGTGTTCCCGCTGACCAACGTCGACCGCGGCACCCATCAACTGTCCGTGGAAATCCTCGACGAACAAGGCCGGACCGTCGAGCGCACCGCCAATCAGCCGATGCACATGCTGCGCATGTCACTGGCGCAAAAACGCAAGGTCAGACCCTGCACCCTCGAAGACTTCGGCCAGCGCCCGGAATGCCCGCTCGCCGACAAACCTGTTGAAGAAAAAAATCCGTTTTTGCGCTTCTTCTAACCCTGTTCAGGTTTGCGCACTATATTGGTGCGAATAGTTGCATCGTTTTCTCGCTGCAACCCATTTTGGTTCGAAACGACCCGCCAAAGCCGGCAGAGCGCCACGCAATCGAGCGTCAAACGCCTGTTTCAGGGGCCGCGCGCTTCTTTTCGGAGCCTTGGTTTGGTTCTTGCAGTTTCCTCGCATCGGCTTTTTATTCATGCGCCAAAAGAGGTCCTGAATGACCATCAGCGACGCACTACACCGTTTGCTGCTCGATAACCTCACCACGGCGACGATCCTGCTCGACGCCGAGTTGCGCCTCGAGTACATGAACCCGGCGGCGGAAATGCTCCTGGCCATCAGCGGCCAGCGCAGCCATGGCCAATTCATCAGTGAGCTGTTCACCGAATCCACCGAAGCCCTGAATTCGTTGCGCCAGGCGGTCCAGCAGGCCCACCCGTTCACCAAGCGCGAAGCCATGCTCACAGCACTCACCGGCCAGACCCTGACGGTCGATTACGCGGTTACGCCGATCCTCAGTGGCGGCGACACGATGTTGCTGCTTGAGGTCCACCCCCGCGACCGCTTGCTGCGGATCACCAAGGAAGAGGCGCAGCTGTCGAAGCAGGAAACCAGCAAGATGCTGGTGCGCGGCCTGGCCCATGAAATCAAGAACCCACTGGGCGGGATTCGCGGCGCGGCACAGCTGCTGGCCCGCGAACTGCCGGAAGAAAGCCTGCGCGACTACACCAACGTGATCATTGAAGAAGCCGACCGCCTGCGCAATCTGGTCGATCGCATGCTCGGCTCCAACAAGCTGCCGTCGCTGGCGATGTGCAACGTCCACGAAGTGCTGGAGCGCGTCTGTCAGCTGGTCGAGGCGGAAAGCCAGGGCTGCATCACTTTGGTGCGCGACTACGACCCGAGCATTCCCGACGTTTTGATCGATCGCGAGCAGATGATCCAGGCCGTGCTGAACATCGTGCGCAACGCGATGCAGGCCATCAGCAGCCAGAACGAACTGCGCCTGGGCCGCATCACCCTGCGTACCCGCACCATGCGCCAATTCACCATCGGCCACGTACGCCATCGCCTGGTGACCAAGATCGAAATCATCGACAACGGCCCGGGCATTCCTGCGGAACTTCAGGAAACCATCTTCTTTCCCATGGTCAGCGGTCGTCCGGACGGTACCGGGCTGGGCCTGGCCATTACCCAGAACATCATCAGCCAGCACCAGGGCCTGATCGAGTGTGACAGCCACCCAGGCCACACCACTTTCTCGATCTTTCTGCCACTGGAACAAGGAGCCACATCGACATGAGCCGTAGTGAAACCGTGTGGATCGTCGATGACGACCGTTCTATCCGTTGGGTTCTGGAAAAGGCCCTGCAACAGGAAGGCATGACCACGCAAAGCTTCGACAGCGCCGATGGCGTGATGAGCCGCCTGGCACGCCAGCAACCGGACGTGATCATCTCTGACATTCGCATGCCTGGTGCCAGCGGCCTGGACCTTCTGGCACGGATTCGCGAACAGCACCCACGGCTGCCAGTGATCATCATGACCGCTCATTCCGATCTGGACAGCGCTGTCGCGTCCTATCAGGGCGGCGCGTTCGAATACCTGCCCAAGCCGTTCGATGTCGATGAAGCGGTGTCGCTGGTCAAGCGCGCCAACCAGCACGCCCAGGAACAGCAAGGCCTGGAAGTCGCTCCAGCGCTGACCCGCACTCCGGAAATCATCGGCGAAGCGCCGGCGATGCAGGAAGTGTTTCGCGCCATCGGCCGCTTGAGCCACTCCAACATCACCGTGCTGATCAACGGTGAGTCGGGGACTGGCAAGGAATTGGTGGCCCACGCCCTGCACCGCCACAGCCCGCGTGCGGCTTCGCCGTTCATCGCCCTGAACATGGCCGCGATTCCGAAGGATCTGATGGAGTCCGAGCTGTTCGGTCACGAAAAAGGGGCCTTCACCGGCGCCGCCAACCTGCGTCGCGGGCGCTTCGAGCAGGCCGATGGCGGCACGCTGTTCCTCGACGAAATCGGCGACATGCCGGCCGATACCCAGACCCGTCTGCTGCGGGTGCTGGCCGATGGTGAGTTCTACCGCGTGGGCGGGCATGTGCCGGTGAAGGTCGATGTGCGGATCATCGCCGCGACCCACCAGAATCTGGAAACCCTGGTGCACGCCGGGAAATTCCGTGAGGACTTGTTCCACCGCCTGAACGTGATCCGCATCCACATTCCGCGCCTGTCGGATCGCCGTGAAGACATCCCGACCCTGGCCAAGCATTTCCTCGGCCGCGCCGCGCAGGAGCTGGCGGTTGAGCCGAAGCTGCTGAAAAACGAGACCGAGGAATACCTGAAAAACCTGCCCTGGCCGGGCAACGTTCGCCAGCTGGAAAACACCTGCCGCTGGATCACGGTGATGGCTTCGGGTCGTGAAGTGCACATCGGCGATCTGCCACCGGAGCTGCTGAGCCTGCCACAGGATTCGGCGCCGGTGACCAACTGGGAGCAGGCACTGCGCCAGTGGGCCGACCAGGCACTGGCTCGCGGCCAGTCGAGCCTGCTGGACAGCGCCGTACCTGCCTTCGAGCGGATCATGATCGAGACCGCCCTCAAGCACACAGCGGGTCGCCGTCGGGATGCCGCGGTCCTGCTGGGCTGGGGGCGCAATACCCTGACTCGCAAGATCAAAGAGCTGGGGATGAAGGTCGATGGTGGAGATGAGGATGAAGGGGACGAGGGTTAAACAGCCTTAAAGTCATCGTCGTTCTTTAGATCCATTCGCGGGCAAGCCTTGCTCCCACAGGTCATGCGCCAATTTTGAAATGGAGCATGACCTGTGGGAGCAAGGCTTGCCCGCGATGCTTTTGAGGGCTCCCTGCACCGCCGCAATGCACCGTGAACCGCAATCGCGCACGGCAGCTGATCCGAAATCCCGCCTGAGTTCGCAATCGAACCCCGATCGAAAAAACACGAAAGCCCCGGATTACGGGGCTTTCAGCGCTTCTAGGCGACGTTCTGTTTCAACTTGTTAAAACCTGGCACGCCCCCTGCAATAGTCTCATCAGTGAATCAGTTCACTTCCCGGTTTCGGGGACCTTGGTACAGGCAGGCCGGGGATTCCCCTCTTTTACATCGGGCTCACACCGCTCATGCGACGAGCCCTGCCGTTTTGGGGTCCTTGGTACAGGCAGGCCGGGGATTCCCTCTTTACACCGGGTTCACGACACCGTGCGCGAACCCACCCTTTTGGGGTCCTTGGTACAGGCAGGCCGGGGATTCCCTCTTTACACCGGGCTCACGACACCGTGCGCGAACCCATCCTTTTGGGGACCTTGGTACAGGCAGGCCGGGGATTCCCTCTTTTATTGCTCCCGGAGATGGATCTCCAGCCGCCAGCGGTCATCGACCTCGCTACCGGCCCAGTCGCCCTGCAGCGGTCGGGCCGCTACCACCGTCAGCACCAAGCCCCCATCACTCAAACGCACCCGCCAGTTCACGCTTTTGTCGTTGAGCTTGAGCTGCCCCTGCTGCGCCTTGCCTTGGGCCTCGAACAACAGCGCGACGCTGCCATCGACGATCTCGCCATGGGTCTTGGGTTCGTTGTTGAACCACACCACCAATCCGCCGTCCGTCACTTCGACCTGCTGCAACTCGGTGGGATCGGGGGTGGTCAGGCGACCGATCATCATTCCCACCATCACCCCGACAATCGCCAGCGAAGCCATCACCCGCGGGAATAGTTTCGAACGTTCATCGGGTTGCGGCGTAGAATGCCGCACATCTTTACCTTCGGAGCCGTGCATGTTTCACGTCATCCTTTTCCAACCGGAAATTCCGCCGAATACCGGCAACGTTATCAGGCTGTGCGCCAACAGTGGCTGCCACCTGCATTTGATCGAACCGCTGGGCTTCGAAATGGACGACAAGCGCCTGCGCCGGGCCGGCCTCGACTACCACGAGTATGCCACCCTGCAACGCCACGCGGACCTGGCCAGCTGCCTGGAAAGCCTGGGCAACCCGCGGCTGTTCGCCTTCACCACCAAGGGCTCGCGGCCGTTCCACGACGTCAGTTTCGCACCGGGCGATGCATTCCTGTTCGGCCCGGAAAGCCGTGGCCTGCCCGCCGAAGTGCTCGATGCCCTACCCGGCGAACAACGCCTGCGCCTGCCGATGCGTGAAGGCTGCCGCAGCCTGAACCTGTCCAATACCGTGGCGGTGGCCGTTTACGAAGCCTGGCGGCAGAACGACTTCAAATAACACCGCCGCCTATGTAGGAGCTGCCGAAGGCTGCGATCTTTTGATTTTGATTTTTAAAAGCAAGATCAAAAGATCGCAGCCTTCGGCAGCTCCTAATCGAAGGTTTCGTTTGCCCCATGAAAAAAGCGCCATCAAAGGCGCTTTTTTCATGGGACAAACGAAGCTTTTTACTGAACGGTCGGAGTCTCGCCGGCCGCCTGCATGCGCTGCAGCTCTTGGGCGTACAGCGCATCGAAGTTCACCGGAGCCAGCATCAGTGCCGGGAACGAACCACGGGTCACCAGGCTGTCCAGCGCTTCGCGAGCGTACGGGAACAGGATGTTCGGGCAGAACGCGCCCAGGGTGTGGCTCATGGAAGCTGCGTCCAGGTTCTTGATCAGGAAGATACCGGCCTGTTGCACTTCGGCGATGAACGCCACTTCTTCACCGTTCTTCACGGTGACCGACAGGGTCAGCACGACTTCGTGGAAATCGTTTTCCAGTGCCTTCTGGCGGGTGTTCAGATCCAGACCGACGCTCGGCTCCCACTGCTGGCGGAAGATCGCCGGGCTTTTCGGGGCTTCGAAGGACAGGTCACGTACGTAGATGCGCTGCAAGGAGAATTGCGGTGCGGTTTCTTCTTCGCTAGCTGCAGTGTTCTGTTGGTCAGTCATCTCAGATCCTTTCTGATCTTGGGTCTTTTATTGGGTACGGAATTCAGGCCTTGAGCATCGCATCGAGCTTGCCGGCACGTTCCAGGGCGAACAAATCATCACAACCACCTACGTGGGTGCTGCCGATCCAGATCTGCGGCACGGACGTGCGTCCGGCTTTCTGAGCCATGGCGGCGCGCACCTGAGGCTTGCCATCGACCTTGATCTCTTCGAAGGCCACGCCTTTGTTCTCGAGCAGGAACTTGGCTCGCGAGCAGTAAGGGCAGTAATCGCTGGAATAGACGACGACGTTGTTCATATCACTTCACCAGCGGCAGGTTGTCGGCTTTCCAGCTGGAAACGCCACCGGACAGCTTGGCGGCGGTGAAACCGGCCTTCACCAGCTCGCGTGCATGGGTACCGGCGGTCTGGCCCAGGGCGTCGACCAGGATGATGGTCTTGGCCTTGTGCTTTTCCAGCTCGCCGATGCGTGCAGCCAGTTTGTCCTGAGGAATGTTCACGGCGCCGACAATGTGACCGGCGGCGTAGTCCTTGCTCGGGCGGATGTCTACCACCAGACCGGCGTCCTTGTTGACCAATGCGGTCAGTTCACCGGTGCTCAGGCTGCGGCCGCCGCCTTGCATCTGGTAAGCAATCAGCAAAGCCAGCAGTACGACGAAGATACCGACAAGAATGTAGTGGTTGGTGGCGAATTCAATCAGGTGAGCAACCATCGAAGGAGGTTCCAGGGCATTAAAATGTCGGCCAGTATACACAGCCCCCAAGGTGGGCCAAACCCCGTCCGGCGGTGACGTGGCCGGAACTTCGCTTTAAACTGCCACTCCCATTTTTCCATCGCCCCTTTTTAATTCAGCCACGAGTGGATTCCATGACTACCACGCCTAAACCTTTGGTCCTGATGATTCTCGACGGCTTCGGTCACAGTGACAGCCCTGAATCCAACGCAGTGTTCGCGGCGAAGAAGCCCGTACTCGACCGTCTGTGGGCCACCGTCCCGAACGGCCTGATCTCGGGCAGCGGCATGGACGTCGGCTTGCCGGACGGCCAGATGGGCAACTCCGAAGTCGGTCACATGAACCTCGGCGCCGGCCGCGTGGTGTACCAGGACTTCACTCGCGTGACCAAATCGATCCGCGATGGCGAATTCTTCGAGAACCCGACCATCTGCGCCGCGGTGGATAAAGCCGTTGCCGCCGGTAAAGCGGTGCACTTCATGGGCCTGCTGTCCGATGGCGGCGTGCACAGCCACCAGGATCACCTGATCGCCATGGCCGAACTGGCCGCCAAGCGCGGCGCGCAGAACATCTACCTGCACGCCTTCCTCGACGGCCGCGATACGCCGCCGAAAAGCGCGCAATCGTCGATCGAACTGCTCGACGCCACCTTCCAGGCCTTGGGCAAGGGCCGCATCGCCAGCCTGATCGGTCGTTACTTCGCGATGGACCGTGACAATCGTTGGGACCGCGTGGCCCAGGCTTACAACCTGATCGTCGACGGCAAGGGCGAATTCAATGCCGCCACGGCCCAGGAAGGCCTGCAGGCCGCCTACGAGCGCGGCGAAAGCGACGAATTCGTCAAAGCCACTTCCATCGGCGAGCCGGTGAAAGTCGAAGACGGCGACGCCGTGGTGTTCATGAACTTCCGCGCCGACCGTGCCCGCGAGCTGTCCCGCGTGTTCGTCGAGGACGATTTCAAGGAATTCGAACGCAGCCGCCAGCCAAAACTGGCCGGCTTCGTGATGCTGACCCAATACGCCGCCAGCATCCCGGCTCCCGCGGCTTTCGCCCCTGGCAGCCTGGAAAACGTCCTGGGCGACTACCTGGCGAAAAACGGCAAGACCCAGCTGCGCATCGCCGAAACCGAGAAGTACGCCCACGTGACCTTCTTCTTTTCCGGTGGTCGTGAAGAACCGTTCCCGGGCGAAGAGCGCATCCTGATCCCGTCGCCGAAAGTCGCCACCTATGACTTGCAGCCGGAAATGAGCGCGCCGGAAGTTACCGATCGCATTGTCGACGCCATCGAAAACCTGCGCTACGACGTGATCGTGGTCAACTACGCCAACGGCGACATGGTTGGCCACAGTGGCGTGTTCGAAGCGGCGGTGAAAGCCGTTGAATGCCTGGATCAGTGCGTCGGCCGCATCGTTGATGCCCTGGAGAAAGTCGGCGGCGAAGCCCTGATCACCGCCGACCACGGCAACGTCGAGCAGATGTCCGACGAAACCACCGGCCAGGCCCACACCGCCCACACCACAGAGCCAGTGCCTTTCATCTATGTCGGCAAGCGCAACCTCAAGGTTCGTGAAGGCGGCGTGCTGGCGGACGTGGCGCCGACCATGCTCAAGCTGCTGGGCCTGGAAAAACCGGCGGAAATGACCGGGACTTCGATCCTGGTGTAAACCGGTTCTCCCGAACACTGCAAAACCCTGTGGGAGCGGGCTTGCCCGCGAATAGGGTGTATCAGTCGACCTCAAAGTTGCCTGACACACCGCATTCGCGGGCAAGCCCGCTCCCACAGTGGTTTCTGGGGTTTTCAAACAGGTATTTACCCTGTCGTTTGCTCCAGTTATCACACAGTCCCAATTGGGCGTTTTTTTTGCAGCGTGGGGCGGGCATACTAGGCCGTCCCTTTCCCTGGTGCTGCCCGCCTCTATGCTTCGCGTCCTGATAGCCCTTGCTCTGACATGCCTGCTCCAACCGGCCTTCGCGGACGAGCGCGCGCAAACCCAACAACAGTTGGAAGCCACGCGTCAGGACATTGCCGAGCTGAAGAAGCTGCTGAGCAAGCTGCAGGAAGAAAAATCCGGCGTGCAGAAAGACCTCAAGGGCACCGAAACCGAGATGGGCAAGCTCGAGAAGCAGGTCGAAGCCCTGCAAAAAGAGCTGAAGAAGAGCGAAGCCGAGCTGCAGCGACTCGATGCGGAGAAAAAAAAACTCCAGAGCGCGCGCACTGAACAGCAAAGACTGATCGCCATCCAGGCCCGGGCCGCCTACCAGAACGGTCGCCAGGAGTACCTGAAGCTGCTGCTCAACCAGCAGAATCCGGAAAAATTCGCCCGCACCCTCACCTATTACGACTACCTGAGCCAGGCTCGCCTGGAACAGCTGAAGAATTTCAACGAAACCCTCCGCCAGTTGGCCAATGTCGAACAGGACATCGCCAAACAGCAGGCCCAGCTGCTGGTGCAGCAAGGCAACCTCGACTCCCAGCGCACTGAACTCGACAAGGTCCGTCAGGAGCGCCAGCAAGCCCTGGCCAAGCTCAATGACGACGTGAAGGCTCGCGATCAAAAACTGGCAGCCCGCGAGCAGGATCAGGCAGACCTGTCTAAAGTCCTTAAAACCATTGAAGAAACCCTGGCACGCCAGGCTCGTGAGGCAGAAGAAGCGCGACAAAAAGCGCTGATTGCCCAGCAGGAAGCGGAAAAAAAGCGTTTGCGTGAGGCTCAGGAGCAGGCAGATGCCAGCGATGAAGCCCCACGAAAACCGGTCAGATCAACACCTGGTGCGCTGGTTTCCAGCTCAGGCGAAACTTTTGGCGGTCCGTTTGCGTCTACCCGCGGCAAGCTTCCCTGGCCTGTCGACGGCCGACTGCTGGCGCGCTTCGGTGAAACCCGTGGCGACGATGCACGGACCAAGTGGGACGGCGTGATGATCGGCGCCTCCGCCGGCAGCGCGGTGCATGCGGTACACGGCGGTCGCGTGGTGTTCGCCGACTGGTTGCGTGGCGCCGGGCTGCTGGTGATCCTCGACCACGGCAACGGTTTTTTGAGTCTTTACGGTCACAACCAGACGCTGCTCAAGTCTGCGGGTGATGTGGTTAAAGCCGGTGAGTCCATCTCCACTGTCGGTAACAGTGGCGGACAGGACACGCCAGCACTGTATTTTGCGATTCGTCAGCAGGGTCACCCGAGTGATCCGGCGCAATGGTGTCGCACGCAAGGATAAGCGTGCCGCCTAATTCAGGAGTTCGTTCGACATGCTGCATTTGTCCCGCCTTACCTCGCTGGCCCTGACGATCGCCCTGGTGATCGGCGCGCCGTTGGCGTTCGCTGCTCAACCAGCCCCGGCGGCCGCACCTGCGGGCACTGCGGCGACCACCAAGGCGCCATTGCCGCTGGAAGAGCTGCGCACCTTCGCCGAGGTCATGGACCGTATCAAGGCTGCATACGTCGAACCGGTGGACGACAAGACCCTGCTGGAAAATGCCATCAAGGGCATGCTCAGCAACCTCGACCCGCACTCTGCCTACCTGGGTCCGGAAGACTTTGCCGAATTGCAGGAAAGCACCAGCGGCGAATTCGGCGGCCTGGGCATTGAAGTCGGCGCCGAGGACGGCTTCATCAAGGTGGTGTCGCCGATCGATGACACCCCTGCCTCGAAGGCCGGCATCCAGGCCGGTGACTTCATCGTCAAGATCAACGGCCAGCCTACCCGCGGCCAGAGCATGACCGAAGCCGTGGACAAGATGCGCGGCAAGATCGGCCAGAAAATCACCCTGACCCTGGTACGCGACGGTGGCACGCCGTTCGACGTGACCCTGGCCCGCGCCATCATTCAAGTGAAAAGCGTGAAGAGCCAGTTGCTGGAGTCCGGCTACGGCTACATCCGCATCACCCAGTTCCAGGTCAAGACCGGCGAAGAGGTCTCCAAGGCCCTGGCCAAGCTGCGCAAGGAAAACGGCAAGAAGCTCAAGGGCATCGTGCTCGACCTGCGTAACAACCCGGGCGGTGTGCTGCAGGCAGCGGTGGAAGTGGTCGACCACTTCATCACCAAGGGCCTGATCGTCTACACCAAGGGCCGTATCGCCAACTCCGAACTGCGCTTCTCGGCCACCGGCAAGGACGAAAGCGAGGCCGTGCCAATGGTCGTGCTGATCAACGGCGGCAGCGCATCGGCTTCGGAAATCGTCGCCGGCGCCTTGCAGGACCAGAAACGCGCGGTAGTCATGGGCACCACCAGCTTCGGCAAAGGCTCGGTGCAAACCGTGCTGCCACTGAACAACGATCGTGCGCTGAAGATCACCACCGCGCTGTACTACACGCCGAATGGCCGCTCGATCCAGGCCCAAGGCATCGTCCCGGACATCGAAGTACGCAAGGCCAAGATCACCAGCGAGCAGGACGGCGACTACTTCAAGGAAGCCGACCTGCAAGGTCACCTGGGCAATGGCAACGGCGGCGAAGACAAACCGACAGGTTCCGGCGGCAAGGCCAAGGCCATGCCGCAGGATGACGACTACCAATTGGCCCAGGCCCTTAGCCTGCTTAAAGGGCTGAGCATCACCTCCGGCCGTTGAGGATGGGTTTGCGCTTCATCCTCGTTCTGTTGTGCTGTCTGGCGGGTACGGTTCACGCCACCCCCGCCGGACAGGTACCTCACAAGGCCTACCTGAGCCTGATCATCGACGACCTGGGGCAGAACCTGCCCCGGGATCGCCGTGTGCTGGCCCTGCCCGGCCCGGTCACCGCGGCGATCATACCCGACACGCCCCATGCCACCGAATTTGCCCGCGAAGCCCATCGCGCCGGCAAGATCGTCATCCTGCACATGCCCATGGACCCGGCCACCGGCCCGTTCGCCTGGCACCCTGAACTGCCACTGGAAGAACTCGAAAAGCGCCTCAACGCCGCCTTCAAAATGGTGCCCTACACCGCCGGCATCAATAACCACATGGGCAGCCGAATGACCGCGCAACCCGCGGCCATGGCGTGGCTGATGGCTGAACTGCAACTCCGACACAAGTTTTTCGTAGACAGTCGCACCAGCGCTCAGACGGTCGCGGCGCAGCAGGCGCAGAAGATCGATCTGGCGAGCGTCTCGCGGGATGTGTTTCTCGATGACGAGCGCACTGAAGCGGCGATCTACACCCAGCTGCAGACTGCGATCGACCTCGCGCACAAGCAGGGTTCGGCGGTGATGATCGGCCATCCCTATCCGCAGACCCTGGCGGTGCTGGAACGCGAACTGCCGAAGCTCAAGGCGCAGGGAATCGAGTGGATCGATATCCGGCAGATGATCAGCGTACGCGGCAATCGGGCCACCGCAGCCCATGGCAAAGACGGCATCTACCGATAGGCCCTGGCACACGTCGATAAATACTTACCGCGGGACCCACATCCCGATTCCTGAAAGTAAGCGCTCAACCACCCGTGACCTCCAAATGTCACCTTTGAGCTATCAGGATCGAGTATGCAAACCAGCGAAATAGCAACATCGCCCAATGGGCAAAGGGCACCGATAAAGTTCGGTAATCTGTTGATCAACTTCACCACCGAGTTCCATCGCATCTGGGACAGCAAAGGCTCCGGTTCCAAACCGGGAAGCTTCTGGCGCCCGACCCCTGCTCCCGATACCCTGCCGGGATATTTTCCACTCGGCGATTTCGCCACCCCCGGATTCGACAACATTAACGGCAACACCGTCGTGGCCGTGGTTTGCGAAGGCCCGGCGGAGAATGGAGATACATCAAAAGGCAAAGCGCTCAGCGCCCCTGAGGACTTTGAACGGGTCTGGAAGGATTCGAACTCCCGCGCCGACGCCGACTGCACGATATGGCGCCCGATTCCTCCCACCGGCTATGTGGCGCTGGGAATGGTCTGCTCCAATGGTCGTGACAAACCGCTGCCCAATACCGTGCGTTGCGTCCGGGAAGATCTGGTGGTCGCGTCCAGCGTCAGCAACACGATCTGGAGCGATAATGGCAGTGGCGCCAGGCAGGACTTCAGCGCCTGGGCCATCGACCCGCCGAGTGCCGAAGCGGGTGAGATCTACTTCTCGCCGGGCACCTTCATCGGCATCAACAGCCATGGCAGGCCTGCAGCCAATACCGTCGCCTACTCATTGCGCATGCAGGTAGCGCTGCAAGTCGCCCCGCCACCCGCGCCGCCTGTTCTCTCCGGGCATGAATCGCCCGCCGCCGAAGAAATGCCCACGATCACTCAAACAGCCCGACTTCCCTGGTTCGCAGTCATAGACCCCGACCTGACCCCACTGGAGCAATTCCAGACATCGCCGTTCTACCGCCTGGAAAGATCGGATCGCTATGTGCTCGTCGGGCATGGGCACAATACCGGGACTGTCGGCCAGACCTTCAAATGGACAGCACCACGAGTACAGAGGAGTGAGTCATTGGAACAGTTCACTGATGCCACCACCATCAGGGTCGCGTCCGAGTGGCCGCTCTACGTGTCAAACCCGATGAACCTGCATGTGCTGCTGTCCGCTTCGATCCGTTTCTCGGCGAAACTGAGCAAGGCGTTCACACACACTGAAACCTCGCACATCGGCTGGACAACCTCCGCCGCCGTGGAAGTCATCACCCGCATCGCGAAAAAAACCAGTGTGGCGGTTTATGTGATTGAAAGTCGCTTCAGACTGCTGCGCGAGGACGGTGCTCAAGTGGCCAACGACGTCCTCTACACCGAAATCGACAGCCTGTACCTGACCGAATACCCGCCGGAAACAGACAGCAAAACCGCTACCTCTACGCAGCAGCCAGCCGAATCTGTCGCTACAGATAACGCGCCATGATGTCGTCCACGCCGCCTTCCTTGCGCAGCTGATCCAGGGCAGCCTGAAGCTTGGCAACGACGTCATCCGGCACGTCCTTGTTCAGCGCCAGATAGAGTTCAGCGCTGTTGAAACGCAATACCGTCTTGAGCCCGGTCACGCCGTCCTGCCTTGCCAGGTAACGGCCGGCCGGGTCGCCGGTTGCCCACAGGTCGATCTGGCCGTTGACCAGTTTCTTCGCGTTGTCCTGGTCGCGCAGCACCACTACCGGATTCAACCCCTGCTTGGTCAACGTCTCGGCAATCGCATCGCCCTTGTAGGCGCCGATCCTGTACTTGCGCGCATCGTCCAGGGTTTCGAGGGTGATCTTGCTGTCAGCCTTGGCCAGCATGATCCAGTCGTCCGGGCCGATGGGGCCGACCCATTTGAAGAGCTTTTCGCGGTCCGGCAAGCGGGCCATGACGAACACGCCGTAGCCGGGTTTTTCCAGGGTGAGTTTGTAGATTCGTTCCCAGGGGAAGCGCAGTGTCAGGCTGTAGGTGATGTCAGCGCGCTTGAAGATCTCGCGGACGATGTCAGTGGCGATGCCATTGATGTTTTCATCCTGCGCGAAGTTCTTGCCGTTCTTCGCCATGTTGTATGGCGGGAAGTTTTCCGTCAGCAACACCATGTCGGTATCGGGACGGTCATTGGCCTGAGCGCCGTTGATCAACAACAGAGAAGCGCTGGCAAGGGCAAGAAGAAGGCGTTTAAGCATGTCTGGCTACCGAAATCCATGGCGTACCCAAGAGTGCCTTGAGCCCGCCATGATGTCCACTGGCCTGCATCGGAATGTTTAACGCATCACGATTCCGCGATGGGCCATATACGCCTTGGCTTCCTGAACGGTGTATTCGCCGAAGTGGAAAATACTCGCCGCCAGCACTGCGCTGGCGTGGCCTTCGAGGATACCGTCAGCCAGGTGCTGCAGGTTGCCGACACCTCCGGAAGCGATGACCGGAATGCCCAGCGCATCGCTGATGGCACGGGTGACGCCCAGGTCGAAGCCGTTTTTCATGCCGTCCTGGTCCATGCTGGTCAGCAGGATTTCACCCGCACCCAGGCCTTCCATCTTCTTCGCCCACTCGACAGCGTCGAGGCCGGTCGGCTTGCGCCCGCCGTGGGTGAAGATTTCCCAGCGTGGGGTTTCGCCCGGGCCGGAAACCTTCTTCGCGTCGATCGCGACGACGATGCACTGGGAGCCGAAATGCTGCGCGGCTTCACCGACGAATTCCGGATTGAACACGGCAGCGGTGTTGATCGAAACCTTGTCCGCACCGGCATTGAGCAGATTGCGAATGTCCTGCACGGTACGCACGCCACCGCCGACGGTCAGCGGGATGAACACCTGGCTGGCCATGCGCTCGACGGTATGCAGCGTGGTATCGCGACCGTCGACGCTGGCGGTGATGTCGAGAAAGGTAATCTCGTCGGCACCCTGCTCGTCGTAACGACGGGCGATTTCCACCGGGTCACCGGCGTCGCGGATGTTTTCGAATTTCACACCCTTGACGACCCGGCCGTTGTCCACGTCCAGGCAAGGGATGATGCGTTTGGCCAGCGCCATGGTCAGTCCTCAGCCTTTGTACGAATCGCAGAAAGCTTGCGCTTCGGCGACGTCGAGGGTGCCTTCGTAGATGGCGCGCCCGGTGATTGCGCCGATGATGCCTGGCGCCTTGGCGTCGAGCAGCGTCTTGATGTCACCCAGGTTGTGAATGCCGCCGGAGGCGATCACCGGGATCGAAGTCGCGGCCGCCAGCGCAGCGGTGAAGGGTACGTTGCAGCCCTGCATCATGCCGTCTTTGGCGATGTCGGTGTAAACGATGGCAGACACGCCGTCAGCTTCGAACTGCTTGGCCAGGTCGATCACTTGCACGGTGCTGATTTCAGCCCAGCCGTCAGTGGCAACGAAACCGTCCTTGGCGTCCAGGCCAACGATCACCTTGCCGGGGAACGCGCGGCAGGCTTCAGCAACGAAAGCCGGATCTTTCACAGCCTTGGTGCCGATGATCACGTAGCTCACGCCCGCTTTCACGTAGTGCTCGATGGTTTCCAGGGAGCGGATACCGCCGCCGATCTGGATCGGCAGGTTCGGGTAGCGCCTGGCGATGGCGGTGACCACTTCGCCGTTGACCGGCTGGCCTTCGAACGCGCCGTTCAGGTCGACCAGATGCAGACGGCGGCAACCGCCCTCCACCCACTTGGCAGCCATGCTCACCGGGTCATCGGAGAACACTGTGGAATCTTCCATGCGGCCCTGGCGCAGACGAACACAGGCACCGTCTTTAAGATCGATAGCGGGAATAATCAGCATCTGGCAAACCTTCAGAATTGAATGTTCAGCTTGGCTCGGAAATCAGTTTTTCTCGAGCGCCCACAGGTCGCTTTCGATGCTTTCGAACCTCTCTTTGAGGTGCGTCTGCACATCGAAAATCGCTCTGTTGTAATAGTGCGGAGCAATTTCGCGGGTAAACAGCTCAAGAATCTC
Source organism: Pseudomonas putida (assembly GCF_050989985.1). Classification (GTDB taxonomy): domain Bacteria; phylum Pseudomonadota; class Gammaproteobacteria; order Pseudomonadales; family Pseudomonadaceae; genus Aquipseudomonas; species Aquipseudomonas putida_AI. Next base: position 6,482,785 of record NZ_CP158815.1, read on the forward strand.
GGCCGCCTCGAACGAGCCCAAATCAAGCTCGAAGCGCTCCTCCATGAAGCGCTTGATCTTGCGGTTGGCCTCTACCTCCTGCTCAGGGGTGAGCGAGAGGATTGGCGGCTTGGATTTCTTGACAGCCATTTACCAGCGACCGTCCCACGCAGCGAAGTTCTGCAAGAGTTGCAGGCCATGGGTATGGCTTTTCTCGGGGTGGAACTGCACGGCGAAACGCGAGCCATCGGCCAGCGCCGCGGCGAAATCGACCCCGTAGTGGCCGCCGCCCACCACCTGGCGCGCATTGGCGGCGGCGATGTAGTAGCTGTGCACGAAGTAGAAGCGCGCCATGTCCGGAATGTCGTGCCACAGCGGGTGATTGACCGTCTGCTTCACTTCGTTCCAGCCCATGTGCGGGACCTTCAGGTGCTCGCCGTCTTCACGCAGGTCCTTGCCGAAGAACTTCACCGCCCCCGGAAACAGGCCGATGCAGTCGACGCCGTCGTTCTCTTCGCTGCTGTCGAGCAAGGCTTGCATGCCGACGCAGATGCCGAGGAACGGACGGTCCTGGCTGACTTCACGCACCAGCGCATCGAAGCCCAGGCGACGGATTTCCGCCATGCAATCGCGAATCGCACCGACACCTGGGAAAACCACCCGGTCGGCTTCGCGAATCACGCTCGCATCGCTGGTGATCAGCACCTTGCCGGCGCCGACGTGCTCGAGGGCCTTGGCCACCGAGTGCAGGTTGCCCATGCCGTAATCGATAACCGCGACTGTCTGCATTACAGAACGCCCTTGGTCGATGGCATTTGCCCGGCCATGCGGTCATCGAGCTCGACGGCCATGCGCAGCGCGCGGCCGAAAGCCTTGAACACGGTTTCGATCTGGTGGTGGGTGTTGTGGCCACGCAGATTGTCGATGTGCAGTGTGACGTTGGCGTGGTTGACGAAGCCCTGGAAGAACTCCTGGAACAGGTCAACGTCGAAACCGCCGACGGTGGCGCGGGTGTACGGAACATGCATCTGCAGGCCAGGGCGGCCGGAGAAGTCGATCACGACGCGCGACAGTGCTTCATCGAGCGGCACATAGGCGTGGCCATAACGACGGATGCCTTTCTTGTCGCCGATGGCCTGGGTGAATGCCTGGCCGAGGGTGATACCGACGTCTTCCACGGTGTGGTGGTCATCGATATGCAGGTCACCCTTGCTGACGATATCCAGGTCGATCAACCCATGACGGGCGATCTGGTCCAGCATGTGCTCAAGGAAAGGAACACCGATATCAAATCGGGCCTTACCGGTGCCATCAAGGTTGATCGAGGCTTTGATCTGGGTTTCCAGAGTGTCGCGCTCGACAGACGCCTTACGTTCGGCCATCACCAGCTCCGCAAAATCATTGGGCGAAAAAGGCAGCCATTATAGGCGCGCGGGCGCCAAACAGAAACACGGGAGGTGATATCGCTGACGGACAGACCCTCGAGTCACCGGCGATAGACATGTCCATACAAGCCATTTGGACAGTTTCAAAACAAATGTGGGAGCGGGCTTGCTCGCGAAAGCGGCGTGTCAGGCAACATTAAAGTCGACTGACACTCCCTCTTCGCGAGCAAGCCCGCTCCCACAGGTTCGGCGTCAAGCAGGACTGGCCCGGGCCGCCAAGGCCCGGGCCAGAGCCTTTAGTGGAACAGCACCGCCGTCTTCTGCAGCGTCACCCACACGCCCCAGGCCAGCGGGATACCCACCACCAGCCAGGCAGCCACCGCCAGCGGCTTGGTGCCGGCAGCGGCTTTCCACTCCAGCACGGTGCTGCCGTCGGCGCCTTTGTCGTGACCCAGTGCCTGTTCGGCAGCCAGTTCAGCATCGGTCATGAAGTACTTGTCGGCCACCGGGCGCACCATCAGGTTGCAGAGGAAACCCAGCACCAGCAGGCCCGCGAGGATGTACAGCGTGATGTCGTAAGCGGCGGCACGTTCAACGCCGATGCTCAACTGATACTCACGCAGGTAGTTCACCAGTACCGGACCCAGCACGCCCGCCGCTGCCCACGCCGTCAGCAGGCGACCGTGGATCGCGCCGACCATTTGCGTACCGAACAGGTCAGCCAGGTAAGCCGGAACGGTCGCGAAACCGCCGCCGTACATCGACAGGACAACGCAGAACGCCGCCACGAACAGGGCGATGTGGCCCGAATGACCGAGATTCGGAATCAAGGCGTAGAGCGTCATGCCCAGGGCGAAGAACACGAAGTAGGTGTTTTTGCGGCCCAGGAAGTCCGAGAACGATGCCCAGAAGAACCGGCCACCAATGTTGAACAGGCTCAGCAGGCCGGTGAAACCGGCAGCGATCGCGGCAATAGACGCCAGTTGCGAAGCGTCCAGCTGACCGAACGCCAGCTCATTGCCCAGCAACTTGCCGCCAAAGACTTCCTGCAGCAACGGCGAAGCCATGCCGAGGATGCCGATACCGGCCGATACGTTCAGGCACAGCACCAGCCAGACCAGGCGGAACTGCGGGGTTTTCCACGCCACGTTCACGTGTACGTGACGATGGGTGATCATCGCATTCGAAGCTTTTTTCGCCGGCGCAGTCCAGCCTTCAGGCTTCCAGCCGGTTGGCGGAACGCGATAGGACAGAGCGCCACCGATCATGAACACGAAGTAGATCGCAGCCATTGCCACGAAGCTCTGCCATACACCGACACCTTCCGGCGAACCGAAATGATTCATCAGCGCAGTCGCCAACGGCGCACCGACCATCGCGCCACCGCCGAAGCCCATGATCGCCATGCCGGTCGCCATGCCGCGCTTGTCCGGGAACCACTTGATCAGTGTCGACACCGGCGAGATGTAACCCAGGCCCAGACCGATACCGCCGATAACCCCGGAGCCGATCCACATCAGCCAGATCTGGTGGGTGTAGATACCCAACGCCGAAATCAGCAGGCCACCACACCAGCACAGTGCCGACACGACGCCAGCCTTGCGCGGCCCGGCATGTTCCAGCCAGCCACCCCAGATGGCTGCCGAGCAACCCAGGAAGATGAAGAACAGGGTGTAAATCCAGCCGAGCATCGAGATCGGCCAGTCGCATTGCGAAGAAAAGACCTGGGCGATGAAGCTCATGTCTGGCGCGCAGGCCAGCGGCTTGGTGATGCCCAGGGCCTTGGACAGTGGCAGCCAGAACACCGAGAAGCCGTAGGCCATGCCGATGCAGAGGTGGATGGCCAGAGCGGCCGGCGGCACCAGCCAACGGTTGAAACCGGGCTTGGCGATGATGCGCTCCTTGGACAGGAACGAGGGCTGGTCGGCGTAGCCGTCAGCCGCAATACTCGTGGTCATTGTGTATCCCCCAATTATTAGTATGGTTCGCCAGCCACTCTTCACCCTCCAGCCTTGGCGCACGCAGGCACGACTGTTTTTTCAGGGAAAGCTCAACTTTGGTGCGACATCGGGTCGCAGAAGGACGGACGAACGGGCGAAGGTTACCATTTGCACGTGACAGAAAAACCAAAGTGACATCACGTTTTTCGAAGTTGTCTGTTCTCGTACCACTATTGGCTCACGCGCTCCCCTGCTGACGCTGCCGAAAGCTGCGCCTGCACACCACGACTCACTTCCAAGGAGAGACCATGCCGGTCATTGTCCAATTGCTGAATCAAGCCACCGATCAGGATCAGCAAGATCTGCAGAAAATCTATCGCGACGCTCCGCAGTGGCTGTTTGCGCCGTTCACAGGGGACGTGCAACTGATTGAAACAAATCTGGCGGAAGGCTCATTGATCGCAGGGCGTTTCAATGATCGGCTGCTGGGCGCGGCGCGCCTGCAACGGCAAGCGGACATCTGGCATCTGTCCCAATTGTGCGTACGAAAAATCACCCGCCGCCGTGGGGTCGCGGAGCGCCTGGTGCGTGCAGCACAGGCCATGGCTGCCCAGTCCGGCGCCACCCTGCATCTGCTCGCGCCCGCCGGCCACCTGGAAGCCCAGGCACTGGCGGCGAAGCTGAACGTGCCACTTGATGCCCTGTCCGAGTGATCGCTGACCGGTCGTCCGCCGCGGGGCGCTATACTCCTCGGCTAAATTTTGAATTCGATTAACTACAAGGACTCGCCCATGAAAGCGTTCGGCAAAATCCTGGGTCTGGTACTTCTCGGGTTGTTGCTGATCATTGTGGCGCTGGGCTTTGCCCTGACCCACCTCTTCGATCCCAACGACTATAAAGACGAGATTCGTCAGATTGCCCGCGACAAAGCCCACATCGAGCTGACGCTCAATGGCGATATCGGCTGGAGCCTGTTCCCCTGGCTTGGCCTGGAACTGCACGACGCCGCCGTGGCAACCCTGGCCAAGCCGGCCGAGCCTTTCGCCGATTTGCAGATGCTCGGTCTTTCGGTGCGCGTGCTGCCGCTGCTGCGCCGGGAAGTGCAGATGAGCGACGTGCGTGTGGAGGGCCTGAACCTGCGCCTGAACCGCGACAAGGACGGTCACGGTAACTGGGAAGACATCGGCAAGGTCCCGGCCAAGGCGACCACCGCTGGCACCCCGCCCGCCACCACCGGCGAGGCCGAGCCGCAACCTGCCGCCCAGCCGGAGAAACCGCCGCAACCCATGCGCCTGGACATCGACAGCCTGACCGTCAATAACGCCCGCGTGGAATTCAGCGACGAGAAAACCGGCCGTCAATTCAGCGCAGAAAGTATCCAGCTGAGCACCGGTCCGGTGCATGACTCCACCAACATTCCGGTGAAACTCACCGCCTTCCTGGGCACCAACCAGCCTGTTCTGCGGGTCCGGACCGAACTCAACGGCGAGCTGCGTTTTGAGCGCGCGTTGCAGCGCTACAAGCTCGAAGACATGAGACTGTCCGGTGAACTCGCCGGCGATCCGCTGCAAGGCAAGACCGTAACCTTTGCCGCCCAGGGGCAGTTGCTGCTGGACAAGGCCGCCAATGTCGCTGAATGGACCGGCATCAAAATCTCCGCCAACCAGCTTCGCGCATTGGGCGAGTTGAAGGTCAACGAACTCGACAAGACCCCGCAGATCAGTGGCGGTCTGTCGGTTGCCCAGTTCGATCTGGCGAAATTCGTCGACAGCATCGGCCAGCAACTGCCAAAGATGGCCGAAGGCAGCCTGAGCAAGGTCGAGTTGGTCAGCCGTCTCGCAGCCACGCCGACCAGCCTTGTGCTCGATGACATCAATCTGAAAGTCGACGACAGCACCTTCACCGGCCGTATCGCGGTCGAAGACTTTGCCAAACAATCGCTGCGCGCCACGCTCAAGGCCGATACCTTCAACGTCGACCGCTACCTGCCGCCGAAGTCCGCCGAGGCCAACAGCGCGAAACAGGTGCGCCAGGCGGAAGTCGCCAGTACCGAAGCCGATGCCATGGCAGGCGCTGGCACCACTCCGTTGCCGCCGGCACCGACCAAAGAGGCGTGGAGCAATGAACGCCTGTTGCCGGTGGAGCGCCTGAGCAAGCTGGACGTGGATGCCGACCTGACCTTCGGCCAGTTGACCCTGGAGAAACTGCCGATCCACAACGCCATCCTCAAGGCCAACGGCCAGGGCGGGCTGCTGACCCTGTCGGACCTGCGTGGCGACCTCTACGAAGGCAGCTTCGACGCCAAAGGCACCCTCGACGTACGCCCACAGGCGCCACTGCTTAACCTGCAGACCCAGATCAGCCGGGTGCCGGTGGAGAAAATCCTCGAAAGTCAGGGCAAAAATCCTCCGGTCAAAGGCCTGGTGACCCTCAACAGCACCCTGACTGGCAGTGGCAACAGCCAGAAAGCGCTGATCGAAACCCTCAACGGCAACGCCAGTTTCGTGATCAACAATGGCGTGCTGCTCAACGCCAACCTCGAACAACAGTTGTGCAGAGGCATCGCCACGCTCAACCGCAAAACCCTCAGCGGCGAACCGCGGGGCAAGGACACACCGTTCCAGGAGCTCAAGGGCAACCTGAATTTCCGCAACGGCGTGGCCAGCAACCCGGACCTGAAGGTTCGCATCCCGGGCATGACCGTCAATGGCGACGGCGATGTCGATCTGCGGGTGCTGGGTATGGACTATCGCGTCGGCATCATCGTCGAAGGCGACAAGAGCGACATGCCCGACCCGGCCTGCCAGGTGGGCGAGAAGTTCGTCGGCATCGAATGGCCGTTGCGCTGCCGCGGCCCTCTCGAGCTGGGCGCCAAGGCCTGCCGGCTGGACAACGAGCGCATGGGTCAGGTCGCCAGCAAAATGGCCGGCGAGCGGATCGGCGAAAAGATCGAGGAAAAACTTGGCGACAAGGTCAGCCCGGAACTCAAGGACGCACTCAAGGGGCTGTTCAAACGATGAGAGCCGAGCAGTTTTCAACGGCGGTGCTGGACTGGTTCGACCGCCACGGCCGGCATGATTTGCCCTGGCAACAGGACATCAATCCGTATCGGGTATGGGTGTCGGAAATCATGTTGCAGCAAACCCAGGTCAGCACGGTGCTGAACTACTTCGACCGCTTCATGGCCTCGTTGCCGACGGTCCAGGCGCTGGCCGCTGCGCCTGAAGACGAAGTGCTGCACCTGTGGACGGGCCTGGGCTACTACACCCGCGCGCGCAACCTGCAGAAAACCGCGAAGATCGTCGTCGAGCAGTACGGCGGCGAATTCCCGCGGGATGTGGAAAAACTCACCGACCTGCCGGGTATCGGCCTGTCCACCGCCGGGGCCATTGCCAGCATCAGCATGGGCCTGCGCGCGCCGATCCTCGACGGCAACGTCAAACGGGTGCTGGCGCGCTTTACCGCGCAAGAGGGCTACCCTGGCGAGCCGAAGGTCGCCAAACAGCTGTGGGCGAACGCTGAGCGCTTTACGCCGCATGACCGGGTCAATGCCTACACCCAGGCGATGATGGACCTGGGCGCCACGCTCTGCACCCGCAGCAAGCCGAGCTGCCTGCTGTGCCCGCTGGAAAAGGGTTGCGAAGCGCACATGCTCGGCCTGGAAACCCGCTATCCGATTCCCAAGCCGCGCAAGGCCATTCCACAGAAACGCACGCTGATGCCGATGCTCGCCAACGGTGAAGGCGAAATCCTGCTTTACCGTCGCCCTTCCACGGGACTGTGGGGCGGCCTGTGGAGCTTGCCGGAACTCGACGACCTCGAAGACCTGCAACATCTGGCCGCGCAACACTCGCTGGAGCTCGGTGCCCAACAGGCGATGCCTGGCCTGGTGCACACCTTCAGTCATTTTCAGTTGTCCATCGAACCCGTGCTGGTTCAGGTCCAGGAAGCCGGCCATCACGTGGCCGAGGCCGACTGGCTCTGGTATAACCTCGCCACCCCGCCGCGCCTGGGCCTCGCCGCCCCGGTCAAGACCTTGCTCGAACGCGCGGCCGTCGTATTGAACGCAGGAGAGTCGTCATGACCCGCACCATCATGTGCCGCAAGTACAAAGAAGAATTGCCCGCCCTGGAGCGCGCCCCCTTCCCTGGCGCCAAAGGCCAGGACATTCTCGATCACGTCTCGGCCAAGGCATGGGCCGACTGGCAAAAGCACCAGACCCTGCTGATCAACGAAAAACGCCTGAACATGATGAACGCCGAAGACCGCAAATACCTTCAGGCCGAGATGGACAAGTACTTCGCAGGCGAGGAATACGCCAAGGCCGAAGGCTACGTGCCGCCGTCCGAATAACCCGTTTTTTCAGGGGTCGGAACGTAAGCGACGGTAATAATTAAATTTTTTTTGAAAACTTGCTTGACGACCCTCTGAAAAACCCGTTTAATGCGCCCCGTTGCCCAGATAGCTCAGTCGGTAGAGCAGGGGATTGAAAATCCCCGTGTCGGCGGTTCGATTCCGTCTCTGGGCACCAAATACCGAAAACCCTGAATCGAAAGATTCAGGGTTTTTTTATGCCTGCCATTTAATAACGGCCGCCTCCAGCGATCATTTCACCGGTCATGACTACTGAGGGTCATTCCAGTGAAAAACCAGATTGCGCGCCGCGCCACTGCCCACATCCGTGGTGTCATGCCGCTCTACCCCATTTCGAGTCGCGACCACCGTGTATTTGCCAGGAGGCAACTGGGCGTAGACCAGAGGCCCGGCCTGGCTCAAGGTCAGAACCGGGTGCCCCGGCGTTTTCTGAACGACCACATCCACATCGGGCACGTATTCATTCTGCGGACCGGTAGAAAAAGTCATGTGCAGGTTGTAGCCGGTAGTCTGCTGGATGGCTTTCGACTCATCCTCGCCAATACCTCCGGACAGATAGGCAATCCCGTTTTGCTCCTGCCGCTGAACCTGCACACCCTGACTGTCAACAGGATCCAGACTGGTGGCGTGCAGCAAAGCGGGACACATCAAAACGCCGACCGTGGCGAGGGGCAACATCAGTGAATGGAAACGCTTCATGATGACGACTCCCGGGCTCTACAGAACCCAATCTGTTACTTAATTTGGATTTCGGGTGCAGTGGTCGGGTTTTAGATCGATTCCTGATTGAGCCCAGTACGAAACGTACTACATGAAATACCCCTGATGCCTCACACGGCTTAAGGCCTCTCCCGCCAGCAAGACAGTCAGCTTCCTTCCGGTTTCTCGGCCGCGCCCTGCATCCTCGGTCAACGCTCCTTTGCCATCCTCTTCTGCCTGTTCAGCCACCCGCGGAAGACTTGATGAGCGCCCTCAAACCCGATGACACACATGACCCACAGATCACATCACTGCTTGGCAATATTGGTGAATTGATACGACAGGCTCGCCTGACGGTGCAGCGAGCAGTCGACACTGCTCAGGTACAAACCTATTGGCAAATCGGACGACACATAGTTGAGTTCGAACAGGATGGCTCCAGACGCGCTGCTTACGGCAAGCATCTGCTGGCCAAGCTTGCGAAGGTACTGACAGTGGAGTTTGGAAAGGGCTTCGACGAGACCAATCTGCGAAAAATGCGACTGTTCTATCAGGCATTTCCAATTCGAGACGCACTGCGGCTCGAATTGAGCTGGACTCACTACCGGAGGCTTCTCCGAGTGGACAGTGAAAAGGCACGCAAGTGGTACATGAATGAAGCCGCCACTCAAAACTGGTCAAGCCGCAGTCTGGAACGTCAGATCAACACTCTCTACTACGAGCGCCTATTGCTGAGCCGTGACAAGTCTGCCGTCATGGAAGAGGCCGCCACCAACATTCATGCAATGAACAACAGCCCCCGGGACTTCATTCGGGATCCTGTGATGCTGGAGTTTCTCGGCCTGCCCAATACTGGACTCGTCCTCGAGTCCAAACTCGAGCAAGCCCTCATCGAACAACTCCAGGGCTTTCTGCTTGAGCTGGGCAAGGGGTTCGCTTTCATTGCCCGGCAACAAAGGATCAGCACCGAAGGCAGAGACTTCTATATCGACTTGGTGTTCTACAACTACCTGCTCAACTGCTTTGTTATTTTCGATCTCAAGCGCGGTGAATTGACACACCAGGATGTTGGGCAGATGGACATGTATGTGCGTATGTACGACGACCTCAAACGCAGAGAAACGGACGGCCCCACTGTCGGAATCATTCTTTGCGCTCAAAAAAACGAGTCTGTCGTACGCTACTCAGTACTACAGGGCAATGAGCAACTCTTCGCCAGCAAGTACAAGTTGGTATTGCCGACTGAAGACGAACTGCGAGCGGAATTGGATCGGGAGCAGGCGATGATTGAGGAACGATTGCTAAACCAGATGCCTGAGTAGAACAGACGGATTGTTCATCCGCAGCACGAAGACTATCGTTGGCAGCTACCCGCAAAGGTTCAGTGCCCATGAATTTGCAGGACATGCCACCCCTGGCCCCCACTCAAATCGAGCTGCCGCTGACGGCGGACGCCGTTGCAGAGCCCTTCAAGCACCCCGCCGCCGACGGTTTCATCCTCGGCGGCTTCACCTGGCGGCACGCTGCCCAGGACTCGTCCCGCCCCGTCGTCATCATCAACGCCGCCACCTCGGTTCGCTGTCGGCACTACTCGCGTTTCGCCGATTACCTGTTCGCCAACAATTTCGATGTCATCACCTATGACTACCGCGGCATAGGTGAATCGCGCCCGGCTTCGCTCAAGGGGCTTGAGGCGTCCTGGACCGATTGGGGCGCCCTGGATTTCGAAGCGATGCTCCAGCGCGCGCAGCGCGAGTTTCCGGGCCAGCCTGTCGATGTGGTCGGTCATAGCTTTGGCGGCTGTGCAGCAGGCCTGGGAGCTTCAGGGCCGGTTATCCGGCGCCTGGTGACGGTCGGTGCACAGTTCGCTTACTGGCGCGATTACGCGCCCGCTCAGCGCTGGCGCATGTTCGGCAAATGGCATGTGGTGATGCCGATCGTGACGCTGCTGTGCGGTTTCTTTCCCGGCAAGCGCCTGGGCTGGCTCGAGGACACTCCTGCAGGCGTGGTCCGCGACTGGGCCACACCCACACCGCGCTACGAAAAACGCCCCAGCGGTCGCCTCCTGCAGGCAACCACCGGTCGCCTGCCCTTCGCCACGGTCAACGCGCAAGTCCTCGCGATCAGCATCAGCGATGACCCCTACGGCACCGTCCCGGCCATCGAACGCCTGCTGGGCTACTTCAACGGCAGCGCCAAAACCCACCTGCGCATCACGCCCGAAGACATTGGCGAAAAAGAAGTCGGACATTTCGCCTTTTTTCGTAGCGCATACCAAGCCACACTATGGCCCATTGCATTGTCCTGGTTGCAACACGGCGAACTGGCCCCCGACACCCCCGGGCAAGCCGTGCCACGCGCCTGAGCCATTGCCCTTTCAACGAATTACGGAACGACGCCCATGGCCTCCGCCAACAAGCAGCAAAAACGCGCCTCCCGCGCCAAGGCCAAAGCCAAGCAGAACCGCACCCAACGCGCCGCCGCGCCGGTCGAGCTGGACCCGAACGACGACCGCATCGATTTCGAATCGGTGGACCTGACCGATCTGTTCAAGAAAATGATCGACGCTGAAAAAACCAGCCAGCAAGCCATGTGCACAGCCTTCCTCGAAGACCCGCTGCTGGAGCTGGTGTACGAGCAGGAAGGCGAAGAAGGCGCAATGGACTTCATCCTCGCCGCGCTGATCGAGTATCGCCAGTGGTCCAGCGAAACCGACGAAGCCGGCGCCCTGGCATGGATCGAATCCCCTGCCTTCCAGGCTGACTACGTGGCCGCGTCCGACGCGATCGCCGCGCAATCCCAACAGAAACCAAACTGAGTTCCCATGGCCTCCCTGAACAAGCAACAGAAACGCGCAAAACGCGCCAAGCTCAAAGCCAAGCAAATTAATATCCACGGCAGAAAACCCGCCGCACTGGATGATGACCTGGGTGAAATCGGCGAGCCGATCCCTGAATACACCCTGGCAATGTTCAGCAAAATGCGCGATGCGGAAGCCATCAGCCGCAGTGAAATGCTCTCCGTGCTGCTGAGGGATCTGGCCTTTATCATCATTGACCACCCAGAACTGCTGGACATGGAAAACGCCGACGACGAAGGCATGGCCGCCACCCACCTGGCCGCCGACATGCTGATCGACTACCGCATGTGGGCCGACGGCATGGACCGCGATGCTGCCCAGACATGGCTGTCCGATCCACAGTTCATTGCTGATTTCGGCGATGCACTGGACGTCTACCGCCAGTCGCAGAATGTGACGGAAGACAAAGCCGAATAAGAGATACGGCACAAACAAAAACGGCCGCTTGTCATCACTGACAGCGGCCGTTTTTTTATTTCAACAACGCGTCGATTGAGCCAGGACTCAGCGCGCTACTGCAGCAACACCGCCTTCGTTGCGACGACGGCGAGCCACCAGCAAGCCGGCAGCAACCACCAGAACGCTCAGCAGGCCAGTCGCGAGGATTTCCACGCGATGAGCTTCCTGGAACAGCATGATGGTCAGGGCGCCCACGATGAATGCGATCACTGCGTAGGTCAGGCCCGGGAACAGCCACATGCTGAAGGCGATTTTCTCGCCACGCGCAATACGCTGCTTGCGCATACGCAGTTGCGAGATCGCGATCACCAGGTACACCAGCAGTGCGATGGCGCCGGAACTGGCCAGCAGGAACTCGAACACCGCAGCCGGGGCCACGTAGTTGGCGAAAGTTGCCAGGAACGCAGCGCCGGTGGACAGCATCACCGCCCAGTAAGGGGTGCCGCTCTTGTTGGTGCGGGTGGACATGGCCGGTGCATCACCGCGCTTGCCCAGGGAGAACAACATGCGCGACGAGGTGTAGAGCGCCGAGTTCAGGCAGCTGGTTACAGCAACCAATACAACGATGTCGACGATCATCTTGGCGTTCGGGATGCCCATGCGCTCAAGAACGGTCTGGTAGGAACCGAGGCTGGCCAGAACCGGGTCGTTCCATGGCACCAGGGCCACAACGATGAAGATCGAAACGAGGTAGAACAAACCGATACGCCAGATCACCGAGTTGGTGGCCTTGGAGATCTGCTTGCCAGGGTTCTTCGATTCCGCGGCCGCGATGGTCACGATCTCGGTACCCATGAACGAGAACATGGTGGTCAGGATGGCACCCAGTACCGCGCCCATGCCGTTTGGCAGGAAGCCTTGGGTGTCGAATATGTGCGAAACGCCGCTGACCTGGCTGTTCGGCAGGAAGCCGAAAATCGCCAGAACGCCGAGAACGATGAAGCCGATGATTGCCACGACCTTGAGCAGGGCGAACCAGAACTCGAACTCACCGTAGTTCTTCACGCTGAACAGGTTGGTCACGGTCAACAGCATGGTGATGACCAGGGCGAAGGCCCAGATATCCACGCCAGGGAACCAGGCGTGCAGGATGGTGGCGGCAGCGTTGGCTTCCAGCGGAATTACCAGAACCCAGAACCACCAGTACAGCCAGCCGATGGTGAAACCGGCCCAGTGACCGATTGCGCGATCGGCGTAAGTGGAGAAGGAACCTGTATCAGGCGAAGCAACGGCCATCTCGCCGAGCATACGCATCACCAACACCACCAGCATACCGGCGGCAGCGTAGGCCAACAGCACAGCCGGGCCTGCAGCAGCGATAGCGTGGCCGGAGCCTACGAACAGGCCGGCGCCGATAACACCGGCGATCGACAGCATCGTTACGTGACGCGGTTTGAGCCCCTGTTCGAGGCCGTTAGAGCTTTGGGTACTGCTCATTGAAACTACCTTTGTAAGGAAAAGCGAATGCATGCATCCCGTGTGGATTTCCCTTTTGTAAAAAGAAACCAACGGGGCGTTCCGGAATCTGCACGCAATAATTGCGCCAAAATGTTTCAAATCCCTCTAATCCGGTGATCTCAACCAGACCGGACAGTCATCGCAAGTCATTGAAAGTAATGGCACTTTGCCAAAACGTTACCCTGTGACCCACTTTAGGAACGAAACAGCGCACCGGAAACACACCCCAAAAGGCGCTTGACGCACGATAAAAGTGCGGATCGGGGGCGTCTGGTCCTTTAACGCTTCCAACACCCCGCCAAAGCTGGCAACATCGCGCCCTTTTTTGCGGCAGCCGACCCGCTTTCCCACTGGAAGCCCGCTTCAAACGGCTGTTCGGTTGTTGGTTGGGCGACAGTCTGCTGTGCCGATGCGACAACCTGCCCAATGCCACCCGTTTACCGCCCGTAGCGCGGTTGGCTGCCATCGAAACGCTATGCTAGGTTGGCCGCCTCGTCAGGAAGGCCACCAACAGCAGGAGCGCAACATATATGAGGAACGCACATGGCTGAGGCCACGCCCGCGCTTGAAATCCGCAACCTGCATAAACGCTACGGTTCGCTGGAGGTGCTCAAAGGCATCTCGCTGACCGCCCGTGACGGCGATGTGATCTCGATCCTGGGTTCCTCCGGCTCTGGCAAATCCACGTTCCTGCGCTGCATCAACCTGCTGGAAAACCCGCACCAGGGGCAGATCCTGGTGGCGGGCGAAGAACTCAAGCTCAAGGCCGCGAAGAACGGTGAACTGGTCGCTGCCGACGGCAAGCAGATCAATCGCCTGCGCAGTGAGATTGGTTTTGTGTTTCAAAACTTTAATCTGTGGCCGCACATGAGCGTGCTCGACAACATCATCGAGGCCCCGCGCCGTGTGCTCGGCCAAAGCAAAGCCGAAGCCATCGAAGTCGCCGAAGCCCTGCTGGCCAAGGTCGGCATCGCCGACAAGCGCCACGCCTACCCTGCGCAACTGTCCGGCGGCCAGCAACAACGCGCGGCCATCGCCCGCACCCTGGCCATGCAGCCCAAGGTCATCCTGTTTGACGAGCCGACTTCCGCCCTTGACCCCGAAATGGTCCAGGAAGTACTTAATGTCATCCGCGCCCTGGCCGAAGAAGGCCGCACCATGCTGCTGGTCACCCATGAAATGGGCTTCGCCCGTCAGGTTTCCAGCGAAGTGGTGTTCCTCCACCAGGGCCTGGTCGAAGAGCAAGGATCGCCACAGCAGGTGTTTGAAAACCCGCTTTCGGCGCGCTGCAAACAATTCATGTCCAGCAACCGCTAACGGAGCTACCCGCATGCAGAACTACAAAAAGGTCTTCCTGGCCGCCGCCGTCACCCTGGCCTTCAGCGCCGGTGCCATGGCCGAGACCCTGAAGATGGGCATCGAAGCGGCCTACCCGCCGTTCAACAACAAAGATGCCAGCGGCAACGTTGTCGGCTTCGACAAGGAAATCGGCGACGCCCTGTGCGCCAAGATGAAAGTCGAATGCTCCGTGGTCACTTCCGACTGGGACGGCATCATCCCTGCCCTGAACGCCAAGAAGTTCGACTTCCTGATCTCCTCGATGTCGATCACCGACGAGCGCAAGCAAGCGGTGGACTTCACCGACCCGTACTACTCGAACAAGCTGCAGTTCATCGCCAAAAAAGACGCTGACTTCAAAACCGACAAGGACTCCCTGAAAGGCAAAGTGATCGGCGCACAACGTGCGACCCTCGCCGGTACCTGGATGGAAGACAACATGCCGGGCGTTGAAGTGAAGCTCTACGACACCCAGGAAAACGCCTACCTCGACCTGACTGCCGGCCGCGTGGACGCCATCCTGGCCGACAAGTACGTCAACTACGAGTGGCTGAAAAGCGACGCCGGCAAGTCCTACGAATTCAAGGGCGACCCGGTGGAAGAAAGCGACAAGATCGGTATCGCCGTGCGCAAGGCCGACCCTCTGCGCGAGAAGCTGAACGTCGCACTGAAAGAAATCGTCGCTGACGGCACCTACAAGAAGATCAACGACAAGTACTTCCCGTTCAGCATCTATTGATACTGACCTGCCGGACCCGCGCCGCCTTCTGACGGCGCAGGTCCCCGGCCTTGCCTGCCGCGATTTGAAAAGAAATCCATGATTATCGACCTCTACGGATTCGGCCCGGCGCTTGCCGCTGGCGCGCTGATGACTGTGAAACTGGCGCTCACGGCCCTGTGCCTGGGGCTGGTGCTCGGTCTGCTTGGCGCCTTGGCCAAGACCTCCCCGTACAAGCCGCTGCAATGGCTTGGCGGTACTTATTCAACGTTGGTTCGCGGCGTCCCGGAATTGCTCTGGGTGCTGCTGATCTACTTCGGCACCGTCAACATGATGCGTGCCCTGGGCGAGTTCTTCGGCAACCCCGATCTGGAACTCAACGCCTTCGCCGCCGGCGTGATCGCGCTGGGTCTGTGCTTTGGCGCCTACGCCACGGAAGTGTTTCGCGGCGCGATCCTCGCCATTCCCAAGGGTCATCGTGAGGCCGGCGTGGCCCTGGGCCTGTCGAAATGGCGCATCTTTACCCGGTTGATCATGCCGCAGATGTGGCGCATCGCCCTGCCCGGCCTGGGCAACCTGTTCATGATCCTGATGAAAGACACCGCGCTGGTATCGGTGATCGGCCTGGAAGAAATCATGCGTCACGCACAGATTGGCGTGACCGTGTCCAAGCAACCGTTCACCTTCTATATGGTCGCGGCCTTCATGTACCTGGGCCTGACGATCCTGGCCATGACCGGCATGCATTTCCTGGAAAAACGCGCCGCTCGCGGCTTCGCGAGGAGCACCCAATGAACTGGGAAGTCATCATCAAGTGGCTGCCGAAACTGGCCCAGGGCGCGACCCTGACCCTGGAGCTGGTGGCCATCGCCGTGATCGCCGGCTTGCTGCTGGCAATTCCACTGGGCATCGCCCGCTCGTCGCGCCTGTGGTGGGTGCGGGCATTTCCCTACGGCTACATCTTCTTTTTCCGTGGCACACCCTTGTTGGTTCAACTGTTCCTCGTCTATTACGGCCTGGCGCAGTTCGACGTGATCCGTAGCAGTTCGATGTGGCCTTATCTGCGCGATCCGTTCTGGTGCGCCACGGCCACCATGACCCTGCACACCGCGGCTTATATAGCCGAGATCCTGCGCGGCGCCATTCAGGCGATCCCACCGGGCGAGATCGAAGCGGCCCGGGCGCTGGGCATGTCCAAACCCAAGGCGCTGTTCTACATCATGCTGCCCCGAGCAGCACGAATCGGCCTGCCGGCCTACAGCAACGAAGTGATCCTGATGCTCAAGGCCAGCGCCCTGGCCAGTACCGTGACCCTGCTGGAATTGACCGGCATGGCCCGCACCATCATTGCCCGAACCTACCTGCCGGTAGAAATCTTCTTCGCCGCCGGGCTGTTCTACCTGTTGATGGCTTATGTGCTGGTGCGCGGCTTCAAGCTGCTGGAGCGCTGGCTGCGCGTCGATGCCTGCCAAGGGCGTTGATGCCTGCGTGCTGACGGGCGAGACTCTGCTCGCCCGTTTCGCCGCGCTGGATGCTTTTCTGACACAGCATCAGGCGCTGTGGAAACCACGGCCATTCACTCACCTGCAACTGCCTTGGGAAACGTCCTACCCTGAATTGGCCACCTGGCTACGCGGGCGGTCTCTGGAAGAGGCAGAAAGCGCGCACAACCAACCTGCCCTGATGGATGCGCCGCAACCTTTTGCTGCGCTGGCGGCGACGTCACTGGCGTTGAGTGCAGTGGATGAATTGCCCGCCCACGCATTGGAAGCGGCGACGCATCGACTGAATGTCGATGTGCCGGGACGCAAATGGCAGCAGATCGAAGCGTTCGCCAGCCGATTGCAGTTTGCCGACACCCCCAGCCATTGGCTGGACTGGTGCTCGGGCAAGGGCCATTTGGGACGACGCTTGCTGCAGCCTGGCCAACAACTGACCTGCCTGGAATACGACCCGGCACTGGTTGCCAGCGGCCAGGCCCTCAGTGAGCGTCATCAACTGCACGCTCTACACGTCGAACAGGATGTGCTTGCTGCCGGTGTGGCTGCATTGCTGAGTGCTCAACACACCCCTGTTGCGCTCCACGCCTGCGGCGATCTGCACGTGCGCTTGATCCAGCTCGCCAGCTCCGCAGGCTGCAAACAACTCGCCATCGCTCCCTGCTGCTACAACCGCATCAATCAGACCCGATACTCGCCGATTTCCTCAGCTGCCAAGGGCTCAGACCTACAGCTGTCACTCGATGATCTGGCGTTACCGATGAGCGAAACCGTGACCGCCGGTGCCCGGGTCCGACGCCAGCGTGACACTTCGATGGCCCGCCGCCTGGCGTTCGACCTGTTGCAGCGGCAGGTGCGCGGCATTGACGAATACCTGCCCACCCCCTCCCTGCCGAGTCACTGGCTGGATAAACCCTTCGCCGACTACTGCCATCATTTGGCCGAGCTTAAAGAGTTATCCACAATCGGCGCTCAGGACTGGCCAACATGGGAAGCCGCCGGTTGGCAGCGCCTGGCACAGGTCCGCAATCTGGAGCTCCTACGCGGACTTTTCCGACGCCCGCTGGAACTTTGGTTGGTGCTCGACCGAGCTCTTTTCCTGCAGGAGCAGGGCTACGGTGTTCGCCTCGGCACCTTCTGCGAAACCCCGCTCACACCACGCAATTTCCTGATCCTGGCCGAACGCCTTTAAAGCTTCTCAGCCTGTGGATAACTCTGTTGATGAAAATAGCGTGGATCCAATATTTACAGCTGTTTCAGGGCTGAAACGGCACTGTTCAGTTTTCGTACACCCAAATAAAAAACCCGAAAAACAGTGATTTGCGTGCACATGAGAACGGATCCACAAATTGGCCAAATCGCCCGCGCATTGAAAAGCCGGTTGTGCATAAGCGTTCGATCAAAAAGACATAACCGCAAAACCAAAGGGCTGTTTGAGCAGAAAATGCGGGGATTTGGCGGCGGGTTATCAGGCACGCAGATCGCGCTGAAACCATGGAAAAGCTCAATCCAGGCACGCCATGGATCCTGCGCAATCCGTCAGGCAAAAATAGTCAGAATTCAGGGGTTTACAGAACCTGTCCAATCGCTATAATCGTCGCCCTGACACGCCGGTATAGCTCAGATGGTAGAGCAACTGACTTGTAATCAGTAGGTCCCGGGTTCGATTCCTGGTGCCGGCACCATACAAAACAAAGCCCTCGTAGCAATACGAGGGCTTTGTTGTTTTCGGACGATCGATATCAGAACCCCATCCTCAGGATCGTCCTCCAGATATTCCTCCACACCGACCGCCGGTGCCTCTTCCAATTTCGCTCCCACCACTCGTCTTCATTCAAGGCAATCACCTCGATATCGCTACCGGTAATAGCAGCCGCGTGCTGACGGAAGAGCATGGGAAACACGCAGTGCTGCTTGATCCGTTGCTTGAATAAAACATCAACAGGTTTTGCGCAATAGGGCGTTTCAGCCAGGATCTGACAAGCTTCGCGCGAAATGATGTAGGCATGGAGCGCGACGACTCTTCCGCGAGCAATAAACGGAAACCAGGTCAGCCAGGTTCGCCCCATGCTGTAACCCAGGTGCAGCGACTGGAATTTTTTTGTTCGGACGAACCGGTTCACCCACTGAATCTGCCCAGCGCAAAACTCGTAGGGTTGCGCATCGTCTTCAAAGATCAGTATTCGTTGCCAATTTTCAGCCAGGACTCTTTTGGCCAGCGCCTGATGAGATTCATAGCATCCCTGGACCGGGTCGCTGCATCGCTCCACAAGTAGGAACTCAATCGGGTTGGTTATCCGCGTTGCGACGGTTCGCCGAAACAGGATCCGCCTGTCTTCACGCGCCCTCAAGGAAATGCAAAACACGCGATCAACGTCGAAAGACATCTTGGGCTTGGAGGACCTCATCAGCGACGGCTCAGCGCTGACAGGTCAGTCGACATACCTGCTTGAAATTGATTGCGATGCAGCATTCGAAATCCTTCAATGACCTTGCCTGGCGATGTGCCGCGGGAGGGGCCAATGATCATCAGGATCTTGCTACCGTGTATGTCGGACGCTTCCGAAAATGCCGCTGACTCGTTCGCGAAAGACAAAGCCCTCGTATCGCTACGAGGGCTTTGTTGTTTCTGCCGTTTGAAACCCGGCGCTTAGTGACCCGCGCTCTGACCGCCGTCAACGTGCAGGATTTCGCCGGTGACAAACTTGGCGTTGTCCAGGTACACCACCGCGTTGGCGATGTCGTCGATCTCGCCCATGTGGCCGACCGGGTGCAGGGCGCCCAGTGCGGCGTGGGTTTCTTCGCCGTGCATCGGGGTCTTGATGATGCCTGGGGACACGGCGTTCACCCGGATGCCGCGCTTGGCGTATTCGATGGCCAGGGATTTGGTCGCCGCGTTCAAACCACCTTTGGTCAGCGAAGCCAGTACCGATGGCACGCCGTCGATGGCGTGATCGACCAGGCTGGTGGTGATGTTCACAACGTGGCCGCTACCCTGTTTTTCCATCTCGGCGATGGCCAGTTGAGTGATGTAGAAGAAGCCGTTGAGGTTCACCGACAACACGTTGGCGTAGTCTTCAGCGGTGTACTGGGTGAACGGCTTGGCGATGAAGATACCGGCGTTGTTGACCAGGGTGTCGATGCGGCCGAAACGGGCGATCGCTTCACGAATCACGCGCTGGGCGGTCTCTGGCTCGCCGATGTCGCCGGCCACGGTGAGGATGTCCGGATCGGTGGACGGCTTGATCGAACGCGAAGTGGCGACGATGCGGTAACCCTGCTCACGGAAGGCCTTGACCATGCCGTCGCCAAGACCTTGGGATGCGCCAGTGATAACGATGACTTTTTTCGAATTGCTCATGATGTTTACCTCTAACCAATAATGGGATCTGAAATTTGGTGAATCAGGCTTCAGCGGGGGCCGACGCCATTTGCCGCAACACTTGTTCGTAGTACTCGACCGACTGCGATCCGGACACCAGGTGACGACCGTTCAAGACCATGGCCGGGACCGAATTGATGCCGCGCTGCCGGTAAAACTCCTCAAGCTCACGTACTTCATCGCCATACGCGCCGGACACCAGCACCTTGCGTGCACGGGCCTCATCCAGCCCGGCTTCAGCCGCCAGCCGCACCAGCGTCTGCTGGTCACTCGGGTTCTGGCCTTCGCTGAAGTAAGCGCGAAGCAGGATCTTTTTCAGCGCCACCTGACGCCCTTCTTCCTGCGCCCAGAACAACAAACGGTGAGCGTCGAAGGTGTTGTAGAAGTGAGTGCGCTTCTCCAGGTCGAACTTGAAGCCGATGGCCGCACCGCGTTCGATTTGCATCTTTTTGCCGGCCGCGACGTCCTGGGCGGTGCGTCCGTATTTGCGCATCAAATGTTCGACGGCCTTCTCGCCTTCTGGCGGCATATTCGGGTTCAGCTCGAAAGGCTTGTAGGTCAGCTCCACCGAGATTTCACCGGCCACGTTTTCGATTGCCTGCTCCAGTGCCGTCGCGCCCAGTGCGCACCAGGGGCACACCACATCGGAGATGAAATCGATGGTCACCGCCGCCGTCATGACTTCCCCTCTTCCGCCAGTTGCTTGCGGTATTGGGTGGTGGTGATCCCGGCGTAACCCCAGTTATCGGTGTCGACTTCCTCGATCACGATGTGGGTCAGGTCAGGGCGCTTGTTGAGAACGCGTTCCAGTGTTTCAGTGATTTCGGCGATCACCTGAGCTTTCTGCTCAGTGGTAACCCCGTCGCGGGTAATGCGGACACTTACGAAAGGCATTGAGGAATCTCCAGTGACCTTCCCGTCGGGATGATGGGAGAGGCGTTGGAGCTCAATGTATGGAGTTCGCTGGAGGGGATAAATATGGGGGCGGGAACATCATTAGTTACGTGATGTAATTTATATATCGGAGTGCGGCAAAAAATCGGTTGCCTCATAAATCGCCAGTCAGCTAACCTCGACTTATCTTAAATTTTATATATTTCGAGGCAAGGCAATGGCCATTCAATTCTTCGACAGCCCTTTCCACGTCACACATGACGATGAAGTCGCCAGCAAAATGGCCTTGAAAATGGAACTGTCGATATTCATCACTGACTGCATCAAAAAGCTAGGTCTAAAACAGAGTGAGGCTGCAACCATGCTTGATGTAACCCAGTCACGCGTCTCAGAGCTGGCCACTGGCAAGATCGAGAAATTCACGATTGATGCGATGATGGATATGCTGGATAAACTGGGTTTTCGTACCACATTCACATTGGCACCCAATGATGCTGCGTCTTTGCCTCGGATCGTCATTTCTCGAGTCCACGCGGGCTAAGTGCTGAATCCCATTTTTCGAAGCTCCGCCTTGAGCTCCTTCAATCGATTCTGCGCAACGACCATTGCATGGCGATCAGTTCCATTCGTGGTTTTAATGAACGAATGAAGAACGAAAATGGTGTCGGCGTACTTCGCAATGTAGATGCATCGGTAGGCAGGACTACCGTTGATAATCAGCTCAATGGCACCCGCCCCAACTGAACTCAGTTGCTTGATCGCCAGGTCTGGCCCCGCGCCGTATTGCACTCGCATGAGGTCTTTTCCCCATCGAGCACGCAAAAAAAAGCCCCGAGCCAGTCGGGGCTTTTTCTTTTCTCAGCCTTTCATCAGGCCTCGATACCACAACCCGTCATCAGAAGATGTTGATCGGGTAATCCACGAACACACGTACTTCGTTACCGCTGACGTTGTACTCACTCGATTTCTGCGACACGCGCAGGATGGAGCTGCGCAGTTTCACGCTGAGGTCCTTGGCCGGGCCGCTTTGGACGACGTATTTGAACTGGTTGAAGATTTCGCGCTCGGTGCCGCCTTCGCTGGTGGAGGTGGTGATGTTGTCACCGCGCACGTAGGCGAAGTTGTAGCTCAGGCCCGGTACACCGAAGGTGCTGAAGTCCAGGCCGTAGCCCAGTTGCCAGCTGCGTTCGTCTTCGGCGTTGAAGTCGGACCAGTAGGAGTTGGCCAGGTAGATGGTGTTGCCACCGTCGCCGATGCGGTTCTGGTCTTTCTGGTAGCCGCCGTACGGGTAGCCCAGGTTGCTGTCGCCGGTGCTGCGCTGATAGCCCAGGGTGAACGAGTGCGGGCCGGTGGCGTAGATGGCGGCCAGGCTCCAGATCTTGTTGTCGTCGCCGGTGGCGCCGACGTCGCGCATGTAGGAATCATCCAGCTTGGTGCGGTAGCCGTTGAAGTCCAGGGTCAGGGACTGATCCTTGGCCAGCGGGAACACGTAGTTGGCGTTCACGTACTGCTTCTTCAACACGTCTTCGACGTCGGAAGCGTACAGCGCAGCCTTGAATTGTTCGGTGAACTGGTAGCTACCGCCCAACACGTTGATGGACTTCAGGCCACCGCTGTCATGGCCTTCGGCGCTCTTACGCGATTCGGCGGTGAAGCGACCGGCGTCCAGTTGCAGGCCCTTGATCTCTTTGGAAGTGATCAGGGTGCCGGTGTAGCTTTCCGGCAGCAGACGCACGTTGTCGTAGCTCAGCACCGGCAGGGCCGGCATCTGGTCGCCGTAGGTCAGCGTGGTGCTGGACAGGCGGAATTTGACGGCTGCGCCGGCCTTGGCCAGATCGTCGGCCGGTTGGCCGCTGTCACCTTTTTTGAAGAAGTCGATACCTTGTGCGCCGCTGCGGTCTTCGCTGCGCTCAAGGTTCAGTGCGTACAGACCGAAGGCATCCACGCCGACACCGACGGTGCCCTGGGTGAAACCGGACGAGAACGTACCGATGGCCGCTTGGCCCCACTCGGACTTATCGGCGTTGCCGTCTTTGAAATCACGGTTCATGTAGGCGTTGCGCAGCAGCACTTTGAGGCTGCTGTCTTCAACAAAACCCTTGGATTCGGCCTGGTCGTTAGCCATGGCCTGTGAAGCGCTCAAAATCCCCAGAGCGATCAGGCTGATTCGCTTGTTCAACATGTTGTTTTCCTTATTACGGGTTGAAACGCGCTGTGTCGAACTGCTGAAACGGCACTATCGCGCTCTTTTTTCATTCCGCAAACAAAAAAGCCCGCCCACGATGATTCGCGGCGGGCCTTTTTATTATTTTGGGGTTATGGCGGTCTGCCACAGGCGTTGGGCCGAATCGTAGCCGCGGTTTTAACGGTGTGTCAATTTCATGAATCGTCTGCAATTAGGCGAAAAACGTCTAAGAAATGATTTTACGTGGCAGAAAAAATCAATTTGCAACGAATATTTCATAAATCAAATGAAGGGAAACAGCCCAAACGTAGCAGTATCGACACAATTAGAAACAAACCTGAACAAGGGTTTATCAAGAATAATTAACGCAGGTAAATAACAAGCATTACCATTCGCGCCGTTCACGCTACAGCCCTAAAAATCCTACGGATGCGCTTTTCAATGCCTGCCCCTTTTCGCCTTCTGCCCTACACCAGCCTTGGGCTTTCTGCATTTCTGTCTGCCGGTTTTTCCTACGCTGCACCGACTACCCTGCCTGCCACAGCCATCAGCGCTGAAGCAGAAGCCGATGATCCACGCGTCAAGGAAACCAACACGGCGACCCGCACCAATACGCCGGTACGCTACGTTCCCCAGGCCATCGATTCGATCAAAACCGAGAACGTCGTCGATTACGGCACCAACGACCTGGGCACGGCGCTCAGTGGCATCCCCAACGTCAGCAGCGGTGCCGACACCCGCTTCGACAGCCTGCGCATTCGCGGCTTCGATGCCAGTAACGACTTCTATCTCGACGGCATCCGCGACGACAGCCAATACGTGCGCGACTTGCACAACATCGAACGCATCGACGTGCTCAAAGGCCCGGCAGCCGTGTTGTATGGCCGGGGCAGCCAGGGTGGGATCGTCAACCGGGTGAGCAAGCTGCCGGAGTTCGGGCGCCGCTCGACCCTCGAAGCCCAGGGTGGCAGCGATGATCTGCGCAGCCTGTACGCTGACCTCAGCACCGACCCTTCCGAGAACATCAGCCTGCGCCTGAACATGGGCAACATGGACCAGAACAGTTTCCGCGATGGCGTGAGCGGCAATCGCCAACTGTTCGCGCCGTCCATGAGCTGGCAACTGACCCCCGACCTGAACTGGCTGGTGCAGTACGAATACAGCCGCTACAACCGTACGCCGGATCGCGGTATTCCCGGGGTAAACGGTCGCCCGGCGGACGTCGGGCGCGATACCACCTACTTCAGCGATAATGATTTCATCGACGACAAGTCTCAATCCCTGCGCTCGAAACTCACCTATGAACTGAGCGACAACTGGCAACTGCGCCAGACCCTGGGTGTGTTCAAGCTCAACAGCGATTTCGACAACACCTATCAGACCGGCTACACCCCGGCGACCAACCGGGTTTCGCGGCAGCACTGGCAACAAGACCTGGCTACTCGTAACGTTTACAACAATGTGGAGCTGGAAGGCGGTTTCGATACGTTCGGCCTGGAACATCGCCTGCTGACCGGGATCGAGATCGGCAGCCAACGCCGCGACCCGACGCTGTACACCGCCGCCACCTCCGGGCCGGGCAGTTCGCCCGTCCCCTCTCTGGACCTGAACAACCCCAATCGCGACCTGCGCCACACTGGCCGCATGCAGGTCAGCAGCAGTTCCCACACCGAGGTCGAAAGCCGCGCGGTGTATGTGCAGGATCAGCTGCAACTGAACGATCAATGGCAATTGCTCGGTGGTCTGCGCTACGACACGTTCGACATCGAGTCGACCAACAAACTGCGGGACATTTCCGAAGACCGTGACAGCCATAGCACCAGCCCGCGTGTAGGACTGGTCTGGACACCGCTGCAGAATCATTCCTTCTACGCCTCGTGGTCGAAGACCTTTTCCCCGGTCGGCGGTGGCTTGATTGGCATCACGCCGGGCGCGGCCGGCAACACCAATGACCTGAGCCCGGAGCTGACCAAACAGAAAGAAATCGGCGTGAAGAGCGACTGGCTGGACGACCGCTTGAGCACCACCCTGGCGATCTACGAACTGGAACTCTACAACCGCCGTACCAGCGACCCGAACAACCCGACCATCACCCTGCTCACTGGCATGCAGCGCTCCCGCGGTATCGAGCTGACTGCCGCCGGCAAGATCACCGGCAACTGGTACGTGCGCGGTGGCGTGGGCGTACAGGACGCCACGGTCGAGAAAGACAACAACGGCTTTGAAGGCAAGCGCATCAGCAACGTGGCCAAGCACAACGGCAGCCTGTTCGTGACCTGGAAACCGGAAATGGGCTGGTACGCCGAAACCGGCTTGACCCTGGTGGGCGATCGTTACGCCGATAACCTCAACACCACCGTGCTACCGGGCTATGGGCGCTGGGACGCGCTGGCCGGGTTCCGGCAAAAGGATTGGGATTTGCGTGCGGCGCTGAACAACATCGCCGACAAGACTTACTACTCGTCGGCCACCAGTGCGGCGCAGATTCTGCCGGGGGAACCGCGTAGCGTGGTGGTCACTGGGACCTACAGCTTCTAAACACCAAGAAACCCTGTGGGAGCGAGCCTGCTCGCGATAGCGAAACATCAGTCAAAAAATCTGTCGACTGACACACCGCAATCGCGAGCAGGCTCGCTCCCACAATAGAAAGCGGTGGCCTCAAATCTATCGTCCATAAAAAAAGCGCTGCCATCCCGGCAGCGCTTTCGTTTGTTCAATCCGTTGTTTTTCTTCTTATCCTTCCATTACATCCCACAGCGCATCCAGCTCCGCTTCGCTGAATAAACCAGCGGGGTAGCGCTCGATTATTGTCCGGCGCGGATCAGTCTCGCTGATCGGACGCGTTCCATTGGACTTGAACCAGTGCGCCAGGATCTGGAGCGATTCACCATTTACTGCCAGGGGATGCAGCGCCCGCTCGCCCACTACCTTTACTTCGGCGTTCATTTCAGCGCTCTCTCCCGGTTTGTGAGCGGCTAACTTATCCAAGGTTTATGACAGAACGACTAAAGTTCTCCCCTCCCTGTTTTGCAACATGTGCAATACAAGAGCTATGCCAAGGTGTCTTGATTGTTGGGAAACCGATACAAAAAAGCCCGCAAACCTTACGGAATGCGGGCTGTATGCAAGGCGAGGAACGAAAACGTTTGCCTGATTTTTTTCACAATTAACTCAGGATGTTACGGGGTCACTCATTCCTTGTGTGGCGCAGGCTGCTGTTGGGTAAGGCAGTGAATGTTACCGCCACCCAGTAACAGTTCGCGGCCGGGAACCATGACCACTTCGTGCTGCGGGAACAGCGACTGCAGGATCTCCTTGGCAGGGCCATCCAGCGGGTCGTCGAAGCTCGGTGCAATGATGCCGCCGTTGACGATCAGGAAGTTCACGTAGGAACCGGCCAGGCGCACCGACGGATTACGCTCCTGGGTGCCATCCACCGGATCGACGCCCGCACACTCTTCCTCGGTCGCGTACAGCGGCCCCGGAATCGGCATTTTGTGCACCGTGAATGGGCGTCCCTTGGCGTCGGTGCTGCTTTGCAGCACTTTCATCGCCGCCTGGCAACGCGGGTAGTTCGGGTCCTGCGGGTCGTCGGTCCACGCCAGCAGCACTTCACCCGGACGCACATAGCAGCAGAAGTTATCCACATGGCCGTCGGTTTCGTCGTTGAACAAACCGTCCGGCAGCCAGATGATCTTATCCACAGCCAGATTGTCTTTGAGCACCGCTTCGATTTGCGCACGATCCATGTGCGGATTGCGATTGCGGTTGAGCAGGCATTCTTCGGTGGTGATCAGCGTGCCTTCGCCGTCGACGTGAATCGAACCGCCTTCGAGCACGAAGCCCTCAGTGCGGTAGCGCGGGCTGCGCTCGATTTCGAGGATCTTGCCGCCGACCTGGGAGTCACGGTTCCACGGTGAATACAGGCCACCGTCAAAACCGCCCCAGGAGTTGAAGTCCCAGTTCACGCCACGGACTTCACCGCTGTTATTGATGACGAATGTCGGGCCGGTATCCCGGACCCAGGCGTCGTCGCTGGACATTTCCACCACGCGGATGTTCGGCACGTCCAGGCGGGCACGGGCGTTTTCGTACTGGCCGGCGGATACCGCCACGGTGACCGGTTCGAAACGGGCAATGGCCTTGGCCACCGCAACGTGCGCAGCTTGCGCCGGTTTGCCGCCCAGGCGCCAGTTGTCAGGGCGCTCGGGCCAGATCATCCAGGTCTGGGTCTGTGGTGCCCACTCGGCCGGCATGTAGAAACCGTCTGCGCGAGGGGTGCTTTTCAAAGTGGTCATGTCGATCAGGACTCCAGGGTTCCGTCGAGGGTTTTCAGCGCGCCGTACAGGTTCGGACGACGGTCACGGAACGAGCCCCACGCGCTGCGGATGTGTTCGAGTTGGTCGAGGTCAAAGGTGTGAACCAGAATGCCTTCTTCGGTTTCATTGAGTTCCTGCACCTTCTCGCCGAACTGGTTGGCAATGAACGACGAACCATAAAAGGTAATGTCGTAGCCGTCTTGTTCTTCGTTGCCGATGCGGTTACTGGCGATCAGCGGCATCAGGTTAGCGCCGGCGTGGCCTTGTTGCACGCGCTGCCAATGGTCGCGGGACGAAATGGTCTTGTCGTGGGGTTCGCTGCCGATGGCCGTCGGGTAGAACAGAATCTCCGCACCTTGCAGCGCCATGCTGCGCGCAGCCTCTGGAAACCACTGGTCCCAGCAGATGCCCACGCCGATTTTCGCATAGCGGGTGTTCCAGACCTTGAAGCCGGTATCGCCCGGGTTGAAGTAGTACTTCTCGTGGTAGCCAGGGCCATCCGGGATGTGGCTTTTCCGATAAATCCCGAGGTTGCTGCCGTCGGCATCGATGATCGCGATGCTGTTGAAGCGCGCGCGGCCGGCCAGTTCGTAGAAGCTGATCGGCAATACGACTTGCAGCTCCTTCGCGACTTTCTGGAAGTGCTTGATGGCGACGTCGTTTTCAACGGTCGTGGCCAGTTGCAGGTAATCCGGGTTCGGCTTCTGGCAGAAGTACGGCGCTTCGAACAATTCCTGGATCAGGATGATCTGCGCGCCCTTGGCGGCGGCTTCGCGGACCAGTCTTTCAGCGACCTCGATGTTGCCCTCAAGGTCCCAGGAACAGGCCATTTGAGTGGCAGCGACAGTAACGTTACGGCTCATGAAGCATCTCCGGGCAAGTGCGTGACGGTCGGGCATGGTTCGACCACGCCCTGGCATTGGCGACTTTATATCCGATAAATATCGGTTTTAAAAGTTATAAATTAGCCTTTCGTCTTAAAACACGCACAAAACACAGATATTAATCGATATACATACCCAAAGTAGGAGCTGCCGCAGGCTGCGATCTTTTGACTTTGATTTTCAAGATCAAGATCAAGATCAAGATCAAGATCAAGATCAAGATCAAGATCAAGATCAAGATCAAGATCAAGATCAAGATCAAGATCAAGATCAAAAGATCGCAGCCTGCGGCAGCTCCTACATTGGGCCAGGGTGGTTACAGATCTTCGCTCAGCACCTTCGAAAGCATGTCCACAAAGAAATCCACGCTCTGGCGCGACGTCACCATCGGCGGCTTGATCTTGAGCACGTTCAGGTAATCGCCGGTCGGCTGCATGAAGATGCCCAGGTCGCGCAAGCGATTGCACAGCTCTGTTGTTTCCTCGGTCGCCGGCTCCAGGGTTTCGCGGTTGCGGATCAGCTCCACGCCCAGATAGAAGCCGGACCCATGCACCGCCCCCACCAGTGGATGAATATCAATCAGCGCTTCAAGGCGCTCCTTGAAATACCCGCCCACGACCTGAGCGTTTTCCCAGAGCTTTTCTTCTTCCATCACATCCAGCACCGCCATGCCGATCTCGCAACTGACCGGGCTGCCGCCGGCCGACGAGAAGAAATAACCCTCAGCCTCCAGGGCCTCGGCGATTTCCCGGCGAGTGATCACCGCACCCAGTGGCTGGCCGTTGCCCATGCCCTTGGCCATGGTGATGATGTCCGGCACCACGCCCTGCTCTTCGAAGCCCCAGAAGAAGTGACCCATGCGCCCGTAGCCGACCTGCACTTCGTCGGCGATACACACGCCACCCTGGGCGCGCACCTTGGCATAGACCTCTTTCAGGTAGCCCGCTGGCAGCGAGATACCGCCGGCATTGCCGTACACCGGTTCACAGATGAAACCGGCCAGCTGGCGTTTCTGTTCGGCGATTTTCGCCAGGTTGTGTTCGACACTGCGCACATAGTCCGGCGCGCTGTCCGGGCCACGGAATTCGCCGCGATAGGTGTTCGGCGCCGTCACCGGATGCACCCAGTCCGGGCGGCTTTCCAGCGCCCTGGGGTTGTCGGCGATCGAGGTCGACACCGCATCCGCGCCCACGGTCCATCCGTGATAAGCCTCCAGCACGCTGACAATGTCGCGCCCGCCGCTGTAGGCCCAGGCCAGGCGGATCGCCAGGTCATTGGCCTCGCTGCCGCTGTTGACCAGGAACACGCGGTCCATGGATTCCGGCGCCAGCTTCAGCAAACGCTCGGAGAATTCCGCCACGGCGGCGTAGTTGAATCGCGAGTTGGTGTTGAGCAGCGACCACTGTCGGCTGGCGACTGCGGCCATGCGCGGGTGACCGTGGCCAAGCACCGCGACGTTGTTGAGCATGTCGAGGTACGAACGGCCCTGCATGTCGATCAGGTGGTTGCGCCAGCCGCGCTCAATGCGCGGCGGGTCGACGTAATAGTGTTTTTGCGTGCGGGCGAAACTGGCGTCGCGACGGGCCAACAAGGTCTGCGCATCCAGCTCTGCCTCAGCGTCACAGGCCAGGCCCAGCAGCGCCGCCGGTGATGGGCATAGTGCCCGCCAGGCCGGTGCGCGGGTCGGCGTGCAGAACAGCGGCGCGTTGAACGATGCGTCCCGGCACAGTTGCACCCGCAACGGCCCGCTGACGGCGCCCAACACCTGGCCTTTGACCAGTGCGGCACCGGCATGCACCGCTGACGTCACGCCCCACAGGCGCACGCTCACTTGTGGGCCGTCCAGTTGCAACACACCGGGCGATGGCTGATGCACTACCCCGGCAAACGGCGCTTCGACGGTCGTGCCTTGTGGTACGCGCAATTCGACGTGTAACGGGCAGGTATCGGGTTCGATCGCGCTGTCCGGCAGGGTACGGGAAAGGCGGTATTGCCCGTAGCGGCTGGCCGCCAGGCCGTGAGCTGCGGCGGCTTCATCCAACAGGCGCTGGTCAATGCCTTCCTGTTCCCAATTACCGGCCTCGAAGTGCGGGCTGAGCACGCCCAAATCGATCAAGGCGAATTCACGTCCCACCAGGCTTGGTAGCAGCGGCGCAAATCCTTCGCTGACGATGCCCGGCAACGTCTGGCCGACAGCGCTCAGAATCGCGGCTTCCATCAGCGCCAGCGGCACCGAGGTCGCCACGCGGAAGATTTCCCACTCGTGGGTCAGGTTGTCTCGGCTATAGGTGTTGCCCGGATCGATGCTGACCTGCTGCTCGCCACTGAGTACCAGCACCGCCGCCCGGGCGACGATCAGCGGCCACAGCGCCAGCAACTCTTCGTGGGTCAGCGGATTGACCGCGTGATACGCCTGAACCGCCGGCAAAATGCAGAATGGATCGCCATCGCCGTGGTGCAGCAAGGCTGCGCAGGTCACCGACAGATCGGTGATGCGCCAGGTGCGCACCAGATCGCCGAAATCGATCACGCCCTGCAGTTGCCACTGACGCTCGGCATCGCGCTGCCAGACCACGTTATCGTCGGTGATGTCCATGTGAATGGCCTGCACCGGCAGCTTGTCCAACAGAGGCTGCAAATGGCATTCGGCTTGCGCTGCCGCTTCGGCGATCAGCTTGCGCTGGGCGTCGTCCTGGATGACTGGCAGCAAATGCGCGATCAATGCCTGGGCATGGCGCGCGTCCCATTGCAGCGTGCGCACCAGGCCGGGATGGTCGAAACCGGCCAGCGCCAAGTCCATCTCGCCACACAAGCGACCGAAACCGGCCACCACCGTGCGGTTGAAATGATCGAGGTGGGTCAGGGACTGGCCTTCGATGTAGTCGAGCAGGCGTACATGCACCGCCTGGCCGGCTACCTCCAGCGACAGCAGATCCTCACCGTTTTTTGCCGCGATCACACGGGGCACGTGGACATCAGGATGCTGCCCCAGATGCTTGAGCCCGGCATGCTGGGCCTGCAACTCCAGCGCCGAATAATCGCCGCGGCAGATTTTCAGGACGAAACGGCCCTGATCGCTGTCGACTCGGTAGTTCAAATCCTGCTGGCTGCCCAGGGCCTGCAATCTGCCGCCAAGCCCGTAATGTTCCTGCAACAGCTCAAGTGCTTGCTCCGCAGAGACCTGCGGGCTAGGCAAACTGGCGCGGTGAATCAAGGTGGCGAGCGGCATGGAACGGACCTCTTCAATGAAGGTGTTAAATTTATTAGGCGCCTATATCGCCACTGCGCGAGCCGATACGCAACCCCCCCCTTCACCGGCCTGATGAACAACCGACGGATATC
Organism: Pseudomonas putida; assembly: GCF_050989985.1. Taxonomy (GTDB): domain Bacteria; phylum Pseudomonadota; class Gammaproteobacteria; order Pseudomonadales; family Pseudomonadaceae; genus Aquipseudomonas; species Aquipseudomonas putida_AI. Next base: position 6,514,500 of record NZ_CP158815.1, read on the forward strand.
AACGGTTCGCAGACTGCGCCCGCTGGCCTAGGCATAATGCGTCAGTACTCACAGGCGTTCGATGCACATGACTCAGACCCTTCCTCGCAGACCCCGCTGGCGCAGCCTGGCCCTGCTCGCGCTGTGCCTGGCGCCATTGCTGTGGCCGCTGGAGCATCTGGCCGAGCGCTATTACCGCAGCGAACTGGCCGGGCAGAATCGCCAGACCCTCGACCTCTACGTCGCCAACCTGCTGGGTACCCTGCACCGTTATGAAGTGCTGCCGCAGATTCTCGGCGACTTGCCGGCCCTGCGCGCCGTGCTGGGTGCACCGGACGATAGCGTCACCCAGGGCAACGCCAACCGCCTGTTAAAAAACATCAGCACCCAGACCGGGGCCGAGGTCATGTACCTGATGGACACCACAGGCAAGACCCTGGCGGCCTCCAACTGGGATAAACACGACAGTTTCGTCGGGCGCAATTTTTCCTTCAGGCCGTATTTCAGCGAGGCCATGGCCGGGCGTCTCGGGCGCTTTTTCGGGCTGGGCACCACGTCCGCCAAGCGCGGCTACTTCTTTGCCGCCGCCGTGCGCAATGGCGAGAAAATCATCGGCGTGCTGGTGGTCAAGGTTGACCTGGACCACACCGAGAGCCTGTGGGGCAAAACCCCGGAACAACTGCTGCTGACCGATCACAACGGTGTGGTCATCCTCACCTCGCGGCCGGAATGGCGCTTTCGCGCGACCCGCCCCTTGAGCGAAGACGAACGCAAGGCCATCAGCGCGATCCAGCCCTATCCGACCCGCGAACCCAAGCCCTTGAAGCTCAACCCCAATGCCTGGCTGACCCAGACCCAGACCATGGCGGAAACCGGCTGGAACGTCAGCATCCTCGCCCCACGAACCCTGATCGACCGCCCGGTGCGCACCGTGGTCGCGATTGGCGGTGCCACGCTGCTGGTGGTGATGCTGTTGCTCGGCCTGGTGATGCAACGCCGCCGTCATTACCTGGAACGAATCGCCTTCGAAGCCAAGGCCCGGCGTGAACTGGAAGATCGGGTCGCCGAACGCACCAGCGACCTGGAAGGCCTCAACCGCCGCCTCAAACAGGAAGTGCTGGAGCGCGAGCAGGCCCAGCAAGAGCTGGTGCGTGCCCAGGATGATCTGGTCCAGGCCGGCAAACTGTCGGCCCTGGGGACCATGTCGGCGAGTATCAGCCATGAGCTCAATCAGCCGCTGGCCGCCATCCGCAGCTACGCGGAAAACGCCGAAGTGTTGCTCGACCACCAGCGCACCGACGACGCCCGCGGCAACCTCAAGCTGATCAGCGAGCTGACCGGGCGCATGTCCTCGATCATCGCCCATTTACGCGCCTTTGCCCGACGTGATCGCCATGCCCCGGAAAGCGTCGCCCTGCAGCCGGCGCTGGACGATGCACTGGCCCTTTTGGCCAAGCGCCGACGCAGCATGGACGTCGAATTGATCCGCGACTTGCCCGCCGCGACGCTGTGGGTCGAGGCCGGGGAAACCCGCTTGCGCCAGGTGCTTGGCAATCTGCTGGCCAACGCCCTGGACGCCCTCACGGAAAAAGGCCCGCCGCGCAAACTCTGGTTGAGTGCCCAATCCAGCGCGGATGGCGTCACCCTGTACATTCGCGACAATGGCCCCGGTTTCTGCATGGAAGCCCTTGGCCGCGCCAGCGAACCCTTCTACACCACCAAGACCCGCACCCAGGGGCTTGGCCTGGGATTGGCGATCTGCGAGACCCTCATGCGCGCCTTCGGCGGTGAACTGTCGTTCGCCAATCACAAGGAAGGCGGCGCGTTGATTACTTTGAAACTGCGTGCAGGCGCACCGGGCGTGAGCCTGCAACCGTCCGAGGACCGAATTGCATGACCATCGACAATCGCATTCAGGTCGTGTTGATCGACGATGATCCGCACCTGCGCCAGGCCCTGAGCCAGACCCTCGATCTGGCCGGCCTGAAGGTGCTGTCGCTGGCCGAGGCCAAGGGGTTGGCCGCGCAAGTGGAGCGTGACTGGCCGGGTGTGGTGGTCAGTGACATTCGCATGCCCGGCATGGACGGCATCGAATTGCTCACCGAACTGCATGCCCAGGATCCGGAGCTGCCAGTGCTGCTGATCACCGGCCACGGCGACGTGCCGCTGGCGGTGCAAGCCATGCGCGCCGGGGCCTATGATTTTCTGGAAAAACCCTTCGCCAGCGATGCCCTGCTCGACAGCGTGCGCCGCGCCCTGGCCCTGCGCCGCCTGGTGCTGGACAACCGCAGCCTGCGACTGGCCCTGAGCGATCGCAATGAATTGAGCACGCGTCTGGTCGGGCAATCGTCGTCGATGTCGCGGCTGCGCGAACAGATCGGCGCCCTGGCGGCGACCAAGGCCGACGTACTGATCCTCGGTGAAACCGGTGCCGGCAAAGAAGTGGTGGCCCGGGCACTGCATGATTTGTCGAGCCGCAGGAACGGCCCGTTCGTGGCGATCAACGCCGGGGCGCTGGCCGAGTCGGTGGTCGAGAGCGAGTTGTTCGGCCATGAGCCCGGCGCCTTCACCGGGGCGCAGAAACGGCGTATCGGCAAGTTCGAATTCGCCAACGGCGGCACCTTGTTCCTCGACGAAATCGAGAGCATGAGCCTGGATGTGCAGGTGAAATTGCTGCGCTTGCTGCAGGAACGGGTGGTCGAACGCCTTGGCGGCAACCAGCTGATCCCGCTGGACATCCGCATCATCGCCGCCACCAAGGAAGACCTGCGTCAGGCCGCTGATCAGGGACGTTTCCGCGCCGACCTGTATTACCGCCTGAACGTCGCGCCACTGCGCATTCCACCGCTGCGCGAGCGTGGCGAAGATGCGTTGGTGCTGTTCCAGCACTTTGCCGACGAGGCTAGTGCCCGCCATGGCTTGCCACCCCACGAACTGCAACCGGGGCAACGCGCCCTGCTGCTGCGCCACACCTGGCCCGGCAACGTGCGTGAACTGCAGAACGCCGCCGAACGCTTTGCCCTAGGCCTGGAACTGGCGCTGGACAACAGTGAGGCCCAAGGCACCACCGGCACCCTGGTGGAACTGGTCAGCGGCGGCCTGAGCGAGCAAGTGGAAAACTTCGAAAAAACCCTGATTGCCGCCGAACTGGCGCGCTCGCACAGCTCCTTGCGCAGCGTCGCCGAAGCCTTGGGCATTCCGCGCAAGACCTTGCACGACAAGCTGCGCAAACACGGCCTGAGCTTCGCCGACAGCGGTGCCGCCAGCCACAGCGAAGAACTCGATTGAGCTACCGTTCCATTAACCCCTGCACACAAGAGGCTGCTCAATGAGCCGCGACAGTCGTCAACTGGAATCCGTCCTCCACCACGACATCCCCCTCACCCGGGACATGGGCCTCAAGGTGCTCGACTGGCACGATCAGCAACTGCGCCTGCACTTGCCGCTGGACGCCAACGTCAACCACAAAAGCACCATGTTCGGCGGCAGCCTGTATTGCGGCGCGGTACTGGCCGGTTGGGGCTGGATGCATCTGCGCCTGAAAGAAGAAGGCATCACCGATGGGCACATCGTGATCCAGGAAGGACAGATCAACTACCCGCTACCGGTGACAGGCGATGCCCATGCCATTTGCCCGGCGCCGAACCCGCAGGTGTGGAAAAAATTTCTGGCGATGTATCAGCGCTATGGACGGGCGCGGCTGACCCTGAATACGCGGGTGGTGAATGCCGGTAGTGATGAGGATGCGGTGAAGTTTGTGGGGCAGTACGTCCTGCACCGCTAAAGCAAAAGATCGCAGCCTGCGACAGCTCCTACACCGGTCACTGTAGGAACTGCCGCAGGCTGCGATCTTTTGATCTTAATTCCGGGCCAGTTCCAGCAACGTCTCGCGCCACGCCGCCTTGGCCGGCAACGCCAGGAAAAACCCGTTCAACAAAGACTCCCGCGGCGGATAGGAGAACGGCTCGCCGTTCAGATCCAGCACCTCGCCGCCCGCCCCTTCCAGCACACCTTGCGCCGCCGCCGTGTCCCACTGGGAAGTCGGCGCCAGGCGCGGATAGCAATCCGCCGCCCCTTCGGCCAACAGGCAGAACTTCAACGAACTGCCGATGTTCGCCAGTTCCAGCTCACCCAAACCGGCACTCAAGCCGGCAAGCAGCCGCTCCTGCTCCGGGCTGGAATGGCGGCGACTGGCGACCACCGTAAACGCGGTCCCCGCCGGTGGCACTTCACGCACCTGAATCGGCTGCGGCTCGGCGTCCTTGTCGCCACGCCACGCACCCAATCCGGCGCCGCCCACATAAAACCGGCCGTTGGTCGGCATCGAAACCACGCCAAACACCACGCGCCCCTGTTCTACCAGGGCAATGTTGACGGTGAACTCTTCGCTGCCCGAGATAAATTCCTTGGTGCCGTCCAGAGGGTCCACCAGCCACCAGCGCTGCCATCCGGCACGCACGTTTTGGGGGATGTTGGCGTCTTCTTCGGACAGCACCGGGATGCTGGGGTCCAGCGCCGTCAGCCCGGCCACAATCAGGTGATGAGCGGCCAGGTCGGCGGCAGTCACCGGCGAATCGTCTGCCTTGGCAGTCACTTCGGTATTGATGCGCCAGAACGGCAGGATCGCATCGCCAGCCTTCAAGGCCAGCTCAATCACCGGCGCCATCAATGGATGAGGGAAATTCACGGCAGAAACACTCCGCGTTGGGTCAACAGATCTCGGGCCAGGTACAACGCCGCCAGGGCACGGCCTTCGGTGAATTGCGGATTTTGCGCCAACGCCGACAGCTCCCGCAGGTTGACCCTGGACAGGCCCATAGGCTCGGGCTCGTCACCTTCCAGGCGTTCTTCGTACAAATCGGTGGCCAGTACCACCTGAATTTTCTGGCTCATGTAGCCAGGCGACAGCGACAACTCGGTCAAATGTTCCAACTGCCGTGCGCCAAAGCCGGCCTCTTCCTTGAGTTCACGCTCCGCCGCCGCCAGCACGTCTTCGCCCGGTTCGATCAGGCCCTTGGGCAGCGACAATTCGTATTCATCTGTACCGCCGCAGTACTCCTCGACCAGCACCGCATGATCGGCATCGAGCATCGCCACGACCATCACCGCGCCATAACCGGCACCCTTGCCGACCAAACGCTCATAGGTACGCTCCACGCCATTGGAAAAGCGCAGCTTGAGCTCTTCGACGCAGAACAGGCGGCTGGTGGCGACGATCTCGCGGGCGAGGACGGTGGGTTTCTGGCGCATGCAAAGCTCCTTGGCGTGAACGCGCTACTATAACGCGGCTTTTCCGATTGTTTACGCCGGATATCCATCTACCACCCGAGACACTGCCATGCCCTCATTACCGTGGCCTGACATCGACACCGTTCTGTTGGACATGGACGGCACGCTGTTGGACCTGCACTTCGACAACCACTTCTGGCTGGAGCACTTGCCCCGGCGCTACGCCGAATTGCACGGCGTCAGCCAGGCCATGGCCGAGCTGGAGTTGCAGCCGCTGTTCGAACGCAACGCTGGCCAGTTGCAGTGGTACTGCCTGGATTTCTGGAGTGCCGAACTGAAGCTACCGGTGCGCGAACTGAAACTGGAAACCGCCCACCTGATCGCCCTGCGCCCGGATGCCGACACCTTTCTGGCGGCGATCAAACAGGCCGGCAAGCGCGTGATACTGATCACCAATGCGCACCGCGATTCACTGTCGTTGAAGCTGGAAAGAATCGAACTGGCACCGTATTTCGAGCGCCTGATCAGCTCTCACGATTACGGTTTCCCCAAGGAAAACCCGCAGTTCTGGGACGCGTTGCAGGCCGACATCGATTTCGACCCGGCGCGCAGCCTGTTCATCGACGACACCTTGCCGATCTTGCGCAGCGCGAGAAATTTCGGCGTGGCGCATTTGCTGGCGGTGAGCGAGCCGGACAGCCGCAAGGGGCCGAAAGACACGGCGGAGTTCGCGGCGGTGACGGATTATCGGGATTTGATTGCAGGGCTTTGAGACTGCGGCGACTGCATCGCGAGCAGGCTCGCTCCCACATTAGATCTTCAATGCCTGCATCATTTGTGCACGAAGTAGATCCAGTGTGGGAGCGAGCCTGCTCGCGATTGCGGTCTTGAAGGTTATTCGGGAATCCGCAACGACTGCCCCGGATAAATCTTGTCCGGATGGGACAGCATCGGTTTGTTGGCTTCAAAGATCTTGTTGTACTGGTTGGCATCGCCATACACCCGCTTGGAAATGGCGCTGAGGGTGTCGCCCTTCACAACAGTGACGAATACGGCGGCCTTCACGACCGGTCCGGTCACGGTGATCTGATCATCCACGCTGCCGACACCGGCAATATTGCCCACTGCCAGCAGAATTTTTTCTTTCTCCTCCTGACTGCCTACCTCGCCGGTCACGGTGACTTTGTCGCCATCAACCGTCGCCTGTACATTCGGATTACCCAGGCCAACCTTACTGATGTGATCTTTCAACTGCTCACTGGCATTGGCGTTACCGGGCGTCAGCAAATCCAACAGTTTTTCGCCTGCCTCTTTCACAAAGCTTAAAAGACTCATCGTTTGCTCTCCCTGGAAAGTTAGTTAGTTGTCCAGACGCAAAAGCCTAGACCACCATCGCAAACCACGGATCCAACCCGACCAATGACGCCGCTTGGCGCCTGGCGATAGAATCCGCCCCTGCTCACCCCACTGCTCACCCCCCAAAAGCCCCTTTGGAGCGAAGATGGACATCAAGCAGCTGAAATTCCTCATCGCTCTCGACGAAACCCGGCACTTCGGCCAGGCCGCCGCGCGCTGCCACATCACCCAGCCGACCCTGTCCATGCGCCTGCGCAGCCTCGAAGAGGAGCTCGATCTGCCACTGGTCAATCGTGGGCAGCGCTTCGAAGGTTTTACCGCCCCTGGCGAACGAGTGCTGGCCTGGGCGCGCACGGTGCTGGCGGCCTATGACGGTTTGTACGCTGAAGCGGCGGCCTGTCGCGGCAATCTGGTCGGTACCCTGCGCCTGGGCGTGGTGCCACTGTCGAGCTTCGACCCGTTGCCGCTGTTGCAACGCCTGCACGCCGAACACCCGAACCTGCGCTTCGAGCTGTCATCGCTCAGTTCCGAGCAAATCCTCGAGCAACTGGCAAACAACCGCCTGGACCTCGGCGTGTCGTATCTGGAGCGCCTGGATGTCGAGCACTTCGATTCGCTTACCTTCAGCGAAGCCCGCATGGGCCTGCTCTACGATCACCGTTTCTTCAACTTCGGCGAGGCGCCGCTGAGCTGGGAGTCGTTGATCGAACTGCCGCTGGGCATGCTCACAAGCGGCATGCATTTTCGCCAGTCCATCGACCACAACTTCCACAGCCGAGGCCTCACACCCCAGCCCATGTTGCAGACCGATGCCGTGCATCAGCTGTTACAGGCGGTCCACGGAGGCTTGTGCTGCGCGATCATGCCGTTGGACAGCGGCCTGGAAAGCCTGACCGATGATTTGCGCCTGCAGCCCATCGAGAACGCACAGACCCTCGGCCGGCTGGGGCTGATCATGCGCCGAAGCGCGCCGCGCTCGGCGCTCGTGGAGGCCTGTTTCGCGATTTACCAGCAATCGCTGGCAGGCGCTTGATCGACGGCATCTATCGGTAGATCAGTATTAGCGATTAGACGCGACAACTTGTCGCGCCTAGTCTTTAACCTGATCAACCCCTCGGTGATGCCATGGACACCAAGCGCCCTTCCTGCCCGGCGCCCGCCCTAGAAACGCCCGCGCCCGCTGCCAGCCATACCTACAGCTACAGCAATCTCGAAAATACGGAATCGGCCGACACTGCGTTGGCCGAGGAAGTCGCGTTGTCGATCGCCTACAACGGCATCAGCCAAGCGGTGATGCTGGTGACGCCGTCCGATCTTGAAGACTTCATCGTCGGCTTCAGCCTGGGCAGCGGCATCATCGAGGACGCCAATGACATTTATGACCTGCAGCTGAGTGGCTCGGGATCAGCGCAATACGCGCAAGTGACCATCGCCAACCGCGCATTCTGGAACCTCAAGCAGCAACGTCGACAAATGGCCGGCACCAGCGGTTGCGGGCTCTGCGGCGTGGAAGCAGTCGAGCAGGCATTGCCCGACCTGAAAGTGTTGCCCGGCGCCCCCTTGCCACCGGCCGAATGGCTCGACGGCCTGCGCCAGCGTATCGGCGCCTTCCAGCCCCTGGGCCAGTACAGCGGCGCGGTGCATGCGGCGGTGTTCATGAACGACCGGGGCGAGTTGTTGCTCGGTCGTGAAGACATCGGCCGGCACAACGCTCTCGACAAGCTGATTGGCGGGCTGATCCGTCGCAACATCCCGATCACTGGCGGGCTGGCGATTGTCACCAGCCGCTGCAGCCTTGAATTGATCCAGAAAGTTTTGCGCGCAGGCATCCAGACCCTGGTCAGCCTGTCGTCGCCCACGGGCCTTGCGGTGCAATGGGCCCGTCGCCACAACCTCAACCTCATCCATCTGCCACAAAAGAATGCGCCGCGGGTTTACAGCCCAGCGTTGGAGAACCACGCGTGAGTCAACACCGTCAAGCCGACCAGACACCCGTTCCCCGTTACAAACCCTATAAAGGTCCGGCCGGCGGCTGGGGCGCGCTGATCAGCGTCGCCCAGGCCTGGTTGACCAGCGACAACGCGCTGAAGAACCTGCGCATGATGCTCAAGACCAACAAGAACGGCGGCTTCGACTGCCCGGGCTGCGCCTGGGGCGATTCCAATGAAGCCGGCATGGTGGCGTTCTGCGAGAACGGCGCCAAGGCGGTGAACTGGGAAGCGACCAAACGCCGTGTCGATGGCAAATTCTTCGCCAAACACAGCGTCACCTCGCTGCTGGAACAGAGCGATTACTGGCTTGAATATCAGGGCCGTCTGACCGAGCCGCTGGTGTACAACGCCGAAACCGATCGCTACCAACCCATCAGTTGGGACGATGCCTTCGCCTTGATCGCCAAGCATCTGCGCGGTCTGTCGAGCCCGGATCAAGCCGAGTTCTACACCTCGGGACGGGCCAGCAACGAAGCGGCATTTCTCTATCAATTGTTTGTGCGCGCCTATGGCACCAACAACTTCCCCGACTGTTCGAACATGTGCCACGAGGCCAGTGGCGTCGCGCTGTCGCAAAGCGTTGGCGTGGGCAAAGGCACCGTGACCTTCGATGACTTCGAACACGCCGATGCGATTTTCGTCTGGGGCCAGAACCCCGGCACCAACCACCCACGGATGCTCGAACCGCTGCGTGAAGCGGTGAAACGCGGCGCGCAGGTGGTGTGCATCAACCCGCTCAAGGAACGCGGCCTGGAACGTTTCCAGCACCCTCAGCACGCGATCGAAATGCTCACCAACGGTGACAGGCCGACCAACACGGCCTACTTCCGCCCGGCACTGGGCGGTGACATGGCAATCATGCGCGGCATGGCCAAGTTCCTGCTGCAATGGGAGCGCGACGCGCAGAAGGCTGGCGCCCCGGCGGTGTTCGATCATGATTTCCTCAACGAACACAGCGTCAGCGTGCTGGAGTACCTGGCGGTCATCGACGATACGCCATGGGAGCAGATCGTCGAGCAGTCGGGCCTGACGCTGGTCGAGATCGAACAGGCGGCGCGCATGTACGCCAAGGGCAAGAACGTCATCATGTGCTGGGCGATGGGCATCACCCAGCATCGCCATTCCGTGGCGACCATCCAGGAAATCGCCAACCTGATGCTGCTGCGCGGCAACATCGGCCGGCCGGGCGCGGGCCTGTGCCCGGTGCGTGGCCACAGTAACGTGCAGGGCGACCGGACCATGGGCATCAACGAGCGTCCGCCAGCGGCATTCCTCGATGCGCTGGAGCGTCGTTTCCAGTTCAAGGTGCCCCGCGAAAACGGTCACAACGTGGTCGAGGCGATCCACGCCATGGCCGAAGGCCGCGCCAAAGTATTCGTTGCCCTGGGCGGCAACTTCGCCCAGGCCACCCCTGACAGCCCACGGACCTTCCAGGCCCTGCGCAACTGCGACCTGACCGTGCAGATCAGCACCAAGCTCAACCGCAGCCACCTGACCCACGGTAAAGACGCGCTGATCCTGCCGTGCCTGGGCCGGACCGATATCGACCGGCAGACCGAAGGGCCACAAGCGGTGACCGTCGAAGACTCGTTCAGCATGGTCCACGCCTCCAACGGCCAGCTGGAGCCACTGTCGAACCAGATGCGCTCTGAGCCGGCGATCCTGGCCGGCATCGCCGCCGCCACCCTGGGCAACCACCCGGTGGACTGGAATTGGCTGGTTGCGGATTACAGCCGCATCCGCGATCTGATTGCCGACACCATTCCCAACTTCAAGGACTTCAACGAGAAGATCAAAAACAAGGGCGGCTTTTACCTCGGCAACACCGCCGGCGCGCGCAAGTGGAACACCACTTCAGGCCGGGCCAATTTCCGTCCCAACGCACTGCCAAAGGACCTGATACACGAACGCACCCGCTCCACCGGCGTACAGCCGGACCTGATCCTGCAATCGATGCGCTCCCACGACCAGTACAACACCACGATCTACGGCCTCAACGATCGTTATCGCGGGGTCAAGGGCCAACGCGATGTGCTGTTCGTCAATGAAGCCGACATCATTCGCCTGGGTTTCAAGCCGGGCCAAAAGGCCGACATCGTGTCGATCTGGGACGATGGCGTGGAACGTCGGGTGAAGGGCTTCACGCTGTTGGCGTTCGATATCCCGGCCGGGCAAGCGGCGGCGTATTACCCGGAAGTGAATCCGCTGGTGCCGCTGGAAAGCATCGGCGACAGCAGCCATACGCCGACGTCAAAGTTCGTGGCGATCCGGTTGGAAGCGGCGAGTGAGACCGGGTTGATCATGGCCAGGTCGGCTTAACGCCCAGCTATGTGGCGAGGGAGCTTGCTCCCGTTCGGCTACGCAGTAGCCGCATACACGGCAAATCCAAATGATCGATTGGGCTTACCTCTTAGGGGGCCGCTTAGCGGCCCAACGGGAGCAAGCTCCCTCGCCACAAAATCTCTCATTTCTGCTGGCGCACAACTTTCCAAACGCCCACAAAAAAGGCCGTTTTCTCACGAAAACGGCCATTGCGAAGTAGTTAAAGACCGGCGAAAAACCATTAAGTTCCGTCTAAAAAACAGCAACTTATAGAAATGTGCTCAAGTCGTGTTACTCGTCGGATTTCGATTGTCACGACCATGACACAGCCTCAGGATCGCGCCGTCATCCCCTTGAGGTTCCTCCATGAAGTTCTCCTCGATTCTCTTGTTGTCCCTTGGCCTGGTCAGTGGCTTTGCCTCTGCTGGCGGCACCACCGAAGCAGGTGTGGGCGGCGCATTGGGCGGGGTTCTAGGCTCGGTCGTCGGCCAGTCGCTTGGCGGCAGTACAGGTTCCACCATCGGCGCAGCCCTGGGCGGCGCGGGTGGTAGCGCAGTCGGCGCAGACAAACACAGCCGTGGCGAAGCCGCCATTGGTGGTGCGCTGGGCGCAGCAGGCGGTAACGTGGTTGGCCGCAACATGGGCGGCACCACCGGCAGCCTGATCGGCTCCGCAGCAGGCGGCGGCGCCGGTGGCGCGCTGGGTAACTACATGGGCAACAAGGCCGATGAAGACGACGATGATGATCGTCGTGGCGGCCGTCGCTACTACCGTGACGACTATCGTCATGACCGTGGCCACCACTATGGCCACCGCAAGCACCACAAATACTGGCGCCACCGCGACTAACCAAACGGTTTCGCGCGCAGGTAAAAAAAATCGCAGCCCGAGGGCTGCGATTTTTTTTGCCTGCTTTAAACCACCAAACGCTCCAAGGCCCCGCGCAACCCGCCCGGAATCGCCACCGGCTGATTCGACGCACGATCAACGAATACATGGACGAAGCGCCCCGCGGCACAGGCCTCGTCCTCCCCTTGCTTGAACACTGCCAACTCGTACTGCACCGAACTGTTGCCCAGCTTGCCGACCCGCAGACCGATCTCGATCCGGTCCGGAAAGGCGATGGAAGCAAAGTAGTCGCAGGACGAGCTCACCACGAAACCCACCACTTCACCATCGTGAATATCCAGGCCACCGACCTCGATCAGATAAGTATTCACGGCCGTGTCGAAGAAGCTGTAGTAGGTGACGTTGTTGACGTGACCGTAGGCATCGTTGTCGTGCCAGCGGGTGGTGATGGGCTGGAAATGCAAATAGTCGGCGCGTTGGGGCATCGGGTTGGTTCCTGAGGTAAAGAACAAAAGATCGCAGCCTTCGGCAGCTCCTACACAGATTGGAGGTGTGCCTGAGCCCACGACCTTACTTCGGCATAGGGGTAATCTTCCAGCATCGCGAAGCCTGTAATCGCCCGTGCCTTGAGCTTGGTAAACAACGGCACGCTGATCCCGCACAGGAATCGCGTCAGTCGCTCCGACGAAGGCGCATGCCCGGTGTGTTGCTCATGCCTGTGGATAAATTCGCTGCACAACGCCTCGAAATTTTTATCCACAAGCGCCGGCAGCGCAGGAGGCTCCGGCAGATGGGTCACCTGCCCGTGGCACACCGAACAGTGTCCGCACTGCACCGGCGCATCGTGGTCGCCGAAATATTCGGCCAGGCGAAAACCCAGGCAGCGATCGGTGGCGAACAGATCGAGCATGGCGTGAATCCGCGCGATCTCGGTTTGTTCATGCCGAGTGAAGTAAGCGTGCAGTTCCTCGCTCAACGCCGCGCTATCGAAACCACTGTCCAGCAGGTTGTAGACCTCGGTCATCAACTTGCTTTCAAGTTCTACCCAACCTTTCTCCTGGAAGTAATCCAGCGCCCTGACCACCCGATCGCGCTCGGCTCGGTGCTGTTCGTACAAGGTCTCGAAATTCACCGTGGCCCAGGTTCGTGCACGAGGGGAGGTCTGGATGATCGCCGCGACGAAATCCCTGCGCTCACCTTCGAAACGGGCCAGCAATGCCTCGGGTTCTTCAAGGTATTTGAATCGGTACTCGGCGTAGTAGGCGTAACGCGGCGCGATGATTCCATGCAACTCAAGCTGCACCAGCAAGGTTTTGAGGGGCAGCTGGCGGATGTTGCTGTTGTCCGCCAACGGCCCCAGTAGAAACTCCCACTGCCCCTCCGGCGCACTCGCTTGCAACTCGTCGAGTACATAACGGATGCCGTCCAGTTCGGGCGTGTCGCCGTAGACGAAATTTTCCAGCACATTGAGGCTGTCACGGTTGGCCAGCACCAGGCAGTCGGACGGCTGACCGTCACGTCCGGCGCGGCCGATTTCCTGGCTGTAGTTTTCGACGGATTTAGGCAAGTCGAAATGCACCACGTTACGGATATCGCTCTTGTCGATACCCATGCCGAAGGCGATGGTGGCGACGATGCAGTTGCACTGCCCGTCCATGAAGCGTTTCTGCAGCGATTCCCGTTGCTCGTGGGGCAAGCCGGCGTGATAGGCCTGCGCCGCAATGCCGTTGCGCTGCAGGTGTTCAGCGATGTGTTCGGCGGTTTTTTGCAGGGTGACGTAGACGATGCTCGGCTGGCCTGCGCGCTGACTCATCCACTCGACCAGGCGCCGGCGCTTGTCCTGACCGCGCACCGGCTCCACCCATAGATTGAGGTTCGGCCGATAGAAACCAGTGGTCACCACGTCCTCGGCCGCGATGGCGAACCTGGCCTGCATGTCGGCGATCACCTTGGGCGTTGCGGTGGCCGTCAGCAGCAACACTTGCGGGATATTGAACTGGCGTTGGTAGTCCGGAAGCTTGAGGTAGTCCGGGCGGAAGTTGTGGCCCCATTCGGAGATGCAGTGCGCCTCGTCCACCACCAGCAACGAAATGGGGACCTGCTGCAGGAAGTTACGGAAGCGCTCGTTCTTCAGGCGCTCCACGGAAATCATCAGGATCTTCAATTCCCCGGACCTGGCGCGGGCCATGACATCGCTGGCGTCGTCGCGGCTCTGCGCCGAATCGATACTGCCCGCAGAAATGCCATGGCGTTGAAGGAATGCCAGCTGATCCTGCATCAACGCCAACAGCGGCGAAACCACCAGCGTCAGATGCGGCAGCATCACCGCCGACAATTGGTAGCACAGGGATTTGCCGGAACCGGTTGGAAAAATCGCCGCCGCCGAGCGCCCGGCCAGCACCGCGCTGATGGCCGTTTCCTGACCGGGGCGAAACTGTGGATAACCGAAAACCTGTTCCAGGGTGTTGTGCATAAGCTGTCACTCCGTTGACCGCTGAAAAGTCCGAAGCCTAGTCGGCGATGGCAGCGAGTCGAGAAAAGGTCGGGGCAAAAACGATACGGGATGATACAGCGTCCTCACAGACCCGAACCCGGCATGTTCGAAATGCCCTACATCATCTGGCGCATCCCTTCAGAAGTTTTTGGCGACACGCCTGACAAGCCCGCAGGAAATTTCACCTATCAGGCTTTCACTGTTGAAAACCGCGCTGGCATGTAGGGCCATTCCTCCAAAACCGGAAAAAGTCCTTACGAACCCTGTCGATTGCAGCCGTATTGCTGCTGCGCGCCGGCCCCTGCATAGTTTTGCTCGCGGCTGACAGTGCATCGGCCTGCCGGCAAGACTGCCCGAATTTCCAAAGGACTGACCTGATGACCACGCCCGATCCGCTTACAACCCGCTATCACCCCCTCAAAGCCAGCTACAGCGACACTGCCGTACTGGTCATCGACACCGAGGCCGACCCTGTCGAGATCCTCGACGCCGCCCGCCAACGCATCCGCGCCGCCAGCAACCTGCTCGAAACCCTTTATTGCCTGTGCTTCAAACAAGCCGACGCCAGCGACATCCCCAACATCGTCAGCGCCCTGTACCTGCTGACGCAGGACGGCAACGACCTCCTAGACATCGCCCGGCATCGTTTGCCAAAAACCACCCGTTAATCACCTTCTCCGTGGAATCGAGCATGCTCGCGAAGAGCGAAAATGCAGCCTGCCTAAAAGTAAGTCAATGGCGTACACTTACTATGATTTTTATCGAAACTTCAGCCTTCACCCGTAGGGCCAAAGATCTGATAGATGACGAAGCCTATACAGCTTTTCAAAATGTACTGGTACTGAACCCATTGGCCGGCGATGTGATCGAAAATACAGGCGGGATTCGAAAAATTCGAATCGCGGCTAAAGGTCATGGCAAACGAGGTGGAGCACGAGTGATTTACTATCACTTCGTCTCGATGTCACAGATCGTTTTATTGATGATCTACCCTAAAAATGAACAGCAAGACCTCACTGGCGACGAGCGTAAAGCGTTGAAGGCAGCAATAGAGCACTGGAGATAAATATGAGTAAGTTTTTTGATGAGCTGATGGGAAGCGTTCAAGAGATGAATGAAATTCTGCGAGGTGAACGCCAGCCCTCTCGCGAATTTACCGTCGACGCACTGCAGGTCAAAGAGATCCGCAAGGCTACCGGACTCACACAGGCAAAGTTCGCCGCCTTGATCGACGTGCAACTCGGCACTTTGCGCAATTGGGAACAGGGCCGCCGCGAACCGACAGGCCCGGCCAAAGCTTTGCTGAAAGCCATTCATAACGACCCTGTCCATGTGTTGAATGCATTAGCCAGCTGAGCAGTGCCGCCCAACGATACTGCTCTCGCCTCAAACTCTATTGCCATGGAATGAATGTCAGGGCTTCTTTTGATGAGCAAACCATGCCCCGACTAGCCTCCCAGTCAGATACTTTTCCAATGAATCTCTCCTCCACCCTCCCCGACGACCCCGCTCTCCACCAGCTCATCCAACTCCTCCACGAAGAAATCGGCCTGCCCGAACGCAAAACCATCAGCCTCACCACGTCCATCAACTTCGACCTCGGCTGCAACGGATCTGACGCGCAACATCTGCTTGAAACCCTGGAAGACCGATTCATGATCGATTTCGTGGAGTACGACAGTTATCGCTATTTCCAGCCCGATGGCTACGATGTGTATTTAAAGCGCAAGGCCAAGGGTCGCGGCGAAAAGGTGCCTTTGACCATCGGCATGCTCTATCGGGCGATCAAGGCCCAACGCTGGGACACCGAGGTGCTTGAAGGGCTGTGACGGCGCGGGTGCATAACGATAAGGACATTGTGTGGACGTACTGATGGGGTTGTTGGCCGCCTTGCTGTGGGGGGGCACAGATTTCCTGGTGGGCGTGAACGCCCGTGCGGTAGGAGTCAAACGCGCCGTGTATTTCGGTCAGGCGTTGGGCTTCAGCATCATGAGCCTGCTGTTGATTGCCTTCCCCGTCTTCATCCTGCGCGCCACGGCCGCGCCGCTGGAAACCTGGTTGCTCGGGGTTGTCGCCGCGATGCTCACCGTGTCCGGCGCGCTGTCGCTGTCCAAGGCTTTTGCCCTCGGCAAAGCCTCGATCGTGGCGCCGCTGGTGACCACCTACGGCGTGGTGACGACGCTGCTTTCCTGGGCTGCGGGTGAACACATCAGCTTGCTGCAATCGGTCTGTATCGCGCTCTGCGTGATCGGCGTGATCCTCTCCAGCGTTCACTCCGAACCGCAAGTGCCCCACACCTCTGAAGCCAGCAGCTCCATTGCCTATGCGCTGCTGGCGGCGGTTTTCTACGGCACCAGCTTCTGGTTGCAAGGCCATTTTGTACTGCCCGCCCTGGGGCCTGTGACGATGCTGTGGCTCGCGTACCTGATCGGATTGATTGTGCTGGTGGCGATCGTCCTGAGGATTGACGACGGCCTGAAAATCCCGCCGCTGAAAAACTGCCTGACACTGACCGGTGCCAGCCTGATGAACCTCGGCGGCTTTTCAGCATTTGCCTGGGGCGCAGTGGCCGGGTCCGTCTCGGTGGTGACGGTGATCAGCACATTGTCCGGTGGGATCGCTGCGATCCTTGGCTATTTGTTTTTCAAGGAGCGGCTGGCGAAAGTGCAGGTGCTGGGGGTCGCGCTGGTGCTGGTCGGGGCGTTCGTGCTGCACCTGAAAACCTGAAACGACACGCACAAAAAAGCCGCCCCGAGGGGCGGCTTTTTCATCGCTTCAATCCAACGCTTACAGCTTTGGACCAGCAGCCTTGATCGCGTCGCTCACGTCGAACTTCTTGAAGTTCTCGATGAACAGGCCGGCCAGTGCTTTGGCGGCTTCGTCGTAGGCGGCTTTGTCAGCCCAGGTGTTGCGTGGGTTCAGCAGACCAGCGTCAACGCCCGGTACGGCTTTTGGCACGTCGAGGTTGATGGTGTCCAGGTGCTCGGTTTCGGCACCGATCAGAGCGCCGCTCTGGATCGCTGCGATCACGCCACGGGTGGTCGGGATGTTGAATCGCTTGCCGACGCCGTAGCCACCGCCAGTCCAGCCGGTGTTGACCAGGTAAACCTTGGAGCCGAAGCCGTTGATGCGCTTGATCAGCAGCTCAGCGTATTCGCCAGCCGGACGCGGGAAGAACGGTGCGCCGAAGCAGGTGGAGAAGGTCGACTTGATGCCGCCGCCCGAGCCCATTTCGGTCGAACCGACCAGCGCGGTGTAGCCGGACAGGAAGTGGTAGGCCGCCTGCTCGTTGTTCAGGATCGACACTGGCGGCAGTACGCCGGTCAGGTCGCAGGTCAGGAAGATCACGGCGTTCGGCTCGCCGCCCAGGTTCGCTTCGGAACGCTTGGCAACGTGCTCCAGCGGGTAGGCGGCGCGGCTGTTCTGGGTCAGGCTGACATCGGCGTAGTCGGCGTGCTTGGCGTCGTCGATCACGACGTTTTCCAGTACAGCG
Source organism: Pseudomonas putida (assembly GCF_050989985.1). GTDB lineage: Bacteria > Pseudomonadota > Gammaproteobacteria > Pseudomonadales > Pseudomonadaceae > Aquipseudomonas > Aquipseudomonas putida_AI. The sequence continues at coordinate 6,532,213 of NZ_CP158815.1, forward strand.
CCGTGCTTGATGGCTTTCCAGATGACCGGCTCGTTCTTCTCGGACAGGTCGATGCACTTGGCGTAGCAGCCGCCTTCCATGTTGAAGACAACGCCTTCGCCCCAACCGTGCTCGTCGTCACCGATCAGGTAACGGCTTTCGTCGGCGGACAGGGTGGTTTTACCGGTGCCCGACAGACCGAAGAACAGGGTCACGTCGCCAGCTTCGCCGATGTTGGCGGCGCAGTGCATTGGCAGCACGTCGGCAGCCGGCAGCAGGAAGTTCTGCACGGAGAACATGGCTTTCTTCATTTCACCGGCGTAACGCATGCCGGCGATCAGAACTTTCTTCTGTGCGAAGTTGAGGATCACGCAACCATCGGAGTTGGTGCCGTCACGCTCAGGCACGCACTCGAAGTTGGCAACGTTGAGGATTTGCCACTCTTCACGGCCAGCCGGGTTGTACTGCTCCGGGTTGATGAACAGGCAACGGCCGAACAGGTTCTGCCAGGCAGTCTGGGTGGTCATCTTCACAGCCAGGTAGTGCTCGGCAGCGGCACCTACGTGAACGTGGGAAACGAAGTGCTCCTGCGCGTTGTTGAACGCTTCGACGCGAGCCCACAGGGCATCGAACTTGTCGGCCGGGAACTTGCGGTTGATCGGGCCCCAGGCGATAGCGGCCTGAGTGCTCGGCTCTTCAACAATGAAGCGATCGACTGGCGAACGGCCGGTACGGTGACCGGTACGAACAACCAGTGCGCCGGTATCGGCAAGCTCGCCCTCACCGCGATTCAGGGCTTCTTTAACCAGATCATCAACACTGAGATCGGTGTACACGGCGTTATTGGCTTGCGTCATGAGTTTCCCCGTCGGCCAGTGGCCGAGTGTGCTCCAAACGTTTTGTAGTAGAAAGTCGTGCACTACTACCGCGAAAAAAGTGGCCCGGATTATGCCAGAAATGCCCAAAAAGAGTAGGGCCCTCCCGTCGTAACGGCGTTAATCCGGCACTTACCAGTGAATTTACCTGCGCTGAACCGTTTTAGTGACGGGTATCTGACGGCGTCTCGACGCCCGCTCCGGCGAACAATTGGGCGACATCGGCTGCATCGAACAGGTATTGCTGGTTGCAGAACTGGCAGTCGATTTCGATATGACCACCGTGTTCGACCACCAGGTTTTGCGCGTCTTCCATACCCAGACTGACCAGCGCATTGGCCGAACGTTCGCGGGAGCAGCTGCAGCGAAAGCGCAGTTTCTGCACGTCGAACAGGCGCACCTGCTCTTCGTGGAAGAGGCGATGGAGCACGGTTTCGTTGTCCAGACCCAGCAGCTCATCGACGGTCAGCGTCCCGGTCAGCGCAGAGAGGTGCTGCCAGTTGGCGGCGCGCTCTTCCTCATCCTTGATGCGGTCGGAAGGCAATTGCTGCAACAGGAGGCCACGGGCACGGCGGCCGTCGGCGCAAAGCGTGATGCGCGTGCCGATCTGCTGGGACATGACGAAGTAGTTGGTAAAGCACTCGGACAGGTTTGCGCCGTCGAGATCGACGACACCCTGATAGCGCTGGCCCTGTCTTGGGTCGATGGTCAAGGTCAGCGAGCCATCCGGCATCAGGTCGGACAGTGTCGCATCGGGCGCGATCCGGTCTGCCTCGTAACGGGCCAGGCCACGGATGTCGCGCTCGCTGGAGCACTCGATCATCAACAGCGGGATCGGGCCTTCGGAGCGGGCCTGGAGGATCAGCAACCCATCGAACTTCAGGGTGCCGACCAGCAGCGCCGCGGCCGCCATCAGTTCGCCGAGCAGTTGTGCGACCGGCTCCGGATAGGCGTGCTTGGCAAGGACCTCGGCGTAGCTGAGCTCCAGCGAAACCATTTCGCCACGGGTGTCGCTGTCATCGAAGATGAAGCGTTGAGTGAAGTCGGTATCCGGTAGGTCGGTCATAAGTCTGAGTATCTGAATGGTAAAAAATGGAATTCAACGCCTCTGACGCCGTAGGCCCTCTTTATGGCCCATGGGGTCGGATGCTGTAGCGATATTCGACGAGCGGCTAGTTTGCGCTCGTTACGCCGTTGAGGAATCCCCCGATATGGTTACTCATCCGGGCAATTGCAAGTAGGTCACGGACAAAGGGCCCCAATTGCGACTATTCGTTACTGCTGCCGCGAAACTTGAACAGGTCCCGCCGCTGCTTCTTGCTTGGCTTGCCATCGGTGCTGACGCCCAGGGCGCCGGCCTTGCGCTGGGCTGCGGCTGTTTCGCGCTTGGCGATGCTGGCTTCGGTTTCGGTGTACAGCGTCTGCGCTTCCGGCGCGCCTCGGCGCACAATCGACAACGCCTGGACCACTACCGTGCGCTCATCGAATCCGGTGCGTATCTCGAATTCATCGCCGATACGCGGCTCCTTCCCCGGCTTGCAGCGCTCGCCCCGGTGATGCACCTTGCCACTTTCGATCGCAGCCTTGGCCAAGGCGCGTGTCTTATAGAAGCGCGCAGCCCACAACCATTTATCGAGGCGGACTTTGTCGTCCTCTTCGTTTTTTTGTGCCATGGGATTTCCTCGTTCTGAAATATTGGTGAACTGTACTACCGTTCTGTCGTACGAAAAATTACGTGGCCCCGGATTACAATGCCGACAATTCCTAACCTCCTTGGGAAACAGGAAATCGGGGCCGTAGATATCTGTCGCCTTTGAACCATTATTCTGCGTGAATACCGCGAATTCGGCCGCCTGTGGCCACCGTGGTTTCTACCGGTTGAGCAAATTTGAAGACATTTGACCATTTGACCGTTGTCGGTCTGCGCGAGTGGGTGGCGCTCCCGGATCTGGGAGTCGCGGGCCTGCGGGCAAAAATCGACACCGGCGCCAGCACCTCCAGCCTGCATGCCACCGACATCGAGGTATTCGATCGCGATGGCGAGCAATGGGTGCGCTTCACGGCGCACCTGGGCACGGTGGTGCAACTGCGTCACCGTCGCTGCGAAGCGCCGCTGGTAACGAAAAAAACCATCAAAAGCTCCAACGGTCACGCGCAGGTGCGATACGTGATCAGTACCACCCTGGCCCTCGGTGATCGGGTCTGGCGGGTCGAGTTCACCCTCGCCTGCCGCAAATCCATGCGTTATCGCCTGCTACTCGGTTCCAAAGCCCTGATCGAAGGCCAGTTGGTGGTCAATCCGGGCATTAAATATGTACAAGACAAGCCGGTGTTCCCGGTATCTACCTCTTCCACAGGTGTTGCATGAAGATCGCTGTGCTGTCGCGTAACCCGCGTCTGTATTCCACCCGCCGCCTGGTCGAAGCCGGTACTGAACGCGGCCATGAAATGGTGGTGGTCGATACCCTTCGTGCCTACATGAACATTGCCAGCCACAAGCCGCAAATCCACTATCGCGGCAAACCGCTGGAAGGGTTCGACGCGGTGATTCCACGGATCGGTGCGTCCGTGACCTTCTATGGCTGCGCGGTATTGCGCCAGTTTGAAATGATGGGCGTGTTCCCCCTCAACGAATCGGTGGCCATTGCCCGCTCGCGGGACAAGCTGCGTTCGCTGCAATTGCTGTCCCGCCGCGGTATCGGCTTGCCGGTCACCGGTTTCGCCCACTCCCCCGACGACATTCCCGACCTGATTGCGATGGTCAACGGTGCGCCACTGGTGATCAAGGTGCTGGAAGGCACCCAGGGCATTGGCGTGGTGCTGTGCGAAACCGCCACGGCGGCGGAATCGGTGATCGAGGCATTCATGGGCCTCAAGCAAAACATCATGGTTCAGGAATACATCAAGGAAGCCGGCGGCGCCGACATTCGCTGCTTCGTGGTGGGCGACAAGGTGATTGCCGCGATGAAGCGCCAGGCCAAGCCCGGCGAGTTTCGTTCCAACCTGCATCGCGGCGGCAGCGCCAGCCTGATCAAGATCACGCCGGAAGAGCGCATGACCGCCTTGCGCGCAGCGAAGGTCATGGGCCTGACCGTAGCGGGTGTGGATATCCTGCGCTCCAATCATGGACCGCTGGTGATGGAGGTGAACTCGTCGCCGGGACTCGAAGGGATCGAGACCACCACCGGCAAGAATGTGGCGGGGATCATCATTGAGCACTTGGAGAAGAATGGCGGGCCGAACATGACCCGGACCAAGGGCAAGGGATAATGCAAAAAAGATCGCAGCCTGCGGCAGATCCTTATGTAGGAACTGCCGCAGGCTGCGATCTTTTCAGCGGTTAAACCGCATCCCGGGGCAGCATCAGCCCCAGCGGCAACCGCACCCGAGCTTCCAGCCCTCCGCCCTCACGGTTGCGCAATTCGACATTCCCGCCATGCATCGAAGCAATCCGCTTCACAATCGCCAGCCCCAATCCGGTGCCCTTGCCGCCTCGGGCACGGTCGCCGCGGGTGAAGGGGTTGAAGATCGCTTCCAGCTCCGCCGGATCGATGCCGGCGCCACGGTCCATGACGCTCAGCACCACATAGGGAGCGGCAGTGTCACCGGAGACGTAGGCGGCCACTTCCACACCACTGCCCGCGTGGTGCAGCGCGTTGCCGATCAGGTTGTTCAATAGTCGCTTCATCGACACCCGACGCAACGGAAACGGCTGGATCGGCTCCAGGCGCAGGTGCACTTTTTCTTCGATCTGGTTGTACGGTGCGGCGACTTCGCGGACCAGATCGCTCAGGTCCACCTCTTCCACCGACTCATCACGGCCGTCGCGGATAAAGGCCAGGAACTGGTCGAGAATCGCATCCATGTCCTCGATGTCGCGGACCATGTCATCAGTCAGGTCGCTGCGATCACCCATGAGTTCCAGTGACAGGCGCAAGCGGGTCAGCGGCGTACGCAGGTCATGGGACACCCCGGCCAGCATCAGTTCACGCTCGCGACCGGCCTGCTCGACATCCTCGGCCATCTGGTTGAAGGCGCGATACACCTCGGTCATTTCACTGGGCGTATCGCTGATCGGCAGACGCACACTGCGACCCTGGCCGAGTTGCCGAGCCGCGTAAACCAGCCGTTTGAGGGGTTGGTTGAGCTGGCTGACAAAAATCCACGCCGAAGCCGTGGACAGCAAACCGATAGCCAGGAACCAACCCAGCACATTCCAGATTTTCTGGCCGCGCAGCGGATGCGGGTACAGCGGCACTTTCAACCAGCCATCACCCAGGCTTGGCGCCCGCACCCACAATGCCGGAGGCGTGTGCATGCGTAATCGCACCTCGGTGTCGGCCCCCAGCTCGGCCTGCATCTGCCGTTGGTAGATTTCGCTGTACGGCCAATGTTGTTCGCCTTCGGGCACGCCAGCCCCTACCACCCGGATCAGGGTCGCTGCTTCGGCAATCTTGTCGCGGTTGTTTTCATCGGCGGCCCAATAGGCGCGTAGCGTCAGGGCGACACCGTGGCTGTATTGGCGGTCCACCAACACGTCCTCGTTCATCAACAGATAAACCAGGGTCAGTGCCTTGGAAAACAGAACGACGATGAGCACCAGCCAAAGGGTGCGGGAGAAGAAACTCTGAGGGAACCAAACGGGGGTTTTCATGGATAGGCGCTACATACTTGCAGGAACGAGCGATGCTCGCATATTGCAGGTCGCGAGTCTGCGGCCAAGGTCATCTGACTTTTCGACCGCCGACCCGCTCCTGCAATGGGCCGATCACTTGGTGGCGGCACCATCCGGCACGAACACATAACCTACGCCCCAGACCGTCTGAATATAGCGCGGCTTGGACGGATCGGGCTCGATCATCCGGCGCAGGCGGGAAATCTGCACGTCGATGGAGCGCTCCAGGGCATCCCACTCGCGGCCACGGGCCAGGTTCATCAGTTTGTCGCGGGTCAGCGGTTGACGGGCGTTCATCACCAGCGCCTTGAGTACCGCGAACTCACCGGTGGTGAGCATGTGCACTTCTTCACCGCGTTTGAGCTCGCGGGTAGCCAGGGACAGTTCGTAGTCACCGAAGGTCACGCTTTCATCTTCGCTGCCCGGCGCGCCCGGCACCGGTGCCGACTGACGGCGCAGTACGGCTTTGACACGGGCCATCAGCTCGTCGGGGTTGAACGGCTTGGCCAGGTAATCGTCGGCGCCCAGTTCCAGGCCCTTGATACGGCTCAGCTCATCGCCCTTGGCGGTCAGCATGATGATCGGAATCTGGTTGTTCGCGCTGCGCAGGCGGCGGCAAGCGGTCAGGCCGTCTTCGCCGGGCAGCATCAGGTCGAGGACGACCAGGTTGAACACTTCACGCGCCAGCAGGCGGTCCATTTGTTCAGTGTTCGGTACGGCACGGGCGCGGTAGCCCTTGCTGACGAAAAAACGCTCCAGCAGGCTGCTGAGGCCCGGATCGTCGTCAACAATAAGAATCTTTTCGCCTTCAGCAATGTTTGCAGTGCTGCTCATTGGATGCTCCTTTTAGCTCGGCGCGCATTATGGCGTAGCTGCCGTTATACGCACCGTGTGCATTGTTAGCAGATTTTTCCTGTACCGCCAGGAAACCGGCCTTTGCACCCGCAGCCCGTGATGCCCCGAATGACTGATCGCTGGTTATAATGCGCGGCCTTTTGTGTCAGGCAACGTCTGATCATTACGCCCGGTGGCCGCTTTTTATTTTCATGGCACCGGCAGTAATTGTTCGATTTCACGGGTCAACGGGATACCTTTTGATCCAGGCAGCGGCGCAGGCCAGGCCGCTCAACCAGACTCGCCAGGGCCCTAAGTTGCGCCTGCGAGCCTGCTTTCACAATTTGTCAGGTGGTTTTATGGACAGCATCAACAGCCGCATCGCCGAGGAACTCGGCGTCCGCCCACAACAGGTCGAAGCGGCCGTCGCGCTACTCGATGAAGGCTCTACCGTTCCCTTCATCGCCCGTTACCGGAAAGAAGTGACCGGCAGCCTCGATGACACCCAACTGCGTCATTTGGAAGAGCGTCTGCGCTACCTGCGAGAACTCGACGAACGGCGCATCAGCATCCTTGCCAGCATTCAAGAGCAAGGCAAGCTGACCCCTGCGCTCGAACGCGACATCAAGCTCGCCGACACCAAGACCCGCCTCGAAGACTTGTACCTGCCGTACAAGCAGAAGCGCCGCACCAAGGGCCAGATCGCCCTGGAAGCCGGCCTCGGCGAGCTGGCCGACGGTCTGTTCAACGACCCGAGCCTGACCCCGGAAACCGAAGCGGCGCGCTTCGTAAACGCCGAAAAAGGCGTCGCCGACGTGAAGGCCGCCCTCGAAGGCTCCAAGTACATCCTGATGGAGCGCTTCGCCGAAGACGCAAGCCTCTTGGACAAGCTGCGCAATTTCCTCAAGCAGGAAGCCACGCTCAGCGCCCGCGTGATTGCCGGCAAGGAAGAGGAAGGCGCCAAGTTCCGCGACTACTTCGAACACGACGAACCGCTGAAAAGCATGCCGTCGCACCGCGCACTGGCGATTTTCCGTGGTCGCAACGAAGGCATTCTGAGTTCCGCGCTGAAAGTCGGCGATGAACTGCCGGGCACCATGCACCCGTGCGAAGGCATGATCGGCCAGCACGTCGGCATCCAGAACCAGAACCGTCCGGCCGACAAATGGCTGGGCGAAGTGGTGCGCTGGACCTGGAAGGTCAAGCTCTACACCCACCTGGAAACCGACCTGCTGGGCGAACTGCGTGACGGCGCGGAAACCGAAGCGATCAACGTATTCGCGCACAACCTGCACGACCTGTTGCTGTCGGCCCCGGCCGGCCCCCGCGCCACCCTGGGCCTCGACCCGGGCCTGCGCACCGGCTGCAAGGTCGCCGTGGTCGATGCCACCGGCAAGCTGCTGGATCACGCCACCGTTTACCCGCACGTGCCGCACAACAAGTGGGATCAGACCATCGCGATCCTGGCCGCCCTGTGCGCCAAGCATTCGGTGGACCTGATCGCCATCGGCAACGGCACTGCCAGCCGCGAAACCGACAAGCTGGCGATTGAGCTGATCAAAAAATACCCAGCCATGAAAATGACCAAGGTCATGGTGTCCGAGGCCGGCGCATCGGTGTACTCGGCATCGGAACTGGCTGCCAAGGAATTCCCGGACCTGGACGTGTCGATCCGTGGCGCGGTCTCCATTGCCCGTCGCCTGCAGGATCCGCTGGCGGAACTGGTGAAGATCGATCCGAAATCCATCGGTGTCGGCCAGTACCAGCACGACGTGTCGCAGCTGAAGCTGGCCCGTGGCCTGGACGCCGTGGTCGAAGACTGCGTGAACGCCGTTGGCGTGGACGTGAACACCGCGTCCGTGGCGCTGCTGGCGCGCATTTCCGGCCTCAACGCGACCCTGGCGCAGAACATCGTCAGCCATCGCGATGAGCACGGTGCCTTCAAAACCCGCGCAGCCTTGAAGAAAGTCGCGCGCCTGGGTGAAAAAACCTTCGAACAGGCTGCCGGCTTCCTGCGGGTCATGAATGGCGAAAACCCGTTGGACTCGTCCGCTGTGCACCCGGAAGCCTATCCGCTGGTGCAGCGAATCGCCGCCGAGACCGACCGTGACATTCGTTCGCTGATTGGCGACGCCGCGTTCCTCAAGCGCCTGGACCCGAAAAAATTCACCGACGAAACCTTCGGCCTGCCGACCGTCACCGACATTCTGCAAGAACTGGAAAAGCCGGGCCGCGACCCACGTCCGGAGTTCAAGACCGCCGAGTTCCAGGAAGGCGTCGAGGACCTCAAGGACCTGCAATTGGGCATGATCCTCGAAGGCGTGGTGACCAACGTGACCAACTTCGGTGCTTTCGTCGATATCGGCGTTCATCAGGACGGTTTGGTGCACATCTCCGCACTTTCGGAGAAGTTCATCAAAGATCCGCGTGAAGCGGTGAAGGCCGGCGACGTGGTGAAAGTGAAGGTCATGGAAGTCGACATTCCGCGCAAACGCGTGGGCCTGTCGATGCGCATGAGCGACACCCCGGGCGAGAAAATCGACGGCGCTCGCGGTGCACGTCCGGGTTCGGCGCCGCGCCAGTCCCAGAACAGCGCACCACGCAAGGAAACCACGGCGGCGGCTCCGAGCAACAACGCCATGGCGTCGCTGTTCGCCAATGCCAAGCAGTTGAAGAAACGCTGATGGAGATCCCTGCCGGGTACACCGAAAGCGCGTTTTTCAAGCTGTTGGGCTGCCGTTTGCACAGCCTGGAAACCGGGGTGGCGCAAGTCGCCCTGGTGCTGGAACCCGAGCTGCGCAATCGCGCCGGCAAGCTGCACGGAGGGGCCTTGTTCAGCCTGGTGGACATTGCCATGGGGCTGGCCTGCTCCAGCAGCCACGGCTTTGACCAGCAGAGCGCGACCATCGAGTGCAAGATCAACTACATCCGCGCCGTCGAAGGCGGCGAGGTGATGTGCACGGCGCGGGTGATCCACCCGGGCCGCCGCACACTGGTGGTCGAGGCCGACGTCATGCAAGGCGACAAACTGGTCGCAAAAGCACAAGGCACGTTCGCTGTCCTGTAGCTAGTCGCCATCAATTTGAGTTAATTTCGGCGCAATGCCTTTCCCTGTAGGAGCGAGCATGCTCGCGATGGGCGTCAACGATGACGCTGCAACCCTGACACCCAGCGGTGTTCTCGGGTCCATCGCGAGCAGGCTCGCTCCTACAGGGGATCTGTGCAGTTTTTGATCAATCGGCGACAAAAACCAGGCGATAACGCCAGTTTTAACTTCACCCTTGTAGACCGTCTTGCCCACCCCCATATTGGGGCGACTGACGCGTGAAGGAATCCAACTTGAGCGAACTTCTCAACCGCCGCCTGGCCCTGCTCGGCGAGCGCGCTAACCTCTCTCTGCTCGAACAGTGCCTTCACGGCATCGAACGTGAATGCCTGCGCGTGACCGGCGAAGGTCGCCTGGCGCAAACGCCGCACCCGGAAGAACTGGGTTCCGCGCTGACCAATGAACAGATCACCACCGACTATTCCGAGTCGCTGCTGGAGTTCATCACCCCTGCCCTGACCGATCCGGCCGATACGCTGGCGAGCCTGGACAGCATTCACCGCTTTGCCTACAGCAAGCTCGGCAACGAGTACCTGTGGAGTCCATCGATGCCGTGCCCGCTGCCGGCCGAGGAAGATATCCCGATCGCCTACTACGGCACGTCCAACATCGGTCAGCTCAAGTACGTGTACCGCAAGGGCCTGGCCCTGCGCTACGGCAAGACCATGCAGTGCATCGCCGGGATTCACTACAACTTTTCCCTGCCGGAAAAACTCTGGCCGCTGCTCAAGGCGGCTGAAGGTTTTACCGGTACCGACCGCGACTTCCAGTCGTCGTCCTACATTGCCCTGATCCGCAACTTCCGCCGCTACAGCTGGCTGCTGATGTACCTGTTCGGTGCCTCGCCGGCGCTGGATGCCGGTTTCCTGCGCGGTCGCGCGCACCAGCTGGAACAACTGGACCCGGACACCCTGTACCTGCCATACGCCACCAGCCTGCGCATGAGCGACCTGGGTTACCAGAGCAACGCCCAGGCCGGCCTGACGCCGTGCTACAACGACCTCGTCAGCTACACCGACAGCCTGCGCAAAGCGGTGGCCACGCCCTATGCCCCGTACGTCGAAGTCGGTACGCACAAGGATGGTGAGTGGGTTCAGCTCAACACCAACATCCTGCAGATCGAAAACGAGTACTACTCCAACATCCGCCCGAAACGCGTGACCTATTCCGGCGAGCGTCCGATCCAGGCCCTGATGGCCCGTGGCATCCAGTACGTCGAAGTACGCTGCCTGGACATCAACCCGTTCCTGCCGATGGGCATCGACATCACCGAATCACGTTTCCTCGACGCCTTCCTGTTGTACTGCGCCCTGAACGACAGCCCGCTGCTGACCAACACCAGCTGCGGCAACGCGACTTCGAACTTCCTCAGCGTGGTCAAGGAAGGTCGTCGTCCGGGTCTGCAACTGCAACGCGACGGTCACCCGGTAGACCTGAAGGAATGGGCCAGCCAATTGCTGGAAAACATCGCGCCGTTGGCTGCATTGCTGGACCAGAGCCATGGCGGCGATGCTCACAGCAAGGCACTGGATGCGCAGATGGCCAAGGTCAAGGACCCGTCCCTGACACCATCGGCCCAGGTCCTCGCGGCGATGGCCGAGCACAAGGAAAGCTTTGCCCAGTTCTCCCTGCGCCAGAGCCAGGCCCATGCGGAATTTTTCCGTAGCGAGCCGCTGTCCAGTGAAGAACAGGCGAAATTCGAAGAGCGCGCGCGTTCGTCGCTGGCTGAGCAAGTGGAGCTGGAGCAGAACGAAGTCGGCGATTTCGATGTATTTGTCGGGTCGTATCAGGCCAGTATCCTTGCCATCAGCAATTAATCAGCGCCTGTAAAAAGATCGCAGCCTTCGGCAGCTCCTACATTGGAACGCATTCTCTTGTAGGAGCTGCCGAAGGCTGCGATCTTTTGCTTTTAAATGATCCCTAAAATCTTCCACTCATAAGCTCATTCGAAAAAGTTATTTATTTTCGAATTCTTAGATCATTTAGTCTCCATTCACGCCGAGCCTCGGTCGCCTGATATGGAGCTTCCCCATGAAACTGCACTTCCCTCTTCGCCTCCTGGCGGCCGCGTCTTTGGCTGCGGTGAGTTTCCTTGCCCAGGCGGCTGACGTCACCGTCGCCTACCAGACCACCGTCGATCCGGCGAAAGTCGCCCAGGCCGACGGCGCCTACGAAAAGGCCACCAAGGCCGATATCAGCTGGCGCAAGTTCGACAACGGTGCCGACATCATCGCCGCCATCGCCTCCGGCGACGTGCAGATCGGTTACCTCGGTTCCAGCCCGCTGACCGCGGCCATCACCCGCAAGGTTCCCGTGGAAACCTTCCTCATCGCCACCCAGATCGGTGCCGCCGAAGCCCTGGTGGCGCGCGACGGTTCCGGGATCAAGACGCCGCAAGACCTGATCGGCAAGAAGATCGCCGTGCCATTCGTTTCCACCGGCCACTACAGCCTGCTGGCCGCGTTGAAGCACTGGAACATCGACCCGTCGAAAGTCACCGTGCTCAACCTCGCGCCGCCCGCGATCATTGCCGCCTGGAAACGCGGTGACATCGACGCCACCTACGTCTGGGACCCGGCGCTCGGTGTGGCCAAGGAAAACGGCAAGGTGCTGATCACCTCCGGCGAGCTGGCCAAGTTCGGCGCGCCGACATTCGATGCCTGGATCGTGCGCAAGGATTTTGCCGAGAAGCACCCGGAAATCGTCACTGCGTTCGCCAAAGTGACGCTGGATGCCTACGCCGATTACCGCAAGGATCCGAAAGCCTGGCTCGCCAACCCATCCAATGTCGACAAGCTGGTGAAGCTCTCGGGTGCCAAGGCCAGCGACATTCCGCTGCTGCTGCAAGGCAACGTCTACCCGCTGGCGGCTGATCAGGTCGTCACCCTCGGCGCGCCAACCACCAAGGCCATCACCGACACCGCCGTGTTCCTCAAGGAGCAAGGCAAGGTCGAAGCCGTACTGCCGGACTACGCGCCGTACGTCAGCGCCAAGTTCATCACCAACTGATCGGGAGTTAATCGCGATGGCCTTGCTACAGCTGGAGCGCATCAGCGCACAGTACCCCGGCAGCCCTGAACCTGTGCTGGCGGACATCTCCCTGAGCCTGGGGCCCCAGCAATTGCTGGTCGCCCTCGGCCCGTCCGGCAGTGGCAAGACTTCGCTGTTGAACCTGATTGCCGGTTTCGTCGAACCCAGCGCCGGGCGCATCACCCTCGATGGCGTGCCGGTCAAAGGGCCGAGCGCCGAACGCGGCGTGGTGTTTCAGGACGATGCCCTTCTACCTTGGCAGGACGTGCTGGCCAACGTCGGCTTCGGCCTGGAACTGGCCGGCGTTGCACGAGAAAAACGCGAACTGCGCGCCCGCGAGATGCTCTCGCTGGTGGACCTTTCCGGCTTCGAACACCGTCGCATCTGGCAACTTTCCGGCGGCCAGAAACAGCGTGTCGGCCTGGCCCGCGCCCTCGCCGCCGACCCACGGGTGCTGCTGATGGACGAGCCGTTCGGCGCCCTCGACGCCTTTACCCGCGAACAAATGCAGGAACTGCTGCTGCAAGTCTGGCGGCGCACCGCCAAGCCGGTGTTCCTGATCACCCACGACATTGAAGAAGCGGTGTTCCTCGCCACCGACCTGATCCTGCTGGCACCGAACCCCGGGCAGATCGTCGAACGCCTGCACCTGGATTTCGGTCAGCGTTACGCCGCCGGCGAGTCGGCGCGCTCGATCAAGTCAGACCCGCGCTTTATCGAAACCCGCGAACACGTGCTCGCCCGAGTGTTCTCCCAACGCAGCGCCGCCCAGCGGCAGGAGCACGCATGAGCAGCTATGAAATTCCCGTCGCGACGGTAAAACCCGGCGCAACCGCGATACCGGTTCGCCGCAGCTTGAGCATTCGCTGGATCAGCCTACTGACACTGGCCGCCTTGGTAATCAGTTGGTGGGCCGTGACAGCCAGCGGACTGATCGAACCGCTGTTCCTGCCGCCACCCTCCGCCGTGCTGCAAAAAGGCTGGCTGCTGGCGACTACCGGCTACATGGATTCGACCCTGTGGCAGCACTTGGGCGCGAGCCTCAGCCGCATCGGCCTGGGCCTGGGTTTTGCGGTGCTGACCGCCGTGCCGGTGGGCATTGCCATTGGCGCCAATCGCATTGCGCGGGGCGTGCTCGATCCGCTGATCGAGTTCTACCGCCCTATTCCACCGCTGGCCTATCTGCCGCTGATCGTGATCTGGTGTGGCATCGGTGAGTTGTCGAAAGTCCTGCTGATCTACCTGGCGATTTTCGCGCCGATTGCCATCGCCACCGCCACCGGAGTGCGCACCGTCGACCCGGCGAAATTGCGCGCCGCACAGTCCCTGGGTGCAACCCGCACGCAATTGATTCGTCATGTGATTCTGCCAAGCGCCCTGCCGGACATCTTGACCGGCGTGCGCATCGGCCTGGGTGTGGGTTGGTCGACCCTGGTCGCCGCCGAGCTGATCGCCGCCACCAGCGGTCTGGGCTTCATGGTTCAGTCCGCCGCGCAGTTCCTGGTCACCGATGTGGTGGTGCTGGGGATTCTGGTCATCGCCCTGATCGCCTTCGCCATGGAAATGGGCCTGCGTGCCCTGCAGCGCAAACTGGTGCCGTGGCATGGCCAGGCTCACTGAAAAATTGAACCCTGAATCCTTGTGGGAGCGAGCCTGCTCGCGATAGCAGAGTGTCAGACGACACTGCGCCGACTGATAGACCGCCATCGCGAGCAGGCTCGCTCCTACAGTTTGTAATGAAGAGAACTTTCATGAGTATCTTGAACATCGTCCCTTTAAGCTCCGCCCTCGGCGCGCAAATCAGCGGCGTCGACATCAGCCAGCCTCTGAACCTGGAACAGCGCGATGCCATCCAGCAGGCGTTGCTCAAGCACCAGGTGTTGTTCTTCCGTAACCAGCCGGTCACCCCGCAACAGCAGGCGCGTTTCGCCGCTAACTTCGGCGATCTGCACATTCACCCGATTTACCCGAACGTACCGGAACAGCCGGAAATTCTGATCCTCGATACCGCCGTCACCGACGTGCGCGACAACGCGATCTGGCACACCGACGTTACGTTCCTGCCGACCCCGGCCATGGGCGCGGTGCTCAGCGCCAAGCTGTTGCCGGAGTATGGTGGCGATACGCTGTGGGCCAGCGGCATTGCCGCGTATGAGGCCTTGTCGGCGCCGATGAAAACCCTGCTCGAAGGGCTGACCGCCACCCACGACTTCACCCGTTCGTTTCCGCTGGAGCGCTACGGCAACACCCCTGAGGCGCTGGCGCAATGGGAAGAAGCGCGACGCAAGAATCCGCCGCTGTCGCACCCCGTGATCCGCACCCATCCCGTGAGCGGGCGTCGTTCGCTGTTCGTCAGTGAAGGCTTCACCTCGAAGATCAACGAGCTGTCGGAAACCGAGAGCGAGGCGATTCTGAAATTCCTGTTCGCCCACGCCACCCGCCCGGAATTCACCATTCGCTGGCGCTGGCAGCAAGACGACATCGCGTTCTGGGACAACCGCGTGACCCAGCATTACGCGGTGGACGACTACCGCCCGGCCCGGCGAGTGATGCAGCGGGCGACGGTGTTGGGGGATGTGCCGTTCTTTCGCTGATCCACTGATCGTTCCCACGCTCTGCGTGGGAATGCCTCAACGGACGCTCTGCGTTCGGCTTTGAATGGGACGCGGAGCGTCCCGGGCTGCATTCCCACGCAGAGCGTGGGAACGATCGGTACTCGTTTACTCCGCCGTCGAAGGCTTCTCCCAAAGATTGATCCCACCCTCTTGGGCAAACCGGTCAATCTCCGCCAGTTCCTCTGCGCTGAATTGCAAATTCTTCAACGCCCCGACGTTCTCGACAATCTGCTCCGGCCGGCTCGCGCCGATCAGCGCCGACGTCACCCGCGGATCGCGCAGGGTCCAGGCCAGCGCCAGTTGCGCCAGGCTCTGGCCACGACGCTGGGCGATCTCGTTCAACGCCCGCACCTGAGCGATGTTGGCCTCGGACAAGTGCGAGGCCTGCAACGAACCGCCGCCCGGACGATTGACCCGCGCATCCGCCGGCACGCCGTTGAGGTACTTGTCCGTCAGCAACCCTTGGGCCAGCGGCGTGAAGGCAATCACCCCGGTGCCGAGCTCGTCGGTGGTATCCAGCAGGTCCTTTTCCACCCAACGATTGAGCAGGTTGTAGGCCGGCTGGTGGATCAGCAACGGCACCTTCCACTCTTTCAGCAACGCGGCCATCTCACGGGTTTTCACACCGGAATAAGACGAGATCCCGATGTACAACGCCTTGCCCTGCTGCACCGCCGTGGCCAGGGCACTGGCGGTTTCTTCCAGCGGGGTGTCCGGGTCGAAACGGTGCGAATAGAAAATGTCCACGTAGTCCAGGCCCAGGCGTTGCAGGCTCTGGTCGAGGCTGGCCAGCACGTACTTGCGCGAACCGCCGCCCTGACCATAAGGACCGGGCCACATGTCCCAACCGGCCTTGCTGGAGATGATCAGCTCATCGCGATAGCGCTTGAAATCCTCGCGCAGCAAACGGCCGAAATTGATCTCGGCGCTGCCGTAGGGCGGGCCGTAGTTGTTGGCCAGGTCGAAATGGTTGATCCCCAGATCGAACGCCGTGCGCAACAGCGAACGCTGGATATCGATCGGCGTGCTATCGCCGAAGTTATGCCACAGGCCCAGGGACAACGCCGGCAGCACCAGCCCGCTGCGGCCCACGCGGCGGTAAGGGATGGAGTCGTAGCGGTTTTCGGCAGCGGTGTAAGTCATCGAATCCTCTCTTGTCTGTCTTGAATCTGGTCTCGACTGCTTCGCCAGTCGCCCAGCATACGCCCGGACAGACACCAAAAAACCTCTGACTCGACTAATTGCTGAAACGTTTCACATATTTCATCAAAACCCTATGCCGACAACTCGCGCAACGCTGCCGCGGCCAAAAAGCCGGATCGTGAACTGTAGCGCTGATCACGTTTGACGGTCTGGTCGATACGCTCAAGCAATTGCTCTGGCAGCGTGGCATTGAAACGCACCGACTTGCCGAAATAAGGCGTGATATCGAAATCCACCACCGCCCACACCCCACCGGCGTAATCGGGGTTATCCAGATGTGCGTCGATTTCCTGCACCTGCGGCAATGGCTCGCCGTCGGCCACCAGACCTTCGTAATGCAGGGACAGCGCCTCTTTCACGCTCTCGAGTGCCTGCGCCACTGTGCTGCCAGCGGAGAAACATCCCGGTACGTCCGGGATGATCACGCCGTACTCCGAGTCGGCATCCTTGTGCAGAACGACTGGAAATTTCATGTCGATGAATCCTTCCTGAAAGGTGTCCCTGCCGGGACTTTCGTATCCGATGACGGGCATCACTTCAGCCCTGCCTGTTTCAAAATGCTGTTGATCGTTCCTTTTGGAAGATCCGAATCAGGGTGCTTGATAGTCACTCTTCCCGACTTGCGGGGATGCTTGTATTGGTGATGGCTACCTTTCACCGCAACCAGATACCAACTATCGTCCTCGATCATCCTGATCATTTCCCGACTTCGCATTTCCTTCGCCTTTTTCGACAGCAACGGCTGCGCAATTTAGGCGGAACGACACAGCGAATATACACACCGTACACACTATGAAAAATAATAGCCGGTCCGTGCTGATGCGACTCTTCTCTCGGACCGAGGGCTACCGCGCATCGGCAAACACCTCCCCCAACCAATCCACAAACACCCGAACCCGTGGCGACATGTGTCGGTTGTGGGGGTACAGCACCGAGACCGGCATGGGTGGCGGTGGGGTGTCGGTGAGGATTTCCTTGATCAGGCCCTGGGCGATTTGCGTTTCCATGCGGTAGTGCGGGCATTGGATCAGGCCGAGGCCGGCGATGGCGGAGGCGGCGTAAATTTCGGCGCCGAAAACCGACACAGCGCTGTCGATGGCCACGTCCCTTTGTTCGCCATCGACCATGAATTCGAAGGGGAACACCTTGCCGTCGGTGCGCGAAACGTAGTTCACCGCGCGATGGTTTTTCAGGTCGTCGAGGCTTTTCGGTTCGCCGTATTTGCGCAGATAGGCAGGGCTGGCACAGGTGATCTGGCGCAGGCTGGCGACCCGTTTGCCGATCAGTGCCGAGTCGCTCAAGGTGCCCGCGCGCAGCACACAGTCGACGCCTTCGGCGATCAGGTCGACCAGGCGATCGGCCTCGCTGATGGACAGTTCGATGTCGGGATAGCGCGCCATGAATTGCGGCAGTGCGGGAATCACGAAATGCCTGCCCAGGGTGCCATGCAGATCCACCCGCAAGCGCCCTTTTGGCGCGACGCTGCGAAAGGCCAGTTCCGCCTCTTCGAGTTCCGCGAGCAATTGCACGCAGCGCCGGTAGTAGGCCTCGCCATCCAGCGTAGGGCGCACCTTGCGCGTGCTGCGCTCCAGCAGGCGCGTGCCGAGCCAGGCCTCGAACTGGTTCAAGGTGTGGGTCAGGGTTGCGCGCGGCAGGTTCAGGTCCTGCGCCGCCAGGGTGAAGCTGCTGCGCTCGTAGATACGTACGAAGACCTTCATCGCTTTGACTTGATCCACCACGATCTCCTGACCTTCGATTGTTGGCGATTATTGAACAGTCAAGGCAACTCTCGTGCATTTATCGGCCTGAGTAAACATGTGAAATTGGCTCCACACCTCATCAACTGGAACCACTGCCATGACGACTCAAGACTCGAAAGTTGCCCTCGTAACCGGCGCCTCCCGCGGCATTGGCGCGGTCATTGCCAAAACGCTTGCCAGCGAAGGTTTCGCGGTCGCCATCAATTACGCCAGCAGCGCCAGCGAAGCCTCCAGGCTGGTGGTGGAATTGCGCCAGGCTGGCCATCGGGCCATAGCGATCAAGGCGGACGTGGCCAAGGCCGACGACGTGCGGCGGATGTTCGACGAGGCTGAAGCGCAACTGGGCAAGGTCGATGTGCTGGTGAACAACGCCGGTATCCTCAAGGTCATGCCGCTGGCGCAGCACAGCGACGAGCTGTTCGAGCAGGCGTTCAACATCCACGCGCGCGGTACTTTCAACACCCTGCGCGAGGCTGCCACGCGCCTGAACGAGGGCGGGCGCATCATCAATTTTTCCAGCAGCACTGTCGGCCTGAACCTGCCGGGTTATGCGGTGTATATCGCGAGCAAGGCGGCGGTGGAATCCCTGACCCAGGTGTTCGCCAAGGAAATGCGCGGGCGCAATATCACGGTCAACGCCGTGGCGCCGGGACCGGTCGCGACCGAGCTGTTTTTGCATGGCAAGAGCGAAGAACAGATCCAGACCTTTGCCAAAATGGCGCCGCTGGAGCGTCTTGGGCAGCCGGAAGATATCGCCCGCGTGGTGTCCTTTTTGGCCGGGCCGGAATCGGCTTGGGTCAATGGGCAGATTTTGCGGGCCAATGGTGGGCTGGTCTGACTATGCTCTAGCCGGATACCGAGGTGACCCGATCGCGAGCAGGCTCGCTCCTACATTGGATCTGTGTCGTTCACAAAACCCCTGTAGGAACGAGCCTGCTCGCGATAGCGGTCTCAACGGCAATGAAAATCTGCAGGGTAAAACCCACCATGCACACCACCATCATCATCACCTTCGGCCTGATCCTCCTGGCGCTGATGCTCTACATCGGCGAGAAGATCGGCTTCACCCGCCAGACCCTGGCCTACTGCTTCATCGTGCTGTGGCTGGCGCTGACCTTGATCAATGGCGCGGTGGGCATGGTGCATGCCGGCCAGCCCCTGAGCACGGAACTGGCGGTTGGCAGTGCAGTGTTCGGTGTACCGGTGGCCGCGCTGGTGCTGTTCATGGTGCTGACCAGCGAGGCCTGAGGCCGATCAACGCACCAGATGCAAAAACTGCATGTGCCGCTCGTACTGATCGAGGATGTCGTTGATCACCTGCTCCTTGCTGTAACCCACCAGATCGTAGTCCTGGCTACCCTCGCTCAAATGCACCTCCGCCCGGTAGTAGCGACGGTTGTTGAGCTGCTTGGAGCCCATGCCGCCACGGGCGAACGACGGGGTGAAATAGCCGCGCATGCGCACCTGATAGATGAACGGATGCAGATCGCCGTGACCGATCTCCAGGCTGACGCTGTCGTGGGCCGGGTCCGGCACCGTGATAACGCTCAAGCCCTTCTCGACAAACACCGCGGTGACTTCTTCGATCGCCGGGCGAACCGTGGTTTCCATGAAACGGTACACCTCATCCCGCGACGGGAAATGCACGGCCTGGCTCAAGCGTTGACGCCAGCCACCTCGCCGCGCGCCGGACACCGGCGCCAGGGAATGCATCTGCGCAATCTGCTTCTGCGACTCCAGATAGAACGCCTTGTGCAGCCCCCACATCATCGTCAGCAAAATCAACGAGAACGGCAGCGAAGTCAGCACCACCGCCGACTTCAACGCATCGATGCTGCCGGAGAACAACAGCGCACTGGTCACCAGCGCCGTCATCGCGCCCCAGAACACCCGCAGCCATTTCGGTCCGTCTTCATCGGGGTTGCCGCCCTTGGCCGACAGCGTCGACAACACCACGGTGCCGGAGTCGGCCGAGGTGACGAAAAACACGAAACTGATGAACACCGTGACCGCGATGACGGTTTTGCTCCACGGGTAGGTTTCCAGCAACAGGTAGAGGGTCATCGACGGGTTATCGATGGCCGACATGCCCAGCGCCGACATGCCGTGGTTGAGCACCTGGTCGATGGCGCTGTTGCCGAAGATCGACATCCAGGCCAGGGTGAAACCGAGGGGAATCAACAGCACGCCGAAGACGAATTCCCGGATGGTCCGGCCACGGGAAATCCGCGCGATGAACAGCCCCACGAACGGCGACCAGGCAATCCACCAGGCCCAGTAGAACACGGTCCAGCCACCCAGCCAGTCGCTGGGTTTGTCGTAGGCGTACAGGTCGAAACTCTTCATCGGCAAGGCGCCGAGGTAATCGCCCAGGTTCTGGATCAGGGTGTTGAGCAGATGCTGGGTGGGGCCGGCAAACAACACGAACAGCAGCAACGCACAGGCCAGCAGCATGTTGATGTCGGACATCACCCGCACGCCCTTGTCGACGCCGGAGACCGCGACGATGATCGCCGCGCCCATCATCAGCGTGATCAGCCCGACCTGAACCCACTGGGTATGGGCGATGCCAAACAGGTAGTCCAGGCCCGAGTTGAGGTGCAACACGCCAAAGCCCATGTCGGCACCCAGGCCGAACACCGTGGCGATGATGCCGAAGCCGTCCACCGCGTAGCCGATGGGACCGTTGATGCGCTTACCGATTAGCGGGTACAGCGCCGAGCGCAGGGCCAGCGGCAGGTTGTGCCGATAGGCGAAGTAGGCCAGCGCCATGCCGACGAAGGCGAACACGCCCCAGCCATGCAGGCCCCAGTGCAGAAACAGGATCTGCATTGCCTGGCGCGCCGCATCCGCCGTACCCGCCTCGCCCTGGGGCGGCTGGATCATGTGGGTCAGGGGTTCGGACACGCAGAAGAAAAACAGGGTGATGCTGATCCCGGCGGCGAACAGCATGCCGGCCCAGGACAGGTAACTGAATTCGGGCTCGTCGTGGTCGGCACCGAGTTTTATCTTGCCGTAGCCCGATAACGCGGTGACCACCACGAAGACCAGATACAGGGTCATCGCCAGCAGGTAATACCAGCCAACCGTGTTGGCCGCCCAGTTTTGCGCCGCCAGAAGCCAGGCACCGGCCTGTTCGGGCATGGCGATGACCACGATGCCGAACAGCAGGATGAAGCTTGCGGCGAACCAGAACACCGGGGGATTCATGCGGACCAGGCCGCTGGAAGGAAGGGACGATGCACTCATGCAGGGTGCACCTCGAAGCGGTAAAACGCGGCTGTAGAAATCGGACTCAGCAAAGGCAAGCCTCCTGTTGTGAGCGGGCGGCGAACCACCGGTTTAACTTGAATGAACGTTCAAGTTAAACATGGATAGGGTGCTAAGGACTAATCGCAGGGCTGGGCGGTCGTGTTTGCAAGCCAGTTCAACGACCGAAATGACGCGGGGTTTGCGCCATGATCGTTCCCACGCTCTGCGTGGGAATGCAGCCCGTGACGCTCTGCGTCACATCGGTGTCAGGCGCAACGTCGGTGGCGATAGCGGAACGCGGAGCGTCCCTTGAGGCATTCCCACGCAGAGCGTGGGAACGATCAGTGAGAGGAGTTACTTCTGCGTCCCATCATCCAGCTGCAGACTCGCCTGGGTCAGGTTGCTGCCCGGTGGCACGCTGCGGGTCAGCCAGACGTTGCCGCCGATGGTCGTACCCTTGCCGATGGTGATCCGTCCCAGAATGGTCGCGCCGGCATAAATCACCACGTCGTCCTCGACAATCGGGTGCCGCGGCTGGCCCTTCTGCAACTGCCCATCCTCGTCCGCCGGGAAGCGCTTGGCGCCCAGGGTCACCGCCTGATAAATGCGCACCCGCTCGCCAATGATTGCGGTCTCGCCGATCACCACACCGGTGCCATGGTCGATGAAGAAACTGCGGCCGATCTGCGCGCCAGGGTGGATGTCGATACCGGTGGCTGAGTGGGCGATTTCCGCGCTGATCCGCGCCAGCAAAGGCAGCCCGGCGCGATACAAGTGATGAGCCAGGCGATGGTGGATCACCGCCAGAATGCCTGGATAGCACAGCAGCACTTCATCGACGCTACGCGCCGCCGGGTCACCGTGATAGGCCGCCAGCACGTCGGTATCCAGCAGGCTGCGCAGCCCCGGCAGGGCGAGGGCAAAGTCCTGAATGATCTGGATGGTCTTGGCTTCGACCTCGGTCTCGGCCTTGGCGCTGTGGCGCGCGGCATAACGCAGTTCGAGCCGTGCCTGGGCCAGCAATGCATTCAAGGCCACGTCGAGGGTGTGGCCGACGTAGAAATCTTCGCTCTCCTCCCGCAGGTCGACCGGCCCCAGACGCATCGGAAACAGTGCCCCACACAGCGCTTCGAGAATCTCCGCCATGGCCGCCCGGGAGGGCAACTCGCGACCGCCCTGCTCGGTGCTGGCGCGGCCGTTTTGCGCGCGCCACTGGTCACGTGCGCTGCGCAGTTGGGTGACGATGGTCTGCAATTGCCAATGGCTGGAACGCTCACTCACGGTAAAAACTCCTCACGGGCGACCGGACTGTCTGGCCGCGCTGACGGCGATTACTTTACGGCAAGGTTCGCGAGCCAAATTAAGAACCAATTGTGCTGGCATAAGCACTATTGGCTATAAGCGATTGGCGGTTGCCCCGGCTTTTGGCCGTGCCTATAGTCCTGAGATCATTCCCCGCCAGTACGGAACCATGACCAATCAACAGCAGATCAAACAACAGCTTGCCCGCTTTAACCGTCTCGACCTGCTTGGTCAGCCCACCGCCCTGGAAAAACTCGAACGCCTGTCGACCTGGCTGGGACGCGATGTGTACGTCAAACGCGATGACCTGACACCACTGGCGATGGGCGGCAATAAGCTGCGCAAACTCGAATACCTGTGCGCCGATGCCCTCGCCCAGGGTGCCGACACCCTGATCACTGCCGGTGCGCTGCAGTCCAACCACGTGCGCCAGACCGCAGCGATTGCCGCCAAACTCGGCCTGGGTTGTGTTGCCCTGCTGGAAAACCCCCTCAATACCGAAGACCCCAATTACATCGGCAACGGCAACCGCCTGTTGCTGGACCTGTTCGATGCCAAGGTCGAACTGGTGGAGAACCTCGACAACGCCGACGAGCAACTGCATGCCCTCGCGGCGCGCCTTCGCAGCAATGGCAAGAAACCCTATCTGGTGCCAATCGGCGGCTCCAATGCCTTGGGCGCCTTGGGTTACGTGCGCGCCGGCCTGGAACTGGCCGAGCAGATCAAGGACACCGGGCTGAACTTCGCCGCCGTGGTCCTCGCCTCGGGCAGTGCCGGCACCCACAGCGGGCTGGCGCTGGCGTTGAATGAAGCCTTGCCGGATCTGCCGGTGATCGGCGTCACGGTGTCGCGCAGCGAAGAAGATCAACTGCCGAAGGTCCAGGGCCTGGCCGAGCGCACCGCCGAACTCCTGGGCGTGAGCTTGCCGGAAAGCTTCAAGGTCGAACTGTGGGACGAGTATTTCGCGCCGCGCTACGGCGAGCCGAACGCCGGGACACTGGCGGCAGTGAAGCTGGTGGCGAGCCAGGAAGGCCTGTTGCTCGACCCGGTGTACACCGGCAAGGCCATGGCGGGGTTGCTGGACGGGATCGGTCGCCAGCGTTTCGATGATGGCCCGATCATCTTCCTGCACACCGGCGGGGCGCCGGCGTTGTTTGCCTACAAGGATTTTCTGTAATCGCCGTAAAACTGTAGGAGCGAGCCTGCTCGCGATGGATGACAGGGCACTGCGGGGTGTCAGGCTGCCAGCGTTATCGTTGACGACCATCGCGAGCAGGCTCGCTCCCACAGGTAAAAAATCGAATATTCCATTTGGGAATAAACGTTAGAAAAATCATTATTTTCTAATCTAAAAACGCCATCATATAGTCATCCTATAGGCGAATTTCCCGAGAGACGCATATGCTGCTTTAAGGCAGGATAGCGCTGTCGTCCAATTCCCGATTTCGCCAAACTTTCCAAACGCGTCTTCCATAAGAAAACACAGGGGCTAGTCATGAATTTTTCCGCACTACGTCGAAATCTGCTGGTGGGTTCGCTGGGCCTGGCATTGAGCGCTGGCCTGATCGGCCAGGCCGTTGCCGGTGAGCAGCTGCAAAAAATCAAAGATGCCGGCGTGATCAACATCGGCCTGGAAGGCACTTACCCGCCATTCAGCTTCGTCGACGCCGACGGCAAACTGGCCGGTTTCGAAGTCGAACTCTCCGAAGCCCTGGCCAAAGAGCTGGGCGTGAAGGTCAAACTGCAACCGACCAAATGGGACGGCATCCTCGCGGCGCTGGAATCCAAGCGTCTGGACGCCGTGGTCAACCAGGTGACCATCTCCGAAGAGCGCAAGAAAAAGTATGACTTCTCCGAGCCGTACACCGTTTCCGGGATTCAGGCGCTGGTGCTGACCAAGAACAAGGACACCATCAAGTCCGCCGATGACCTGGCCGGCAAGAAAGTCGGTGTGGGCCTGGGCACCAACTACGAGCAGTGGCTCAAGGACAATCAGCCAAAAGCCATCATCAAGACCTACGACGATGATCCGACCAAGTTCCAGGACCTGCGCATCGGCCGTATCGACGCCATCCTGATCGACCGTCTGGCTGCGCTGGAATACGCCCAGAAGGCCAAGGACACCAGCGCCGCCGGTGAAGCATTCTCCCGTCAGGAAGCCGGTATCGCCCTGCGCAAAGGCGAGCCTGAGCTGCTGGACGCGCTCAACAAGGCCCTCGACAAGCTGCGCGCCGACGGCACCCTGGCCAAGCTCTCGCAGAAATACTTCAACGCTGACGTCACCAAATAATGGAAGCAGCTTTTCAACTCGCACTGGACTCCGCGCCCTTTCTGCTCAAGGGCGCGTACTACACAGTGATCCTGAGCCTGGGCGGGATGTTTTTCGGTCTGGTGCTGGGCTTCGGCCTGGCACTGATGCGCCTGTCGCGTTTCAAGCTGGTGAGCTGGATCGCCCGCATCTACGTGTCGTTCTTTCGCGGCACGCCGTTGCTGGTACAACTGTTCGTGATCTATTACGGCTTGCCGCAATTGGGCATGGAACTCGATCCGATCCCGGCGGCCATGATCGGCTTCTCGCTGAACATGGCTGCCTACGCCTGTGAAATCCTGCGCGCCGCGATCAGCTCCATCGAGCGCGGCCAGTGGGAAGCGGCGGCCAGTATCGGCATGACCCGCGCGCAGACGCTGCGCCGGGCCATCATTCCGCAAGCGATGCGCACCGCATTACCACCGCTGGGCAACAGCTTCATTTCCCTGGTCAAGGACACCGCGCTGGCAGCCACAATCCAGGTGCCGGAGCTGTTCCGCCAGGCGCAGCTGATCACTGCCCGTACCTTCGAAGTGTTCACCATGTATCTTGCCGCCGCGCTGATCTACTGGGTCCTGGCCACGGTGCTGTCGCACCTGCAGAACCAGCTGGAAGCACGGGTCAATCGGCACGACCAGGAGTCCTGACCCCATGATTGTCGTGGAAAAACTGACAAAGCAGTTCAAGGGTCACGTCGTGCTCAACGGCATCGATCTGCAAGTGAAGGAAGGTGAAGTGGTGGCGATCATCGGGCCCAGCGGCTCGGGCAAGACCACGTTCCTGCGTTGCCTGAACTTCCTCGAAGAACCCACCAGCGGCCGGATCAAGGTCGGCGACATCGAAGTCGATACCAGTCGCCCGCTGAACCAGCAGCAAAGCCTGGTGCGCCGTTTGCGCCAGCATGTGGGCTTCGTGTTCCAGAACTTCAACCTGTTCCCCCATCGCACCGCTTTGGAAAACGTCATCGAAGGCCCGATCGTTGTCAAAAAGATCCCGCGCGACGATGCCATTGCCCTGGCGAAAAAGCTGTTGGCCAAGGTCGGCCTGGCGGGCAAGGAAGATGCTTACCCGCGCCGCCTCTCGGGCGGTCAGCAACAACGCGTGGCGATTGCCCGCGCGCTGGCGATGGAACCGGAAGTGATCCTGTTCGACGAACCGACCTCGGCACTGGACCCTGAGCTGGTGGGCGAAGTGTTGGCGACCATCCGCGGCCTGGCCCAGGAGAATCGCACCATGGTCATCGTCACCCACGAAATGGCTTTCGCTCGCGATGTGGCCAACCGTGTGGTGTTTTTCGACAAGGGCGTGATCGTCGAACAAGGTGAAGCCAAGGCACTGTTTGCCAACCCGAAAGAAGAACGTACGAAACAGTTTCTCAGCAAGTTCCTCAACAACTCGCACGCTTGAAACATCCATCGTAGAACCCCCAACTTCCATGGATGGAAGTTACCCACCTCCAAAACACCCACAACTAACTTCACTCATTGTGTGCGTTACATATATATGTGCCCCAACGCATGGGATGGTGGACACCGTCAACTGTAGGAGCGAGCCTGCTCGCGATGGACGTTAACGATTACGCTGGCTGTCTGGCTAAACGCGGCGTTCTTGAGTCCATCGCGAGCAGGCTCGCTCCTACAGGAACCGTGTTTATTTTCGGCGTTCCCTTAGCGTTAATTAACTAGCAAATGTAGGAATTTTCTGAATAACAGTTGAGCCATCCATTAACTAACCAACTCTATTGACTCAACTTACACCGCGCTCTTATCTGCCTTGGCTGTCTAACTTTCTGCTTATTCCCGATATGGATTTCGCTGAAATACTTCAAGGAGAGATACCCATGAACTGCATCCCACCCATCCCGTCTTTGCCGCCACCCACCCTGCCCCAGGCCAACAAGGCCGGTATCAATAGCCTCGCGTCCACCCACCTGCAGGTCGACGTAGGGCCGTACGCCGGCATGGACACCGGTGACCTGATCGAATTGTTCTGGGACGGCCTCTTCGTCGCCTCCCGCGTGCTGACGACGCAGGACGTTGGCCACACCGTCAGCCTGCGGGTGCCGGAAAGTTTTATCGTCAGCGGCGCCACCTGGGTGCACTACCGAGTGATGCGAGTCGGCAGGCAGCCGGCGTTGTCGGCGGCGACACGGGTAGCGGTCAAGCTCGAGTGTCCGGGTGGCCCGCTGGGCGATGGCGAAAACCAGTTCCTGGCGCCGGTCAATTTTCCCGCCGCCATTCGCCGCCGGGGTCTCAATGCGCGGCAGGTCCGGCGTGGCGTGCCGCTGACCATCGAGCCCTATATCAACATGGCCGAGGACGACGAAATCACCCTTCGCTGGGGTGACGTGCGAATGGATTTGCCAAGGCTCAAGGCCTGTGATGTGGGCCTGCCGGTTCAGGCCTGGGTGCCGCCGGCGATCATTCTTGAGGCTGGGGAAGACCTGCGGCTGGAGGTGACTTACTGCGTGCTCGACCGGGTCGGCAACAGCTCGCGCTGGGCACCGGCGCGGATGTTGAAGACCGGCCCCTATTCCCTGTAGGAGTTGCCGTCGACCGCGATCCTTTCTATGTATATTCCTAAAAGTTAGTTCATAACTTTTTTATAAACGCTTAGGGTATATAAACCGGACCACCGGACATTCTTGTTTTCGTTCGCCGCACAACGGCGTTTCCATGAGATGTGAGGTAGGTATGGTCCGGAACACAATCACCCCAGTGCAGATCGCCAGGGCATTGCGTGTCGCCAAGGAGTGGCAGTGATGTCCAGTCTGGCAGATGCAATCGTCCAGAGTGATCTGGATATCGCCCCGCTGTTGTTGCCCGCGCAAGTGCTGCGCAACGACGCACAAGCCATCAAGGCCGCCCAGGAGCTGGCGCAAGCCGCCCGCCTGCAGGCCGCCAAGCGTGACCAGCAGCGCAAGCTGCCGTGGTCGGAAATCGAACAATTCACCCGCAGCGGCCTTGGCAGCATCGGCATCCCGCGCGAGTACGGTGGGCCGCAGGTTTCTTTCGTGACCCTCGCCGAGGTGTTCGCGATCATTTCCGCCGCCGATCCGGCGCTGGGGCAGATCCCGCAGAACCAGTTCGGCATCCTCAATCTGGTGCTCGGCAGCGCCACCGAGGCGCAGAAAAAGCAGCTGTTCAAAACCGTGCTCGAAGGCTGGCGCATCGGCAACGCCGGGCCGGAACGCGGCACCAAAAACACCCTGGAACTCAAGGCGCGCATCACCGCCAACGGCGAAGGTTTTGTCCTCAACGGGCAGAAGTTCTACTCCACCGGCGCGCTGTTCGCCCACTGGGTAGCGGTCAAGGCGCTCAACGACGACGGCAAGCAAGTGCTGGCCTTCGTGCGCCGCGGCACACCGGGGCTGCGGATCGTCGATGACTGGTCAGGCTTCGGCCAGCGCACCACCGCCAGCGGCACGATCCTGCTCAACAACGTGCAGGTCGACGCCGAGCTGGTGATTGATAACTGGAAGATCAACGACAAGCCCAACACCCAGGGCGCCGTCTCGCAGCTGATCCAGGCGGCCATCGACGCCGGCATCGCCCGGGGCGCCATCGACGACGCCATCGAGTTCGTGAAAACCCGTGCACGGCCGTGGATCGACGCCAACGTTGAACGGGCCAGCGATGACCTGTACGTGATCGCCGACATCGGCAAGCTGAAAATCGAACTGCATGCCGCCGAAGCCCTGCTGCGCAAGGCCGGGCAAGTGCTCGACCAGGTGCATGCCGCGCCACTGACCGCCGAGTCCGCCGCCCGTGCTTCGATTGCCGTGGCCGAAGCCAAGGTGCTGACCACCGAAATCTCGTTGCTGGCCAGCGAAAAGCTCTTCGAGCTGGCCGGCAGCCGCGCCACCCTCGCCGAGTTCAACCTCGACCGCCACTGGCGCAACGCGCGGGTGCACACGCTGCACGACCCGGTGCGCTGGAAATATCACGCGGTGGGCGCTTATCACTTGAACGGCACTTTGCCGGCTCGCCATTCCTGGATCTGACGACCAGACATCTGGAGAAGCTAATGACTCTTTCTCAACACGTCGCGGTCATCACCAGCGATGAGCAAGCCCTGATCGTCGCCAGCGACCTGGCCGATGATTTCAAACGCGACAGCGCCTTGCGCGACCGCGAACGCCGCTTGCCACACCCGGAGCTGGAAGTGTTTTCCCGCTCGGGCCTGTGGGGCATCAGCGTGCCCAGGGAATACGGCGGCGCCGGTGTTTCCAACGTCACCCTGGCCAAGGTCATCGCCTTGATTGCCCAGGCCGACGGCTCGCTGGGGCAGATCCCGCAGAATCATTTTTATGCGCTGGAAGTGCTGCGGGTGAACGGCAGCCAAGAGCAGAAAAAACGCCTGTACGCCGAAGTATTGGCCGGCCAGCGTTTCGGCAATGCACTGGCAGAACTGGGCACCAAAACCGCCCACGATCGCGTGACCAGCCTCACCCGCGACGGTGACGGCTATCGCATCAACGGCCGCAAGTTCTACGCCACCGGCGCGATTTATGCCCAGCGCATACCAACTTCGGTGATCGATGAAAACGGCGTGCAGCAGCTGGCCTTCGTCCCCCGCGACAGCAAGGGCCTGACGGTGATCGACGACTGGAGCGGCTTCGGCCAGCGCACCACCGGCAGCGGATCAGTGGTGTTCGAAGATGTGTTCGTGGCCGCCGAAGACGTGATCCCATTCCAGACCGCCTTCGAGCGCCCAACCCCGGTCGGCCCGCTGGCGCAGATTCTCCACGCCGCCATCGACACCGGCATCGCCCGCGCCGCCTATGAAGATGCCCTGCACTTCGTACGCACCAAGACCCGGCCATGGATCGACGCCACACACGACACCGCCACTGAAGATCCGCTGACGCTCAAGAGCTTCGGCCACCTGAGCATTCGCCTGCACGCCACCGAAGCGTTGCTGGAACGTGCCGGTGAATTCCTCGACAAGGCCCAGGCCGACACCAACGCCGAGACCGTCGCTGCCGCGTCGATTGCCGTCGCCGAAGCCCGCGCCATCAGCACCGAGATTTCCCTCGCCGCCGGCACCACGCTGTTCGAATTGGCCGGCAGCCAGGCCACCCTGCGCGAACACGGCCTCGATCGCCACTGGCGCAACGCCCGGGTGCATACCCTGCACGACCCGGTGCGCTGGAAGTATCACGCCGTGGGCAATTACTACCTCAACGATGAAAACCCGCCACTGCGGGGGACCATCTGATGGCTGCCGCGAAAAAGAAGATCCTGCTCAATGCGTTCAACATGAACTGCATCGGGCACATCAACCATGGCCTGTGGACCCATCCGCGGGACAACTCGACCCAGTACAAGACCATCGAATACTGGACCGAACTGGCGCAGCTGCTGGAGCGCGGGCTGTTCGACGGCCTGTTCATCGCCGACATCGTCGGCGTCTATGACGTGTACCAGAACTCGGTAGACGTACCGCTGAAGGAGTCGATCCAGCTGCCGGTCAACGACCCGTTGCTGCTGGTGTCGGCCATGGCGGCAGTGACCAGGAACCTCGGTTTTGGCCTCACCGCCAACCTCACCTACGAGCCGCCGTACCTGTTCGCCCGGCGCATGTCGACGCTGGACCATCTGAGTCGCGGCCGAGTCGGCTGGAACATCGTCACCGGCTACCTCGACAGCGCCGCCAAGGCCATGGGCCTGAACGAACAGGTCGAGCACGACCGTCGTTACGACCAGGCCGACGAGTACCTGGAGGTGCTCTACAAGCTCTGGGAAGGCAGCTGGGAAGACGGCGCAGTGCTCAACGATCCGCAGCAGCGGATCTACGCGCAGCCGGAGAAAGTGCACAAGGTCGAGCACAAGGGCGAGTTCTATCAGGTCGAGGGTTATCACCTGTGCGAACCGTCACCGCAGCGCACGCCGGTGCTGTTCCAGGCGGGAGCTTCCGACCGTGGCTTGCTGTTCGCCGGGCGCCACGCCGAGTGCGTGTTCATCAGTGGCCAGAACAAACCGTCGACCAAGGTCCAGGTGGACAAGGTGCGCGCCAGTGCCGTCGAGGCCGGGCGCAATCCCGAGGACATCAAGGTGTTCATGGGCCTGAACGTGATAGTCGGCGCGACCGAAGAGCTGGCCTGGCAGAAGCACGCCGAATACCGCAGCTACGCCAGTGCCGAGGCCGGCGTGGCGCATTTCTCGGCGTCCACCGGGATCGATTTTTCCCAGTATGAAATCGACGAGCCGATCCAGTACGTGAAGAGCAACGCCATCCAGTCCGCCACCAAGCACCTGCAAAACAACGACTGGACCCGACGCAAACTGCTCGACCAGCACGCCCTCGGTGGACGCTACATCACCGTGGTCGGCTCGCCCGAGCAGGTGGCGGATGAACTGGAATCGTGGATCGCCGAAACGGGCCTGGACGGCTTCAACCTGACGCGCGTCGTCACGCCGGAAAGCTATGTGGATTTCATCGAACTGGTGATCCCGGAACTGCAACGGCGTGGTTCGTACAAGACCGCTTACGACGATGGCAGCTTGCGGGAAAAGCTGTTTCGCGAAGGGGCGTATTTGCCTGAGCAACATACCGGTTCGGCGTTTCGCCGCTAAAAGCATCGCTGGCAAGCCAGCTCCCACAGGTTTCTCGGGCGTTCACACAACCCTGTGGGAGCTGGCTTGCCAGCGATGAGGCCCGAATAGACACCCCAATTTTATGCACTGACTGGAAAACCTGATCATGACTAAGACTTACTTCTCTCACCCAGTCAAAGCACTGGCCCTGGCCCTCGGCCTCTTCAGCTCCGCCACCTTCGCCGCCGACCCGGCGCTGAAAATCGGCACCACCGCCGCCTTCGCCATTCCGCTGGAAGCGGCGGTCGCAGAGGCCAGCAAACAAGGCCTGAAGGTCGAACTCGTGGAGTTCACCGACTGGATCGCCCCCAACGTCAGCCTCGCCGCCGGCGACATCGACGTGAACTACTTCCAGCACATCCCGTTCCTGGAAAACGCCAAGGCCGCCTCGGGGTTTGATCTGGTGCCGTTCGCGCCGGGGATCATCAACAACGTCGGCCTCTACTCGAAGAAATACAAAAGCTTCGACGAGTTGCCAGAAGGCGCCAGCGTGGCCATCGCCAACGACCCGATCAACAGCGGTCGCGGCTTGCAGCTGCTGGCCAAGGCCGGCCTGATTACCCTCAAGCCAGGCGTGGGTTACAAGGCCACCGAAGACGACATCGTCGCCAACCCGAAAAAAATCAAGATTCTGCAGGTCGAAGCGGTGCAACTGGTGCGCGCCTATGACGATGCCGATCTGGTCCAGGGCTACCCCGCCTACATCCGTCTGGCGAAGACTTTCGACGCCGGTTCCGCGCTGCTGTTCGACGGCCTGGATCACAAGGAATACGTGATTCAGTTCGTGATCCAGCCCAAGAGCAAAACCGACCCGCGCCTGATCAAGTTCGTCGACATCTACCAGCACTCGCCGGCCGTTCGCGCTGCTTTGGATAAAGCCCACGGCAAGCTCTATCAAGCCGGTTGGGAAAGCTGAAAATGACCGCCGCCACCCAACTGCGACTGGAAATTCCAGAGCCTAAGCAAGCAATACAAACTGAGCTGCACCCGGAGCTGAACCACGCCCACGTGCGCTTCATCAACCTGGGCAAAACCTACGACGGCCAGCAAGGACCGGTGGCCGCCCTACACGGCATCGACCTGGCGATCCAGCGCGGTGAAGTGTTCGGCATCATCGGCCGCAGCGGCGCCGGCAAGTCGTCGCTGATCCGCACCATCAACCGCCTCGAACAGCCGAGCAGCGGTCGGGTGCTGATCGATCAAGTGGACATCGGCGAGTTCGATGAAGACCGTCTGGTGGCGCTGCGTCGGCGCATCGGCATGATCTTCCAGCACTTCAACCTGATGTCGGCCAAGACCGTCTGGCAGAACGTCGAACTGCCGCTGAAAGTCGCCGGTGTGCCGAAGGAAAAACGCGACCAGAAAGTCCGTGAGCTGCTGGAGCTTGTGGGTCTGGAAGCCAAACACAAGGCCTACCCTTCGCAGCTTTCCGGCGGGCAGAAACAGCGCGTCGGCATCGCCCGCGCGCTGGTCCACGACCCGGCGATTCTGCTCTGCGACGAGGCCACGTCTGCGCTGGACCCGGAGACCACGCAATCGATCCTCGGCCTGCTGCGCGAGATCAATCGGCGCTTGGGCCTGACCATCATTCTGATCACCCATGAGATGGCGGTGATCCGCGAAATCTGCGATCGCGTGGTCGTCCTCGAACGTGGGCGTGTGGTGGAACAGGGGCCGGTCTGGGAAGTCTTCGGCAACCCGCAGCATGAGGTCAGCAAGACCTTGCTCGCGCCGCTGCAGCATGCCCTGCCTGCGGAGTTGCAAAGCCGCTTGCAGGCGCAACCACAGTCTTCGGAAGACGCCGTGGTGCTGCGCCTGCAATTCACCGGTACCGCGCAGGACGAACCGGACATCGCCGCCCTGTTCGCCACCCTCGGCGGCTGTGTGCGCCTGCTGCAAGGTGGCGTGGAACGGATTCAGGGCCATGCGCTGGGGCAATTGCTGCTGGCGGTGACAGGCTCGTCCCTGGACGCCGAACAATTGCGTCAGCGCGCGGGCCAATGGGCGCAGCAGGTGGAGGTGTTGGGCTATGTGGTTTGATCGCTTGCTGCAAGGCTTTGTCGACACGTTTTTGATGGTCGGCGTGTCGTCGTTGATCGCCCTGCTGGCGGGCATTCCGCTGGCGGTGATCCTGGTCACCAGTTCCAAGGGCGGCATCTACGAAACCCCGACGGTGAACCGCGCACTGGGTGCGTTCGTGAACCTGTTCCGCTCGATTCCGTTCCTGATCCTGATGGTGGCGCTCATCCCGTTCACCCGCCTGATCGTCGGCACCACCTACGGCGTATGGGCGGCCGTGGTACCGCTGACCATCGCTGCCACGCCCTTCTTTGCGCGGATTGCCGAAGTGAGTCTGCGCGAGGTGGATCACGGCCTGATCGAAGCGGCGCAGGCCATGGGCTGCCGGCGCCAGCACATCGTTTGGCACGTGCTGCTGCCCGAAGCGCTGCCGGGTATTGTCGGCGGCTTCACCATCACCCTGGTGACCATGATCAACTCCTCGGCCATGGCCGGGGCGATTGGTGCCGGTGGGTTGGGGGACATTGCGTATCGGTATGGCTATCAGCGCTTTGACAGCCAGATCATGCTGACGGTGATTGTGCTGCTGGTGGCGTTGGTGGCGGTGATTCAGTTGGGCGGGGATCGCCTGGCGCGGGGGTTGAACAAGCGTTAAGCCCAATGGCCAAAGGGGTCTTTTGTGGCGAGGGAGCTTGCTCCCGCTCGATTGCGCAGCAATCGCAAAATCTGCCGCCCAATTTTCTCTGACACACCTCGTTGAATGGTTTTGGGCTGCTTCGCAGCCCAGCGGGAGCAAGCTCCCTCGCCACAAGAGCCTTTGCGCCAAAGGTAAGTTTTCGCACAGGAAAATCAGCTTTTCCGAAGGCCCGATCCCTTTCCTTTGCAGGACATTTCCTAGATCATTTCGCCCGCTTGCGCCTGCCAAATCCGGTGGCTAGTCTCGGCCGGTCACTGCTCATCAGTGATCGGGTTTAGTCGCCCGGATACCACACTAGGCGCATAGCACCACCTTATGTCAGGTGTTTTTTATTGCCTGAAATCTATGGTGGCTGTGCGCAGGGCACCCTCGGGTGCGCCGGTATTGCCTAGTGGCCGGTCGACTAACCTGTGTGCAGCCGCCACCCCTCTTCGTTTAGTCGCGAACTTGGTTGGCTCCAATCAATTACTAGGAGTTTTACCAATGGAAAAATCCGTTCCCGATCCACCAGAAAACCCCTCCAACGAAACCGTCACTGACGACCTGCTCAGAGACCGCTCCGCCCTCTACCGCGCCATCGATTTCTACCTCACCGGCGATCAGCCCTCGCCTCCCGATGAACTGCGGTTCTACAACGTCAGCAAGGACGTGAGCTTCGAAGACACCCAACTCTACATCGCCGACCTGCTGCGCTGTGCCTCGGTCACGGCGTATCAGTGTGGTGACCATCTCAAGGGTGCCGACCGGGCCATGGTGTTTTCGGTGTGGCATCTGTTGGAGATTGCCAAGGCGATGGTGGATCGGTCGATTGAGTGCCTGGGGATGAAGCAGGGCTGAAATCGCCATCGCGAGCAGGCTCGCTCCCACAATGGATCGCGTCGTACACAAATCTTGTGTTCACCAAAGATCAACTGTGGGAGCGAGCCTGCTCGCGATGGGCTGCGCAGCAGCCCCCTGCGCCATGGCGTATATTCGGCAAATCTCCCATTGCCGACGCGACCCACCATGAAGCAGACCCCCACCGACCTCGACCAGATCACCGCCACCACCCTGGCCCATTACAACTCGGTGGCGATCAGTTTTCGCGAGGGCACGCGTGATCATGATGTCAGCCAGAACATCGATGCGCTGCTGCGGCACATCCAGGGCGAGGCGCCGTTCCAGATCCTCGATTTTGGCTGCGGCCCGGGCCGTGATTTGCAAACCTTCACCCGCATGGGCCACGTCGCCGTCGGCCTCGACGGTGCGGAAAAATTTGCCCGGATGGCCCGCGAGGACAGCGGTTGCGAGGTCTGGCACCAGGACTTCTTGAAGCTCGATCTGCCGAGCGAGCGTTTCGACGGGATTTTCGCCAACGCCGTGTTGTTTCACATCCCGCGCCAGGAGCTGCCACGGGTGTTGAAGGAACTGCGTGAAACCTTGAAGCCAGGGGGCGTGTTGTTCAGCTCCAACCCCCGTGGCGAGAATCAGGAAGGCTGGAACGGGCCGCGTTATGGGGCCTATCACGACCTCGCGGCGTGGCAGCAGTTGCTGACCGAGGCGGGGTTTGTGGAGCTGGAGCATTACTACCGGCCGGCGGGGTTGCCGCGGGAGCAGCAGCCTTGGTTGGCGAGTGTCTGGCGAAAGGTTTGAAGCCTTGAGGGTGGCGGTGTTTGTACTGACGTCTTCGCGAGCAGGCTCGCTCCCACAATGGATCGTGCCGAACATCAATTTTGTGTTCACCAGAGATCAACTGTGGGAGCGAGCCTGCTCGCGATGAGCGCGAAGCGCTCGCCTTACCGCACTTCCTTCTTCGGCTCCCGAATCTTGTACCAGGCCACATAAAGCGCCGGCAGAAACAGCAAGGTCAGCAACGTGGCAATGATGATCCCGCCGATCATCGCGTAAGCCATCGGCCCCCAGAACACCTCCCGCGCGATCGGGATCATGCCCATGCTCGCCGCCGCCGCAGTCAGCAGGATCGGCCGTCGCCGATGGTCGGTGGCCTGCAGCACGGCGTCCCACTGTGAATAGCCTTCGCTGACGAACGCATCGATCTGCGTCACCAGGATCACCGAGTTGCGGATGATGATGCCGATCAGCGCCAGGATCCCCAGGATCGCCACAAAGCCCATGGGCGTTCCGGTCGGCACCAGCGCGATCACCACGCCGATCAGGCCCAGCGGCGCCACGCTGGCCACCAGGAACATCTTCTGCACGCTGTGCAGCTGGATCATCAGGAAAGTCGCCATCAAAAACACCATCAGCGGCACGACTTTGGCAATCGGCCCCTGGGCCTTGGCGCTTTCCTCCACCGTACCGCCGGTGGCGACTTTGTAACCCACCGGCAACCCCGCAGCGAACTTGTCCATGTCCGGCTTGAGCAGGGTCACCAGGTCCGTGGGTTGAATATCCCCCAGGGTGGCGGCCTTGATGGTCACGGTCGGCTTGCGGTCGCGACGCCACACCAGCGGCTGCTCCAGCTCATAGCGCACGGTGGCAAACGCCAGCAGCGGAATCGAGGTGCCGCTGGGCGTGACGATCTGCAGGTTTTGCAGGGTATCGGGCGTGCCGCGTTCGGCATCCACGGCGCGGCCGACCACGTTGATCAGGTAGATGTCGTCATCGACCTGGGTCACCGTCGAGCCGCTGACGATGCTGTTCATCAGGTTGGCCACGTCTTCGGAGGAAAGGCCGAGCTGGCGCGCCTTGTCCTGGGCGATATCGACGCGCAGCACTTTGCCCGGTTCGTTCCAGTCGAAAATGATCTCGCCGATGTACGGGCTCTTGTCCAGTTCGCTGGCCAGGTCGATGGCGTGCTTGCGCACCTGGTCGATGTTATTGCCGCTGACCCGGTACTGGATCGGCCGCCCCACCGGCGGGCCCATTTCCAAAGCCTGCACGTAGCTGCCGATGCCGACGAACTCCTTGCGCAGGCGTTCGCGCAGGCGGGCACTGAGCGCTTTGCGGGCCTCGAAGTCTTTGCTGACGATCACCAGTTGCGCGTAGTACGGGTTCTGCAATTGCTGGTCGAGGGGCAGGTAGAAACGGATCGCACCCTGGCCGATGTAGGTGCTCCAGCGCACGATGTCCGGGTCGCCCTTGAGCGTCGCTTCGAGCTTGTCCACGGCCTTGCGGGTTTCATTGATGGAGGCGTTTTGCGGCAGGTTCAGGTCCACCAGGATTTCCGGGCGATCCGAAGACGGGAAGAACTGGTTCTGCACAAAGCGCATGCAAAACACCGATAGCAAAAACAATAGGACGGTGATGCCGATAGCCCACCAGCGATTGCGCATGCTCCACAACAAACCGCTGTTGAACGCCCGCCCCATACGTCCCGGTTCCGCCGAATGGGGCTTCACCTGGGTGCTGAGGATGTGTACGCCGATCACCGGGGCGAACAGCACCGCAACGATCCACGAAACGATCATCGCCACGGCGATCACCGCAAACAGGGTGAAGGTGTACTCACCGGCAGAGCTGGCGTTCAGGCCGATGGGGACGAAACCGGCGACGGTCACCAGGGTGCCGGTGAGCATCGGGAAGGCCGTCGAGGTGTAGGCGAACGTCGCCGCCTGTTCCTTGGTATCGCCCAGCTCCAGGCGCGCGACCATCATCTCCACGGTGATCATCGCGTCGTCCACCAGCAAGCCCAGGGCGATGATCAGCGCGCCGAGGGAAATCCGCTGCATGGTGATGCCGCTGTATTCCATGAACACGAACACCATGGCCAGCACCAGCGGGATCGAGCACGCCACCACCAGCCCGGCGCGCACGCCGAGGCTGATGAAACTCACCACCAGCACAATCACCACCGCTTCGAACAGCGCGCTGGTGAAACCACCTACCGCCTCTTCCACCACTTGCGCCTGGTCGGAGACGTTGTGCACCCCCACGCCCACCGGCAAGTCGGCGGTCAGGTCGATCATCCGCTGGTGCAATACCTTGCCGAACTCCTGGATATTGCCGCCCTTCTGCATGGCAATGGCCAGGCCGATGGCTTGCTGGCCGTTGTAGCGAAATTCCGGGCTCATCGGGTCGACGTAGCCACGGCGGATGTCGGCGACATCGGCCAGCCGATAGAAGCGGTCATTGAGCCGCAGGTTGACGTCGGCCAGGTCCTTTTCCGAGGCGAACTGCCCGGAGGTGCGCACGGTAATCCGTTCGGGACCGGCCTCGATCACCCCGGCCGGGGTGATGGCGTTTTCCTTTTGCAGGCTTTGGATGACCTGGGCTTCATCGATGCCCAAGGCCGCCAGTTTGCGCGTGGAGAAGTTCAGATAAATCACTTCATCCTGCTGGCCGATCATCTGGATCTTGCCCAGCCCCGGCACATCATGGATCTCGGCGCGGGCCTGCTCGACATAGTCACGCAGCTGGCGCAACGACAAGCCGTCGGCGGTGAAGGCATAGACCGACCCGAACACATCACCGAACTCGTCGTTGAACGACGGCCCTTGCAGCCCCTGGGGGAACTGGCCCTTGATGTCGCCGATCTTCTTGCGCACCTGGTACCAGATTTCCGGAATGTCCTTGGCCTTGGTGGTGTCGCGCAGGTTCACGTAGACCGTGGATTCACCGGGGCGGGTGTAGCTTTTCACGTAGTCGAGGGAGTCGAGTTCTTCGAGTTTTTTCTCGATGCGGTCGGTGACCTGCTTGAGGGTTTCTTCCTGGGTCGCGCCGGGCCAGCGGCTCTGGATCACCATGGTCTTGATGGTGAACGAAGGGTCCTCCTCGCGGCCCAGGTTCATGTACGAGAACACGCCCATCAGCAAACCGACGAACATCAGGTACCAGACGAACGACTGATGTTTGAGCGCCCATTCGGATAAGTTGAAACTCCCTTTCATTGCGCGCTTCCTTCATCGACTTTCACTTTTTGCCCCGGCTTGAGGCTGTTCACGCCGGCACTGACGATGCGCTCGCCGGCCTTCACGCCACTGGCCACCAGCACGCGGCTGTCGGTGCGGCTGATGATGCTGACGTTGCGTGGGGACACGGTTTTGGTCTGCGTATCGACGACCCAGATGCGCGGCTTGCCATCGACTTCCTGCAAGGCGCTCAGGGGTAATTCGATCTGCGGTGTGATCGCCGAACTCAAGGTCACGCTGATCGCCGTGCCCAGGCGAAAGGCATTCGGGGTTTCGGTCAGGGTCAGGCGCGCGCGGCGGGTGCGGGTGGTGCTTTCGGCCTGGGGTTCGATTTCCCGCACGGTGGCGGTGGTGCTGATCTGCGGGTTGAGCTGCGAGGCGACCTGGAACACCACATCGGAAGGTAACTGGTCGACCAGGGTATCCGGCAGATCGATCACCGCTTCCTTGATGTCCGGCTGCGCAAGGGTCACCACCTGCTGGCCGGCGGTGACGACTTGCCCGGCCTCGGCGTTCCATGCGGTGACCACGGATTTGTGGTCGGCACGCAGTTCGACGTAGTTGAGCTGGTCCTTGGCCTGATTGACCGCGGCCTGGGCCTGATCGAGAGAGGCCTGGGTGGTCTTCAGGTCGGTCTGGGCATTGTCCAGTTGCGCCTGGGAACCCACGCCTTGATCGAACAGGCTCTGCTGGCGCCGCGCGGTCGCCTGGGCGTTGATCAGTTGCGCCTGGATGCTCGACAGGTTGCCCTGTGCCGAGCGCAGCTGGTTCTGCTGGTCCGTGGGGTCGAGCGAGGCGAGCAAATCGCCCTGCTCGACTTCGGCGCCGACATCGACGGCACGGCTGGCAATGCGCCCGGGAATGCGAAAGCCCACATTGCTTTCATAACGGGCCTGGATATTGCCCGCAAAACGCCCCAGGTTTTGCTCGCCCAGCGCCTCGACCTTGATCGACAGCACCGGGCGAATCGGTTCCGGCGGCGCTTCTTCCTTGGAACAGGCCGCCAGCATCAAACCGGCCAACACCACTGTCAGACGCCTCATGGCTGCTCCTCCGTGGCCAGTTCCTTGTAGGTGTTTTCGGCGATCTCCACGGCGACGCCGGGGTGCAGCAACTGGCCGCCGGCGATGACAACTTTTTGCCCCTCCTGGAGGCCGCCGCTGATGATGACTTTGCCGGTCAGGTAACGGCCGACGGTGACAGGGTGCAATTGCGCCTTGCCTTGGCCGTCCACCAACCACACGGCAGGCCTGCTGACATCCTTGGTCAACGCCGACCACGGCAATTGCACGGCGGTCTTGCTCTGCGCGGTGCCGGTGGCACTCACCACCGAGCCCAGCTGCATGCCCGGCGGCAGCGCGTCGAGGGTGATCTTGACCTGGACCGTACCGGTTTGCTCGGAGACCGCTGGAGTAACTTCACGCACGGTGCCGGTGGTTTTGATCTGCGGGTTGTCGAGCAGGCTGACCACGACTTTTTTATCCGGTGGCGGCTCGGCCAACAGCGACTCGTAGACGTTGAACACCGCGTCCCGCTCGCCGTCCTGGGCCAGGCTGTAGATCGGCACCGTGGCCTGCACCACCTGACCGACTTCAGCCTGACGCGCCGTGATCACACCCGGTGCCTCGGCAATCAGCGAGGTGTAGCTCAGTTGCTCCTTGGCATTGGCAAGCTGCGCCTGAGCCGCCGCCAACGAGCTTTGGCTGCTGCGCAAGGCGGCCTGCGCGGAATCGTATTCGCTCTGGCTGGTATAGCCCTTGGGCAGGAGTGTCTGCTGTCGCACGAAGGACGCGGCGTTCTGTTTGACCTTGGCCTGCTCGGCGACGACCTGCGCCTGGGCCGAATCGACATTGGTCTGCAGGTCTTTCGGATCAAGCCGGGCGAGGACCTGTTTGGCGGTCACCCGATCGCCAACGTCGACGGTGCGTTCGATGATCTTGCCGCCGACGCGAAACGACAGTTCAGTCTGCACCCGCGCCTGCACATCACCGGTCAAGGTGACGCTGGCACCGTATTGACCCGGTTTCACGACTTGCACGAAGACCCGGGGCCGATCCTTCTCGGCCATTTTCTTTTCACCGCAAGCCCCCAGCATGGCCAACAGGCACAGGCCAAGGGCTAATTTCATTCCGGGACCAACCATGCAGACTCCTTTGCGTTTTACGGGCGTGCCAGTGACGATACGACTCTGAGCTTAGAACAGGGTTCGGCCTTCGCCCGTGCTGACAGGAATTTCCTCCTACAGCGATTGCCGAAGACTCCTACATTGTTATTTCTAATACACCGCTATCTTGACGGCCGTTTGCGCGCCACAGAGAACCTCTTTCATGCTCAAAACCCTCGCGGTGGCCAATTACCGCTCGATCAACAAACTGGTCATTCCACTGGGCCGGTTGAACCTGATCACCGGCCCCAACGGCAGCGGTAAATCCAACCTCTACCGTGCGCTGCGCCTGCTGGCGGAAACCGCCCAGGGGGGCGTGGTCAATGCGCTGGCTCGCGAAGGCGGGCTGGATTCAACCTTCTGGGCCGGCCCGGAAACCCTCTCGCGACGCATGCGAAATGGTGAGGTGCCGATTGAGTCGACCGTACGACAAGGAGTGAAGCGCCTGCGCCTTGGGTTCGCCGGTGAAGATTTCAGCTACTCGATTGCCCTGGGGCTGCCCGAACCGAGCCGATCGGCGTTTTCCCTCGATCCGGAAATCAAGAAGGAATGCATCTGGTCCGGGCCGTTCTACCGCCCGGCCAGCCTGCTGGTGGAGCGCAACGGCCCGATGATCCGCGCCCGGGCCAACCGTAGCTGGGACGTGCTGGCGCAACACACGCCGAATTTCGACAGCCTGTTCGATCAGGTCGGCAGCCTGCGCACTTCGCCGGAAGTGCTGCAGATGCGCGAGTTCATCCGCCGCTGGCGCTTCTACGATCACTTTCGCAGCGACGCCGATGCCCCGGTGCGCCAGCCGCAACTGGGCACCCGCACGCCGGTACTGCATCACGACGGCAGGGACCTGGCGGCTGCGTTGCAGACCATCATCGAAATCGGCGATCCCGAGGCATTGCAGGCCGCCATCAGCGATGCCTTTCCCGGCGCGCGACTGCACATCCAGCCGCTGGCTGGCGGGCGCTTTGCCATCGAGTTTTATCAGGAAGGTTTGCTGCGGCCGTTGTCGGCGGCCGAGCTGTCGGACGGAACCTTGCGTTACTTGCTGCTGGTCGCGGCGCTGCTGACGCCACGGCCGCCGACGCTGATGGTGTTGAACGAACCGGAAACCAGCCTGCATCCGGATCTGCTACCGGCGTTGGCGCGCTTGATCATTCGCGCGTCCAAGCAGTGCCAGGTGTGGGTGGTGTCCCATGCGCGGCGGTTGATTTCGGCCTTGCAGGAGGACCCGGAATGCAATTGCATCGTGCTGGAGAAAGACCTCGGGCAGACCGGGATTGTCGGGCAGCGGATGCTGGATGAGCCGGCGTGGTATTGGCCGGATTGAGCGGCGTCTGAAAAATCGAATCGCGGGCAAGCCCGCTCCCACAGTTGATTTGCATCACACACAAAATGGTGCCCTGACACAGATCCAATGTGGGAGCGAGCCTGCTCGCGAAGGCGGCGGTGAGTCCACCACAAAGCCTAAAGACTTACCCCTGCCACTTCCCACCCTCGACAATCACACTCTCAGGCTTGGTGTCATCGCTCAGTTCCTTGCGCACGTATTGGTCGTAGAGCTTGAGCAGGTACTTGTCCTCACCCAGCTTCGCCAGCTCGGCATTGACCCAGTCACGCAGTTCGATGTTGCCCTTCTTCACCGCTGGCGCGATCGGTGCTTCGGCGCCGAGTTTCTGCTCGAGCACGCGGTAGCCAGGGTTCTGCTTGGCCCAGCTGAAGAGCACCAGATTGTCTTGCGCGTAGGCATCGCCACGACCATTGGCCAGGGCCTGCAGAGACTCGGAGTTTTTCTCGAACTTGAGCAGTTTCCAGTCCGGGTGGTTTTTGGTCAGCCAGATGTCGGCCGTAGTGCCGGTGGTGACGATGGTGGTGCGGGTCGCCAGGTCATCGAGATTTTTCACCCCGCTGTCCGCAGGTACCAGCGCCTGCACGGCCACCTTCAGGTTGGGGTTGGTGAAGTCCACCGCTTCCTTGCGTTCCGGGGTGACGGTCATGTTGGCCAGGATCAGGTCAACCTTGTCGCTTTGCAGGAACGGAATGCGGCTGGCCGGTTCCACGGCCACGAACTCGACCTTGTTTTCATCGCCCAGTAGATCCTTGGCGAATTGCCGGCCGATGTCGGTATCGAAGCCCACGTAGCGACCGGCCTCGTTGACGAAACCGAATGGCGGCTTGTCGGTGAAGACACCCACGATCAGCTTGTCCCGCGCCTTGATTTTTTCCAGGTAACCGCTGGGCGCGGTGCTTTCGCTGGCGACTTTCGGCTTGGCGGGTTCTTCGGTTTTGTTGCAGCCGGCCAGCAGCGCTAGGCCCAGCAGTGGCAGAAGCAAGAGTGAAGACTTGGCAGTTTTCATGGCAGTTCCAGTTCCTTTGTTTGAGTCGATTTGGGTAGTGCGGCGACGTAGGAGAACTTCTCCAGGAACTGCTGCGCTCGTGCGGTTTGCGGGTTCGTAAAGAAGATCTCGGGAGGGTTTTGCTCAAGGATGCGCCCGGCATCCATGAACACGATGCGATCGGCCACGGCGCGGGCGAAGGCCATTTCGTGGGTGACGATCAACAGGGTCATGCCCTCGCGGGCCAGGCCCTGAATCACTTCCAGCACTTCCTTGACCATTTCCGGATCAAGGGCGGCGGTGACTTCATCGAACAGCATGACCCGGGGGTTCATGCACAACGAACGGACGATGGCGATGCGTTGTTGCTGGCCGCCGGAGAGCTGCCTTGGAAAGGCATCGCGCTTGTCCGCCAGCCCCACGCGTTCGAGCAAGGCTTCGGCCTGGGCACGGGCTTCGTGGCGCTCGCGCTTCTGCACCTTCAGCGGGCCGAGCAGCAGGTTGTCGAGCACGCTCATGTGCGGGAACAGGTGATAACTCTGGAACACCATGCCGATTTGCTGGCGCACTTCGCGCCAGTCGGTGGACGTGTCCAGCAGTTCACGGCCGGCAAATCTGAGGCTGCCGCTGTGGGCGGCTTCCAGGCCGTTGAGGCAACGCAACAAGGTGCTTTTGCCGCAGCCGCTGGGGCCGAGAATGACGATGACTTCGCCCGCCTTCACGCTCAGGTCGATGCCCTTGAGCACCTGCTGCTCGCCGAAGAATTTGTTGAAACCCTTGAACTCGATCAATGCGCTCA
Source organism: Pseudomonas putida (assembly GCF_050989985.1). Classification (GTDB taxonomy): domain Bacteria; phylum Pseudomonadota; class Gammaproteobacteria; order Pseudomonadales; family Pseudomonadaceae; genus Aquipseudomonas; species Aquipseudomonas putida_AI. The sequence goes on from NZ_CP158815.1 coordinate 6,576,610, forward strand.
TGCTTGCGTCCAGCGCCGCTCCAGCACACGCGAGGCGGCCGACAACGGGTAGCAGATGAAGAAGAAAAACAGGAACAGCGCGCCGTAGATCAGCACCGATTCGTAGGTGCGTTCGATGATTTGCTGACCCACCTTGATCACGTCCACCACACCGATCAGCACCGCCAGGGAACTGGTCTTGATGATCCGCGTGTAGACGTTGATGGTCGGCGGCGTCATGCGTTTGAGCGCTTGGGGCAGCAGCACGTACCAGTACAGCTGCGGGCTATCCAGACCGAGCGACAGCCCGGCTTCTCGCTGGCCACGGGGCAACGAATGCAACGCCCCGCGCACCACCTCGCCGACCTCACTGGCAGCCCACAGCGACAGCACCAGCACCGCGCACCAGAAACTCGGAATGCTCAGGCCAAAAAAGATCGGCAAACCGAAGAACAGCAAATACAGCCAGACCAGTACCGGAATCGCCCGGAACAGTTCCAGATAGACCCGCAAAATGGCGTTCAACCACGTCACATTGAGCGTGCGCAGCACACCGTAGAACACGCCGCCGACGGTGCTGATAGCGATGCTCAGGAATGAAATCGACAGGGTTTGCGCAGCGCCCTTGCCCAGTTGCGGCAACGACACCCACAACAACTCAAGACCCGAACTGGCCATGCTGGAGCCTCCTTTCCAGACGGCTGAGCAGCAGCGACAACGGCAGGAACAGCAGCACGCAAATCAGCGTCAGCACGGCGAGCATTTCGTAGGTTTTGTAGTAGAGCGCGATGTAGCTCTTGGTGGTGTAGAGGATTTCCGGCACCGCCACCGCCGAGACCACGGTGGTTTCCTTGAGCAGGAAAATGAAATTGGCGAACAGCGACGGCAGGCTGAGGATGCCGGCCTGCGGCAGGATCACGTAGCGCAGCAATTGCCCGTGAGACAGGCCGATGGAGCGACCGGACTCCAGTTGCGCCTGGGGTACGGCGTCCACGCCGGCACGCAGCACTTCCGTCAGGTAGGCGCCACCGAGGAAGGTCATGGTGATGATCGCCGCGGCAAACCCCGAGACCTTGATGCCCAGCGCCGGCAAGGCGAAGTAGACAAAGAACAGCTGGATCAGCAGCGGCGTGTTGCGCGCAAGTTCCACATAGAGGCCGACCAGTCGCTGCAGGTATGGCGTGCGAAATACCAGAATTGTCGCGTTGATCAGTGCCACCAGCAGCGAGGTGCCGATGGCGATGAAGCCGACCTGCAGCGTCACGCCCACGGCCTTGAGAAACGCCGGCAAGGTGCTGAGGATAAATGCGTAATCGAAGTTCATTGAACATCCTGGACGCCGCTCGGTAAGCGACGGTGGTGCAGTCCACGGGCCATGGATGGCGGCCCGGCAAGCACCAACTTTAAAGGTATAAAAACCATAATTTAAATACCGTTAAGGCATATTGATATCACGCAAAAAACTATCCCGATGGATTTGCCGGGGCGGCGGATGACGACTATTTTCCCTTGCTCTGTAGGAAGGATCTTTTTTTCGAATTGCCCCTCCAAGGACGGACCGCTTCTGGCCAGACTCCCCGGCCGAACCATTACAAGGAAGACAGAAATGGAAAATGTGAAAGTGCCGCAACCGATGAGTCCGCAGGACTTCCTCAAGTTGTTGGTGGCGTTGCGCAGGGCGCTGAAGGCCAGGGTGGCCTAGTTCGTCAGGACAAATACATCCACTGTGGGAGCGAGCTTGCTCGCGATGACGGCCTGACATTCAACATTGATGTTGCCTGACAGCCCGCTATCGCGAGCAGGCTCGCTCCCACAGGAATAGCGTCCAACCCTTAACTCATTTGCCACAGAGAATGCGGGCATAAAAAAACGCCGACGCTATTGCTAGCCGTCGGCGTTGGAAACCTTGAAGGGGTTTTCCTGAAGAATCAGAACGCTGGCAGTACCGCGCCGCTGTATTTCTTCTCGATGAACGCTTTCACTTCCGGGCTGGTCAGGGCCTTGGCCAGTTTCTGGATGGCGGCGCTGTCCTTGTTGTCCGGGCGAGCCACCAGGAAGTTCACGTAAGGTGAGTCGGCACCTTCGATCACCAGTGCGTCCTTGGCCGGGTTCAAGCCAGCTTCAAGCGCGTAGTTGGTGTTGATCATGTCCAGGTCAACCTGGTCCAGCACACGCGGCAACATCGCGGACTCAAGCTCCTTGAACTTGAAGTTGTGCGGGTTCTTGGCGATGTCTTTCGGGGTCGCCAGGGCGTTTTTCGGGTCTTTCAACTCGATCAGGCCAGCCTTCTGCAGCAGGATCAGGGCACGGCCGCTGTTGCTGCCTTCGTTAGGAATGGCAATGGTCGCGCCGTCTTTGAGCTCGGCCAGGGTTTTGACTTTCTTCGAGTAGCCGCCGAAAGGTTCAACGTGAACACCGATCACGGTTTCCAGGTGAGTGCCTTTGCCTTCGTTGAAGCTTTTCAGGTACGGCAGGGTCTGGAAGTAGTTGGCGTCCAGACGCTTCTGGTCGACCTGCACGTTCGGCTGAACGTAGTCGGTGAACACTTTGATTTCCAGGTCCACGCCTTCTTTGGCGAGGGTTGGCTTGATCAGTTCCAGAATTTCAGCGTGTGGAATCGGGGTCGCCGCAACCACCAGTTTCTCGCCAGCCTGGGCCAGGCCCGCGGTCAGGGCAGCCGCCAGTGCGGTGAACAACAGAACCTTTTTCATGCAGTGTCCTTATCGAAAATCTTGGTCGCTTGTGGCGACGGCATTGAATACGAGTGCCAGTGAAGTGCTATCGCTGGCGTGAAGCGGACATTACCCGGATTTTTTATTCCCGAACAATATCTTTTATTCACTTTCATATTCCATTTTGCTCATACAGCTCTAGCCCGCGCTTTACCCTGTAGGAGCGAGCCTGCTCGCGATGGTCGTCAACGATGACCCGGGCTTTCTGGATGCCCGTGTTGTCCTTGCGTTCATCGCGAGCAGGCTCGCTCCTACAGGAGGCCGGTTTGCTTAAGTATCTGTTTCAGGAAATCTTTTTCGGCATCGGATGCGTTGCCGAGAATCTGCTTGAGCTGCTGTGCGAGCTGTTCAATTCCGTCATCCGGCAAATTCAAATGCTCCGGCAAAATCTCGTCGCCAGTGCTGACCAGCAGCGCAAAGTGAATGACGTTTTCCAGCTCGCGGGTGTTGCCCGGCCAGCTGTGTCGCTCCAGCACCTGTTGCGCGGCTTCGCTGATCAGCGGCACCGGCAGGTCCAGGCGCTGGCTGTAGATGCCGAGGAAGTATTCGGCCAACGACAGGATGTCGCCCACCCGCTCGCGCAAGGCCGGCAATTCCAGCTGGCCCTCGCTGAGGTAGTGATAAAGCCGCTCATGGAATTTTCCGGCGGCGACGGCCTGAGCCAGGTCAATGCTGGTGGCCGCGACCAGGCGCACATCCACCGGGCTCGGCTGATGGGCACCGACGCGGGTGACTTCGTGGTTCTCCAGGGCGGCGAGCAGTTTGATCTGGATCGGCAGCGGCAAGTCGCCGATTTCGTCCAGATAGAGCGTGCCGCCGTTGGCCGAGCCAAACCAGCCTGCGCGACTGCTGGCTGAACCGCTGTAGCTTCCGGCGGCATAACCGAACAATTCGGCGTCGGCGTAGGTCGGGCTGATCGCGCCGCAATTGACCGAGACGAACAACCCGCCGCGATCGCTGGCGCGGTGGATGTGCCGCGCCAGCAATTCCTTGCCGGTGCCGGTTTCACCGCGGATCAGCACGGAAATCGAACGCGGTGCCAGCTGCTCCAGCTCCTGGCGCAATTGCCGCGAGCGTGGATCGACGAACACCAGCGCCTTGGCGCGGATGCTCAGGGGACTTTTTTCAGCGTCGGGGAAGGTCAGCAGTGGCTGACCGAAGGTTTCAAAACTCATGGCAGTCTCCCGCCCAAAACCGCCGGGAGACGGGGGGCGTTGAATAAGGTTCAGGCGCGGCGCAGGGCGTGGTGTTCCATGCGGTTCTGCAGGCGATAGAGATAGGCAAAGCCCTGCTCCCAGCGCTGGTGACCGGATTTCACGTTGATGTGCCCGGCACCCGCCAGGATCCCCGCTTCCGCACCCCAGTTGCGCGCCAGCTCCAGGGCCCGCGACGCACTGACCGCGCTGTCATTGTCGGAACCGACCACCTGGCTTGGGAAAGGCAGCAGGTCGGTGGGAATCGGTGCAAAGTTGCGCAGGGCCGGCGCGCAGGCCGGGCGTTCGACGTCCGCCGGTGCGACCAGCAAGGCACCGCGCACCTGGCGCAACATCGGCAACGGTGCCGTGGCGGCCCAGTGGGCGACGGTGATGCAGCCCAGGCTATGGGCAATCAGGATCACCGGGGTGCTGTCGGCGGCAATCGCCTCGGCCAGCGCCGCGACCCAATCTTCACGACGGGGCGTCAGCCAGTCGGCCTGCTCCACCCGTGCGCTGTTCGGCAGGCTGTGGTGCCAATGGCTTTGCCAATGATCTTCTGGCGATCCTTGCCAGCCCGGCACAATCAGGTAGCGAATTGATTCGTTGCGCATGGGGAAGCTCTCCTGCGTGTCTGTTCCCGGACGAGTATAGGGAGGAGAGTTATATTCGTTAAGGAATAAGAAGCTATTTATTAAGACCTATATCGAATATCACGATTATTCCTGTAGGAGCCGAGCTTGCTCGCGATGGTGTGTCAGTCAACGTTGTGCCGCCTGACACACCATCGCGAGCAAGCTCAGCTCCCACAGGGGGTTGGTGCTTTTCCGGGGGGAATAAAAAAGGGACCGCACCCTGCCAAGGAGACGGCCCCGGAAACTCAAAATCTGCCAGTGTTGCTCAACAACTGTGAGCCGATGATTGGCGAAATCGGTTATCTAATAAAGGAATATTTAATTACTTTATTAGGCCTAAATCGCATATATCCATAAACCCTCGTCGGCCCACATGCATCACAAGCTAACGTCTGTTTGGGTCAACTTGATGACGGTGGTTTTTCCATTTGAGTTTCCGGATGGGTGGCTCAGACCCGAGCCGCCTGCACGGGCCGTGATTCTTCGGTTTCCTTGCGGATAAAACGGTTGGCCCGGGCGAAGGTGCCGATGTCGTTGAAACGCACGCCCATCTCACGCATCACTTTATGCGCCACCGGCGCCGTCATCTGACGGATGTAGAACGGTTCCTTCACCACGAAGTGATGGATGCCATGGGTGCTGCCGAAGTTGAAGCAGAACGCTTGCAACGGCCATAGCCACCAGGCATTCAGCACCTGGCACTGCTGCATCACGTTGCCCGATTCCACGTCACCGTAGTAGTGCATGTTGGAACTGATGAAGTGCAGGCAAAAGGTGCGCAATACGTTGGGGCCGATGATCACCACCGCGGCGATGTCGATCACGTTCATCACCGACAGCGTGGTCGCCGACCATTCGATAGGAGCGCCCATCAAATGTGCGACGCCATTGGCGGCATGGAAGCCGAGAAACACGTACCAGGCGCCCCAATGCAGCAGTGCCAAAGGTGCGTAGACCTTCAGCGTGCGCTGGATGATGCTGAATTTTTGCGCCCAGGTTTTCGCCCGCAGCATGCGAATGAACGACGACATCATGTTGTCGCCAACCATCAAAAAGCGCGCGATGCCCCAAGGTTCACCGTTGGTGATCGCGCGCTCTTCCATGTCGGTTTCCGTGCCGGAAACCTTGTGATGGTTGAGGTGCAGATGACGGCGAATCCACGGATTGATGGTGCTCGGCCGCGCCAGCCAGACCAGGCCCATCATCAGGTTGTGCGGCACCCGCTGTTTGCGGAAGTACATGCTGTGGATCAGGTCGTGCTCCAGCTCGTGGGTCAGGGACGCGAAAAAAGCGTTGAGCAACAGACACGCCCACCACGCCAGATGCCCGCTCATGTAGAGCGCCGCCGAACCGATCATGCCCGCCAGCGCGAAGGCCAGAATGCCGGCACCGAGGGCATCCTGGTGCTTGAGAATCGGGTAGCGCTCGCGCAACTCGACCCCCTTGGCCAGCACCACTTCACGAATTTGCGCTGATCGTTGAGCTGCATTCAGTCGTTGGGGACTTGCAGAAGTACCGTGCATGCTTCCATCCTCTGGTTATTGATGGTTCGCATCTTGATCGCTGCGCCTTCGTGCAGCGGTAGCCGTGAACGCCAACCTGTTGACCGGAAGCGCCAATCAGCATGACTGAACCGACCTCCCTCGCCAGCTGGACCCGCGCCCTGCGCAAGCAACTCGACGCCCTGGGCCTCGACAGCATCGCGCTGTGCCAGCAAGCCGGGCTCGACCCGCAATTGATGGATGACCCCAACGCCCGTTATCCGCTGTCCGGGACCACACGCCTGTGGGAACTGGCGGTACAGGCCAGCGGCGACCCGGCGCTCGGCTTGCGCGTCTCGCGTTTCGTCAGCCCCACCACATTTCACGCCTTGGGTTATGCGCTGGTGGCCAGCGGCAGTTTGCGCGAGGTGTTCGAACGCATCGTGCGTTATCACCAGGTGGTCAGCGACGCCCTGGAACTGGAGCTGACCCGTGCCGAAGACCGCTACCACTTCCGCCTGAAAATCCCTCCGGGAAATCTCGCCCCGGCCTTCGAAGCCATCGATGCCTTCACGGCCATTTACGTGCGCACTTGCCGCAACCGCCTGGGTCGCGACTACGCGCCGCTGGCGGTCTATCTGCGTCGCCCGGAGCCGGCGGATGCGCACCAGTGGCACAAGGTGTTCCGCTCGCCGGTGCATTTCGGCGCCAGCGAGGATCGACTGGAGTTCGCTTTCGTCGACTTCGACAGCCACCTGGATGACGCCAACCCGGAACTGGCCGAGCACAACGAAACCGTGCTCAAGCGCACCCTGGCGCAGCTCAAGCCGCTGACCTGGGAACGCAAGGTGCGCGATGCCATCGAGGAGCAATTGCCCGAAGGCGAACCCAGCGCCGAGCACATTGCCAAGGCCTTGCACCTGAGCCTGCGCAGCCTGCAGCGGCATCTGGCGGATGAGGGATGCCGGTTCGATACGCTGCTCAACGAAAGCCGCGAGAACCTGGCGCTGCTGCACCTGCGCGATCCGCAGGTGTCGCTGAGCGAGATCAGTTACTTGCTGGGGTTTGCCGATACCAGCAGTTTCAGCCGGGCGTTCAAACGCTGGACGGGGATGACGCCGGGGCAGTTTCGGGATGGGTTGCGCTGATCATAAGGCTTCAGTTCACATAGATTCTTTGTGGGAGCGAGCCTGCTCGCGATGGTGTGTCAGCTACATCGGTGTTGGCTGATAAAACATCGCGAGCAGGCTCGCTCCCACAGGGGATTAGTGTCGTCTTTAGAGGGTCGACAGATCCCGCAATCGCTCCGCATCGAGGATTTCGATTTCGCCGTAACTCAGCCCGATGATCCCCTGCCCCTGCAGTTCCTTGAGGATCTGGTTGGTGGTCTGGCGCGACAGCGACAACATTGCCGCCAGCTGTTCCTGCGGCAGTTGCAGGACGCGGCGGGGCTCGTCGAGCTGGCCGTAGCCTTCGGCGATCATCAGCAAGCGATGCGCCAGCCGTGCCGGGGCCGGCAGCAGGCTCAGCTGTTCGAGATTGATGAAGGTCATGCGCAGTTTCTGGCTCATCAGCAACGCCAGTTGTCGCCAGTGCGCCGGCTGTTCTTCGAGTAACGCCAGCAGTACCGATTGCGGGATGTGCAGCAGCGTGCACTGGCCCGCGGCAAACGCATCGTGGGTACGCGGCTGCCCGTCGAACAGGCAGATCTCGCCGAACCAGTGCGGCGCTTCCACCAGGCTCAGCAACGCCTCCTTGCCCTGCTCGTTGACAGCGCCGATGCGCACCGCGCCTTCCAGTACCGCGTACAGCCCGCAGGGTGGATCGCCGCGCTGGAACAGGCACTGGCCCGCTGGCAGCTGCCGCAACCGCGCAGCATTGAGCAGACTATCCTGTAGGGAAACAGGCAGATGGCTGAACCACTGACCGCGCATCAGGCGCGTACGCCAGACCTGCTTATCCATGAAAACTCCTAGAGATTGTCGCCTGCCCGACAGAGCGGGAAACGACCCGCGAGGCAAGATCAGTCACCCTACAGGAGGAATAACAATGAAAAAAAGCCTCGTTGACCATCTCAGTCAATATGCCGCCTACCACCGTGACCCGCGCAACATCGCCACCCACTTCGTCGGCATTCCGCTGATCGTCGTGGCAGTGGCTGTACTGCTGTCGCGCCCGCAATGGGGCGGTGGCTGGCTGTCGCCGGCGGTGCTGGCATCGCTGGCGTCGGCCTGGTTTTACCTGCGCCTGGAACTGCGCCTTGGCGTGCTGATGACAGTGCTGCTGGGGCTGTGCGTGTGGGCCGGTCAGGTGCTGGCGCAGCAAAGCACGCTGGTCTGGCTCGCGAGTGGCCTGGGAATGTTTGTGGTGGGCTGGGCGATCCAGTTTGTCGGCCATCACTACGAAGGGCGCAAGCCGGCGTTTGTCGATGACGTGTCGGGGTTGATTGTCGGGCCGCTGTTTGTGGTGGCCGAGCTGGCGTTCATGCTGGGGTTGCGGCATGAGCTCAAAGAGCAGATCGAGGCGCGGGCGGGAGGTGTGCGGATTAATCCGAATCGCGCTGCTGCGTAACACGCTATCGCGAGCAGGCTCGCTCCCACAGGGGTTTTCGGTCGGTCACAAATTTTGTGTTCAACCTCGATCCACTGTGGGGGCGAGCCTGCTCGCGATGCTTTTAGATGTTGGCGACTTTCTGCCAGACCTTGGGCTTGAAGAACAACGTCTCGCCCTTGGCCAGACCGATCAGGCTGTCGTGATCCTTCACCACTTCGGCCTCGATCAAATCAGTCTGCCCTTCCACCTTCAGCGTCACCCGGGTCGTTGCGCCCAGCGGACGGATGTCCCGCACTTCGGCCGCATGGTGGTCTTCCAGTTCATGCCGCGACAACGACACTTCGTGCGGGCGGAACAGCACGTGGTTGTCTTCGCCCAGATGCAGGCGGTTCGAATCGCCGAGGAAGTGGTAGACGAAATCGCTGGCCGGGTTTTCGTAGACGTCGCCCGGTGAGCCGATCTGCTCGATCACGCCCTTGTTCATCACCACGATGCGGTCGGCCACTTCCATGGCTTCTTCCTGGTCGTGGGTCACGAACACCGACGTCAGGTTGATGTCTTCATGCAGGCGCGCCAGCCAGCGGCGCAGCTCCTTGCGGACCTTGGCGTCGAGGGCGCCGAAGGGTTCGTCGAGCAGCAGCACTTTGGGCTCTACCGCCAGGGCACGGGCCAGCGCGATACGCTGACGCTGACCACCGGAGAGTTGTTCCGGGTAGCGATCCGACAGCCAGTCCAGCTGCACCATGTTCAGCAGCTCGTGAACCTTGGTCGCGATCTGGCTTTCGCTCGGGCGCTGGTTTTTCGGCTTCATGCGCAGGCCGAACGCGACGTTGTCGAACACCGTCATGTGGCGGAACAGGGCGTAGTGCTGGAACACGAAGCCGACGTTGCGATCACGCACGTCGTGGCCGGAGACGTCTTCACCGTGGAACACGATGTTGCCCTTATCCGGGGTTTCCAGGCCGGCGATGATCCGCAGCAGCGTGGTCTTGCCGCAGCCGGACGGGCCGAGCAGCGCCACCAGCTCACCGCTCTGAATGTCCAGGCTGATGTCGTTCAGCGCCTTGAACGCATTGAAATTCTTGCTGACGTTACGCACTTCGATTGACATGAAATCATTCCTCCGCGGCGCTGGCGCGCAGGCGGTTAATACGGTTTTCGCTCCACTGCTTGAGCAGCAGGATGAAGAGCGCCAGGATCAGCAACAGGCTCGCCACGGCGAACGCGGCCACGTGGTTGTATTCGTTGTAGAGGATCTCGACGTGCAGCGGCAAGGTGTTGGTCACCCCGCGAATGTGCCCGGACACCACCGACACCGCACCGAACTCACCCATGGCCCGCGCGGTGCACAACACCACGCCGTAAATCAGGCCCCATTTGATGTTCGGCACCGTGACGTGCCAGAACATCTGCCAGCCATTGGCCCCGAGCAGACGCGCGGCCTCCTCTTCCTGAGTACCCTGCTCCTGCATCAGCGGGATCAGCTCGCGCGCCACGAACGGCACGGTGACGAAGATCGTCGCCAGTACGATGCCCGGCAAGGCGAAGACGATCTGGATGTCGTGATCCTGCAGCCACGGGCCAAAAATGCCCTGGGCGCCGAACATCAGCACGTAGACCAGACCGGCGATCACTGGCGACACCGAGAACGGCAGGTCGATCAGCGTGACCAGCATGCTCTTGCCGCGGAACGAGTATTTGCTCACGCACCAGGCGGCACTGACACCGAACACCAGATTCAACGGCACCGAAATCAGCACGGCGATCACCGTGAGTTTCAGCGCCGACAGGGCGTCCGGTTCAAAGATCGCGGTGAAAAACGCACCCAGGCCATTCTTCAAGCCCTGGGACACCACGATGAACAGCGGCAACAACAGGAACAGGGCAAAGATCAGCCAGCCAAGGCCGATCAGGACGCGCCGCGCCGTGGCACTGCCACGGCGGGCAGCGTTGGCCGAGGAAGCGGCAGCAATAGACGATTGGGACATGTTCTGCGCCTCCTTATGGGGTTTCGATGCGCCGCTGAAGCAGGTTGATCAGCAGCAGCAGAATGAAGGAAACCACCAGCATCAGTACGCCGATGGAGGTCGCGCCGGTGTAATCGTACTGGTCGAGCTTGACCATGATCAGCAGCGGCAGAATCTCGGTTTTCATTGGCATGTTGCCGGCGATGAAGATCACCGAGCCGTACTCGCCGACCCCACGGGCAAAGGCCAGGGCAAAACCGGTCAACCAGGCGGGCAACAAGGCCGGCATCAGGATATGGCGAAACACCTGCAACGGCTTCGCGCCCAGGCACGCTGCCGCTTCTTCCACTTCTCGCGGGATATCGGCCAATACTGGCTGTACGGTACGTACCACGAATGGAAGCGTCACAAAAGTCAGGGCAAGGGTGATGCCCAGAGGGGTGTAGGCGATCTTGAAACCCAGATCCGCCGCAAACTGACCGACCAGGCCGGTGGGGGTGTAGAGCGCAGTCAATGCGATACCGGCCACGGCGGTGGGCAATGCGAAGGGCAAGTCGATCATCGCGTCGATGACTTTGCGTCCGGGGAAGGTATAGCGCACCAGCACCCAGGCCAGCAGCGTGCCGATGATGCCGTTGATGATCGCGGCATAGAGCGCGGTGCCGAAGCTGAGCTTCAACGCCGACAGCACCCGTGGCGCCGAAACAATCGCCCAGAACTGTTCCCAGGTGAGTTGAGCGGCATGCACGAACATCGCCGCCAGTGGAATGAGCACAATCAGACTGAGGTACACCAAGGTGTAGCCCAGCGTCAGCCCGAAGCCGGGTATGACGGGGGAGATACGACGCGACATAAAAGTCCTTGGTTGAGAACGCACAAAGCCCCGAAGGTAAACCCGGGGCTCGCTAGTGGCTATTTAAAATTACTGCGCCTGGTAGATCTGGTCGAACACGCCGCCGTCATTGAAGAATTTCGGCTGCGCGGTTTTCCAGCCGCCGAAGTCCTTGTCGATGGTCACCAGGTCCAGTTTCGGGAACTGGTTGGCGTACTTGGCAGCCACGTCCTTGTCACGTGGACGATAGAAGTTTTTCGCCGCGATTTCCTGGCCGGCCGGGCTGTACAGGTGCTTGAGGTAGGCTTCGGCGATCTGCTCGTTGCCCTTCTTCTCGGCGTTCTTGTCGACTACGGCCACCGGTGGTTCGGCGAGGATCGACAGCGAAGGCACGACGATGTCGAACTTGTCGGCGCCGCCATCTTCCTTCAGAGCCAGGAAGGCTTCGTTTTCCCAGGCCAGCAACACGTCACCCTGACCGTTGTTGACGAAGGTAATGGTCGAACCGCGAGCACCGGTGTCCAACACAGGTACGTGCTTGAACAGGGTTTGTACGTATTCCTTGGCCTTGGCTTCATCACCGCCGTTGGCTTTCAGGCCATAGGCCCAGGCCGCGAGGAAGTTCCAGCGCGCACCGCCGGAGGTTTTCGGGTTTGGAGTGATGACCGAGACGTCGTTCTTGACCAGGTCGCCCCAGTCCTTGATGCCTTTAGGGTTGCCCTTGCGCACCAGGAACACGATGGTCGAGGTGTAAGGCGTGCTCGCTTCCGGCAGACGCTTCTGCCAGTCGGCCGGCAGGGTCTTGCCCAGCTTGGCGATTTCGTCGATGTCACCGGCCAGAGCCAGGGTCACCACGTCGGCACGCAGGCCATCGATCACTGCCCGACCCTGCTTGCCCGAACCACCGTGGGATTGCTGGATTTTCACGGTGTCGCCCGGGTTGCTTTTCTTCCAGAAGTTGACGAATTCGGCGTTGTAATCCTGATACAACTCGCGAGTCGGGTCGTAGGACACGTTGAGCAGTTCGTAGTCCTTTGCAACCGCGGAACCGGCAAACAGGGCGCTGGCCAGGGCGGCCAAAGCGAAATGGCGAATCGACGACATGGTGAAAGCTCCTGGAATTCTTGGGTGTATTGGCTTTTTCTTATGATGAAATCGGTTACCAACTTGAGATCGCAGTCTGCGGCAGCCCCCGGCAGTCCTTTGCAGGAGCTGCCGCAGGCTGCGATCTCCTGATCGTTCGCCTCAGCCGGCTTTGTTACCTGGCTGCTGCAAACGAAATTTTTCCTTGCGCTCGATCTGAACCACCTGGGCGTTGTGGACGGTGATTTCCACGGCGCCGAAACGCAGATCGCGCAGGGCGCTCTGGATTTCACGCAGGATGGTTGCTTCGTCCTGGCCGTCGACGCTACGTAGGGATGCGCTCATGGTGCTGCTCCTTCGACTGTGGGGTTGCCTGGCAGTGGCGGCACTGCTTGCGGCGTGGAGCCCATAGTAGAGAGACGCGGATATTCTTAAAAAGACTATTTAAGAATGTTTATATAACCAGAAGACATTATTTGGCGGGACAAGGGTTTGCGGGGATTTATCTCTTTCAAACGCACACAAACCCCTGTGGGAGCGAGCCTGCTCGCGATGGTGGCAGGGGCACCGCGCCCTTTCAGGCAGCCCTGGTCATCGTTGACGACCATCGCGAGCAGGCTCGCTCCTACCGGGGGGCAATGGTTATCCAATCACCGGCGCATGCGTCCAATCCAGCTGCCCGGCCGGCACCGGTCGCCCGAACCAGTAGCCCTGCCCCAGCTGGCTGCCATGCTCCAGCAAGAACGCCGCCTGCTCGGCCTGTTCGATGCCTTCGGCGTGCACCTGCATGCCCATGCTCTGCGCCAGGGCGATGATCACCCGGACGATGGCCACGTCGTCCTCGTCCCACGGCAACCCGGCGACGAAACCCTGATCGATCTTGAGCTTTTGCACCGGCAGGCGCTTGAGCCGCAGCAGCGATGAATAGCCCGTGCCGAAGTCGTCGATGGCCAGGCGCACACCCAGTTCACGCAGGCGATACATCTGCTCCAGCGCCACTTCCGGGTCTTCCATCACCGCGCTTTCGGTGACCTCCAGCTCCAGGCAGGCCGGGTCCAGCCCGGTTTCGTGCAGCACCTGCGCCACTTGCTCATACAGCTCGCGGCGGGCGAACAGCCGCGACGAGATGTTCACCGCGACAGACGCCAATTCCACGCCGGCCTGCTGCCACTGGCACATTTGCCGACACGCCTGCTGCATCACCCAGGCGTCGATTTCGGCAATCAACCCGGTGCGCTCGGCGATCGGGATGAATTCTGCCGGCGATACCAGCCCCCGCTGCGGATGCTCCCAGCGCACCAGCGCTTCGACGCCGATCAATCGACTGGTTCGCAGGTCGTGCACCGGCTGGTAGTAAACCCGCAGTTGCTGCTGGTCCAGCGCATGACGCAATTCGAACGAGGTCTCGACCCGCTGTTGGGCATGGGCGGTCAACTCTTCGGTATAGAGCGCGTAATCGTTGCGACCGGCGCTCTTGGCCTTGAACAGCGCCGAATCGGCATTGCGCAACAGTTGCTCGGCGCCCAAGGCATCGCTGGGGAACAGGCTGATGCCAATGCTGGCATTGATGAACAACTGATGCCCATCAACAGCAAATGCTTCCTTGAGCCCATCGATGATGCGCCGGGCCAACGCCGCCGCCTGCTCCAGCTGTGGACAACTCTCGGCCAGCACGGCGAACTCGTCGCCGCTCAGCCGCGCCAGGGTGATGCCGGGTCCGAACATCGCCTTCAGGCGCTCGGCGACCGCCTTGAGCAGCTGGTCACCGATGGTGTGGCCGAGGCTGTCGTTGATCATCTTGAAATGATCCAGGTCGATCAGCAGCAGCGCGCAACCCCGCTTGTGCAGCTGCGCCGACGCCAGGGCCTGCTTCGCGCGATCGGTGAACAACAGGCGGTTGGGCAAATCGGTCAACGGATCGTGATGCGCCAGGTGCATCAGCTCCTGCTCGGAATTCTTGATGGCGCTGATATCGGAGAACACCGCGACGTAATGGCTGCGCTGACCCAGGTCGTCATGAATCACGCGGATGGTTTGCCACTGCGGGTAGATTTCGCCGCTTTTACGGCGATTCCAGATTTCTCCGCTCCACTCGCCTTCGCTGTCGAGGGTCGCAAACATCGTCTGGTAGAAGTCCGTCGAGTGACGACCTGACTTGAACAGGTTGGGTCGCTGGCCCAGTACCTCTTCGCGCTGATAACCGGTGATCCGCATGAAGGCCGGGTTGACGTGAACGATCAAACCCTCGCGATCGGTGACCAGCACCCCTTCGCGGGTGCAATCGAAAACCGCTGCTGCCTGGCGCAAACGCTCACGATCTTCGCCGTTGCCTGATGCTTTGGCGTCGAGCTTCAGGCTACGCAACAATCGCACACTGGTGACAAAGACAAACCCGGCACTGAACAGTAGCCAGGCATAACCGTTGATCAGTTGCCATCGCGATAGCTCGGCGGAATTATCGAAGAAACTGTTCAATAAGTAGCCACTGAGCTGCAGCCAGACCACGGAAAACATCAGATAAAACAACGCTGAACGCATGGCAGCGCGATAGCTGGCAGACATAAGACTGTCCATGTCCCTACAGAAATGCGGGGATTATAAAGCAAAGGGCCACTCTTATCTGAAAGGGCGACTGGTTTTCTCTGTGGGCATGGGGATAATGCAACGGCTGTTTTTCCTTTATCGAGGGCCCTATAGCCTATGTGGTACGAAGGTTTTCTCGGCTTGTCGGCCTGGTCACTGGTCGCAGTCACGCTGCTGATGACCCACGTGACAATCGTCGCCGTCACGGTCTATCTGCACCGCTATTCAGCCCATCGCTCCCTTGAGCTCAATGCCGGCCTGAAACATTTCTTCCGCTTCTGGCTGTGGCTGACCACGGCGCAGAACACTCGCGAGTGGACGGCCATCCACCGCAAGCACCACGCCAAGTGCGAAACCGTCGATGACCCGCACAGCCCGGTCATCAAGGGCCTGTCCACGGTGCTGCGCAAAGGCGCCGAGCTGTACCGCGCCGAGGCGGAAAACGCCGAGACCCTGCGCATCTATGGCAAGAACTGCCCGGAAGACTGGATCGAGCGCAACCTCTACAGCCGCTACCCGCGCCTGGGCGTGATGATCATGGGGGTCATCGACCTGCTGCTGTTCGGCACCATCGGCATCACCATCTGGGCCATCCAGATGATGTGGATTCCGGTCTGGGCCGCCGGCGTGGTCAATGGCCTTGGCCATGCGATCGGTTACCGCAACTTCGAATGCCGCGATGCGGCGACCAATCTGGTGCCCTGGGGCATCCTGATCGGCGGCGAAGAACTGCATAACAACCATCACACCTACCCGAACTCCGCCAAATTGTCGGTGAAGAAGTGGGAGTTCGACCTGGGCTGGGCCTGGATTCAAGTGTTCAGCTTCCTGCGCCTGGCCAAGGTGCAGCGCGTCGCACCAATTGCCCACCGTGTCGAAGGCAAGGGCAGCCTGGACATGGACACCGCCATGGCGATCCTCAACAACCGCTTCCAGATCATGGCCCAGTACCGCAAGCTGGTGATCGGGCCGCTGGTCAAGCAGGAGCTGGCCAAGGTCGATCATTCGGTGCGCCACCAGTTCCGCCGCGCCAAGCGCCTGCTCTCGCGGGAAACCAGCCTGCTGGACGACCGTCACCACGTGCGCATCCAGACCATGCTCGAACACAGCCAGGCGCTGAAGGTCATTTACGAAAAACGCCTGGCCTTGCAGCAGATCTGGGTCAAGACCAGCTCGAATGGCCACGACATGCTCGCCGCCATCAAGGACTGGGTGCATGAAGCCGAAGCCAGCGGGATTCAATCCCTGCGCGACTTCGCCGACCAGTTGAAAACCTACTCGCTGCGCCCTGCTGCCTGACTTTTCACCTGGCCTATGTAGGAGCTGCCGAAGGCTGCGATCTTTTGATCTTGCTTTAAAAAATCAAAAGATCGCAGCCTCGTTCCACTCGACAGCTCCTACACAGCCCCAGGCTCTCTACCGTTTGGCCGGACGCCTTGCAAAGCGGGAACTTCATCCCGTATCCCCTATCTCAAAGACACTTCGCCACCCAGGCGGGCTTCGTTGTGGCCGCTTTCGAACCTCAAGCGGCGCACGCCCTTTGAGAATTGTGCCGATGGTCAATAAAAACCCGAAAGACCTGTCCTCCCCGCAGTGGCCGGAAGCCGCGCAAACCCTGCTGGCGCTGATGCACGCCCAGGGTGAGGTAGCGCGCCTGAGCGAGCGTGAGCAATTGCTCAACACCCTGCTGGCGAGCGTCAACGCGGTGCTCTGGGCCTTCAACTGGGAAACCCGCCAGGTGCTGTATGTCAGCCCCGCGTATGAACGGATTTTCGGCCACAGCGCCGACCTGCTGCTGGCCGACTACAACCAGTGGCGCGACAGCATCTACCCCGACGATCTGGAATATGCCGAGCGCAGCCTTGCCGAGGTGCTGGTCAAGGGCGAGGTCGAAGACCGCGAATACCGGATCATCGACGCCGACGGCCACCTGCGCTGGATCAGCGATAAATGTTTTATCAACCGCCAGGCCGAACCGGGGCAGCCGGTGATCATCGTCGGCATCGCCGAAGACATCACTGACAAGAAGCAAATGGAAACCGAGCTGCAACGCCTGGCCACCACCGACGCCCTGACCCGCAGCAGCAACCGTCGACACTTCTTCGAAGGCGCCCACGAGGAATTCGAACTGGCGCGACAACACGGCACGCCGCTGTCGTTCCTGATGCTGGACATCGATGACTTCAAAGTGATCAACGACACCTATGGCCACCAGGAAGGCGACAGCGTGCTGCAACGCATCGCCGACAGTGGCCGCGCGGTGTTGCGCCGCGGGGACCTGTTCGGGCGCATTGGTGGAGAAGAGTTCGCCGCCGTATTCCCCGGCTGCACCCCGGACATGGCGCTGCAAGTGGCCGAGCGCCTGCAACGGGAGATCCAGCGCCTGAGTTTCGAGCATGACGGCCAGACGTTCGGGATTACCGTCAGCCAGGGCCTGACCAGCCTGACCGCCGGGGATGAAAACATCGAAAGCCTGTTCGCCCGCGCGGATGCGGCGATGTATCAGGCCAAGCGGGAGGGGAAGAACAGGATTGTCACGGGCTGACAGGCCCAACACATACCCACTGTGGGAGCGAGCCTGCTCGCGATGAGGGACTGACAGTCACCATTGAAGTTGACTGTGAGTACGCCATCGCGAGCAGGCTCGCTCCCACAGGGATTAGCGTGAAGCCTACTGTTTGCGCATCCGCATCAACTCCGGCAAACCGATCTTGAGCAGCCGCGCCGTCCGGCTCCTGGCCAGCTCTTCCACGCCCTCATGCTCCGTCAGTCGCGCCAGTTGCGCCGCCATGTTCATCACCAGCGCTTCACGAGAGTAAACCCCGCCACCGAGCTGATAGGCCGCTGCAATCAGCTGTCGCAGCTCCAGCGGCAAGCGCCAGCGGGTGCGCAGTGCCGAACCGTAGGCCGCGCCGAATTCGGCGAGCGCGTCGCCCACCTCCTCCTGCTCGTCCAGTTGGCCACCGGCCTGCTTCCACTCCTGCAAGCAACGCAACAGCGCCAGGTCACCCAGGCGATGCAGCATGCCGGCGCAATAGCAGCGTGCCTGATCCAGATCCAGCAGGCGCGCCAGGGTTCGCGCGTATTCGGCGGTGTGTAGCGACAGCTCCCAATAACGCTCGGCATAGTCCGCCAGGTTGGGATCACTGAGCCGGGCACTGCGTTTGAGGGTCAGCCCCAGGATCAGGTTCATGCTTTGCCCGGTACCCAGCCGATGCAAGGCCTGGGACAGGGTCTGTACCGCGGCGCCATGGTGCTGCGCAGCGCTGTTGGCGGCGGCAATCAACACGGCGGTGACCTGCGGATCGGTGCGGATCTCGTCTTCCAGTTTCGTCAGGTCGAGGCCATTGGGATTGAGACTGCGAGTGACCGCCAGCTGCACGTCGGTCATCAACGGCGCACCCTCTGCCAGTTCACGGCGCCGCTCCAGGTACACCGACAAGGTCATGCCGGGCGCCAGCGACGGCACCTCACAGGCGACTTCCTCACCGGCGTTGACCAGCAGGTCCTGCAAGCGATGGGTCAGGCCTTCCATGTTCAGCGGCTTGGTCAGGTACGCGGCGGGGGCCAGCGGCAAGGCTTCGCGCACGCTGGCGCTGTCATTGCGGCTGCTCATCAGGATGAAGGGCAAGGGTGGATTGCGTTTGCGCTGGCGAACGCTGCGCAACACATTCAGGCCATCAATGCCGGGCAACTCCCAGTCGGCGATCACCAGGTCATAAGGATTGGCCGCCAGCAACTCCAGCGCCTGCTGGCCATTGGCGCACAAATCCAGTCGCGCATCGCAGCGAACGTTCAACAACACTTCCTTGAGCAGGTCGCGAGACCAGGGGTCGGCCTCGGCGATCAGCACTCTCGGAGCGGCGGGTAAAATGACAACTGTCATACAGCTCTCCCTGGCAATGCGGAAACCTTAGCCAATGCTGGCCATTCGATACAGTGAAAAAGCATCGGGGGCATTTCAGCCGGCATGAAAAAACCCGCCGAAGCGGGTTTTTTGTGGATCAGGTCACACTTGGCGATCAGAGTTCAGCGAAGCACTCTTCGATGATTGCCAGACCTTTGTCCAGTTGCTCGTCCGGCGAGGTCAGCGGTACCAGGACGCGCAGAACGTTGCCGTAGGTGCCGCAGGACAGCAGGATCAGACCTTTTTCGCGAGCCTTGGCCACCACCGCTGCCACGGCAGTCGGGTTTGGCTTGTGGCTGTCGCCGCCTTCGAACAGCTCGACGGCGATCATCGCGCCCAGGGCACGGACTTCACCGATCACCGGGTACTTGGCCTGGATGGCCTTCAGGCCGGTTACCAGACGCTCGCCGACAGCCTTGCAGCGGTCCAGCAGGTTTTCTTCTTCGAACACTTCCATCACGGCCAGGGCCGCGGCGCAAGCGATCGGGCTACCGGCGTAGGTGCCGCCCAGGCCGCCTGGAGCGATGGCGTCCATGTATTCGGCCTTGCCGCACACACCGGCCAGCGGGAAGCCGCCAGCGATGGATTTGGCGAAGGTGGTCAGGTCGGCAGCAACGCCCATCTGTTCCATGGCGAAGAAGGTGCCGGTACGGCCAGCGCCAGTCTGTACTTCGTCAGCGATCAGCAGGATGCCGTGCTGGTCGCACAGGGCACGCAGACGCTTCATGAATTCTTTAGGAGCGACGTAGAAACCACCTTCGCCCTGAACCGGCTCGAGGATGATTGCAGCGATGTCACGCGGCTCGGCGTCGTTCTTGAAGATGCGCTCGATGCTGGCGATCGAATCGTCGATGCTCACGCCGTGCAGTTCGTTCGGGTACAGCGCGCGGAACACGCCACCTGGCATCAGGCCCATGCCAGCGGAGTAAGGAACGACTTTACCGGTCAGGCCCAGGGTCATCATGGTGCGACCGTGGTAAGCGCCGGTGAAAGCGATCACGCCAGCACGGCCAGTGGCGGCACGGGCGATCTTGATGGAGTTTTCCACGGCTTCGGAACCGGTGGTCACCAGCAGGGTTTTCTTGGCGAAATCACCTGGAACGCGAGCGTTGATTTTTTCGCACACTTCTACGTACGGCTCGTAGGCCAGAACCTGGAAGCAAGTGTGGGTCAGCTTGTTCAGCTGCTCGGTCACGGCGGCGATGACTTTCGGGTGCACGTGGCCAGTGTTCAGAACGGCGATACCGCCGGCGAAGTCGATGAACTCACGACCTTCAACGTCGGTCACGGTAGCGTTCTTCGCGGAGTCGGCGAAGATCGGGTGGATCTGGCCAACACCACGTGGAACAGCAGCGGTACGGCGGGCCATCAAATCAGCGTTAGTCTTGCTCATTACATTCCTCATTCGCCGCTCATCGGTCGGCGTGGCTCAAGGATTAAGCGGCGGGGAACAACAGCGACAGCATGCGATGATCGACTGTCACAGCGTTCCCGGCCACCGAGAAAATTCCGTTTGTTACACGCAAAGGGTCAGCGCTCTCGTGCCCTTTGCGTTTGAAGCAATGCCTTTGCCGGGCTTAGATGCCCAGGCAGAGGTATTTGATTTCCAGGTAATCTTCGATGCCGTACTTGGAGCCTTCACGGCCCAGGCCCGAAGCCTTGATGCCGCCGAATGGCGCGACTTCGTTGGAGATCAGACCGGTGTTGACGCCGACCATGCCGTATTCCAGGGCTTCAGCCACACGGAACACACGGCCCAGGTCACGAGCGTAGAAGTACGAGGCCAGACCAAACTCGGTGTCGTTGGACATCGCGATCACTTCGGCTTCGTCTTTGAAGCGGAACAGCGGCGCCAATGGACCGAAGGTTTCTTCCTTGGCCACGGCAGCGTTGGTCGGAACGTTGGTCAGGATGGTCGGTTCGAAGAAGTTGCCTTCCATCGCCTTGCCACCGGCCAGTACGGTCGCGCCTTTGCTCAGGGCGTCGGCGATGTGCTCTTGCACCTTGGCGACAGCTTTTTCGTCGATCAGCGGGCCAGTGGTGGTGCCCTCTTCCAGACCGTTACCGATCTTCAGCTTGGCCACAGCGGCCTTGAGCTTCTCGGCGAACGCGTCGTAGACGCCGTCCTGGATGTACAGGCGGTTGGCGCAGACGCAGGTCTGGCCGTTGTTGCGGTATTTGGAAATGATCGCGCCTTCGACGGCCTTATCCAGGTCCGCGTCGTCGAACACGATGAACGGAGCGTTACCGCCCAGTTCCAGGGACACTTTCTTGATGTCCTTGGCGCATTCGGCCATCAGTTGACGACCGATTTCGGTCGAACCGGTGAAGGACAGCTTGCGCACGATCGGGTTGCTGGTCAGCTCGCTGCCGATGTCGCCGGCGCTGCCGGTCACAACGCTGAACACGCCAGCCGGGATGCCGGCACGTTGTGCCAGTTCAGCCAGGGCCAGGGCCGAGAACGGGGTTTGCGAAGCAGGCTTGAGCACCATGGTGCAACCGGCGGCCAGGGCCGGGCCGGCTTTACGGGTGATCATTGCGGCCGGGAAGTTCCACGGGGTGATTGCAGCGGTCACGCCGATAGGCTGCTTGATCACGATCAGGCGCTTGTCAGGCTGGTGGCCAGGAATCACGTCACCGTAGATGCGCTTGGCTTCTTCGGCGAACCACTCGATGAAGGAAGCGGCGTAAACGATTTCACCCTTGGCTTCAGCCAGTGGCTTGCCTTGTTCCAGGGTCATCAGGCGAGCCAGGTCTTCCTGGTTCTCGATCATCAGTTCGAACCAGCGACGCAGTTTGCCCGCACGCTCTTTGGCGGTCAGCGAACGCCAGGCCGGCAGCGCCTTGTCGGCAGCTTCGATGGCACGGCGGGTTTCAGCAGCGCCCATTTTCGGCACGGAGCCCAGAATTTCGCCCGTTGCCGGGTTGTTGACCTTGATGGTCTGGCCATTGTCCGCATCGACCCAAGCGCCATTGACGAAGGCTTGCTGGCGGAACAACTGGGTGTCTTTAAGCTGCATGTCGGCTTTCCTTAACAGCACCGCAACGGATGCGGAGCAAATTATGATTGTAGAAAGGCGCCTCAGTAGGCTGCCGTCAGGGAAATCATTCACCGGGCTGAAGCACATAAATAGCGCACGTATTGGATTCGTGCGGTTCAGCACCCAGACAAGAGCGTTTGAAATCTCAAACGAATCCTAGGATCAAAGGGGGTAAAGGACAATAGGGCGTTCAAAAAAAAGAACGAAAAGCGCTTTTTTGCTGCGTTTTTCTGATCAACGTAACAAACGCGCGTTACAGCTTTAAAAAAACGCAAGCGATTCAGCAGCATGGACGCCTGCCATGCATATGAGTATCATGGCGCCCGCTGCACCAGTAGCTCAGCTGGATAGAGTACTGCCCTCCGAAGGCAGGGGTCGTGGGTTCGAATCCCGCCTGGTGCGCCATACGCAAGAACGAAAAAGCCCCAGACCGCGAGGTCTGGGGCTTTTTTATTGCCGCTGGATCCCGTCAGATCCGGAAGCTGCCCACCAATTGCTTCAAGCGGCTGGCCTGCTGTTCCAGGTCCGAGCAGGCGCTCAAGGTGAACTGCAGGTTCTGCATGCCTTCCTGGTTCAACATGTTGATCTCATTGATGTCCATGTTGATCGAGTCGACCACGGCCGTCTGCTCTTCCGTGGCGGTGGCCACCGACTGGTTCATCCCGTCGATTTCACCGATGCGCTGGGTCACGCTGCCCAGGCGCTCGCCCGCCTGGTTGGCAATCGACACGCTGTCCTGGCTGTGGCGCTGGCTTTCGCCCATGGTATTGACCGATTCACGGGCGCCGACTTGCAGCTCCTCGATCATGTTCTGCACTTGCTGCGCCGATTCCTGGGTGCGGTGGGCCAGGTTGCGAACTTCGTCGGCTACCACGGCAAAGCCACGACCCGCCTCGCCGGCACGCGCCGCTTCGATGGCCGCGTTGAGCGCCAGCAGGTTGGTTTGCTGGGAGATGCTGGTGATCACTTCGAGGATCTGACCAATGTTCACGGTCTTGCTGTTCAGCGTTTCGATGTGCGAACTGGAGGTGACGATCAGGTCCGACAGGCGATTCATGGCCTCGATGTTGCGATTGACCACTTGCTGGCCTTCTTCGGCCAAGTGCCTGGCGGAGCTGGCGTGTTGCGAAGCTTGCGCGGCGTTGTGTGCGATTTCCTGAGCGGCAGCCCCCAATTGATTGATCGCGGCGGCGACGCTGTTGGTGCGGTTGACCTGCTCGTCGGAATTGACCATCGACGAGTTCGATGCGTTCACCACACGCAGGGCCACTTCGTTCACCTGCTCGGTAGCCGATGACACTTCGCGGATCGAGGTGTGAATACGTTCCACGAAGCGGTTGAAAGCATTCCCGAGAATGCCGAACTCGTCCTGGGTATGAACGACCAGGCGTTTGGTCAGGTCGCCCTCACCTTCGGCGATATCTTCCATCGCCTTACTCATGGCCTGCAGCGGTTGCAGCAGCAGACGAATCAGCATGCCCAGCAGGGCAATGATGAAGACCACGGCGATCACGGTGGCAACGACAGCCGACGCACGGAACTCACTGAGCCTGGAAAACGCCTTGTCCTTGTCGATGGACAGGCCGATGTACCAGTTCACCGAAGGCAGGCCCTTGATCGGGGTGAACGTGACGATGCGGGTCTGGCCATTGGCCTGGACTTCGGTCAACTCGCCGTTGATCCGTGGCGCACCCTCCGGGAAGAGGTCGCTCAGGCTCTTCATCTGCATGTTTTTGTCGGGGTGGACCAACACCTTGCCATCGGAACTGACCATGAAGGCGTAACCCACTCCGCCCAGATCCAGCTTGTTGATGATGTCGACCAGCGCACCGAAGCTCACATCACCGCCGACGACCCCGACGCTCTGCCCCGACTTGCGGATGGCCGCAACCATCGAGACCACCAGCGTGTTAGTGGCCATTTCAACGTACGGCTCGGTCATGGCGACGGAGTTGTTGGCCTCGGCAAGCTTGTACCAAGGGCGTGTGCGAGCATCGTACCCGTCGGGCATCTTCGCATCAGGCAGGATGGCGAACTCGCCTTTGGCGGTACCGACGTAGGTGCTGGGGAAGCTCGACACCAGGGTTTTCTGCGCCATCAACGTGGTGATGCTGGTCATCTCCGGGTTCAAGGCCGCGTTTTGCGCCAGGTTTTCAACCAGCAAAGTGCGACCGTCAAACCAGTTCTTGATGTTGGCCGCAGTCACTTCGCCCATTTCATGGAGGTTGTTTTCCAGATCCTTGCGGATGGCGTTGCGCTGCAGGTAGTCGTTGTACAACGTGAATAGCGCGAAGGCGACTACCACGATCAGCGACGCCGCAAAAAGGATCTTGTGGCTGAATCGGAGGTTTTTATTCATAACGGGTCGTGTCCACGAAGGCGTTATTGTTGATTGGCACGAGCTATATCGACCGCTTGAATAAAATACTGAACATCTTTGTTCGTTTTTCTATACGCGGAAAAATCCAGTCATTTCGACACTGGATTCGAACCCATGCCACTGCCTTCGTGGACGTGAACGCCGACGCTCAGAATCGCATCACCAGTTCGCACCCCCCGATTGCGTTGCCTGTTTCTCGAATTTGGCGCAGGCGTTGTAGGTTTTCACGTCGTCGACCACATTGGAAACGCACCGGCCATAAGCGATCAATTCGTAAACCTGCAGGCCATGCCGCTTGGTCAGGTAATACTCCACCGGTAATAACTGCGCCATGTAGCCCACCTCCAGGTGTGAGTCTTCGATGGCCTTCGATACCTGTTTACTGTCACCGCTGCGGTCGACCTCCTTGAATAGCATGTTGAATGTCCATGCCGTGCGTCCGGTGCTCTGCAGGCTAGTGCGCAAATAGGATGACGCACGCGCCGAGTCACCAGCGACGGCGTAAGCCTTGGCCAGTGTGTCGGTGACGGCGACGTTGCCCTGCAGGGTCGCAGGCACGGGCTGCGCCTCGATGCGAGCCAGAGTCACCTTGAGCTGCTCGCGATTGCTGGACACCAGATCATTCAGCCGGAACAGGTAATCGGTCGAAGAGAAGACCGGTGGCGGCGCGGCAGGCCGACGACGGCGCTGCTCTGGCGGCAGGCCGGCGGCGAATTTCACGACAGGCTCAAGCCGCTGCTCGGACGATAGGTAAACACTATCCTCCACGTGACTCAGCTCCTTGCTGCAGCCCTTGAAGTTGATCTGATAGTTACCGCCCTTGCCCGTCAGGCAACGGGGCGTTTGCGGGGCGTGCGCCAACAGCGCGCCTTCACCGTACTTGCCGAGACGGCGCACAGCCATCTTCAGGCCATCAAGGGAATATCCGGCTTTCACCAGCAACTGGGCGGAGAAGCGATCCGCTGCTATTTCCTGCTCCTGGTTCCAGTGCCGGTAGACAAGGCCGTTGGTCATATCATCGACAGTCTCGCCAAACAGCAGGCTGTAACCGCCGGCTCCAGCGGCCCAGGCGCCAAGCTTGGTCATATCCAATGCCGTCTGTTGCAAGCCACCCTTGGTGGTATCGCCCTGATAGACATGCCCCAGTTCGTGGGCGATGACCGCTGCAACTTCATCTTCGGATCCGGCCTGGGCTATCAAGCCGGCCGATACCACGATGGTTGTATTGGAGAGTGAGTAGGCTTCATACCCGCCGAACGAATCCACAATCACGACGCAGTTGCACGGCACTCCCCAGGCAGCTTCAAGACGCTGACGGACACGCTGCACATATCCGACCAGCGCCGGGTCCAGGACCGGGGTGCGGTTCATCTGCCGCAAGTCCCTCACGTCATTGATATTGACTTTGCGGTCGGCGCCCTCCAACGGTTTGAACGCATCGTACTTCGGGTCGACAGCGCAACCGGACAGCGCCGCAAACGTGAGTGCAAGCAGGCAGACGCACAGCCTGATCATTTGCATCCCTCGCCCGCGCCTTTGACGCTGGCGGATTTGGCATCGCCGGCCCGAGTCACGGAGATGGTGCTACAGGCGTCGACCACCAGCTTTTCGTTCACCAACTCCACATCGGCACGCGAAACCCTCCACGCCGTGGCGCCCTGGCGGAATTCCAGGCGGCCGCCTTCCACTGCCTTGGCCGGCAGCGGGAAAGACAATTTGCCCAACTCGGAAATCAACCGATACTCACCACCCTTTGCGGCCTCGGCCTCGACTTCCTCGGGGTGGGGAATTCTCTGGATCTGAAGCGTATCGGCCCAAACCGGAACGATGTTCAAACTAGCAAGCAGGAGCAAGTGGATCGCAAATCGGTTTTTCATGGGGTACATCCTTGTGATAGTTCGACTCATTCGACACGATCGCCTCCCACAGAAACGGGATGAAGGCGCTTAACGACATCCAGCCCTCGGGCGCCAAGTTCAGCCTGTAGCACGCGAAGTAACTTGATGTGACCAGCAGCATGGAGATCAGGGTGAAACCCAATGCCTTGAACACTTTTACGAGAATTAAATCGTTGTCGGCCTTGGCAGCCATCCTCTGCTGAACCTTCAAGCCAAGGGTGTCGCTCTTAAACATCAAGAACAGGACCATCAAAGACAAACAGAGAACCATAAGTCCTCGCTGGTCGCTTTGGCGTACGTATCCCTGGCCCTTTTCGCTTAAGTTCGCCAACGCATGGGCATGCAGGTATACGCCAGCCACCTGCCCATAAAGTGGTGACGCCACGTAGTCGTTCAGGCTGGGCATAACGCTCCCCACCAAAACCACGAAGGGTTCATCGGGCTTGAGGTGAGGCGGCCTGAGGCTGACCGGATGCTCTCCATACAACTGGGACAGCCTCACCTGATGGACTGGCAGGCATTCAGCCGGTGGGTTTTGGACGGTTGCCTCGAGACTGGCAAGGCGTTTGAGAATGGCGGCGACATCCTGCCCCGTGCTCTGCCATCCGGACGGGCAACCGTCCCTGGCCGTGATACTCCACTGAATGGCCATATCCGGCTGGCCTGCGGCTTCAATCCAGTGACAATCATCACCGCGTGCTCTGCACAACTCCTGATAAAGCGCGCTCGCCGCCGTCGCGACAGGTCTGTCTCCCGTCGCATTTCCCAGCGGCGCCTGCAACGGATAGAGATCGCCAGCGCCTTCCCAGGCAGAAACGGCCAGTGGAACAGGCTGCAACTGTTCGTGGGACGCAGGAGACATCGGCACAAACCGCCCGCCACCGGCCAGATAAATCCTCGATGCGGCCGGATTGGTGTCCAGTCGCTTCAAATTGCGGCCCAGTTGCCCCAAATCACCGCTCGTTGCACGTGGGCGCTCAAAGAAGATGTCGTAGAAAATAGCGGCCGGCGCAGCCTCGCCGGCTCTGGGTAGAGCGAGATCTCGCAAAATCCGGCCATGATCGGCGTATGTCAGTGGCCAGTCATTGGCCTCCATCCAGCCCTTTCCTTCATTGTTCAACCCGGCGATGCTGGGGTAATCAATGGTAACGACCGTCACGGGTGCAGGATCGATGGGCCAAACGAACGCTCGAAATCGCCCGAATTGTTCCGATAATGCCTTGTCAGCCGCAGAGGACAGGCCGAAGGGATCACTGAACAGCACCCAGTATGCAAAGCCCAGATAAAACAAGACACGAACCAGTGGGCACCGACGCAACCACTGTATTACGCACTCCACCAAGCTGAAGAAGCGCTTAGCCCTGGACCAGCCCCAAGATAACCATTCACACAACATCTTCACGCCATCACTCCATGATGTCACTTGGCCATTCCGGCGCGGAGAATATCCAAATGTTTCATGTTGTGTAAATTCAAATAAAAAACAGCCAGCCCATCCCTGGATAACCGCTGGAAACGAGAAAGCCCCAGGCCTTATGGGCCTGAGGCTTTCTCGTTGGGCGATGCCAAGCCGCTTTTTCAGCGCACCAGAAACCCCAGGATCACTTCCGTCACATGGGACAGCCGCTCATTGAGCGCCTTGGGTGTCACCAGATCGCGACCATGTATGGTCGACAAGGTGTGCTGGTTGGCCAGATAAAAGTAGGTCAGGCCGACCAGAGTGAAATACAGCTGCACGGGATCGACCCCGCCACGAAACACCCCGTCCACCCGCCCCTGCTCGAGAATCCTGCCCAGGCTGTCCACCAGCGATGAACGAATCTCGGGCAATCGTGCAGAGGTCGCCAGGTAGCGGGCGCGATGCAGGTTTTCGTTGTTCACCAGCGCCATGAAATCGGGGTGTTCGTTGTAGTAGCGCCACGAGAATTCGATCAACCGGCGAATGGCGTCCATCGGCTTCAGGCTTTCCAGATCCAGCTCGCGCTCGGCCTGGCGCAACTCCAGGTAGCCCTCTTCCAGCACGCAAAGAAACAGTTCTTCCTTGCTGGCGTAGTAGTAATAGATGAGGCGCTTATCGACACCGGCACGCTCGGCGATGTCTTCCAGCCGGGCGCCTTCGAGCCCTTGCTCGGCAAATACCGAGCGGGCTGCCAAGAGGATTGTTTGCTGCGAACGCTTGGCGTTGCGCGAACGCTTGCCCTGGGTTGCTTCGTTGATTGAGTCGGCCATGAGCGGGAGAGTGGTCGAGATCCTGATGACTGAGGTCTCGCAGAATACCCGAAGTCGACGACTGCGGTGGAGGCCTGATCCCGGGCCTCCACCCCGGTTATCAGTCAGTGCTCATCTGATACAGGCCATCTGGCTTTACCTGTGGTTTTTCGGCGACGGCATCGCGCCCCAGATTCTCCATCTCAACGTTGTAGGTTTCCCGTGCCGTCCAGGTCGCATAAGCGGCGATGGCGCAGGCCAGTAGCGTCAGACAGGCTGCGGGCAACCATGGTCGGGCACTGCTGGTCATGAACGCGGCCGCGATGATCGGCGCGAACCCCGACAGCGCAAAGCCGACCTGGGTACCGATGGCCATCCCCGACAGGCGCACCCGCGTACTGAACATCTCTCCGAAGAACGCCGGCCAGATACCGTTTGCCGCACTGAAGCAGATACCCGACATCAATATCCCCAGGACAAAGGTCAGCGGCAGGTTGTGCTGCTCGATCGACCACAGGTATGGAAACATCATCACGCCGCTTGCCAGCACCCCAAACAGATAAACCGGCCGTCGTCCGACACGGTCGGCCAGCTTTGCCCACAGGGGAATGACAATCAGCGCGACAACGTTGGTCATGATGGTCAGCCACAGCATGGTGCTGCGCTCTATGCCGGCAATGTTGACCGCATATGAAAGCGAGAAGATGCCGAACACCGTGCTGACCGTGGAAACCAGCGCAGCCAGCGCAACCCGCACGACATCGCTCTTATAGTCCGTGAACAGTGTCGCCAGTGGCATCCGTGCCGTCTGGTTGCGCTCCTGCTCTTCCTGGAAAACCGGTGTCTCTTCGATATTGCGGCGAATCAGATAACCTACAATCAGCACCACGACACTCAACCAGAACGGAATGCGCCAGCCCCAGGACAACAGTTGTTCCTCTGGCAGGCTGGAGATGGGCAGAAACACCAGCGTGGCCAGGATCAGGCCGGCCTGGGTGCCGCTCAAGGTGAAACTGGTGAAGAAGGCGCGTTGCCTGGACGGAGCGTGCTCAAGCGTCATCGAGTTCGCACCAGCCTGTTCGCCAGAGGCGGAAAAGCCCTGACACAACCGCAATATCACCAGCATGATCGGCGCGGCGACGCCAATGCTGTCGTAACTCGGCAGGCATCCGACCAAAAACGTCGAGACCCCCATCAACAACAGGGTCAGAACCAGCACCCGCTTGCGTCCGAACTTGTCACCAAGATGCCCGAGAAATAGCGCGCCAATGGGCCGGGCGACATAACCCACGCCAAAGGTGGCCAACGCCAGCAAGATGCCCGTGGCCGGGGCAGACGCCGGGAAGAAAACCTTGCCAAAGACCAGCGCTGCCGCCGTGCCATAAATGAAGAAGTCGTAATACTCCATCGCGCTGCCGATCCAGCCTGCGAACGCAGCTTTGCCCGGCGTTTTTTTATGCTCTGTTGCCTGGGTGCTCATACTTTCCTCCGGTACCACTTTACGGCCGTCCAGGGGCAACGAAGATCGCTGCGCGCCCTGGATGCCTTATTGTTTTTGTTGTTACATCAGGCCAGTCGAACACCTGATCGAGAGCCAGTCATTCAGTGACAAGCAGACGGTTTCTCGAGGCACGCGGCGGCAGTGTGCGGCTCCAGGCTGGCAAGCAATGCACGGGTCTTCTCCAGCATGCGCCTGGCACGCTCTACCGCCGGTATTTCCCGCGACAGGTGCCGCATCGGCACTTCCAGGCTCAGCGGGATACCGGCGGGCATTGCCCTCAACAGACCCGATAAATCCAGGCCACCGTCACCCGGCATCAGGCGCTCATTGCGCGCCTGATACAGCAGCGTTTCAAGGCGGCCCGGACGCTCCGCCGGGGCATCGCACAACTGCATCAACCGGAAGTACTGCGGTGGCAATCCGGCCAGTGCCTCGACGCTATCGCCGGCTCGGTCGAAGTGAATCGGGTCGACCAGAATGCCGGTATTCGCAAAACCCGCCGCTTCGATCAGGCGCACCGAAGCAGCCAGGTTGTCGACGGCCGCCCAAGGCGTGGGCTCCAGATTGGCAGTGATATCGAACTGCGCCGCCAGCTCGCAGAAACCGGCGAACAAGTCGACCATCTGCGAGAAATCATCCACCTGCCCTGACACCACGGCATTGCGCGCGCCAAGCAGCGCACCGGTTTCCAGCGCGGCGCGAAAGCCGTCCAGCTGCGTGGTGGGTTGCAGGCGAAATAGCTCGATGTCCGAGACTTGCACACCGGTATCGCGCAAGCGCCGGGCGACCTCGCGAATCAATGGGGTATCACCGACGCTATCGTGCCGGGGCTCATCCGGTGTCGCCGGAATCAAACGCAGGCCGACGCAGTCGAAGCCGGTCAGTGCCGCACATTCGATCATCGCCACCGGCGTCAGCTCCAGGTGCGAAAGCGGCGCCAGGCCGATCAGGCGCCCCATGATGTGTCACCGTCCAGTTGCACGGTGCCGCCGGAACGAGCGGCTTCATGCACCGCCAATGTCGCCTCCAGAGTGCGCAGGCCGTCCTCGGCGGAGCACACCGGTTGTTCGGTTCCGTCGATCACGGCACAGAAGTGGCGAATTTGCTCGGCATACGGACAACCGATGTGCGGCACGGCCCGCTCGACCGTGATCGCGTCATGCCAGCCCGGATTATCGCGATAACGCCAAAGCTCCAGACGCGGCAGCGTGAGCGAACCTTCGGTGCCGGAGAAAAAGTGCGAGTTGACGTCATCCTGCCGTGGAAAACGTTCAGCCTCGCCCGCCGACAAGTCCCAGTTCCAGGGCGCTGCGGTGGTATCAGAGACCGATACGGTGCCGAGCGCGCCGTTGCGGAATCGCAGCATCACGGCCGCCGTATCTTCTACTTCAAAGCGGCGAACGCGGTTCGACGTGATCGCTTGCAGGCTATCGATCTCACCAAAGAGAAAACGCAGCAGGTCAATGTCGTGAATCAGGTTGATCAGCACCGGCCCGCCGCCGGCCTGCCGGCGCCACGAGGTTTCAAAATACTCATCAGGCTTGAGCCAGGTGCATAGCGCGGTGACGCTGACCGGACGACCGAGCAAACCGGCGTCCACGATCGACTTGGCCTGGCGCATGATCGGATTGTAACGACGCTGATGACCGACCAATGCCGGCACCCCGTAAGTAGCAGCGGCGGCACAGATGCGCCGGGCGTTTTCCAGGGTATCGGCGATCGGCTTTTCTACGAGCACGGCCACCTTGTGTGCCAAGCAATCGACCGCCACATCGGCATGAGTGACGTTAGGGGTAGCCACGACAACACCGCGCGGTTTCGCCACTTGCAGCATCGTGCCGTAGTGCTCGAACCATGGCACACCCAGGCTGGCAGCCAGTGCCTTCGCCTCGGGCGTAGGGTCGGCAATACCCACCAACTCCACATTGTCAGCCGCCATGGCGCGCTCGATATGTGTCCTGCCGATCAACCCTGCACCAATGACGCCGATAGGGATTTTGTTCACGTTATTTCCTTTTTCGGGGAATTAAATCATGGAGGCCAGCTCTGAGAAGCGCTTGAACAGGCATCCATCTGTAGCAGCATTCACCGCCACGGCTAGATTATTTCCCCTAAAAAGGAATTTCAACTAATTATCCATTTGGTTCAATTTGGACTAATTCTATGTAAATCATCAATTTGTCTGATTTTTATTCTATGAAACTGAAAATATTCTGAATTTTGATGAAAAATAGAATAAAGCTATTCCCGAATTAGTGAATTAATTACCCATTCATTCTTCCGAAAATCCACAACTCACAACCGCCAAATTTGGCGCACAAAAAAACCGCCGAAGCGGTTTTTGTCATTCCGTCGTCCAATCGAACTCGTCGTACTCATCATCTTCATCGTCCTCGAAGAATTCCTCTTCAAGGTCGTCGGCCTCAGCCTCTTCCGGCTGGTTCAGCAGAAAATCCTTACGACTTTCGGTAATCGCACGCCGAAGTTCTTCGCCCTTTTCCGGGCAGCTGAGCATTTGGGCGATGCGGTCGATTTTTTTTGTCACGGCATGCTCCAACGCATCGACTATGGCCCGATAGTGCGCGCTTTCGGGCCTTTTTGCCAAATGATGGTGTGGTTTGCCGATCAGTTTTTCTGCATTTCCTTGAGTCGATTGCCGAGGTTTTCTTTGGGGAAGCGTTTTTGCAGGTCGGCCAGGAGTTTGTCGGCTGCTTGGGTTTTTCCGGCTTTTTGCAGGTGGATGACTTCGCGCAGCTGGTCGTCCAGGGATTTCGCCGGGGCTGCTGCGCGCTTGCTGACCTTGGCTTCATCGGCCATGTCGGCGCTGAAGGATTCGCGTTGTGCCGGCACTGCCGATTCCGCCATGGGTGCTGCGGGTGCAGGCATGGCTCCGGCGGGGGCGGTGAGTGAGCGGGCAGTGGCTGGCGAGGCGAGTTCGGCTTTCTGTTCGGCTTTCTGTTTGGCTTCCTTTTTGGCCAATGGTGCGGCGGCTTTGGGCGCGGGTGCGAAGTCGTAGCTCGGCACCGATTCGGGTGCGCGTTGCACCAGCGCCAGCATCAGCCCGACGCCGACGAGGCTGGCGAATGCCACTTGCCAGCGCGGTTGCTGGCAGGCGCGGATCCAGCGTTGCCACAGACCTGGCTTCGGCGTCGGCACTTCGCGCTGCGCGGCGGCCAGGATGAATGCATCGAGGTGGGCCGGCGGTTCGCCGCTGCCGTGTTCGCGGTAGTGTTCCAGCAGCTGGTCTTGCGCTGTTCGCTTGGCGTCAGTCATGTCAGTACCTCCTCGGCCAGCAGCCGACGCAGTTTTTGCTGGGCGTAGCGCAGGCGGCTCTTGACCGTTTCCAGCGGTGTTTCGGTGAGGGCAGCGATCTGCGGCAGGTCGAGATCGCTGTAGGCGCGCAGCAGGAACACTTCGCGCTGGTCGGCGGGCAAGGCTTGCAGGGCCGTGTCGAGGCGCAGGCTGTCGCGGCTCAGGCTCAGCAGTTGCTCGGGATCGCTGGTTTCGTCGGCCAGGCCGTGGGCCTGCTCGTCGTAGCTGTCGTGCAGCGGTTGATGAACACCGTGCTTGCGCCAGTGATCGATCAGGCGGTTGCGGGCAATCTGGTACAGCCATGTACGAAATGTCGCCCTGCCCTGTGGCTGACTTGTGCTGCGGATCAGGCTCAACCAGGTTTCCTGATAGACCTCCTCGGCTCGCTCCGCACTGCCGCTGAGTCCCAGCAAGAATCGATACAGGCCTTGGCGATGGCGCGTGTACAGAATCTCGAACGCCGCGCCGTCGCCCTCGCGATAACGGGCCAGCAGCGATTCGTCGCTGCTGGCATCGGTGCTGTTGGCAGGAGCAAACAGCTGGCTGATGAACCCCTTCAATCGGCTCATTCAATCCGTCGCTCAGGGGTGGTCGGGTTCGACGCCGTTGTGGTGCGCAGGCTCTGCGCCAGCTCCACCAACTGCACGAACTCGCCGCGCAGGCCGAAGCGATCATCACCTCGCGCGCCACGGGCCAGCGCTTCGGTGTCCTTGAGGCTGAATTCGCCGGTGTAGCGACCATCCTTGAGCTGCTGGGAAAACGCCGCCACCGCTGCGGCAAAGCGCAGGTCATCGCTGGCTTGGCCGACCGCCGTGTTCAGGATCGGCCGTTCGATCAGGCGACTTTTCCCACCTTCCGGCAGCTGATAACGCACGCGCAGCATCGCCACTTCCCCGTTCTTGTCGGCAGCCACGGCGCCCGGCTTTCCATAGCGCAGTGGTTCCAGCCAGCCCTTCTCGCCTGTGGGGACAATTTCGTACAGCGCCGTCACCGTGTGTCCTGCACCGATTTCACCGGCATCGACCTTGTCGTTGCTGAAGTCCTCACGCTTGAGTGCGCGGTTTTCATAGCCCAGCAGCCGGTATTCACTGACCTGCGCCGGGTTGAACTCCACCTGCAGCTTGACGTTTTTGGCCACCGTGGCGAGGGTCGAGCCGAGTTGATCCACCAGCACTTTGCGGGCCTCGCGCAGGTTGTCGATGTAGGCGTAGTTGCCATCGCCGGCATCGGCCAATTGCTCCATCAACTGTTCATTGTAGTTATCCACACCGAAACCCAGGGTGGTCAGGGACACGCCGGTTTTGCGTTTATCCACAGCCATTTGCTTGAGGCTGTCGAAGTCGCTGATACCGACGTTGAAGTCACCGTCAGTCGCCAGCAGTACGCGGTTGATGCCCTTGGGGATAAACGCCTGTTGCGCCTGTTGATAAGCCAGCTCGATGCCCGAGGCCCCGGCGGTGGAGCCGCCTGCGGTCAATTGATCGATGGCTGTACGAATCTTCGTTTTTTCCCGTCCGGAAGTAGGCTCCAGCACCACGCGGGACTCGCCGGCGTAGACCACCAGCGACACCTTGTCCTGTTCACGCAGTTGATCGACCAGCAATTTCAGCGTGCTTTTGACCAGCGGCAAGCCCTCGCGGCGGTCCATCGAGCCGGACACATCCACCAGAAACACCAGGTTCGCCGGAGCCAGTTCCGCCACCGCTCGGTCCGACGCCTTGATGCCGATGCGCAGCAAGCGGGTATGCGGGTTCCACGGCGAGGCCGCCAGTTCGGTGGTCACGCCAAAAGGCGAGCCATCGGTGGGCAAGGCGTAGTCGTAGGGGAAGTAGTTGACCATCTCCTCCAGTCGCACCGCCCCTTCCGGTGGCAGGCGCCCCTGGTTGAGCAAGCGGCGGACGTTGGCGTAGGCGCCGGTGTCGACATCGGCGCTAAAGGTCGAGACGGGGGCTTCGGCGACGCTGTGGATAGGGTTATCCACAAGCGTTTGATATTTCTCCCGCTGCTCGTCGCGATAGCCCTGTGGATAAATTTCACCGACGGGCATCGGCGCGAAATTCACCACCGACTCACTGCGCTTGGCCATCGCGCCAGCGGCCGCAACCGAATCGGCCATGGGGGCTTCGTGTTGCACCAAGGCTTCGCTTTTCAGCTCGGGTTGCGCCGGTGGCGGCACCGCCGCGGATTCGGGTTTGGACGAAACGCCGCAACCGGCAACGGCCAGCAGCAAGCCGACGGCGAAACCCTGGGCCGCGGGGCGGAGGTAATGCTGAGGAAGGGACTGTAGAAGAAGAGGCTGTAATGGAAGGAGCATGGGGCTGACCTCAGGATGAATTTGATCCATTCATCCTGTGAGACGGGCAGCCCCTTCGATTCGGGTTAAACCGCTTTGGAAATTTTTCAGCGGTGATAACGCCGCACTACGCTGCTGTTGCGCAGCACATGGCCTTTGATTTTTTCCAGGAACTGCGCGCGGGTCAGGCCGGCAGGCAAGGCCTCCGGCGCCAGGTCCAGGGCGTAGATCTGGATGATGTAGTGGTGCGCGCTGTCGCCCACGGGCGGGCACGGGCCGATGTAGCCGGTGGTGCCTTTGCTGTTGGTGCCCCCCATGCCTTCAAACGCGGATTTGGCGCCGACACCGGCCGGGATCTGGCGGGTGCTGGCCTTAATGCCGTAATGCAGCCAATGATCGGAGCCCTGCCCTTTCTGGCCGTCCGGGTCGTGCATGACGATGGCGTAGCTGAGGGTGCCCGCCGGGCCTGCGTTCCAGGCCAATGCCGGGGAAACGTTGTGCCCGCCGCAACCTGCTGCGTCGCTGGCGGCGGCCGAGGTGAACAGGCGGTCATCCGACACACCCGGAATGTTCAGGGTGAAGCGCTCCTGGGTGGCAGCCTGTGCCGGCAATTGCACGCAAAGGGCGACTGCCAAAGCCGCCAGCCAAGGGTTCAATGAGGTCAATCGGGTCATACCGGAGCACCTAGTGCGGGGTTGGGCCATCGTCGGCGTGCAAACTATAGCCGGACCGTTCGCGCCTTGGCAGTGGGAATTGGCTGAACCACAGAATTGGCACCAGACTCTTAAATGAAATGCCCGTCTGGAGAGCGATCATGACCTTGCATCGCGTCGCCCATGTCAAAGACGTCCCCGAAAACCGTGGCCTGGAAGTGCAGGCCGGGGACGCGAAAATACTTTTGCTCAAAGTCGCGGATCAATGGCGCGCCTATCAAGGCGAATGCCCCCACGCCGGCGCGCCGCTGGTGGAGGGCGCGCTGTGCAACGGCCGCCTCACCTGCCCATGGCACAAGGCTCAGTTCCGCATCGAGGACGGTGCATTGTGCGAACCACCGGCCCTCGACAGCCTCAAGCGCTACCCGCTCGAAGTGCGCGAAGACGAAATCTGGGTAGATGACCAACCGCTGTCGGACCCACACACGCCGCCGGCCGATGACGACCGTACCTTTGTGATTGTCGGTGCCGGCGCCGCTGGCACGGCGGCTGCGGCAGCGCTGCGAGAGAAGGGTTTCGGCGGTCGGGTACTGTTGATCGACCGCGAAGCCGAGGCCGGTTATGACCGTACGGTGTTGAGCAAATTCGTGATTGCCGGAGAAACGCCGCCTGAGGACGTCCCGCCATTGCGCGATGAAGCGTTTTACCGCGAGCAACGCGTCGAGCGCCTGCATGCCGAAGTGGCGCGCCTGGACCCGGCCGGCAAAACCCTGCACTTGGCCAACGGTCAATCAGTGGCGTATGACGCGGCCTTGCTGGCAACGGGCGGCAAGCCAAAATCGCTGGAGTTGCCCGGCGCCGACTTGCCCCAGGTGTTCGTCTTGCGCTCGAAGGCCCACGCGCAGCAGATTCTGCACAGTGCCAAACCCGGCGAGTGCGTCGTGATCATCGGCGACAGCTTTATCGCCATGGAGTCCGCTTCGGCCCTGCGCGAGTACGGGCTCGACGTCACCGTCCTGGCCCGTCAACCCGTGCCCTTCGTCAAACAGTTCGGCGAGACCGTGGGCAAGGCGATCCTGGCCCTGCATCAGGCCCACGGCGTGGTGTTCCGTACCGAGGGCGAAGCCGCGCAGATCGAAGGCACGGACAAGGTCGAAGCGGTCCGCCTGAACAACGGCGAACGCGTGCCGGCGGATCTGGTGCTGGTCGGGATCGGGGTGAGCCCGGCGACCGCGCCTTTTGCCGACCTGCCCAGGGAAAAGGATCAGTCGTTGCGCGTCGATGGCGGCATGCGTGTATCGGATGGGCTGTGGGCGGCGGGCGACATTGCGACCTTCCCGCTCAACGGCCAGCCACGGCGCATCGAGCACTGGCGCCTGGCGCAACAACAGGCGCGGATCGCCGCCGCGAACATGCTCGGGGGCGATGAACATTATCTCGACGTGCCGTATTTCTGGACCTGGCATTTCGGCAAAAGCTACGACTACCTCGGCCACGCCGAGGCATGGGACGAAGTGGAGTTCAAGGGTGACCCGTTCAATCCGCCCTTTGTCGGGCTGTTTGGCAAAAACGGTGTGGTGGTGGCGGCGGTGGCCTGCGAAGAAGACCGGACAATGGCGATGCTCGCCGAGCGGATGAAGCAGCCGTTGTCGGTGGATGAGGCCTGGCGGTTGATCAGAGAGTGAATCTGAATCGCACTGCCCCTGTGTAGGAGCTGCCGAAGGCTGCGATCTTTTGATCTTGTTTTCTAAAAAATAAAGATCAAAAGATCGCAGCCTTCGGCAGCTCCTACATGGGGGGAGCGCGGTGTTACTGGACTTCGACAGTCGCGCCGAACTTGCTCATCAGGAAACCGACAAACTGTTCAACCGTCATTTTCTGCCCGTTGAAATCCACCTCGTTGTTGGCGTAGTGCAGTTTGCTCACGACGTTGTTGCCGTCCAGTTTTGCCAGCTGCGAACCCACCGCCATGCTGCTGAACATGTCGGCCGAGGCGGTGGCCTGGTCGGCGATCAGTTTGGCGTCGGTCTGGCCGTCCAACTGCGATTGCAGACTGAGCACATCGACGATCATCGGC
Organism: Pseudomonas putida; assembly: GCF_050989985.1. GTDB lineage: Bacteria > Pseudomonadota > Gammaproteobacteria > Pseudomonadales > Pseudomonadaceae > Aquipseudomonas > Aquipseudomonas putida_AI. Next base: position 6,614,918 of record NZ_CP158815.1, read on the forward strand.
TTGGACACCAGCACGTTGACGTCCAGCAAGGCGATCAACTGCCGGACCAGTTGGTCGGCGGGCACTTCCACCGATGGTGGCTTGGTCAGGTCGAGCTTCAGGTTGGCACGGCTCTCGCCATTGGCGGTCTTGAGCGACAGGTTTTCCAGCGCGAGCTGTGGGCCGGCGGCGAGCAGCGTCTCCAGATTGGTCTTGAGCAGCGCCTCTTCGGCTTCAGTCAGGTTCAGTTCCGGGGCTGGCAGATTGGCCTCGGTTGCCTCGGCGACTGCCTGTTCGTACGGCTGCAGTTTGGTCTGGTAAATCTCCATCAACGCCAGGGTCGACGGGATGTCGAGATTCTTCAGGCTCATGGCCATCTGAACGGAACCGACCTTTTTGTCATTGAGCGAGACTTCGTCAATCTTGTAATCGGCACGCCCCGAAGCGCTGGTGCCCGATTCCTGGGTCTGGTTCTTCATTTCGAAATTCTTGAAGCCCAGCACCGACTGTTTCGCACTGAAGGTGGTTTTGCTGTTGCTCAGGGTGAGGGTGTTCTCGCCGGTGTAATAGCCGTAGGTGCTTTTGCTCAGGTTGCTGGCCAGGGTCAGGCCGTTCAATTCCACCTGCACCGGCGCCTGATCTTCAGCGACGGTCACCAGCTTGAGGCTGTCCATGTAGCCGTCGGCCTTGACCTTCTGTGCCTGGGCGCTGGCAGAAACGTCGACCTTGAGGCCCGAGAATTTCAGGCTGGACTTGTCATCCAGCGCGGTTTCCAGCGGCAGCAATTCCAGCGAGCCGTTGGTGGAGTTGTCGTAGCCGATGTTGACCACGCCCTTGAGCGGCGAAGCATCCTTGGTGGCAGCGAACCATTTTTCCGTGAGCGGCGTTTTTTCCAGCTCGTAGTGACTGCTGGCCATGACGGGCAGCCACTTCAGCGACACCAGGCGCGAGAATGGCAGCGGACCGTGCTCGAGCTTATCGACGAACAACAACTCGACCGGCGCCTCGCCGAACATTTCACCTTCGGCGGTCAGGCGGTAGTGGGCGGTGCTGCTGAATACGTGGCGTTCCAGCGATACCAGTTCCACTTTTGCCGTGCCTTTGTGCCCGACCAACGCAGCCTGCAATTGCTGGTTGGCGTCGGCCAGGGAAGTGTTGAGCACACTTTCGATTTTGGTGCCGGTGTACCAGGCACCGCCGGCGCTGATTGCACCGATGGCCACGACAATTCCCAGAAGCACGCCTGCTGATTTATTCATGAATGACCCGATCAATGTCCGTTGTTGATGGTGTGGTCGTCTTCCCTGAACCCATGGCGGGTTATGGTCACGACTGCGCTTTGAGTGGGGTGCAGATTAGCATCAGGCAGGCGTTCATACGAACGCCATCGCGGGCAAGCCCGCTCCCACAGGGATCGCAAAAACCCTGTGGGAGCGGGCTTGCCCGCGATGGCGTCAGATCAGTCAGCAAGAAAATCAGGAATACTGAACCTCAATCTCATCCAGCTGATGATCAAAGGTCTTGAGCCTTGCGCTCCAGGTGTACACCAGCACTTCGAAATCCCGATTGATCACCGCTCCGCCCGTCACTTCCCCACGGGGGTCGCAGAAATCCAATTGATAGCGCTCGCGGGCCATGGCCGTGGCGACGTCCGCCAGCTCCCGGGCGTTGTCGAGCCAGTGCCGACCGTCGTCCGCCACTTGCTTGTCCAGCGCCAGGCATTGCTTCTTCAAGGTCTCCAGGCTCTTTTCCAGCGGCGTGCCGGTCAGTTCGCCCATGACTTCCTGGAAGGTGCGCCCCGGCTGCCAGTAACTGCCCCAGAAATAGCGGTCGAACACCGTTTCGACACGGCGCAGCGCCACCTTGGTGTCCCAGATCAGCACCAGGGTCTTGCCTTGTTCGAGTTGTTTTTTCTTGATTCGCCGGGTCTGGACGGACGCCCAGGCCACCACCGAGACAGACATCACGGCTATCAACGCCACGGCACTGTCGAGAAATGCCAGGGCCTTGTCGATCTGATAGGCCAGCATGATGCCGTAGAAGTAGGTGGCCGTGAGCAGCACGAGGGCCACGACGGCACACCAGAAGCCGAGAGCATAAGGGTTTTTCATTATTGGTTTCCCCCTGACCTGCGCAAGCTTTGTGCACTGAAAAGGCGCCTTTGCACAAGCGCCCCTTCAACACTTCAAAGCATAGCAACGGCCTCAGGGTTTGCCGGAGTTCGACGCTTGCGTTCGTCCGCTTTCCCAACCGCCACCCAGGGCCAGGAACAAATCGATCTGGCTCAGCGCGACTTGCGTATTGGCGGCAGCCAGTTGCGCCGTCACGTCGGTGTAGGTGCGCGTGGCTTGCAGGTCGGCCAGGAACGACTCGCGGCCCGCCTGGAAGAAGCGGTGAGTCTGGTCCGCGGCCAGCTTCGCCGATTGCTCGGCGTCCGCCAGGGCATCCCGGCGCTGCAGCAATGCCGTGTACTGGGCCAGGCTGGTCTGGGTTTCGCGAATGGCGTTGAGCACCACGCCATCGAAGTGCGCCAGGGTTGCCTGGGTCACGGCTTCAGCTTCGCGGATGCGCGCCCGGGCGCCGTTGGTCGGCACATTCCAGGTCAGCGACGGACCGAAGCCCCAGCGATTGGTGGACGGCTCACCCAGGTTTTCCAGGATACCCACGGTACCGATGGTCGCGCCGAAGCGGATGTCCGGGTACAGCTCGCCCGTGGCGACGCCGATGTCCGCGGTCGCGGCTGCCAGGCGACGTTCGGCCTGGCGGATGTCGGGACGGCGCTTGAGCAGGGAGGCGCCATCGCCCACCGGCACCAGTTGCGCGATTTTTGGAAGTTCTGCACAGCTGGCGGTGCCGGCCGGCAGTTGATCCACCGGCTTGGCCAGCAACATCGACAGACGGAACAACCCGGCCTGGCGCGCAGCCTCATAACGCGGCATGTCGGCGCGCAAGGATTTGAATTGGGTTTGCGAACGGGTGACCTGGGTTTCGTCGCCACGACCGGCATCGCGCAGGCGCTGGATCAGCGAGGTGCTTTGCGATTGCAGATCGAGGGAGTGCTGGGCAATTTCCCGCTCTTCGTTGGCCGCGCACACCTGGGTGTAGGCTCGCACCACATCAGCCACCAGGGTGATGCGTGCGGTATCGGCGGCGGCCTGGGTCGCATCGGCATTGGCCTTGGCCGCTTCGATGCCGCGCTTGAGCGTACCGAACAGGTCGAACTGGTACGACGCGCTGATGCCGATATCGCCGATGTTGGCCACCGGCACTTTTTCCGGCAGCAGGAAGGCTTCGCCGGACTCCTGCAAACGCTGGGCGCCCATCTTCACGCCGCCGCTCCAGCCACCGGCGGCCTCGGCTTCGTCCACCTGGGCGCGGGCCCGCAGCAGACTGGCCGCCGCTACCCGCAGATCGGTGTTGGACGCCAGGGCTTGCTGGACCAATTGGTCGAGCCGCGGGTCCTGATACAGGCGCCACCAATCGCCGGGCACCGGTGCCGAAACCACCGGCTTGCCGTTCACGTCCAGTTCACCCTGAAAATCTTCGCGGTGGATGGCCGCCTCTTCCGGCAAGTGATAATCCGGCCCGACCATCTGGCACGCCGACAACAGCAGGCCCAGACCTGCAACCGCCAAACCCGAGGCTTTGTTCATTGCGCGGGCTCCCGGTCTTTGTCGTCAATGATCGACACGGTGGCAGTGCGCCCGGCGATCATGCGGAAGTCCGCCGGTACATCGTCAAAGGCAATGCGCACGGGAATCCGCTGGGCCAGGCGCACCCAGCTGAACGCCGGGTTGACGTTGGGCAGCAGGTTGTTGCCGCTGGTGCGATCACGGTCTTCGATACCGGCGACGATGCTGACCACATGCCCGCGCAACCGCGCGCGGTCGCCGATCACCCGGATGTCGACGCTCTGGCCGACATGAATGCCATCCAGCTTGGTTTCTTCGAAATAGCCGTCGATGTGGAAGGAGTTGCTGTCGACCACTGACAACACCGGCCGACCGGCGCTGACAAACTCCTGGGTACGCGGCGCGCGGTCGTTGACGTAACCGTCCACCGGGCTGCGGATCACGGAGCGATCGAGGTTCAGTTGTGCACTGTCGACCGCCACCTGGGCTTCCATCAGCGCCACTTGCGCACGGGCCACGCGGGACTGGCTTTCTTCCAACTGCTCGGCCGGCACCAGGTTGCCCAGGCCCTTGTTGCGCTTGGCTTCACGCTGGGCCTGCGCGAGGGTTTCCTCACGATCGGCCACCGCCGCCTTCGCCTGGCGCAGGGCCAGTTTGAAGCGATCCTGATCGATGCTGAACAGCACCTGGCCGCGCTTGACCGGTTGGTTATCAAGCACGTCCACCTGCTGGATCAGACCGGACACGTCCGGGGCTATCTGCACGATGTCGGCACGGATGTGACCGTCGCGGGTCCAGGGGGCGAACATGTAGTACATCACCATGCGCCAGACCACGACCACGGCGAAGCTCACGATCAACAGGGTCAGAATCACACGGCCGAGGGTTAGAAACGGTTTTTTCATGTCATCAGGTATCGACTGAGTGAGTCCACGACGCCCAGCAGCAAGGCGTAGAGGGCCACGTTAAACAATGCCCGGTGCCAGACCAGGCGGTAGAAGTGCAAACGCGTGAGCAACCCGTGCACCAGCAGGTAAAGCAGATAGGTAATGCCCATCAGCACCAGCAGCGTCGGCAGGAACACGCCGCTGATATCCAGATCTCCGATCATAGGGGTGCTCCATCGATGCCATGGGGAAGCGGTTCCTCAAGCTCGGTGGAACCGACAAATTCAACGCCTGGCAACAAGGCCAGACGCAAGCCGCTCAAGGCGTGCAACAGGTGTAGACGGGTTTCATCATCGCCTTCGCCATTGAGGGCGCGGCGTGTCCGGTCCATGGTCATCAACAAGGCGCTCGGCGCCGGCAAACGCTCACCGGCCTTGAGGCAAGCCCTGAAGTATTCACCGACCTCGGCCACCACTTGGCGCAACAGCGCCTGGGAGGCGCCCTGAATGCGCGGCGTATAGGCGAGCAGGTCGAGCATGTTCAGCGCCACCCGCACTTCCCGCAGGGCGATGCCGGTGTCCTGGCCGGTCATGGCCAGGCGCGGCAAGTGCTGCATCAGGCGATCGAGCACCTGCACGCCCAGGTGCCGATGTTCGGCCAGGGTCGCAGGCTCGGTCAGGCTGACAATGTCGCGCCAGCTGAAACGGGTCAGGCGCTTGGCCGCCAGCTCGGCCCCGAAAGGCCGGGCGATCAGGGTCCAGATGAAGGCAAACAGCAAGCCCACGGGCCCGGCCAGGTTGGAATTGACGAAGCTGAGGAAGTCGGCGTCGTAGGCCCCCTGAATGCTGATGAACGACGAGGTGTTGACCAGCGTCAGCAACATGCCCAGGTAGAACTGCGGCTTGACCGTCAGGGTGCCGACAACGATGAACGGCACGGAAAACGCCAGCACCAGCATCGGGAAATCGTGCAGGTTCGGCAACACCAGAAACAGGTAGAGGCTGGCGAACAACACCGACATCGCCGTCCAGAAAAAGAACCGGTAAATCTGCGGCGCCGGGTCGTCCATCGAGGCAAAGAAGCTGCAGGACACCGCCGCCAGAATCACCGCGGCACCGCCGTCGGTCCAGCCGAGCAGAATCCACAACACACAGGCGACAATGATCGCGCTGACAGTGGACGCCGCCGAATACAACATCAGGCCACGATCCAGAAAAGGCGTCAGCCGACCCAGGCGCCAGTGCCGATACACCGCGCGCCAGCTGTCCTGGTCTTCGCACTGAATGGCAATTTGCAGGCTGCGACAGTCCTGCCACAAGTCAATCCATTCGCCGAGGCGATACAGCGCGTTGGAGAACAACAGTTGCTTGCGATCCTCCAGCGCCTCGGCACTGGGTTGCAGGGCTTCGAGCTGGTCTTTCAAGGCCTGCCAGCGCTCGATGTCGGCGTCCTTGTGCTGCAGCCATTCACCGGCGGCGGCGAGCAGAGGCGCGAACTTGTCCACCAGCTCCGGCGTACGTCGTTCGAGGGCATAGAGCGCGTCGTCGAGGGCATCGATGACCGGCAGCAAATGAATCATGCGCCCGCGCAATTCCTTGGTGTTGCGCACGGTCTGTGGCCGCGAACCTTCGTGGGGCAACTGGCCGATCATCAGCTCCAGGCTATTGAAGGTCGCCACCATCGAGGCGCGCAGCGCACTGACTTCCTCGGGCTGCACATTGCGGCTGAGAAAGCGCTGGCTGTAGGTCGTGGCGTCGGCAAACCATTTGCCTACCGAATCGTTGAACACCGGCGCCAGCCGCCTTGGCCAGAACATCGCACCGACCACGGCCGCAACGGCGATGCCGAGGAAAATTTCTTCCGTGCGCGCTTCGGCCACGTCCCACACGGCGAGTGGGTTATCCACCACCGGCAGGGCAATCAGCGGCAAGGTGTAGCCAGCCAGCATCAGGGCGTAGTTGTTGGCCGTGCGCAGGTGCAGCGACAGGAACAACAGCGTGCCGGTCCACAGGGCAATCACCAGTACCAGCACGTAGGGACTCTGGACGAACATCGGCACGAACAGCACCGCCGCCGCTGCACCAAGAAAGGTACCGATGGCGCGATACAGCGCCTTGGACGTGGTCGGGCCGAGGAACGGATTGGAAACGATATACACCGTCGCCATCGCCCAGTAAGGACGCGGCATTTGCATGAGCAATGCGATGTACAGCGCGATCATCGAGGCGGCGAAGGTGCGTACGCCGTAGAACCAGTCTCGCGCCGGGGGCATGCCGCTGAAGAAACCGCTCAAGAGTTGATCACCTGAGTCTGGCTGGCTGATTCGAACGCGCGCAAAACACGCAGCGCCGCTTCCAGATCGCGCCGGTCGATACCTTCCAGGGTTTCATTGCGCAGACGCACCAGCTCGGCTTCGACCTTTTGCACCAGCGCTCTCCCCGTGTCGGTCAGGCTCAGGCATTTCGCGCGACGATCCTGGGCATCGCCGGTGCGGCAGACGTGGCCTGCATGACACAGCTGATCCAGAAGGCGCACCAGCGACGGGCTTTCCATCCCGGACGCCTGCGCCACCGCGACTTGCCGCACACCATCGCCCAGACGCCCGATCATCAGCAACGGGACGGCACAGGCTTCGGAAATTCCATAGTTGACCAGCGTAGTCTGGCAGATCTTCCGCCAATGCCGGGCGGCCACCACCATGGAGCTGCTGATGTTCATCTGGAGAGCGTCGAGGTCATTCGGCACGGGGTCATACACACACTGTTAGTTTGCTAACTATCAATATGGCATTGATGGGGATTTTCCGTCAAGTTTTGAAACATATCGGCAGCCATCTGTCGTGCCTCCCGGATAGTTGACCAGCCAAGGTAATGAATTTGTATATACTTTTTCATCACACCACCGGGAGGTTTACCGATGTCAAAACAAGCCGTTTTCACGATGAAACTCGAGGCAGATTTGCGCGAACAGTTCATGGCCGAAGCGGAGGCCGCTCACCGTCCTGCCTCGCAAATTGTTCGGGAAATGATGCGTCAGTTTGTTCAAACGCAACGAGAATCCCGTGAGTACGAAGCATTCCTGCAACGCAAAGTGGATATCGCTCGTGCATCCATGCATAGAGGCGATGGTCTGACGAATGAGGAAATTGAAGCAGAGTTCGCCGCCAGGCGTGGACGGGCCGCCATAGACGAATGAAGATAATCTGGACGAAGGAAGCAGCACAGGATCGTGCAGACATTTGGGATTATCTGTACGCCGTTAACCCAAAAGCGGCCATCGACATGGACAATCGCTTTAGCGATGCAGTATCCCGGCTTGGCCAATATCCCGAACACGGTCACGCCGGAATCATCCCCGGCACTCGCGAACTCATTCCGCATCAGAGCTATCGCATTGTTTACGAACAGGCGCTGGGTGCCATTTGGATCCTTGCCCTGGTTCATACCTCCCGACAGTGGCCACAATCGAATTGAACCTCTACACCCCCCGCCCCTTCCTCAACATCACATCCAACTGATCCACCACTTCCGCCCAGTCGGCATCATCCAGAATTTCATTGCGCAGCAGATCCGCCTGGCACGGGCTCCAGAAAAAGGCGTCGGCCAGGTGCAGGTCCGGCTTGAGCGGTGAGTGGGTGGCGATGAATTTGTCGATGCTTTCGGCGTCGTCGGCCAGGCCGAGTTGTTTGAACAGGGATGGGAGGCTGTGGGTTGGGTTTTCCATGTCGGGCTCCTGTGTATCAATCAATGGACCGCTGCGCGGTCATCGCGAGCAGGCTCGCTCCCACAAGGAAAGCGTTCTCCCTGTGGGAGCGAGCCTGCTCGCGATGACGCCGGTAAACACAGCGCAAATCTAACTGCTCAATTCCCGCACCTGCGCATGCGGCACCATTTTCAGGAACTCCGGCATGTCCATGTGCAGCAGGTTGATGTGGTTGCCCGCTTCCAGGTAGATGTCCTTTTGCCGGGTCAGCAGTGGGTCGATCACCACGTCCAGCCCATAGGCTTCGCCCAGGGCGGGCACGGCACCGCGTTCGCAGTCTTCGAACAGATGCGGCAGATTGCTTTCGCGGGAAACCTGCCATTCGCCACTGCTGCGGACCTTGCTCAGGTCCAGGTGACGGCTGGCGGGGAGCACGGCCATCAGGTAGTGGCCATGGTGGTCGTCGAGGATGACCGATTTGGCGACCCGCTCGGCGGGAATGCCTGCGACCCGCGCCGTTTCGAGGCTGCTGGCCGAGTGGGGATGGGTGACGATGTCATATGCGCATTGAGCCCTGTCGAGGCTGCGCTGCACGGTTTTTGCCATTCGCATGATGCACCTCCGTGCCCGCCATGATGCTCGGCGGACGATGGTTGACGCTTTTCTTCGTACTCAAAGTCTAGGCCTGCAGGGCCAATCCGGCGGGAAATCCGCCCACCGGACAGGTCAACATCTGAGCAAAATTCATACAACTGGCGCGTCAACTAAACTGTATACAGAACCACCAGCGGCTCTCCTGGAGGGTCACGTGAATACGCGCTGTTGTGCCATCGCATGGTTATTGCTGTTGAGCGCCTCCGCCCTCGCTGCGGACACCGCCGCAATGCCGCCCCCCGATCCGATCGGCATGTGGCTGATCACATTCGGCATCGCGTTTTTGATTGCCGAGGCCGCCCTGCCCAACTACGGCGTAATCGGCCTGGGCGGGATCGTGATGTTCGTGATCGGCGCGCTGATCCTGACCAATGCCCAGCTGCCCGTGCCCTTGATGATCGGCCTGGGCCTGCTCAGTGCGCTGCTGTTGATCGCCCTGCTGATCCGCGCCCTGAAAACCCGACCGCGCCATGCCGTCAGCGGCGATGCCGGATTGCTGGGCAGTGTCGCGCCGATATTGTCGTTGCAGGCTGGCGATGCCTGTCACGGCTGGGTGCATTTGCAAGGCGAACGCTGGCAGGTGTCGAGCGCCAAGCCGTTGCAGGTCGGGCAACGGGTGCAGGTCGTGGCACGCAAGGGATTAATGCTGGAAGTGGCCGCGACTGACGCGGTATCGGTTGGAGAATAGTCATGGGCTTGCAGCTGGGTTTTGTCGCGCTCCTGTTGTTGCTGATCGCGTTGGCCAGCGCGACCTTCCGCATCCTGCGCGAGTACGAGCGTGGGGTGGTGTTCCAGCTCGGACGCTTTTGGCAGGTCAAGGGCCCGGGCCTGATCCTGCTGATTCCGGTCATCCAGCAAATGGTTCGCGTCGATTTGCGCACCGTGGTGCTGGACGTACCGGCGCAGGACGTGATCACCCGCGACAACGTTTCGGTCAAGGTCAACGCCGTGCTGTATTTCCGCGTCCTCGATCCGCAGAAAGCCATCATCCAGGTCGAAGACTTCCTCATGGCCACCAGCCAACTGGCGCAAACCACCTTGCGTGCGGTGCTCGGTAAACACGAACTCGATGAACTGCTGGCTGAACGGGAACGGCTGAACATCGACATCCAGCAAGTGCTGGACGCCCAAACCGATGCCTGGGGCATCAAGGTGGCCAACGTCGAAATCAAACATGTGGACCTCAACGAATCGATGATCCGCGCCATCGCCAAACAGGCCGAAGCCGAGCGCGAACGCCGGGCCAAGGTGATCCATGCCGAAGGCGAATTGCAGGCCTCGGAAAAACTCATGCAAGCCGCCGAAATGCTCGGCCGCCAACCCGGCGCCATGCAGTTGCGCTACATGCAGACGCTGAGTTCGATTGCCGGCGACAAGAGTTCGACCATCGTCTTTCCGTTGCCGATCGAATTGCTAAAGGGCATGGCGGATCTGTCGCCGAAAGCGTGAGCGCCACCCCTTACTGTGGGAGCGAGCCTGCTCGCGATGGCGGCCTGACAGTCAACATTGATGTTGAATGTGAAGGCCCCATCGCGAGCAGGCTCGCTCCTACAGTTTTGTCCATCAACGCGGCTCGGTGCCCATGACGAACAACCGCGCCCGATTATTGCCCGCCTCGGTTTCGCTGATTTTTTGCCAGCCATTGGGCAGCGGAGCGAATTCGTCCGGCTGATCGGCGGTGCTGATCAACCACACACGTCCTGTCCCTCTGGGCAATTGACTGAGACGGTCGAGATAGATCCTTGGCGCGTCGCCATTGACCAGCGTGCCGAAACCGTAATCGTTGGGGCGACTGGAACTGCCATTGGCCAAAGGCGGCGTGTAGAGCATCGGCGCCGCATCGGTGCGGTTGTAATAGACATAAGGCATGTACCAGAGCATGTCGCTGATAACGATCCGGTCGCCTTCGACGTAATGCTGGTTGATGAACTCGACCATCACGCTGGTCTGGTCGTTCACATCCACCGTGGCATTGGTTTTCAGCCCGACCAGCTCGGTGCCGACAAACAGCGCCAGCAAGCCGAACGCCAATAGGCGAAAGACATTGAGCAAGCGGTCGATGGCCAGCGCCATGATCAGCGGCAGGCCCAGTGCATAGGCGTTGAGATAGCGCTCGATGAACACCGGTGAAATGAACGAAACACCGTAAACCAGCAACAGCGGCAGCAGCGTGTAGAGCGCCAGCAAGACACTCCAGCGATGACGGCTGCGATCACGCAAGCCCGTTATCACGATCACCGCCAGCAACAGCATCGGTAGCGCGCCGAACAGCAGCCACGGCAAGGCATCCCCATCTTCCTGGATCAGGAAATCCCACACCATCGATGGCAGGGAGCTGAGCGTGACTGGCAATTCCCAGCCCACATCACCGTTGGCCTTGAGCTGGTCCATGTGCTGGATCAGGTCCATCAAACTGGGGATCCACGGGGAAAACAGCACCACGATGGCGACATTCGCTAGCCACCAGGCCGGGCGGTCGATGAGTTTCAGGGGATGGTTCGGCTGCAGGCGCAGCACCAGCAAATACGCCCAATGGACCAGCACGCACAACGCGGTGAAATAGTGGGTGTAAAAACCGGCGGTCATCAGCAGCGCGTAAACCACCAATGCCCGGGTGTCGCGAGGTTGCTTGACCCAATACACCAGCGCAATCGTCGCGCCGAGCAGCCACATGCCCAGCCACGCGTACATCCGCACTTCCTGGCTGTAACGCACCGCTGTGGGCAGCAGCGCCAGCATCAGCCCGGCCAGCAACGCCGCACGGGGATTGGCCATCAATCGCACCAGCCACATGCCCAGCATCACCGCGGCAATACCCGGCAGCGCACTCAGGCAGCGGATCGAGAAAATGCCGTCGCCAAACAACTCGATCCAGCCATGGAGCAGCATGAAATACAGCGGCGGGTGCACGTCGTGAGCGGCATGAACCCAGATGTCGGCCACGGCATACCTGCTCATCAACAGGCTGGAGCCCTCGTCGCCCCAGATGGCCGCGGCAGTCAGGCCGTAAAAGCGCGCCACTGCGGCCAGTGCCAGGACCAGCAGCCCACCGATCAGGGTACGCGACCACTGCCGGTTGTCAGGCAAACGCCGGTTCACGCCAGATCGCAGAGGCTTCACCTGCGGTTCTTTGCTTTCCACCACCACCATCCGTCTTCCACCCGCGCGACCTGAATACTTTGCTCACTCTAGGCCACTGCCTATCGCGATGTCGCGGTCCGGAACGGCGAACCGATGAAGTGAGCGTCAGGCTCAGCGTTGCGCTGCCAACGGGTACACCGACTCCCATCCGCCACCCAGCGCCTTGTACAACCCGACGGCGGCCAACGATACGCCGGTGGAGCTCTCGACCCATTGCTCCTGCGTCGCCAGCAACGCACCTTGCACGGTGAGGACGTTGACGAAATCCACCACGCCCTCGGTGTATTGCCGCTGCGCGGTTTGCAGGGCGACCTGGTTCTGCCGCACCGCTTCGGCCAGGCTGTCGCGGCGCAATTGGCTGGCGTTGTAGGCGCTCAGCTGGTCGTCGATTTCATGCCAGGCCCGCAATACAGTCTGCTGGTAGGCAATGGCGGCTTCCTGTTGCTGGGCTTCGCGCAGATTCAGCACGCCACGCAGGCGCCCACCGTCGAACAGCGGCAGGCTGAATTGCGGGCCGATACCGAACGTACGCGAGCCCCAGGAACCGAAATCGCTCAACTGCATGGCTTGCGAACCGACATTGCCTGACAGGGTAATGCGTGGATAGAAATCGCCCTTGGCCACGCCGATGCTCGCGGTGGCGGCATGCAGTCGGGCTTCGGCCTGGCGAATGTCCGGGCGCCGCTCGGCCAGTTGCGACGGCAGGCCGATGGCGACCTGACGTGGCGTCTGCGGCACCGGTGCGTCGCTGGACAATTCGCTCGCCAGCGCCTGGGGCGGCTCGCCCATCAACAGGCTCAAGGCGTTGATCAGCTGTGCCTGGCGCTGTTCCAGCGCTGGCAGGCGCGACTCGATGGCGGCGACTTGCGCGGCCGCTTCAGCGACATCCAGATCGGTCGCCACACCATCGCCCAGGCGCAGTTGCGACAGCTTCAGGCTGTGGCGAGCCACCTCTAGGTTCTGCTCGGTGACCGCCCGGGTGTTTTGCACGCCGCGCAGCTGAATGTAGTCCTGAGCGGTCTCGGCGAGCACCGACAGCAACACGCCCCGGCGGTCGTTTTCCGCGACTTCCAGCGTGGCGTCGGCAGCTTCGGTTTCGCGGCGCACGCGGCCCCACAAATCCAGTTCCCAGGAGGCCGAGAAACCGGCATCCCACAGGTTGAACGCGGAATTGCCGTTATTCCCCGATGGGTCCATCAAACCTTCGCTGCTGTTGCGTTTACGGCTGTAACTGCCGCCGACGGCGGTGGTTGGATAACGGTCGGCGGTGATCACCTGACGCACCGCCCGGCTTTGCTCAAGGCGACTGCTGGCGAGCTTGAGGTCGAGGTTATCGGTCAGGGCGCGATGGCTCAGCGCCGAGAGTTTTGGATCGTTGAAAACTTCCCACCAGCGCTCGCCCAGGGTGTCGGCGATGGCCTGGCTGGGGGCGGCTTTTTTTGGTTTTGCCCATTCGGTGACGGGCTGGGACTCAGGTTTGTGGAAGTCCGGGCCGACGGTGCAGGCTGAGAGGCTCATGATGAACAAGGCACAAAGGGTGAGGCGAGGCTTATGGCCTCTTCGCGAGCAGGCTCGCTCCCACATTGGGTCTGTGTCGTACCGAGAATCTCCATTCAGAAGCGGATCCCCTGTGGGAGCGAGCCTGCTCGCGATGGCGTCGGCCGGGGCAACGAAACTCTTCATCGCTGAACAACCTCATTGGCCTTCACACTCGCCGTATCAATCCGCGCCTCCACCGACATCCCCACCCGCAACCGCTCGGCCAACGGCTGCCCCGGTTCCAGCACGATCTTCACCGGAATCCGCTGCACAACCTTGGTGAAGTTACCCGTCGCGTTGTCCGGCTTGACCGAGGCGAAGGTCACGCCGGTAGCGGGTGCAATGCTCTCCACCCGCCCGTTCAGCGCTTCTCCGCCAAAGGTGTCGACGCGCACCTGCACATCCTGCCCCGGCTGCACATGGGTCAACTGGGTTTCCTGGAAGTTGGCCACCACATAGGCTTGGGCCAGGGGCACCACCGCCAGCAGCTTGCTGCCCGGTGTGACATAGGCGCCGACACGCACGGCACGCTCACCGACCATGCCATCCTGCGGCGCGACGATGCGGGTGTAGGACAAATCAAAACGGGCGATTTCCAGTTTCGCCTGTGCCCGCTTCAGTCCACCTTCGGCACCGTCGCGCTGCGCGGTAAGGATGTCCACCTGCTTGCGCTCGGCGGCCAGCACCGCCGTGGCATTGGTCAAGCGGGCGCTGGCCTGGTCGATGCGGGTACGCGCCTGCTGCGCATTCTGCACGGTGCCTGCGCCCACCCCGGCGAGATGGTTGTAGCGATTGAGTTCATGCTCGGCGAAGGCCATTTCCGCCTTGGCGGACACCACCGTCGCCTGCGCCTGGGCGATCACCGACGCCTGGCGCTCGAGGGTCGCCCTGGCATTTTGCAGCTGCGCCTGCGCCACCAGCGCCTCGGCGGCGGCGGCATCGGCGGCGGCGCGCAGATCGCGGTCATCGATCAGCGCCAGCAACTGTCCGGCCTTGACCTGTTGGTTGTCTTCCACCAGCACTTGCTTGATAAACCCGGCCACGCGCGGCACCACCAGCGTGTAGTCCGCCGAGACATAAGCGTCGTTGGTGGTCTGTTGCGTACGTTGGCCGAACAGGCCAGGCGTCAGCAAGTAAACCATCGCGCCCACCGCGATCACGACGGCAACGCCCACGGCCACTTTTTGCTTTGATTGAGTCGTCATAAAAACCTCGGTTTCAGTGGAGCATTCAAGTCGGAGCGCGCGGTGGATAGATCCGCGTCGGCATCCAGAAAATCAGCAGGATCAGCGCGACGGCGATGCCGGCCATGCACAGATAAAGATCTGAGGAGGTCAGCACCACGGCCTGCTCGTGCAGCCGGTGGGCAAGGCCTGCACTATCGGAATCGGCCAGGGGCGAGTTGCCCAGGCGATCGACCAGCATCGTCGAGTGAAAGTGCAAGCGGGCGGTGGTCAAGGTCTCCAGCACGCCGGTGGCAATCACCGCCGCCAGGCCTTTCACGGTGTTGAACCAGGACGAGGCGAACGGCCCATCCATCGGCTGGATACTGCCGGTGGACAGCATCAACAGCGGCAGCACCGCCATGGGCTGGCCGAAGATCTGCAGCAGCTGCAGCACATAGAAGTCATCGCGAATCCACTCCGACGTCAGCTGCGATCCGCCCAGGCAAGACAGCGCCAGCATGCTCAAGCCAATCCCCAGCACCCAACGGCAATCGACCCAACGCAGGTTGCACAGCGCCGCCACCAACGGCAGCGCGATCAACTGCGGTAGCGCCGCCAACAGCGTGATCGGCGCGGTCTGCACCGGGCGATACCCCTGAACCTGCGCAAGGTAACTGGACGGAATGATGATCACCGCCAGCAAAATCACCAGTACCCCGGACAGGGTCAGCAAGGCGAACGACAGGTTGCGGATGCCGAGCATCTGCATCTTGAAAAACGGCACCGGCTGCGACCATTCGTTGATCAGAAATGCCACCAGCAGCAACGAACCACCGGCCAGCAAGGCGCTGATCAGATTCGACTCGAACCAGTCCAGCCGATTGCCTTGCAGGATGCCGATCACCAGCATGCAGATCGCCGGAAAACCCAACAGCAGACCGCGCCAGTTGAACTGCTTGAAACGCTCCAGCCGCAGCGGGTCCTGGGGGATGCCATAGGCCACCGCCGCCATGGCGATCAGGCAGGGCGCAACGATCTGCCAGAACGTCCATTGCCAGCCGACATACTCGCTCCACAGCCCCGCCAAGGGTGTGCCGAGCCCCGGGCCGAAGGTGGCGGTCAAGGTATAACCGGCCAGGCCGAAGACCTTTACATTGGCCGGCAGAAAACGCAGTGCGACGGTCATCAGCATCGGAGGCAGCGCGCCGCCCGCCAGGCCTTGCAGGGTGCGCAACACCAGCAGGCTTTCGTAGTTCGGCGCCAGCGGGCACAGCACCCCCAACAGGGTGAACGCGCTGATGGCGCAGAGGGTGAAACGGCGCAACGAGAACGTCACCGCACACCAGGGCGCGAAGGCTGCGGCCGCCACCGAGGTCGCGGCATAGCTGGCGACCAGCCAGGTGCCCTCGTCGTAGCCAATGCCCAGGCCGCCACGAATGTCGGCCAGCGCGACCTTGGTCACCATTTCGTTCAGGCCCGCCACCAGCACCGCCAGCAACACGCCCACCAGGCCAACAATGATCCGCAGACCAAACACCGTGGGTGCGGCGGCCGGCGCGGGCGCAGCCAAAGGCACCGAGGCCGTTATTGAGGTCATCGGTTCACAACTCCGAATTAATTGAGGTGGCAGTCTACGAAGGCCAATCGCTGTCGAAAACTGACTTATTGGCAATGTATAAGTGCGCTGGACGCAGCAATTGAATGACAAAAATGAGCGAGAACTGATCGCTGATTCGGAAAGAAATTATGGGGAAAACTAACACCGCCGTGTCGGGGGGACCACCATCCATAGGTGTTAGGAAGTGCGGTTTCGGTTTAGTAGAAGAATCTGTGGCGAGGGAGCTTGCTCCCGCTGGACTGCGCAGCAGTCCCTCTTTTGGGGCCGCTTCGCGACCCAGCGGGAGCAAGCTCCCTCGCCACAAAGTCTGTTTGCTCTCTTCAGGATTGAGCTGCCAGCCATGTCTCTTCGCAGCAACGCTTCAGTGTTTCACGCAGCCAGCGGTGTGCGGGGTCGTTATCGAATCGCGGATGCCAGGCCTGGCTCAGCACGACAGTCGGCAAAGGGATCGGCAAGGTGAACGAGCGCAACTTCATGCCCAGCCGGCGAACACTCAACAGCGTTTCCCTGGGCACTGGCAGAATCAGATCTGTATCAGGCAGCGCGAACATCGCCGCATGGAAGCTCGGCGCGATCAACGCCACATGCCGCTCCAGCCCCAGGGCATTGAGTGCCGTATCGATCGGCCCGCGGGCGATTCCGCGGCGGGACATGCTGATATGGGAATACCGAGCGAATCGCTCGGCAGTGATCTCTTCATCGAGCAGCGGATGATCCTCACGCACCAGGCCGACAAACTGGGTGGAAAACAGGTTTTGCACCTTCACTTCCGGCATCAGCGGGCGGTTATTGCTGACGCTCAGATCGATACGCCCCTCCCGCAGGGCCTCATCATCGCCATCGCCCTCAGGCGCAAAGCGCAGTTCGCAATGCGGCGCCTGACGCTGCAGGGTGTCGAACAACTTACCGCCGTAAATGCCCACAAAAAAATCATTGGCCCGAATGCTGAATCGCCGACGCAGACTGCTCAGGTCCACGACCCGGGCCGAGTGAAACAACTGCTCGGCCTGCTCGACCAGATCCCGAACCTGGTCGCGCAGCTCCAACGCCTTGGGCGTGGGTACCAGACCACGGCCGGCACGCACCAGGATCGGATCGCCAATGGCCTCGCGGATACGCGTCAGCGTTCGGCTCATGGCCGCCGGGCTGAGGTTCATCCGTCGCGCGGCGCCCACCACGCTGCCTTCGTCGAGCAGGGCGTCGAGGGCGATCAGAAGGTTCATGTCGGGGAGTTGCATGGCGAGCACTCTTGTTTGATCAGAGTTGATTCAAACGCAATGCTAGCAAACATACTTCCAATGTTGTGTCGGCTGTCCCGGCCTCTTCGCGAGCAGGCTCGCTCCTACAGTGGCTCTTCAGTGAGCGCAGAATTTGTGCACGACAAATAACCCTTGTAGGAGCGAGCCTGCTCGCGAAAGCGTCGGCACTGTCACCATCACCACCCGCCCCAGCCACTATCAGTTCTGCTAGTTCTCAACCTTGGTCGTGAAGGGTGAAACTAAGCCAGACATTCACCTCTATCCTCCCGCAGAGGTCTTCGGCATGACTCAAGCCAAGAAACAGAACCCAACCGGGCAATACACGGTGCTGCTGGCGACAGATCTCAAAAACTCGGTACACGCCGAAATCCATGCGAATAACACCAATCTCATTCGGTACTCACCCTACGGCCAACATTCGGCGCAACTTGCGGTCATGACGCGGCTAGGGTTCAACGGTGAACTGCGCGAGCCGGGATTCGATTTGTATTTGCTGGGCAACGGCTACCGTGCTTACAACCCTCGGTTGATGCGTTTTCACAGTCCGGACAGCTTGAGTCCGCACGATAAGGGGGGGAGGAATGCGTATATGTATTGCCACGGGGAGCCGCTGATGAATTCGGATCCGTCGGGGCATGCTCTTCTCCCCCTTGTCCGCACTGGTTTCACCTATTTTATAGAGGCAAAAAATACTTTTTTTAGCACCTATCAAGCACAAAGAACTGTTGGCCAAAACCCGTTGAAAGCCTTGGTTTCAACCATTAGCGACCGCGGAAGATTGCTCCAGACAATGGGAGCATCAAATCCGAAAACGATACAGTTCGGGAATGCGTCAACCTCAAAGGTATTACCCACAGCTCGAAGCGGCGGGTTGCATCAAAACGTTGTAGGAGAGAGCTCAGCATCCGGGAACGCTTCTAACTATTTCGGGGGCTCTTCGAGGCAACCTGCAAACTCATCGAATCCACCTGGCTATGGCAACAGTCCTCATTTGAAGAAGCTACAAGAAAGGTCTGATGCCCATCCACGCAATCTAAAAAATGGAGCTACCAATACCTCAACTGGGCACCCTTCCAGCTATGGGCCGTCAAACGCTCCCCCCCCCGTTAGCCAACGCCGAATCCCCTCTTCATCAAGTCCATATGCTGAGGTTGACCCCAACTCCCTGGACACTGGCCGCGACAACATCAGGAAGACATGAGCTGATTCGAACTGGTGCGCTGTGTGGACAATTACTGGTTCCTACTAATTTCCACACATCGGCCACGTTCTATTGGCTTAGCGCTGCATCCCCCACCGCTTCACCGTCACCCGCTCCAGCGAATCAAACACCAGATTCTCCACCAGCAACCCAATCAGAATCACCACCGCCAACCCGGCAAATACCTTGTCGGTGTACAGCTCATTACGGTTCTGGAAGATGTACCAGCCCAACCCGCCCTTGCCACTGGTCGCACCGAACACCAGTTCCGCCGCAATCAATGTACGCCAGGCAAAGGCCCAGCCAATTTTCAGCCCGGCCAGGATCGACGGCAGCGCCGCGGGGATTAGGATGAACAGCACGAAGCGCATGCCCTTGAGGCCGTAGTTGCGTCCGGCCATGCGCAGGGTTTCGGAGACGCCGAGGAAACCGGCGTAGGTGTTCAGCGCCAGCGCCCAGAGCACCGAGTGCACCAGCACGAAGATCAGGCTGTTCTGCCCCAGGCCGAACCACAGCAGCGCCAGCGGCAACAGAGCGATGGCCGGCAACGGGTTGAACATCGAGGTCAGGGTGCTCAGCAGGTCGCGACCGAACTGGGTCGAGACCGCCAGGGTGGTCAGGCCGAACGCCAGGACGATGCCGATCAGATAGCCCTTGAGCAGCACCACCAGGGAAATCCACACCTTGCCCAGCAACTCGCCGCTGAGCAGACCGTCGTACAGCGCATGGGCGGTTTGCAGGAAGCTCGGCAGCAGCAGGTCGTTGTTCTGATAACGGGCGACGGCTTCCCACAGCACGGCGAGCAAAATCAGGATCAGGCTTTTGCGCAGCCAGCCCTGTTGCCACAGGCGTTGGCCAAGGGGCAATTCACGCTCCAGCGGCACGCTGGTCAGTGGCTGCAATACGGTTTCGAACTCTTCACGCGGGGATGATAAATGGCTCATCGGGCCCTCCTCGAAAACTGGCTCAATAAGCGATGCGGATGTCGGCGAAATCCAGTTCGCGCTCGGTCTCCGGCGACTGGCCTTCATCGAACAACAATCTGTGAATGCGTCGCGCCGATTCCTGGAACGCCACGCCGCCCAGACTGTGCAAATCGTATTGATGGCTGTGGACTTCCGCCCTCACCCGCCCCGGATGCGGCGACAGCAGCAGGATGCGATTACCCACCACCAGCGCCTCTTCGATGGAGTGTGTGACGAACAGCAGAGTGAAGCGCACCTCTTCCCAAAGCAGCAGCAATTCTTCCTGCATCTTGCGCCGGGTCAGGGCGTCGAGGGCGGCGAAGGGTTCGTCCATCAGGAGGATTTTCGGCTGCATCGCCAACGCCCGCGCGATGGCCACTCGCGCCTTCATGCCGCCGGACAAGGTATGCGGATAGGCATCGGCAAACGCCGCCAGGCCAACCTTCTCCAGGTAGTGCAGCGCGCGCTCTTCGGCCTCTTTGCGCTTGAGGGTTTTCGAGGCCAGCAGCGGAAACATCACGTTTTGTTTGACGGTTTTCCACGGTGGCAGTTGATCGAATTCCTGAAACACCACGATCCGGTCCGGCCCCGGCGCATCCACGCGCTGGCCTTGCAGACGGATCTCGCCCTCCACTGGCTGAATGAATCCGGCGGCAGCCTTGAGCAGGGTCGACTTGCCGCAACCGGATGGCCCGAGCAGGACAAAACGGTCTGCCGGGTCGATCTCGAAACTCACTTGATGGGTCGCCCGCACCACCCGTTGCGGCGTGCGGTATTCCAGGCTGACGTTATCGACCGACAGCAGCGCTTGGGCTGCCGTGGCCGGTTTGCTGACCGTGTGGCCTTGCAAAGGGGCGTTCATGTGCGTCAGCTCCCTTGCAGCGGCTTGGCGTCCTGGAAGAAGTAATCCTTCCACGAGTCCGGTTTGTTTTTGATCGCGCCGACGCGGTAGAGGAACTCGGCCAGCGGGTAGGTGTTTTTCGGCGTGACACTGAATTCGAACTGCGGGTTGTCGATGATTTTCAGCAACTCTGCGCGCTCGATCTTCGCCTTGGTGACACGAATGTAGGTGTCCGCCGCAGCGCCTTTATCGTTCTGGGCGAATTGCGCAGCTTCGGTCAGGGCATCGACGAAGGCTTTGTAGGTTTTCGGGTTTTCGTTGCGGAATTTCTCGGTGGCGAACAGCACCGTCGGCGAGTTCGGGCCGAGCAGGTCGTAGGTGTTAAGCACCACGTGCACGTTCTTGTTTTCCAGCGCCTGATCCTGGAACGGCGGGTTGGAGAAGTGCCCGGTCAGCTCGGTGCCGCCAGCGACCAGCGCTGCCGTGGCATCAGGGTGCGGAACGGCGATGGTGTACTTGTCGAGGCGATTGAACTCCTTGTCGCCCCACTGCTTGGCCGCCGCGTATTGCAGGAAGCGCGACTGCACGGAAACGCCCACCGCCGGCACCGCGATGCGGTCCTTCTCGGTGAAGTCGGCGATGGTTTTGACGTTCGGGTTATTGCTCACCAGGTAGTACGGGAAGTTGCCCAGGGAGGCCACGGCCTTGACGTTCTGCTTGCCGTGGGTGCGGTCCCAGATGGTCAGCAGCGGGCCGACGCCGGCACCGGCAATGTCGATGGAGCCGGAGAGCAACGCATCGTTGACTGCCGCGCCACCGGAGAGCTGAGTCCAGTCGACCTTGATGTCGATGCCTTCCTGCTTGCCGTACTTCTCGATCAGGTTTTGATCGCGCACGACGTTGAGCAGCAGGTAGACGATGCCGAACTGTTCGGCGATGCGGATTTCACCTTCGGCGTGGGCCACGGTCGGCGCCACCAGGCTGCCGGCGATCAGGCTGAAACCCAGGCCGATGGCCGCGGCCAGCGGTGCGAATGGAAGACGTTTGGACATGATCGGATCTCCGGCAAATCAGAAAGGCGCGTCGCCCTGGATGGTGGTGCGATACAGCTTGCGGCGCAGATGGCTGGGGCAGCCGGCGGCAAGGTGGATTAGCGAACGGTTGTCCCAGAACACCAGGTCGTGGGGCTGCCATTGATGGCGGTAGATGTTTTGCGGCAAGACGCTGTGGGCGTAGAGCTCGGCCAGCAGTTGCTGGCTCTCGTCCTCCGGCAGGCCAACGATGCGGGTGGTGAAGCCCTCGCTGACGAACAGCGCCTTGCGCCCGTTTTCCGGGTGCGTGCGCACCACCGGATGAATGACTTCGGCGACTTGCGCGAGCTGCTCCGGGGTCAGCGTCGGGCGCCAGTTGCCTTCGAATTTGGTTTCGCTGTAACGCGCCGTGTAGGAGTGCGCCGCGGAGCGACCTTCGACCGCTTTGCGTAGCGCCTCGGGCAGGCTGTCCCAGGCTTTGTGCATGTCGGCGAACAGGGTGTCGCCGCCTTCGGACGGCAGCTCCTGGGCGTGCAGCATCGAGCCCAGGCTCGGCAGTTCCTTGTAGGAAAGATCGGAGTGCCAGAATTTGCCGGCATCACCCAGGCCGATGTTCTGGCCGTTCTCGATGATGTTGGAAACGATGAGGATTTCCGGGTGACCGGTCAGCAGGAACTGCTTGAGCACATGGATCTGCAACACGCCGAAACGGCGACTGAAGGCGATCTGTTGTTCGGGGGTGATGCGCTGGTCGCGGAACACCACGACGTGATAGTCCAGATGTGCGCGGTGAATGCGCGCGAAGTCCTGATCGTTGATCGGGCGGGACAAATCGAGGCCAAGGATTTCGGCCCCCACCGCACCGCTGAACGGGCGGATTTCAAAGTGTTGTGGCGCGATGACTGGCGATGCTGAAACGGCTGACATAAATCACTCCCACGCACGGCACGCTCAAGGGCGCGCGCGTCGATCAGAAACTCACGGAGGTCCCGTGTTGGTTCGTGTCGTGCGGCGCGCCGATTGGTCGGCAGGTACGCAGGGGTGTGACTTTATAGGTATAAGAACGCGATTTTAAATACCGTTAGCGAATAACCATATGGCGTATTTCGCCTATGCTGCTGACAGCATGACGCTGTTCACTTCTGAGGGATGCTCAATGTTCTACGTGCAACGCAATACAGAAGGGCAACTGATGCGCGTCGAAGCCGAAGCCTATGCCGAGTCCACGGAAACGCTGCCGGCCGACCACCCCGACCTGCAGGCCTGGTTCGCCAACGAAGTCATGGCCACCAGCCTCAAACAGCTCAAGCAGATAAAACAGCTCAAGCAACTCAAGCAGAGCGACCTGGAAATGATCCGGGTACTCGACGACTTGATCGAAGTGCTGATCAGCAAGGGCGTGATCCTGGTCACCGACTTGCCGGCTGCCGCACAGGCCAAACTGATGGACCGGACCCAGGCCCGGGAGGCTTTGGGGGGGTTGAGTCATTTGGTTGATGATGATGAGGAAGGGTTTATCTAAGCCTCGAGATCTTCAGCGTCGGTACTGCCGTCATCGCGAGCAGGCTCGCTCCTACAGTTGATCGGTGTGGTCGCAGGATTTGTGTGCAATATAGGACCATTGTGGGAGCGAGCCTGCTCGCGATGACGGCATGACATTCAACTCAAATCCCAAGTCTTACTGCCAAGGCTTCGGCTCACCCACCAACCGCCCCTGAACCCCATACACCCCCATCTCCCGAATCACCGCCAGCTCGCCCTCGGTTTCAACCTGCTCGGCAATCAACGGCAAATCGATGCTATGGGCCGCGCGCTGGATGGCTTCGATGAACAGGCGCTTGTCGCTCTCCTGGTCGATCGCGCGGATGTAGCTGCCATCTATCTTCAGGTATGCCAGGCCGAGCCGCGCCAAGTTGCCGATCATGCTGAAGCGCCCGCCGAAGTGTTGCAGGCTCAATGAGAACCCGAGGCTGCGCAAACGCCTCGTCAGGTCTTCCAGCTGGGCTTGCTCCGGCAATTGTTCTTCGCCGATTTCCAGGGTCAGGCGCGGTCCCAGATTGGAATGCGAACGCAGCAGGTCGAGCAGCGCATTCAACGCCTGCGGATCATCCAGGGTGGCCGACGACAGGTTCAGCGCCAGCGATGCTTCGTGATCGTCCATCTGCTCCAGCACCAATTCCAGCATCAGGCGATCGAGCCGGGCCGCCCAGCCGAAGCGCTGCAGCCACGGCAGGAAGCGACCCGCCGGAACGCTCTGGCCCTGGTCGTCGATCAGCCGGGACAGCACCTTGTAATGCAGCACCAATTGCGTGTCCTGGCTGGCCACCACCGGCTGGAAATACAAACGAAAGCGCCGTTGGTTCAGGGCCACGTCCAGCAGCTTGTGCCAGGCATGATGATCATCGCCGACATCGACCGAGGCGCTGTGATCCAGGCACACCCAATGAGAATCCACCTGGCCTTCGGCCTGCGCCAATGCCTGGTCCGCCAGGCCGAGCACCGCTTGCGGTGTGTCACCGTGAACAAAGGGTGCCAGGCCGATCGCGGCGACCGAGGCCACGTCGGTGGCGCCGGTCGCATGCAGGCTGGCCAGTGCCGAGTCGAGGTGTTGCGCCAGTTGCAGCGCTTCTTCGCGCATCAACCCTGGCGCCAGCACGGCAAACTCGCCGCCACGGATGCGCGTGACGAGGTTTTGCGTGGCCGGATAGCGGGCGCATTCGCGGGATAATTGCTCGCCCACCGCCTTCAGCAATTCATCGGTGCGCTGACCGCCCAAGCGCTGGTTGAGGCCCGCCAGATCCTGCACCCGCAGCAACAACAGGTAGCCGGAGCTGGCCTGTTCCGGGTTACTCACCCGCGCGTTCAATTGCATCTCGAAATAGCGGCGATTGGCGAGCCCCGTCAGGTTGTCCTGATAGGACTCGGTCCGCAGTTTTTCACTGCGCTCGGCCTGTTCCTGAAACAGCGCCTTGAGCTTCTCGACCATCTGGTTCATGGCCTGCACCACGCGCCGCAACTCAGGTGTACGCGGCAATTGCGGCAGGCTGAGAAACTCGCGACGGGCGATGGCGTGGGACTGTTGCACCATGTAGTCGAGCGGTTTGAGTTGTCGACGCAGCAACAGCGCCCCCAACACCGCGCTGACCACGCCGCAGATCAACAGCCAGGCCAGGCTGCCCAGCGCGCTTTGCCACAACTTGGCCAGGGCGAACATCGGGTGGCTGACCACCTCGACGCGCGCTGCCTGCTCCCAACCGCGGCTGACAATCGCATCGCCCCCGGCAGCCTCCAGGCCGATCAGCCTGACGAACCAATCCGGCACTTGGGTATCGGCCGGAATGCCGCTGCGTTCGACCAGCGTTTTGCCGTTGGACAGATCGACCACCCGGATGCTCGCGTAGTAGCCGCTATCGAAAATCGAGCTGACCAGCAATTCGGTCATCGCCGGGTCATCGATGTTCGGCGTCAGCGACAGCGCCAATGCCGTCGCGGCGTCCTGGGCGTGGGAGCGCAGCTGGTTGACGTATTGGGTGCGCGAGCTTTCCAGGCTGACCATGAAGCTGCCGGTGAAGGCGACGACCAGGAACAGACAGATTGCGATCAATAGCTGTTTGAACAAGGACATCTGTGGGCATGCTCCTAGTGAGTGGTCTCGACCGGAAATCCTTCGGCCTGCATTTTCTTCAGCAGATCCTGCCAACGGGACAGGCGCTTGGTATCACTGACCTTCTGGTTGCCCTTGGCACCGGGCAACCACAACCCTTCTGCATTGAAAGAGTAGACCGGCAGCAAATCCGTACGCTCGCTGGCCGGCTGGATACTGTCGGTCAGGCTGTCGAGCACCAGCGGCATGGCATCGGGGCGTGCGTAATAGGTCAGCACCATGTGCGCGCGATTCAAGCGCAAGGCCTTTACGTAGGTGATGCGCAATTTGTCGCTGGCCACCCCGAGATGGCGCAAGCTGAAATACTTGGCAATAGCGTAGTCTTCGCAATCGCCGGCGCCTTTCCACAAGGCTTCGATCGGCGTTTCCCAGTAATCGACCTGATGCCACAGGTCGATGTCTTCGACGTAACGCATTCGCTGATTGAAGAACCGATTGACCCGGTTGAGCTGTTCCAGCTCGCTGATTGACTGTTGGGTGGCCAGCAACTGTTGCCAATCATCAATACGCTTCTGGCCTTCACCCAAAGGTCCGTACAATGCCTGCGCTTGACGGACGATCAGGGAAAAATCCCAATCGACCTGCGCATCGCCCAACACATCGCCCAGCATCACGCCAGCGAGCAGCAAGGCGCCGCACAGCCCGCGCAATATCCGGGAGGTTGGGAAAGGTAAAGCCAATGCAAGGCACCCTGGAAAGGCAGGTCGAAGTCGGTTGATGGTGTAGGTTAGCCCTTGAAAAAACAATGGCACGGTGAGATCACCCACGGCGGGCTAGAATTAGGAAAAGCCTCGGTGTTGCAAGTTTGACAAGCCGTCAGGTGGTACTAGTGTCAGTTGGATCCAAAAATAAACCAGTCAATCAGGGTGAGTTGTAGTGACACAAAAGCCCAACCCTCTCAGCAGCATCAAGGTCAACGGGCCGATTCCGGCGCACCTGGCTCGTTCAATCATTGAAGAGACCTTGCGTGCGGCGATTCTGGATGGTCGCCTGCCTTGCGGCATTGCACTGCGCCAACAGGATCTGGCCGATCTGTTCGGGGTCAGCCGCATGCCCGTGCGCGAAGCCCTGCGCCAGCTCGAAGCCCAGTCACTGCTCAACGTGGTTGCCCACAAAGGGGCCGTGGTGGCGCCTCTGGTCCAGGGCGATGCCGTGGAAACCTATGCGCTGCGCATCCTGCTGGAGTCCGAGGCCCTGCGTCTTTCGGTCCCGCTGTTGGACGCCGCGGATCTGGAACAGGCGGCCCGCTATATCGACGAACTGGAAACGGAACACGACTACACCGAAATCGGCCGTCTCAATCGTCTTTTCCACATGTCGCTGTACTGCAAGGCGGGCAACAAACGCCTGCTGAAACTGGTGGAGGACGGGTTGAACGAGGAAGAACGTTTCCTGCGTTTCAACCTGGAGGCCATGGGACTGGGCAAACTGTCCCAGGAAGACCACCGCGCATTGTTGCGAGCCGCCGAAAATCGCGACGTCGACGGTTCGGTGGAATTGCTGACACATCACCTCAATCGAGGTGTCGAAGTCATTACCCGCTACCTCGAAAGCCCCGAGGCCCAGAGCAGAAAAGCCTCTAAATAGAACGCTCTTCAGTCACAACCTTCAGAAGCATGGACAGCCTGCGATAGCGACCTGGTGACGCTATCGCAGGCATGTCGTGCTCCTGCCAAAAGCCGTCGGCGAACCATCCGCTTACATTTTCTCCCCCTATACATCCGCCACCGACTCGCATGTCTCGGTGATAGCCCCCGCCTTGAATTACGCTAAATCCTGGGTCGACAACGAGCCATGAACGGGCGACACCTGCAGCAGTGACGCAGACCCCACACCAGGAACCAACGGAAGGAGTCTTGCCACGGGATTGGAGAGCGTCGACGCCATCCTCGGCTCACTTGCATCCCCTCAAACACCTCGACGAACGTCATTGGAAAGTTGCTTCGAGTGAGGCATTCACTCTTTATAAAAATTCTGACTTATATAAGGCGGAAGGAGTAACTACGCACAAATAAAACTTTAATCAAAAGTCTTATTGGAAGTTGTCGCACCTACGAAAGTTAAACTTCTGAATATTTACTAAATAACTTGCCCGACACTAAATTTGTGTACTAACTTTTCCAGCGCCGCCGCAGCATGCGGCCTACAGGTACACAACCAGAGCTTTCAGCCATCAATAACCATCAATTCCGTTGAGGCGCCTGCTCGCCAACAGAAAACTTTCAATTGCGATCAAGCCGTATCCGAACACAACTTCCGATCATTCAAGGATGTATCCATGAACGCAACTAAAGAACGTCTAGAGCAAAGAAAATCCGAACTTAGCGCGCACCCCATCTTCTCGGAAATCAATTCGCTTCCGGTATTGCAGCGCTTCATGGAAAGCCATGTATTTGCCGTGTGGGATTTCATGTCGCTGACCAAACGCCTGCAACAGGAACTGACCTGCACACACCTGCCCTGGCTGCCGCCGCGCGATCCGCAGGCAGCCCGGTTGATCAATGAAATCGTGCTGGGTGAAGAGTCCGATGACCGTCCGGCCCAGGGTCACTACAGCCATTTCGAGTTGTATCTGGATGCCATGCGCGAAGTCGGCGCCAGTACCGCCGCGGTGGAACGCTTCGTGGCGCTGCAACGGGAAGGCGTGAGCTACGACGTGGCGTTGCAAAGCGTGGATGTCGACCCGGCCGCTGCGCGCTTCGTGCGCCATACCCTGCACACCGCGCTGCATGCGCCGGGGCACAGTGTCGCGGCGGCGTTCCTGCATGGTCGCGAGAGTGTGATCCCGCAGATGTTCCAGCGCATTCTCGATGACTGGGGCATCGGCATTGAACAGGCCCCGACCTTTCGCTACTACCTTGAGCGACACATTGAAGTCGACTCGGAGGACCACGGCCCCGCCGCGGAAAAACTCCTGGCACGGCTGATCGGTGCCGACCCGCAGCGTGAACAGGACGTGTACGCCAGCGCCCTCGCCGCCGTGGAAAGCCGCATCGCCCTGTGGGACGGCCTGCGCCTGAGCATGAGCGAGCCGCTGGTGGAGGTGAACGTATGAACGCCGCCGATTACCTGTCGTTCGCCGATGCCTGGGAGAGTCGCGCCACCATCCGCACCCGCCCCCGTCGTGTGCTGGAGAACGACGACAAATTGATCTACCCCTTGAGTCGCCAGCCACTGGTGCTCAGCGAAACCTTCCTGCGCGAATGCCCCGGACAACGTGATTTTGCGCTGGTGCAGACGCTGTACAAATTCATCAACGACGTGGTGATTTTCGAAACCGAGATCGTCGACAAGACAGCGCGCAGCATCGCCAAGAATCGCTTCGACCTGGCCTTCCCGTTTGCCTGTCGCTACGACGCCATGACCGTGGTGGTCGATGAGGATTACCACGCGCTGGTGGCCATGGACTTCATGCAGCAGACCGTGGCCATGACCGGCATCGAGCCCATCGAGCTACCGGGTGAAATCGAATTGAGCCGGGCGATTCCGGCGGCCATCGACCTGGCACCACCACACCTGCGCAGTGCCGTGGAACTGATCTGCGTGGCGATCGCGGAGAACACCGTGACCGGCGATGTCGCCGCGTTCGCCAAGGACGACACGGTCAAGCAATCGATCAAGGGGCTGATGGCCGATCACTTGCTCGACGAAGGTCGGCACTCCGGTTTCTGGTCGCGGATGGTGCGTATCTACTGGCACACCGCGAGTGAAGAGGACCGCCAGTGCATCGCGCAGATCCTGCCGGTGTTTATCGGCCATTACCTGACCAACGATATCCAGAAGTCCTTCGACTTGCGCCTGATCAATGCCTTGCCGATCAGCGACGCAGCGCGCCATGCCCTGCGCAGCGAGGTGTCGGGGCTGGCCTTCCCGATCAATCGACACCACCCGTTGGTGACCAACATCGTGCGGTTCTTTCGCAGCAGCTCGCTGCTCGATTCGCCGTGCGTGCAAAGCGCCTTGAGCGACTACCTGATTTGACGAGGAGTACATCATGAGACGTCTCGACATTCTGCTCATTGGACGAAGCCAGGCCCTGACCGACCTGCAGCTGGAACTGGAACAACACGGACATACGCTGGCCCGGGTGACGACGCTCGATGTACCTTCGCCGGCTGGCGTAGACCTGTTGATCGATGATGCAAGCCTCGATTGGCCGCTGCTCAGTGATGCACCGCGCCTGACGCTGCAGTTAGGCATCGGCCTGCCCGGCGCTTCGGGCCTGCCTTCGCTGGACCTGTTATGCACAGTCGATTCCAGGCGGCTGCGCCCCGTGCCGATCGCCGATGAGCCTTCGGGAAACGGACAGGCACTGCGTCTGCGCGCCGTCGCGGAGCTGGTGGATCAGGTGGCCTTGCTGGTCAGTCGCTATTCGCGGGACGCCGAGTATTTCCGGCTCGCCGAATCGATTACTGGCGTTCACTTCGAACAGATTGAAAACCTGCTGTTTCTCGACAGCCTGGCCTTCGTTCACCAGCGCAACGCGACGGCCGATCCTCGATTGCTGGCTCAGGCCCAGGTGCCAATGATCGAGCGCCTTGAACAACGCTTCATTCAGTGTGCCCGGCGACCGGCGCTGAGGGTTGCTGGCAGCTCGCTCGACTATGGCCAACTCCATGCCCTGAGCCTCGCTATCCAGCAACGCTTGCAACCCTTGCTTGATCAACGGGAGGGGCCGTTGGTGGTGGGCATTTGCCTGCCGAAGTGCAGCGAATTGTATGCGGGGATTCTGGCGATCCTGGGCTGCGGCGCGGTGTACCTGCCGCTGGAGCCGAGCCATCCGCTGCAACGTCAGCAGTACATCCTGTCGAACGCGGGTGCGGTGGTTCTGCTGCATGACGGGCAGCATCCGCTCGCCGCCGACTTGCCTGGCCTGGACATCACTGCCATCGACGCCGAGGGGGTGAACCTCGACCAACCGCTGATGCGCCATCGCCCCGATCTCGAAGCGCCGTGCATGGCGCTGTATACCTCGGGCACCACCGGCCAGCCCAAAGGCGTGCTGCTCAGCCAGGCCAATCTCGCCCATTTCACCGCCTGGTACGCCGACTATGTGCAACTGACCGGGCAGAGTCGGGTGCTGCAGTTTTCTTCGCTGGGTTTCGACTCGTCGCTGATCGACATTTTCCCGACCTTGTTGCAGGGCGCGGAGCTGATCGTGCCTGACGAAGACCAGCGTCGCGACCCTCTGCAACTGGTGGAGCTGATCCGCCAGCATCGGCTGAGCCACGCTTTTTTGCCGCCGGCGCTGTTGAGCATTCTGCCGCTGGAGCAACTGCGCGGCCTCGACCACGTGATGACGGGGGGCGATGTCTGCGAGCCGTGGGTCATCGAACAACTGACCCGCCAGGGCAAGCTCTACAACCTCTATGGCCCTACTGAAGCCACGGTGCTGGTCACCGCGCGTCAAATGCAGGCCGGCGATCACAATCGCTGCCTGGGCGGTCCCATCGCCAACAGTCAGGTGCTGGTTCTCGATGAGGATTTGCAGCCCGTGATGGAGCAGACACTCGGCGAGCTGTACATCGTCGGGCCGGGTGTGTGCCTGGGCTACTTGAACAATCCACAACAGACCGCCGAGCGCTATCTGCACCTGAACCTGCCGGATGGCCGGAGCCTGCGGGCCTATCGCACCGGTGATATGGCGAAGTGGACGGCAAGCGGGATCGAGTTGTGCGGTCGGCGTGACCATCAGGTGAAGATTCGCGGTTTTCGGGTCGAGCCGGAAGAGATCGAGCGCTGCCTGCGCGATAGCCAGTTGTACCGTCAGGTGGCGGTGGTGATCGACAGCCAGCGACGGGTTCTGGCCTTCCTCGCCCAGCCTCGGGAAGACGAGCCTGGCGACGCGCGTGAGGCGTTGCGAGCCCATGCGACGCAGCATCTGCCGGACTACATGCAGCCTGCTGCTTGGACTGAGCTGGCGAGCCTGCCGTATGCGAGCAACGGCAAGGTGGATCGCAAGGCGTTGCTGGAGCTGCCGGTGAGCCTCAGCAAGAGCAGCGTGCGCTGCCTGCCGGTCAATGCCGATGAAGCGCTGTTGCGGGAGATATGGGCCGAGTTGTTGGACTTGCCGGCGAGCGATATCTCAACCGACGAAAGCTTTTTCAATCTCGGCGGTCATTCAATCCTACTGTCGCGCATGCTGCTGCGCTTGCGCGAGGAGTTCGGCCGCAGCATTTCGATCAACCGCTTCATCGAACTGCCCACCATCGCGAAGCTGGCAACGCTGGTCCGTGGCTGCGGCACCGAAGAAGTGCTCAGCGAACAGGCCTTGGCTGACGCCTCGCGCGAGCTTCAGGTGCAGCCATTGCCTATGGGGCGTCTGGGCGATGTACACAAGGTGATTGTTACCGGTGCCAATAGCTTTGTCGGGGTGCATATCGTCGAAGCGCTGCTGGCGTGGGGCGCGAGCGAAGTGGCGTGCCTGGTTCGCGACGGCAACGGGCAATCGGCTGCCGAACGTTTCGCCCTGGCGCTGCGGGAGAACCGGCTGGAGCATCTGGATCTGAGTCGGGTGCGGGTTTATGCGGCGGACATCACCCAGCCGTCCCTGGGGCTCCCACAGGAGGTTTACGAACGACTGGATCGGGAGTTCGGCGCATTGGTGCACAACGCCGCCAACGTCAATCACGTGCTCGATTACGAGTCGCTGGCACGGGACAACGTCGAGCCGATTTTCGAGTGCTTGCGACTGTGTGAAGGGCGCAGCAAAAAGATCTTCAACTTCGTCTCGACGCTGTCGGCCTCCAGCACCATTGCCAGCGATGGCAGGGTGCTCGAACTGCCTGCCGCACAAACCCCGCCGATCTACATCAAGAATGGCTACAACCTGTCGAAGTGGGTGGGCGAGCGGATCCTCGAACGCGCACGCGAGCGCGGCGTGTGGGTCAATCTCTATCGCCCGGGCAACATCAGCTTCAACAGCCTCACGGGCGTGTGCCAGCCGCACAAGAACCGTTTGATGCTGATGCTTAAGGGTTCGATCCAGCTCGGTCAGGTGCCGGAGTTCGCGCTCAATTTCGACTTGATGCCGGTGGATTTCCTCGCTCGCTTCATCGCTTTCCATGCCAGCCGCTACCAGCCGGAAAAAGCGGTGTTCAACCTGCACAACCCCGAGCCCCTGAGCTGGGAATGCTATGTGGCGTCCTTTCGTGAATCCGGCCGGGAATTCTCTCTGGTCAGCGTCGCCGACTGGCAGCAGCAACTGGGGCGGGTCGATAGCGATAACGCGTTGTTCGGTGTGCTGGGGTTCTACCTCAACGGCTTCGAGGAAGACATCGGCGACATCTCAATGATTGGCCACGACAACGCCCAGGCCGGCGTGCGGCAGATGGGTGCGCGTTACCCGGAAAAGTCGGCGGCGCTGCTGCGTCGTGGTTGCGACTACCTCAAGGAAATCAATTTCATCTGATTCATCACAACCCGCAATGGAGCAAAACCATGATCAATCTGAAACCCGATACCCTGATCAAGAATCCGAATGGCTGCCATGTCGTCTCTTCGGTGGAGGTGCCTGCCGATGCCGCGAAGGTCTGGGCTGTGGTCGGCAACTTTGCCGGCTTTCACCAATTCATCCCGGCGCTGTCACATATCGAGATGACGGGGGAAGGTGTGTCGTCCTTGCGCAAGAAGTTTTTCAAGGATGGCAACCTGGTGGTTGAGCAGCTCAACTCCCGCGATGACCGGGCCATGAACATGACTTGGACCACGATCTACAACACCTTGGGTGTGCTCAATCTGTGGGCGGCGATGCAGGTTGAAGCTGTTGGCCAGGACCGATCCATCGCGACCTGGAGCATCATTGCCGAACCTGTTCAGGGCGACGCCGAAGCTGGCTTCAAGACGTTCGTTCAGGGGTTTGCCGATGATGCGATGGAGAATGTGTCGAGGCTGTTTGCCTGACGCATTTGGCCAGCCAAGAAAGACAAAACCCCTGTCTGCGCGAGCAGACAGGGGTTCTGGAATTCAATCTTGACGATGACCTACTCTCACATGGGGAAACCCCACACTACCATCGGCGATGCATCGTTTCACTTCTGAGTTCGGGATGGGATCAGGTGGTTCCAATGCTCTATGGTCGTCAAGAAATTCTGTGACCAGCCCGTTACGAGCGTAACGTTCCGGCGAAAATTGGTGACTTCTACTAAAACAAAACCCCAACTGCTTTCGCAATTGGGGTTTCGGAATTTAATCTTGACGATGACCTACTCTCACATGGGGAAACCCCACACTACCATCGGCGATGCATCGTTTCACTTCTGAGTTCGGGATGGGATCAGGTGGTTCCAATGCTCTATGGTCGTCAAGAAATTCTTGAGCTGACGCGTCTATCGACGTTCCAGCGAATCGGGTATGTGACAGCTTTGTGTGTTGTGCGAACTTTCGGCTCATTGCGTCTTCACACACCGCAATCTGGCCTCTTTCGAGTTCGCAAATTGCTTGGGTGTTATATGGTCAAGCCTCACGGGCAATTAGTATTGGTTAGCTCAACGCCTCACAGCGCTTACACACCCAACCTATCAACGTCGTAGTCTTCGACGGCCCTTCAGGGAACTCAAGGTTCCAGTGAGATCTCATCTTGAGGCAAGTTTCCCGCTTAGATGCTTTCAGCGGTTATCTTTTCCGAACATAGCTACCCGGCAATGCCACTGGCGTGACAACCGGAACACCAGAGGTTCGTCCACTCCGGTCCTCTCGTACTAGGAGCAGCCCCTCTCAAATCTCAAACGTCCACGGCAGATAGGGACCGAACTGTCTCACGACGTTCTAAACCCAGCTCGCGTACCACTTTAAATGGCGAACAGCCATACCCTTGGGACCGGCTTCAGCCCCAGGATGTGATGAGCCGACATCGAGGTGCCAAACACCGCCGTCGATATGAACTCTTGGGCGGTATCAGCCTGTTATCCCCGGAGTACCTTTTATCCGTTGAGCGATGGCCCTTCCATACAGAACCACCGGATCACTAAGACCTACTTTCGTACCTGCTCGACGTGTCTGTCTCGCAGTCAAGCGCGCTTTTGCCTTTATACTCTACGACCGATTTCCGACCGGTCTGAGCGCACCTTCGTACTCCTCCGTTACTCTTTAGGAGGAGACCGCCCCAGTCAAACTACCCACCATACACTGTCCTCGATCCGGATAACGGACCTGAGTTAGAACCTCAAAGTTGCCAGGGTGGTATTTCAAGGATGGCTCCACGCGAACTGGCGTCCACGCTTCAAAGCCTCCCACCTATCCTACACAAGCAAATTCAAAGTCCAGTGCAAAGCTATAGTAAAGGTTCACGGGGTCTTTCCGTCTAGCCGCGGATACACTGCATCTTCACAGCGATTTCAATTTCACTGAGTCTCGGGTGGAGACAGCGCCGCCATCGTTACGCCATTCGTGCAGGTCGGAACTTACCCGACAAGGAATTTCGCTACCTTAGGACCGTTATAGTTACGGCCGCCGTTTACCGGGGCTTCGATCAAGAGCTTCGCGTTAGCTAACCCCATCAATTAACCTTCCGGCACCGGGCAGGCGTCACACCCTATACGTCCACTTTCGTGTTTGCAGAGTGCTGTGTTTTTAATAAACAGTCGCAGCGGCCTGGTATCTTCGACCGGCGTGGGCTTACGCAGCAAGTGCTTCACCCTCACCGGCGCACCTTCTCCCGAAGTTACGGTGCCATTTTGCCTAGTTCCTTCACCCGAGTTCTCTCAAGCGCCTTGGTATTCTCTACCCAACCACCTGTGTCGGTTTGGGGTACGGTTCCTGGTTATCTGAAGCTTAGAAGCTTTTCTTGGAAGCATGGCATCAACCACTTCGTCACCCAAAGGGTAACTCGTCATCAGCTCTCGGCCTTGAAACCCCGGATTTACCTAAGATTTCAGCCTACCACCTTAAACTTGGACAACCAACGCCAAGCTGGCCTAGCCTTCTCCGTCCCTCCATCGCAATAACCAGAAGTACAGGAATATTAACCTGTTTTCCATCGACTACGCTTTTCAGCCTCGCCTTAGGGACCGACTAACCCTGCGTCGATTAACGTTGCGCAGGAAACCTTGGTCTTTCGGCGTGGGTGTTTTTCACACCCATTGTCGTTACTCATGTCAGCATTCGCACTTCTGATACCTCCAGCAAGCTTCTCAACTCACCTTCACAGGCTTACAGAACGCTCCTCTACCGCATCATCCGAAGATGATACCCGTAGCTTCGGTGTATGGTTTGAGCCCCGTTACATCTTCCGCGCAGGCCGACTCGACTAGTGAGCTATTACGCTTTCTTTAAAGGGTGGCTGCTTCTAAGCCAACCTCCTAGCTGTCTAAGCCTTCCCACATCGTTTCCCACTTAACCATAACTTTGGGACCTTAGCTGACGGTCTGGGTTGTTTCCCTTTTCACGACGGACGTTAGCACCCGCCGTGTGTCTCCCATGCTCGGCACTTGTAGGTATTCGGAGTTTGCATCGGTTTGGTAAGTCGGGATGACCCCCTAGCCGAAACAGTGCTCTACCCCCTACAGTGATACATGAGGCGCTACCTAAATAGCTTTCGAGGAGAACCAGCTATCTCCGAGCTTGATTAGCCTTTCACTCCGATCCACAGGTCATCCGCTAACTTTTCAACGGTAGTCGGTTCGGTCCTCCAGTCAGTGTTACCTAACCTTCAACCTGCCCATGGATAGATCGCCCGGTTTCGGGTCTATACCCAGCGACTAAACGCCCTATTAAGACTCGCTTTCGCTACGCCTCCCCTATTCGGTTAAGCTCGCCACTGAATATAAGTCGCTGACCCATTATACAAAAGGTACGCAGTCACAGAACAAAGTCTGCTCCCACTGCTTGTACGCATACGGTTTCAGGATCTATTTCACTCCCCTCTCCGGGGTTCTTTTCGCCTTTCCCTCACGGTACTAGTTCACTATCGGTCAGTCAGTAGTATTTAGCCTTGGAGGATGGTCCCCCCATATTCAGACAAAGTTTCTCGTGCTCCGTCCTACTCGATTTCATGACTAAGAGACTTTCGCGTACAGGGCTATCACCCACTATGGCCGCACTTTCCAGAGCGTTCCGCTAATCTCAAAGCCACTTAAGGGCTAGTCCCCGTTCGCTCGCCACTACTAAGGGAATCTCGGTTGATTTCTTTTCCTCAGGGTACTTAGATGTTTCAGTTCCCCTGGTTCGCCTCTTGCACCTATGTATTCAGTACAAGATAACCATCTTATGATGGCTGGGTTCCCCCATTCAGACATCTCCGGATCAAAGTCTGTTTGCCGACTCCCCGAAGCTTTTCGCAGGCTACCACGTCTTTCATCGCCTCTGACTGCCAAGGCATCCACCGTATGCGCTTCTTCACTTGACCATATAACCCCAAGCAATCTGGTTATACTGTGAAGACGACATTCGCCGAAAATTCGCATTGCTCTAAGAGCAACTCACAAATTTTACCTTAGCCTGATCCGTTACCAGTGAAAGTAACGTTCAGTCTATCTTTCTATCACATACCCAAATTTTTAAAGAACGATCTAGTCAAAGACTAGAAATCAACATTCACCATCCTTCGATGGAATGCTCATTTCTAAGCTTTATACGTCAGAAGCAGTAGTGGTGGAGCCAAGCGGGATCGAACCGCTGACCTCCTGCGTGCAAGGCAGGCGCTCTCCCAGCTGAGCTATGGCCCCGTATTTCTACAGGCGTTTCCCACACAAAATTGGTGGGTCTGGGCAGATTCGAACTGCCGACCTCACCCTTATCAGGGGTGCGCTCTAACCAACTGAGCTACAGACCCAATTTCGGGCTGCTTCTATCGTCTTCTTCAATGAATCAAGCAATTCGTGTGGGAGCTTATGGCGCAGCTGAGTCGTCGATTAAGGAGGTGATCCAGCCGCAGGTTCCCCTACGGCTACCTTGTTACGACTTCACCCCAGTCATGAATCACACCGTGGTAACCGTCCCCCCGAAGGTTAGACTAGCTACTTCTGGTGCAACCCACTCCCATGGTGTGACGGGCGGTGTGTACAAGGCCCGGGAACGTATTCACCGCGACATTCTGATTCGCGATTACTAGCGATTCCGACTTCACGCAGTCGAGTTGCAGACTGCGATCCGGACTACGATCGGTTTTGTGGGATTAGCTCCACCTCGCGGCTTGGCAACCCTCTGTACCGACCATTGTAGCACGTGTGTAGCCCAGGCCGTAAGGGCCATGATGACTTGACGTCATCCCCACCTTCCTCCGGTTTGTCACCGGCAGTCTCCTTAGAGTGCCCACCATTACGTGC
This sequence comes from Pseudomonas putida, assembly GCF_050989985.1. Taxonomy (GTDB): domain Bacteria; phylum Pseudomonadota; class Gammaproteobacteria; order Pseudomonadales; family Pseudomonadaceae; genus Aquipseudomonas; species Aquipseudomonas putida_AI. The sequence goes on from NZ_CP158815.1 coordinate 6,652,460, forward strand.
TGGTAACTAAGGACAAGGGTTGCGCTCGTTACGGGACTTAACCCAACATCTCACGACACGAGCTGACGACAGCCATGCAGCACCTGTCTCAATGTTCCCGAAGGCACCAATCCATCTCTGGAAAGTTCATTGGATGTCAAGGCCTGGTAAGGTTCTTCGCGTTGCTTCGAATTAAACCACATGCTCCACCGCTTGTGCGGGCCCCCGTCAATTCATTTGAGTTTTAACCTTGCGGCCGTACTCCCCAGGCGGTCAACTTAATGCGTTAGCTGCGCCACTAAAGACTCAAGGTCCCCAACGGCTAGTTGACATCGTTTACGGCGTGGACTACCAGGGTATCTAATCCTGTTTGCTCCCCACGCTTTCGCACCTCAGTGTCAGTATCAGTCCAGGTGGTCGCCTTCGCCACTGGTGTTCCTTCCTATATCTACGCATTTCACCGCTACACAGGAAATTCCACCACCCTCTACCATACTCTAGCTTGTCAGTTTTGAATGCAGTTCCCAGGTTGAGCCCGGGGCTTTCACATCCAACTTAACAAACCACCTACGCGCGCTTTACGCCCAGTAATTCCGATTAACGCTTGCACCCTCTGTATTACCGCGGCTGCTGGCACAGAGTTAGCCGGTGCTTATTCTGTCGGTAACGTCAAAACACTAACGTATTAGGTTAATGCCCTTCCTCCCAACTTAAAGTGCTTTACAATCCGAAGACCTTCTTCACACACGCGGCATGGCTGGATCAGGCTTTCGCCCATTGTCCAATATTCCCCACTGCTGCCTCCCGTAGGAGTCTGGACCGTGTCTCAGTTCCAGTGTGACTGATCATCCTCTCAGACCAGTTACGGATCGTCGCCTTGGTGAGCCATTACCTCACCAACTAGCTAATCCGACCTAGGCTCATCTGATAGCGCAAGGCCCGAAGGTCCCCTGCTTTCTCCCGTAGGACGTATGCGGTATTAGCGTTCCTTTCGAAACGTTGTCCCCCACTACCAGGCAGATTCCTAGGCATTACTCACCCGTCCGCCGCTGAATCAGAGAGCAAGCTCTCTTCATCCGCTCGACTTGCATGTGTTAGGCCTGCCGCCAGCGTTCAATCTGAGCCATGATCAAACTCTTCAGTTCAAACATCTTTGGGTTTTGAGAAAACCCTAAACTTGGCTCAGCAATCGTTGGTTACATCTTTGATTTCTCGCGGAGTAACTTGTGATGCTGATAATCTGTTGACTAGCAGTCTGACACCACAAGCACCCACACGAATTGCTTGATTCAGTTGTTAAAGAGCGGTTGGTTAAGCGCTTCGCTCAACCGAGGCGCGCATTCTACAGCAGCCTCATTTGCTGTCAAGTGATTATTTTCAGAAGTTTTCAAGGAATCCTTAACAACTTCAACCACTTGCGCTTTCGATCTCTCGTCAGCGGGAGGCGAATTCTACAGCGTTACTCGCTGCTGTCAACACCTCTTTTTCAACTTCCTGCGGGCTTCGATGAACTGAAGCACCTGACCGTCAAAACTGCGTAACCCATTGTTTACCAAGGAGTTTTCCGTTTCGGCTGCGCCGGAAGTGGGGCGAATTATAGAGATCTAAAACTCGCCGTCAACACTTAATTTCAGTTTTCTTTCAATAAGTTACAGACGGCAGAAAACCGGCCTGCTCCCCCGCAATCGGGAGGAGCAAAACCAGCCTTTCTATATAGAAGGAAACGTCAGAGCACGCCGGACTCTTTAAACGCAGCCACGACACCAGAATCCAGCCCCAGCACCCGCTGCAGAACCTCCAGCGTATGCTCGCCCAGTAAAGGAGGAGCACGACGATACTCAACCGGCGTCTCGGACAAACGAATCGGACTCGCAACCTGAGGCACCAGCCCGGCCAGAGCATGTGGTAGCTCGATCGCCAAACCACGCGCCTTGACCTGAGGATCGGCAAACATCTGCGCCAGGTCATTGATCGGGCCACAGGGCACACCAGCCTGTTCCAGCTGAGCCACCCATTCAGCAGTGGTCTTGAATACCGTAGCCTGACGGATCAGCGGAATAAGCTCCGCCCGATTCGCTACCCGCAGCTTGTTGGTAGCAAACCGCGGATCATCCGCCCACTGAGGCTGCCCCGCGACTTCCGCGAACTTGCGGAACTGCCCGTCATTACCCACGGTAAGGATGAAATCGCCATCCGCCGTAGGAAAATCCTGATAAGGCACGATATTCGGATGAGCATTCCCCAAACGCTTGGGAGGATTGCCTGTAGTCAGGTAGTTCATCGCCTGGTTGGCCAGACATGCCACCTGCACATCCAGCAATGCCATATCGATGTGCTGCCCACCGCCCTCCTGGTTTCGATGCGCAAGCGCCGCCAGGATCGCCACGGTGGAGTACAGCCCCGTCAAGATGTCGGTCAGTGCCACCCCGACCTTCACCGGCCCCGCCCCCTCATCCCCTTCAGGTCGCCCCGTCAGGCTCATGAGACCGCCCAGCCCCTGGATCATGAAGTCATAACCCGCACGCTTGGCGTAAGGACCGGTTTGACCAAACCCGGTGATCGAGCAATAGATCAGATTCGGATTGATCGCCTTCAGCGATTCGTAGTCCAGCCCGTAGGCCGCCAGCCCACCGACCTTGAAGTTCTCGATCAGAATGTCTGACTTGGCCGCCAGGTCTCGCACCAGCTTCTGCCCTTCCGGGCGAGTGAAGTCGATGGTCACCGATTGCTTGTTGCGATTGGCCGACAGGTAATAGGCGGCCTCGCTGGTGTTTTCGCCATAGGCGTCTTTAAGGAAAGGCGGGCCCCAGGCGCGCGTGTCATCGCCATTGCCTGGACGCTCGACCTTGATCACTTCAGCGCCAAGGTCCGCAAGGATCTGCCCCGCCCACGGCCCGGCCAATACCCGCGATAAATCCAGTACCCGCAGATGCGAAAGCGCGCCCATGGCGTTCTCCTATTAATAGAACGCTTGAAGGCCAGTCTGCGCGCGACCGAGGATCAGCGCGTGGACGTCATGCGTACCCTCATAGGTATTCACCACTTCCAGGTTGACCAGATGGCGAGCAACGCCGAACTCATCCGAAATACCGTTGCCGCCCAACATGTCACGGGCCATGCGTGCGATGTCCAAAGACTTGCCGCAGGAGTTGCGCTTCATCATCGAAGTGATTTCAACCGCCGCCGTGCCTTCGTCCTTCATCCGACCCAGGCGCAGGCAGCCTTGCAGCGCCATGGTGATCTCGGTTTGCATGTCGGCCAGTTTCTTCTGGATCAGCTGAGTGGCAGCCAGTGGGCGGCCGAACTGCTGACGATCCAGGGTGTATTGGCGAGCGGTGTGCCAGCAGAACTCGGCAGCGCCCAGCGCGCCCCAGGAAATGCCATAACGCGCCGAGTTGAGGCAGGTGAATGGACCTTTCAAGCCACGGACATCCGGAAAGATGTTCTCTTCAGGAACAAACACGTTATCCATCACGATCTCGCCGGTGATCGATGCACGCAGGCCAACCTTGCCGTGAATCGCCGGAGCGCTCAGGCCTTTCCAGCCTTTCTCCAGAACGAAACCGCGAATGTCGCCCGCATCGTCCTTGCCCCAGACCACGAACACATCGGCGATTGGGCTGTTGGTGATCCACATCTTGCCGCCGGTCAGGCTGTAGCCGCCTTCCACTTTGCGTGCACGAGTAATCATCGAGCCCGGGTCGGAACCGTGGTTAGGCTCAGTCAGACCGAAGCAACCGATCCACTCGCCCGAGGCCAGTTTTGGCAGGTATTTCTGTTTCTGTGCTTCGGTACCGAACTCATTGATCGGCACCATCACCAGCGAGGACTGCACGCTCATCATCGAGCGGTAGCCGGAATCGATACGCTCGACTTCACGGGCGATCAGGCCGTAGCTGACGTAGTTCAGGCCGCTGCCGCCGTACTGTTCTGGAATGGTCGCACCCAACAGACCCACTTCGCCCATTTCGCGGAAGATCGCCGGGTCGGTCTTTTCATGGCGGAACGCTTCGAGAATGCGCGGCGCGAGGCTCTGCTGGGCAAACTGAGCGGCGGTGTCGCGGATCATGCGCTCTTCTTCGGTGAGCTGTTGATCCAGCAGCAGGGGATCGATCCAGTTGAAGCTAGCTTTACCACCCATGAGTGCATCCTCTCGAAACGGGTCAAATAACGTGGGAGTGATCCTAGGCCCGGTTCGCCGTCCGGGCAAACGAGGATTTCGCATACTGTTGTGCTAATTTCTCACTCCGAAACGTCGCAAACCGCAAATTGTGCGATGTATTAGTGAGGTTGACGTACATGCGCAGAAAGATCCCCAGCACAACCGCCCTGATCAGCTTTGAGGCAGCCGCACGCCACGAGAGCTTTACCAAGGCGGCACAGGAACTTTCACTCACCCAAGGGGCGATTTGCCGACAGATCGCCAGCCTTGAGGAGTTCCTCAACGTTGAGCTGTTCCGACGCTCACGGCGCGGAGTAAAACTCACGGAAGCCGGCCTCTCCTACAGCCGCCGGGTGGCAACCCAACTCGATGCGGTCGAGCGTGACACCTTGTCAGTGATGGGCCAGCAAGGCGCCAATGTGATCGAACTAGCGGTGGTTCCGACCTTCGGTACTCAATGGCTGCTACCCAGGCTTAAGGACTTCCAGCAAAAACACCCGGAAGTGACGGTCAACCTGACCAACCGCACACGGCCCTTCCTGTTTGCCGATACAGACTTCGATGCAGCGATTTATTTCGGCGATGCGGACTGGTCAGGCACAGAGTCCCATCGCTTGATGGGCGAGCATCCGCTGCCCGTTTGCAGTCCCAACCTGCTGGGAAAAAAAAGCCACCTGACCGCCGAGGAAATCGCTGAACTACCCCTCTTGCAACAGACCACCCGCCCCTACGCCTGGCGACACTGGTTTAACTCCCAGCGACTGAATGTCCCGCGCGACATGACAGGACCACGCTACGAGCTATTCTCCATGCTGGCTCAGGCGGCCATGCATGACATGGGTATCGCCCTGATTCCACCGTTCCTGATTCAGCGTGAATTGGCCGAGAAACGCCTGGTGATTGCCAACCCCCAGGCACTCTCCAGCATTAAGGCGTATTACCTAATGATTCCCGAGAGAAAGGTCGAATCGGCCTCTTTAAGGGCTTTTCGGGATTGGCTGGTCCATCAGGCGCACAGCTACAGCATCGAGGAATAAAGGGCTTCAGCCGTTAGCTGACCCCGTAGTCAGCAAAATAAAAACCCTACAGATATAAGTATTTGTCGCATATTCGAAGACTGTACTCAAAAGCAGTACAAACGTCCCACAAGCGCCTGAATACATGGCTTTGCGCTGCTATTTCGAAGCAATACAGCATCATTCATATGGCCGATGCGCAAATTCTTTATTTTCGATAAAAATGGCTGTATGTCGCGCCCTACAAGGGCTTGAACCGGATTGCTGCGACATTCGGTCACGGGATGACTTGTAGTTAATTTTACGTCACGCGTCATAATCCCTTGAAAGGGCGCAAAGTTCGCCTGCAAAATGCCGCGCCCCGCCCAGATTCGGCGGGATCGTGCTGATCGGCCGCCCCAGCCGCACCATCCGTAGTGCATGGGTTTACTCAATAAGATCACGCAGGAGATTTGACGTGCACATTGGTGTTCCTCTCGAGACCCAGACGGGTGAAACACGGGTTGCTGCTACCCCGGAAACCATTAAGAAGCTGATCAGCCAGGGCCATAAGGTCACTGTACAAAGCGGCGCCGGTATCAATGCCAGCGTTGTCGACAGTGCTTATGTAGCGGCAGGCGCAACCATTGGCAGCGCCAGTGATGCGTTTGGTGCCGAGCTGATCCTCAAAGTGGTCGCACCCAACAACAACGAACTGGCGCTGATCAAGCGCGGAGCCGTTGTGGTGGGCATGCTCAACCCGTTCAGCAATGAAACCATCGCCAATCTCGCCGAGTGCGGCATTACCGCGTTTGCGCTGGAAGCCGCGCCGCGTACCTCCCGCGCCCAGAGCCTGGACGTACTGTCTTCCCAGGCCAACATCGCCGGCTATAAAGCCGTGTTGCTGGCCGCTCACTACTACCCTCGCTTCATGCCGATGCTGATGACTGCCGCGGGCACCGTGAAAGCGGCGCGCGTGCTGATTCTCGGCGCCGGCGTGGCTGGCCTGCAGGCCATCGCTACGGCGAAACGCCTGGGTGCGGTGATCGAGGCGTCTGACGTACGTCCGGCGGTGAAGGAACAGATCGAATCCCTCGGCGCCAAGTTCGTCGACGTGCCTTACGAAACCGATGAAGAGCGTGAATGCGCCGTCGGTGTCGGCGGTTACGCACGCCCGATGCCGGCGAGCTGGATGCAGCGCCAGGCCGTGGCCGTGCACGAGCGCGCCAAGCAGGCTGACATCGTCATTACCACCGCACTGATTCCGGGTCGCAAGGCGCCGACGCTATTGAGCGCGGAAACCGTGGCGCAGATGAAGCCGGGTTCGGTGGTCATCGACCTGGCGGCAGCCCAGGGCGGCAACTGCCCGCTGACCGTGGCGGACCAGGTAGTCGTGGAGAATGGCGTGACCATTGTCGGCCCGACCAACCTGGCGGCTTCTGTCGGTGCCGATGCCTCGGCGCTGTATGCCCGCAACCTGCTGGACTTCATGAAACTGTTGTTCGATAAAGATGGACAACTGGTGATCAACCTTGAAGACGATATCGTCGCCGCGTGCCTGATGTGCCGCGACGGCCAGATCGTGCGCAAGAACGGCTGAGGATAAAAACAATGGAAGACATGCTGATCTCTCACGGTATCTACAACCTGATCATCTTCGTGCTGGCTATCTATGTCGGCTACCACGTGGTCTGGAACGTGACTCCTGCGCTGCACACACCACTGATGGCGGTCACCAACGCCATCTCCGCCATTGTGATCGTCGGCGCCATGCTCGCGGCCGCCCTCACCGTGACTCCGCTGGGCAAGACCATGGGCACCCTGGCCGTGGCACTGGCCGCGGTTAACGTGTTCGGTGGCTTCCTGGTGACCCGGCGCATGCTGGAAATGTTCAAGAAGAAGGCGGCTCCAGCAAAAGCTCCGGCAGCCAAGGCCGAAGCAGTCAAAGCTGAGGTGCAGCAAGCATGAGCATGAACCTGGTTACATCCCTGTATTTGATCGCCTCGGTCTGCTTCATCCAGGCGCTCAAGGGTCTCTCGCACCCAACCACATCGCGTCGCGGCAACCTGTTCGGCATGCTCGGCATGGGTTTGGCAATCCTCACTACGGTCGGCCTGATCTACAAATTGGGCGCCGAGCTGGCCCATGACGGCATCGTCTACGTGATCGTCGGCCTGCTGATCGGCGGCACCGCCGGTTCGATCATGGCCAAGCGCGTTGAAATGACCAAGATGCCCGAGCTGGTCGCCTTCATGCACAGCATGATCGGCCTGGCCGCGGTGTTCATTGCCGTGGCTGCCGTGGTCGAGCCACAGTCGCTGGGCATCGTCCAGCAGCTGGGTGACGCGATCCCGGCCGGTAACCGCCTGGAGCTGTTCCTCGGTGCAGCCATCGGTGCAATCACCTTCTCCGGTTCGGTGATTGCCTTCGGCAAGCTGGCTGGCAAGTACAAGTTCCGCCTGTTCCAGGGCGCACCAGTACAGTTCTCCGGTCAGCACAAGCTGAACCTGCTGCTGGGCCTGGCCACACTGGCTCTGGGCGTGACCTTCATGCTCACCGGCGACTACATCGCTTTCGGCCTGATGCTGGCGCTGGCCTTTGTGCTCGGCGTGCTGATCATCATCCCGATTGGCGGTGCCGACATGCCGGTCGTCGTGTCGATGCTCAACAGCTATTCCGGCTGGGCGGCGGCGGGTATCGGCTTCTCGCTGAACAACTCGATGCTGATCATCGCCGGTTCGCTGGTGGGCTCCTCCGGTGCGATTCTGTCTTACATCATGTGCAAGGCAATGAACCGCTCCTTCTTTAATGTACTGCTCGGCGGCTTCGGCAACACTGCGGATGCGGCCGGCCCTGCGGGTTCCAAAGAAGCACGTCCGGTGAAATCCGGCTCGGCTGACGACGCGACCTTCCTGCTGACCAACGCTGATACCGTGATCATCGTTCCGGGCTATGGCCTGGCGGTAGCACGGGCACAGCACGCGCTGAAGGAACTGACCGAGAAGCTGACCCATCACGGCGTGACCGTGAAGTACGCGATCCACCCGGTCGCCGGTCGTATGCCGGGCCACATGAACGTTCTGCTGGCCGAGGCCGAAGTGCCTTACGACCAGGTGTTCGAGATGGACGACATCAACTCCGAGTTCGGCCAGGCCGACGTGGTGCTGGTGTTGGGCGCCAACGACGTGGTCAACCCGGCCGCCAAGAACGATCCGAAATCGCCGATTGCCGGCATGCCGATTCTCGAAGCGTTCAAGGCCAAGACCATCATCGTCAACAAGCGCTCGATGGCCAGCGGCTACGCCGGTCTGGACAACGAATTGTTCTATCTGGACAAGACTATGATGGTGTTCGGTGACGCGAAAAAGGTCATCGAAGACATGGTCAAGGCTGTCGAGTAACTCTCGCCTGCAACACAAAACGCCCCGACCTGTCGGGGCGTTTTTGTTTGCGCAAATCGTCGGACAAAACCACCGCTTTGTTACTGATCCGGTAACGGTGTTTTGCTTGAAAGGCCCGGAATAGACGGCTCTTTTGCGACCTTGGTAGCGGGACAGAGGCCAGGGAAATTCAATAGACTGCGCATCCAGCTACCCGCTTTCCGAGATAACAATCCATGTACCGTGACCGTATTCGCCTGCCTTCGTTGTTGGATAAAGTGATGAGCGCCGCCGAGGCTGCCGCTCTTATTGAGGACGGCATGACCGTCGGCATGAGCGGCTTCACCCGCGCCGGCGAAGCCAAGGCCGTCCCCCACGCATTGGCCGAGCGAGCCAAGGTTACGCCGCTGAAAATCAGCCTGATGACTGGCGCAAGCCTGGGCAACGATCTCGACAAACAGCTCACCGAAGCCGGCGTGTTGTCGCGACGCATGCCCTTCCAGGTGGACAGCACCCTGCGCAAGGCGATCAATGCCGGCGAAGTGATGTTCATCGACCAGCACCTCTCGGAAACCGTCGAGCAACTGCGCAACCAGCAATTGAAGCTGCCGGACATCGCGGTCATCGAAGCCGTGGCCATTACCGAGCAGGGCCATATCGTGCCGACCACTTCCGTGGGCAACTCGGCCAGCTTCGCGATTTTCGCCAAACACGTGATCGTCGAGATCAACCTGGCGCACAACCCGAATCTCGAAGGCCTGCACGACATCTATATCCCGACTTATCGTCCGACCCGTACGCCGATTCCACTGGTCAAGGTCGACGATCGCATTGGCAGTACCGCGATTCCGATCCCGCCGGAAAAGATCGTCGCGATCGTGGTCACCAACCAGGCCGACTCGCCCTCCACTGTGCTGCCGCCAGACGCGGAAACCCAAGCCATTGCCGATCACCTGATCGGCTTCTTCAAGCAGGAAGTGGACGCCGGGCGCATGACCAACAAGCTGGGCCCGCTGCAGGCCGGGATCGGCACGATTGCCAACTCGGTGATGTGCGGCCTGATCGATTCGCCCTTTGAAGACCTGACGATGTACTCCGAAGTGTTGCAGGACTCGACCTTCGACCTGATCGACGCCGGCAAGCTGAGTTTTGCCTCGGGCAGCTCGATCACGCTGTCGAGCCGTCGCAACGCTGATGTGTTCGGCAACCTGGAACGCTACAAGGACAAACTGGTGCTGCGTCCGCAGGAAATTTCCAACCACCCGGAAGTGGTGCGTCGCCTCGGCATCATCGGCATCAACACGGCGCTGGAGTTCGACATCTATGGCAACGTCAACTCCACCCATGTCTGCGGTACGCGGATGATGAACGGCATCGGCGGCTCGGGCGACTTTGCGCGCAACGCGCACCTGGCGATCTTCGTGACCAAATCGATCGCCAAGGGCGGCGCGATTTCCAGCGTCGTACCTATGGTCAGCCATGTCGACCACACCGAGCACGATGTCGACATCCTCGTCACCGAAATCGGCCTGGCGGATTTGCGCGGCCTGGCGCCTCGCGAGCGGGCCCGCGCCATCATTGATAACTGTGTGCACCCGGACTACCGCCAGGCATTGAACGACTACTTCTCCGCCGCCTGCGCCCTCGGTGGACACACCCCTCATATCCTTCGCGATGCACTGAGCTGGCACATCAGGCTGGAAGAAACCGGGAAAATGCTCGCTTCGTAATTGGTACAGATGGCAGCTGACGCAAACACAGTTTCGTCAGCTTGCTATCGTTCAGCCAAAATCCTTCAAAAACTGTACTTCTGTACCGGTCATTTCCTACCGAAAACTCCTACACGTACTGGCCGAATCCTCAAAATCGCACCACAATAGTGCGGATAGGTACAGTTGCCTCAATTTCGACCAGTACACCCCCTATAAACAGTTAACTGAGCCCTCACAATACAGATGAACTGTATCTACAGAGACTAGGCAAACAAGAGGATCATGGGCACCAGTTAAACCACTACCTAATCCCGCCACAAGCGGAAGGATGAAAACCATGGAACGTACACTCAGTTCCGATCTGTTCTTTCAAGACACTGCTGCAAAATCCCAGGCTTCCCTGCCTCTGCGCGTTATCGCTAACCTGATGCTGTGGCAACGCCGCATCTCCAGCCGCCACCAACTGGCTCGTCTGGATTCGCGTCTGCTGGCTGATGCCGGTATCAGCGAAGCACAGCGTTACGAAGAGCTGAGCAAGCCGTTCTGGCGCTAAGTGAGCGTCGCTGGCTCTGACCTCAAGGTCCACCGCCAGCAAACGAATTGAAAAAACAAAGCCCGTCGTGGGAAACCACGACGGGCTTTGTCGTTTCAGGGCAGGAAATCCTGAGACAAGTACAGTTTCAACAAAATTAGATAACACCAGTACAGTACAAACGATACACTGATTCTAGTCAAACGCTCTCGAACGATCAGATTGTCGAGGCCCTGCACACAGGCCTACTATCAATTCAGAACATTGCGAACGCGGAGTGTCTAACGTCTGACTCATTCGACACTGCGCCACCTCTCAATCGGCTTACCCAAAGGAGTTACACCATGTCCCGTCTTCGTCTGCTCAGCGCTGCTGCTCTGCTTGCCGTGGCCGCCAATGCCCACGCCACCAGCTTCATCGTGACCACCGATGCCGTCGTCGGTGCACTCAAATCCAGCTCCGATGCGACCTCCGACGTCACTTCGTCGTTTCACGACGACAAGATCGTGCTCGCGGCCCGTGACGATGCCGCCAGCTTCGTCGCCAGCGAAGGTGCCATCCGCGGTGTGAAACTGGAAAGCGCGCTGGACCACATCCGCCACCAGGCACCACAACTCAACGCAACCGACGCACAACTGGCGCAAGCCATCCTGACGATCTAAGCGCCCGTTTCGACCCGGGGCACGCCACTCGTGTCCCGCATCGGCGCTGGCTCTAGGCCGGGCGTTGCGCTAGCCTTGGGACTCACGCTCAACCGTCGAGTCTCATGCGTTTTCTTTCCAGCCTGCTCATCACTTCAGTGCTTTTGGCGGCCAACTGTCCGGGGTCGGCCCTTGCCTTTGACGCCTTCAATCTGTCGACTCAAGGCATCGTGGCCAGCGGATATGCCACCAGCATGGTGACCGCCGCGCCCTTCGACCATAAAATGCTGCTCGCTGCCCACGATGATGCTGCGGCGTACATCGCCAGTGGCGGTCAACTGAGAGGCGCTCAACTGGAGTCGGCCCTGCGTTATCTGCGCCAGACCCAGCCAAAACTTCATGCCAGCGACCTTGAACTGGCACAGGCAATTCTCGTCCAATAGTTATTCTAGGTTTTTCCGGAGTTGTTCCATGCGTAGCCCGCTGATTGCCGCCACCCTCGGCCTGCTGTTGTTGGCCGATATGGCCCAGGCCCATACCCTGGTTGCCACCAGTAACATGCTCATTCGTGCCACCCAACGCACGCTCGATTTCACGTCCGATACCACCACTTCGATCCGCGACTCGAAAATCGTGCGCGAAGCCCAGGACGACGCCGCCAGTTTCGTTGCAACCAATGGCGACATCCGTGGCGCTCACCTGGAAGCCGCCCTCGACATGTTGCGCACCCGCGTACCGGAAGCCCGCGACGCCAGTGATCAGGATCTCGCCGAAGCCATCCTCGCACTGTGAGGCCTGCACTCGCCTGGCTGCTGGCAGGGACGTTGTTGCTGATCGGCAGCAGCGCCCACGCCGGCCTTGAATTACATCTCAAGACTGACGGCCTGACCCCCTCCCAACAGCAAGCCAGCCAGGCGTTGCTCGATGAAGCCATGCAGGCGCTACCACCGAGCTTCATCGAACGACTCGACCGGCGCATCGACGTCGGCTGGACCGATGACATGCCCGCCAATGCCTATGGCCAGGCGTCTCTGGTGTCTGAGCTCGATCTGAATCGCAAACTGCTGGCCAGCCTCACGGACGGCACTGCCGCCAGCAAAAAGACCTATCGCCCCCATGGCACCGTGCGCCGTGAAATGCTCGCCACGGTCCTGCACGAGCTGACCCACATTTATGATCGTTCACGCCTGTGGTCCAAGGCGGAACGCACCTTGATCCAACGCTGTACCCGCCTGGACAACAGTTCGGGGCTCGTGGGCATTCCCGACGAATGCCGCAGCCAGTCCGGGCGCCGGTTTACCCTCAGCGACGATCCGCGCCTGCTCGACCTCGCCGGCTGGCAGCAATATGTCGGCCGTCGCGGTGAGCGCGAACAGCACAACCGACAGATCGCGCGCAGCCCGGACATCTACGAGACGAGCAGCCCCAAGGAATTCGTCGCGGTCAACATGGAGTACTTCCTCCTCGACGCGAGCTACGCCTGTCGCCGTCCTTCGCTGTACCGCTACTACAAAGAGCATTTCGGCTGGGCGCCCGCCGTGAAGGACACGTGCGGCAAAACCTTCGCATTCCTCAATGCCGGCAATGACTTCGCCAAGACGCCACTGGGCCAGGTCGACCCGGAGCGGGTGTACGCCGTCGACTATCTGCTGGCCGAGGCCAACCAGAACTGGGTCAGTCGCTGGGGCCACAGCATGTTGCGGCTGGTGATCTGCAAGCCGGGGCGCCCACGAGGCCCTGACTGTCGGCTCGATCTGGACCAGCATCTGGTGCTGTCCTACCGCGCCTTCGTTGGCGACGTGCAGCTATCGAGTTGGGATGGACTGGTGGGTAAATACCCTTCTCGCCTGTTCGTGCTGCCGCTGGCCCAAGTGATCGACGAGTACACCAAGACTGAATTGCGCAGCTTGGCCTCGGTGCCGCTAAACCTGTCACGCAGCGAAATTGAAAACGTGGTCGAACGTGCCGCCGAGATGCACTGGAGTTACGACGGCAACTACTTCTTCCTGTCCAACAATTGCGCGGTGGAGGAACTGAAGTTGCTGCGTGGCGGCACCAACAATTCCAAACTGGTCGCGCTGGACAACATCATGCCCAACGGCCTGCTGGAAGTGCTCAAGGGCCGGGGATTGGCAGATACCAGCGTACTGGACGATCCCAAGGAAGCACTGCGCCTGGGTTATCGCTTCGACTCCTTCCGCGATCGCTATCAGGCCATGTTCGAGGTACTGAAACAGCGACTGCCAATCAAACAGGACAAGGTCGAAGACTGGCTGGACCTGAAAGCTCAAGAACGCCGCCAATGGTTCCAACAGGCGGATTTGCGCACCAGCGCCGCCCTGCTCTTGCTTGAACAAGCCAGTTTCCGCCGGCAATTGCTGCTGGCTCAGGATGAAGTAAAGCAACGCTACCTGGGCGCCCGGGAGCTGAAAAACGGCGGCATGGACAAAGCCAACCAGACACTGCGGGAAATTCTCGACAACAGCGGCTTCCTAAGCCGCCCGGCCGAACTGCTCGGCAGCGGTGGCTATGGCTTGCCGCAACCGAGTGAATGGCAACGCCTGGAATCGGAAAGCAGCGAGCGGCAGAAACAGTTGCTGCTGTTGAGCGGGGACCTGGATAAGGAAGTGCGGGCGTTGCTGGAGCCGGAGCGGGCAGCGGAGATGGCGGCCAACGAGGAGAATGTGAAGCAGATTGGTGAGCACCTGCGCAAACTGCACAAGGCCTCGGGTGGGTTGGAGTTGCCGTAACTCGGAGAGATCAGCTCAGCGCAATAGACCCCACAAAAAATGGGCACCCAACCACGTTGGCGTGCCCATTTTTCATTCCGCGTCCCCGCAATGCGGGTTCGGGAAACAGATTACGGATTAACGCTGTCTTTCAACGATTTACCCGGCTTGAACGCAACGGTGTTGCTGGCCTTGATCTTTACCGGTTCGCCGGTTTGCGGGTTTTTGCCGGTGCGGGCACCGCGGTGGCGTTGCAGGAAGGTGCCGAAACCTACCAGCGTCACGCTGTCTTTGCGGTGCAGGGCGCCGGTGATTTCTTCGAGAACGGCGTTGAGGACGCGGTTGGCCTGCTCTTTGGTGAGATCTGCTTTTTCAGCAATAGCGGCGGCGAGTTCTGGTTTACGCATATTAGTGAAGCCCCTTTGACGGTTTTTTGTTGTTATGTCCGTGCTGCTCTCTGCGGAGCAGCGCCCAAAGCGCCGCAGATGCTCTACTCTGCGGCAGACGGGAGTGAGGATGGCACGCACCGAAGAGCCGCGCCAGTATCGAGATGGCCTTTATCAGAGCAACTTGAGGGTGATTCCGACAGAACGACCGGTATTTACGCCAGCAGTGCCGGAAGCTCTTTGTTCAGGGCCAGTTTTTCCATCACCGCAGCCCCTGTAAGGGCATAACCGAGCAGTTTGCCGCCGGCATCCCGGCATAACGCCTTGATGTCGGCGCCTTGTCCTTCCACTGTCCAACTGCCCTCCGAACCCCGTGGCGGCGGGGACACCACCAGCGGACACACCGGGGTTTTCACCGTGATTGGCATCGGGCCGTAGTTGACCGCCGTGGGGTTGCCGGCGAGGGTCTGGGCCAGCGCTCGGGCACAGCTCATCAAAGGCATCACGTACAGCAGATTCAGCCCATCGACCTCGGCGCAGTCGCCCAGGGCGTAGATGTTGGCGTGGGAGGTTTGCAGGTGACGGTCGACCATCACGCCGCGATTGACCTGCAAACCGGCCGCCGCAGCCAGGTCGACGCGCGGGCGCAGACCGACGGCTGAAACCACCACGTCACAGGGAATGACCTGGCCGTCAGAGAGATGCGCCTCCAGGCCTTCGGCGACACGTTGCAGGCGATTGAGCACCAGCCCGAGATGGAAGCGAGCGCCGAGGCTTTCCAGACCCGCCTGAACCGCAGCGGCCGCCGCCGGGTGCAGCAAGGTCGGCATTACCTGCTCGCACGGTGCAACCAGTTGCACCTCGTAGCCGCCCAGGCTCAAGTCGTTAGCGAATTCACAGCCGATCAGCCCGGCGCCGAGCAGCAACACCCGACGCTTGCCGGACGCTGCCGCACGAAAGCGTGCGTAGTCTTCCAAGTCATTGATCGGGAATACGCAGTCCGCAGCGTCACCTTCGATAGGTACTCGCACTGTTTCTGCGCCCCAGGCCAGGATCAGGTCGCGGTAGTACACCGCTTCCTCACCGATCCACAGACGCTTGTGGCCCGGGTCGATGCCGCTGATGCGGGTGTGAGTCCGCACTTCGGCCTTCAATTGCTCGGCCATGGCGCCAGGCTCCGCCATGCTCAGGCCATCGGCGTCCTTGTTTTTTCCGAAACCGGTGGACAGCATCGGCTTGGAGTAGGAGCGCCCGTCATCGGCGGTAATCAGCAATAGCGGGGTTTCGCTATCTAGTTTGCGAAACTCCCGGGCCAGGTTGTAGCCAGCCAGGCCGGTGCCGACGATCACGACAGGTGCGCTCATTCCCTACTCCTCAGTTATCAGGCGGCGATTTCGATCATTTCAAAATCCATCTTGCCCACACCGCAGTCCGGGCACAGCCAGTCGGCCGGTACATCCTCCCAGCGGGTGCCAGGCGCAATGCCATCATCCGGCCAGCCGTCAGCTTCGTTGTAGATCAGGCCGCAAACCACACATTGCCACTTTTTCATTCGGGTACATCCTCAGGGTTCAGGCTTTTACCGGCGCGAACGGTCGATGGTTCAGCGCTGCCGTCCGGCTCAGTGCGTTTTGTACTGATGGGGCCGGGCAGTTGCAAGCCTGTTCGGCGCAACCGGCAGCCGGATCACTCAAATTTATAAGCTGACATGTTAAGCTCGCCGCCTCATTTGCTGCCAATAATGACTCACTGTGCCGCACTCAAAATCCTCCCGTTCGGCCCCGCTCTGGCTCCCTCAAAGCCTGCTGATGCCCCTCCCCGACCCATTTACCCTTGACTGGCTGTTCGACGAAGGGTCGCTGACCCGACGCCTGACCCGCCTGTCGAATGACGGCTTCAGCGTCACGCCGTTGTTCGAAGGCTGGCAGACCCTGCGCGCCGATGAGTGTTTCGCGCTGGACCTGGCCGAAGGCAGTGAAGGCTGGGTGCGCGAAGTGTATTTGCGTGGCCATGGCGAGGCCTGGGTGTTCGCCCGCAGCGTCGCGGCACGCAGCGCGTTGCAGGGCGACGGCTTGCACATGGACGAGTTGGGCAGCCGCTCTCTGGGCGAACTGCTGTTCTGCGATCACGCCTTCCAGCGCCGCGCCATCGAGGTTTGCCACTATCCTCAAGCATGGCTGCCCAGCGAAGTCAGCGCGCCTGAACTGTGGGGCCGCCGCTCACGCTTCGACCGCGGGACGCTGAGCGTGCTGGTGGCCGAAATCTTCCTGCCGACCCTGTGGAGCGCCGCCCGCGCCCAGCCGGAGAATTGCTGATGTACCAGAGCCTGCTCAAGTCCCTGAATCGCGTGAATCCTCGGGCCTGGGACTTCATTCAACTGACGCGCATGGACAAGCCGATCGGCATTTATCTGCTGCTGTGGCCGACGCTGTGGGCGCTGTGGATTGCCGGCAAAGGCTCGCCATCGCTGGCCAATATCGTGATTTTCGTCCTGGGCGTGGTGCTGACCCGCGCCGGTGGCTGCGTGATCAACGATTGGGCGGACCGCAAGGTCGACGGGCATGTGAAGCGTACCGAACAGCGCCCGCTGCCGAGCGGCAAAATCAGCTCCAAAGAAGCGCTGGTGTTCTTTGCATTGCTGATGGGCCTGAGTTTCCTGTTGGTGCTGTGCACCAATGCGGCAACGATCTGGCTATCGTTTGGCGGCTTGGCCCTGGCCTGCACTTATCCGTTCATGAAGCGCTACACCTATTACCCGCAAGTGGTGTTGGGCGCGGCGTTCTCATGGGGGATGCCGATGGCGTTCACCGCCGAAACCGGCGAACTGCCCGCAGCGGCGTGGCTGCTGTGGATCGCCAACCTGATGTGGACGGTGGGTTACGACACCTACTACGCGATGACCGACCGCGATGACGATTTGAAGATAGGCGTGAAATCCACGGCGATTCTGTTTGGCGAGGCGGACCGGGTGATCATCCTGACCCTGCAAAGCCTGGCATTGGGCTGCCTGCTGTTGGCCGGTTCGAAATTCGAGCTCGGTGGCTGGTTCCATTTAGGCCTGGCGGTCGCCGCTGGCTGTTTTGCCTGGGAGTTCTGGTACACCCGGGACAAGGACCGGATGCGCTGCTTCAAGGCGTTCCTGCACAACCACTGGGCCGGATTGGCGATTTTTGTCGGGATCGTGCTGGATTACGCATTGCGCTGAGGCAAAGCCTCGACCCGCTTTCTGTGGGAGCAAGGCTTGCCCGCGATGGCGTCTTCAAAATCGCCATCGCGGGCAAGCCTTGTTCCCACAGAAAAGCGCTGTGGCTTACTTCTGCGATTCGTGAACCACGTGCCAGACGTCCTTCATTTTATCGCCCGTCATGTCTCCAGGCGCCTTGTCTTTGATGAAGGTGTACAGAGGCTTGCCGTCGTAGGCGTATTGCATATGCCCATCGTCACGCTTGATCACGCTCCACTTGCCTTCGGCCTTTGCACCGGCCGGCGCCATCATCGGCGGCCAGTTCTTGGCGCACTCATCGTTGCACATCGACTTGCCACCGGAGTCCTTATCGAACGTGTACAGGGTCATGCCCTTGTGATCGACCATCATCCCGTCTTTCATCATCGCCGGCTCAGCGGCGAAGGCCAGAGTCGGCAGCGTTAGCGCAGCAGTCACCAGCAGAGCCTTCCAGGATTGAGCAATGTGCTTCATGGAAACCTTCCTTTTGTGGTTGTCAGGATTCGGACTTAGAGCTTAGTTCAGGTTCGTGACAATCGCCGGGCGACTAAAATACTGTCACACGACTGCAATAATTCCGTTATCTAATGCGGCGCAAGACAGTTAAATGACAAGAGGATTAAGGCATGGTTGGCAGGAGCATTCTGATCGTCGACGACGAAGCGCCTATTCGCGAAATGATCGCCGTTGCATTGGAAATGGCCGGCTATGACTGCCTGGAGGCCGAGAACTCCCAGCAGGCCCACGCCATTATCGTTGACCGCAAGCCGGACCTGATCCTGCTCGACTGGATGCTGCCCGGCACCTCCGGTATTGAGCTCGCCCGCCGTCTCAAGCGCGATGAGCTGACCGGGGATATCCCGATCATCATGCTCACCGCCAAGGGCGAAGAGGACAACAAGATCCAGGGCCTGGAAGTCGGTGCCGATGATTACATCACCAAACCCTTCTCCCCTCGCGAGCTGGTTGCGCGCCTGAAGGCCGTACTGCGCCGTGCCGGTCCGACCGATGGCGAAGCGCCGATTGAAGTCGGCGGCCTGCTGCTGGACCCGATCGGCCACCGCGTGACCATCGATGGCAAGCCTGCGGAAATGGGGCCGACCGAATACCGTCTGCTGCAATTTTTCATGACCCACCAGGAACGTGCCTACACCCGTGGCCAGTTGCTGGATCAGGTCTGGGGCGGCAACGTTTATGTCGAGGAGCGCACCGTCGACGTTCACATCCGTCGCCTGCGCAAAGCCCTCGGCGATGCCTACGAAAATCTGGTACAAACCGTGCGCGGCACCGGCTACCGCTTTTCCACGAAAGCCTGACCCGGACTTTTCCCGCTTTAGAAGTAGACAAGGACGCGCGTTCAAGTGAACCAAAACTGGCATGGCACCCTGATTCGCCACATGCTGCTACTGGTCACCGCTTGCCTGGTGATCGGTCTGATCACTGGCTACTACGGCTGGAGCCTCGCTGCGGGCCTGGGCATTTACCTGGCCTGGACCCTCAAGCAACTACTGCGTCTGCACGAATGGCTGCGCCTGCACAAACCCGATGAAGCACCGCCCGATGGCTATGGCCTGTGGGGCGAGGTGTTCGACAGCATCTACCACCTGCAACGTCGTGACCAACGAGTGCGCGGGCGCTTGCAAGCGGTGATCGATCGGGTTCAGGAATCCACCGCGGCATTGAAAGACGCGGTCGTCATGCTCGACACCGACGGCAACCTGGAATGGTGGAACCGCGCCGCCGAGACCCTGCTGGGCCTCAAGACGCCCCAGGACAGCGGCCAACCGGTGACCAACCTGGTGCGCCATCCGCGCTTCAAGGAATACTTCGAGCAGGACAACTACGCCGAACCGCTGGAAATCCCCTCGCCGACCAACGATCGGATGCGCATTCAGCTGTACATCACCCGCTACGGCAACAACGAACACCTGATGCTGGTGCGCGATGTCACACGTATCCATCAGCTTGAGCAAATGCGCAAAGATTTCATCGCCAACGTGTCCCATGAGCTGCGCACGCCGCTGACGGTGATTTGCGGCTACCTGGAAACCCTGCTCGACAACGTCGAGGAAGTGAACCCGCGCTGGAGCCGCGCCCTGCAGCAAATGCAGCAACAAGGCGGGCGCATGCAGACCCTGCTCAACGACTTGCTGTTGCTGGCCAAGCTCGAAGCCACCGATTACCCGTCGGACAACCAACCGGTGGCCATCGACGGTCTGCTGCAATCGATCAAGAGTGATGCGCAGCAGCTGTCGGGTCAGAAAAACCAGCGCATCACCCTGGAAGCCGATCCGACCATCCTGCTCAAGGGCAGCGAAGCGGAACTGCGCAGCGCGTTTTCCAACCTGGTGTTCAACGCGGTGAAATACACCCAGGCCGAAGGCAACATCCGCATCCGCTGGTGGGGTGACGAGCAAGGCGCGCACCTGAGCGTGCAGGACTCCGGGATTGGCATCGACGCCAAACACTTGCCACGCCTGACAGAACGCTTCTACCGCGTCGACTCCAGCCGCAATTCCAACACCGGCGGCACCGGGCTGGGCCTGGCAATCGTCAAGCACGTGCTGCTGCGCCACCGCGCACGGATGGAAATCAGCAGCGTGCCGGGCCATGGCAGCACCTTTACCTGCCATTTCGCCCCCGCCCAGGTCAGCAAATCCCGGGTTATCAGCACCGCCGACTGATACCGGCCAGCACTGCCTACTAGGCAATCGCCAAGTCAGCCGCTACATTGGCTGACTTGCGCCTGCCTTTTCAGGCGCACTTTTTTCTTTCCATTCGAATACACGGAACCCGCAAAACTCCATCATGGACCCTTCCCCTGGTTTGACCCTCGCAACAATATTCGCCGACTTCGGCATGATTCTTTTTGCTCTGATCCTGGTTTTGCTCAACGGCTTTTTCGTTGCGGCGGAATTTGCCATGGTCAAGCTGCGCTCGACCCGTGTCGAGGCCATCGCTGAACAGCACGGTTGGCGCGGACACATCCTGCGCACCGTACACAGCCAGCTCGATGCCTACCTGTCGGCGTGCCAATTGGGTATCACCCTCGCCTCCCTGGGCCTGGGTTGGGTCGGTGAACCCGCATTCGCGCACCTGCTCGGACCGGTGCTTGAAATGGTCGGCGTGCAATCGGCGGAGGTGGTCAAGGCGGTTTCGTTCTTCACCGCGTTCTTCATCATTTCGTACCTGCACATCGTGGTCGGCGAACTGGCCCCGAAATCCTGGGCCATCCGCAAACCGGAGCTGCTGTCGCTGTGGACTGCGGTGCCGCTGTACCTGTTCTACTGGGCCATGTATCCGGCCATTTACCTGCTCAACGCCAGCGCCAACCAGATCCTGCGCATCGCAGGGCAAGGCGAGCCCGGCCCGCACCATGAGCACCATTACAGCCGCGAAGAACTGAAGCTGATCCTGCACTCCAGCCGTGGCCAGGACCCGAGCGACCAGGGCATGCGCGTGTTGGCCTCGGCGGTGGAAATGGGCGAGCTGGAAGTGGTCGACTGGGCCAACTCCCGCGAAGACCTGGTGACCCTGGAGTTCAATGCTCCGCTCAAGGAAATCCTGGCGATGTTCCGTCGCCACAAGTTCAGCCGTTACCCCGTGTACGACAGCGAGCGCCAGGAGTTCGTGGGCCTGCTGCATATCAAGGACCTGCTGCTGGAACTGGCGGCCCTGGACCACATTCCCGAGTCGTTCAACCTGGCTGAACTGACCCGCCCGCTGGAGCGCGTGTCCCGGCACATGCCGCTGTCGCAACTGCTGGAGCAGTTCCGCAAAGGTGGCTCGCACTTCGCCGTGGTTGAAGAGGCTGACGGCAACATCATCGGCTACCTGACCATGGAAGACGTGCTGGAAGTGCTGGTGGGCGACATTCAGGACGAACACCGCAAGGCCGAGCGCGGCATCCTCGCCTACCAGCCGGGCAAACTGCTGGTGCGTGGCGACACGCCGCTGTTCAAGGTCGAACGGCTGCTGGGGATCGATCTGGACCACGTCGAAGCCGAAACCCTCGCAGGCCTGGTGTACGAGAGCCTCAAGCGCGTGCCGGAAGAGGAAGAAGTGCTGGAAGTCGAAGGCCTTCGGATCATCATCAAGAAGATGAAAGGGCCGAAGATCATTCTGGCCAAGGTGTTGATGCTCGATTAAGTGTCCTGGCTTTGAACCGAGTCGATCCCTTCGCGGGCAAGCCCGCTCCCACAAGGACACCACTGTACCTGTGGGAGCGGGCTTGCCCGCGAAGGCGTCAGAACAGGCAACACGTCACTGCCTGCCCAACGCAAAGTTGGGCAACGCCCCCAGCGGCTTTTTGAACCGGTACGGTATCGACACCAGCCCCATCCCCGTATTGCGCTGCACCACGAAGTGCAGATGCGGCCCGCTGCTGTTGCCGGTATTGCCGGACAGCGCCAAGGGACTGCCCACCGCCACCCGCTGCCCCTCGCGAACACTGACCGAACCCTTTTTCAGGTGCAGATACACCCCCATGGTGCCGTCATCGTGCAGCACTCGCACGAAGTTGCCTGAAGGGTCGGAACCGCGTCCGGTCTGGCGGTTTTCGGTTTTCACCACCACCCCACCCCTGGCAGCGATGATCGGCGTGCCTTCGGGCATGGCGATGTCCATGGCGTAGCGGTTCTTCGGCCCATAGTGGCTGTACTGGCCGTTGGCGCCCTGACTCAGGCGAAAGGGCCCGCCACGCCAGGGGAACGGGTATTGATAGGCCATGGCAGCCCCTGACGGGTCGCCCAGGAAGTACTGGAAGCTTGGGGTGTAGGTCAGCGGCTTTCCGGGGCGCGTCGCCTTGAGCAGCGCCAGACGAATGCTGCTGCGTGCAGGCATCACCCGACGAATCGGCCGGCTCGGTGCACCACTGACATTATTCAGGCCAGCGAAACTCAACTCGATCTGCACCGGCGCATACAGGTCATTGCGCACGAACACGCTGTCCATGCCCTTGAGCTTTTTGATATCGAGGTACACCTGGCGCTCCAGGTGTTCGACCATGCCATCGCGAAAGACGAAGACCTTGGCGCCCTTCGAGGGACGGTCACTGTAGGAAACCACGCCATTGGCGTCGGTGGACGTGTAGATCGTCATGGCCACAGTCGAGGTGGAGGCCATGAAAAGACCACAGAAAAACAGCAGGCGCGCGAGCATGGGCAGGTGTCTGTCGAGTAAGGCCTGGGATTGAGCCTAGCAGTCGGAATTGACCTGCGTGATCGACGGATGTTTCAAGAAGGGTGAGTCAGACAGATGTGCGGCGTATGAGGTGGCCCCTTCGCGAGCAGGCTCGCTCCCACATTGAAATGCAGCTCAACTGTGGGAGCGGGCTTGCCCGCGAAGACAGACAGTCAGGCGATGAAGATCACGCGCCTGGAATGAAGTGCTTCTGCGCCGTACCACGGGCAATCAAACGCGAGATGTAGTCGAGCTTCTGCGCATCCTGGTCGACGAAGCGGAAGGTCAGCTGCAGCCACTCGCTGTCAGGCTTCTGCTCGTGGGCGACGATGGCGTGCAGGTAGCCGTTCAGACGTGCCGTCTCAGCGCTCTCGCCCTGCTCCAGATCGAGCACGGCACTGTCGAGCACTTGCGGCAGGTTGTCGACACGCTTGACCACCAACAGTGCCTCCTTGAGGCTCAGGGCCTTGATCACGCATTGCTGGATGCCGTTCGGCAAGCGCAGTTGACCCTGGCCGCGCCCTCCCCCGGCTGCCGCAGCGGCTACCGGTGCCTTGACCGGCGGGCTGTTGAGCAATCCACCCCGGGCTGGGGCTGGAGCGGCTGGCGCAGCAGGTGCGGCGACGGAGGCCACAGCCACGGCAGGCTTGCCGCCGGTCAATGCGCTCAGGGAATCGTTGGCGAATGCCGGGCTCGCTTTGGTGTTCGTCGTGTTCATCAAGGCGTCGAGCTTGCCGACCTTGTGCAGTGCCTGCTTGACCTTGGTGATCAGTTGCTCGTTGGTGAAGGGCTTGCTCACATAACCGGATACCCCGGCCTGGATCGCCTGAACCACGTTCTCCTTGTCGCCGCGGCTGGTCACCATGACGAATGGCATGCCTTTGAGACTTTCCTGCTCACGGCACCAGGTCAGCAGTTCCAGACCCGACATTTCCGGCATTTCCCAGTCGCACAGCACCAAATCGAACGCTTCGCGCGACAACAGGGCCTGCGCCTTCCTGCCGTTGACCGCATCTTCGATGCGCATGCCCGGAAAATAGTTGCGCAGGCATTTTTTCACCAGGTCACGAATGAACGAGGCATCGTCCACGACCAACACACTGACCTTACTCATCCAACACCCCTTTAAAAAATCCCGGCCAGCATACCGCTTTACTGATGGCACATTGCCAGAAAACCTTCAGTCACGCCGGGACTTTTCGTTCGCGGGTGCTGCTTTTCGAATTCGTGAGCCGCAAATGAAAACGCCCGGCCAAAGGGCCGGGCGCGTCCAGGGGCAACCTTACTTATCGTCAGCTTTGCCCGGAACATTAGCGGTATCGCCGCTTGTTCCTTCAACTTCTTCTTTCATGCGCTTGAGGCCCAGGTGACGTACGTCAGTGCCGCGCACCAGGTAAATCACCAGTTCGGAGATGTTGCGCGCGTGGTCACCGATACGCTCCAGCGAACGCAGCACCCAGATGATGCTCAAGACCCGCGAGATAGAGCGTGGGTCTTCCATCATGTAGGTCGCCAGCTCACGCAGGGCGGTCTTGTATTCGCGGTCGATGATCTTGTCGTACTGCGCGACCGACAACGCCAGGTCGGCGTCGAAACGGGCGAAAGCGTCCAGGGCATCGCGCACCATGTTACGCACCTGGTCGCCGATGTGACGAACCTCGACGTAACCGCGCGGCGCTTCACCTTCTTCGCACAACTGGATGGCGCGACGAGCGATCTTGGTCGCTTCGTCACCGATGCGCTCCAGGTCGATCACCGATTTGGAGATGCTGATGATCAGGCGCAAGTCCGACGCCGCCGGCTGGCGACGGGCCAGAATGCGCAGGCATTCTTCGTCGATGTTGCGTTCCATCTGGTTGATCTGGTCGTCGATCTCACGCACCTGCTGCGCCAGACCGGAGTCGGCTTCGATCAGCGCGGTGACCGCGTCGTTGACCTGCTTCTCGACCAGCCCGCCCATGGCCAGCAGGTGGCTACGCACCTCCTCGAGCTCGGCGTTGAACTGCTGGGAGATGTGGTGTGTAAGGCCTTCCTTAGAAATCATGTTGTCTGCTCCGCAAAAGCTGTGAGCTGCAAGCTACAAGCTGCAAGCTGATGTGTGTCGAACCCGAACCGCCTTTACTTGCCGCTTGAAGCGTGCGGCTTGTAGCTGCTGCTAGCCGTAACGACCGGTGATGTAGTCTTCGGTCTGCTTCTTGGCCGGGTTGGTGAACAGGGTGTCGGTATCGCCGAACTCAACCAGTTTGCCCATGTACATGAACGCCGTGTAGTCGGAAACCCGCGCGGCCTGCTGCATGTTGTGGGTCACGATAACGATGGTGAACTTGGATTTCAGTTCGTAGATCAGCTCTTCGACTTTCAGCGTGGAGATCGGGTCGAGTGCCGAGCACGGTTCGTCGAGCAGCAGTACTTCCGGCTCAACGGCGATGGTGCGAGCAATCACCAGACGCTGCTGCTGACCACCGGACAGGCCCAGTGCCGAGTCGTGCAGACGATCCTTGACCTCATCCCACAACGCCGCGCCTTTCAACGCCCACTCAACGGCTTCGTCGAGCACGCGCTTTTTGTTGATGCCCTGGATGCGCAGGCCGTAGACCACGTTCTCGTAGATGGTTTTCGGGAACGGGTTCGGCTTCTGGAACACCATGCCGACGCGACGACGCAGCTCGGCCACGTCTTCGCCCTTGCGGTAGATGTTGTTGCCGTACAGGTTGATCTCGCCTTCAACGCGGCAGCCATCGACCAGGTCGTTCATGCGGTTGAAGGTACGCAGCAGGGTCGACTTGCCGCAGCCGGACGGACCGATGAAGGCGGTCACGCGCTGTTTCGGAATGTTCATGCTGACGTCGTACAGCGCTTGTTTCTCGCCGTAGAACAGGCTCAGGCCCGGCACTTCGATGGCTACGGTTTCCTGCTCGAGGCTCAGGCTCTGTTTGTCGCGACCCAGGGCCGACATGTTGATGCCGTGGGTATGTGCTTCGTGCTGCATGGGAGGCTCCCTGTGCTAACAAATTCGGTTCAGTTTTTGTGGTAGCAACCTGCTCGCGAAGGGGCCTTACCGGCGCCAAAAGCTTCGCGAGCAGGCTCGCTCCCACATAGAAATCGGTGCAGCGTCAATCAGCTATCCAGCGCCTTGTACTTCTCGCGCAGGTGGTTTCGGATATAAACGGCCGACAGGTTCAAGGTCGCGATCACCAGCACCAGCAGCAGCGCCGTGGCGTACACCAGCGGCCGCGCGGCCTCGACGTTCGGGCTCTGGAAGCCGACGTCATAAATGTGGAAGCCCAGGTGCATGATCTTCTGGTCCAGGTGCAGGTACGGGTAGTTGCCATCCACCGGCAGCGACGGCGCCAGCTTGACCACACCCACCAGCATCAGCGGTGCCACTTCGCCCGCGGCACGGGCCACGGCGAGGATCATGCCGGTCATCATTGCCGGGCTGGCCATCGGCAGCACGATCTTCCACAAGGTTTCCGCCTTGGTGGCGCCCAGGGCCAACGAACCTTCACGCACGGTGCGAGGAATTCGCGCCAGGCCTTCTTCGGTGGCCACGATCACCACCGGCACCGCCAGCAGCGCCAGGGTCAACGAAGCCCACAGCAGACCCGGCGTACCGAAGGTCGGTGCCGGCAAGGCTTCGGGGAAGAACAGACGGTCGAGCGAGCCGCCCAGCACATAGACGAAGAAGCCCAGGCCGAACACGCCGTAAACGATGGCCGGAACACCCGCCAGGTTGTTCACCGCAATGCGGATCACCCGGGTCAGTGCATTCTGCTTGGCGTATTCACGCAGGTACACCGCCGCCAGCACGCCGAACGGGGTCACGATCATCGCCATGATCAGGGTCATCATCACGGTGCCGAAGATCGCAGGGAAAATACCGCCTTCGGTGTTCGCTTCACGCGGGTCGTCGCTCAGGAACTCCCAGACCTTGCTGAAGTAGAAACCGACTTTGGTGAAGGTGCCCATGGCGTTCGGCTGATAGGCGTGAACCACCTTGCCCAGGCCGATTTCGACTTCCTTGCCGTTGGCATCACGGGCGGTCAGGCTGTCGCGGTTGAACTGCGCATGCAGGTCGCTCAGGCGCGCCTCGACGTCCTGATAACGCGCATTGAGCTCGGCGCGCTCGGACTCCATGTCCGCTTGTGCGGCCGGGTCGAGCTTGCCTTCCAGTTCCAGTTTGCGGCCGTGCAGACGGATGCGCTCGAGACCGGCGTTGATCGCACCGATGTCGACTTTTTCCAGAGTCTTGAGTTGCGCGGCGAGCTGATTCACGCGATTGATCCGCGCTTGCAGTTCCGGCCATGCGGCCTCGCCTTCAGCGATGACTTTGCCATCCTGTTTGACGTTGACCAGGTAGCCGTAGAAGTTGCCCCACTCGCGACGCTCGATGGCCATCAGCTCCACCGGAGTCTTCTGGTTGGTCAGCCACTCGCCCACGATCCAGGTGAAGTCGTTGCCGTTCAGGTCACGGTTGCCGACCTTGATCAGCTCGCGGGTCATGAATTCCGGACCTTCGTCCGGAACCGGCAAGCCAGCACTCTTCAGGCGAGCGCGCGGCACTTCTTCCTTCTGCACCACTTCACCGATGACCAGGTGATTGGCCTGGCCCGGCACGTCGTAGCTGGCGTGCACCAGGTCCGCCGGCCAGAAGTGACCCAGACCGCGCACGGCGATCACCGCCAGCAGGCCAATGGTCATGATGACCGCGATGGACACCGCGCCACCGCTGATCCAGACGCCAGGGGCGCCGCTCTTGAACCATCCTTTCAGGGAGTTCTGTTTCACAGACTTCTACCTTTCTTAAAGCGACGAGTATTTCTTGCGCAGACGCTGACGAATCAGTTCCGCGAGGGTGTTCATGATGAAGGTGAACAGCAGCAGCACCAGCGCCGAGAGGAACAGCACGCGGTAGTGGCTGCCGCCGACTTCCGACTCCGGCATTTCCACCGCGACGTTGGCGGCCAGGGTGCGCAGGCCTTCGAACAGGTTCATTTCCATGACCGGGGTGTTGCCGGTGGCCATCAGCACGATCATGGTTTCACCGACCGCGCGGCCCATGCCGATCATCAGCGCCGAGAAAATGCCCGGGCTGGCGGTGAGGATCACCACGCGAGTCATGGTCTGCCACGGCGTGGCGCCGAGGGCCAGGGAACCGAGGGTCAGGCCACGAGGCACGCTGAACACGGCGTCTTCGGCAATGGAGTAGATGTTCGGGATCACCGCAAAACCCATGGCCAGGCCGACCACCAGTGCGTTGCGCTGGTCGTAGGTGATGCCCAGGTCGTGGGAAATCCACAGGCGCATGTCGCCGCCGAAGAACCAGTTCTCCAGGTACGGGCTCATGTACAACGAGAGCCAGCCCACGAACAGGATCACCGGAATCAGCAGGGCACTTTCCCAGCCATCAGGGACTTTCAGGCGAACCGACTCAGGCAGGCGGCTGAAGGTGAAACCGGCGACCAGGATCCCGATCGGCAACAACATCAACAGACTGAAGATGCCCGGCAGATGCCCTTCCACATAAGGCGCAAGGAACAGGCCGGCGAAGAACCCGAGGATCACCGTCGGCATCGCTTCCATCAGCTCGATCACCGGCTTGACCTTGCGGCGCATGCCCGGAGCCATGAAGTACGCGGTGTAGATCGCAGCAGCAACGGCCAGAGGCGCGGCCAGCAGCATCGCGTAGAACGCGGCCTTCAGGGTACCGAAGGTCAGCGGCGACAGGCTCAGCTTGGGTTCGAAGTCGGTGTTGGCGGCGGTCGACTGCCAGACGTATTTAGGTTCGTCGTAGTTCTCGTACCAGACCTTGCTCCACAGCGCGCTCCAGGAAACTTCCGGGTGCGGGTTGTCCAGCAGCAACGGTTGGATCTTGCCGCCGGCTTCCACGATCACGCGGTTGGCCCGTGGCGACAGACCGAACAGGCCCTGGCCTTCGACCACCTGATCCACCAGCAGGGTGCGATGCGCGGTGCTGTGGAACACACCGAGCTTGCCCGATGCGTCGAGGGCAACGAAGCCTTTGCGGCGCTCTTCGGCGGTGATTTCCACGATCGGCGTGGTGCCCATCTGGAAGGTGCGAATCTGCTTCAGGCGCTGCTCGCCATCGTGATCGCGAGCCATGAACCACTGGGCCAGGCCACCCTTGGAGTCGCCGATGATCAGGGAAATGCCGCCAACCAGCTGAGTG
The DNA here is from genome assembly GCF_050989985.1 of Pseudomonas putida. Lineage (GTDB taxonomy): Bacteria > Pseudomonadota > Gammaproteobacteria > Pseudomonadales > Pseudomonadaceae > Aquipseudomonas > Aquipseudomonas putida_AI. The sequence goes on from NZ_CP158815.1 coordinate 6,681,570, forward strand.
CTGGCGGTGACTTGAGCGTCACCGTCTTCCAGCAGTTTGTAGCGGCCATTGAGGCTCTTGTCGCGCAGGCTGAACACGTCGGCCTGAGCACGACCGTTGACCACGTACAGCCACTGCTGGCGCGGGTCGACGAAGATGTTCTTCACCGCTTCGGTCATTTGCGGCAGGTCGATGCGCTTCTGCTCGTTGGTGACTTCGCCGGTCATCATGTTTTCTTCGCTGGTCAGCGACAAAACATTGAGTTGCGAACCGGTGGCACCGACCAGCAACAAGGTCGAATCGGTGGCGTTGAGGCTGACATGCTCCAGCGCACCACCGGCTTCGTTCAGCGCGATGGGTGCTTCGCCATACGGATATTCGATGGCCGGCGTGATGGTTTTCTTGCCGTCCGGATAGCTGACTTTATAGGTGTGACGGAACACCAGCGCCTGGCCGTTGGACAAGCCCACCGCTACCAGCGGGTGACCTGGCTGGTCTTCGCCGATGGAGGTTACGGTGACCCCGGCCGGAACCGGCAGATCGACGCGCTTGAGTTCAGCGCCACTGTCGATGTCGAAAAACAGTGCCTGGCCCTTGTCGGAAACCCGCATGGCCACCTGGTTCTGTTCTTCCAGGGAGATCATCAACGGCTTGCCGGCGTCTTGCATCCAGGCAGGCGTGATGGCGTCCTTGGACGTCAGGCTGGCACCCTGGAACAGAGGCGCAACGACGTAGGCAAGGAAGAAGAAAATCAGGGTAATCGCACCCAGCACGGCAAGGCCGCCCACAAGGACGTACCAGCGGGTCAGGCGATCTTTGAGCGCGCGAATGCGGCGCTTGCGTTGCAGCTCAGGCGTATTGAAATCAATTCGCTTGGGGGGATTAGTAGTCATGTTGGAATTGGCCAGATCATTCATTCGCACACCCTAGCGATCCTGTATGACAGAAAGATGACAGTGCAGTGACGCAACAAATCCTCCGCTGGGGTTGCCAGCAGTGGATAGAGAATTAGAAGTGAATGGGGGCGGCTCCTGCCGCCCCCACTGTGAGTCCGATGGGATTACACCGGACTCAATTTGTTACTTTTTTGCGACTTCAGCGCCGCCTTCCTGCAGACCCAGGTCAGCCAGTGCTTTTGCAGCAACCTTGGCTGGCAGTGGGATGTAACCGTCTTTGACTACAACTTCCTGACCCTGCTTGGACAGAACCAGTTTCACGAACTCGGCTTCCAGCGGGGCCAGAGGCTTGTTCGGGGCTTTGTTGACGTATACGTACAGGAAACGGGACAGCGGGTACTTGCCGTTCAGGGCGTTTTCTTCGGTGTCTTCGATGAAGTCAGTGCTGCCTTTCTTGGCCAGGGCGACAGTCTTCACGCTAGCGGTCTTGTAACCGATACCCGAGTAACCGATGCCGTTCAGCGAGGAGCTGATCGACTGCACGACCGAAGCCGAACCTGGTTGCTCGTTCACGTTAGCCTTGTAGTCGCCTTTGCACAGGGCTTCTTCCTTGAAGTAGCCGTAGGTGCCGGATACCGAGTTACGACCGAACAGTTGAACCGGCTTGTTCGCCAGGTCGCCGGTCACGCCCAGGTCACCCCAGGTTTTCACGTCGGTTTTAGCGCCGCACAGACGAGTGGACGAGAAGATCGCGTCGACTTGTTCCATGGTCAGGTGCTGGATCGGGTTGTCCTTGTGCACGAATACAGCCAGGGCGTCCACGGCAACCGGGATAGCGGTTGGCTTGTAGCCGTACTTCTGCTCGAAGGCAGCCAGTTCGGTGTCCTTCATCTTGCGGCTCATCGGGCCCAGGTTGGAGGTGCCTTCAGTCAGCGCAGGTGGCGCGGTGGCGGAGCCAGCGGCCTGAATCTGGATATTTACGTTCGGGTATTCTTTTTTGTAGTTCTCAGCCCAGAGGGTCATGAGGTTAGCCAGAGTGTCGGAACCAACGCTGGACAGGTTGCCCGACACACCAGTGGTCTTGGTGTAGCTCGGGATAGCAGGGTCAACAGCGGCAACCGCGTTGGCAGTCGCAACGCCAGCAGCGACAAAAGTCATTGCCGCCATCAAACGCTTCAGTTTCATGCCTTACTCCTAGCAGATAGGGTGTGTTAATTCGGGGCCAAGTATCAGCAGGCCGTGTGAACACTCTATGGCTGAAATATGACAATTGGATGAAAGGCCAGTATTCGGCTTCTACAAGATGTTTCTAAACACCCAATAGCAAACAGGCTCGCCCCCATCACGGATCTGCGTAAAACACAGAACCATGTGGGAGCGAGCCTGCTCGCGATGACGCCAGTAAAGTCGATGAAGAAGTTCGGCCTAGCGCCCCTTCTTCCAGAGATACGCCCCCACCAGAATCCCCACCCCACACAGCACTGCCACGTAATACGCAGGCCCCATCGCGCTTTCCTTGAGCAACAGGCTGACGACCATCGGCGTCAGGCCGCCGAAAATCGCGTAGGCAACGTTGTAGGAAAATGACAGGCCGCTGAAACGCACCACCGGCGGGAACGCCTTGACCATCACATACGGTACGGCACCGATGGTGCCGACCAGCAGGCCGGTCAGGGCGTACATCGGGAACAGCCAGTCGGGATGGTCCGCCAGGTTGTGATAGAAGGTCCAGGAACTGGCCAGCAACGCGGCACAGCCGAACACGAAGACTTTGCCAGCACCAAATCGATCCGCCAGGGCACCGGAAATCACACAACCAAAGCTCAGCAACACAATGGCCACGCTGTTGGACTGCAAAGAGGTCGTTGGCGAGAAGTGGTAGACCGTCTGCAGCACAGTCGGAGTCATCAGGATCAGCACCACGATCGCGGCCGACAGCAGCCAGGTCAGCAACATCGAAATGGCGATGGCGCCACGATGATCACGCAGCACCGCACGCAACGGCACTTCTTCGGCCAGGGCCTTGCGCTGTTGCAGTTCGGCGAACACCGGGGTTTCGTGCAGCCAGCGACGCAGGTACACCGAGAACAGGCCGAACACACCGCCCAGCAGGAACGGGATCCGCCAGGCGTAATCGGAAACTTCCACCGGGGTGTAAATGCTGTTGATCGCCGTGGCGACCAGGGAGCCGAGCAGAATGCCCGCCGTCAGGCCGCTGGTCAGGGTCCCGCAGGCATAGCCGATATGGCGTTGCGGCACGTGTTCGGAAACGAAGACCCAGGCGCCCGGCACCTCACCGCCAATCGCCGCGCCCTGGATCACCCGCATCAGCAGCAACAGGATCGGCGCCCACATGCCGATCTGCGCATAGGTCGGCAGCAGGCCCATGATCAGGGTCGGCACCGCCATCATGAAGATGCTCAGGGTGAACATCTTCTTGCGGCCCAACAGGTCGCCAAAGTGCGCCATCACGATGCCGCCCAGCGGTCGCGCCAGGTAACCGGCGGCGAAGATGCCGAAGGTCTGCATCAGGCGCAGCCATTCGGGCATGTCTGCCGGGAAGAACAGCTTGCCCACCACCGTGGCGAAGAACACAAAGATGATGAAGTCGTAGAACTCCAGCGCACCGCCCAGGGCGGACAGCGAGAGTGTCTTGTAGTCACTGCGGGTCAGCGGACGTGCGGATGGGGTTGGCTGCGCGATACTCGAGGGCGCTGGGGTCATGGCAAAGGCTTCTCTTATAGTCAGGTCTACCGCCCCGACAACGCAGGCAAGGGCTCGGGCAGGTCCGGCACGATAGCAAATTGTTCGAAAAAGCACATAGAGGCGCGTATTTGACAGTCAAAATGAGAACCGGACGGTCGTATCGGAGTCTATCGACCGATATACTCGCAAGTGTGTAATAGCTTGTAAGGGTTGCTGTGCGAAAACGCCTGTCAGGTTCATAGGCGATTTCGCAGAGTTTCCCTTTAGGCGCCTTTATGGAAAACGTGACGAACGTAGTATGTTCGGTGCTGAATCGTTTTTCCGAAGACGGCTATTCACTGAAAGACCAACGAAGAGTCACGGGTCAGAGGCACCCCCGGCATGATAGAGCTCGAACAAGAAGATCCGATCCCGCAAGGCGACCTGGCCCTGCAAATCACCGCGCTTCCCCGCGAAACCAACGGCTTTGGCGATATTTTCGGCGGCTGGCTGGTGGCGCAGATGGATCTGGCCGGCACCGCGATGGCCAGCAAGGTTGCCGGAGGCCGCGTAGCCACGGTTGCAATCGATCGCATGGCGTTTCTGGTTCCGGTAGCGGTGGGCGCCCAGCTCTCCTTCTATACCCAGGCGCTGGAAATCGGCCGCAGCTCGATCAAGATGATGGTCGAGGTCTGGAGCGACGACCCGCTATCGAGCGAATGGCGCAAGGTGACCGAAGCGGTCTTCGTGTTTGTTGCCATCGATGGCAGCGGTCGCACTCGCTCGGTTCCGCCCAGAGCTCGTTAAAAAGCCTCGCTAAACCCGACGACCGTTTTGCGGTCCATTGCAGTCCTGTTACTGATCGAGAGCTGTCCCATGAGCACGCCCAACGTTGAAGCCGTAAAACTGGATGAACTGAACTGCTGGCGCATTCGCCACGGTCAGGCCGAATTACTGGTGGCCCAGCAAGGTGCGCACATCCTCAGTTATCAGGTAGCCGGCCAGCCGCCGCTGATCTGGCTCAACGATGAGGCCGTGTTCAAGACCGGCAAAAGTATCCGCGCCGGCGTGCCGGTGTGCTGGCCGTGGTTCGGCAACTTCGAGCGCAATCCGCAGAGCGTGAAAGCGATGCGCATCAGCCAGGAGCCGGCACCGGCCCATGGTTTGGTGCGAGCAATGGACTGGGAACTGGGTGGCATTGAAACCGAGGGCGAAAGCCTGAAAGTCGAATTCCTCCTGCCCTACCCCGAAGGCGGCCTGCCGGGCTGGCCACACCAGGTGGATTTGAAGCTGAGCATCCGTCTGGATGAGCAACTGCATATCAGCCTGACCAGCCACAACCAGGGCGCCGAAACGGTGACCATCAGCCAGGCGCTGCACAGCTATTTCGCCGTCAGCGATGTGCGCAACGTGCACGTCGAAGGCGTGAATGGCCTGAGCTACATCGAGACGCTGGAAGACTGGAAAACCAAATCGCAAACCGGCGACCTGCATTTCACCGGCGAAACCGACCGCATCTACCTCAATGCCCCGGCGAAGCTGAGCATCGTCGACCCGGCCTGGGAACGACGCATCGAGCTGACCAGCAGCGGTTCACGTACGGCGGTCATCTGGAACCCATGGATCGACCGCGCCGCGGCATTCAGCGACATGGCCGACGATGGCTGGCAGCGCATGCTGTGCATCGAAACGGCGAATGTGATGGACGATGTGGTGGCGCTGGCGCCGGGTGCCAGCCATACCCTGGGTGTGAGCGTCGGTAGCGCCCCGCTCTAAGCAACACCAAAAACCAATGTGGGAGCGAGCCTGCTCGCGATAAGGCCATCTCATTCAACATCTCCGTTGACTGATAGGCCGCTATCGCGAGCAGGCTCGCTCCCACAGATTTTGGGGTCAAGCCAACCGGCGCGTTACAAATCCGACTCCTTTACCACCCGCACCTTCGCCGCATCCAGCGCATACGCCGCATCCGCCAGATCATTGCTGACCTTCTCGATCTTCAGCGTGCCGGTAACCCACAGCGGCGTGTAGATATCATTGAGTTTCAGGCCCTTGGGGTAGCGCACCAGCACCAATTGGTTGGGCGGCGGTGGCGGCACATGGATGCAGGCGCCCGGATACGGCACGAGGAAGAACAACGTGCTGTGGCCCTTGGCGTCGGCTTCCAGAGGAACGGGATAACCACCCAGGCGGATGTTCTTGTCGTTCATCGACGCCACGGTCTTGGTCGAATACATCACCGCCGGCAGGCCTTTGCTCTGCCTCATGCCACCCTTTTCGGTAAAGGTGCCAGTGGCTTCGGGGGAGTTGTGATCGATCTCGGGCATGGCCTCGAGCGCTTTCTGGTCCGATTTGGGCATCAATTCGAGCCAGTCGGTTTCCGGCAGTTCGCCGGCGTGGGCCAAACCCGTGCCCACCAAGAGAAGAGTCAACAAAAGACGGCGCATGAAGGTGCTCGGTAAAGGAAAGGACGTTAAACGCCGAGCATTCTAGTCCTCTCGGCCTGCGCAGCCGAGAGGACTTTGTCGCTTGAGTCAGTTCTTTTTGATCAGGCCGTAGATCACCAGCAACACAACGGCGCCTACCAGCGCACCGATGAAGCCGGCACCCTGGCCCGCCTGGTAAATGCCCAGGGCCTGGCCGCCGTAAGTGGCCGCCAGCGAACCGCCGATACCGAGCAGGATGGTCATGATCCAGCCCATGCTGTCATCGCCCGGTTTCAGGAACCGCGCCAGCAGGCCGACGATCAAGCCGATAAAGATGGTTCCGATAATTCCCATGGCATTTCCCTCTGAATAAATTGGCTATGTCAAAGCCTAGTCATACTTTGACATCCTGCCATGAGAGAACGGCGGTCCCGCAATGGTTCCGCCGCTGCCACATGAAACCAGATTTACCTGGTGATGCTACTCAGCGATGAGCGCTTCGACCTTGAGGATCTGCGCGGCCAGCGTCTCGCGGTCTGCACAACGCAGGTTGGCGTGACCGACCTTGCGGCCTGCCTTGAACGCCTTGCCGTAGTGATGCAGATGACAATCGGCGATGGCCAGGACTTTCTCGGCCTCAGGCACTTTGCCGATGAAGTTGAGCATTGCGCTTTCGCCGACCTTGGCGGTCGAACCCAGCGGCAGGCCGGCCACCGCCCGCAGGTGGTTTTCGAACTGGCTGCACTCGGCGCCTTCGGTGGTCCAGTGCCCGGAGTTGTGCACGCGCGGGGCGATTTCGTTGGCCTTGAGGCCACCGTCGACTTCGAAGAACTCGAACGCCATCACGCCAACGTAGTCCAGCTGCTTGAGCACGCGGCTGGAGTAGTCTTCAGCCAGGGCTTGCAGCGGGTGATCGGTGCTGGCCACGGACAGCTTGAGAATGCCGCTGTCGTGGGTGTTGTGGACCAGTGGATAGAACTTCGTTTCACCATCGCGAGCGCGCACGGCGATCAGCGAGACTTCACCGGTGAACGGCACGAAGCCTTCCAGCAGGCACGCCACGCTGCCCAGTTCGGCGAAGGTGCCGACCACATCTTCAGGGGTGCGCAGCACTTTCTGGCCCTTGCCGTCGTAACCCAGGGTGCGGGTTTTCAGCACGGCCGGCAGACCGATCGAAGCCACGGCGGCGTCCAGGTCAGCCTGGGATTGAATGTCGGCGAACGCCGGGGTCGGAATCCCCAGGTCCTTGAACATGCTCTTTTCGAACCAGCGATCGCGGGCGATACGCAGGGCTTCTGCGCTCGGGTAGACCGGCACGAATTGCGACAGGAACGCCACGGTTTCCGCCGGAACGCTTTCGAATTCGAAGGTCACCAGATCGACTTGATCGGCCAGCTGACGCAGATGGTCCTGATCACCGTAATCGGCGCGCAGGTGTTCGCCCAATGCAGCAGCACAGGCGTCCGGCGCCGGGTCCAGGAAAGCGAAGTTCATGCCCAGCGGAGTGCCCGCCAGCGCCAACATGCGACCCAACTGGCCGCCACCGATTACACCGATCTTCATCGTCAACAACCTCAGGCGATGCGTGGGTCTGGATTATCCAGGACGCTGTCTGTCTGCTCAGTACGGAAGGTTTTCAGCACTTCGTGGAACTGCGGGTGCTTGGCGCCCAGGATACTCGCCGACAACAGCGCGGCGTTGATCGCCCCCGCCTTGCCGATGGCCAGGGTGGCAACCGGGATGCCGGCCGGCATCTGCACGATGGAGAGCAGCGAATCGACGCCTGAAAGCATCGACGACTGCACCGGCACGCCCAGCACCGGCAGGTGGGTCTTGGCCGCACACATGCCAGGCAAGTGGGCCGCGCCACCGGCACCGGCGATGATCACCTCGATGCCACGCGCTTCGGCTTCTTCAGCGTACTGGAACAGCAGGTCCGGGGTTCGGTGGGCAGAGACCACTTTCACCTCGTAGGGGATGCCGAGCTTTTCCAGCATATCGGCGGTGTGGCTAAGGGTGGACCAATCGGACTTGGAGCCCATGATCACGCCAACCAGTGCACTCATCGTCGTGCCTCTTCTCTCTGGGCGCCCGCAGGCGCGTCATAAAACAACAAGCCACGCAATTATGCGTGGCTTGATTGTACGAAAAATAGCCGGTTAAACCGGCCGAAGGCCGCGCAGTATACCGCAATACGGCAGATAAACAGCCCCTGTTTCGACCATCTGTCATACGGCGCAAAGTCCCGGTTTTATTGACCTGAAGGTCAGCCAGCGAACCCTGTAGGAGCGAGCAGGCTCGCGATGGTCGTTAACGATAACGCTGGAAGCCTGACACCCCGAGTTGCTCTCAGGTTCATCGCGAGCAGGCTCGCTCCTACAGGGGTTTCATTGTGCTCAGGAACCGGTCGTGCCCTGGGCCGCCCCACCCTCAAGCTTGCGCCACAACAACCGCACGTTGGCCTTGCGCACCAGCGCGCAACGGTACAAGCGAATCTCCAGCGGCACATGCCACTGCGGCCCGCCGCACACCACCAACTCACCCCGGGCCAATTCGGCACGCACGCTCAGCTGCGGCACCCAGGCGATACCGAGGCCTTCCAGGGCCATGCTCTTGAGGCTGTCGGCCATGGCGGTTTCGTAGACGGTTGTGAAGCGCAACGCCCGCTGGCGCAGCAACACGTTCACCGAACGACCGAGAAACGCACCTGCACTGTAGGCCAGCAGCGGCACACTGCCCTCGCCCTCCAGATCGAACAACGGCTTACCATCGGCATCCGCCGCGCACACCGGGAGCATTTCGGTGTGCCCCAGGTGCATTGACGGGAAGATTTCCGGATCCATCTGCATTGCCGCATCCGGGTCGTAGAACGCCAGCATCAGGTCGCAGCCCCCTTCACGCAGGGCATGCACCGCGTCGCCGACGTTGGTCGCAACCAGTCGCGTGGCGATGTTCAGGCCTTCGTTGCGCAGTTGCGCGATCCAGCGTGGAAAGAACCCCAGCGCCAGCGAGTGCGCGGCAGCGACCTGCATCACTTCGCCCTGCCCGCCTTCCAGGTGATGAAGATGACGCAGCACTTCGCCGAGCTGTTCGACCACGGTGCGCGCGGTGACCAGGAACAACTGCCCGGCCGCCGTCAGCTCGATCGGCGTACGCGAACGGTTGACCAGGGTCAGCCCGAGCGCGGCTTCCAGGCTGCGGATCCGCCGGCTGAAGGCCGGCTGGGTCACGAAGCGTCGTTCCGCCGCCTGGGAGAAGCTGCGGGTGGCGGCCAGGGCACTGAAATCCTCCAGCCATTTACTTTCGAGATTCATCACGTCCTCCCGGACACGCACCAAATTAGGTCACACGCTTGCCGTGAACACGGCGTCACACGGGCATTATGCCGAATATGCATAGGGCAGTGTTTAACAGCATTGGCTCTAAATTCTCCACAAGCCTAGCATTTGCAGTGTTCCGGCACAGACCGGGTCCATATCGAGATGATTTCTATCATGTCCTCCGCTGCATCCTTCCGCACAGAAAAAGACCTGCTTGGCAAACTCGAAGTACCGGCTCAAGCGTATTACGGCATTCAGACCCTGCGAGCGGTGAATAACTTCCGTCTCTCCGGCGTGCCAATCTCGCATTACCCGAAGCTGGTTGTCGGCCTGGCCATGGTCAAACAAGCCGCCGCTGACGCCAACCGCGAGCTGGGTCACCTGAGCGAAGCCAAGCACGCAGCCATCAGCGAGGCCTGCGCCCGTCTGATCCGCGGCGATTTCCACGAAGAGTTCGTGGTGGACATGATTCAAGGCGGCGCTGGCACTTCGACCAACATGAATGCCAACGAAGTGATCGCCAACATCGCACTGGAGGCCATGGGTCACCAGAAAGGCGAATACCAGTACCTGCACCCGAACAACGACGTGAACATGGCGCAGTCGACCAACGACGCCTACCCGACGGCGATCCGCCTGGGTCTGCTGCTGGGTCACGACGCACTGCTGGCCAGCCTCGACAGCCTGATCCAGTCGTTCGCGGCCAAAGGCGAAGAGTTCGCACACGTCCTTAAGATGGGCCGTACCCAACTGCAAGACGCCGTGCCGATGACCCTCGGCCAGGAATTCCGCGCCTTCGCCACCACCCTGGGCGAAGACCTGGCACGCCTGAAAACACTGGCACCGGAACTGCTGACCGAAGTGAACCTGGGCGGCACCGCGATCGGTACCGGCATCAACGCCGACCCGCGCTACCAGCACCTGGCCGTTCAGCGCCTGGCCACCATCAGCGGTCATCCGTTGGTACCGGCGGCCGACCTGATCGAAGCCACGTCCGACATGGGCGCCTTCGTCCTGTTCTCCGGCATGCTCAAGCGCACCGCGGTCAAGCTGTCGAAGATCTGCAACGACCTGCGCCTGCTGTCCAGCGGTCCGCGTACCGGCATCAACGAGATCAACCTGCCAGCGCGTCAGCCGGGCAGCTCGATCATGCCAGGCAAGGTCAACCCGGTAATCCCGGAAGCCGTGAACCAGGTAGCGTTCCAGGTCATCGGTAACGACCTGGCCCTGACCATGGCGGCCGAAGGCGGCCAACTGCAACTGAACGTGATGGAGCCGCTGATCGCCTTCAAGATCCTCGACTCGATCCGCCTGCTGCAGCGCGCCATGGACATGCTGCGCGAGCACTGCATCACCGGTATCACCGCCAACGAAGAACGTTGCCGCGAACTGGTCGAGCACTCGATCGGCCTGGTGACCGCGCTGAACCCGTACATCGGCTATGAAAACGCCACCCGCATCGCCCGTATCGCCCTCGAAAGCGGCCGCGGCGTGCTGGAACTGGTGCGCGAAGAAGGTCTGCTCGACGACGCCATGCTCGCCGACATCCTGCGCCCGGAAAACATGATTGCTCCGCGTCTGGTGCCTCTGAAGGCCTGATCCGACGCGAAATTTGTAGCACTGCTCACCAGGTCGAGGGACTAGACACCTCTCACCTTTTGAGGGCTTGGAGATCACTCTCCAGGCCCTTTTTTTTATTCCACGCAAAAGCAAACCTGTGGGAGCGAGCCTGCTCGCGATAGCATTAGGTCAGACACTTGTATGTTGATTGCCAGTCCGCCTTCGCGAGCAGGCTCGCTCCCACAGGCCATCTCTTGCGGAGACCTCCAAATGAATTCCAGCAACTACCCTGCCGCCCAACAAGTCATGGTGCTCTACACCGGCGGCACCATCGGCATGCAGGCCAGCGCCAATGGCCTGGCCCCGGCGTCCGGTTTCGAAGCGCGAATGCGCGACTACCTGCACAGCCAGCCTGAACTGGTGGTGCCGCAATGGCGCTTTCGCGAGATGTCGCCGCTGATCGACAGCGCCAACATGACCCCGGCCTACTGGCAGCAACTGCGCGAAGCGGTGGTTGATGCTGTCGATGTGCAAGGCTGCGACAGCGTATTGATCCTGCACGGCACCGACACCCTGGCCTACAGCGCCGCGGCCATGAGCTTCCAACTGCTCGGCCTGCACGCTCGCGTGTGCTTCACCGGCTCGATGCTGCCGGCTGGCGTCACCGACAGCGATGCCTGGGAGAATCTCGGCGGTGCGCTGGTTGCCCTGGGCCAAGGCCTGGCACCGGGCGTGCACCTGTACTTCCACGGCGAACTGCTGGACCCGACCCGTTGCGCGAAGGTACGCAGTTTCGGCCGGCATCCATTCAAGCGCCTGGCGCGTCAGGGTGGCGGCGTGAAGGCTCCTTCGCTGCCGACGGCGTTGAGCTACAACCAGAACAAACAATTGTCGAACGTCGCGGTGCTGCCGCTGTTCCCCGGCATCCGCGCCGAGATTCTGGATGGCCTGCTCAATAGCGGCATTCAAGGCCTGGTGCTGGAGTGCTACGGCAGCGGTACGGGCCCCAGCGACAACCCCGAGTTTCTCGCCAGCCTGGAGCGAGCGCGGGACAAGGGTGTAGTCGTGGTTGCCGTTACGCAGTGCCATGAAGGCGGTGTGGAACTGGATGTCTATGAGGCTGGTAGCCGGTTGCGTGGCGCCGGAGTGCTTTCGGGCGGCGGCATGACCCGAGAGGCGGCGTTTGGCAAGCTGCATGCGCTGACAGGTGCCGGCCTGGATACCGCCGAAGTTCGCCGCCTGGTCGAACTGGATTTGTGTGGCGAATTGAGCTGAATCCTTCAAGCGTGGGGGGGTAATTAGCTACCCCCTTACTGGCTGATGGCTCCCTAGCATGGACCCCCCTGAGGCTTCTCCTCAGGCAACTTCCATGACTTTGAATCGCAGGGATGCACTATGAGCCCATCAGCCTCAACGACCAAGGCGCCAACTCCCTCCCACCAGAACGTCATCGACGCACTGATCACTCAACTCAGCATCGGCCCCGACTTGACTGAAGTTGCAGCGATGGTGCTGCGCCAGTCTTTGCAAAAACTGTATCCGATGCTGGATCTCGACCCGAATACAACCATGGTCGGGACACCCACATGGGAGATCTTCGACGATGAAATCGTGGCCGGCCCCACCCACTACCGCGCGCTGACTGAAATCCTTGCCGATCTTACGGTGTATGCGGTACCGGCCCTGTACATCGAGGGCGAGCATTTCCTGACCCAACAGCCGATTGCCGAACCGGCGAATCATCTGCCGGTGCGAATCGACGAAATCGCCAAAATGGTCAATCTGCTCACGCCTGTGATGCTAAAGGCGTTTCAGGAACACCAGATTGAATTCTGGAACAAGGCCGAAGGCACCTCCGGCCCCCGCTGGCACGAACTCTCGAACACATTGCGCAATGTGTGGAATGTCGATCAGGTCAACGGGTGGAGCAACGATGACTGCAACATGGCACGCACCTTGTTCCGTACACCGGACCTGACGACAAGTGGCATGACCGATCCGTATCAATGCAAGGTCTACCTGGTTGCTATCGACCTGACAGCCGGACAGGGAACGATCCATTGGAACGAGGCGTCGATCGTGGTCCTGGTCGGCAAACAGCGGGATAAAACCGTCATCCTCACTCATTCACTGCTCAAGGGTTTCGAAAAATTCGACTCCCTGGAAAAGCTCGGCGCAACGCTGCCCGACCACTTGAGATTTATTCCTCATCAGAAAATTCAGTGGCGGCTAGTGGAGCCCGGCAGCAACGTATTCGACTACCAGGCTTGCGCACTGATTTCGATCCAGATCGATGTCATTGGCGCTCTTGATTTCTCCGACCTGAGGCACACCCGACCGAACAAACCGCTTCTCGCCCCTGAAGTAGCGGCTGGCAACACACCTGCCGGCCCCGGACTGGAGTGGTTTAAAGACGCATTGCCTGACTGGCTCGACTCGGCTTCCGTTCCGGACCTGAACAACTATGCCCGACACTTGAAGGACCTGGCGGTGCTGCACAGCCAGAACGCTGGAAAGACTTATCTGGAAGGCATCCCGCCTATCGAGCGTTTCGCCCTCGATGCCATGAAAGCCGAAATGGATAAAGATCATCCAGGTGTCGCAAAACCGGATCTGGCCACCGTGGAAATCCGCGTCCGCAGCCTTGTCGTTTGGGGAACATTTGTCGTTCCGGGCAAGTTCGACATTTCTGCCTTCAGCGCAGCCGCTCTCGCCTTGCAGAACCTCATTGCCCTCCCGTCCGGTGACAAGACCATCCACTCCACCGCCGGTAAGCCACTACCTGCGTGGATGACCGCAGAGTACGTAGAAGGACTCGTCAGCAAAGCGGATGTCGGCAACACCTACCCGGCATTGATCAAGAGCAAGCTGCTTGATGACCCGAAAGAATCGATGCGTCGACAAGCCTTGTATGCCCAGCATTTGCGCATCCAGTTACCGCTGCTGGCCTTGCAATGCAAGATCCGCGAGCAGGCCGGGATCGATGCTCGCGGGTACCGTTATGTCGCCGCCGTGATGGAGCCCGTGGTCGCTGATCGGGTAGTCGAAGGACAGCCCATCGTTATTCGTCCACTGGCCTTCGTTGCGAAACGCCGACAGGACGGCTCCCAGGATGTGGTGGCCAACATGTTTGTGATCGGCCCACAGGACCCGAATGCCGGCCCATGCCTGTTGTATAGGCCCATGCTCGACCAGCCATTGACCCAGTACCCGTCCCCCTCCAACTTGTTGTATGCCATACAGCAGTCCACCACCCTGCGGGAGTCTGTATTGGCGTGGTTACCGGACGACGTGCGTAGCGACTACGCCGCTTACGTGTTCCCGGGTTCCCTGCCATCGCCGTGGGCGGCCATCAAGTTTCTGGTGGATAGCACAGCGCTCACGACGATGACCGGACCAATCACCCTGGGACAAAAAGCCCTGGAGGGTGATCTGTTGGCAGCCCTGTTCAAGGCCAACACGGAAGCATTGGTTGAACTCGCCAATCGCCAATCGGTATCGAACGCCGAAAGCCGTTGGGCCATTTTCAAACGAGCCGGCTGGATGGTGTTCAACGCTGTCCTGCCTTTTTTGGGACGCACCGTGGGCATCGGCGCCTGGATCTGGCAAGTGTTGGACCAGTTGCAAGAGTTGCATGACGCACACGAGCGAGACGACAAACAGGCGCAATGGGCAGCCTTCGCCGACGTATTGCTCAACCTCGGTATGGCGATCACGCTGCATATCTCGACCCAGGGACCATCAGGCAAACGCCTGGCGAACGATGAGCCTGTAACTGAACCGCCCATCCACAAGGTGCCCACGACGGTGAAGGTCAGTGTCAAACAACTGGCCAGCACCACCACCCATGAGGCATCCAGCTTCCAGCGCACCCTCAATATCAGCGGCGCGGTGAACCTAACGCCCGGCAGCCTCGGAACGGTACTGGACCGCTTCAAAATTACCCGGCCCGAGGGGCTTGGCAGCGCCCGTACCGAAGCAGGAATCCATAGACATCTCTACGGACTCAACCAGAAATGGTATGCGCCCGTTGGACAGCGTTGGTTCGAGGTCTCGGTGGATGACAGCGGCAACGTCACAATCGTCGATTCCAGCCAGCCCATGCGACTGGGTCCGGCCCTGATCAACAACGCGAGGGGTGAATGGCTTGTCGATACACGCCTGCGCTTGCGCGGTGGCGGATGGCCAAGTTTGTCCAGGTTGGCCCAGGCTCAGGCAACCGTCAGAGCCAACGAATTGCGTACAAAGCTGACTGCATTCGAGAACCGAAAAGCGGCCATGCAGACGGAGTTGCAACAGGTCCACCAGGCGATGACCGACGCCACTACCGCGACGGCTCAAGCCAAGCGCCAACTGTACCTGCACAAGCTGGAGTCCCAGCGAGCCGAATACGCCGCAGCCCTCAGTGATCTCAAATCACTGCATATCTTCTCGCCAACGGCGGACTATCAGCAGAAGTCGCTTGGCTACCTGAATGCTCAACTGGAACTCATCCATGCCGGTATCCGGGAGGCCCTCATCACCTTCACCCCCCAAATACGAACTGTTTTGAATCAAATCGAGCGTCAGGCTGATGTCCCCCAGGATCGTAACTTCGACGATGCACGGCAAATGCACGAAATGAGTGAGGACATGATCACTCGCCTGAGGAACATCGAGTCTCGGGTCATGGAACTCAAAGGCTTTGAAAAAGAAGGAATGCGCTTGATCCAGCAGACTCGACAACGTCTACCCGCGTATACCATCGATGATCTCAAGTCACTCCAGATAACAATCGCGCGCAATCTGTGCCTGCCCGAACATACCGTCGCTACGATGGCAGACGCGTGGACCAGCCTGGACAAGATCGTCGATAGCGCCGACATGGCTGTTCAAGTCTTGCGAAACACATTGGACGAACGCAGCATCAATCGCCTCGACGAACGAATCGACACCCTCAACAGCCTGATCGAACAATTCAACGTCATCGACGAATGCTTGACGGATTTCAGCAGTGTGCATTCCGGGGTTGTCCTTGAAGCACCGGCCACGCGCCTGCGAAAACAGCTCAATGGATTCAAAAGCCGCGCCGCGCGCAACCTGATTGCGGTGCTCGAAGAAAGAGATGCGATACGCGCTCGCCCCTCCCTGTCTGTGCAACCGCCAAGGCCAAAAAACAAATTCATCCGGACACGTTACAACGGGGTGCTCATCGGGCAGCCGCGCCTTACCCCGCTAGGGTTGGAAACTGATCTGGTCGACATCACCTCGCCGCTCACTGAAAAGGTCATTGCAACCTTCCACCGCAAAGACTCGGGTATCTGGGTTAAACACGTAGACGTCGCCTCGACCGTAAAAACTGCTCCGGATCTGGAGGCCAGCGTCGGCCAAGGCCAGAGGTTGCTCGATGAATTGCCTGCATTCACAGCGCGCATGGTCGAACAAACGAAACAACCAGGACGCTCACCTTTCGGTATCGAATACCTGTTTCACCAGCAAGCCATGAAGCTGGAACAGGCCAGCAGCATAATCGAGCAGGCGTTGACCGACGAAAATGCCACCGAGAGCAACTCAATCTCGGCCGCCAGAGTAAACAAAGCGCTCCAGGTCGCCGCACAGAATATCTACCAGCAAGCCACCAGCAACATGCTGACGCTGATCAAGGAGCAACCGCCCACCCTTTCGGGCATTGAGTGGCTAAAGAACAGGCAAGAGATAAAGATTGCGAAAACCATTAATCGGCGTCGCCTGAAAGGGGGCAGGACTCGTTATCTGGATGAGTACACAATCCGTGATCAAAAAAGTGGCAAAGATCTCTGGTACGCACACTTCCTGTATTCCACTGATTGGGTGCCAGCCAAGGCCTTTCTCTACGGACGCTTGAAAACCCCGAAAGAGCAAAGCCTGGGACTTGGCGCCGACAGCCCCAATGGACTGAATACTGCACAACAGCTTGCCTACTACCGCAGCATGATTGGCCTGGAACAGGCCCAGACGTTTTTTTTCACTGCGGGCTAAAAAAACAGACGATGTGAATATCCGGCAACATTCAACGCCCTTGTCACCGCAAGGGCGCTGTATCACGGCACGCTACTTGCTCGGTCCCGATCAAACGATTACGGGTAGCACCCCATGCTCCACTCCCACCTCACTACCCTCAACGCCGTTTCACTGGTGCTCAACACCTTCAAGGCCCAAGGTCTGTCGAGCGAGGCCTTGTTGGCCGGCAGCGGTATCAGCGCGGCGGATCTCAACCGGGCGGACACCCGCATCACCACCAATCAGGAGATGCAGGTCTGTGCCAACGCCGTCGCCCTCAAGCGCGATATCGGCCTGGAACTGGGCCGGCGGATGCACGTCTCCTGCTATGGCATTCTCGGTTACGCATTGCTCACCTGTGCCACCTTCGGTGACGCGTTACGTTTGGCGATACGCTATCCGGCGCTGCTGGGAACACTTTTCGAGCTGAGCCTGGAAGAAGATGGCGAACGTGTCTGGTTCGTCGCCGCCGATTACCGCGAAAGTCCGGCCATGGCCGTGTTCAATGCCGAATTCTGCCTGGTCTCGCTGAAAGTCATCTGCGACGACCTGCTCGGCCACCCGCTGCCGCTGCGGGCCGTGCGCTTCGAACACACCGCTCCCGATTACGAAGCGTCCTACGCCGAGCACTTCGATTGCCCGCTGCACTTCGGCGCACGGGACAACGCCTTCGCCTTCGATAAAAAGTGGCTCGACCAACCCTTGCCACTGGCGGATGCCATTACCCATCAAGCCATGGCCGAACGCTGTCGCAAGCAGAACACCGAGTTCACCGGGCGTCAGGCGTGGCTGGGGCGGATTCGCCAATTGCTCAGCGCGCAATTGAATGCCGCGCCGGGCCTGGAAGGCCTGGCCGAACAGATGAACTGCTCCACGCGAACTTTGCGTCGACACCTCAAGGACATGGGCTGCAGTTATCAGGAGCTGCTCGACGAACTGCGCTTCGAGCAGGCCAAGCAGATGCTCTGCGAGGATCAGATGCCGATCTACCGGATCGCCGAGGCGCTGGGCTTCAGCGAAACCGCAAGTTTCCGCCATGCGTTTGTACGCTGGAGCGGCGTGGCGCCGAGCCAGTTCCGCCCATAACACCCACCAATCCCTGTGGGAGCAAAGCTTGCTCGCGATGCAGGCACCGCGATGTTTCTGTTAAAACGCGGCGATGCCATCGCGAGCAAGCTTTGCTCCCACAGAGCGCTCGCAAGGGGCGAATTCCGGTCAAACGTTTTGGCCATATCGATCCCCTTTTGGCCTTTCCTGCCGTTCTCCAAAACCGCCCGCGCCGCAAGACTGTGTTCAACCGAATCAGCCTGCGGAGAACAAGAAATGCTGACGATCTACTCTGATGATCACCACCTGCACCACGGCCGTTGTGAATTGATCGACGGGCAACTCAAGCCTTGCTTCGAAATGCCTTCACGCGCCGACCACGTACTGGCCCGGGTGCAAAATCAGAACCTCGGCCCGGTAGAAGGACCGAAGGATTTCGGCCTTGATCCGATCGCACGCATCCACAGCCGCGACTACCTCGACTTCTTCAAAGGCGCCTGGGCCCGTTGGACCGAGTTCAACACCGACGGTGACTTGCTGCCTTACACCTGGCCGGCCCGCACCTTGCGCCGCATCAAGCCCACCAGCCTGCACGGCGAACTGGGTTACTACAGCTTCGACGGTGGCGCACCGATCACCGCCGGCACCTGGCAAGCGGCGTACAGTGCGGCGCAAGTGGCGCTGACCGCGCAGGCGGAAATCCAGCGTGGCGCCCGCAGTGCATTCGCCCTGTGCCGTCCACCGGGACACCACGCCGCCAGCGATTTGATGGGGGGTTATTGCTACCTCAACAACGCCGCCATCGCCGCCCAGGCGTTCCTCGACCAGGGCCACAAAAAGGTCGCGATCCTCGACGTCGACTACCACCACGGCAACGGCACCCAGTCGATTTTCTACGAGCGCAGCGACGTGCTGTTCACCTCGATCCACGGCCATCCGGAAGCCGAATTCCCATTCTTCCTCGGCTATGACGATGAGCTGGGCCAAGACGCCGGCGAAGGCTTCAACTTCAACTATCCGTTGGCCGCAGGTTCGGGCTGGGATGTCTGGAGCGCAGCGCTGGAACAGGCCTGCAAAGAAATCGAAAACTACGGTGCCGACATCATCGTCGTGTCCCTGGGCGTCGACACCTTCAAGGACGATCCGATCTCTCAATTCAAACTCGACAGCCCGGACTACCTGGCCATGGGCAAGCGCATCGCTGCCTTGGGCAAACCAACGCTGTTCGTGATGGAAGGCGGTTACGCGGTCGAAGAAATCGGCATCAACGCGGTGAACGTTCTTGAAGGTTTTGAAAGCGCGCAGGGGAAATAACGATGAACAGTCTCAAGCGTTTTATCGCGCCAGCACTTTGCGCAACGGTGCTCAGTGGGGCCGTCCACGCTGAAGAGCGAACGTTGCGCGTCTACAACTGGTTCGACTACATCACCCCCAAGGCCCTGGAAGACTTCAAGGCGCAGAACCCCCAGACCAAACTGGTCTACGACATCTTCGACACCAACGAAGCCCTCGAAGCCAAGCTGCTGACCGGCAACTCCGGCTATGACGTGGTGGTGCCGTCCAACGTGTTCCTGGCCAAGCAGATCGAAGCCGGTGTGTTCCAGCCACTGGACCGCAGCAAGTTGCCGAACTGGAACCACCTCGATCCCAAGCTGATGAAGCTGATCGAAGCCAACGACCCGGGCAACAAATTCGCCGTGCCCTACATGTACGGCACCATCCTGATCGGCTTCAACCCGGACAAGATCAAAGCCGCGCTGGGTGCCGACGCACCGGTGGACAGTTGGGATCTGATCTTCAAGGAAGAGAACATCAGCAAGCTCAAGCAGTGCGGCGTCGCCCTGCTCGACTCGCCGTCGGAGATCCTGCCGCTGGCCCTGCAACACCTGGGCCTGGACCCGAACAGCAAGAAGCCGGCGGACTACGAAAAGGCTGAAGCGTTGTTGATGAAGATCCGCCCGTACGTCACTTACTTCCACTCCTCCAAGTACATGGCTGACATCGCCAACGGCGACATCTGCGTCGCGGTCGGTTATTCCGGCAGCTTCTCCCAGGCCGCCAACCGCGCCAAGGAAGCCAAGAACGGTGTGGTCGTCGACATGCGCCTGCCAAAAGAAGGCGCGCCGATCTGGTTCGACATGCTTTCGATTCCGAAGGGCGCGAAGGACACAGAGGACGCGTACACCTTCATCAACTACTTGCTGCAACCGCAGGTGATCGCACCGGTCAGCGACTTCGTCGGCTACCCGAACCCGAACAAGGACGCCACCCAACTGGTCGATCCGGCGATCCGCAACAACCCGAACCTCTACCCGACCGATGCGGCGATGGCCACGCTCTACACCCTGCAACCGCTGCCGCGCGATGCCGAACGTGCACGCACCCGGGCCTGGACCAAGATCAAGTCCGGCACCTGACACAACGCCTTTACTGTAGGAGCGAGCATGCTCGTGATGGTCGTTAACGGTAACGCGTGTTTGCTGGCAAAACGCGTCGTTCTCGAGTCCATCGCGAGCATGCTCGCTCCTACAGAAAAGCGTTCCAGGCCGAACGCAGCCGGCCCAATGCCGCCACTATCTCAGCTTCCGGTACAGCGGCGAACCCCAGCACCAGCCCGGCGCGCTCATCCACTGGTTGCACCGAATCCGGTAACCAATAACTGCTCAGTCCATTGATCTCGACATCGACGCTGGCGGCTTTTTCGATCAGCTCTTGCTCGCGTGCCAGAGAATCCACCGACACCGTCAGGTGCAGCCCGGCTGTGACATTCGGCAAGTTGCCAACGCCCGCAATATTCGGCGGCCACCCCGCCAGCACCGTGTTACGCCGGCTCAAGGCCGCACGCCGCATCCGTCGAATATGCCGCTGGAAATGCCCCGCAGCCATGAACTCGGCCATGACGGCCTGGGTGCTCACTTCGGAATGCCGGACATCGACCGCGCGACGTTGCGAAAACGCATCCACCAGCCCCGGCGGTAACACCAGATAACCCAGACGCAACGCCGGAAACGCGACCTTGCCGAAGGTCCCGACGTACAACACCCGCCCCTGTCGATCGAGCGCCGCCAACGGTGATAGCGGCGCTCCGCTGTACCGGTATTCGCCGTCATAGTCGTCTTCGACAATCCAGCCTTGAGTGCGCTCGGCCCAGGCAAGCAATTCCAGTCGCCGCGCCAGGCTCATCACCACACCGCTCGGGTACTGATGCGACGGCGTGACATAGGCCAGACGACAATCGCCGAGCGCAGCCAGTTGCGCACAGTCGATACCCTCGCTATCCACCCTCACCCCATGCAAGCGCGCCCCGGCCACGGCGAAGGCATGGCCGGCAGCCCGATACCCCGGATTTTCTATCGCCACCTTGTCGCCGGGCTCCACCAGCAACTGTGCACAAAGGCTGATTCCCTGTTGTGCACCGCTGGTGATCACAATTTGTTCAGCGGTGCATTGCATACCCCGCGAGCTGCGCAAATAGGCGGCGATCATTCCGCGCAACCGTGCATCGCCCGCCGGGTCGCCGTAACACAGCTGCTGCAAATCCGGTTTGCGCCAGAAAGCCGCGTTCAGCTTGGCCCAGACCTCGAAAGGAAACAGATCGAATGCCGGAACACCTACCCGAAAAGCACGCGGCGGACCGCTCGGAGGGACTGGCAAATGGTTCTTTTCAACGCGCCCCAAAGCGCCACTGTGGATAACTTTACTGGATGAAACCACAGGCAAATCCAGCCAATTTGTGGATAAGGCTGTGGGTAAGCCTGTTGACAACCCTGTGGATACTTTTGTGGATAATTTTTTTGCCGGAAGTACGGTTGGCGATAACTGCGCGACATAAGTCCCGTCACCGACGCGCCCTTCGATAAACCCCTCGGCATAGAGCTGATCGTAAGCCCGCACCACGCTGTTGCGTGAAATCGACAATGCTGCCGCCAGATCGCGGCTGGCCGGCAACCGCGTGCCGCTGGCCAGGCGCCCGTCCAGCACGCGCAAGCGCAATGCCTGATAGAGCTGGCGACTCAGCCCCTGACGGCGATCGAGTTCAATACCGGCCGGGTTGAACGACAAGGACAGCGGCTCGCTACTCATGGCAATGGACCTATGAAATTGGTCATTAATGGCTCTTACAACAGACCAATAGCCTGCCTAGGATGCAGGCATTCGCCAAGGAAAATCTCGCCATGTACACGCCCCGCGCTTTTGCCATCGAAGAGCTCTCACAGTTGCACGAACTGATCCTCGGCACCCGCCTTGCCATCTTGGTGACCCACGGCGAACACGGTCTGCAGGCCAGCCATGTGCCCGTGCTGCTCCATCGCGAACAAGGTCCGAACGGCACGCTGTACGGGCATCTGGCCAAGGCCAATCCGCAGTGGAAAGACCTGCGCGACGGCGCCGAGGCCCTACTGATTTTTTCCGGCCCCGATGCCTACGTCAGCCCGGGCTTTTACCCGAGCAAGGCCGAGCACGGCAAAGTCGTCCCGACCTGGAACTACGTCGCGGTACACGCCTATGGTCGCGCCGAAACCTTCAGCGATGGCGGACGGCTGCTCGACATCGTCAGCACCCTGACCGATCGCCATGAGAGCGGCCGTGCCCAGCCGTGGACAGTCGCCGATGCCCCCGCCGACTACATCGACGGCATGCTCAAGGCCATCGTCGGTTTCGCCGTGCCAATCGAACGCCTGGAGGGCAAGCGCAAGCTCAGCCAGAACCGCAGTCCCGCCGACATCGCCGGTGTGCGCGAGGGGCTCGCCGCCAGCCCCGATGCGCAGGACCAGGCAATCGCCCACTTGATGCGCTAAGGAAAAAACATGAGTCAGATCGACATTCGCCAGGTCAGCGCCGACGACCACGCCGCCTGGTTGCCACTGTGGCAGGCCTACCTGCGTTTCTACAAAACCGAACTGCCCGAAGCCGTCACCCAAAGCACCTGGCAGCGCATGCTCGACCCGAACGAGCCGACCCACGCCGCGCTGGCCTGGGCCGATGGCAAAGCGGTGGGCATGGTGCACTTCATCTACCATCGTTCCAATTGGGCCATCGAAAACTCCTGCTATCTGCAAGACTTGCTGGTAGCGCCCGAAACCCGCGGCACCGGCGTCGGCCGCAAGCTGATCGAATTCGTCTACACCACAGCCAAGGCTGATGGTTGCAACAAAGTCCACTGGCTGACCCACGAAACCAACGCCACTGCGATCCAGCTCTACGAGCGCATCGCCGAGCGCCCCGGTTTCATCCAGTTTCGCAAGGCCATTTAAGGTTCAAGGAGAACAACATGTCGACTTCACTAGCGCACTGGAAAGGCGTCCCGGCACCAACGGTTCAAACCATCGAGGGGCGTTTCATTCGCCTGGAAAAACTCGACCCGGCGCGTCATGGCGATGCCTTGTTCAAGGCCCTGCAAGGCCCGGGTGCCGATCCGAAGCTTTGGGACTATTTGCCTTATGGCCCCTTCCCCGAGCGCAGCGCCTTCAATGACTGGCTGGACAACCACGCCGCCCACAGCGACCCGTATTTCTTCAGCGTGATCGACCGCGCCAGCGGCGACGTGCAAGGCATCCTCAGCCTGATGTCCATCGTACCGGCCCAGGGCCGCATCGAAATCGGCCACGTCACCTTCGGCGCCCCCATGCAGCGCTCGCCGAAAAGCACCGAGGCGATTTACCTGCTGGCCAAGGAATCCTTCGCCCTCGGCTACCGCCGCCTGGAATGGAAGTGCAACAACGGCAACGCGCGCTCCAAGTACGCCGCCGAACGTCTGGGCTTCAGTTTTGAAGGAGTGTTCCGCCAGCACATGGTGGTCAAGGGGCAGAACCGGGATACCGCGTGGTATTCGATTCTGGATTCGGAATGGCCGGCGATTGGCGCGGGATTCGAGAAGTGGTTGAGCGATGAGAACCAGACGGGTTCGGGGCAGCTGAAAACGCTTGCCGAGTGCCGGGGTTAAAGACTCAAAGCAAAAGATCGCAGCCTTCGGATCGGCTGTAGGAAAAGTACATAACCAGGCGTCAGCAGAAACCTCCGCAGCACCGCAGTCAGCCTTTTTCCGCAGAACGATCCGACGCTGCCCGCGCCTTCCCCGGAACGGGCTGACATCGGAAAAATCAGTCGCTTCTTAGAGTTTGGCCTCCTGTTTACAGAGGCCAAACCCGATGCTCTATCAACTCCCCTGCAAGCCCCGTTTTTTCGTTCTGACGATTGCCTCAGCGCTGGGCTTCATCAACGTTTCGTTCGCTTCAGGCTATTCAGAGCCAGCCTTGACCACCCCGAAGTGGTCCGGTCACACAAGCGAACCCCTGGCCTACGATCTCGAAATTTCTGCAGGTGACAGTAACGCAAACCTCGCCAAGGCGACGCTCAACAGTGACGCTGCAATCAGCGCAACTCTGCTCTCGGCCATGCGCCAGCTGGACACCGCTGGTGTGGCCTACCGTCAAAACGGATTGCCTCGAATGGTCGCTGGCAGCGAGGCAAATGGCAGAGTCTGGCTACAGGCGCTGGGACACAGCGGAGAAATGGATCGAGACAACGATCCGCTGAAATACTCCACCCGAGGACTGCTATTGGGCACTGACTGGCAGTGGAGCAGGTTTTGGCGTGTGGGCGTGATGGGCGGTAACTCCGTCACTGATCAGAAAAGCACAGAGCTCGAAGGCGATCTGCAAAGCTGGCATCTGGGCGTCTACGCCTTGCGCCAGGCCGGGCCAACGTCCCTTCGCCTAGGCGCGATCCACAACAGCCATAAGGGAAGCAGCGCGCGCCGGGTCGACCTCCCTGCTTTCACGGATCGTCCCGCAGGCCGCTACGATGCCTTTACCCAACAAAGCTTTGCGGAATTGGGGTTCAACCTGGGCCGCGCCGGTACCAGGATCGAACCGTTCGCCAGCATCGGCTATCAACGTTATCAGCGCGACAGCTTCACGGAGAAAGGTGGCCTGGCAGCATTGAAAGTCCATGGGCAGACCGAAGCGAACTTCAGCAGTACATTCGGCCTTCGCCTGGCGAAACTCAACTGGCTGGATAACGGCATGCAACTGACGCCGCACTTGAACGCTGGCTGGAAACACACGTAAGGCGAGGTCTATACCGAAACCAGGCAACGTCTGCTCACCGGCGGCAACGACTACAGTACCTACAGTGCGCCACTGGATCGGGACACGTTGATGGTCGATGTCGGCGTGGACCTCAAGCTTTCCGATCGCAATACGCTCGGCGTGGGTCTTTCAGGTGAAATGGGCAGCGATAGCCGCAGTCATGGCATCACAGGTCAATGGCGAATGACCTTCTAACCCCCGACAAACTCCAGGCAAAAAAAAGGGGAGCCCATGCTCCCCCGAGGTTTAAAGCGTTGTATCGCGGCTGTTATCTCAGCCTTCGATCTCGATCAGGATTTCGCCCGGGTTCACCCGGTCGCCCTTGGCCACGTGAATGGCGGTGACTTTGCCGGCGATGGCTGCCTGGACTTCGGTTTCCATCTTCATTGCTTCGGTGATCAGCACGGCCTGGCCCGCCTTGACGGTGTCGCCTTCCTTGACCAGTACATCAACGATGTTGCCCGGCATGGTGGTGCTGACGTGACCCGGTGCAGAGGCTTGCTTGCGTTTGCTGCTGCCGCCGCCGACGAATTCGTTGAGCGGTTCGAACACCACTTCTTCCGGCATGCCGTCGATGGACAGGTAGAAGTGACGCTTGCCTTCGGCCTTCACACCGACACCGGTGATGTCGACGCGGTAGGTTTCGCCGTGGACGTCGATGACGAATTCGGTCGGCACGCCTTCGCCGCCAGCCGAAGCCACCTTGCCCGCTTCCGGGATCGGCAGCAGCACTTCAGGCGTCAGGGTGCCGGCAGCGCGTTCTTCGAGGAACTTGCGGCCGATGTCCGGGAACATGGCGAAGGTCAGCACGTCCTCTTCAGACTTGGCCAGCGCGCCGATGTCGGCACGCAGCTTGGCCATTTCCGGCTTGAGCAGGTCAGCCGGACGCACGTCGATCACTTCTTCACTGCCGATGGCCTGGCGACGCAGTTGCTCGCTCACAGTGCCTGGCGCCTTGCCGTAGCCGCCTTGCAGGTACAGCTTCACTTCGTTGGTGATGGTCTTGTAGCGCTCGCCGGCCAGCACGTTGAAGAACGCCTGGGTGCCGACGATCTGCGAAGTCGGAGTCACCAGCGGCGGGAAGCCGAGGTCTTCGCGAACGCGTGGGATTTCGGCCAGCACTTCGCCCATGCGGTTCAGGGCACCCTGCTCTTTGAGCTGGTTGGCCAGGTTGGAAATCATCCCGCCCGGTACCTGGTTGACCTGCACGCGGGTATCGACCGCGGTGAACTCGCTTTCGAATTGGTGGTACTTCTTGCGCACGGCGTAGAAGTACAGGCCGATCTCTTGCAGCAGTTCCAGGTTCAGGCCGGTGTCGAACTCGGTGCCTTTAAGGGCCGCGACCATCGACTCGGTACCTGGGTGGCTGGTGCCCGAAGCGAAGCTGGAGATGGCGGTGTCGATGTGATCGGCACCGTTTTCGATGGCCTTGAGTTGGCACATCGCGGCCAGACCCGCCGTGTCGTGGGAGTGGATGAACACTGGCAGCGACTGCTCGGCTTTCAATGCCTTGACCAGCTCACCGGTGGCGTACGGCGTCAGCAGGCCGGCCATGTCCTTGATCGCCACCGAGTCGCAACCCATGGCTTCCATTTGCTTGGCTTGTGCCACGAAGGCATCAATGGTGTGTACCGGGCTGGTGGTATAGGCGATGGTGCCCTGGGCATGCTTGCCCGCCGCTTTTACCGCTTCGATGGCCACGCGCAGGTTACGCACGTCGTTCATCGCGTCGAAAATACGGAACACGTCGATGCCGTTGACCGCCGCCTTGGCCACGAACGCCTTGACCACGTCGTCGCTGTAGTGGCGGTAGCCCAGCAGGTTCTGGCCGCGCAGGAGCATTTGCAGGCGGGTGTTAGGCAATGCGGCGCGCAGTTGGCGCAGACGCTCCCACGGATCTTCTTTCAGGAAGCGTACGCAGGCGTCGAACGTGGCGCCGCCCCAGCATTCCAGCGACCAGTAGCCGACTTTGTCGAGCTTGTCGCAGATCGGCAGCATGTCTTCGGTGCGCATGCGGGTCGCGAGCAGCGATTGGTGGGCGTCGCGCAGGATGGTGTCGGTAACGTGAATCTTCTTGGACATTGTTTTATTCCTCACAGGCCTGCGTGGGCGGCGATGGCGGCGGCGATGGCCAGGGCCAGCTCTTCGGGTTTGCGCTTGATCGAGTAGTTGGTCAGTTCAGGGTGGCTTTCAACGAAGCTGGTATTGAACTGGCCGCTACGGAATTCCGGGTTGCGAAGGATTTCCTGGTAGTACGCGGCGGTGGTCTTGACCCCTTGCAGACGCATGTCGTCCAGGGCGCGCAAGCCACGATCCATCGCCTCTTCCCAGGTCAGCGCCCACACCACCAGTTTCAGGCACATGGAGTCGTAAAACGGTGGAATGGTGTAGCCGGTATAGATCGCCGTATCGGTACGCACGCCAGGACCGCCGGGTGCGTAGTAACGGGTGATCTTGCCGAAGCTCGGCAGGAAATTGTTTTTCGGGTCTTCGGCGTTGATCCGGAATTGCAGGGCGAAACCACGGTGGTGGATGTCTTCCTGTTTCACCGAAAGCGGCAGGCCGGAAGCGATGCGGATCTGCTCGCGAACAATGTCGATACCGGTGATTTCTTCGGTGATGGTGTGTTCCACCTGCACCCGGGTGTTCATCTCCATGAAGTACACCTCGCCCTCGGCGAGCAGGAACTCCACGGTTCCGGCGTTCTCGTAACCCACGGCTTTGGCCGCACGTACCGACAGGTCGCCGATGTAGGCACGCTGTTCAGGGGTCAGCTGCGGGCTCGGGGCGATCTCGATCAGCTTCTGGTTGCGGCGCTGGATCGAGCAGTCACGCTCGAACAGGTGCACCACGTTGCCAAAGCTGTCGCCGAGGATCTGCGCTTCGATGTGTTTCGGGTTGACGATGCATTTTTCCAGGAACACTTCCGCCGAACCGAAGGCCTTGGTGGCCTCGGAAATGACACGCGGGAAAGCCTGTTCGAGTTCTTCGCGGCTGTTGCAGCGACGGATACCGCGACCGCCACCACCGGAAGTGGCCTTGAGCATCACCGGGTAACCAATGCGATCGCCCTCGCTCAGGGCTTCTTCGATGCCCGAGACGTTGCCTTCGGTGCCTGGAGTGACCGGTACGCCAGCCTTGATCATGCTGCGGCGGGCTTCGGTCTTGTCACCCATGCGGCGAATGACTTCAGCCGACGGGCCAATGAATTTGATACCGCGTTCGGCGCAGATGTCCGCAAGTTCCGCGTTTTCCGAAAGGAAACCGTAGCCTGGGTGCAATGCATCGCAACCGGTTTCCACCGCCAGGTTCACCAGCTTGCGCGGGTTCAGGTAACCGGCCAGCGGCTCGGCGCCAATGCTGTGGGCCTCGTCCGCACGCTTCACATGCAGTGCATGACGGTCGGCGTCGGAATAAATCGCCACCGAGCGAATACCCATCTCGGCGCAGGCTCGTACGATTCGTACGGCAATCTCACCACGGTTGGCGATCAGGATCTTTGTTATCAC
Organism: Pseudomonas putida; assembly: GCF_050989985.1. Taxonomy (GTDB): domain Bacteria; phylum Pseudomonadota; class Gammaproteobacteria; order Pseudomonadales; family Pseudomonadaceae; genus Aquipseudomonas; species Aquipseudomonas putida_AI. The sequence continues at coordinate 6,710,101 of NZ_CP158815.1, forward strand.
TTGGAGTTTCCCTTGAGCCGGTAGTACCCACGACCTGCTAGACCCAGGTCGACGCGTGACCAAATGTTTCAGTTTGGTCGCAGGGCCACACTAGCGCTCACAAGGGATTAACAAAAATGAATAATAATTGGGTCACGCATAAGTAAAGACTTATAGTGGCTGCTCCAGCCTGCGCCGAAGGTGCTTTAGAAATGCGTAAGTCATTGATGCGTATGACATTGCGTCAATTGCAGATTTTCAATGAAGTCTGTGATTTGCGCTCCTACAGTCGCGCAGCCGACGAAATGTCACTCACACAACCGGCCGTCAGCCTGCAGATTCGTCAGCTGGAAGAGCTGATTGGTCAACCTTTGTTCGATTACGTCGGCAAAAAACTCTACATGACGGAAGCGGCTGAAGCACTGCAACGCGCCAGTCGGGATATCTTCGGGCGTCTGGAAAACCTCGACATGCAGCTGTCCGACATGCAGGGTTCACTCCAGGGCCAGTTGAAACTGGCGGTCGAATCCAGCGCCAAGTATTTCGTCCCGCACCTGTTTGCCGCGTTCAAGCGCCAGCATCCGGAGGTCAACCTGCAACTGACGGTGGTCAATCGCGGCCAGGTGATACGACGCCTTTCCGACAACCGCGATGACCTGGTGATCATGTCGATGGTGCCGCAAGACATGGGGCTGGAGTTCCTGCCGTTCCTCAATAACCCGATCGTCGCCGTCGCCCCACCGGATCATCCGTTGTGCCATATGGGGCCGTTGCGCTTGCAAGACCTTGAACCCTACACATTGCTGTTGCGCGAACCCGGCTCGGGTACACGCATGGCGTGCGAGGAGTATTTCAAGGAGAAGCGCGTGCACTTCAACCAGACTCAGGAAGTCTCGTCAGCCGAAGCCCAGCGTGAATGCGTGTTGGCCGGATTGGGCGTTGCGCTATTGACACGCCACGCCCTGAATCTGGAACTGGCAACCGGCGGGCTGATCGAGCTGCCGGTCGAAGAACTGCCGCTGTACCGCAGTTGGTGCCTGGTGCAGGCCAAGGCCAAACGGCTTTCACCGGTGGCCCACGCATTCCTTGCGTTTGTCCGCAGCGAGCGGGTGCAGATCAGCGGGCTGGTTGAGCGTTTCGACGGGAAGTCGTCGACGCTGTCTGCCAGAAGTTGAGCTCGAAATCTTCAGGAAAATCGCCGATTTCGGCAAGAAGTTGACGCTGTTCAGAGCGATATTCGATAGCGCGGCGGAACTCCATGCGACGCTGGTCTTCCTGCTGACGGCGGGTTTTGACGGCGCTGTTGCGTTCTTCGTAGTGCTGGGCCATTTCGAGTCTCCCAAGGCGAGTACGGGAGCTTCAAGATAGGTGCGAGGGATGACGGTTTGGCGGCTTGGGGGTTACAGGCTGATGAATGTTGTGGCGAATTCAATGACGCCTCGCGAGCAGGCTCGCTCCCACAGTCGACCGAGACCTCCTGTGGGAGCGAGCCTGCTCGCGAATCAGGTCGGAACGACCTGAGGGCGACGTCAGTCGTCCAGCGCTTTGACCGACTTGGGCGACAACCGCAAGCTGCGAAGGCTGCGCTTGACGCTCTTGAGGTGATTCACCAGACTCGGTCCGCGCGCCATGGCAACGCCCATCGCCAGCACATCGATCACCACCAGATGGGCGATCCGTGAGGTCAGTGGCGTATAGATCTCGGTATCTTCGTGCACATCGATCGCCAGGTTGACGGTCGACAGCTCGGCCAGCGGCGTCTGGCTGGGGCACAGGGTAATCAGCGAAGCACCGCTTTCACGCACCAGGTTGGCGGTGATCAGCAGATCCTTGGAACGCCCGGACTGGGAAATACAGATCGCAACGTCAGTTGGCTTCAGGGTCACCGCCGACATCGCTTGCATGTGCGGGTCGGAATAGGCCGCCGCGGTCAGCAGCAAGCGGAAAAACTTATGCTGCGCATCCGCCGCTACCGCGCCCGAGGCGCCGAAGCCGTAGAACTCCACGCGCTGGGCCTGGGACATCAGCGTCACCGCTCGCTGCAGCTCCACCGGATCGAGCTTCTCGCGAACCTCCATCAGGGTGTGCAGAGTGGTGTCGAAGATTTTCAGGCTGTAGTCGGCGACCGAATCATCTTCATGGATCGCGAACTGCCCGAAACTCGCGCCCGCCGCCAGGCTTTGGGCCAGCTTCAACTTCAGGTCCTGGAACCCGGAACAACCGATGGCACGGCAAAAACGCACGATGGTCGGCTCACTGATGCCGACGCTGTGGGCCAGGTCGGCCATGGAGCTGTGCATCACGGCCGCGGGGTCAAGCAGCACGTGATCGGCGACCTTGAGCTCCGACTTGCGTAACAGGTGACGAGACTGGGCGATGTGTTGCAGCAGGTTCAAAGGGATGGACTCTTTGTTATTGGCAGGTGCCGGGGATGTAGCACGCTTGTAGTTATACTACATGAAACGGCATTTTGCCTGCACCATACGTAACCAGATCCCTCGATTTCAGGTGCTCGCGCTTCATGTAGCCCCTGCTCAGCGCTCGACACACCATCTCTACAAGACATGAAAGGACAGGGCGCAACATCAAAGTTATATATATCCGCATCCAACTTATAACTAGCGAAACATACAGCCTCACAAAACAAACCTGTAAAGACTTCTCACCCGCTATTTCAGGTGGATATATTGATTTGGCAGGAAGCAACTAAATCAACTACAGGAGTTAAACATTATGAGCATTGAAACCAAAGACTGGACCGCACAAATCGACAGGATGCCAGGCAACCCATCTTTCCGTGTCTATGGCACCGTAGCCGTTGCCCACGCAGGCGTTACACCCAAGCTGGAATACATGAAACTGCAGGACAAATCATTCAATATCCGACTTGAGCTGAAACTTGAAACTTCCAATGAAGCATCGCTGCAAGTCGTAACTGAGAAATTTGTCGAATACAAAGTAATGGGGAACTCCAATGTCACTGGCGTCAGTATTTTTCATGAAGGCAAACTACTGCACCATATCGACGACATCATGATTACCGACTAAATGGCAAATCCACTTCCCGTCGACCTTGAAGAACGTTCGGCGGGAAGTGTTTCTTCAATCCACGCGTTGTTCGCGCAGCAGACCTGCCAACCCCTCCGCCTCAATCGGCCGACTGATCAGATACCCCTGAACCTCATCGCAGCACTCTTTCTTGAGGAACTCCAACTGCTCGAGCCGCTCCACCCCTTCCGCCACGACCTTCAACGACAAACCATGCGCCATGGTGATGATTGCCCGCGTAATCGCCGCATCTTCAGTGCCCTCGCCCAAGCCGCGAATGAAGGCCTGATCGATCTTCACGTAGTCCACCGGAATCCGTTTGAGATAGCTCAGGGATGAATAGCCGGTACCGAAATCGTCGATCGCCAGCTTCACCCCCAGGTCGCGTAGTTGCTGAAACGTCGCAATGATGTGCTCGACGCTGTCCAGCAACTGACTCTCAGTGAGTTCCAGCTCCAGATAGCGCGGCGCCAGCCCGGTATCTTCCAGCACTTGCCGGACCAGACTGACCAGCTTGCCCTGGCGTAGCTGATGCACCGACAGATTGACCGAGACCCGAATAGGCTCAAGCCCCTGCCGCTGCCACTCACAGGCTTGCAAGCACGCCTGGCGCAACACGAATTCACCGATCGGGCCGATCAGCCCGGTTTCCTCGGCCAGGCCAATGAAGTCCCCTGGCGGCACGCGCCCCATGGTCGGGTGATCCCAACGCACCAGCGCCTCGGCAGCATTCAGCTTGCCCGTGGCCAGGCACAGCTTCGGTTGGTAAAACACCTTCAACTGCCGCTCTTCAACCGCCTTGCGCAGCTGGTTTTCCAGCTGCAAACGCTCCAGCGTGCTGGCTTGCAAGCTATCGGTGTAGAACTGGAAGTTGTTACCGCCCAGATGCTTGGCATGTTGCATGGCCATGTTCGACTGACTGACCAATGCAGAAACATCCCGGGCGCTGTCCGGCAACAGGCTGATGCCCATCGACGCACTGACCACCAGCTCATGACCGTCGATCGTCACCGGCATGCGCAACTTGTTTGACAGCCTTGTCGCCACCCGCGCCAAACTGGAAAGGTTGCCGTAGGCATTGAACAGGACGGCGAATTCATCACCGGACAAGCGTGCAATGGTGTCCGCCTCCGGCAATGCGTTGATCAGGCGACGCGCCATTTTCTGCAGCAGCTGATCGGCGACTTCGTGGCCCAGACTGTCGTTGAGCTGCTTGAAGCGGTCCAGATTGATGTGCAGCAGCGCCAGGTTGCGGTATCCGCCCTGGCGTACGCGTTGCTGCGCTTCACTGAGCCGCTCGCGGAACATCGAACGGTTCGCCAGGCCGGTCAGCTCATCGTGATGGGTCAGGTAGCGCATGCGCTCCTCGGACTCTCGCCTGGCAGAAAGATCGGCGAAGAAGCCCACGATATGACTGACATTTCCCCGACTATCGCGCACGGCATTCAGATGCAGCCATTGCGGATACATCTCGCCGTTCTTGCGGGTTTCCACCAACTCGCCCTGCCAACTGCCGTGCTGTTCCAGCGCATGATGAATCGCGGCGTAATGACGACGGGCATCGCGGCTGCACGGCAACTCGACGACGTTGCGGCCAATGATGTCTTCCATTTCATAGCCGGTTACCCGGCTGAAGGCCTGATTGACCGCGATCAAGGAGTAATGGGGATCGAAAATCACGATGCCTTCGCTGGCGGCCTCGAACACCATCGCCGCCAGTTGCTGCTGTTCTTCGAGCGCCTTGTTGACGCTGATATCGCGGCGGGTACCGACCATACGAATCACCCGGCCATTGGCGGTACGCTCGACCGCTCGACCGCGGTCCTCGATCCAGACCCAATGCCCGTCGCTATGCCGCACGCGGTACTCGACCTGGTAGTCCTCGGTCTGGCCCTTCAAATGCTCGACCAGCGCCCTTCTCAACGCCGGCAGATCTTCCGGGTGCAGACGAGGCTTGAGGTGGCGCAACATTGCCGTCACGTATTCCGGCTCGAGGCCGAACAGCTCCTGAATATGCGTGTGATGGACTTCGTCGGTTTGCAGGTTCCAGTCCCACAACCCCAGCTCACTGGCCTTCAACGCCAGGGCCAGCCGCGCCTCGCTTTTACTCAGCGCCTGGTTGGCGGCATCCAGTTCCAGACTGCGCTGCGCAACGCGGCTTTCCAGACCCACCTGGATCTCGCGCAACTCTTGTTCGGCACGCCGGCGCTGCTCTATTTCCCTGCCCAACTTCTGATTGAGCTGGTCGCTGCAGCTTTGCGCCTGCTGCAGATGCTCGATCAACGCCTGATTCTGGAAACGTTGCAGCAAGCTGCGGTCGATCAGCCGATTGACCTGCCAGGCAACCACGCTCAAGGCCCCGAGCAGAATCAGGCCAAACCAGCCCCACCCCTGCTCCTGCCCCCAAAACATGTAGCCGATGGCCGGCAACAGACAGGGCAAAGTAAACGACAGAAACGCCGGCAAGCTGACGGCATAGGCCACACTGGCTGAAAGCGCCGCCGCGCCGATCAGGCCGAAAACCCAGGCTTGCTGGATAAAGTTGTCGGCGGGAACCAGCGCAATGCCGGCGCCTGCCAGGGTCAGGCCGGTGAGACCCGAACCCAGCAAAAACATGCGCAGCCAGATGGGATGGGCTTGGCGGTTAGGGATCGCCGAATCAAAGGCCGCCACCTGAATCACCCGCAGGGCCACCAGCGACAACAACCACACCAGCCAGACCGTGATCAGGAAGTAGCGCTGCGGACTCCAGAGCAACCCGGCGCAGACCAGACCATTGATCAACATGAACAGCGTGGGCAGCAAAGAGCCTTGATACAGCAGGCGCGTGCGTTCAACCGCTATTTCAACGGCGTATTGCTTGCGGATAACCCGGGGTTCCACAGAAGGGCCCGACAGGTCGGAACTGAGGGTCATAGTTAATATTCTTGTTCTTATAAGGATGGGCATGAGCCCGAAACGTCGACGGAGCATACACAAGCAAATGACCGGACCAAACTGCTCCCGGTCAAAAAACAGACAAAAATCTCGAGCACCCGACTTCGCTTCAAAGGCGTCAGACGAGACCGGCCAACGCTCGCAGCCGGTGACTGACCGGTCGTCCCTCGCACATCTTTCATCGGCTAAAGCAAAGCGATGTTTGCCCGGTGTGACGCCGCCCCCTAGAATGCCCCGATGCGCGATGATCTCTCCCTTCTGCTGAACTCCCTCAACGATGCCCAACGCCAGGCCGTAGCCGCCCCCGTGGGTCGTCAGTTGGTCCTGGCCGGTGCTGGTTCCGGTAAAACCCGAGTGCTGGTGCACCGTATCGCCTGGTTGATCCAGGTCGAAAACGCGTCGCCCCACTCAATCCTGTCGGTGACATTCACCAACAAGGCCGCTGCCGAGATGCGCCAGCGCATCGAACAGCTGATGGGTATCAACCCGGCCGGCATGTGGGTCGGCACCTTCCACGGCCTGGCGCATCGCTTGTTGCGTGCGCACTGGCAAGAAGCGGGCTTGAGCCAGACCTTCCAGATTCTCGACAGCGACGACCAGCAGCGCCTGGTCAAGCGGGTGATCCGCGAGCTCGGCCTGGATGAGCAACGCTGGCCAGCGCGCCAGGCCCAATGGTTCATCAACGGGCAGAAAGACGAAGGCCTGCGCCCGCAACACATTCAAGCCAGCGGCGATTTGTTCCTGGCGACCATGCGCAGCATCTATGAAGCCTACGAGGCTGCGTGCCTGCGTGCCGGTGTTATCGACTTCTCCGAATTGCTGCTGCGCGCCCTCGACCTGTGGCGCGATCACCCCGGGCTGCTGGCGCATTATCAAAAGCGTTTCCGGCACATTCTGGTGGACGAATTCCAGGACACCAACGCCGTGCAGTACGCCTGGTTGCGCCTGCTGGCCAAGGGTGGCGACAGCCTGATGGTGGTGGGTGATGACGATCAGTCGATTTACGGCTGGCGTGGCGCGAAAATCGAGAACATCTACCAGTATTCCGACGATTTCCCGGATGCCGAGCTTATTCGTCTGGAACAGAACTACCGCTCCACCGCCGGCATCCTGAAAGCCGCCAACGCCTTGATCGCCAACAACACCGGGCGCATGGGCAAAGAGCTGTGGACCGAAGGCGGCGATGGCGAAGCCATTAATCTGTACGCAGCGTTCAACGAACACGACGAGGCGCGCTACGTTGTCGAAACCATCGAAAGCGCGCTGAAAACCGGCTTGTCCCGCAGTGATATCGCGATTCTTTACCGCTCCAACGCCCAATCGCGGGTTTTGGAAGAAGCCTTGCTGCGTGAGCGCATCCCTTATCGCATTTATGGCGGTCAGCGCTTCTTCGAACGGGCCGAAATCAAGAACGCCATGGCCTACCTTCGCCTGCTCGAAGGCCGTGGCAACGATGCCGCGCTGGAGCGTGTGATCAATGTACCGGCGCGCGGCATCGGCGAGAAAACAGTCGAAGCGATTCGCGAGCATGCGCGCCACAGCGATGTGTCCATGTGGGAAGCCATGCGTCAGCTGGTTGCCAACAAGGGCGTCACCGGTCGTGCCGCCAGCGCGCTGGGCGCGTTCATGGAGCTGATCGAAAACCTCGCGGCCAAGTGCATGGAGATGCCGCTGCACCTGATGACCCAAACCGTCATCGAGCAGTCGGGGCTCATCGCCTATCACGAAGCGGAAAAAGGCGAGAAAGGCCAGGCCCGGGTAGAAAACCTTGAAGAACTGGTCAGCGCCGCGCGCAACTTCGAAAACAGCGAAGAAGACGAGGACCTGACGCCATTGGCGGCGTTCCTCGGTCACGCCTCGCTGGAAGCAGGGGATACCCAGGCCGACGAGCACGAAGACAGCATTCAACTGATGACCTTGCACAGCGCCAAAGGCCTGGAGTTTCCCTACGTGTTCCTGGTGGGCATGGAAGAAGGCCTGTTCCCCCACAAGATGAGCCTGGAAGAGCCTGGGCGTCTTGAGGAAGAACGTCGCCTGGCCTATGTCGGCGTCACCCGCGCCATGCAGAACCTGGTGATGACCTATGCTGAAACCCGTCGCCTCTATGGCAGCGAGACCTACAACAAGGTGTCGCGCTTCGTACGCGAAGTGCCCAAAGGCCTGATCCAGGAAGTACGGCTGTCAAACAGCGTCAGCCGCCCGTTCGGCGGTGGCCAGCAGCAGAGCACCAGCAGCCTGTTCGGCGGCAGCGAGATACCGCAGACCGGTTTCACCCTGGGCCAGGCGGTACGGCATTCGGTGTTCGGCGACGGCGTGATCCTAAACTTCGAAGGCGCAGGCGCGCAGGCGCGGGTCCAGGTGAACTTCAGCGAAGGCAGCAAGTGGTTGATGCTGGGGTATGCGAAGCTGGAAGCGATCTAACTGCTTTCAAAGGCCCCATGTGGGAGCGGGCTTGCTCGCGAATGCGATGTGTCAGTCACTATATTCGTCGCCTGACATTCCCTCTTCGCGAGCAAGCCCGCTCCCACAATGATCTATGCAACCTTCTACATCATGTTTGCGATCAAGGAATCCGTCATGGGCTCAGGCTTTTTTTCTTCCTGGACATTCTGGGCCCTGTTGTCGGCTGCATTCGCGGCGTTGACCGCCATTTTCGCGAAGATCGGCGTGGAGAACGTCAACTCGGATTTCGCCACGCTGCTCCGGACGATAGTGGTGCTGGTCAGCCTGGCCTTGATTTTGTACGCCACGGGCCAATATCAGTCCCTGGGATCGATCTCCGGCAGGAGTTATCTGTTCCTGCTGTTGTCTGGCCTGGCCACAGGCGCATCATGGATCTGCTACTTCCGTGCGCTCAAGGTCGGCCCGGCCTCTCTGGTCGCTCCGGTCGACAAACTCAGCGTGGTGCTCGTAGCCATACTCGGTGTGGTTCTGCTGGGCGAAAAACTCGACCTGCGCCAATGGGGCGGAATCGGTCTGATCACAGCCGGGGTGGTCATGCTGGCGCTGAGACGCTAGGCATCTTTCCTACAGAACTTATCCACTCATCCTACCGACGAAAGTGAACCAGCCTTATTGCCTGACTGAAGCTGAACCCGACCTGTCAGGCAAAAGCCCGAAACACTCTGCCGCTAGCCAGTAACACCTCAGCTGTGCAACATGGCGCGCGTGCCTTCCACAAACGGGAATTCCCTTTATGAAACGTTTTCTTAGCATCGCCATGGCGTTGTGCATTGGCCTGACGATGAGTCTCGACGTCAATGCCGCCAAGCGCTTCGGTGGTGGCAAAAGCGCAGGTGCTGCGCCTACTCACCAAACCAGCCAGATGGCTCCTTCTTCTCCAGGCATGGGCGGCGCTGCGGCGACCGCTGGTGCTGCCGGCGCCGCTGGCGCGGCTGCCAAGGCCGGCGGTGCTTCGCGCTGGCTCGGCCCTCTGGCCGGTATCGCCGCCGGTGGCCTGCTGGCTTCCATGTTCATGGGCGACGGTTTCCAGGGCATGCAAATCTTCGACATCCTGATCATGGCGGTCATCGCGTTCCTGGTCTTCCGCTTCATCGCCGCCCGTCGTCGCAAGCAGCAGGAGCAATACGCTCCGGCCGGTCACGCGCCGATGCAGCGTGAAGCGTTCGAGCAGAAACCAGCCATGGGCTCGATCTTCGGTGGTTCCGCCGCACCTGCTGCCGCCCGTCCAGTGATCAACGCGCCAGCCTGGTTCAATGAAAGGAACTTCGTCGAAGCGGCCCGCAATCACTTCCAGTCTCTGCAACAGCACTGGGACGCCAACGAGATGGACAAGATCGCCGAGTTCGTAACCCCACAGATGCTGGAGTTCCTCAAGCGCGAACGTGCCGATCTGGGCGACGGTTTCCAGTCCACCTACATTGATAACCTCAATGTGCAGCTGGATGGTGTGGATGATCGCGCCGACAAGACCATCGCTACCCTGACCTTCAGCGGCGTGTCGAAAAACTCGCGTTTCGACCAGGGCGAAGCCTTCAGCGAAAGCTGGAACATGGAACGCGCCCAGGGCGAAAACCAGCCTTGGCTGGTAGCAGGTATCCGCCAGAACGGCTGATCCCCCGCCTCGCTTTTCACGCTGTAAATAAAAACCCCGGCTTGCCGGGGTTTTCTATTTCGCGGTTGCATCTATAGCGAGCTACTGTATAAACCGCCCCATATAAACCGCGCCATTCAAGCAAGAGGATCCCGGACGTGGAAGAAATCATCGAACAACTGCGTGAAGCCAACGAACCGGTACCGGTCCCCTTGGAGTTGCCCGACGAAGATCTGCTGGTCGAAATCGAAGAACAACTGTTCATCGACATCCCCTTCGTCTTCAGAGAGTTTTTGCTGACCGTCAGCGACGTGGTCTACGGCAGCCTTGAGCCCGTGACCGTTACCGACCCGCAATCCCACACCTACCTGCCGGACGTTGCAGCCAACGCCTGGGACGCTGGTGTCGATCGCAGCCTGATTCCGATCTGCCAGGACGGCGACAATTACTATTGCGTCGAAGAAGACGGCACCGTGGTGTTGTGGCTAGCCGAAGAAGAACTGCTCTCCGAAGAAACCTGGGAGTCGGTATGGCACTGGGCGCGGGACGTCTGGCTGGAAAGTTGATTCAGCTGACGCCCCACCGGGTCAGTGCCCTGGCGAGTCCTTGTGATTATCCAGGGTATCGAGCAAAGCCACCTGCATGCGTGTGTGGACGCGGATAAACCAGCGCCACAGCAGCGCGGCCACCCCAGCCGCTACCACGGCAATCAGCATCAGCAACTTGTTGGTCGGCAGAATACTGGCCGACAAGGCTGCCAATAGCAGGAAAATCACCAGCAGCGAAAGAATCGGGATCACTTCGGAGATCACCCGGCGCACCCGCTGCGTGTGACGTCCGGCCATTTCGGGCTTCACCCCCATTTCCGCCAGCAACATCGACAGCGCCTTGAGCTTTCGATAGGCGGCAATCAGGAACGGCAGTGACACCAGCAGCGCCCCTCCCCAGATCAATGCTTTCTGCCAGCTCGGGTCGCCGATCCAGTCTTGCAGATTGACCGAGATACGCTCGGCGAAAAACGCGCCTGCGAGGAAGATCGCAACGACCAGCGCCAGATTGACGCCGACCTGCAACAGAATTCGCCGAATCATCGAGGCCAGCAGCGCACCCTCGCCCTGGGGCTGGATGCTGCGCAACCATTCACCGTACATCCCCAACACCCGCCCCAGCCGTTGTGGCATGACCGCGGCCAGCTTGATCGACAACGGGTCGGCCGCGCGAATGAGATAAGGCGTCAACAGCGTGGTAATCACCGAAACCGCCACGGCCACCGGGTAAAGGAAGTTGCTGGTGACCTGCAGGGTCATGCCCAGCGAAGCGATGATGAAAGAGAACTCGCCAATCTGCGAAAGCCCCATGCCGACGCGCAATGAGGTGCGTCCGTCATTCCCGGCGATATACGCGCCAAGGCCGCAGGACAACATCTTGCCGAGCACCACGGCGACCGTGATCACCGCAATCGGCCAGGCGTATTGCAGCAGGATCATCGGGTCGAGCATCAACCCGATCGCCACGAAGAAAATCGCGCTGAACAAGTCGCGAACAGGTTCGATAAGGCGTTCGATTTTGAGCAACTGCCGGGATTCGGCCATGATGGCGCCAATCAGGAACGCGCCGAGCACCATGCTGTACTCGAGCTTGACCACCAGCAGGCAGAAGCCGAAACACAGGCCCAGCACGGTAATCAGCAGCATTTCGTTGCTTTCGAATTTGGCCACGTAGGCCAGCAATCGCGGCACCAGCAGAATGCCGATCACCAATGCGACGATCATGAACAGCGAAAGCTTGCCGACCGTGGAAAACACTTCGCCGGAACTGACCGTACCGCTGACCGCGATGCTCGACAGCAAGGCGATGATGCCGATCCCCAGGATGTCTTCGACGATCAGCACCCCGAAAATCAGCTGCGCGAAGCGCTGGTTTTTCATCTTCAGGTCGTTGAGTGCCTTGACGATGATGGTGGTCGAGGAAATGGCCAGGATCGCGCCGAGGAACAACGAATCCATGGTGTTCCAGTCGAACCAGCGGCCGATTTCGTAGCCGATCCAGATCATCAGCACGATTTCCAGGAACGCCGCGATAAACGCCGTGGCGCCCACCTTGAACAGCTTGCGCAGGCTGAACTCCAGGCCCAGGCAGAACATCAGGAAAATCACCCCGAGTTCAGCCAGGGTCTTGATGGTGTCTTCGTCATGAATGAGGCCGAAAGGTGGGGTATGCGGGCCAATGATGAAACCCGCCACGATGTAACCCAACACCACCGGCTGCTTGAACCTGTGGAAAAGCACGGTCACCACGCCTGCGACCAACATGATCACTGCCAGATCCTGAATAAAGCTGATGGCATGCATGGTGTGGGGCTCCTTGGATGGAATAGCCCAAGCGCAGACGCAGGAAGCATCCGCTCGAGCAAACTGAAAAATCCGCATTCCGCGTAGGAAATCGCCTCTGCAGCAGGGCTTTTGCAGGGTAACACCGCGACTTCCGACAGAAAGGCGGTGCAATATATGGAAACAGATCGATCCGGCGTGACGGCGGCTTCTCGCCCGGCGTCCCGATAACTGTTGGTTGGAAAAAACCAGCGAGGCACCCCCAGAGGTGCATTCCTCAAACCTTGCCTTGACCCGTGAGAATGCTATGGAACCCGGAAACGCCCAGCTGTCGATGACGGTATTGATGACCCCCGACATGGCCAACTTCTCTGGCAATGTTCACGGCGGGACCCTGCTCAAATACCTCGACGAAGTCGCCTACGCCTGTGCAGCCCGGTATGCCGGACGCTACGTGGTGACCCTGTCGGTGGACCAGGTGATTTTCCGTGAGCCGATCCATGTCGGTGAACTCGTGACCTTTCTTGCTTCGGTCAACTACACCGGGAACACCTCGATGGAGGTGGGCATCAAGGTGGTGACCGAGAACATCCGCGAGCGCTCGGTACGCCATACCAACAGTTGTTTCTTCACCATGGTCGCGGTGGATGACCAGCGCAAACCCGCTTCCGTACCGCCCCTGCAACCGCAAAACAGTGAAGACAAGCGCCGCTTCATGCAGGCCCAGCAACGCCGCCAGATTCGTCAGGAGCTGGAAAAGCGGTATCAGGAAATCAAGGGCGATGCCTGAGTTGGGCAGGCAATTTTGATGCTGTTGTTGAGATAGTCATCGCGAGCAAGCTCGCTCCCACAGTAGATCCCTGTGGGAGCGAACTTGCTCGCGATTGGCTCAACGCCGATCAGAGACTGATCGGCGTCGCTTCGAACCGCACCCGCGGATGGGCAATCCGGTCCTGCGCCCTTACCAGTTCCAGCTCATAGCTGGCGCAGGCCTGGGTTTCCAGCAACACCTCATGCACCGCCGATGCGGCGAATTCGAAAGCGGCCACCAGGCTGTCACCCAGCAGCACACGCGCCAGGAACAATCCGGACGTCAGATCGCCAACGCCCACCGGCTGTCGCGGAAACGCCAGCAGTGGACGTTGCAGATGCCAACTGCCCTCAGCCGTCACCAGCAGCATCTCGAAGACGTCCGGGTTTTTGCCGGGATAGTCCAGATGCTTGACCAGCACGGCTTTCGGTCCGCGCACCAGCAGCGCCCGCGCCATCGCCAGGCAGTCGAACAGGGACTGCGGCTTGCGCCCCGCGAAGCTGTCGAGTTCCAGTTGGTTCGGGCACATGAAATCGGCCACGGCGGCGGCCTCTTCCAGCAGAAAATCACTGACTTCCGCAGGCACGCTGCACCCCTTCTCCGGATGCCCCATCACCGGGTCACACAAGTAGAGCGCTTTCGGATTCATCGATTTGATTCGCGCTACACCCGTCAGGATGGCCCGGCCCTGGGCGGCACTGCCCAGATAGCCCGACAATACGGCATCGCAGTTGCCCAGCTCGCCAATGGCCGCGATACCTTCCACCAGATCAGGTATCTGCTGCGGAGCCAGCACCTCGCCGGCCCACTGCCCGTACTGAGTGTGGTTGGAGAACTGCACGGTATTGAGCGGCCAGACATTCACCCCGACCCGCTGCATCGGGAAAACCGCGGCACTGTTGCCAGCATGGCCGAACACCACGTGGGACTGGATAGCGAGCAGATGGGGCGTGCGTTTCATGCGGTGAGTTTCCGTAAAACGATTGAAATTCGAGCGGCGCAGTATGCGACGAAACACAGCCTGTACGACAGACCGGCGACGCAGTTAAGCTGACACTCTCTTGTTGGAGCACCCTGTTGATGCTGACCCTTGGAAATATTTTCGTGCTGATGCTGTTCGCCACGGCCGGCGCCTGGCTGTGGCACAACCACGGTTTGCGCGAACGCGCGCTGGAGCGGGTCAAGCAGCATTGCAGCAACCTTGGAGTCGAGTTGCTGGACGGCAACGTGGCGCTGAAGAAAATCGCGTTCATCAAGGACGGACGCGGCAAGCGCCGCCTGGCTCGTGTGTATAACTTCGAATTCACCGTGACCGGTGAAACCCGTCATAACGGCACTATCACCCAGTTCGGCGCCCACAGTGCGCAAATTGAACTGGCGCCCTACCCGATGCCCTTCGATGAAACGCCACCTGTGGTCGATGTGGTCAAGCCCGGCAGCAATGTCGTCGAGCTGAGCCATTGGCGGCAGGAACACAGTAAATGGCGCCCGTGAGTTGAAAGATCGCAACCTGCGATCTTTTGACTTTTACCCCACGCGACAGCTGTCCAGACCCTCTTGCAGCACTTTAATCTCCTGCGGTTCAGGGAAAATCAGCTCGATCCGCGAATCCTGTCGCCATTCGCTCGGCTGCCACTGCAGTATCGAGCCATCCAGTGCATTGACCGACTTCCACCCTTCGGCACTGTGAACAACCAGCTTCGCCCGCTGCCAGGCAAGGCTTGAAAGCCACTGGCCGACACGCGCTATATCGAATGCCTGGCTCGGATGCCAGCGCCAGCCGATGCTCCAGCCGCCCTCCTGTTCCTGACTCAGACAGATCGGGAGCGTCGGGTCAGTCCAGATCGCCGGCAATTGCGCTAGCCCCTTGGGCAGTACAAGGTTATCCACGCCTGCTACAGCCTGGGCTGCCAAACCGGGTAACTGGCTCAAAGGCATCGCCGCCTGTTGCGTCCAGTACATCGGCCGTTCAGGCAACTGCGTGGTGAGGCGCTGGCGATCAGCCTCACTGAGGTTTTCCGATTTGTTCATCAGCAGCAGTCCAGCACTGCTCAACGCCTCCTGCTGCGCTTGTGGCAGCGTTTTGCCCGCCGCGAGTGCCTCAGCGTCCAAAACCAGTACACTTGGCAGTACGTTTAGTACACCTAGCCACGGTGTTTCGCTCAGTTGCCTGAGCAATTGCGCCGGATGCCCGAGCCCGGACGGCTCGATAAACAGTCGATCCGGCCGCGCCTTGCGCAGCAATCGTCCGAGGCCGACTTGAAACGGCGCGCCATTGACACAACACAAACAGCCCCCGGCCACTTCACCCAGTGCGATACCATCGGCATCGCGGGTCAATAACGCAGCGTCGAGACCGATCTGGCCGAATTCATTGATCAGCACCGCCCAACGCTCACCGTCCGGGCGTTGCGCCAGCAGGTGCTTGATCAGGCTGGTCTTGCCAGCCCCCAAGGGGCCTGCGATGACGTGGGTGGGGATGTTCTGCAACATGATCGAAGGCTTCTGAGGAGGTGCGGATGCGGTGGATGGGATTGTCATTATTGCTGATGCTGGCCGCCAGTGAGGCGCTCGCACAGGCCTGTGTTGTCCACAGCCAGGGGGAGCGACTGGACGTGAAAGTCTGCCAGCAGAATCGCAACATCCCGGAAAAACTGTTCACCGACGGTTTCTGCCAGCCCACCCTGGCAGGGCAGAAAGTCGAGGTGCAATACGTTGAGCAGTGTCCCGGCGGTGCGTTTGGCGTATGCAGCAACGCTCAAGTCGCCAATATGCCTTACCGCCAGGATATTCACTATTACGGCGTGGCCACCGATGCGGCGTATCTGAAGCCATTCTGCGAAGCCCAGAGCCAGGGAACCTGGCTCAAACCTTGATCTGTTGTACGGTCAGGCAGCCTCGTCGAACCAGGGTCCGAACGGATCTGGAAGCAAACGCCAGCCCTCGGCACCCAAGGCCATTTCGTCATCGGTCAGCAGGCAATCGTCCAGGTCGGAGGTGAGCTGCGCAAAATCGATATTCTGGCCGATGAACACCAGTTCCTGCCGGCAATCGCCCGAGTCGACAGCCCAGTTTTTCATGATGGCCGCGGTGCTTTCCTCATCCTGCGGCCATTGATCCTTCGGCACGAAACGCCACCAGCGCCCCGCGTAACCATGCCGCATCATCCCGCCCGCCTGCGACCAGCTACCGGCGTGCTCAGGCTTGCTCGCCAGCCAGAAGAAGCCCTTGGAGCGCAGCAATTTACCGTTGAGCCATTCACCATCGATGAAATCGAAAAAGCGCTGCGGATGGAACGGACGGCGCGCGCGATAAGCGCGGGAGGCGATGCCGTATTCCTGGGTTTCCGGTATGTGTTCGCCGCGTAGCTCCTGCAACCAGCCTGGCGCCTGCGCGGCTTTCTCGAAGTTGAAACGGCCGGTATTGAGGATCTTCTCCAGCGGCACCTCGCCCATGACCATGGGGATGATCTCTGCCTGTGGATTAAGCCGTTCGAGGATGGCCATCAGCTCCTGTCGCTCCTGGCTACTGATCATGTCGATCTTGCTGATCAAAATGACGTCGGCAAATTCGACCTGCTCGATCAACAGTTCCGTAATGGCGCGCTCATCCTCCTCACCCAGGGTTTCGCCACGGGAAGCCAGGCTTTGCGCAGCCTGGTAATCGGGAAGGAAATTCAGGCCATCGACCACGGTAACCAGTGTGTCCAGGCGGGCGATATCGCTGAGGCTCTGTCCCTTTTCGTCGCGAAACGTGAACGTCTCCGCCACGGGCAGCGGCTCGGAAATCCCCGTGGATTCGATCAGCAGGTAATCAAAACGCCCTTCCCGGGCGAGATTGCTCACCTCCTCCAGCAAATCTTCGCGCAGGGTGCAGCAGATGCAGCCGTTGCTCATCTCGACGAGCTTTTCCTCAGCGCGATTGAGACTGACATCACGTTGAACCTCGCTGCCGTCGATGTTGATCTCACTCATATCATTGACGATTACAGCAACACGCAGATGAGTACGATTACGTAGTACGTAATTAAGAAGTGTACTTTTCCCTGCTCCAAGAAAGCCCGACAGGACGGTCACGGGTAAACGATCAGGCATTTGAGGTTCCTCACAGGTTTCCCGGTCAAATCGTCGGGCTAAAACAATGTTATAGTGTAACAACATTATTAATCCAGCCCTGTTGCCCGCGATGACAAAGAGCACGATGCTGAAGGCCGTCCTGATCGGTGAGAAAAACCATGGGTAATCCCCTGAAAATCGTGCTGCTGAGCGCTTCATTGCTGGCGGCAGTCGATGCCTGGGCGCAAGTCCCGCCCCTCGCCAACTGCACACGCAGCGCCAACCTGCTGGCCTGTGTGGATGGCCAAGGCAACGCCTACAGCGTCAACACCGCCGGTAGCACGATCTATTTGCGAGGCTTCGAATCCTCCGGAAATCGCTATTGGGCTCAAACGAACAGCCGCTATGGCCAGCTGACTTTTTTCACCGGTATCGCCTCGGACGGCGAAACCTGGGTGGGTTACAACCAGCGAGTCGGCTGGACCACGATCAACCGGTTCTCCAGTTCCGGAGGCAGCAGTGGCAAGTTCACCTGCAGCCGGATCGCCGGCTGTTGAGGTGAGATCGGAGGACAAACCTGTCGTCCGTGCGCAATGAAGAACTGTTCATGAAAATGGCATCGCCGGCATTATTGTTATAGTGTAACGTCAAATCGACTTTCACTCTGGACCTGCCCATGAATGCGCTGACTCTCCCGGATATCGCCGCGCAGGCCTCACGCCAAGCCCTGCCACTGGAATGGGTAGGCATGTGTGGCATTGCTCTTCCCGTGTTGTTTGATGGCGAACGGTTAGCCGCAAAGGTCGATGCTGGCGTGAGCCTCGATAACGGTGAAGCACGTGGCATTCACATGTCGCGGCTCTATCTGGCGCTTGAAATGCTTGAACAGGAAAGCCTCTCGCCTGCGCTGCTCCGGCAGGTTTTGCAGCAGTTCCTCGACAGCCATGAAGGACTGTCGAACAGTGCTTTCCTGAAGATTCACAGCCAATTGCTGTTGAAAAGGTCAGCGCTGATCAGTCCTTTATCAGGGTGGAAAACCTATCCCGTCAGCATCGATGCGCGTTTGAAAAACGCGATGTTCCACGTGGAACTAAAAATCGAGGTGGCTTATTCCTCAACGTGCCCTTGCTCAGCGGCGCTGTCTCGACAACTAATCCAACAGCAATTCGCCGAAGATTTCCCCAACCGGACACTGCATCAGGCCGACGTATTGGCTTGGCTCGGCTCTCCCAAAGGCATCGTCGCCACACCGCACAGTCAACGAAGCACCGCGCAATTGACGCTGCACCTGGATGATTATCTGGAGGAGCTACCGCTGATCGCGCTGATCAATGACGCCGAAGCCGCCCTCGGCACCGCTGTGCAAACCGCCGTGAAGCGCGCGGACGAACAAGCCTTCGCGTTGGCCAACGGGCAGAATCTGATGTTCTGCGAAGACGCCGCACGCCGCCTGAACCTGGCTCTGAAGCGCGCACCCGGTATCAATGGCTTCCATATCCGGGTTGTTCACGCCGAAAGCCTCCACGCCCACGACGCCGTCGCTGAAAGTCACTGGAGGCGCGAGCCAAGTCCCCAAGTGCCCCCTGGATATGCGTCGACAAACGTCTAGATGACAACAGCTAACAATTACCTCTAATGTGAATGGGCATGTGATCGAAGCAGAGAACAATAACCATGATCCAGATCACCCTGCCGGACGGTTCATTGCGTGAATACGATCAGCCTCTGACTGTGCATGAGGTGGCGGCGAGCATCGGTCTTGGATTGGCCACTGCAGCAGTCGCGGGTCGGGTGGACGGGGTGCTGGTGGATTGTGAGTTCATGATCCGCACAAACGCCCGGGTCAGCATCGTGACACCGCAGGAGCCCGATGGACTGGAGATCCTGCGCCGTTCCTGCACACTGATGCTGGCGATGGCGGTCAAGCAACTGCATGCCCATGCACAGTGGCGAATGGGTTCGGAGCTGGGTGATGGGTTCTATTGCGAATTCTCTGTCGAGCGTCCTCTGACGACGACGGATCTGCATCTGATCGAAGCGCGCATGCAATCGCTGGCAGCCACCAACCATTCCATTCGCCGACGCTCAACGCCCGCTCAAACTTCCGCAGGTCCCTCGTTGTATCGCCTCGGGGACACCGATTATCTGACGACAGGCCCCCACGTCCCCACCACCAGGGTTTTGCAGGCATTCGCCCTCGATCACATCAGCGGTACCTTGCAACAACGCATCTACGGCACTTGCTGGTCCAGCCACGAGGAGCTGCAGCAATGGCGCCTGCCACCACACGTGATGGTGGTCAGCATGGACGACCGTCAGACCCACTATGCACACAGAGTCACCGAACGCTTGCGACGCAGCGGCGTACGCGCCCTCGCGGATCTGCGCAACGAGAAAGTTCATCACAAGATTCGTCAGCACAGTCAGACGGTGCCGTATCTGGTGGTGGTCGGAGAGAAGGAAAAGGCGGGGGGGTTTGTCAGTGTCCGCAGTCGCAGCGGAGAGGATTTGGGCAGGATGGAGATTGAAGCGGTGTGTGAGTGGCTGGACCAGCCTGAGGTTTGATATTGACCCTGCTGACGCCATCGCGGGCAAGCCTTGCTCCTACACGTACGCTGAGCCTGTAGGAGCGGGGCTTGCCCGCAAAGCTTTTAGGCTCTTGGCTTGACGGTCCCGCAATCCTGTCCCAGCCACACAGCCCGGGTGTCCAGACTTCCCTTCTGCTGAATGCCGGTCGCATTGAACGTACCGTTGACCTTGGTGGTGAACTCACGATCGCTGACGAACGTGGCGACGCCCGCGCCCTGCGCTTTCGGACAGCTGAAACGGAATTTCCACTGATTGCCCGTGCGATCGGTGATTTGCTGTTTGCAGCCCGATTGCGGATCCGTCAGCGGGATGTCGTCTGACTTGACCTGCTCCGGCGTCAGGCACGCGCGAATGCCTTTGCCACCCATGGTGATGCCCTGCTTTTCCAGCTGTGCGCGTTGTTCCGGGGTCATCTGGCTTTGTATCTGACCGAGGATCAATTGCAGATCCGGCATGTTCTGGTCATCGACCTTCATGTTGCTGGTGGTCAATTCCCACAAACCCGGCTGGAGCATTTGCGCATGAGCAGCAACAGGAAGTGCCAAACCCAGCGTGATGGCCAAACCCAGCAGACGAACGTTCATCGTGTAACTCCTGATCAGTAATGGCCGTTAGACGCCAACCGCGAGGTTCGGTTCATGGGCCAATTAAATAGCGACATTCTGCCCGGAACATGGTCTGTTAGGCATTGAATCTTCAGGAGCAAGGCTGCCCCCATGGATTATTTTGGACCGCATATTTTCGGCTACACCATCGCGTTGCTGCACTCTCTCGGCACGATTGCAGCGATCCATGCCGTGCTGACCGTCCGAACCGCACAAGGCTCGATCGCATGGGCCTTGTCTCTGATCTTCATGCCGTACCTGACACTCATCCCCTACCTGGTATTCGGCCGCAGCACCTTCGACGGTTACATCAAGGCCCGGCGCCAGGCCAACGAAGAAATGCGCAAAGCCGTCTCCGAGCTCAACTGGCGGCCCTGGGTGGAAGAAGCACTCACCGCCCGCGCCTCCAACGCCTATGCATCGCTGCGGGCCATGCCGAAGCTCGGACGCATGCCTTGCCTGGCCAACAACGAAGTACGGCTGCTGATCAATGGCCGCGCCACCTTCGATGCAATCTTCGATGCCATCAGCCAAGCGAAGGAAGCGGTGCTGATTCAGTTCTTCATCATTCACGACGACCGCCTCGGCCAGCGCCTGCAAAAACTGCTGCTGGAGAAAGCCGCCGAAGGCGTTGCGATTTACCTGCTCTACGACCGCATCGGCAGCCACTCCCTGCCCCATGGTTACGTCCAGGCGCTGCGCGAGGGTGGTGTCGAGGTCAAAGCCTTCGCCACGCGCAGCGGCTGGCTCAATCGCTTCCAGGTCAACTTCCGCAATCATCGCAAGATAGTAGTCGTCGACGGCATTATCGGCTTCGTCGGCGGGCACAACGTGGGCGACGAGTACATGGGCGAGAAACCGCCCCTGGCACCCTGGCGCGATACCCATGTACAGGTCCGCGGCCCTGTGGTGGCCAGCATGCAGGAGTCTTTCGCCGAGGACTGGTTCTGGGCTGCACGCTCGTTACCGCCGCTGATCCTGCCGGAGGTGTACCCGGACGGCGGTGTGCTGTGCCAGATGCTCGCCAGCGGACCGGCAGACCCCTATGAGACTTGCTCGCTGTTCTTCGTCGAGTCCATCCACGCAGCCACCGAACGAGTGTGGATCACCAGCCCGTATTTCATCCCCGACGAAGCGGTATTCGCCGCTCTGCGCCTGGCCGTCTTGCGTGGGGTCGATGTGCGGATCCTGCTGCCCTCCCGCCCCGATCATCGAATCGTCTACGCAGCTTCCAGCCTGTTTGCCTTTGAAGCTGTGCGCGCCGGCGTGCGGGTGTTCCGCTACGAACCCGGCTTCCTGCATCAGAAAGTGGTGTTGATCGATAATGAAATCAGCGCGATCGGCAGTGCCAACATGGACAACCGTTCGTTCCGCCTGAATTTCGAAGTGATGCTGTTGACCGTCGACAGCGCGTTTGCCGCCAAGGTGGAACAGATGCTCAACGACGACTTCGATCAGGCCCACGAGATCGCCAAGGAAGAAAGCCGGGAGACCCACCGCCTGCAACAGGTCGGCATGCGGATCGCCCGGCTTATCTCACCCATTCTCTGAGTGGGTTCTAGGGGTTGTAGATATCGTCCCGCGTCCATGGCAGTTCATGACTGCCATCGGCGTGCGCCTTGACCGCCAGAATCTGGTGCAGGTTGATCCAGCCCTTGGCGAACGCGTAGGCACAACCGGCCAGATACAGGCGCCAGATCCGCAACGCTTGTTCCGGCACCAGTTTCCCTGCCGCTTCAAGATTGTCTTCCAGGCGTTCGCTCCAATGATCCAGCGTGCGCGCGTAATGCAGGCGCAGGCTTTCAACGTCGACAATCTCGAGCCCCGCTTCGCTGATCCGCGCGGAAATCATCGACAGATGCGGCAGCTCGCCGTTGGGGAAAACGTACTTCTCGATGAAATCGCCGGCACCGCGTCCAACCGGACGGCCATCAGTGTGCTTGGCGGTGATCCCGTGGTTCATCACCAGGCCGCCTTCTTTCACCGCGCCGAACAGGGTGTTGCAGTACTCAGCCAGATTCTCGTGGCCGACGTGTTCGAACATGCCGACACTGACCACTTTGTCGAAACGACCGTCCTGCGGCAGGTCGCGATAGTCGAGCAATTGCAACTCGACCAGGTCTTCAAGACCTTCTTCCTTGACCCGCTCGCGGGCCAGGGCCAGTTGTTCCTTGCTGAGGGTGATGCCGAATACTTTTGCACCGAACTCACGGGCCGCATAGCGCGCCAGACCACCCCAGCCACAACCTACGTCCAGCAGATATTCACCCGGCTGCAAACGCAGCTTGCGGCACAGATGACGAAACTTGGCTTGCTGGGCTTGCTCAAGGCTTTCGCTACCGGTCTCGAAATACGCACAGGAATAGGCCATGTCGCTGTCGAGCCACAGCTGATAGAAAGCGTTGGAAAGGTCATAGTGATAGGAAATCGCCTTGGCGTCGGTTTCCTTGTCGTGGGGGATACGGACCGTATCTCCATCGTCATCATCCTCCAGCAACGCCTGACTCAACTCATCGCAGACGCGGATGACTTCACTGATGGAGCCTTCAAGTTCCAGTTTGCCCTCGACAAACGCGGCCCCCAGCGAGTCCAGGCTGGGACGGGAAAACTGGGTCACCATCTTGGGATCCTTGACCACGATCGTGACGCTGGGCGTGGGTCCCAGATTGAACTCATGGCCATCCCAGAGTCGCAGGCGTAGCGGAAGCTGCAGATTCTGTAAGGCCGGTGGAAGTTGCGCGAGCATGGAATATCCCCCTGGTTTCAGACGTCTGCTGAGAGGTTAGCCCATCCTTGAAAAATAGCCTCCTATCGAATTAATAGCGGATTTCCATGGGTTTTCCACTCTGCTTTCCAGCCGCGTGGACTCACAAAAATGACCGCTATTACCGTAGAAGACTGCGGACTCAGCTAACAGTTCGCTAAATTTTTACGTGCCCTACTGTAGGAGCTAGCCCTGCTAGCGATGAACAAAAGAGCGCCGCGCTCACCCGGAAAACACGCGTTATCGTTAACGACCATCGCGAGCAGGCTCGCTCCTACAGTTTCAGCAACGGCTCCTGAAAACGCAGCAAACGACCCGCGTTGCCCAGCACCAGCAAGGTGCTGAGGTTGTGCAGCACGGCGGCGATCATCGCCCCGGCCGCGCCGAGCCAGCCAAATGCGGCGAAGGCAACGATAGCCAGCGTCCAGCCTAGACCGATGATCACGTTGACCTGCAAAGTGCTCCGGCACTGGCGGCTCAAACGCACACAGGTACCGAGGCGACGCAAATCACTGCCGATCAGCACGACATCCGCCGACGCCAGGGCAATGTCCGCGCCACCAGCGCCCATCGCCACGCCGACCACGCCAGCCTTGAGGGCCAGCGAATCGTTGATGCCATCCCCCACTACCATAGGCCGGAAACCGTTACCGATTTCTTTCAACACGCGATTGAGCTTGTCTTCGGGCAACGCCTGCGCCTCGACATCGCTGATGCCGATATCACGGGCGAGTGTGTGCGCAACGCTCTTGCGGTCGCCGGTGAGCAACAATTGCCGACCCAGGCCAAGCTCACGTAACTCGTTCAGGGCAAACCGCGCTTCGGGTTTCACGCTATCGGCCAGCAGCAGCCAGGCGAGGAATTCGCCGTTGAGCGCCAGCCCGGCAATCGGGCCATCGTGTTCCGGAACCGCCGAGGTCGGAATCTGCAATTGGGCGAACAACTCAGGTCGCCCCAGCGCCGCCTCACCCTGATCGGTCATAGCCACCACACCCAAACCCTGATGCTCACGAATATCGGTCAGCAGCAGGAAATGCTCATGGGTCACCAGGCCAGCCAGCGCTCGGCTGACCGGATGACTGCTGGCGGAACCGAGGCTGGCGGCGAGCTTCAGGACAGGCGAATGATCTTCCAGCGGGCTGTCGATGGATTGCAGGCGCAAGGTGCCGAAGGTCAGGGTTCCGGTCTTGTCGACCACCAGCGAAGTGAGATCGGCCAGCTCCTCCAGGAACGCCGAGCTGCGAATCAAAATCCCGTGGCGCGCAGCCACGGCCACTCCGGCAATCGCCGTAGCCGGCGCCGACAACACCAACGCACAGGGACACGCTGCCACCAATACCGCGAGCATCGCCTGGGCGTTGTTGGTGATGAACCAGGTCACCGCGGCCAACAGCAAGACCAGCACCAGGTAGCTTCCCGCATACCGCTCCAGCAAGCGGGTGATCGGCGGCTTGGAACGCTCGGCGTTTTGCATTAGTGCGATGACTTTGCCGAGGGTCGATTCGCGCCCGGTGCGGGTCACTTCGATTTGCAGCAGGCCATCGAGATTGATCGCACCACCGAACACCTGCATTCCGGCGCTGGCTTCAATCGGCACCGATTCACCGGTAATGGAGGCGGTGTCGAGACTCGCCTGGCCAGACAACACCCGACCATCGGCCGGCACCCGATCACCGGCGCGCACTTCCACTCGATCCCCGGCCTTGAGCTTGGCGTTGTCGACTTCGACGATGGAGCCATCGGCCTGAACCAGGCGCGCGTGGCTGCGCGTCAGTTTGCCCAGGGCGTGAATGGCTTCCTGCGAACCGATGACACTGCGCTCTTCCAGCACATGGCCGAAGATCATGATGATCGGCAACAGGGCCGCCGTCAGCAGATCACCGGTTGCCCAGGCGCCGAGCATGGCCAACGCGATCAACTGATCGGTGATGCCATGCAGGCTCGGATAACGCAGGCTGTACCAGGCCGAACGCATCACCGGCACGGCCACCAACACAGAGGCGAAACCCAACAGCAGTTGGCTGACACCGGTTTGCTCAGGCGCCAGCCAGCGCCAAACCAGACCCAGTGCGAGCAAGCCAAGTGCGAGCATGGCCAGGGTCAATTGGCGGGCGGCGCTGCGTTGTTCAGCCGAGGACAACAGGCTCGGTGCAGCGGCGGTTTGCGCAGTCATTGTGCAGCTCCCTGAATGATCAGGCGGGAATCGTCTTTGGGATCGACGGTGGTCACTGAGCCTGCCTGGCCGAGAATTTTCGGCATCCGCTCGCGGTAGATTCGCAGCAGCATTTGCGGGTCGGTCCCCTGTTGTTGCGCCTTGGCCAGACTCAACACAGTGGCAGTGTCGGCGGAGGCTTTCGCCAATCGTTCACTGGCCTGGGCATGGGCAACTTGCAGCGTTCGATCCGCTTGCTCGTTGGCAGATTGGGTCAATTTCTCGGCTTCCGTGCGCGCGTTGGCCACGGCTTTATCGGCTTGCTGGCTGGCCGTCAGTACGGCGTTGAAGGCATTTACTGCCGGGCCGGGCAAGCTCGATTGCACATCCACTCGCGCCACCTCGATGCCGAGCCCTTGTCCTGTGGAGGCCAAATCGGCGAGGCGTTGGTTGATGCCCCGCACCAAATCGCCACGCAAGCGCTCGCGCCGTTCCGCCGCCTGATTGTCCGCGCCAATCAGTTCCGGTCGCGCCACGAGGATGGTGTCCAAATCCCGTGCCGCCGTCAGCGCCACGGTGCTTCGGGTGACGAGTCGATCCAGTGCCGGCAACACATGTTCGCCCTGCAGCACGAAGGCATAGGGATCGGTGACTTTGTAAAACACCCGCACATCCAGTTGCACCACCCCGGCATCCCCGGTCAGCAGATACCCGGAGCCCGCCAGCGCATCGCTGATCGGCGTGGCAAAACTGGCCACACGATCGGCCTGTAACGCCGCATCACTGCGCAGCAGATTTTCGACCCGGCGCTCGCTCACCCGATCCGCGGCCGGCAACAAGATGACCTGCTCAAAGGGTCGCGGCCAAGCCAACAGCAGGCCGGCATTCTGGATGCGATCCAGCGCCCCAAAGTGCAAAACCACCGCGCGATCCTGCGGATCGATCTGCCGCACATTGGAGAACGCCCATGCCAAGGCGGCCAATGCCGTCACCGCGTACAAGGCAAAAAACGCCAGACGCCCGGCTTGAATCCACGGGCTGCTCAACTCATTTGTTCCACGTGGAACCCAACTCATGGTTGCGATCCGGATTTGTTGTCGAGGCTCGGCGGGCCATCCACCAGCACACGGAATGGCGCGGCATCGGTACGCAGTATCAGTTTCGCCCCCGGAGTGACCACCGTGCCCAGGGTATCGAGGGAGCGCAGCAAGTTATAAAGCTGCGGCGAACCCGCATAGGCGCGACCGTAAATTTGCGCCGCTTCCACCCGGGATTGCGCTTCGATTTCCGCCGCTTTCACCGACGCATCGGCCTGCACGATCCGCGCATCACGCTCGGCGGCTGAACGGATTTGCGCCGCTTCCCGTTTGCCGATGGCGGTGCGTTCGGTGGCGATGGTTTCACGCTCGGCGCGCATGCGATCGACCGTTGCAGTGAGAGTTACCGATGGCAACGTCAGACGCTCGACGCCCACTTGCAACACGCGCACGCCATAGGTGGCCAGTAACTGCTGATCGATTTGCTGGCGCAGCTGCGCTTCGAAATCGGCGATGTGCACCTGGCTGGCGTCGGTGTTCACCAGATTGGCCAGATCGAAACTGCTGGCCGTGGTTTCCAGCGCCGAGCCGACAAAGGTGCGAATCTGCCGCGCCGCTTCGTCCGGCTGATTCTGCACGGCACGCATGAAGCGTTGCACATTGTCCGGATCGCCCTGAACCTGCCACGCCACATAGGCCTGAACGATGATACGAAGACCGTCTCGCGTGCCGACGTCCTGCAAGCCGCTTGAGGTGGTGCGCAACCGCAGATCCACTGGAATCGCCGCCTCGAACGGCGCCGGCCAGCGCCAGCCAAGTCCAGGCTCAAGCAACACCCGTGACGGATTACCGAAGCGCGTGATCACGGTCGCCTCCCCTGACCGCACCTGCACCAGGCTTGCAGCGGCTACGGCAAACGCCACCAGCACCGCGGCCCACCCCATGCGTCGCCACGGGAAGGGACCCGCCTCCTGTGGATCGCCGTGATGGTGATGATGGTGATGGCCGTGGTGATGGTGCCCGCCATGGCCGTGATCATGGCCGCTGTGGTCATCGTGATCGTGAGAGTGCGACTGGCTCAATTGGAGGCTCCTGGCTGAGCGGTTTTACGCGACGACGCGGGGTCAGCCGGCAACGTGAACGTTCTGAGGTCGATGGTCGGCGCATTGTTGCTACCGCCCAGGCGATGATCGAGCACCAGCAATTTGGCGTTGGCCAAACCCTGGGACAGTTGACTGAGGTATTGCTCCAGCACAAAGGCCTGCCCGGCGCTGGCGTAAGCCTTCTGCTCGGCGCTGAACTTGAGATCGGCGGCTTGTGCACCCGCATTGATTTCACGGGCACTGGCCGTGGCTTGATCGCGGGCGACACTGGCCTGCAACTGCGCCTGGTTGGTGGCTTCGCTGGCAGCGCCACGTTCGCGAGAGATCAACGCCTGGGCACCAATCTGTGCGGCTTGCACACTGTGGTAGGCATTGGCAGCCCCGGCCGGTGGATGGATCGCCTCGACCACTGTGGCGAGAATTTCCACACCGCTGTCGAGTTTTTCAAGGTCCGCCTGCACCGCACGGCCGATCTCCTGGGCAAGCCCTACCCGATCCTCACCGAGCAAACCGTCCAGCGTGCGCGAGGCGAAATCGTGAACCAGGATACGACTGGCCGTGCTGCGGATCAGCGTCGGCACATCCGCACTGTTGTAGGTTGCTGCCAGCGCCGCCTGGTCGCTCAAGCCGATGCGATAAACGAAGCGCACGTCCATGTTGACGATCTGAAAGCTCTGCTGGTCGCCCCGGCTGCTGGCGATCACCTGGGATTTGTCATTCACATGGCTGGCATCCCACAAACGATTGGCCGTGATCGGCGCCGGCCCCTCGGCGGGGTCCGCCTGAACCGGTACCGACGTTTCGCCGACACTGGTGGCCAACTCATGAACCACGCCATTCTCGACACTCAGCACCCGGCCCAGCGGCCAGGGTAAACCGGCATGCAAACCGGGGCCGAACACCATGACCGGTTTACCGAAACGCTCGTAGATGCCCCGCCCTTGCAGCGGTATTTCGTGAATGCCTGTCAGTGCCCAACCGACCACGACCACCACTGCCAGCACCGGCAAAAAAGCCCGGCGCATGTAAGTGAAAGCCCAGATTTGCCGCAGGTCGATGCCGAAGCGATTGTGTAACTCGTGCTGCAACGCCAGCAGCGGCTGTGGTGGCCAGCGCAGCATGTCCGCGACAAAACTGCGCGCCAGCAGCGTTGGTTCAAGCTGCTCACGACGGGGACTGAACAACGACAACACCGCGCGCAACAACAATTCAGCGGCGACCAAACCCGGCAGCACACCGATCAATACCGCCAGGCGCACGGGCCAGACGGCGGTTTCACTGCCGAAAAACAGGCACAACGCCCCCAGTACCAGGCTGATGATCGACACTCGTACCATCTGCGCCAAGGCGCCGGCTTCTGGCCATTGAGCGGGGTTTTCCTGGGCCAGGTGACGCTCCAGCACCAGCAATCCGAACGCCAGCAGCAATGCCAGGGCCGCGCCGACGGTGGCCGACAATCCAAGTGCAGCGGGCGGCAAGCCGAGGTTCCAGACCTGCCCTACGCAATACAGCGCTAACAAAGCCCAGCCGCCGAGCCACAACGTCGGCGCACCGATCTGCCTGAGCAGGTTGAGCCAACGCTGCCCGATGCGGTCCAGCAGTCGTTCATACCAACCCGTCGGGCCTTCGACCTCCTGAACAAGCACTTCGGGCTCTACCGGGCTCATGGCCCGCGCGCGCCATTGGCTCACGAACCTGGCCGATTGCAGGCTCGCCATCACGACCAGCAGCGCCGCGCTTTGATTGAACAGCAAGGCAGGCCAAAGGGATTGCGGCGCAAACAGCCCGACAAAGAACCCCAGCACCAGTCCCATTGCCACCAACACGCCGCAGCCAATCGCGAGCTGACGCAATCGCCGCCCTTGAAAAACCGCCTGCTGAAAACGCGGCAGCTCGGCTACCTGCGCTCCCTCCACTTCGAGATCGACTTGCATACCACTCCAGTGCCCGGCTTGTTCACATCAAATCTCGTTACGATATAACGATAACAGTGAAATTTCTGTACATAGTCGCGCTATCTAAAAACGAGAAACCTGTCGCTTGCCTGAAGCCTTGACCGAAATGCTCCAAAACGCTCATATTACGATCGTAATCTTTTTCGAAGACTACGTTTACCCTCTCGATTCCTTCGATCCAGGAGCAGATCCATGAGCACTTATGATGTCGTGATACTTGGCGGTGGGCCCGGCGGTTACAACGCGGCCATTCGTGCAGGGCAACTGGGTTTGAAAGCGGCTTGCGTCGAAGGACGCGCCACCCTCGGCGGCACCTGCCTGAACGTCGGCTGCATGCCCTCCAAGGCATTGCTGCATGCCTCCGAGCTTTACGACGCGGCCATGGGAGCGGAATTCGCCAACCTGGGCATCGAGGTCAAACCCTCCCTCAATCTCGCGCAAATGATGAAACAGAAAGATGAAAGCGTGGCCGGGCTCACCAAGGGCATCGAGTTTCTCTTTCGCAAGAACAAGGTCGACTGGATCAAGGGCTGGGGCCACATCGACGGACCGGGCAAGGTCACCGTGACGGATAACGCCGGTGGCAAGACCGAGCTGAGCGCCAAGGACATCATCATCGCCACCGGCTCCGAACCCACTCCCCTGCCCGGCGTAGACATCGATAACAAACGCATCCTCGATTCCACCGGTGCGCTGTCACTGGCTGAAGTACCCAGGCATCTGGTGGTGATCGGTGCCGGGGTGATCGGTCTGGAACTGGGTTCGGTGTGGCGGCGTTTGGGCGCACAGGTCACCGTGGTCGAATTCCTCGACCGGATCTGCCCGGGTGTGGATGGTGAAGCAGGCAAAACCCTGCAGCGTTCCCTGAGCAAGCAAGGCATCAGCTTCAAGTTGAGTTCGAAGGTGACTCGCGCAACGGCGAGCGATACCGGCGTGCAGCTCAGCATCGAACCAGCGGCCGGTGGCACTGCTGAATTGCTCGAAGCCGATTATGTGTTGGTCGCCATCGGACGTCGGCCTTATACACAAGGCCTGGGGCTGGAAAACGTCGGCCTCGCCACGGACAAGCGCGGCATGCTGGCCAACAAGGGCCACCGCACCGAAGCCGCCGGCGTCTGGGTAATCGGCGACGTGACGTCAGGGCCGATGCTCGCCCACAAGGCCGAAGACGAAGCCATGGCCTGCGTCGAGCAGATTGTTGGCAAGGCCGGCGAGGTCAACTACGCACTGATTCCCAACGTGATCTACACCAAACCGGAACTGGCCAGCGTCGGCAGTACGGAAGAACAACTGAAGGCCGAAGGGCGTGCGTACAAAGTCGGCAAATTCCCCTTCACCGCCAACAGCCGGGCGAAGATCAATCACGAAACCGAAGGCTTCGCCAAGGTTTTGGCCGATGAGCGCACCGACGAGATTCTCGGCGTACACCTGGTCGGGCCGAGCGTCAGTGAAATGATTGGCGAGTACTGCGTGGCCATGGAATTCAGCGCTTCGGCCGAAGATATTGCCCTGACTTGCCATCCACACCCGACCCGTTCCGAGGCTTTGCGCCAGGCGGCGATGAACGTTGAGGGGATGGCGACGCAGATGTAAGCCTGGTGATTTGCGGTGGTTGGCTACCGCTATCGCGAGCAAGCTCGCTCCCACATTAGCTCAATGATTCCCTGTGGGAGCGAGCCTGCTCGCGATTGAAGTCGACTCGGTTTAAAGCGGCAAATGCCCCAACGGCAACTCGCCCGGCGCCTTCACCGTATGAATCGCAAAATTGCTGCGGATATCACTGACCCCCGGCAACTTGAGCAAGCTCCCCGTGAGAAACCGGTCATAGGCGCGCAAGTCCGGAACCACCACCTGCAACAGAAAATCCGATTCCCCCGACACCAGAAACGCCGAGATCACTTCAGGCAAGGCCGTCACGGCCAGGCGGAAAGCCTCGGCCTGTTCATCGTTATGACGCTCGACCTTCACCCCGACGAACACGGTCAAACCAAGCCCCACCTCATCGCGATCCAGATTGGCCTGATAACCACGAATCACTCCGGCTTCTTCAAGCATGCGCACCCGGCGCAAGCAAGGTGACGCGGACAGGCCGATCTCGTCAGCCAGCTGCACATTGCTCAGGCGACCGTCCCGTTGCAGCGCGGCGAGGATCTTGCGGTCGTAGGCGTCGAGTTTCATGGTTTGGCAGATCCCGATGGTTTTGCGGTCATTGCGTGGCAGGTTATGCCAATCCACAACGTACTGGAAGCCAACTACGCAAGCACCTGCCCTGCCCTTGCGTCATAGACTGACCCTACCGAATCGACAACGAATGGGGTGCGACATGGCGGGACTGTGGCTGTTTTTCATGGCGCTGGCGGTGGTTTACCTGCTGCCGGGACCAGACATGATCCTGCTGCTGCAGACCGGCGCCCGGCAAGGCAAAGGTGCGGCGCTGGCCACTGCCGTCGGGTTGGCCGTTGCGCGTGGTTGTCACGTTGCCCTGGCGGCATTGGGGCTGGCGGCGCTGTTCAAGGCGGCGCCCTGGACCTTCGATGTGGTACGTCTGACGGGTGCGCTTTACCTGCTATGGATCGGCATCCAGTGTCTGCGCTCGACCCTGCTGCCCGCCCTGAATGACGCAAACAAAGTCGATGAAAAACCGCGCTATCGGCAAGCCATGCAGCGCGGTTTGCTGACCAACCTGCTCAACCCTAAAGCCCTGCTGTTCTGCTCGGTGCTGCTGCCACAGTTCATCGATCCACAGGCCGGACCGGTGCTCGGGCAATTTGCCGCGCTCGGTGTGGTGCTGGTCGCGGTCGGCTTGCTGTTCGACAGCGCTTACGCCCTGGCCGGTGCCGCCCTCGGCCGATGGTTGCAACGCAGCCCATCAGCTCAACGCCTGCAGCAGTGGTTATTCGGCAGCCTGCTGATCGGCTTCGCCGTGCGGCTGACCTTTATTCAACAGGCGTGAACCTCAACGGGTCTTGCGGCGGCGACTGATCAACAACAACGCCGCTGCGGTCACTGCCAGCACACCACCGATCTGCAACGATTTCTTGTACGGCCTCAGCGCAGCGCGAGCCGCAGCAATGGGCTCAGTGACATAGCGTTTGTCGGCACTCCGGAAATCGGGCTCCGCGCATTGATGACCGAAATCACCGGCCCATAAAACATAGGGGCCGTTCTCGACATAGCGCCGATAGAACGCGCTTTGCTCTTGCAGACTTGTCCCCCACATCGACGCTTTGCACAGCACCGCCGCAAATGCCTGGCTGCTGTGGGGCAAGTGATCAGCGGCCTTGTTCGCCAGCGCTGTCGCGACATAACGGTAATGAAAGCGCTCATCCGGTTTTGCCACGGACACTCGCTGGCGCTGGACTTCGCCCTCGGCAATCAACGGCCCAACTTTCAACGCGGTGGATTCCAGACTGTAGCTTCCGTCAAAAGTCGCGAAGTCCGGCGCCATCTCGTAGCCCAACAACTCCATGCCGTTGAAGCGAGCCAGAGTCCCCGCGTAGTAGTAAGCGAACGCGCGTGTGCTCGGCCACCATTTCGATTCGGCATCGTGGCGCAATTCGCCATACCACTTGGCCTTGGCCTGCAGGTCGGCATTGTCGAAATACGCGGGGGCTTCGTCGTAACGTTCCTCGCGCAACAAACGCCGCCCGAGCAGGTTGCGCAGTTTGGCGGCTACCGGCAGCGGGACATAGTTATCGCGATCCTGCTGAGTCAACGCTGGCGGTGCGGGCACCTGAGTGTCGACGTAGTGTTTGAGTTCATCGAGGGTCAGCACCCGCTCGGCCACCGTCGCCGCATCGAACCAGTAGATGTCTTTGCTTCGATAGAGCTGATCGAAGGCTTGCAGGTAATCCCCGCGTTGCAGGGCCAGAATCGCGCTTTCGCCGTCCACGCGACATTTGGGCTGCACGGTTTCGAACGCCCAGTCCGGCGTGCGGCGCTCGCCCCAGGATTCATCCTGCGGAAAGGCCTGGGCCGCCTTCGCATACGCGGCGGCCGCAGAGTTTTTGTCGCCCTCGCGCACCGCCAGCTTGGCCCGCAACCACCAGGCCAGACCGCCATCGCCTGCGTGCTCGAGAAACGCCTTGGCGCTGGTGTAATCGCCCTGTTGATAATTCATCGCCGCCAGTCGATCGGCATTATCGAGACTGGCGCGGGTGCTGTTTTGCAGGAGCTTGATCAGTTTTTGTTCGTTTGGCGGTTGATCACCAAATGACCAGCCCAGGCGACTGATCAACCCGGCCGTCACCAATTGCTGCACCGGTTTGCCCTTGAGCAACGCGGCCAGTTGATCCTCTGGCATGGCCGCCAGATCAGCCATCAACAACTTCAACGAGGTGTAGCCCACCGTCGAGGCGTGCCGGTTTTGCGTGGCATAGAGTTCGATGGCGTTGTTCCAGTCACCTGCAGTGCGGGCCACACGAGCCTCTTCGCCAAGGCTGGCGACACCCAGTTCCAGCGGGTCGCTGAACCCGTCGATACTCAGTTGCCGGGTTTGCTCGAAAGCCTTTCGCGATTGCGCCATCAGGTCGGGTTCCGCCCCGGCTTGCGAGCTCCTGGCGAACAACGCCCGACCCAACGAGTAAGCGGCCCAGGTACTGCGCAACGCCCGCTGATCCGCCGGCAAGTCGAGAACCTTGTGAAAATACTCCGCCGCCAACCCATGATCGCCGGAAGCAAAGGCCACGGCCCCGGCCAGATACAACCTGAGTTCGGCTGGCAGGCTCTCCCCTTGGACCTCAACCTGATGCGCATCGGTCAGTTCGCGCAGCTGCTTTACCAACGCTTGTTGTTCTGCGCTCAGACCGACTTGCTCGGCCTGGTAGCGCTGTTCTGCGTAATCGGAAGCGTCCAGGCCATAGGTGACTTCGGTGACGTCTTTCAGTCCGGCGATCGCATGACCAAGGCGATTGATCTCAAACCGGAAGTTGCCCTCCGGCAGCTCCGCCAGCGACTGGTCGCGGTGATCCAGCAAGCGCATGGGAAAGTCGGGACCGCACGCCAACGCCGAACCCACGGGCAGACTCAGGCTCAGACACAGCAGATGACGTGACCAGTTATGGCTGAACATTCGACGCTCCTTGATCAATGTTTGCACAGCGCGCCCAACCAATGGCGCGCTGCCCGCCGGCCGCAATCCGGCCTTCGCGCTGGCGGGTGAAGGTAAGCAGATCAGCCTCTTGTTGCAATGAATAACCGGCCAACGCATCGGCTCCTTCGCAACCCTGTGCAGCCAGAGTCAGGCGTTCGGGCCAGGCATTGTCGAGGTTGCCCTCGTTACGAAGACCAATGTCATAGAGGCCTTGTTGCATTGTGAGGCTGAGCTTCAGGTGGCTGAGCAGCGCATCACCACGGGCCACTGCGCGTAATGTGGTCAGGCTCCAGGCACGACGGTCGTTGGCCAACGGCAGACGAAACCAGATTAAACCGGCCAGATGAGACGGCGGATCAGCGCGCAGCTCACGACCGAGCTGGCCCAATTGCTGAGGGTCGGCCATCAGCTCTCGGCGTTTGCCATCGAGTCCGATGCTGACTTCACTCTCCACAATGGGTGCATCGTTGGTGCTCGACAGCAGCGCGACACCATAGGCGGGCAGTGCCAGATAGAAAGGCTTCACGGTGATGCGACCCCAGGCCTTCGCCCACTGCCGGGCCTGATCCGGATCGAACAAACCATGACGCGGATCAGTCACCGCATGAACCTGCAGCACGCTGCTATCGACCGTGGATAACAGCGCGGGCAATTCGGGACTGTTGAGCCAAGCGGGCAATGCAGTGATGCTCAGAGGCATCGAGGTGGAGAGTGCTGCGCGCAAGTGAGTCAGAAATTCTCGGTAGGTCGGCAGCCGGGCATTACCCGCATCGTGGTCGATTTCCACTCCCGCAAGGTTCAGATCCTGCGTTTGCCAATCTTTGATCAGCTGCTGAATCTGCGACGTGATGTCTTGCTGATCCAGAGCCGGGAGTTGCCCATCGAGGCGAATCACAGCAATCAGCGGGCGACCATCGCGCTTGAGCAGAGTCGGATCGATCCGTGCCCGAGTCCAGCCCGCTTTGGGGAAAGCCTGCAAGGCCAGAACGCGCAAGGTCGAAAAATCTCTACGACTGTCACTCAGGGCCGGCTCATGGTCAGCCGTCCATTGCCGTTGCCAAACATAGAGTTGCTGATCCAGCAGTGGTGCGTCTTTTCGTTCGCAACCATTGATCAGCGCCAGCGCCATCAGCAACGCCGACAGGCGCACGTAAAAATGCATATGACTTCCGGTCCCTTCGAAGCTGCCGAGCTGCGAGTCTAACGCAGCTCGGCAACGGAAGGATGACGCCGAAATGTTCCACGTGGAACGCTCATCTGCCGCCAATCACATCAGGCAGTTTTTTGCAGACCTGCAACCGTGCGCGGCATGCCGACAAACCCTGGCAAGGCTTCGACACGGGCCAGCCAGGCGCGGATGTTGGTGTAGTCGTCCAGCGACACATTCCCTTCCGGCGCATGGGCGATGTAACTGTAGGCAGAGACGTCGGCAATGGTTGGCTCGCTGCCGACCAGGAATGGCGACTTGGCCAATTCCTGATCGATGACTTTGAGCACGGTATGGGCGTATGCGATGACTTCGTCGGCGTTGTAAGGCGCACCAAAAACGGTAATCAATCGGGCTCGGGCTGGACCGAAGGCAATCGGACCTGCGGCGACAGACAACCAGCGCTGCACTTTTGCCGCACCGACCGGATCAGCAGGCAACCAACGACCATTGCCGTATTTTTGTGCCAGATAAACCAGGATCGCGTTGGAGTCAGCGAGCACAACGCCTTGATCGTCCAGCACCGGCACCTGACCGAAAGCATTGAGTGCCAGATACTCAGGCTTCTTGTGTTCGCCCTTGGCCAAGTCGACAAAGATCAGCTCGGTCGGCAGCTTCAGCAGCGAGAGCATCAGCTCCACACGGTGGGCATGGCCGGAACGTGGGAAGTTGTAGAGTTTGATGGCTTGCATGGACGACTCCGCGGGTGAGTGGCGCTGTTCGAAAGGATCAGCACCGATGGCAGCCATCTTCTACCAGTGGCGGAAACAACAGAATAACCACCGAACGCAATCCATTATTTCAACGAGCGAAATAACCAATCAGCCCGATAAAGCTGAATCTTCCCTCAGTGCTTTCACTGTGAAATCGACAAAACTGCGGACCCGCGCCGGGGCCTTGCGCCCGCCCTGATAGACGACATGGATAGGTAGCGGTGGCAGTTCGTAATCGGCCAGGACAATTTCCAATTCCCCGTCAGCAACCTTGCTCGCCACCTGATAAGACAGGACCCGGGTGTAACCGAGCCCGAGCGCAGCTGCGTTGATCGCGGCCCGGTTCGCGGTCACCATCAGTCTTGGGTCGGCACGTACTGACAGTGGTTCGTCCCCTTCAAGAAACGGCCAATGCTTGAGCTGTCCAATCGCAGACGTTGCAATGATTGGTGCCTCAGCCAAGTCTTGTGGATGTGTTGGTCGGCCATGAGTCGCAAGAAACTGCGGCGACGCCACGATCACCCTGCGCACCTGTCCCACCCGAATCGCATGCTGATTGCTGTCAGGCAGCTCACCGATGCGAACCGCCACATCGATCCCCTCCTCGACCACACTGACCACTCGATCAACCAGCAGTGCATTGATCGTGACATCAGGGAATTGAGTCAGAAAATTCACCATGAGCGGTGTGATGTATAGCTCACCAAACAAAACCGGCGCGGTGATCGTCAGTTGCCCTCTGGGCAGGATATGGCTGCCTGCCGCCGAATCTTCGGCTTCCTGCACTTCGGCGAGAATTCTCCGACAGTCCTCGAGGAACCGCTGCCCCGCTTCGCTCAAATGCACACTGCGCGTAGTGCGTGTGAGCAACTGCGTGCCGATGCGCTTCTCCAATCCCGCCACTGCCCGGGTGACGCTGGCCGCGGACATCCCCAAACGTCGCGCTGCCGCCGAAAAACCCTGGTCTTGGGCAACGGCAGCGAAGACCTGCATTTCCTGGAAGCGGTCCATGAGCGAATCCTCGATTCAGATAAAAAAATCGCAACCAAATGGCTGCGATTTTTAAGGGTTCGAACAACTGTGGATAACTTATTCCACAGTCACCGATTTCGCCAGGTTGCGCGGCTGGTCAACGTCGGTGCCCTTGAGCACAGCAACGTAGTACGACAGCAGCTGCAGCGGGATGGTGTAGAGGATAGGCGACAGGATGTCGTGGATGTGCGGCATGTTCACAACGTGCGTGCCTTCACCATTGGTCATGCCGGCTTTCTCGTCGGCGAAGACGATCAGTTGGCCACCGCGGGCGCGGACTTCCTGAAGGTTGGATTTCAGTTTTTCCAGCAGCTCGTTGTTCGGTGCAACAGTCACCACGGGCATGTCGTTATCCACAAGGGCCAATGGGCCGTGCTTCAGCTCGCCGGCTGGGTAGGCTTCAGCGTGGATGTAGGAAATTTCCTTGAGCTTGAGCGCGCCTTCCATTGCGACCGGGAATTGCGCACCACGGCCCAGGAACAAGGTGTGGTTCTTTTCCGAGAACAGCTCGGCGATTTTCTCCACGGTGCTGTCCATGGCCAACGCCTCACCCAAGCGGCTCGGCAGGCGGCGCAGTTCCTCGACCAATGCAGCTTCAACGCCACTGGCCAGGGTGCCGCGAACCTGACCCAGGGACAGGGTCAACAGCAACAGGCCTACCAGTTGTGTGGTGAAGGCTTTGGTCGACGCCACACCGATTTCGCGACCGGCCTGGGTCAGCAGGGTCAGGTCGGATTCACGCACCAGGGAACTGATACCGACGTTGCAGATGGCCAGGCTGGCGAGGAACCCCAATTCCTTTGCATTACGCAGTGCGGCCAGGGTGTCGGCGGTTTCACCGGACTGGGAGATGCTGACGAACAGCGTGTCAGGCTGCACTACCACCTTGCGATAGCGGAACTCGCTGGCGACTTCGACCTGGCACGGTATACCGGCCAGTTCTTCGAGCCAGTAACGCGCGACCATGCCGGCGTGGTAGCTGGTGCCGCAAGCCACGATTTGCACGTTGCGCACTTTGGCGAACAGCTCAGCAGCCTGTGGACCGAAAGCCTGCACCAGCACCTGGTTCGGGCTCAGGCGACCTTCCAGGGTGCGCTGCACAACGGCCGGTTGCTCGTGGATTTCCTTGAGCATGTAGTGACGGAACTCGCCCTTGTCGGCAGCTTCCGCACCATCGCTGTATTGCACCATCTTGCGTTCGACCGCCTTGCCGGTCACGTCCCAGATCTGCACGCTATGGCGACGAATCTCGGCGATATCGCCCTCCTCCAGGTACATGAAGCGGTCGGTGACCTGGCGCAGGGCCAACTGGTCGGACGCGAGGAAGTTTTCTCCCAGGCCCAGACCGATAACCAGCGGGCTGCCGCTACGGGCCGCAACCAGGCGATCAGGCTGCTTGGCGCTGATGACGGCCAGGCCGTATGCACCATGCAAATCCTTGACCGTTGCCTTGAGGGCCTCGGTCAGGTCAGGCAGCTCCTTGAGTTTGTGGTTCAGCAGGTGAGCGATGACTTCGGTATCGGTGTCCGAGGTAAAGACATAGCCCAGCGCCTTGAGTTGTTCGCGCAGCGCTTCGTGGTTTTCGATGATGCCGTTGTGCACAACGGCCACGCCTTCAGAGAAATGCGGGTGCGCATTGCGCTCGCACGGGGCACCGTGGGTGGCCCAACGAGTGTGGGCAATCCCCAGGCGACCGTTCAGCGGCGACTCTGCAAGCGCTTGTTCCAGCTCGCTGACTTTACCCGGACGACGTGCGCGCTCAAGTTTTTCTTCATCGGTAAAAACCGCAACACCGGCACTGTCATACCCGCGGTATTCAAGGCGTTTGAGGCCCTCGACCAGGATGGCGGTGATGTTACGTTCTGCGACTGCTCCGACAATTCCACACATGCTATTTCTCCTGACTGACAGCCGCGCAAATCAAATTGATGCCGCGGGCCTGAATCTGATCGCGGGCCTCGAGCGACAGGCGATCATCGGTAATAAGGGTATGGACACTGCTCCAGGGCAGCTCCAGGTTGGGAATCTTGCGACCGATCTTGTCAGCCTCCACCATCACCACCACTTCCCGGGCAACTTCGGCCATGACGCGGCTCAGACCCAGCAGTTCGTTGAAAGTGGTTGTACCGCGAACCAGATCGATGCCATCGGCTCCGATGAACAACTGATCGAAGTCGTAGGAGCGTAGTACCTGTTCCGCGACCTGCCCTTGAAAGGACTCGGAATGCGGATCCCAGGTTCCACCGGTCATCAACAGCACCGGCTCGTGCTCGAGTTCACTCAAGGCATTGGCGACATGCAGGGAGTTGGTCATCACCACCAGTCCCGGTTGTTGACCGAGTTCCGGAATCATCGCGGCGGTAGTGCTGCCGCTGTCGATGATGATCCGCGCATGCTCGCGAATTCGTGTGACTGCAGCTCGAGCAATGGCTTGCTTGTATTTGGAGACCGGCTGACCAACATCGGCCACCAGTTCCTGAGGCATGGTGATCGCGCCGCCATAACGACGGAGCAGTAGACCATTGCTTTCAAGTGCGGCCAGATCCTTGCGGATCGTAACTTCTGAAGTTTCGAAGCGTTTGGCCAATTCATCCACACTGACTTCGCCCTGCTCGTTGAGCAAGGCAAGAATGTTGTGCCGACGTTGAGGTGTGTTGCGCTTCGACATGGGGAGATAAGTTTCGTTTCGAAAGTTAACAGAGCCAATCAAAACCTATCAGTGAAACTTCGTCAAGCATGGTGCGATAAAAAGATCTGTGGATAAAAGCACTCGCGGGCAAGGCCGCTCCCACAAGGCATGTTGATAACCCTGTGGGAGCGAGCTTGCCCGCGAAGGTAATGGATCAGTCTGTGCGTAACTTCAGCTGATCATCGTTATGTGGATAACTCAGCTCTTCTTGACCTTCTCAGGCCGTTTCCAGCCATCAATATTCTTCTGCCGAGCACGACCCACGGCCAACTGAGCTTTATCCACATTCTGGGTAATGGTCGAACCAGCCGCGGTGGTTGCACCGGCAGAGATATCCACAGGCGCTACCAGCGAGTTGTTGGAGCCGATGAAGACATCTTCACCCAGCACGGTTTTCCACTTATTCACACCATCGTAGTTGCAGGTGATCGTACCCGCGCCGATGTTGGTACGCGCGCCGATTTCGGCATCGCCCAGATAAGCCAGGTGGCCGGCTTTGGCGCCTTCACCGAGATGAGCGTTTTTCAACTCGACAAAGTTACCCACATGCGCCCGCGCATCCAGTACGGTGCCAGGACGCAAACGCGCGAAAGGACCGGCATCGCTGTTTTCGCCGAGAATCGCACCTTCGATATGGCTGTTCGCCTTGATCACCACGCCTTTGCGCAGGGTGCTGTCCTTGATCACGCAGTTCGGGCCGATTACCACGTCGTCCTCGATGACTACTTTGCCTTCGAGAATCACGTTGATATCGATCAGCACGTCGCGGCCTACCGTCACTTCACCGCGTACGTCGAAACGTGCCGGGTCGCGCAGCGTTACGCCCTGGGCCATCAGGCGGCGACCGGCGCGCAACTGGTAGTGACGCTCAAGCTCGGAAAGCTGTTTGCGATCGTTGGCGCCCTGCACCTCCATGGCGTCGTGTGGCTGTTCGGTCGCCACCACCAAACCGTCCTTGACCGCCATTTCGATCACGTCAGTCAGGTAGTACTCGCCCTGCACATTGTTGTTCGACAGACGGCCGGTCCAGGCAGCCAGGCGATCGGCAGGCACCGCGAGAATACCGGTGTTGCCTTCCTTGATAGCGCGTTGAGCTTCGTTGGCGTCCTTGTGCTCGACAATGGCCGCGACCTGGCCATCCGCACCACGAACGATTCGGCCATAACCGGTTGCATCGTCCAGCTCGACAGTCAGCAGACCCATCTGCGTTGGGGTTACCAGCTTGAGCAGGCGCTGCAGGGTTTCGACTTCGATCAGCGGCACATCACCGTAAAGAACCAATACGGTGTCGGCTTCGATGAAAGGAACCGCTTGGGCAACGGCATGGCCGGTACCCAGTTGTTTGTCCTGAAGGACGAAATTGAGATCGTCGGCAGCCAGGCGCTCGCGTACGGCATCGGCACCGTGGCCGATCACCACGTGGATTCGCTGTGGATCAAGTTGCCGGGCGCTGTGGATAACATGGCCAAGCATGGAATTGCCGGCAATCGGATGCAAAACCTTCGGCAAGGACGAACGCATGCGCGTACCTTGGCCAGCAGCGAGAATAACGATTTCAAGAGACATGACTGGCTACCAATCCTGGGTGGTCAGCGGCTGCGACCAAAGTGATGAAAATCGGAAAAGAAAAAAGGGTAGCCGAGGCTACCCTTTTTAATCAATCGCACAACAAGATCGCCTTAATGGCCGAACTTCTTGCGGATCTGCTGGACGGTGCGCAGCTGAGCAGCAGCCTCGGCCAGACGTGCGGAAGCAGAACCGTAATCGAATTCTGCGCCCCGGTCATGCAACGCCTTCTCGGCAGCCTTAACGGCTTCCTGAGCGGAGGCTTCGTCCAGGTCGGCAGCACGTTGCACAGTGTCTGCAAGTACCTTGACCATGTTCGGCTGAACCTCGAGGAAACCACCGGAGATGTAGTACACCTCCTCTTCCCCGCCCTGCTTGACCAAGCGGATCGGACCTGGCTTCAGGTTAGTGATCAGCGGCGCGTGACCCAGAGCGATACCAAGATCACCCAGTGCACCGTGCGCAATCACCATCTCGACCAGACCGGAAAAGATTTCTCCTTCCGCGCTGACGATATCGCAATGGACTGTCATAGCCATCTGATTGCCTCACCCTAAATTAGCGCCCGTTTCCGGGCGCCGGGATTACAGTTTCTTGGCTTTCTCGATCGCTTCTTCGATGCCGCCAACCATGTAGAACGCTTGTTCTGGCAGGTGGTCGTAGTCACCGTTGAGGATGCCTTTGAAGCCAGCAATGGTGTCTTTCAGGGAAACGTATTTGCCTGGAGAACCAGTGAAGACTTCAGCCACGAAGAACGGCTGCGACAAGAAACGCTGGATCTTACGAGCACGGTTTACCAACTGCTTGTCGGCTTCCGACAGCTCGTCCATACCCAGGATCGCGATGATGTCCTTCAGTTCTTTGTAACGCTGCAGAACGTACTGTACACCGCGAGCGGTTTCGTAGTGATCGTTGCCGATCACGTTCGGGTCCAGCTGACGCGAAGTCGAGTCCAGTGGGTCTACCGCTGGGTAGATACCCAGGGAAGCGATGTCACGAGACAGAACGACGGTGGCGTCCAAGTGGGCGAAGGTGGTCGCTGGCGACGGGTCAGTCAAGTCGTCCGCTGGTACGTATACGGCCTGGATCGACGTAATCGAACCTTGCTTGGTCGAAGTGATGCGCTCTTGCAGTACGCCCATCTCTTCAGCCAGGGTCGGCTGGTAACCTACTGCGGAAGGCATACGGCCCAGCAGTGCGGATACTTCAGTACCGGCCAGGGTGTAACGATAGATGTTGTCGACGAACAGCAGAACGTCGTTACCTTCGTCACGGAACTTCTCGGCCATGGTCAGGCCGGTCAGAGCTACGCGCAGACGGTTTCCCGGCGGCTCGTTCATCTGGCCGTATACCAGTGCCACTTTGTCCAGAACGTTGGAGTCCTTCATCTCGTGGTAGAAGTCGTTACCCTCACGAGTACGCTCACCCACACCGGCGAACACGGAATAACCGCTGTGCTCGATGGCAATGTTACGGATCAGTTCCATCATGTTTACGGTTTTGCCTACACCGGCACCACCGAACAGACCAACTTTACCGCCCTTGGCGAACGGGCAAACCAGGTCGATAACCTTGATGCCGGTTTCCAGCAGGTCGTTGCCGCCCGCTTGTTCTGCGAAGGATGGAGCAGCGCGGTGAATACCCCAGCGCTCTTCGGTGTCGATCGGGCCAGCTTCGTCAATCGGGTTGCCCAGGACGTCCATGATCCGGCCCAGGGTCGCTTTACCGACTGGTACGGAGATGGCAGCGTTGGTGTCAACTACGTCCAGACCGCGCTTCAAGCCTTCGGTGGAACCCATCGCAATGGTACGAACTACGCCGTCGCCCAGCTGTTGCTGAACTTCCAGGGTAGTGTCCGCGCCTTGTACTTTCAGCGCGTTGTAGATGCTCGGTACGCTGTCGCGTGGAAATTCCACGTCGATAACGGCGCCGATGATTTGAACGATACGTCCGCTACTCATAGCTGGATCCTCTGAATATTTGAACCGTTAAACCGCGGCAGCGCCGCCGACGATTTCCGAGATCTCTTGGGTGATCGCAGCCTGACGCGCCTTGTTGTAGACCAGCTGCAATTCGCTGATCAAATCACCGGCGTTGTCGGTAGCGTTCTTCATCGCGATCATCCGCGCAGCTTGTTCAGCCGCGTTGTTCTCGACCACCGCCTGGTACACCTGCGCCTCCACGTAACGCACCATCAGGCCGTCAAGCAGCTCTTTGGCGTCAGGTTCGTA
This sequence comes from Pseudomonas putida, assembly GCF_050989985.1. Taxonomy (GTDB): domain Bacteria; phylum Pseudomonadota; class Gammaproteobacteria; order Pseudomonadales; family Pseudomonadaceae; genus Aquipseudomonas; species Aquipseudomonas putida_AI. The sequence goes on from NZ_CP158815.1 coordinate 6,754,050, forward strand.
GAGATAGTCCCAGTGGTGCTTGAGGTCTTGATCCGGGGTTGCCACCAGCGGAACCAATTGCTCCACGGTAGGCTGTTGCGTCATGGTGTTGATGAACTTGTTGGATACCACGGACAAACGGTCAATACGGCCGTCCAGATAGGCATCCAGCATCACCTTGACGCTGCCGATCAGGTCATTGATCGACGGCTCTTCACCCAGGTGGCTGATAGCTGCAACGACGTTGCCGCCGAAGTTGCGGAAGAAAGCCGCACCCTTGCTACCAATCACACAAAGATCGATCTCGACACCGTTTTCGCGGTTTACCGCCATGTCCTTGACCAAAGCCTTGAACAGGTTGGTGTTCAAGCCACCACACAGACCACGGTCACTGCTCACAACGACATAACCGACGCGCTTTACTTCACGGTCGATCATGAACGGGTGGCGATATTCCGGGTTAGCGTTGGCCAGATGACCAATAACCTGGCGGATACGCTCCGCATAAGGGCGGGTAGCAGCCATGCGCATTTGTGCCCTGCGCATTTTGCTGACCGCCACTTTTTCCATGGCGCTGGTAATTTTTTGCGTGCTTTTGATGCTCGCAATCTTACTGCGAATCTCTTTTGCGCCTGCCATGTAACACCTATCAGGTTAGCAAGCGGGAGCCTTGCGACTCCCGCTGCGGCTTACCAGGTTTGGGTGGCCTTGAACTTCTCGATACCGGCTTTCAGGCCGCTATCGATTTCGTCATTGAAGTCACCCTTCACGTTGATCTTGGCCATCAAATCGGCGTGATCGCGGTTGAAGTAAGCAATCAGCGCTTGTTCGAAGCTGCCGACTTTGGCGATTTCAATGTCAGTCAGGAACCCACGCTCAGCGGCATACAGCGACAGCGACATGTCAGCGATCGACATTGGCGCGTATTGCTTCTGCTTCATCAGCTCGGTAACGCGCTGACCATGCTCAAGTTGCTTACGGGTCGCTTCGTCCAGGTCAGAAGCGAACTGGGCGAATGCTGCCAGTTCACGGTACTGAGCCAGAGCGGTACGGATACCACCGGACAGCTTCTTGATGATCTTGGTCTGAGCGGCACCACCCACACGGGATACCGAAACACCGGCGTTCACAGCTGGGCGGATGCCCGAGTTGAACATGGCCGATTCCAGGAAGATCTGACCGTCGGTGATGGAAATCACGTTGGTCGGAACGAACGCAGAAACGTCGCCAGCCTGGGTTTCGATGATCGGCAGTGCGGTCAGGGAACCGGTTTTGCCGGTCACTGCGCCGTTAGTGAACTTCTCTACGTACTCTTCCGAAACGCGGGATGCGCGCTCCAGCAGACGGGAGTGGAGATAGAACACGTCGCCTGGGTAAGCTTCACGGCCTGGTGGACGGCGCAGCAGCAGGGAGATCTGGCGGTAAGCCACTGCCTGCTTGGACAGATCGTCATAAACGATCAGCGCGTCTTCACCGCGGTCGCGGAAGTATTCGCCCATGGTGCAACCGGCGTATGGTGCCAGGTATTGCAGCGCAGGAGATTCCGAAGCACTGGCAGCCACGATGATCGTGTTCTTCAGTGCGCCGTTTTCTTCCAGCTTGCGAACCACGTTGGCGATGGTCGATTGCTTCTGACCGATGGCCACGTAGACGCAGAAAATGCCGCTGTCTTTCTGGTTGATGATCGCGTCGATCGCCAGAGCGGTCTTACCGATCTGACGGTCACCGATGATCAGCTCACGCTGGCCACGGCCTACCGGGATCATGGCATCGACAGCCTTGTAGCCAGTCTGTACAGGCTGGTCTACCGATTTACGCCAGATCACGCCTGGAGCAACTTTCTCGACCGCGTCGGTCTCGGTGCTGTTCAGTGGACCTTTGCCGTCAACCGGGTTGCCCAGTGCGTCGACTACGCGGCCCAGCAGTGCCTTACCAACAGGAACTTCCAGGATGCGGCCAGTGCACTTGGCGCTCATGCCTTCAGCCAGACCTTGGTAAGCGCCCAGAATTACGGCACCTACGGAGTCTTGCTCCAGGTTGAGGGCCATACCGTAGACGCCGCCCGGAAACTCGATCATCTCGCCGGACATAACGTCGGCCAGACCGTGAATCCGCACGATACCGTCAGATACGCTGACGACAGTGCCTTCGTTACGGGCTTGGGAGGTCACATCGAGCTTGTCGATGCGGCCCTTGATAATTTCACTTATTTCGGAAGGATTGAGTTGCTGCATTGCTCTGCTGCCCCTTCAAACTCAAGATTTCAATGCTTCGGCAAGTTTCGCGATTTTGCCGCGAATCGAGCCATCGATAACCAGGTCGCCGGCGCGGATGACAACACCACCAATTAGGGAGCTGTCTTCCTCGACTTGCAGGCGCACTTCCCGGTTGAGTCGTGCACTGAGAACCTTGGCGAGTTTGTCTTGCTGTTCTTGGTTCAATGCGAATGCACTGGTGACTTCAACATCTACCGACTTCTCTTGCTCGGCCTTGTACAGGTCGAACAGAGCGGCTATCTCCGGCAAAAGCGAGAGACGGTCGTTTTCGGCAACGACGGTAATGAAGTTCTGTGCCTTGGCATCAAACTTGTCGCCGCACACGTCATTGAACGTGGCGGCCTTTTCTGCGCTCGTCAGTCGCGGGGCCTTGAGCACACGCTGCATGGTGTCGTCTTGCGACACCGCTGCTGCCAGGCCGAGCATGGCTGACCAATTGGCCAGTTGCTGGTGGGCCTGAGCGTGCTCGAAGGCCGCCTTAGCGTAAGGTCGGGCCAACGTGGTCAGTTCTGCCATGATCGCCCTCGCTTAGATTTCAGCAGCCAGTTTGTTAACCAGCTCTGCGTGCGCGTTTTGATCGATTGTGGCGCCCAGGATCTTCTCAGCACCACCAACGGCCAGGCTACCCACTTGGGCGCGCAGCGCGTCTTTGACACTGTTCAGTTCCTGTTCGATCTCGGCCTGAGCCTGAGCCTTCACACGGTCAGCTTCGACGCGAGCCTGTTCACGGGCTTCGTCGACAATCTGGGTACCGCGTTTCTTGGCTTGCTCGATGATTTCAGCTGCCTGAGCTTTCGCTTCGCGCAGTTGCTGACCCGCTTTCTCTTGGGCCAACTCCAGGTCGCGAGCTGCTCGGCTGGCAGCGTCCAGACCATCAGCGATCTTCTTTTGACGTTCACGCAGAGCTGCGATGACCGGAGGCCATACAAACTTCATGCAGAACAGTACAAAAATCAGGAACGCAACGGACTGGCCAATCAGGGTCGCATTAATGTTCACGCCAACACCTCGCAGTTACGTTGTCCATCACACCAAATTACCCGGAAGATCCGAGTAATTAGCCAGCGATCTGACCAACGAACGGGTTCGCAAAGGTGAAGAACAGAGCGATACCAACACCGATCATGGTTACGGCGTCGAGCAGACCGGCAACGATGAACATTTTAACTTGCAGCATTGGAACCATTTCTGGCTGACGCGCTGCGCCTTCCAGGAACTTGCCGCCCAGCAGGCCGAAACCAATTGCGGTACCCAGTGCGCCCAGGCCGATCAACAGTGCAACAGCGATAGCGGTTAGACCAACTACAGTTTCCATCTTTCCTCCCGACTTTTACGTCGTATGGTTTAGGTTTTTTTAATTTAAAGCGGTAAAACAAATCGTTTCAGAGGCCCTGTTAGGGGCACCCTCTCGTTTGACCGAGAGGGACATCAGACTAGTCGAAACTGGTCTTAATGGTTTTGTTCATGCGCCATCGACAGGTAAACGATGGTCAACATCATGAAGATGAACGCCTGCAGGGTGATGATCAGGATGTGGAATACCGCCCACGCCCACTGCAGAACAACGCCCAGGCCGCTGAGCCAGAGCAGACCGCTGCCGAACATCACAGCAATCAGAATGAACACCAGCTCACCGGCATACATGTTGCCGAACAGACGCAGTGCCAGAGAGATTGGCTTGGCGATCAGGGTCACGAATTCAAGCAGGAAGTTCACCGGAATCAGCAAAGCCTGAACGAAGATGTTCTTGCTGCCGAACGGGTGCAGGGTCAGCTCGCCGATGAAGCCGCCGATGCCCTTGACCTTGATGCTATAGAAAATGATCAGTGCGAAAACCGAGAACGCCATGCCCAGGGTCGCGTTCGGGTCGGTAGTCGACACGGCGCGGAACGGGATGTGGTGGTCGCCGGAGATCAGGATGGCCAGCTGAGGAATCCAGTCGACCGGTACCAGGTCGACGGCGTTCATCAGGAACACCCAGACGAAGATGGTCAGTGCCAGCGGTGCAATCACCGGGCTACGGCCATGGAAGCTGTCTTTCACGCTGCCATCGACGAATTCGACCAATACTTCAACGAAGTTCTGCAAAGCACCTGGCTGACCGGAAGTCGCTTTCTTCGCCGCCATGCGGAAAAGGAAAACGAAGATCAGACCCAATGCGATCGACCAGCCGAGAGTATCGACGTGGAAAGCCCAGAAGCCCATTTCCTTGGCTTCTGCTGCGGTGTGGGCAAAGCCCCAGCCGCCGGTAGGGTGCTGACCGAAAGTCAGGTTCTGCAAGTGGTGCTGGATATAGCCCGAAGCCGTTGTTTCTGCCATGGTTGCCTCAAACGCCCTAAGGTCTCGAAAGTCTTGTTCTCATCAGCAGGGGAGCGAACCAGCTGACCGACTGAGTCAGCACGAAGGCACCGAATACTGCAATCGGCGCCAATGGCTTCACACCTGCAAACACCAGTGCAAACAGCACTGCCGTCAAAATCAGTTTCCCTGCCTCGCCGGCATAAAACGACCGGACGATGGACTGGGCTGCTCGGGCGCCGGAAAACCGAAATGCCTTATGAGCGAAATAAACATTGGGCAGCAAGGCTATCAGTCCTCCGCAAAGTCCTGAGTATCCAGCGACGACTCCGTACCATTTCCAAAGCGCCAAAGCGGCGATGAGCAAAACGATAAATTGGGCCATCAACACCGGAAAAACAGCCAGGCGATGGAACGGCAAGCGGTTTGGCGTGCGGGTTTCCATCACTATTGCTCTCCAATGGTCGGCTGCCGAAATTCAATAACTTGGCATAATTTGTGCCGACAAAATGCGCGCAGAGTATAGGGGCGGTTTGGCCCCTATTCAACTATCGGGTAGTGATTTCCGACTGCGCGCTACATGAGGAAATGTTTCAGCGAATATGTGCGAGTACACCTTGTAGTTCATCCAAGGAGTTATATCCAATCACTAACTGCCCTTTACCCTTCTTACCGTGGCGAATCTGCACCGCAGAGCCTAGGCGCTCGGCCAGACGCTGTTCCAGTCGGGCAATATCCGGGTCCGGTTTTGCAGGTTCGACAGGCTCCGGTTTACCACTCAACCACTGACGAACCAGTGCCTCAGTTTGGCGCACGGTCAGCCCGCGTGCGACAACATGTCGCGCCCCTTCAACCTGTTGATTGTCCGGCAAACCGAGCAATGCACGGGCATGACCCATTTCCAGGTCACCATGGGACAACATGGTCTTGATGACTTCCGGCAGCGAGATCAGGCGCAGCAGGTTGGCCACAGTCACCCGGGATTTGCCAACGGCTTCGGCCACTTGTTGCTGGGTCAGCTGGAACTCCTGCTGCAAGCGCTGCAGGGCAACAGCTTCCTCGATCGGATTGAGGTCTTCGCGCTGAATGTTCTCGATCAGCGCCATGGCGATCGCGGTTTCATCCGGAACATCGCGCACCATCGCCGGAATGGTTTCCTGCCCGGCTTGCTGGCTTGCACGCCAGCGGCGTTCACCGGCGATGATTTCATAGCGACCGCTGCCGATCGGACGAACCACAATCGGTTGCATCACGCCCTGGGCCTTGATCGACTGCGCCAGCTCTTCCAGCGCCTGCGAATCCATATCGCGTCGCGGTTGATATTTGCCGCGCTGGAGCAAATCCAGCGGCAAATGCTGCAGCTCACGGTGATCGGCTTGCGCTGCCTGTTCTTCCAGGGAGCTGATGGTCGGACCACTCAGCAGTGCATCCAGTCCACGTCCGAGACCTCGTTTCTTGACGGCCATGGGGATTCCTTAAGTTGCCTGAGCAGCGGCGATACGTGAGTTTTTGCGCTGACGGCGCACCATTTCGCCCGCCAGAGCCAGATAGGCGACGGCGCCACGCGAGGCCTTGTCATAGGCCAGCGCTGGCATGCCGTAGCTCGGGGCTTCGGCCAATCGAATGTTGCGCGGAATGACGGTGTCATAGAGCTGATCACCGAAGTGTTCCTTGAGCTGCGCCGACACATCGTTCATCAGGCTCAAGCGTGGGTCGTACATCGTACGCAGCAGCCCTTCGACCTTGAGATCCGGGTTGAGCAGTTCAGAGATGCGCTTGATGTTATCCACAAGGTCGCTCAGACCTTCGAGTGCAAAGTATTCGCACTGCATGGGGATAATGACCCCGTCCGAGGCAACCAGGGCGTTCAACGTCAGCATCGACAGCGACGGCGGGCAGTCGATCAAAATGTAGTCGTAGTTTTCACGGATCGGCGCCAACGCACTGCGCAGGCGGCTCTCCTTCATCTGCATTTCCAGCAGGACCACTTCGGCCGCAGTCAAATCGCGGTTGGCCGGCAGCAGTTGATAACCGCCGTGCTCGGAAAAGTGCATGGCCTGAGCCAGATCGCACTCACCGATCAACAGGTCATAGACCGAATTTTCCAGGCCATGTTTATCCACACCGCTACCCATGGTGGCGTTGCCCTGTGGATCGAGATCGATCAACAGCACCCGACGCTTGGTCGCGACGAGCGATGCTGCGAGGTTGATACAGGTGGTGGTCTTGCCCACACCACCCTTCTGGTTCGCTATCGCGAATACCTTAGCCATTCTTGCTTGTGTTCCCAATCATGCCGTGCGGCGCAGTATCAGCAGATGGCGTTGGCCTTGGCAACCGGGTACGGCCAGGGCGTGTTCGCTATCGAGGTGGAAGTCTGTCGGCAATGCTACCAGTTCATCGGCGGGATGAACGCCCTTCATTGCCAGCCAGCGCGTATCGTTATCGCCGAGGTGACGAGTCCAGTTGGTGAAGTTCTCCATGCTGCTGAACGCCCGGGAAATGATCCCGGTGAACGGCTGGGCAGGCTGGAAGGCTTCTACGCGACTGTGGATAACTTGCAGGTTGTCCAGTTTGAGTTCGAGTTTGACCTGGGTCAGGAAGCGAGTTTTCTTGCCGTTGCTGTCCAGGCAGGTCACTTGAGACTCGGGAAACAGGATGGCCAGCGGAATGCCCGGCATACCGCCGCCGCTGCCTACGTCCAGCCAGCGACCGTTTTCGATAAATGACATCACGCTCAGGCTGTCGAGCAAATGGCGCGACACCATCTCGTCCGGATCACGCACGGCGGTCAGGTTGTAAGCCTTGTTCCATTTGATCAACAGGGCCAGATAACCCAGCAGCTGCGTGTGCTGGGTTTCTGTCAGCGTAACACCGAGCTGGCGAGCGCCTGTGGATAACTCTTCGGCATGTTGCGAGGTGACCAACGAACTCAAGCGCTTTGCTCCAACTGACGGCCCGCGCCGCGTTTTTTCAAATGAATCATCAACAGCGAAATCGCTGCCGGGGTAACGCCCGGGATGCGTGACGCCTGGCCCAAAGTCTCCGGACGGGTCGCGCCGAGCTTGCTCTGGATCTCTTTGGAGAGACCGGAAATGTTCGTGTAATCGATATCCACAGGCAGTTTCGTGTCTTCGCTGGCGCGCAGACGCGCGATTTCATCCTGTTGGCGGTCGATGTAACCCGCATATTTGGTCTTGATTTCGACCTGCTCGGCGACCTGTGGATCTTCCGCACCTTCGCCTGTGACCGCGATGAGACCAGCGTAGTCGATTTCCGGACGGCTCAAGAGGCTGAGCAAGTTGTATTCGTGGGTCAACGGAGTGCCGAATTTTTCGGCAATCGCATCGCCTTGAGCAGTGCCCGGGCGAACCCAGGTACTTTTCAGGCGCTGTTCTTCAAGCGCAATGCCTTCGCGCTTTTTGCTGAATGCGGCCCAACGCTCGTCATCGACCAGACCCAGCTCGCGACCTTTTTCAGTCAGGCGCATGTCCGCGTTGTCTTCGCGCAGAATCAAACGGTATTCGGCACGAGACGTAAACATTCGGTACGGTTCTTGAGTACCGAGGGTAATCAGATCGTCGACCAGTACTCCGATGTAGGCCTCATCACGGCGCGGACACCAGGCGTCTTTGCCTTGTGCACGCAGTGCGGCGTTGGTTCCGGCCAGCAATCCCTGGGCGCCGGCTTCTTCGTAACCGGTTGTGCCATTGATCTGGCCGGCAAAGAACAAGCCGCCGATCACTTTGGTTTCCAGGCTGTATTTGAGGTCTCGCGGATCGAAGTAGTCGTATTCGATGGCGTAGCCCGGGCGAACGATGTGCGCGTTTTCCATGCCGCGGATCGACTGGACGATCTGCAATTGCACGTCGAATGGCAGCGATGTGGATATCCCGTTCGGATACAGCTCGTTGGTGGTCAAACCTTCCGGCTCGATAAAGACCTGGTGGCTTTCCTTGTCGGCAAAGCGATGGATCTTGTCTTCGATCGACGGGCAGTAACGCGGGCCAATACCTTCGATCACACCGGAATACATCGGCGAACGATCAAGGTTGGCGGCAATGATTTCGTGGGTGCGCGCATTGGTATGGGTAATCCAGCAGCTGATCTGCCGTGGATGCAGTTCCTTGGACCCCATGAATGACATCACCGGAATCGGCGTATCGCCTGCTTGCTCGGTCATCACCGAGAAATCCACAGACCTGGCGTCAATACGCGGAGGCGTACCGGTTTTCAGGCGACCGACGCGCAAAGGCAGTTCACGTAGACGGTGAGCCAGGGCAATCGAAGGTGGATCACCGGCACGGCCGCCGGAAAAGTTCTGCATGCCGATGTGGATAAGTCCACCGAGGAAGGTACCTGTGGTCAAAACCACCGAATCGGCCATAAAACGCAGGCCCATTTGAGTGACCACACCCCGTACTTGGTCCTGCTCAACGATCAGATCGTCGGCGGCCTGTTGAAATATCCACAGGTTGGGCTGATTTTCCAGGATTTCGCGGACAGCTGCCTTGTAGAGAACCCGGTCAGCTTGTGCACGGGTTGCACGCACAGCTGGGCCTTTGCGGCTGTTCAATACGCGAAATTGAATACCACCCTTATCGGTGGCCAGAGCCATCGCGCCACCAAGGGCGTCGATTTCTTTGACCAGATGGCTTTTACCGATCCCGCCAATCGCGGGATTGCAACTCATGGCACCAAGGGTTTCCACGTTATGCGTCAGCAACAGGGTTTTTACCCCCATACGTGCTGAGGCCAGTGCTGCCTCGGTACCGGCATGACCGCCGCCGATGACGATCACTTCAAAACGGGAAGGGAAATCCACCACGCACCTCGTGCCTGCTTAAGTAGGTAATTCAGGAATAGTTGGGCTCAGGTTTTTGGACCTGGTCGACAAGTATAGGGACTTCGCCCTTCCTAAAGAACCCTTTGCACAAAATTTAACCAGCTGTGGAGAAGTCGGAGTTATAGAAATTAAAAAGAGAGAAATTTATAAAACCTTTGTTTTTATGTTTATTTCTACTGACCCTCCTATCTGTGGATAGATTGGTACAGGCCTTTATTTTCAACATGTACAGCGATTCAAAACCCTGTGGTCATGTGCTAAGGAGGCCCTTGGATAACCGGTGTAAGCCTGTGGATTAAAGTGATGGTTATCCACAGCGGTGGTTGTATCCAGTTTTGAAGCCCTGTTATCAACTGCCCTCAGTGCCAGTTATTCACAGAGCTTAATCCACAGAAATGAGTCGGATGACGGAATCGGGACACGACTTATCCGCTCAAGCAGAAAGGTCTGCTCGGCACTGGAGGTTGTTTTTCAGAAAGGAGAGAGGACAGGCAGGCACGAATGGCCTGCCTGTGAACAAGAAAGGACTATTTACCGATGCAGAAGCTGGAGAAGATCCGTCCTAACAGATCATCAGAGCTGAAGGCGCCGGTGATTTCCCCCAGCGCCTGCTGTGCTTGTCGCAGATCCTCGGCCAGCAATTCGCCGGCGCCGGCCAGGGTCAGTTGAGAACGGCCGTGTTCCAGAGACGCACTGGCGTGGCGCAGGGCCTCAAGGTGACGCCGTCGAGCACTGAAGCTGCTTTCTGATGTCTGTTCGTAACCCATGCAGGCCTTGAGGTGTTCGCGCAGCAGTTCCAGGCCGGCACCTGCTGATTTGGCACTCAGGCTGATAGTGACATGGCCATCGTCGCTGACATCCAGGGCAATCACCTCCCCCGTCAGGTCAGCCTTGTTGCGGATCAGTGTGACTTTCGCCGGATCGGGACGGGTTTCGAGAAACTCCGGCCACAGTGCGAAGGGGTCGAGCGCTTCGGGGGCCGTTGCATCGACTACCAACAGGACACGGTCCGCCTCGCCAATGGCTTTCAACGCCCGCTCGACGCCGATCTTTTCCACATGGTCATCGGTATCACGCAAACCTGCGGTATCGACCACATGCAGTGGCATGCCATCGATGTGGATATGTTCTCGAAGAACATCTCGCGTAGTGCCCGCAATTTCGGTAACGATGGCGGCTTCGCGACCGGCCAGGGCATTGAGCAGGCTCGATTTGCCGGCATTTGGCCGACCAGCGATCACCACCGTCATACCATCGCGGAGCAACGCGCCCTGCCCGGCTTCACGCATGACGGTGGATAACTCGTCACGCACCTTGTCGAGCATGCTCAGCACATGGCCATCCGCGAGGAAGTCGATTTCTTCCTCCGGAAAGTCGATCGCCGCCTCGACATAGATGCGCAAGCCGATCAATTGCTCGGTCAGGTTATGCACACGCGCCGAAAAGGCGCCCTGTAACGAACGCAGCGCATTGCGAGCGGCCTGCGCAGAACTGGCTTCGATCAGGTCGGCGATGGCTTCGGCCTGGGCCAGGTCGAGCTTGTCGTTCAGAAATGCACGTTCGCTGAATTCCCCGGGCCGGGCCAGACGGCAACCCAATTGAAGAGAGCGTTGGAGCAACATATCCAGCACGATCGGTCCGCCGTGCCCCTGCAGCTCCAGCACGTCTTCACCGGTGAAGGAGTTCGGCCCCGGAAAATACAGCGCGATGCCTTGATCCAGTACTTCGGCGTTTTCACCAAGGAACGGACCATAGTGGGCAAATCGCGGCTTGAGCTCGCGACCGCCGAAGGCCTTGGCCGCAACACTGGCCAAGGGCCCGGAAATACGGACGATGCCGACACCGCCTCGACCTTGAGCGGTGGCGACGGCTGCGATGGTTTCGCGAGGAGCGCTCATAAACCGGTATCCAGACAAAAATGACAGATAGCAAAACGCCCCACTAGGGGGCGTTTTGAGTGGTGATCCACAGTGTAAATCAGGCGGCTGCTTTGGTAGTCGCTTCGATCTTACGAGTGATGTACCACTGTTGGGCGATCGACAGGCAGTTGTTCACTACCCAGTACAGCACCAGACCAGCCGGGAACCACAGGAAGAAGAAGGTGAAGATGATTGGCATCAGCTTCATCACCTTGGCCTGCATCGGATCCGGTGGAGTCGGGTTCAACTGCTGCTGGATGAACATGGTTGCACCCATGATGATCGGCAGAATGAAGAACGGATCCTTGATCGACAGGTCAGTAATCCACAGCATGAATGGCGCCTGGCGCATTTCAACGCTTTCCAGCAGAACCCAGTACAGCGAGAGGAAAACCGGCATCTGCACGAGGATTGGCAAGCAACCTCCCAGCGGATTGATTTTCTCTTTCTTGTACAGCTCCATCATGGCTTGGGACATTTTCTGCCGGTCGTCGCCATGTTGCTCTTTCAGCGCGGCCAGTTTCGGTGCTACTGCACGCATGCGGGCCATGGATTTGTAACTGGCGGCCGACAACGGGAAGAAGAGCCCTTTGATCAGCATGGTCAGGAAAATAATCGACCAGCCCCAGTTACCCACAATGGCGTGGATATGTTGCAGCAACCAGAAGATCGGTTGAGCGATGAACCACAGGATCCCGTAGTCGACGGTCAGTTCCAGACCTGGGGACAACTCTTTCAGCACGGCCTGGCTTTTCGGACCGGCGTACAGAATGGCGCTGGTTTCAGCCTTGGCACCCGGTGCAACGGTCAGCGACGGACCGGTATAGCCGATGATGTAGTTGCCTTTGCTGTCTTTACGAGTCTGGACGATGTTGTTTTCGCCCTTGGCCGGAATCCAGGCAGTCACGAAATAGTGCTGCAACCAGGCAACCCAACCACCGGTAACGGTTTCTTTCAGCGCGCCCTTGTCCATGTCCTTCATGGACACTTTCTTGTACGGCTCGGAACTTGTCCACAGGGCTGCGCCCAGGTAGGTCGCGGTGCCGGTAGCGGTACTGGAAGAAGGATCGGAGCTGGCGTCACGCTTCAATTGCGCGAACATCGCACCGGACCACGGTTGTGCGCTTTCGTTGTCGATCAAGTAGGAAACGGTTACGTCATACAGGCCGCGTTTCAGGGTGAAACGCTTGATGTAATTGACACCGTCCTTGCTGAACTTCAGGTCCACGACCAATTGGTCCTGACCTTCAGCCAGTTGATAAACCTTCTTCTCCGAGGTGTAAACCGGACGACCGGCAGGACTTGCATCCGGACCGTTGGTACCGATCAGACCGCTCTGAGCCAGATAAGTACGCTCGTTGCCATTGTCGAACAGCTGGAATGGAATTTCCGGATGGTCCTGGCGACGTGGATACAGCGGCAGTTTTAGCTGGGCGACATCACCACCTTGTGGATCGATGGCCAGATCGAGCACATCCGTTTTTACCTGGATGAGGTCGGTGCTTGCAGCAACCGGAGTTTCGGCAGGTGCACTGGTATCGTTTGCGGCGTGTGGAATGTCGTCACTGACGGACGCTTTATTGCCAGTTGCCGTGTCCGGGAGGCCCGGTGCGGTCGTACTGGAAGCAACATTCTGAGTCGGCAAGGCAGCTTGGCCGTAGTCCTGGTTCCATTTAAGAACCATGACGTAGGACACGATTGCCAGGGCGACGATCAGGATCGTGCGTTTGATATCCATGATTACTCGGCCATCGAAGAAGAACGGGAGGTAGGGATAGGTGGAACCGGGTCGTAACCACCGGGATTCCACGGATGACAGCGACCTAAACGACGAAAGGTCAGCCAGCCACCGCGCAGAAGGCCATGATTTTCGATGGCTTCCAACGCGTAGCAGGAACAACTGGGGTAGAAACGACAGTGATTTGCCATCAGGGGACTAATGGCATAGCGATAAAACTGGATCGGAACGAGTGCCAGTTTACGCATCTGGACTGTCTACCCCTACAGTTTCGGTTTTGACTGCCGGTACCGGCTTGCTACGTGCCAGACGTTTCCAGAGCTTGCCGAAATGCTGAATCAATTCGGGGTTTTCTACATCACCCAAACCTTTGCGCGCGACGATAACTATGTCCCAGCCGACCAGTGAATCCTGGTTCAGGCGAAACGATTCGCGCATCAGACGTTTGAGGCGATTGCGTTCAACTGAGAGCTTTACGCTCTTTTTCCCGATAACCAGCCCGAGACGGGGGTGATCGAGATCATTGTTGCGTGCAAGGAGCAGGAGATTTTTCCCCGGAACCTTGCCGGTAGGGGAGTCAAAGACTGCCTTGAAATGCCGGGGTGTAAGCAGACGCTTTTCCCGACTGAAGTCCTGACTCACCTCCAGTGCCGGATTATCAAACTGCCAGACGTGCGCGACCTTTGGCGCGACGACGCGACAGGACGGCACGACCGTTCTTGGTAGCCATGCGAGCACGGAAACCGTGGGTACGAGCGCGTTTGATAGTGCTTGGTTGGAAAGTACGTTTCATGTCGTGTTACCTGGTTCGTCCACAACGGGCCGGAATGGCCCCCGTTTTAAGAGACCGGGGATTCTAGAGAAAGCAAGCCCTCAGGTCAATTTCCAACCAACATTTCCTTATAAGTAACTCGCCATGGGTTGTCTTGGGTGCACTTCATTCCTCAAACATAAAAATAAAGAAGGAAAGTATTTAAAGCTTTTCTGTAAAGCTTATAAAGGCTAGGGCCCCCTCCATCTGTGGATAACTTACTCAACGCCTTATTTGACTTGCTGTACAGAGAATGACAACTACAGTGGAAAACAGTGATAACCCTGTGCTGCGCTGTCGGAAAACCTGTGCGTGAAAGGTGTGGTTATCCACAGGCGGGTTATCCACTGAGTTTCGCCCCCAGTTGTGCAATGATCTCAGGGGCGGTTATCCACAGAGCTTATACACAGACCATTGGTCGTCTTTTTGGCATATAAAGCGTTGATTCTTCTTGGCCGATCAGCCACCTACGTGTGGATAAGTCGGCGTCTGGTCGTTACAATGGCCGCTTGTTTTTGCCTCACCGGCTTTCAACTTAGGGGATGTCCGTGTCAGTGGAACTTTGGCAGCAGTGC